>JAIYAX010000001.1 GCA_027488815.1 Cytophagaceae bacterium | reverse complement strand
TGTCTCACGAACCAAGGATGTGGGTACTTTTTGAGCATAAAGCAGGTTGGATGTAAACGCTGCAAAGCATAATGCTGATATTTTATGCGGAATAGATTTCATCTGAAGATCATGATGGAATTTGGCCTCTAAATTAATTGCAAATCGCTTTAAGCCAATGGGCTTTTTTGCTCTTGAGGATCACCCAAACCCTAATTCCCGCAACACAAATGCCCACCAACATATCGCTGGGCTAGTGGGCTGCCAGGTAAATACGGCTTCGGCTTGGTTCATGGGACACGAACCAAGGCAGTTCGTCAATCCCTTCAATCGTCAATCCCTTCAATCGTCAATCCCCCAATCGTCAATCCCCCAATCGTCAATCCAAAAATCGTCAATCCAAAAATCGTCAATCAAACATTCGTCAATCCCTATGCTCAGCTTTAATTCCAATTATAATCATCACCCAAACAAGCCCACCCGCAGCAAGACCTCCCACCACCCATCCTACCAGCACATCACCGGGGTAGTGGGCAGCCAGGTAAATGCGACTGTAGGAAGAAAGTATCGGCCAAATAAAGATCAGGCTGATCCAAGGGCTCTTCTTCCTCAGCCAGTACCAGCAAAACAGTGCGGCTCCTAACGTGTCGGCGGCATGAGAGGAGGCAAAACCATATCGGCCCCCACAGCCTCTGGGTACATAAATGATCCCCTCCAGGCCGGGCTCCCAGCAGGGGCGTAACCGCTCAAAATAGGGCTTCATGAAGCTAGAGGTGAACTGGTCTGCCAGTGTAACGGTAATTGCCAACCCTATCATGAGGTAAATCGCTTGCCAGCCATACTGCCTGATCATCAGCCAAATCACTATGGCATACAAGGGTAGCCAGGTAAGGGTTTTGGTGACCTGATAAAAGAAATCATCCCAGAACGGAGCATGAAAGCCATTAAGCAACAAGAAAAGCTCCCTGTCCAGTGCCAGAATGTACTCCATACTTACTTTTTCAGGTAGATCGATAACCAACGGTCCATCTCCCAAAGCATGTGCAGGATGCTCTCCTCTGCTGCATACCCATGGCTTTCGGAGGGCAGCACCACATACCTGGCTGTGCCTCCATGTCCTTTGATGGCATTGTACAAGCGCTCACTCTGCAAGGGGAAGGTGCCGGGGTTATTGTCAGCCTCCCCGTGGATCATCAGGATAGGCTCATTGATTTTGTTAGCAAAAGAGAAGGGTGACATCTGGAAATAAACCTCCGGTGCCTCCCAATAGGTTCTTTCCTCTGACTGAAAGCCAAAAGGGGTCAGGGTACGGTTGTAAGCCCCACTTCGTGCGATCCCGGTTTTGAACAGGTCACTATGAGCAAGCAGGTTGGCTGTCATGAAGGCTCCGTAGGAATGCCCACCGACGGCTACCCGTGTGCTGTCCACCACTCCAAGAGAAGCACCATACTGAATGGCTGCACGGGCATTATCCACCAATTGGGGCAGAAAAGTATCGTTAGGCTCTTTACTTCCTTCTCCTACAATGGGCATGGAGGCATTGTCGATCACTGCGTAGCCCTTGGCCACCCAGAACAGCGGGCTACCCCAGTTGAGCCGGGTAAACATATGCATGGATCCACGGACCTGGGCGGCATGGTCTGCACTTTTAAATTCTCTGGGATATGCCCAGATAAGAGTGGGTAGGGGTCCTTGACTTTTTTCATAGCCTTTAGGCAGGTACAAATCAGCGGTGAGCTCCAGGCTATCGCTTCGTCTGTATTTCACAAATTGCTTTTGTATACCCTCCAGCAAAGGATAGGGATTTGGATTTTGGGTAAGTGCCTCAGCAGTTTTGCTTCCCAGAGTACGCAGGTAGTAGTTGGGGTTGGTGGTCTTGTTTTGCCTGAACGTCACAAAGCTGCCTTTGTCAAAGTCCAGCACCGTGAGGGGATATTCATACCAGCCCGGTTCGCATTTCCATACGACTTTCTTTTTTCCAGAAACAGGGTCAAACTCCTGAATGAAAGGATAATCCCCTTCCGCTGAGGCTCCTGAGGCGCTGAGCCACATGTTTCCTTTTTTACCAAAAGCGATCACATTTCGGCCGAAGGAATTCAATTTGGTCAGAGGCGATCCCGGATCATTGTATCGATCTTCAGACGAACGGTCAAAAAGCACTTTAGGCTTAGAAGCACCGGAAGGATCCAACAGGTAGGTTCTGGTTTTGCGGTCAGCCCACCAGCTTTCATTGATGAGGGCTCTCTTTTCATCACCCCAGGTAATTCCTGCAAAGCGAAGTGGTAACTCCATCAGTAGCTTCGCCGGAGCTTGCCAGGGCTCTTGCCAGAGGTACACTGCATCTCTTTTGTCAGCCTTCTTTTTAGGGTCTCCTTCATCCATAGCCTGTACATAGCAAATTGTAGCCGGAGCATCAGCTCTCCAATTAAAATACCTAGCCTCCTTTTCCACTGCATTGAATCCATTGGGGATTTGATCTTGCAGAGGGAGGTCTGCCAGTGTTTTTTGCAAGCTGCCGTCTACGGCCATTACGCTGATGGTCCTTGGAAAGCGGTTGAAAGGTACCAGATAAGAGAATGGCCTCTTAAGCTGCTCGATCATCAAAAACCGGCCATCTGGTGAGCCGCTCACATCGGTATAGAGCTCGGCATCTTTAAGCTTTTTTGTGCTTTTCCCGGGTACAACGAGCCAGATTTCTGAGCTTGCATAGTACTCAAAAGCTAGCTCATCTGCCGGCTTTTTGAGCAGGTCTTGATAGGTTCTGGAGGGAGCTTTTTTACCTAAGTTTTCATCCACTGTCGGCCCGGTCGGGGTGCTTTGATCGGCAGGAAGGTCGGTTCTTCCCTGAGGAACCAACGATACCACCAGTCCCTGATCGCCGGAAAGCCAGATGTGACTGCCCAGAAAGCCATGAACCGCACGGTCAATGGCTTTTGCTGCTTTGCCTGTGCTTAAATCAATGAACCATAACTCCAGTTTGTCGGGATAGTTCTGAACAAAGGAGACATACTTTCCAGAAGGTGAAAAACGGAAATCACTGATCTTGAGTCTTTCTGGAAGGCCGGAAATAGCCAAGCCTTTTCGCCCTTTCATGCTTTTTATTTCAAGCCCGGTGTAAATTAGCTGTCGGCTGCTTCCAAAGTTTTTGGGGTCGAAACGAAGGCCTGCAAGTCTTTTTTCCGGCTTGGAGAGGTCTTCAATGGAGGGGTAGCCGGGCCTCTGAAGGAAAACCATCCACTGGTTGTCGAGGCTAAACAGCAATTGAGGAGGTAAGGGAGCAAGCGCAAGAGCCTTGAGCGTATCGTCAGGGCTTTGGTACCTTAGGTCTTGCTGGGCATTGCCAATACTTGGTATTAGGGCCAAAACAAAAAAAAGCAGCTTTTTCATGGAATAATTGTTGACAGTAATAAGGCTAATTTATTGCATTTTCAGCGTGTAATTTAGTTTTTTATCAATTTCAGGGGTGAAGATTATTCGTTGTTATTTGTTGCGGGCTTAGGCGAGATTAGTATTTGTATATATTTAATTTACGATTTACGATTTACGATTTTTTGATTTGTTGTTTTCGTTTTCACGAACAGTTTTAATTGATGCTACTACTATTGAGACGACTTCGTTAACCTCTTTTTTCAATTGAATGATCCTATTAGATTGAATTAAGTTACTTTCTTCCAATACTTCCAGCCAATATTGGGTTTCATCAGCTTCTTCTTCAACTATTTTCAGTTTGTAAATAAAATCAGCGGATGATTTTGCTCGACAAGCTGCCCTGTAATTTGCACCTATTGAAGTTGAGCTCCTGATTATTTGTTTGGCAACAGCCCAGGCCGAAGGCTTGCTTGGCAATTCATCAACAAGCTTAATGACTTCCAATCCGATTTTCTTTGTTCTATTTTTTAACAATTCTACCATAACCATCAATCGTCAATCGTCAATCCCTTCAATCGTCAATCCCCCAATCGTCAATCCCTTCAATCGTCAATCCCCCAATCGTCAATCCCACACCTTTTTAATTAATTCCTTCAGCTCACTTAGTATCATCGCCGTTGCCCCCCACACCCGCAGGCCATCCACGTCAAAATAAGGTACATCCACCGTCATATTGTTAAAAACCTGCATCGGAGCACTTTTTACCTTGCTTTGGTCCAGCAGTTCCTGAATGGTGAAAGGCACAATCCGTTTCACTTCCACCGGGTCGGGTTTTAGCTCAGGGGTCTGGCTGCTCATGGCCAATAAAGGGTGCACCATAAAATTGCTTGGAGGGATATACAGGTCAGTCATTGGGCCCAGCACTTCAGGTTCCATTACTTTTACACCGGTCTCTTCTTCAGCCTCTCTCAAAGATGTATAGTACAAGCTAAGGTCCTGAGGCTCTTTTTTGCCTCCGGGGAAACTCACCTGTCCGCTGTGAACCCCTTTGTAATCGTTGCGCAACGTGAGAAGTATACGGTATTCATGTTCTTCAACAGGGTAGAGGTAGACCAGTACGCCCCCTTCTTTGGGCACTTTTCCTTCTGCGAGCGCCTCGATTTCCCGCTGCTGCCGGCGAAAGGGAGCCATCAGGTATTGCGCCTCCTTGCCAGGTAAGCCGCTTTGCAGTTGTTCAGCTAGTCGTTGATATAGTTCGCCGGACTGCATACTTTAATCCTCTGGGAAGGGGATGTACACAAAATTTAAAAACTCCTTGTCCACCACGAAGCAACAGCAATATTCATCCACGTTTTTGTATGTGCTGATAAAATCCTGCTCGGCTTCAGGGCTGATGAGGTTTCGCTGAATAAACTCCTCAAGCATGGAAAGCCCAAAAAACCATTGCAATCCCTGTTGGCCTTTGTCCATGATCACTGCACCGAAGGGGAGGCTTTCACGGGAAATGGTCACGATCGGGTACTCCGATATTCCTCTTTTATGGCACTGGTAGCAAGCCTCACGGAGGAGCTCACTTACTTGGGCAAAGTCCTTGGTAATGCTTCCCAGATATTTGCCATTGAGTTCAGGGTCGTTATGCATATCGCTCCAGCAAAGCTACATTTTCTACATGTGAGGTATGAGGAAACATATCCACCGGTCGTATTTTTCTGACCTTGTACTGCGAAGCCATCAGCGCCAGGTCTCTTGCCTGTGTGGCCGGATTGCAACTCACATACACGATCCGCTTGGCCTTGCTCAACAATAGGTTTTGAACGACAGCCTCATCCATTCCTGCCCTTGGAGGGTCGGTAATGACTACGTCAGGGTAGCCATGTTGCTTGAAAAAGTCTTCATTGAGCATTGATTTCATATCCCCTGCGAAAAACTCAGCGTGTGCGATCCCGTTTTCTACTGCATTCGTTTTAGCATCGGCTACCGCCATTTCGATGTATTCAACACCTACCACTTTGGCGGCTTCCTTTGCCAGAAAGAGCCCAATGGTTCCGGTGCCGCTGTACAAATCATATAGGATTTCACCACCCTTCAAGCCTGCAAACTCCCTGACGACTTGATATAAGGCCAGGGCTTGTTTTGAGTTGGTTTGGAAAAACGACTTAGGACCAATCCGGAAGAACAGGTCTTCCATCCTTTCTTTGATATAGGCCTTACCATGATACAGATGTACCTCCAGGTCATGGATGGTGTCGTTGAGTTTAGGGTTGATCACATAGTGCAATGAGCTGAGTTCTTTGATTTGACTTTTGAGCTCTTCCAAAAGCGCAAAAACCCCATCGCTCAATTCCTTTACAATTAGGATGACCATGAGCTCTCCGGTTGAGCTGTTGCGGATAATCACATTTCGCAAAATCCCCTGATGATCAACTCTCTGGTAAAAAGGGATATCCCATTCCACAGCTTTCTGCCGGATCAGATTTCGGATGGTATTGGAGGGTTCAGCTTGCAGAAAACACTCCTGAATATCCAGTATTTTATCAAACTGACCCGGCAAGTAAAATCCTAGCCCTCTTCGGTCAAAACGCTCTGTGCCCTGCGTTTCCTCTATGCTAAGCCACCTTTTATGAGTAAAAGAAAATTCCAGCTTGTTACGGTAGTATTGGGTTTCAGGGGCTTCAAGGATGGGAAATACTTCTTCAACTTGAATTTGCCCGATACGTTGCAATTGTTCCGTCACCTGATTTTGTTTGGCAAGCGCTTGCTGCTTGTAGTCCAGATGCTGCCACTTACAGCCACCACATACTCCAAAATGTTTGCAAAAAGGCTCTTTCCGATACTCAGAAGGCTTTTTAATCCTCAACAGCTTTGCTTCCATGTACCTGGATTTGTTCTTGATGATGCTCAAATCCACCACATCACCGGGAGCAGTATATTCACTGAAAACCACCTTATCCTGATGGTGCGCAATGCACTTCCCCTCTGCAGCTACTGCCTCGATTTTTACATCAATCAGTTCCGGCAATGGTTCAAAGCCTTTATTTTTCGTTTTTTTTCTTCTGCTCAAGCCTTACTTTTGGTTGATAAACATGAACTATGATTTTTAAAGGGCTAAAGATACTTCTGTTCGCATGTATTTATCTAGTTAGCTTTTCGGAGCTTGAAGCAAATCACATTGTTGGCGGAGATATTCAGATGTTGTCTCGTGGAAACGATCGCTATCTGATCAGGGTGAACTTATTGTTTGACAACGTAAATGGTGGTCTGGAAGCAATCGATGCCTCGGCGCTGGTGGGGGTTTTCAGCAAAGCAAACAATCAGCTTAAGCAAGCAATAACAATTCCCTACCGCTCCGGCCGTATTTTGGAATACACCAACCCTGCTTGCAGAGCCTCCAATTACAGCATTACACGCCATTTTTATGAACTGGAAGTTACCCTTTCCCCGGCTGTTTATAATGAGCCCGGTGGCTACTATATGGCTTATGAGCGCTGTTGCCGGAATGCCATTGCCACCAACTTGCTGAACCCTTTAGTTACAGGGATGGTTTTTTACCTTGAGTTTCCCTCGCTCAGTACCTACCGCAATAATTCCTCGCCTGAATGGGCTCCCTGGAAATCAGATTACCTCTGCAACGGTGTTCCGTACCAAGCAGATTTAAGAGCTGTGGATGCCAATGGAGACAGCCTATCTTATGAGTTTGCTCTTCCGCTATGGGGAAACACTTCCCTCAGCATAGGGCCTGTCGTACCCGTTGCATTGCCTGGGCCCTATATTCCCGTTATTTGGGCATCAAGTTTTTCTACTAACAGCCCTTTCTCTAGCAATCCACAGGCAACATTGAGCACTGCTGGTGTGCTGCGAATTAATCCCGTTCAGAACGGGGTCTACCTCTTCTCCGTCAAAGTAAGTGAGTTCAGAGCTGGAGTGAAAATAGGCGAAGTCAGACGAGATTTTCAATACCAGGTGAGGACCTGCCCACAGGCGTTAAGCCCGCAGGCATGGCTTGGAAAACCGGGACTCAGCATCATGTACAATGAACAAGACACTGTCACTTTGCGTGATGCCAATGACCGATGCCTTCAGTTGAGAGTAAGTGACCGCAGTCAACCGGAAGTGGTACAACTTAGGGCTTCCCTGCTGCCTAACTGGACAGGGTCAGTGCAGTTGGACAAGACCAGCGCAAGAATAAACGGGGTAATCGACACAGCTGATTTTAAGATATGCTTACCTGATTGTGGAACGGCTCTGGCCAATCCTCAAACCTTGCACCTCATCTATCAAGACGGTACATGTCCTTTGGCAAGGGTAGATACGTTCAGCGTGTTCTTAAAGTCTCAGCCTAGCCCCAATAGCCCACCTCAGCTAAAACTTAACCCCGCAACTGATACATTACTGGTATCAATTGACAGCCCTATTTCTCTGGAGGTAGAAGGCCTTGACACATTGGATCAGGATAGTTTATATCTGGACTTGCGAGCTGAAGGCTTTACGCTTGCTATCTGGCAAAGCAACTGGAAGCTCCTGAGAGGAAAATCTCAACTTAGAACAGAGTTGGACTTCGTTAGCTCTTGCTCGAAAAATCGCAAACAGCCTTATCCTTTTGTACTCACTTTGTTTGATGGCAGCTGTTATGCTTCAAATGCAGTAAGCCGACGGTTTTGGATCAAAACTGAAACTCCCAAAACTGTATCCTCCAGTTTTGAAGTGCCCAATCTGGTGACCCCGAATGGAGATGGGATCAATGATTTGTTTCGGGTAGAGGCAACGGCAGGTGACCCATGCCAGTCGGCTGTTCTCGGCCTGCGCATCACAGATCGCTGGGGAAGAAAGTTAATGGATAAGGAAGGGCCTGATCTGGTGTGGGATCCATCAGGATTGCCCTCCGGTATTTATTTTGCCTTGATTAGTTACGAACAAAAGGAGTACTTTACCACCATTAACGTAATCAGATAATCCCATGGATCCTAGAAAAGTGTTGCTTGTCATTGTCATTGTGTTTGGGGTCATTTTCTCCATTGTCGCCATGAGTTCCATGTTTATCACCATTGAAGCGGGCCACCGTGGAGTGCTTTTCAGGCCATTTGGCGGAGGTATCCAGGTTGATGAGTCGTATCAGCCAGGTTTTCAGGTGATCGCACCATGGAATACAATGTATGTCTATGATGTTCGACTACAGGAGCAGGCAGAGGTGATGGATGTGCTTTCCAACAATGGGTTGTCCATAAAAGTAGATATTTCTGTTCGCTACAAGCCAATGGATGAAATGATTGGATATATCCATAATACCGTGGGATCTGACTTTCTAGCAAAAATTATTATCCCCGAAGTGCGCTCGGCGACCCGTAAAGTGATCGGCAAATACACTCCGGAGCAGTTGTACTCATCAAAAAGAGAAGTCATTCAGTCTGAAATCATTGAGTCCACCAAGGATATCCTGAACAAAAACCACCTGTTACTAGACGCCATTTTGATCCGCTCGGTTGAGCTTCCACTCACCATCCGAGAAGCAATTGAGCGCAAACTGAAGCAGGAGCAAGAGTCTCAGGAGTATGCCTTCCGCATTGAGAAAGAGACCAAAGAGGCTGAGCGTAAACGTATTGAGGCAAAAGGTATTCAGGACTTCCAGACCATTGTTTCAGAAGGAATCTCAGATAAACTATTGAAATGGAAAGGCATAGAAGCTACTCAGGACCTGGCCAAATCTCCAAATGCCAAGGTAGTGGTCATCGGATCTGGCAAAGACGGGCTGCCAATCATTTTAGGCGGAGATAAATAAGCCATTATGGGCTTGATTGCCCGATTTATTTGGGTGAAGACTTATTTGGAAAGATGTAGAAGCTTCAAAGCCTCAACGATGGACCTGTCAATCACCGCATTGGCCTCAACGGAAACTTTTAGCCAGTAAATGCCTCCGACCAGGAAGACAAGGGTATAGCTTCCCCAGATAGCCATGGATAGCAATGGATGTAGGCCTTTCAAGTACCCCTGAGTCAACGTGTAAATCAGGCATAGGATGACAAAAAGCAGGGTCAGTTTTCCCATTTGTTTACTGAAGGGAGTGACCTGAAACAGCCTTTTGACCATGATGATTCGAATAAGGCAAAACACCATTGTTGCCATAAGTGTGGCAGCAGCAGCTCCATTAATTCCATAAGGGGGAATGAGCCAATAGTTTCCGGCGAAGGAGAAAATGCCGATAAACAAAAGCATTACAAACATCATTTTATAATACTTTGAATAGGCCATTATTTCATAACTAATGCCTGTCGCCATGTCCATAAGCTTGGAGAGACCAAGCAGAATGATGACCCATTTTCCGGTGCTGTAGATTTCCTTTTTAGGTATAAACTCGAAAAGGGAATCCAGATTAAAGGCTATCAGGCAAAACAAGATCATGCCGGCAATTAATCCGTTCATGGCAGACTTTTGATACAGCTCATGTATCTTTTGCCTATCCCCCTGGCTTTCGGCGTTGATTAAAATCGGCAGAACGATTTGGTTGATTGACCGCTTGGGTACTTCAATCACTGTCGCAAAAAAGATGGCAGTGGAGTAAATCCCTGTGGCACTTAATCCTGCCAGTGCAGGCAGCATAAGCATATCGATTTTCGTAATGATAAGCAGTCCGAAGCTTCCAATAATGATCAAGACGCCATATTGAAACATTTCTCTTTTTTGGGAGATCGTCCACCATTTGGAACGAAGACTGAACTTGAAAAAATTGGTTTTTTTTAGACGTCTGTAAAGCACATAAAAAACCACCAGATGCAAACTAAGGAAATACCAGAGAAATGCAGTTAAACTGATCCATTGGTATCCATATAGAAGGATCAGCAGGGTGGCCCCAAGTTTAAGAAATACTTCCCTTAAAAAGTTTGAAAGGGTGATATTGAGATTGTTGCGCACATAGGTTT
Source organism: Cytophagaceae bacterium (assembly GCA_027488815.1). Classification (GTDB taxonomy): domain Bacteria; phylum Bacteroidota; class Bacteroidia; order Cytophagales; family JAIYAX01; genus JAIYAX01. Next base: position 241,701 of record JAIYAX010000001.1, on the reverse strand, counting down.
CCACCATGTTGATCAGGATGTACACCAAGGTAAAGGGCATCAGAATCCAATGATAGTCGACTATCGCTCCTGCCCTCTCTAAATAGAAGGATAACAGCCAGTCATGAAAAAACAGATAGAACAATGCAAAAACAAGAAAACCCCCTGAAGCCACCAACAGAGTGTAAATCACGAAATAGGGTTGAGTTTGCTCATTGCCCCTGAAAGACGGGAAAAACCTTGAGGCGATATAAGGAGCACCCAACTGAGCAAATGTCGAATAGATTAAAGCGATTTCGGGAATAATCCTCACCAGTCCAAGGTCTTCCGGACTTAAAAAATGGGTATAAAGGAACAAGGCATTGACCGTGCCTATCCCTATACCGATGTAACTGTAGAAACTCGATATGATACTCTCTTTGATGACCACTCCCATGACGCTGCAAATAGAATAAAACTTTGAATAGGCACTGCATAGTCGATCCCTCATCGAAGCAAATCGGCTAACTTCGCCCCCCATAAACCCCACCTTACGTGCTTCACTGGCTTTTATTGCTGTTCAAACCCTTGTTTCTCTGGATAACAGATGGCAATTGGAGGGCTTACCATTGGCTTCTTATCCGTTTTGGCGATATCAAAGACCAGGAAACTCAGATCGTTTATGCCCGCTCATTTCGATTGGAGGTTAACCAGATGCAGGCCTTTCTCTCCAGGTTTAAACTATTCTTCGTTTACAGGCTTCTTCTGTTTAAACGCAGGGCCGGTATTCAACCCATCATTGTTGATCTTGCTGCCGGGGAAGGCCTTGGTCCCGCATTTTTCTCTGAAGCCTATCCGGATTCAAAAGTCTATTGCTGGGAAGCTGATCCAACCCAACGTGATCTTTTGATACGAAACATGGACTCCACCCGATATAAACCGGTTGAAGTCCTTTCAGCAGCCACCATCCTTGAGGTAATGGATCAGGTGAAGGGTTTGGAGAACAAGTCATTTGACCTGTTAAAAACCAGAGCAGAAGATTTGGGTTTGATATCGGAAAACCAACTCAGAAAATTCAGGCATCTGTTTGTTCATTGCACTACAGTTGATCAAATGGCCACTATCCTGCAACGACTAAAGGCAGAGGGCTTTGATTGCCAGGTTGTTTCTGAGGGATCAATGGATCGGCCTTTTCTTCAGGAAGGAACAAATACAGCTTATTTTGTCTTAGCCTCGCCATCCACATGATCAAGGCACTCAACAATTTCTATCTGCGGCAGCAGTTCCTCATTCATCCATTGAGTATTTTTCTCAATCCCTTCTTTTTTATTCGTTTGGCACTTCTGAAAGCTATCCAAAGGCAAAGCAAGAAACTTAAGGGCGATCTGATGGACTTTGGTTGTGGGCGTAAACCCTATCGCTCCCTGTTCCATTTAAATACTTATTTGGGAGTGGATGTTGAAGTCAGCGGACATGATCACCGCAAAGAAGAAATAGATGTGTACTATGATGGAAAATCGCTTCCATTTCCTGATGAGAAGTTCGATAGCCTGTTTTCATCTGAAACCTTTGAACATATTTTTAACCTGGAGCAAATGGTTCCTGAACTGTACAGGGTACTTAAGCCGGGGGGTCAGTTTTTGTTAACCGTTCCATTTGTTTGGGACGAACATGAAGTTCCTTTTGACTATGGTCGATACAGCTCATTTGGGATCAGGCACCTTCTGGAAAAGAATGGGTTCGAAATAGTTTCGCTTGAGAAAACAGGGCATTTCTTTTTAGTCATCGGACAACTTTGGATTCTGTATCTATTTAACCTGATCAGAACACCCAATAAATACCTCAATCTCATTCTTTGCTTACTCTTCATTTCTCCATTTAACCTGCTGGTGGGATTACTTTCTTTGATCAGCCCAAGGCATAAAGGTTTGTATTTCAACAATGTCGTGCTAGCCCGCAAGCCTGAATGAAGGTTGTCATTTTGAATGCCCGTTTTCAGGGTGGAGGAGCTGCAATAGCCGCAAGAAGGCTTTGGGAGGCCCATCGCCAACAAGGACTTGAAGCTGAATTAATCACACTCGATGGCCCATTAAGTGAAGGATCAACTCCCTTAGAAACGAACTGGGTTGACAGAAAAAAAGGCTTTGCACGCTTTGCTTTGGATAGAATTTTGTTTTTCACCCAGGCGGCATCGAAAGAGCTTAGGTTTGCCTGGTCCAGCGGGCGGTGGGGTTTAGACCTTGCCTCACATCCCTTGGTGAGAAAGGCTGATCTGATCCATTTGCATTGGGTCAATGACGGGTTTCTTTCTATCGAAGGTCTTCAAGCACTTGCAAGGTTGAATAAACCCATCGTTTGGACCTTCCACGATATGTGGCCATTTACAGGTGGTTGCCATTATTCAGGCGATTGTGAGGGATTTATGAAAAATTGTGGCCATTGTCCGATGTTGAAATCTCCCTCAACGACTGATGTTTCTGCTCAGCAACGCAAAGCAAAAAGAATGTTGTTCGCCACAGGTAACTGGGCAGGAGTGGGTTGCAGCGAATGGATCACCCGGGAGGCCGCAAAATCGTCGCTTTGGAGCCATAAGCCCTTACAGGCAATTCCCAACCCCATTCAGACGGACTTTTTTAAGCCGGGTAACAAAGAATTGCTTCGTAAAAAGTATGGTGTCCCAAATGGCCAAAAGGTGTTGCTTTTCACCGCAATGAGCCTGCACGATCAGCGCAAAGGATTTGATTTGCTGGAAAAGGCATTGCATGAATTGGCACGAATTAAACCCGAATTTCAGCCTTTGTTATTGATTGCAGGTAAGTCATCTCAGGAATTAGGTAGCAGGCTGCCATTCAAAGCCCATTTAGTAGGCCCTCTACCGGCTGATAAAATGCCTGAAGTGTATGCCTTGGCGGATGCGATGGTACTGCCTAGCCGACAGGACAACTTGCCCAACACCATCATGGAAGCTATGAGCTGTGGCCTCCCGGTAGCTGCTTTTAAGATCGGAGGAATTCCTGAAATGGTCATTCCGGGGCAAACAGGCGAACTGGCTATCCCCTTTGACAGCTTATTGCTGGCTCATGCAATTGATCAGGTGTTGACCCATTCTCGCCAATATGAAAGCTCAGCCTGGCAATGGGTACTTGATCACTATTCCTATCCCAGAATTTCAGATCGCTACAAAACTGTTTACCATCAATTGCTTGCCAAAACCGTTTGATTATTCTTTGCCTTTGTAGACCATAAAAATGGCCACACCAGCCAGCAACAATACCAATATAGAGGAGCTGATATCCACAATCTGCCCTTTGCTATTCGATGGCGGTTCAAATCGAAACTCCACTTCATGCTTACCGGCTGGGACAACCATCCCCCTTAGCACGTAGTTGGCCCTGAAATGCGGACTTTCTTTACCGTCAAGGCTTGAGATCCAGTCTACATTGCCACGGTAGTAGATTTCTGAAAACACAACCACATTGCTTTTGCTTCCACTTACTTCATACTTCAGTTTGTTGGGTGCATAGCTGATCAGTTTTACCTGAGCGCTGCTATCGACTCCGGGCTGATACCCGCTGGTCAGACTTTCCATGGCCTTATTTACGATCGCATATTGCTTCAGGTCTGTGGTTCGCAAGGTATCCAGTTCGGCATCAGGGCTATCTACCCAGAGTATTTCAGGAACTGTCCATCCATGACCCATAGCCCCGGGGTTTTGCATGGCTACCGGTTGCCTGTCTTCGCCTGCAACAATGAAATACTTGGTGTTGAGCATGTTGAGCACACTCTGGTTGTTTTGAGAGATATGGTATTCAATTAACTCCTGATACCTTCTGATTTTCGCTCCATGATAACCACCGATGCTTTTATGATGGTAAGAAGGTATGGCTGAGTTAAAGGTGTTCACCGTGTTGTTCAGCACCCTGAAGTTAGGATCCGGATCAGCCAGGATTTGTTGGTCAGCGGCAGTTACGGCAAACTGACCCTTGTAATCTTTGTTCTTGACAAAGTTTTTGTCATTCAGGTAGCGTTTATCCAGGCTCCAGGCATCCACCAATACCAAAGCGACTATGATCCACAGAGCTGTACTTTTTCCTAGTTTTTTCGTGATGAACAAATACCCAACACCCAATGTCAGGCCAAGGAACAAGAGAGAACGTGTGGCATCACCCCTCATCATGCCTTCCCTGTCCTCCCGGATGGCTGAAAGGATGTCATTTGCAAAGCCCTCATCCTTTGTCATTTGGACCATATTGCTTCTGAAAGCCTCATCGTTGGGCCCGCTGAACTCAAGAAATGCGCCTCCAAAAACCAAAAACAACACCAGCAGACCGGCAAAGCCATACACCACCGGCTTGGCTTTCTTAATGACTTCGGCTTTGTTTTCTGACTGATCAATGAGCCATTGCAGACCCAATAAGGCCAGGATGACCAGCAGAAGCTGAATGACCCCGAAAATCATCGTCACCGCCCTGAACTTGTTGTACACAGGGAAATAGTCGAACATCAGGTCATTAAGCAGGGAAAAATTTTTGCCCCAGGCCAGGGTGATGAACCATAAAATAGCCGCAAGAAGCCACCATTTCAATCGGTTAGCAGAGGCAACTAATGCCAGCACTGCGAAAAACAAAATGACCACGCCGGCATATACAGGCCCCGAAGTGAAGGTTTGATCTCCCCAATAAAGTGGCAGTTGCTGAACAAAATCTCTTGCAGAATTTTTAGGTACACCCCGACCGGTTAAGGTGCTGAAAGTGGCCGATCCATCGCCGAGAGCCCCACCACTGGAGCCACCATACAAGTTAGGGATCAACAACGTGAAGGTTTCCATCACCCCCTGACTATAAGCAAAGGCATAGTCTTTGTCCAGACCGCCGCTGGCCTGGCTGTTTTTACTGAGCTCCGAGCCCCCACGGATGGTTTCTTTAGCATATTCCTGATTAAGCAGGAGCGTGCTTGTTTTGGTGGCAGTTCCGATTGCAGCAGCAAGCCCCAGGATGAGCACTGAGAGTGCGAAATGCTTTAGAGCCTTTTCCCTGATCGCCCAAACCAGTTCAAAAATTCCATAGACAGCCAGTCCTAAAAACAAATAATAGGTAATCTGAATGTGGTTGGAATAAACCTCCAAAGCGGTAAAAAAGGCCATCACCGCAGCACCTGACCAGTATTGCTTCCTGAACACCAGAATGACTCCAGCCACAACACCGGGTGCGTAAGCCAGTGCCAGAATTTTTGAGACATGACCTGCCTCGATGGAAATCATGCTGTAAGAGCAAAGCGCATAGCCGATGGCTCCTGCCACGCTGATATGCCAGTCAAATCGCATGACCTGAAACAAGAAATACGAAATCAGCAGGTTGAGCAGGATGATGTTCAAGGGAATGGGAATGCCGTATGAGAGATAGCCTCCAATGGTGTTCATCAGATTGTTCTCATACCGCATAAAGATCATGTAGGTGGGCATCCCCCCGAAAGCACTATTCGTCCATAGACTGAGCTCTCCTGTTTTTTCATAAAACGTCTGCGCTTCCTTCGACATACCTTCCCCCTGGATGTGGTCATTTTGCAGAAGTACTTTCCCTTGCAGCATGGGTAAGCAGTAAAAAAGGGTGATAGCGGTAAAAAGACCTGCAGCAAGGAGGTGCTGCTTCCAATTGAAATTGACTTTTGTGCTCATGGGGCTGTTTCGCAGGCCTGTGGGTTAAGAGGCTCCGCAAATATAATGGTTAAGGCATAGCGGAAGGTTTTCGCCTTTGACCGGCACTAGGGCATAAGGAAGAGGGAATGTATCTTTGCCGCCCATGTCCGTCCAGCCTCTCATTTCCGTCATCACTGTGGTTTACAATGGGGAAGAAGTCATTCTGCCAACCCTTCGATCGGTGCTTTCACAGAGCCTAAAGGAAGTAGAATACATCATCATCGATGGAGCTTCAAAAGACAAGACACTAGAGATCATCGAACCTTACCGAGCACAAATCTCCCACTTGATCAGCGAGCCCGACAAAGGCCTGTATGATGCGATGAACAAAGGACTTATGCTGGCAACCGGGAGATTTGTGATGTTCATGAATGCCGGGGACCGTTTCTACAGCCCTCAGACCTTGGAAGAGATGTTTGCAAATGAAGCAGCCCGGCAGGCAGATGTTGTTTACGGAGAGACCATGATGGTCAATGTGGCAGGGGAGGAGTTGGGCCTACGTTCCGAGAGGCTGCCCTTGCGACTATCTGAGCACCTTACTTACCGCTCCATGCAGAGAGGCATGGTCGTTTGCCACCAGTCGTTTGCCGTCAGGAGAGAGCTGGCAAGGTTGTACGACACTTCATGGAAGTATTGCGCCGATGTGGACTGGGTGATCCGCTGCCTCAAATCTTCAAGTAACATTTACCGATACCCGGGCATTGTGTGTAGGTTTTTGGAGGGTGGGCTTTCCAGAAAAAAACTGAAAGGTTCTCTTAAGGAACGCTTTCAGGTCTTGAAGAAGCATTTTGGTTTTTGGCCAAACCTGTTCAATCATGGGCTTATTGTGCTTCGGTCGGTTTGGTTTATAGCAAAAAGGGGTAAGCTTTATTGATTAGAAAATCAGGAAAGCAGCATCTGACTTTGATTGAATTACTCATAGCCCCTTCGCTGGTGCGAGCTTGCAGCTCGTACCTCCTTATGTCAGACTGAGCTTGTCGAAGCCTACTCCACCACCATCACCCAACCACTATACTGCTCCCCGGTGCTCTTGTTGTCCAGTCGGTAGAAATAGGTGCCTCCCACCTTTGTACTCCAATCATTGTTGTACCGATCGGTTTGGAGTACCGTTCTGCCCCAGCGATCCAGGATCGTGAGGCGGTGTTCGTAGAGCTGCACATTGCTGATCACAAAAGTCTCGTTCAGCCCATCGCCGTTGGCGGTCACCAGATTGAAGAACTTGAGCGGGTTTTGGTAGCGCAAAGTGAGGCTGTTGCTCCAACTGAAACGGATCGTGTCGGCTTCGTCCTGTGTGCTGGCCCTCAACCGGTAGGTCTGCACAAACGCATCGCTGCCGTTGGCTTCCTCCCAGGGTGGGTTGACCCGCTGACGATGGAGAAAGTCCGAAGCCGGAGCTTGAGTTGTAGATCGGTAGAGGTCATAGCGTTCATCGACATCTTGCAGCCAACCACCGTAAGGGCTCCAGTTAAGAGCAGTGGTACCCGGCCGGTAGCCGCTTTGGCTTTGGTCAATGGGCTCTTCTTTGGCCTTACCGCTTAGTCGGATGAGGCTGTGAACACTGCTTTTCCGCTCCACGTTACAGGCATCCGAATACCGCAGCCGATACTGCACCGCCTCCTGAGGATAGCCTGTTGGTGTAGTCTCGCTGAAGCGGTTGTCGGCGAGGGTACTGTTCAACACCGTTTGCCAAATGCCCAGATTAACCGAGCGTTGCAGTTCATAATTGCGATTCAACTGGTTGGTCAGGCTTGGGTTGTTGATCCGGTACAGCACTTCCACTTGTTTTTCATCGTTGACCAAAGTCGTGGCCCGGAGGATCTCTGCTGAACTGCCATCCAAATAGATGCTCTTACGGACGGTATCGCTGATACAGCCCTGCTGTGAAGTTTCGATCAGGTTGACCCTGCGGCTTTGGGCATTGCCAAAGGGCAGATCAAAGCGGATCTGTGCAGTGGCCGTCCCTTGTCCGCTGATGACCTGCCCCTGCTGCACCAGCCACTGATAAACTGAAACTAGGGCAGCATTGGCTACACTGATTTGAAAAGAACTGTTCCCCTCACAGGCGATGCTGTCTCCAATGAGCTGGGGGTTGGGTTGTGGGAACGGGTTGACTGTTACTGTTACCGGCGTTCTGGTGCTGCTCTCACAGCCTTGTGCCGACACCGAGGCGATATAGTAAGTCGTGGTGCTGCTAAGAACTGGCGTGGTAAAGCTAGATACACCGTTACCTCCCACCAAGGGATTACTTCCGGTAGCAGTTGCATAAAAATTATACGTGGCTCCTCCAGAATTTGGGGTGATCTTAGCAGTACCTCCTGCACATATTGCCGCTGGAGTTGGAACAGTTGGAGTAGAAGGCAAAGGAATGACGGTCAAGTTCAAAATCAACACAGAGTCACAACCAGCAGCATTCGTCAGTGTGGTGGTGTATGTTCCACTGGAAGTATAAGTAGTTGAGTTTGCAGGCCAGGTGTAGCTGCCACAAGCGGAAATTACATCAGTACCATTATTAGTGCATTGACTCAATTTTTGAACGAATACATCAATAGTTCCAAATGTTGAACTAAGGTTAGCTGTTCCTACACCCGGATCGAAATCAACTGTCCCGAAAAAATATCCTGTGGTATATACATTCCCTGAAGCATCTACTGTGATGGACCACCCAATATCACTAAAGCTGCCAACAAAGGACTTAGCCCATAGATAATTACCGGAAGCGTCAATTTTTTGAATAAAAACATCAGGATCAAAGATTCCTGATGTACTTAGGTTTGCTGTTCCTGCTCCTGGATCGAAATCTACTAACCCTGCAAAGGATCCTGTGGTATATATATTCCCTGAAGCATCTACTGCTATAGACAACCCTTGATCCGAGGAACTCCCACCAAGGGACTTGACCCATAGATAGTTACCGGAGGAGTTTAGTTTTAGAACGAATACATCTTCGCCCCCTGCTGAAGTCAGGTTAGCTGTTCCTACTCCAGGGTCGAAATCTGCTGTCCCTTCAAACCATCCAGTAGTATATACATTTCCTGAAGCATCTACCGTGATTGAAAACCCATAATCGGCGGAGCTCCCTCCAAAGGACTTAGCCCATAGATAATTACCTGAAGAGTTTAATTTTTGAACGAAAACATCTTGAATTCCTGCTGAACTTAGGATAGCCGTTCCTGCCCCAGGATCGAAATCTACTGTCCCTCCAAAGATTCCTGTGGTATACACATTTCCTGAAAAATCTACTGTGATGGAATATCCTAAATCATTGGAGCTACCGCCAAAGGACTTTGCCCAAAGAAAATTACCGGAAGCGTCTAATTTTTGAACGAAAACATCAGCCAATCCTGCTGAACTAAGGTTAACTGTACCAGCACCCGGATCGAAATCTACTGTCCCTTCAAAATCTCCAGTAGTATATACATTCCCTGAAGCATCTACCGTGATGGAATACCCTGCATCACCTGAGATGGAGCTGCCACCAAAGGACTTTGCCCAAAGAAAATTACCGGAAGCGTCTAATTTTTGAACAAAAACATCAGTGAATCCTGCTGATGTTAGATTAGCTGTTCCTGAACCCGGATTGAAATCTACTGTCCCTTCAAAGTATCCTGTAGTATATACATTCCCTGAATCGTCTACGATGGACCATCCTTCATCAGATGAGCTACCACCAAAGGACTTGGCCCATAGAAAATTACCTGAAGCATCTAGTTTTTGAACAAAAACATCCCGACTTCCTGCTGATGTGCGGTTAGCTGTTCCTGCTCCGGGATCGAAATCTACTGTCCCTTCAAACCTTCCAGTAGTATATATATTCCCTGAGGAATCTACATGGATGGAATACCCTTGATCACCTGAGCTGCCACCAAAGGACTTTGCCCATTCATAGTTTTGGGCATTGGCTATGTTGACACCTATACTGAGCAGGAAAGCGAGCGTGGTTTTTAATAATGTCTTTTTTGTTCTTATGAGGTTATCGCTTTTTCTACTCAGTTGCTCACCTCTGTCGACAGATCCAACAATAACAGAACTTGTTAGTCGCTCGACTGTTTCGAGTGACCTACATGTTTCTTGCCTCCGTCTCATGTTTAATGTTTTTAGTGTGAAGTTCGATTAAAACTCGAATATATTCAACATTTAACTAATCAGCAAGATACCTATTTGGTAATCATCTCTCAACACAGCCTAGCAAATGATGAAGCCGAGCAAATGAGGAAAGGGTTTAGCCAAAAAACACCTGACAAACACAAGTCGTCTAAGTCATAGTTGTTGTCATCGTAATTGTCTTCGTCTTCGTTACCATCAAAATCTTCTCATCCAGGGTTTATGGGTAATTAAAAACGATCTGGTACCGCTCACATTTGAAAACCTCCTGCTGATCAGCACCTAAGAAATACTATTTTTGTACCTCGATTTTGAAATAGAGGATGTTTGAAAGTTTAAGTCAAAAGCTGGAGCAAGCCCTGAAGACCCTCAAAGGGCAGGGCAAAATCAATGAGATCAACGTAGCGCAAACGGCCAAGGAAATCCGCAAAGCCTTGCTTGAGGCCGATGTGAACTACAAAGTGGCCAAGTCGGTGACCGACAGCATCAAAGACAAAGCGATGGGACGTGATGTGCTCCTGTCAGTTACCCCCGGTCAGTTGTTTATCAAGATCGTCAACGAAGAGCTTACGGACTTGATGGGGGGCAGTAAATCCGAGATCTCCCTAAACGGCGACCCGGCCATCATCCTTATTTCCGGATTACAGGGCAGCGGTAAAACTACTTTTTCCGGCAAACTGGCCAATTACCTGAAGAAGCAGGGCCGTCAGGTGATGCTGGCTGCCTGCGATGTGTACCGCCCCGCCGCCATTGAACAGCTTAAAGTGCTGGGTACTCAGATCGGGGTAGAGGTCTACACCGAAGCTGAAAACAAAAATCCTCTTTACATCGCCCGGAATGCTGCCAAACAGGCAAAAGCATTGGGTAAGAAAATCCTAATCGTCGATACTGCCGGCCGACTGGCGGTGGATGAACAGATGATGAAGGAGATCAAATCGCTCAAGGATACACTTAAACCTTCCGAAACACTCTTTGTCGTAGATGCCATGACCGGGCAGGATGCTGTGAATACAGCTCAGGCATTCAACGAAACAATTGATTTTGATGGGGTTGTACTCACCAAAATGGATGGTGATACCCGTGGTGGCGCAGCACTCAGTATCAAGGCGATCGTCAACAAGCCCATCAAGTTCATCAGCTCAGGTGAAAAGATGGATACCCTTGACATCTTCTATCCGGAGCGTATGGCCTCCAGGATATTGGGCATGGGTGATGTGGTCTCACTCGTAGAGAAGGCACAGCAAGCTTTTGATGAAAAAGAGGCTCAGCGACTTAATAGTAAGCTGCGCAAAAACCAGTTTGATCTGGAAGATTTCCTCGGACAGATACAGCAGATCAAAAAAATGGGGAACATCAAAGACCTCATGGGGATGATACCCGGTATGGGCAAAATGCTCAAAGATGTGCCTATTGATGATCAGGCTTTTAAACCTGTAGAAGCCATTATTCGGTCAATGACCCCTGCCGAACGAGAAAACCCGGACCTGATCAATGCCAACCGCAAAAAGAGGATTGCTGACGGTAGTGGTACCACCATACAGCAGGTGAACAACTTGCTCAAGCAGTTTTCAGAAATGCGCCGGATGATGAAAACCGTTAATAAAGGAGCACTACCCGGCAATATGAACAAAATGAAAGCCCTTGGGCGATGATAATCAGCTAACCAAACAACTAAACCCTGCTATGTCTAAGAGGATATTTTTTATCGGTTTACAGGTGTTTCTGCTTGTTCTGCTTTGCCATTTTGAAAGCATGGCTCAGGACAATAAGTTGAAGCGAACCAAAAACAGCCGGATAGGAGACCAGTATTTTAAGCGGGAGGAATATTTCGAGGCTTCCAGATACTACCTCTTGTCCATCAAGGAAGATGCGAATGATGTCTACGCCACCTACCAGTTGGCGGAAGCCTACCGCAGTTTTTTTGATTACCTCAATGCAGAGCGCTGGTACTTAAAAGCGATGAAGGTGGACTCAACCGCTTTCCCACTGCACAAATACTGGCTAGCCACGATGCTCAAAACCAATGGCAAATACGAAGATGCTGATCGGTATTTTGGCGACTTCATTCAGGACTACAAACCCAAAACGGATGAAGAAAAAAAGATCCTTTACAAAGCAGAATTTGAAAAGCGGGGTTGTGACCTGGCTCTGGAGCAAATCAAGTTTAACTCCAACAAATACGAGATCATGCACCTGCCATCGCCTGTGAATACCAAGTTCATGGACTTTGCCCCAGCTATTTGCTGCGGAGACACCATACTTGCCATCACCTCTGCAAGGCCGGGTGTAAAGGGAGGAACGGATGTCGACAGGGCATCAGGGACGCTTTTTAGTGACATTTTTAGGTTTTTGTATTCCAAGGAGAAATGGACTCCCATTCGCCCGGGTGATAATTTCGATCTGATCAATACGATACGAAATGATGGAACCGGGCAGTTTAGTCCTGATGGTTTGAGGTATTACTATTCCTCATGCGCTGAAGAGGAGAATGAGTGCGCCATTTATGTCATACAGAAAGAAGGTAAGAAATGGGGAGCAGCTATAAAACTGAATGAGAGCGTGAACATGCCCGGTTTTGATACCAAACAACCCAGTATCAATTCCACAGAGGATACACTTTATTTTGCCTCCAATCGCCCCGGTGGGTTGGGCATGACCGATATCTGGTTTTCTACCCGAAAGAAAGGTGGAGACTGGGAAGAGCCATTGAATGCCGGTCCCCATGTGAATACCGAGTTTATGGATATCACCCCGTTTTATGACAGTAAAGAACATGCCCTTTTCTTCTCCAGTACAGGTCGTGAAGGCTTTGGAGGCATAGACATATTTATGGCTTATGGACGTGATTTTGCAGTGGTGAAAAACGTGGGATTGCCTTTTAATTCATCCAGAGACGATTTTTATTTCATGTACAGCCAGAATGTTGCCTTTTTTACCTCTAACCGGGAAGGAGCTATCGGCAGTGATGATATCTATGAGGTCAAGCTGAACAAAAAAGTCACCCTGGTAAAACAGTTGGCCCAGAATATGGAGATCGAAGAGAAGAAAATCGACATCATCTCCAAGGTAGAATTTAAAGCTGGGGGTGAAATCGCCAGCAATACGGAAGTACTGCTTATCGCTGATGATGGTACCGTTCTTGACAAAGCCAAGACCAACGATGCCGGGATGGTCGTGTTTGAGAATTTGCCAAGAAACCGAAATTATAAGATCGCCCTGGACAACGATATTGATATCAAGCTCGGAGAGGTAAAGTACTTTGAGGACAAGCAGGAGACGATCATGCCGGAGAGCAAACGTTTCCAGGAACTGGACCGCAAGGTGAAGTTTAAGCTAAATACAGATGCTCCTGCTGTTGACGCCAATGCTATAGCCTCAAAAGATGTAACGGTTCACCTGGGTGATTATAAGAGCTTTACCTTCCTAGCTAAGGTCAATTACAAAAGCAACAGTACCGATGCTCAGGTGAATGCCCCTGTTTACCTGGTTGATGAAGATGGAACGGTTTTGAAATATTCACAGGTAGGGAGTGATGGAGTAATCCGTTTTGAGAATATCTCCAGCGACAAGAATTACAACATCCGAATAGGAGACCCTAACACAGGTGCTGACATCAAGATGGATTTTGACCTGTCGGATGTGTCTGTGAAAGGATCAAATCGTGATGCCTCTAACAGTTTATTTGATAATGTGTATTTTGATTTTGATAGCTATGCGTTAAACGCTCAAACCATTTTACTTCTGGACGGGCTTATCAGGTACTACAAGCAGTATCCTGAAATTCAGATTGAAATGAACGCCAATACCGATAGCAAAGGATCAGCGGAGTACAACAAGAAACTATCAGAGCGTCGTGGCAGGGCAGCTTTGGATTACCTGATGAAAGGGGGTATCCCAAAGAATGCGCTGGTGGTGAATGTTCACGGATCAGAGAAGCCGATCGCTGACAACTCCACTGAAGAGGGACGTGCCCTCAACAGGAGGATAGAGTTTTATGTGGTGGAAGCGGTTGGTTTTTAAGCCTCAACATACTGCTCACATATAAACCTTAGTTTCTCAAAAGAAACCGGCTTACCCAGAAAGCCATTCACATAAGGTGAGCGATGAGCTCTTATGATGTCCCGCTCATCCAAAGAAGCACTTAAGATATAGATCTTGGTGTTCTTACGCTGAAAGTCAGGAAGCAAGCTGAAGCTATCGATGAAATCCCAGGCTGTTTTTCCGGCAAGATTAATGTCCAGGAAAATGATCTGAGGCATCTCTTCCGAATGTAAAGCGTACATGCTTTCTATCGCCTGGTCTGCATTCGTATACTCCTGTATTTGAATGTCTTCGCTGATCAACTTGATTAGTTTCCGATAGATAAAGTTGCTTACTTCATCATCGTCTATCAGGCTTATTCTCTGGATATTCATTGCTGTTGTTTTTCCTCTACTAAGGCAAATGCAATACTAATCCTGAATAAATTTACTGAAATCACATAAGTAACTGATAGTGAGCGATATAAAAAAATAGAGGACAAGATCACCCAGTCCTCTATTTTCCCAAATGTGGAAAGTGACGTAAAATATGGAAGTTTTACCTATACATAACCGTGCGTACAGCTTCAAGAGTACGCTTTATATTAGGTAATATCTCTTCGATCAATGTGGGTGCATAGGGTAGGGGAAGGTCACGGCTGTTTACCCTTACCACAGGTGCATCGAGATAATCGAAGGCAAATCGCTGAATATGGTAGGTGATTTCTGTGGATATAGAGCTGAGAGGCCATGCTTCCTCGATGATGACCAGTCGGTTGGTTTTTTGAACTGAGCTTACCACAGATGCATAATCAATAGGTCGGACCGATCGTAAATCAATCACTTCAGCAGAAACTCCTTCAGCCTCAAGCTCTTCAGCGGCTTTCAGAGCAATCTTCATCATTTTGCCAAAGCTTACCAACGTGACATCAGTACCGGCCCTCTTGATATCGGCTTGTCCGATGGGAATCAGGTATTCCTCTTCCGGAACCTGACCTTTATCTCCGTACATCAACTCGCTTTCCATGAAAATGACAGGATCATCATCCCGAATTGCAGATTTGAGTAAACCTTTGGCATCGTACGGATTACTGGGAACCACTACTTTAAGGCCGGGGGTATTGGCATACCAGCTTTCAAAATTTTGAGAGTGCTGTGAGCTCAGCATTCCGGCATTACCGGTTGGTCCTCTGAAAACAATCGGAACGGTATATTGCCCACCTGACATGGACATCATTTTGGCCGCTGAATTGATGACCTGATCGATCGCTACAAGCGAAAAATTAAACGTCATGAACTCAATGATCGGCCTGAGGCCATTCATCGCAGCACCTACGCCGATACCGGCGAAGCCAAGCTCAGCGATAGGGGTATCAATCACCCTTTTGGCGCCAAATTCATCAAGCATGCCCTGACTCACCTTGTAGGCTCCATTGTATTCGGCAACTTCCTCACCCATCAAAAAAACACGCTCATCACGACGCATCTCTTCTGACATGGCTTCTCTAAGGGCTTCCCGAAACTGAATTTCTCTCATATCACGCTTGATTTTCAGCCGCTAAAATAGAAAACTAAAGTTTGAACTATACGATACCCCCGTTACCAAATTTCACCCGGTAGTCATTGAAGGCTTTTACGATGATGGCTTCGGCCATGCGACGGTCAAGAAAATCCTCCACTACGACGGATTTGTTTTCCAGCTTTTTATAGTCCTCGAAGAAGCTTTTCATCTCCGAAATAAAGTGGCTTGGCAGTTCCTTAATGTCATGTATGTGGCTCACGCTCATGTCTTGGGCAGCAACAGCAATGATTTTATCATCGGCCTCTCCATTGTCAAGCATTCGCATCACACCGATCACCTTGGCTGGCACGATGCACATGGGTACCACATCGACCTGACTGAGCACCAGAATGTCCAATGGATCATGATCGTCGCAGTACGTTTGTGGAATAAACCCATAGTTGGCCGGATAATACACCGAAGAGTAAAGCACCCGGTCGAGCAAGAGCAGGCCACTTTCTTTGTCCAATTCATACTTGGCTCTTGAGCCTTTGGGGATTTCAATGATGGCGTTTACCTGGCCAGGTGTTTGCTTGCCGGGTGATACCTCATGCCAAGGATTCATATTAGTGGGGTTTACAGTTAACCTGGGTAGTTTTTACAAGCTTTTGAGTATCAAGCCCGGCCTCTTTGATGAGTTGTAAGATTTTCGGGTACAGATCGGGAGACATTTCGGGGCTTCGACTCAATATCCAAAGGTATTTACCGGAAGGGTGACTTACAACGGCCCAGTCGTAATCTTTATCCAAAGCGATGATATAATAATCCCCATAGAACGGCCAGAAAAAACTAACCTTTAGTTTAGAGTTGCCGCTTCCTGCCACAACTTTGGCTTTCGCTTTGGCCTTCACTACTTTTTCTCCTTTTTGGCAGGTGTTCATTACCCTGATTTCCGTTTCGTTGATTGGGGTATACTCAGCCGTAGTGCAGGCACAGCCTTTTTGAAAACTATTTGGGAAGGAGGCGATTTCGTACCACTTGCCCTGATAGCGATTCAGATCAACCTCATCTACTGTTTTCAATTCTTTGGTTCCGGTTGAGTCACAGGCCCAGAAAAAGGGTACCCATAGGAGAAATTTGAGCCCGGGGCCAAATGGAAATCGATTAACGAACTTGCAATTCAAGTGCCTGCTCAATATATGCATAAGTGGATAACACGATGGTTTCGCCATTTAGGATGGCCACATTATGCTCAAAATGGGCGGAGGGTTTCCCATCAGCCGTTACGATGGTCCAGCCATCTTTCAGCTGCCTGATCCTACGTGTCCCCATATTGATCATAGGCTCAATGGCAAGTACAAGACCTTCCTGTATCTTTTTACCGGTGCCTTTTTTACCATAATTCGGTACTTCAGGGTCCTCGTGCATGTTGCGGCCCAGCCCATGACCAACCAATTCACGAACTACTCCATAGCCATAGGCCTCGGTATGTTGCTGGATACTGTATGATACGTCTCCGATCCGGTTGCCAGGCTTAACTTTTTCAATGGCAAGTTCGAGGCTTTCACGGGTTACTCGAAGCAGTTGGGCTACTTCAGGGCTGATCTCACCTACCGGAAATGTAAAAGCATGATCTCCGTAAAAATCATTCATCAACACTCCGCAATCCACAGAAACAATGTCTCCCTCTAGAAGAGGCTTGTTGTTGGGTATACCATGCACCACCTGATCGTTTACCGAGGTGCAGAGGGTGTTGGGGAAGTTGTAGAGTCCCAAAAATCCGGGAATGGCTTTATGGTCACGAATGAACTCTTCAGCCATACGATCTAGCTCAAGAGTTGTCACTCCGGGTTGTATGTAGGGAGCCAGCATTCCCAGTGTCTTGGAGACCAACTGGGAGCTTTGTCTCATTAACTCAATTTCTTCAGCGCTTTTGTAGACAATCATTTTCAGAGGTATCGACTGTTAAGCACTTTAAGTTGATCATCCAACTCATACATTTTTGGCTGACCGGTAGGGATTTCGATTTTAAGGATTTCGGCGGGGCTTAGTCCTTCCAGGTGCATGATCAAGGCTCTAAGGCTGTTACCATGCGCTGCGATGATGATGTTTTTACCCTCTTTCAAGCGGGGCACAATCGCTGAGGTATAATAGGGGAGCACCCGATCAGCCGTATCTTTTAAACTCTCACCGTTTGGTGGGGCAATGTCAAAGCTGCGTCTCCAGATATGCACTTGCTCATCGCCATACTTTGCGGCCGTATCTGCTTTGTTAAGTCCTTGTAAATCCCCGTACATTCTTTCGTTTAGGGCCTTGTCTTTGGTAACTGGAAGATCAAGTCCTGCAGACTCCATAGCCAGTTCCAACGTATTTTGGGCTCGTTTTAAAGCAGAAGTAAAGGCAAGATCTAATGGTATTCCCTTTAACTTGGTTCCGGCCTGACGTGCTTCGGCTTTCCCGGCTTCTGCCAGATCGACATCAACCCAACCAGTAAATCGATTCTCTTTGTTCCATTCCGATTGTCCGTGTCGAAGCAGGATAAGCTTAGGCATTTTTTAAATTTTGTTGCTAAAATACAAGCAAAATTACCTAAATGTTAAGAGACAGCTGCCCCATTCCTAGCTTTTTTGTGTTAAAATACTGAATATCAAATATATGCAATATTAACAATTTGTGATTATTTGGATGGCTACTGTTCCAAAATTAGAATTCAGGATTTGAGGCTTACCAACGTAACTCCATCTCCTCCTCTGTCGGCATGCTCATTCGTCATCGCAACGACCTGAGGATAGCTTTTGAGTTGTGACCTGATCAGCTTTCGTAAAACGCCATCACCTTTCCCATGCACAATTCGCAACTCATGAGTGCCAAGTAAAAGTGCAGTGTCCATCATACGGTGTATTTCACTCATGACTTCTTCCCCTCGTTTACCCCTGAAATCTACCTGTGTGCTGAAGGTTTCCATTTTTTTAAACAGATCGATCATAGCTCCCCTTTTGATTTCCTGATGGAGGCCGGTCTCTTCTTTAAATTCTTTTGAACTCACCTTTACCACCCGGTTCTTTTTGACTCTGGAGGTGATCTGTCCCATGCTGACCAACAACTCACGGTCTTCGATGGCTTCAATTTTAGCATAGTTGCCCCGGTCAATGAGTTTCACAAAATCACCCACAGCCAATGGGGCTGTCAAGTCTTCAGCCTTTTTTTCCAGAGGCAGCAGTTCCGGTACCTCATCTGCTGAGCTTTCAGTAGGTGTTATCAGGTTTTGTTCAAACTGCCTCAGCTCCTCTCTCAGGCTTTTGGTTTTGGTTTTTTCGGCTTGCCCCTCTCTGATTTCCCTGATGGTTTGCTCGATTTTTTTGTTCGTATCGCTCAAAAGAATCCGGGCATCTTCCTTAGCCTTCTTTATAATCTCTTGTTGCCTGTCTTTTAGGTTTTTCTTCATCTCGGTAAAGAAGAGCTGATCGGCTTTGGCTTTTTCCAATTGCTGGGCCAGTAATTTGTTCTGCACTTCAAACGAGGTTTTTTCTTTTTCCAGTTGAAGCAGCATCTCTTCCAGACTTACTTTTTCCTGACCTAGTAGCTTTCTTGCCAGCGACAACACCTCCGTTGGCAGGCCCGTATTTTGTGCAATCTCCAATGCAAAGGAGCTTCCCGGCTTGCCAATGTCCAGCACAAATAGGGGCCTTAGTCCGTCCGGATCATATCTCATGGATGCATTTTGAATTCCCGGGCTTTTATCTGCAAAGGTCTTGAGGTTGTCATAATGGGTGGTCACAGCTCCCCATGCCTTTTTTAAAGCCAATTGGTTTAGAATAGCCTCTGCCAAGGCTCCCCCGGCATCAGGAGCAGTACCACTTCCCATCTCATCAATCAGGATCAGGCTGGCTTCTCCTGCATGCTCGATGAAATGCTTCATGGCAAGCAGGTGAGAACTGTAGGTGCTTAGATCGTCTTCGATGTTCTGTTCGTCTCCTATGTCCAGCATGATCTCCTGAAACACACCGCAGGTCGAGTCTGCACTCATGGGAACGGCCAGCCCGCATTGCAACATGTATTGCAACAGCCCCATGGTTTTGAGCGCCACTGATTTGCCTCCGGCATTCGGTCCGGAAATCACCAGCAATCGGGAGGTGGGTTTTAACTGATTGTTTAGTGGTACTATGGATTTACCTTGCCCGCTGAGGCTTCGCTGCAAAACGGGATGACGGGCTTGCATCCAGTTCATGAGCGTATCCTTCACAAAAACAGGGATTGTGGCTTGTTGCTCATGTGCCAGCTTAGCCTTTGCCAGAATAAAATCAACAACCCCTAAGAAACGAAGCAGGGAAAGTAAAGGAACATGATCTGAGCGCAAACTGTCACTGATCTCCAACAGGATGCGTTGTACTTCTCTTCTTTCCGCCAACTCCAACTCACGTAGGTCATTTTGATATTCCAGCAGCTCTGAAGGCTCCAGATAAGCGGTTTGCCCGGTGGAGGATTCATCCACCACAAATCCTCTCACCTTCCGTTTATATTCAGCTGGCACCGGAATCACCAACCTTCCGCTTCGGATAGTAGGCGATGCATCTTCTTCCATCATCCCTGCTTTTTTCAAGCCTCTCACCACATGTTCTACCCTTTTGAGCAATTCAGATTGCTGCTTTTGCAGCTGTTGGCGAATTTCAAACAGTGCAACAGAGGCTTTATCCTTCATGGCTCCCTTATCATCAAAAACACGGTCTAGTTGTCTGATGACCTCCTCCGCCCGGTAAGGCATACCAATCAATTGACTTAGTTGTGGGTATTGGCTCACTTGCTCCTCAAGCAGGTATTTACTGATGTAGGCGTAAGTCTTGAGGGTTTTAATGAAATCAGGCCATTCTTCAAGCTGGAGGAAGGTGCCTTCCACTTTTAACTGTGAAACAGCCGCACGCAGGTCATGGTAATTGGACTGAGGAAAATAATCGCCCGATCCCAGGATGAGCATCATTTCCCGGGTCTGAAGGTGAAGCTGATTGATTTTTTCAAAGTCCTTCAGGCAGCCCATCTTCCCCACATATTCCCTGCCCATCGGGCTGATGCAGAGCTCCTCCAGTCGTTGTCTGATCTTGTCAAAACCCAGCTTTTGTTCCAGGGTTTCAGGGTACATGGTCGCCTTCAAAGGGTAGTCTCGAATGGGTGTAAAAGGCTTATTTCGAAGTGCTTCTGGCCAATGCTTCCCTATAACTGAGCGTGTCTACTACCGCACTGTATATTTCATTCATGTGGGCAAAATTCTTCAGGTAGTGATCGTAGCTCGTGTGAAAACTCAGACTGTCAATGGCATGTTTGCGGTAAACTTCTTTGGCGGCTTCATTGTAAATACGCAAGGCAGAGTCGCCAGTGTAGGAGCGGTAAGCAATCGATTGCTCCAATACATGCAAGTCAACTAAAATATTGATCATTTCCCCTTTTGTGAGCATTTTTGCGCCCGTTTCAGTTGCTGAGCCACACTGGAACAAGAGTAAAACCACCCATATAAAAAAAACATTTTTCACGGGGCAAAAGTATTCAAATTTGCCCAAGGAAATCGAACTATGCTGCCCAAGGCACTTTTACAAAAGCTTCGGAAATACGAAATCAAAATCCGCCGTGCGGTGAATGCGCAGATGCAAGGGGACTTTCATTCGGTGTTTAAAGGTACCGGTCTTGAGTTTCAGGAAGTAAGGGCATATCAATATGGTGACGATGTGCGCACCATTGACTGGAACGTATCGGCCAAAGGCCATGGCACTTTTGTGAAAGTGTTTAAGGAAGAGAAAGAGCAAACGGTTTTTTTTGTGGTGGATGTAAGTGCTTCCGGACTGATTGGCTCTAACAAACGAACCAAACTGGATGCCGCCAGAGAAATATGTGCAGTATTGGCCCTGTCGGCAGTGAAGGAGTCCTCTCAAACCGGATTGCTTTGCTTTTCTGATCAGAAAGAAAGCTATGTAAAACCGGGCAAGGGTGATCTGCATGCACTGAAAATGATTGAGACCCTCTATCGCTTAAAGCCTGTTTCCAGGAAAACCTCCCTTCATCAGGCCTTGTCACTTACGCTAAAGCTCCTGAAAAGAAAAAGTGTGGTCGTTGTACTAAGCGATTTTATTGATAAAGATTACCACCGCACCCTTCAGGTAATGGCAAGCCGACATGACCTCATCGTTCTGCATTTGGCTGACCAGAAGGAAAGCAAGCTTCCGGGGCTTGGCATTATACCCTTGTATCAAATTGAGGAGGGGAGAACCATGTGGGTAAACTCTTCATCCTCAGCTTTCAAAAACAAGCTTTCAGAAGTGTTTAAAGGAAATTCGACACGCCTTGCCCGTGACCTTTCCGCACTAAATGCCAACTACAGCCTGGTGTACACTCAGGAAGACTTTTCTGATAAACTCATTGAACTTTTCAGACGACGTAAACGAAGATGAGAAGATTGATATTTCTTATTTGTCTGTTAAGCACACAGTTCTCATGGGCAGAAGAGGTTTCCCTTACATCTAAGTTTTCAAAACCTTTTGCCAAGTTGGGTGAGCCATTCGACCTCATCGTAGTGGCCCGGTATCCGGCGAATTGGCAAATCGTTTTTCCGGACAGCAGCTATTCATTCCCCGGTTTTTTATGTATTGGCAAGAAGTATGGTCCGACCAGAAGCTATGGTGCCACCTCAGTCGATAGTGTGCGGTACAAATTAGTGACTTTTGACCTGGACAGCCAGAGGAAAGTTGCCCTGCCGGTTTATTTTTATCCTCCGGATGACAGCCTAAGCAAAGTTACGGATAGCTTAACCTTTTACCTGGAGGAGTTATTACCCAATCCTGCACCGGATACCCTTCAGTTTATTGCAAACGGAGCCTTTTTACCCGTAGATACCATGTTCAACATCTACTATTGGACGGCAGGCGGGATCATTTCTATTCTGGTGCTGGGGACCCTTGTTCTTGTCTTTGGCCCTAAAGTGTTTGCTCATTTTCGCAAGCGAAAGCTCATCAAGCAGTTTGCTGAATTCTCAAGGAATTTTCATGAATATCAGAAACGGGCTCAGCAGGAAACCACGCCTGAACCCATTGAAAAAGCATTTATAAGTTGGAAGGAATGGCTTCAAACCTTGTCAGGTGTGAAGATTACTGCCCTTTCAGGGTCAGAGCTGGCAGGAAGGAAAGAGTTTGCAGAGCTGGAGACCTTGCTCAAATCATTGGATCGGGCAGTTTACAGCCGAAAAGTTCCCGCAGAACTGCCTCAGCGTCTGGAAGAGCTGCTGAGCTACGCACAGAACACCATGGAACGTAAACTTATCGAACTAGAACACCGCAAACGAAAATGAAAGAGTTTTTGCAGGAGTGGTTTTCGCTGAGATGGTTTGACCCCGAAATGTTCAGGAGCTTTGAGTGGGCCCACCCGGATTTTTTCCTGCTCATTCCCCTTATCTTGGCACTTGTTATCCTCAAATGGTTGTTTTACTTCAGGTTCAGAGAGCGGCTTAAGGTAGCGATCGAGCGCAAGGTGTTCAGCAACTCTTTCGTTTCCATACTTAGATTTTTACCTGACATACTGTTCGCCCTGTTTGCCACTCTGGTGGCGGTTGCCCTTGCAAGACCCCAATTGAGCAATGAGCAGGTTGAAAAGTACTCCGATGGAATCGACATCATGCTTACGCTCGACATTTCCGAGTCAATGAAAATCGAAGACTTTAAGCCCAACCGGCTTGAAGTTGCCAAAAGAGTAGCAAGAGATTTCGTAAAAGGCCGTTTCAAAGACCGCATCGGATTGGTGATTTTCTCCGGGGATGCCTATTCACTTTGCCCTTTGACCACCGACTATGATCTCCTGAGCACTTATATCAAAGACCTTGACTTCACCTTAATCCCCCGGGGCGGAACAGCAATAGGGAGTGCCATTGCAGTGTCCACTAACCGAATGAGAGAATCAAAAGCTAAGTCAAAAGTGCTTGTTCTGCTCTCAGACGGTGAAAGTAATGCCGGAAGCATTGATCCAATCACAGCGGCAAGGTTGGCGCAGGCGTTTAATATCCGGATATATACAATCCTCATCGGAAAGGATGGAAAAGTACCCGTAGGTCAGGATTTTTTCGGACAAATGCAGTATGTGGACAATACCGTTGATGAAAGCTCGCTGAGGGAAATCGCCTCTATTGGCAATGGAAAATTTTACCGTGCAGCCAACGCCTCTGCTTTGAGGAATGTGTTCCAGCAGATCGATCGGCTTGAAAAGAGTGAAATAAAGGAGTATCGCTTCAAAGACACCCGTGACTTTTATCAGTACTATCTCTACTGGGGGGTCGTATTGTTTTTGACTTGGCTGGCGTTGAAAAGCACCTTTGTCAACAACTTCCTGGAAGATTAAAGACGAATGACCAACCCGAGGCCATTTGGGCCGATGGAAATATTGCTGAGTAATGGCATCAATGCCTGTCCATGGTGTTGCAGCAATGCATAAAGGCTAAGGTCAAACACCAATAAGAATCCGCCTTGTAATATTAACGACCTGCCATAGCCCAGGTAGCGCTCAGATTGCGGAGAAGCCCTTCGGCTACGTTCCATCAGGTAAAAGCCGCCCATGATATAGGACAAGTCAAGACCGGAATTCAACAAAAGAAGACGCTCTATTTTATGCTGGGCTTCAACACTTTCCACCAGGCTTAACGTCAATGCTTCCTCAGCCATAGATTGATAGATCCCAGAAGCGGCCAATGCCAGATTAAAGGTGTTCCATAGAAAGTTCATTTGATGAAAGTACCCCGCCGCACCTTGCCTGTTTAGACTCAGCACCCCACCACTAACCATATTACCAATAGCCCAGGTTCCCAGAGCCATCATCCCTACGTTTGTAATTTTTTGCCTTTTAAGGTTAAGGGTACCCAGATCCTGCGCATGTAAAACCGCTGTGGAACTGAGCAAGGCAATGCAGAAAAGTGCAATTGTAACTGTGATTTTTACTTTTTTTGTCATCTCAAAGGGCTTTCCTGAACAACTATATATATTTGGCTTAAGTTTTGGTAAACCACACACATTCCAAATCTTACACCACAATCAGGTTCATTAAACCATTAACTCCGCATGAAAACCAACACCATTCGTTTAGTTGCACTAGCAGTAATGCTTGCCATTGGCCTGGCTGCTTCAACTGATGTTAATGCCCAAAGCTCGAAGAAAAAGCCGGCTAAATCCAAATCCAAATCAAAATCACGTGCTTCCGTAGTGGTAGCTGAAGAAAAGCCTACTGAAAAAGCGATGCCCCCGGCAAAAGAAGCACAGGAAGATACGAAGATCAACGAAGATGAAATCACCATTGAGCAGACAGGTGATAACATCGTCACTATAGGAGGTACTCCGATTAAGTTTCAGGATGTTGTCGAAGAGATGCCTACAGGACAGGTCAATTGGACCAATCAAGTGGTAGTCGCCAAAGGCATGTCGGTTTTGGATTATGAGCGCTTCAAAAACAAAGCTCAAGCCAGAGCCATGGCAATTCAGGGAGCAAGAGCCGATGCACAGCGTAAGCTTCTGGAAACCATCAAGGGAGTACACGTAATTGGAGAAACTACTGTCAATGACATGATCACCAGCAGCGATGTGGTGAAAACCAGAGTCGAAGGAGTGCTCAAAGGTGCGATGATGGTTGGGGAACCAGTAGAAAAAGACGGTGCCATCGAAGTAAGCATGCAAGTCGGAATGTATGGCAACGGTTCACTTGCCAATGCAGTCGTTGACCGTACCGATGAAACAGAAGTTAAAACTTCATTAAGAGCCAGAGAAGACGAACCTGTGAGCATGCAAATCTCCTCGAGTGATCAAAAAATGGATGAAGAGACTGTTGATGAGGGCAAACCCGGACCATTGGTTTTTAACCTCAATGGCAAGAAAATCGATCCCACCATGTTTCCACTTGTGGTTGACGAGAAAGGCAAACTGCTGCTTGATATGTCAAAAGTGTATAACTCTGCCAACGGTAAGTTTCCCAAAGTGATTCAGACCGGAAAAGAAATCATGTCAGAGTTAGGCATGAAAAAAGGGCTTGAGGTCATCAATGTGCTACAGGCTGATGGAGGAAAAATAACCGTAGATACCAGCAGGTCGAAGATCAACTGGGCGAAAATTGGCCGCACAGCAGCTAAGATCGGCAAGTTTCTCTTGATGTTGATTTGATAAGCTCTATCCTTCATTTTTATGAAAAGATATCTGTTTCTGCTGGCTGCTCTTTTACTGTTTGAAGAGAGTGTTTTTGCCCAGCAAACCCGTGAAGTCGAAGCCAAAGGTTTTGGAATAAACCGTGAAGATGCTTTACAGGATGCACTTAGGAATGCCGTGAGCTCAGCCGCAGGAGTGGCAGTGGTTGCCGAGACCAATATGGAGAACTTCATCGTGGTGCGGGATGCAGTGGCTACTAAATCTTCAGGCTATGTCGCCGGTTACGACGTACTTTCTGAAAAGCCCGGAGCCAATTATGAAATGAACATCAAAGCAAGGGTAAGTCTGGACCCCCTGAAAGCAGATATTACCTTGCTTACACGTGCGATTGGTGGAGTTCGTTTTTTGGTGATGTTTGATGAAAGAGGGTTGTCAAAGCCGGAAGCAGAGCAGTTGGATTTTGCAGCCGAGCGGCTTAATGCAGGCCTGGCCGAGCGCAAATACCGGTACATTGAGAGGAGCAGGTTTCAAGCCCTGCGCCGTGAAGCATCGAACATGATGGAGGCCAGCGACACCTCAGAGCTGAGCTACGTTCAGCGACTGGGTATGCTCGCCGATGCTCAGTTTATAATACTGGTTAAAAAAGCTTCCATCAACTCAAGGAGTGAGGCCTTTGACACCCGTACCAGCTCCAGAGTGGTACTTGAAGTAAAAGCCTACGACAACTGCACAGCGGAAGGCCTGGGAACAGTGCTTATGGAAAGCGATTGGAAAAACGCCCGTGAAGCCGATGCTGCCATTAGAAACGGACTTCAGGAAGCCATTTCAAAGGATTTGAACAAGCTTTTAAATGTGTTCAACAGCTATATCGGAGACTGGGTCAACAACGGAACCCCTTTTGAATTACGCTTTTATCAAACAGGTACTTTTCGTGATTTCCGTGATTTGAGAACCAGGCTTAAATCGGATACCGACTTTGGCGGTCAGATGGAGTTTACCTCAGTCAACAATTTTACCAAGTTAAACTGCACTTTTAAAAACACGGCTGATGATCTGGCCTATAAAATACTGGACATCGCAGATGCCATTCCCGGATTTAAAGAGAAAGTATTGGATGTAAAACTGATCTATGGAAGGCAGATTTCATTTGCACCACAAAGAGTTATTGTTCCTGAACTAAAGAAACCTGCTGACAGCCCGACAACGACCACTACTCCGGCTAATTCTAGTATTACTCCGGCAAAATCGGCGAGTCCAACAAAGACAAACACCACTTCAAAACCTTCATCCACAAAAAAACCTGCGACAAGCAGCAAACCCAAACCCAAAAAGTAGAGAAATGAAAACAACATTAAAGTTCTTTTTGACTCTGGTAATCAGCCTTTCGGCATTCCTGAGTGTACAGGCACAAGAGCGTGTAGCCACTTTTTTTGCACAGGATGGTGAACGTTTTTGGGTGATCCTCGATGGGATCAAGCAAAATGAAAAGCCATCGGCCAATGTGAAGGTGACTGGCCTTAACAATCCCAACTACAGAGTGAAGGTGATTTTCGAAGATGAAACCATCAACAACATCGATCAGTCAATCATGACCGAGGGGTTTGTAGATGAGAGCATGGAATCGAAACCAGCTGATGTTACGTGGATGCTCAGGAAAGACAAAAAAGGAAAAATGGTGATGCGGGGAAGCAGTTTTAAAGTAGCTGGGAGCACTAAATCTCCAGAACCTAGGCAGGAAACGGTAAAGTTTCACACCGAGCCATTGCCAGAGCCAGCTCCAGTCACCACAACTCAAACCACCACCACCCAGACCACCACAAAGCAGAATCCTGTGCCTCCAGGACAGCAGCAGTTGAACGTTCAGATCACTACAGATGGATTGAACACCAACATGCAGGTAACGGCTCCTGACAGCGACAGTGATATGCAAGCCATGCCTGCCACGGATATGACGATGGATGTGAAAGTTAACGGCCAGACAACCGGCACCACCACAGTAAAGACCACCACAACTACGACCACGACCACCCGTCAGACTAACACAACAGAGCAACCTGCTCCCAAGCAGAATCCTGCTCCTGTGGCCGAGAAGAAAACGCAGTCATGTGTGAATGCCATGTCAGCCGCAAATTTTGAAAACGCCAAAAGCAGCATTGCTAAGCAAAGCTTTTCAGAGACCAGAATGAATATAGCCAAGCAAGCCATCAGAGGATGCGTGACTACTGCTCAAATGCGTGAATTGCTGCCCCTCTTTTCATTTGAAGGGGACAAGCTGGCTTTTGCAAAGTTTGGCTATGACTTTACGGTAGACAATTCCAACTACTACACGCTCAGCGACCTGTTCTCTTTCAGCTCCAGTGTGGACGAGCTTACTGAGTTTTTAAATGGAAAATGAGAGTTAAACTCTTTTTCATTGCTTCATTGATCTGGGCCTGTGCATTCGCACAGGCCCAATCTATTTCATGGCGATCTGACAGGCCTTTGAGCGTATCTGACTTTAAGGGTCGTCCGGATCGTTTTTCTCCATTTTTTGCTCTTACTTATTCAGAAATCAATCAGTCCTACCAAAGCGACGAAAAGGGCATGAGGATAGAAATTAGCCATATGTTTATCTCGGAGCGAAGCTGGATGAAAAAAGATGGGGCTGATAGCGCCCTTTTGGCCCATGAACAGCGCCATTTTGATATTTCAGAAATCTACAGCCGCCGGATTCAGAAAGAACTAAAGAAAATGAAGTTTAGTGATCGGTTTGCTCTGGAGTTTAAAAACATTGTCGAACAACACATCAAGCAGATGGATCATGCACATGATTTCTACGATAAGCAAACCCGACATGGCACCAACAAAGAAGCTCAGGCAACTTGGGATCGAAAAATCGCTGGGGAGCTTGCTGAGTTATCGGAGCCTTTGGCCCCCTTTTACCTGCCTATGGACTGATCAATTTCCGGAAAAAGCAAAATAAATCAGCCTTAGTCCAAACACGATTAAGGCTACCCCTGATACTTTATTGATGTACATCAGCATTTTAGGAGTGATCCATCGGCTCAGCCTCATGGCTGTGTAAGCCTTTAACAAATCTGAAAGAAATATAGTAGCCACAGCAGTAGTGAAATAGCTAAATCGCTCCGCATCGGTGTAGCCATCACCCAGAGAGACAAGGCTTACAGTGCTGATCCAAAACAGCAAAACGAATGGATTGATCAGGTTGATCAGAAAGCCACGGCTGAAACTTCTGAAATAACCTTTACCCCGACCGAGGTCACGGGTCTCGTCACTCACTTTTAAAACAAAAGCTGAGATACCCACAATGATCAACAGACCGCCGCCGGCATAACCCATCAAGGCAGTGACATGGGCTTCTCCCATTAGAGCCGATAGCCCTTTTTGAGTGACGATGATGTACAAAATATCACTCAAGGCAATGCCAATGGCTACGAAAAGCCCATTTCTAAACCCCTGATTTAGAGAAGTTTTTAGCAGGCTAAAAAAGACCGGACCGGGTAAAATGGCGATCAGGAGGCCTGTTGCAATACCACTGAGCAGGGTCTCAAACATGTTGCGAT
Source organism: Cytophagaceae bacterium (assembly GCA_027488815.1). GTDB lineage: Bacteria > Bacteroidota > Bacteroidia > Cytophagales > JAIYAX01 > JAIYAX01. The sequence continues at coordinate 212,713 of JAIYAX010000001.1, read as the reverse complement.
TTTATGGATTATGAAGCCGTTTTAAAAACCTAAGCATCAAATGCCATTGCAAAGTATCCACGAGCCTCATTAAATAAAAAAAGCGTTGATATTTTTTTGTAGCTGGTATTTCAACTCCTTCTACTTAAGGGTACCCTGATCTCGTACTTTTGCAAGACAATCCACAAACCCACATGACCTCTCCAGCTCAGCTAATCCCCCCTTTGCTCAAGGAAATACAACCCTATGGAGCAACCTTGGTTGCGGTAAGCAAGACCAAGCCCGAGTCATTGATCATGGAGGCTTATCAGGCAGGGCAGCGCCATTTTGGGGAAAATAAAGTTCAGGAGATCCAGCGAAAGGCCCCGCTCTTACCTTCAGATATTCAATGGCACATGATCGGGCATTTGCAAAGTAACAAAGTCAGGGCCTTATTACCCTATGTGTTTATGATCCACGGGGTTGACAGCCTTAAATTGCTTCTTGAGATTGAGAAAGAAGCTATGCGAATTCAAAAGACAATCAGGGTATTGCTTCAGGTGCATATCGCTGAGGAAGAAACCAAATTCGGTTGGGATGGAGATGAACTAAAAAAGGCCATTCAGGGAGGGATGCTGGACACGCTTAAGTTTGCCAAAGTACAAGGGTTGATGGGCATGGCGAGCAACACCGAAGATAGCCAGCAGGTGCGCAGTGAATTTAAAGCTTTACATACCCTTTACACTGAGTTAAAGAATGGTGTGCAGATTTGTGCAAATTTTGACACCCTGAGCATGGGCATGAGTGGAGACTACCCCATTGCATTGGAGGAAGGCAGCAACATGATCAGGGTGGGAAGCAAACTATTTGGAGAAAGAACATACCCGTCATGAGAGGAAACCGGTTATTCGCTATTGCTGCCTTGCTAATGGCCACTGCCATAGGTCTTGGAGCATTTGGAGCACATGCGCTTAGCAGGCTTTTGGCGTATCATGATAAGACTGAAACATGGGCCACAGCCAACCAATACCACTTTTACCATGCCTTGGGTTTGTTTCTGGTGGCATATTTATACAAAAAAACCGGCAAGCAGCCGGTCGTTTTTGTGTATTACATGTTGTGTGGCGGTCTTATCCTGTTTTCAGGATCGCTTTACTTGCTCAGTCTCAGCAACTGGTCAGCCTTAGGGGCCATTACGCCCATTGGTGGCTTGATCATGATCATCGCCTGGGCTTGGCTGGGCAGAATAATGTACTTGTTTAAAAAAATCAATTAGGAGCAGGTACTACCACGTTGCAAAGGATTGAAATCCTTGCTTCGCCATTACTTGAATTGGAGAAAACAGTCAATACTTTGTTTTGCTGACCTGCTTTTCCGGCACTGTTGAAAGTTGCTTCAATGCTAGCTGTTTTACCTGGAGCTATGGGCTCCTTAGGCCAGTTAGAGGCTGTACAGCCACATGTAGTGCTTACATTGGAAAGGATAAGAGGCTCATTGCCCTCATTTTTAAAACTGAAAACATGTTTTACCACTTCGCCTTGTTTGATATCACCGAAGTTTTTTGCCTCTTCGGTAAACTTGATTTTGGCTCCGGAAGTAGCAGGAGTTTGTGAGGCAGCGATGTTTGCAAATGCCAGTACACAGATGATGGCAGCAATAAAGTTTTTCATGTGTTAGTGGATCTAAATTTCTCGAAAGTTAGTACTTTTTAACTTTTCAAGTATCGTGCCTATGTTTTATACAAACACATTGGCCATAATGGATCGAGCTCTTGACACTACTTTAGTCCTGCCTTTCTCCTGAACGGTCAGCTCAGATTCGCAATAGTTCAGGTGCTTTCCTTTCTTGTAAACCCAGCCTCTGGCAACAATGCCCGAATGTGTCACCGGATACAGGAATGAGATGGACAACTCAGCAGTAACAACTTTAACCTCAGGCTTTACCAGAGTAAGGGCCGCAAGTCCGCTGACGATGTCTTGGAGGGTAGCATTTACGCCACCATGTAAAAAGTCGTTTTGTTGCCGGTGCTGCTGTCCGATCTTTAGTTCTCCCCAAACCATTCCTGCCTCGATGCCCTGTATTTCAAAACCTAGCAAGTGCATGAAATGCTGCCCTTTCAGCACTTCAGCAATACGGCTTTCAAAGTCAGGGTTTTCCGTATCCCTGACGATTAGTTCATCTCTCATGGCGCAAAAGAAAGGCTTTCTGTTGATATTTGGCCTCAGATGTCATCAGATCCCATCCTTGATGCTTTTGGAAACCGGCTTAGGCTGAGGGTTTCCGGATTGCTGGCCAATCATGATGGCATTCTGCTTGTCAAACATTTGTTTCCGGGAGATAGAAAGTTGCTCTATGCGCCTCCGGGAGGCGGAATGAACTACGGAGAGTCCACACATGAGGCACTGAAACGGGAATTTTTTGAAGAAACTGGTCTGGAAATCAAGGTGAATGATTTGCAGTTCGTTTATGAGTTTCTTCAAGAGCCTCTTCATGCAGTTGAACTTTTCTTCAATGTTACCGAGCCCAAAAACGAGCTGAAAAAAGGAACTGACCCTGAGCTGAGTACCGGCACCCAGATCATTGAGGAAGTGCGCTGGCTTAGCTGGAAAGAATTGACACTGCTGAATCCCATTCATTTACATGGTTGCCTGAGGGGCGTAGGCTCCTGGGACGATCTCAGAAGAGTAAGCGGGTATTTGGCAGGGAGTTAATGGTGGGCTTTCTGCTAAAAATCATCTCCAACGGCAGCCCGATTTCTGTCAAAAATTGTATACTTGCACCAAAATTAATTTCATGAATAAGCTAAGGATTTTTTCCGCTGTTCTTTTTATCTTAAGTATTGGACTAAGCTACTTTCTGTACATCAAAATTCAGGAACCGATTGAGGAGGCCAAAAGAATTGCGATGATCGAGTCAAGAGTAATTGACAAGCTTAAATTCATTCGTGATGTTCAAAAAGAGTATATCTTACAAAACAACAAGTATTGCCGCAGCTGGGATACTTTGCAAATGTTTGTGAATGAGGGCAAAAAAGTCATCACGCAAACCAAAGAGTATGTGATCACCATGAGCTACGGTGCGGATACTTCTATCTTCAGGGTTGATACCTTGGGAATATTCTATCTCAAAGACAGTGTGTTCAACTCCACAAACTATCCGGGAATCAACATATCGGAAATATCACGCATCCCCTTCAGCGGCAAAACCTTTGAGATTTTTGCGGACAGAATTGACCGTTCCGGGGTTATGGTGGATGTTTTTGAAGTGAAAGATGTAGCCCCTGTAAATCCGGTTCGCAAAAAGAACAACAACGAGAAAGCCTTGAAAATAGGAAGTAGGGTAGATGTCACCACATCGGGCAACTGGGAATAACTGTAGTGCCTGCTGAACTAGCCACCGGGGAACTTATCCAAAAAATAAGGGATGACCACTTCAATGTGGATCACATCGCAGGCTATCACCTTATGCTCAAGCTGGATGAGACCAAGCTGAAGTTTTGCATTACCGAAGAAGAGAGTCACCGCTGCCTTTTCATTGAACACATTGCTCTCGATAAAGATCTTTCCTCTAACGGCAGGATCACCCTGCTGGAGCGTATTTATGATGACCACTCTTTTTTAAAAGCAGGTTTTTGGAAATCCGTTAGGCTGATCATCAGCAGCAGGCATTTTACCTTTATCCCTGCACCACTTTTTGACCCCAACGAGCTGGACAGCTACCTGAGCCTTTCTACCCGCTACCAACCTGAGCAGGATGAGCTCGGTTTTTATGCCCATCAAAACTCAGAAGCTGTTTGCGCCTTCAGCATCAACCGACAGTTGTCTGACTGGTTTAGAAAAATGTATCCCTCCAAAGAGGTACAGTTCATTCATAACACCTCCCCATTAATCGAAGGTGCACTGCATAACACCATGCCTGATCTGCAAAAACAGCTTTTTCTGTTTGCTGATGAAGACCAACTCACAGGCATTGTGACCTTCAAAGGCAAGCTGGAGTTTTGCAATGTGTTTACTTTTCATTCCCCTGAGGAATTCCTTTACTACGTGCTCTGGATCATGCGTGAGCTGGGTATGGACCCTAATTCGAACAATGTGATCCTCTTTGGAGAGATTACAGAAGAGTCCATGTTGTACAAGAAGCTTTATGAGTACATCAGAAACATAGGTTTTGGCGATAAGCCTTCTTTTTTAAAGTTTTCCTATCAATTCGACGAGGTCAACGACCACCGCTACCTTGATTTGTATTGCATGAATTTGTGCCGATAGCTTTGATGCCACGTAAAGCTCTTTTCCCCGGATCATTTGACCCATTTACCAAAGGCCATCAGGACATCGTCCTCAGAGGCCTCAAACTATTTGATGAAATCATCATTGGTATAGGTCACAACACCAAAAAGCAACGCAGCTTCGATGTGAACCGTATGAAAATGCTCATTGAAGAGGCTTTTCAAGGCAATGAAAGGGTAAGGGTAGAGATTTATGACGAGCTCACGGCTGAAGTAGCAAGACGCACAGGTGCTAAGTTTTTGCTGAGAGGTCTTAGAAACACCACTGATTTTGAATTCGAAAACGGAATATCTCAGGTCAATAGGTATCTGTTTGATGACCTGGAGACTGTTTTCCTGATTACTTCACCGCAGTTTGCGGCAATCAGCTCTTCCATCATACGTGAAGTGCACCGATATGGCGGAAATGTAGACCGTTTCCTTCCTTACAAACTTTGAACCTGTAGCGCATAGTATTGCTGAAAGACCTCAGCAATACTGGGATAGGAGCTTTTAAGAGCCTCATTTACTTCAGCCTTATTCATCCATTGCAATTTGGTGATGCCTTCTTCCAGTTGAGGCTTCATGCGCTGATCACTGAGACACTGCATGGTGTACCAGGTGGTCTTCTTCATAATCCTGTTGCCATTCAGACTGTAGGAATGATAAGTCACACAAATTTTATGTCCTAATGCCACTTTGAGCCCGCATTCCTCCTCCACCTCACGGAGGGCACCTGAACCAGCTTTTTCTTTCTTATCCAGTTTACCTTTAGGCAAGTCCCATTTGCCCAAACGATAGATCATGAGCATTTTATCATCTTTGGCAACCAGCCCACCCGCTGCCTTGATCATTTTAAACCGGTCTTTTATGAATTGTATCGCCTCATCCAGATACCTGACTGCAAAAGTGACTGAATAGAGCTTTTTAAGTTTTTTGGTCTCCATCAGATCAAGCAAAGCCTGTATCTGAAAGGCTTCGACTTCATGCATAAGCACATGTCCGTGTAATTTTCTGGATGTGATAAAATGGCCGGGACGAATCACCACATCAAACTTTTTGTAACTCAACCTAATCGGATGCAAGTCAATTGAATCCACGATCAGGAGCTTGTTGTTGATAAAAAACTTCATGATTTCAGAGGGGCTGCGAAGCTGAGGCAAGGTGCTATAATTCAGTCATTGTTCAAAACATTACCTTGCGTTGCCAAAAGAGTGTTTTCCACATGTTTATAAATACCCCCGATCAACAGAGGGCTTTGTCTATTGCCCAATCTTTACTTGTTTCCGAAGCTGTACGCCTTTCCATCGATCAGCCTTTTCGCTGGGCTTCGGGCTGGAACTCACCCATTTATTGTGACAACCGGGTGACTTTGTCTTATCCCTCTCATCGTCAGAAAATTAAAGAGGGATTGGCATCGTTTTGCCAGGTTTATTTTCCTGAAGCTGAAGGACTTGCCGGGGTAGCTACTGCTGGAATACCTCAAGCAGCTTTAGTAAGTGATGCATTACAGTTACCCATGTGTTATGTGCGGCCTAAGCCAAAAGATCATGGTATGCAGAATCTTATCGAAGGAAGAATTCATCCGGGACAAAAAGTGGTAGTCATCGAAGACCTCGTCTCCACCGGTGGCAGTTCATTGAAGGCTGTTGAAAGTTTGAGGGATGCTGGTGTACAGGTACTCGGAATGTTGGCGGTGTTTACTTATGGCTTTCAACAGGCAGAAGATGCCTTTGCAAAAGCTGAATTGCCTTTGTACTGCTTGAGTGACTATACTCATTTACTACAAACTGCCCTGAGTATGGGGATTTTTAAGCAAGAGCAGCTGACAGTGTTGGAGAGTTGGAGAAAGGACCCCGCCCATTGGAAAGCCTGACAGAACCAAGGGTACTGCGGCTTGGATTTATCTCCGATACACATGGCCACATGGATGACCGGATTTTGTATCATTTGGAAGGAGTGGATGAAATCTGGCATGCAGGTGATATTGGTTCTTCACAGGTTATCGATCAGTTAAGCTTGATTACCAAAGTATATGCTGTTTTTGGAAACATCGACTCAGGAGATATTCGGGTTAACTTTCCTGAGTACCTGCACAGGTCGTTGAATGGACTTAAGCTCATGATGACTCACATCGTTGGAAAACCCGGAAGCTACACACCAACAGTGCGTAACATGATCACCGCTCAAAAGCCGGGGATACTGGTTTGCGGCCATTCCCATATAGCACGAGTGCAATACGATCAGCATTTTTCCATGCTATACATCAATCCGGGAGCAGCAGGTTATCATGGATTCCATCGTATTCGGACTTTGATGAGGCTGGATGTCAGCCCGGGCGGGAAAGCAGAAAACCTGAGAGTGATTGAACTAGGGGCTAACAAAAAAGGGGCCTGAGCCCCTCTTTAATTTCAATAAAACGAAAAACTTAGGCCTTAGCCTCGAAGCTTTTCTTGATTTCTTCTACATCAATATTCTTGATAACCGGTGTAGCCGTCAATTGCTTGATCCTGGCTGTGCGGTTATTTGCCCTTGCAAAGTTGCGCTTATCTTTTCTCTTAAGTCTGGTAACTCCCATCTTGCTTAAAATTGAGGTGCAAATATAGCTGTTGTGCTTAATTAAAAAAATGAACCTTCGAATTTTTATTGGTTCCTAAGCAGCCTTCAATCTTCCTAACTTGCACCTCCAAATTTACTTTAAAGTGGCTGCTGACACCCCATCCATCCCAAAAGGAACCCGAGATTTTTCACCGGAAAAGATGCTGAGGCGGAATTATCTGTTTCAAGTCATCAAAGAAACTTTTGAAAAGTTCGGCTTTCAACCTCTGGAGACGCCGGCGATGGAAAACCTTTCCGTCCTTACAGGTAAGTATGGTGAAGAAGGCGATCAGTTGATTTTTAAGATTCTCAATTCCGGAGACTTTCTGTCAGACTACCGTAAGCAGGGAGCCTCAGGTACTTTACCAGAGAGCAGACAACTACTTCCCTTGATAAGTGAAAAGGCCCTCCGCTATGACCTTACAGTGCCTTTCGCACGATTTGTAGCAATGAATAAAGGAGCTTTGGCATTTCCATTCAGAAGATATCAGATACAGCCCGTTTGGAGAGCCGACCGCCCTCAGAAAGGAAGGTACAGAGAGTTTGTTCAATGCGATGCAGATGTGGTAGGCACCCCTTCATTGATTTGTGAAGCTGAAATGATGCTTATGATCCATGAAGTAATGAGCAGATTGGGCCTCAGTGAGTATCGAATACTACTCAATCACCGGGCATTGCTGAAAGGCCTGGCTCTAACAGCAGGTTTAGAAGGTCAGGAGATGGCTTTCTGTACAGCAATTGACAAAATGGACAAGATAGGAGAGGAGGGAGTCGTTAAAGAGCTGGAAGCCTTGGGCATCTCTCAGGAAAATGCTAAAAACCATATTCAATCCATCAGCGGTCAGGTGAGTTTAAGTGCGTTTAAAAACCGGCATAGCTCAGTTTCTGAGATACAAACAAGTGCTGATGAGGTTCAGGAGGTCATAAGGTTGTCAGAACAAATGTCAATGCCGGCAGGTAAGATTGAGTTTAGCCCAACTTTGGCCAGGGGATTGACTTATTATACAGGATGCATATTTGAAGTTAAAATCAGCAATGCACAGATGGGCTCTGTCTGTGGCGGAGGGCGATACGATGATCTGACTGGTTTGTTCGGTGTTCCTGGACTTCCCGGTGTGGGTTTCTCATTTGGTGTTGACCGGATGTACGATGTACTTGAGCAATTGAATTTGTTCCCAGAGTTTTTAGGTTCTTCGACTTCTGTCTTGTTTTGCTCCCTGGAGCCCCAGAGCTTACCGTATGCATTAAAAGCGGTTTCCGAGGCAAGGGCACAAGGTGTGAAGGCCGAGATTTACCCGGATGAAGCCAGACTTAAGAAACAACTAACGTATGCCAACCAAAAAAAGATTCCCTTTGCAGTTTTACTGGGTGCCACTGAAGTAGAATCATCCACCTGGACTTTAAAAAACCTGGATAGTGGCGAGCAATGGTCCCTGAGTCCTCAAGATGCTATCCAACACCTCAACGCTCACAAAATACATGGATAAGCCTATTGAGATAAATCCTGAGCATTGGGGCTTAGGTGAATTCAGTGAATGCATTCAAAGTGGCAGGCCAGTTATGCTTGGAGCACAAGCTATTGCTCAAATGGAAAGAGGGCGTAGCTATCTTGAAAATAGAATGGCAAGGTCGGATGAACCTATCTATGGCATCAACACAGGATTTGGCTCTCTGTGCAACATTGCGATCTCCAATCATCAGCTAAAGGAACTGCAGCAAAACCTGGTAAGATCTCATGCCTGTGGCACAGGAGCGGTGCTTGAGCCCCGGATCGTCAGGCTGATGCTTCTATTAAAACTCAAAGGAATTGTTTGGGGAAACTCCGGACTTAAAACCCAGACAGCTCAAATGCTCGTTGAGTTTTACAATCGTGAAATTTATCCTGAAGTGTTTACCCAAGGCAGTCTGGGTGCATCTGGCGATTTGGCCCCTCTGGCCCACCTGTCACTGGCATTGCTGGGAGAAGGTCGGGTGTTTTACAAAGGCAATTGGGTGCAGGCGATAAAAGCCCTGGAAGCTGAAGGCCTCAGGCCCATTGAGTTAGATGCTAAAGAAGGCTTGGCTCTGCTGAATGGAACACAATTTATGTCGGCCATAGGCTTACACCTGTTGCTTGCCATTGAGAGCTTGAAAAAAGCGATTCTAGCCATAGCTGCACTTTCATGCGATGCATTTGGTTGCAGATTGGAGCCTTTCAGCGATCAAATTGCTAAAGTAAGGCCACACAAAGGACACTCAGTGGTATCTCAAGCGATGCGTGAATTATTGGAAAATAGTGCTCATGCAGCCTTACCCAAAATGCAGGTTCAGGACCCCTACTCTTTCAGGTGCATCCCTCAGGTATTAGGTGCCTCCTGGGATGCCATTTCACATGTGCAAGAGGTGTTCATGACGGAAGTCAATGGGGTTACAGATAATCCACTCATTTTCCCGGACACGGATGAAATTCTTTCCGGAGGAAATTTTCATGGTCAGCCCTTAGCCTTGGCATTGGATTATCTAGCCATCGCTTTGTCAGAGATCGGAAGCTTGTCTGAACGCCGGACCTTTCAGTTGATCAGTGGCAAAAGGAACCTGCCTGAGTTTTTGGTCAAAGAGCCTGGCTTGAATTCCGGCCTGATGATCCCTCAATATACTGCAGCAGCTCTGGCAAGCCAAAACAAGCAATGGTGCACACCAAGCAGTGCAGACAGCATCGTTTCCTCCAACGGGCAGGAAGACCATGTGAGCATGGGGGCCAATGCAGCAATGAAATGCCTCAGTTTGTACCAAAATGTGGAGGCCATTTTGTCCATTGAACTATTGACCGCTGCACAGGCTTTTGAATTCAGAAGGCCAGCCACGAGTTCACCGGCTCTTGAGCAACTTTTAAAGGCTTTTCGTGAACAGGTTCCCATTGTGGAGCAGGACCGGCAGCTTTCGATTGACATTCAGGCTGGCAAATTGTTTATTCAGCGTTATTTTGCAGGCTGATGAAAGGATTAATTCTGTCGCTCATATTCGTATTTGCCCTCACGGAGGCTTTTTCACAGTGCATTACGGCTCCACGGCGAAGGGGATGTGTACCTTTTTCGGTCAAAATTGATATTGTGCCAGGCAGCGCATGTGACTCTGCTACCCAAAAGCGGTTTAATTTTGGAACTGTTCCACCTGGATTTTTTATCTATGATACTTTTACTTATTCAACTCCAGGAACTTATACATTTTCATTCAGCGCAAACTTTAGTATCGGAGGTCAAACATTAGTATTCCCCGGATTTTTTGAAGCTTTATCTCTTGACCCTCCTGTTTTTAGTGTTTTACGATGTGAAGGGCAGCAGGTGCGGGTACGAATTGATGGAGGGGCCTATGAGCAATATGTGATCGATTATGGCGATGGCAGCCCTAATGATATCATAAATAGCCCTACTGTTTTAGGGCCACTTCACACCTATGCCAACACCCAGCAAAGAACAATTGTCGTAACGGGCAACTACGTGCCGGGCAATTGTGGAGCCTCTTCCAGCAGACAGGTAACCCCTTTGGGAAGCATCTCTGTGCCGGTCATTACCCGTTTAAGGAACAGTCAGGGAAAAAACACCATCGACTGGAGCACACAGGCAGGGATACCTTACGTTATTTACCGGGATGGGCTGGCCATAGATACCCTTACGGCCTCTTCTGCTCAATTGAGCTATACAGATGCCCCTCCTGATGGTGGGCTTCAGTCCTTTTGCTATCAGGTAGCCAGTGTGGATGGTTGTCTTGCCTTGAAAAATTCCAACACGGTTTGCAGCATCACAGCCCTGAGTGTCGTTGCAGAAAACGACCAGAATACCATCCGATGGAAGTCGCCTGCCACAGGCATTAGCGATCTCCAGTTGATAAGGGCAGATATAGGAAATATCTTTAGCTCATCAACAATTCCATTTCCTGAAATCCGTACCGATACCGCTGTTCGTTGTGGTGCTGTATACTGTTATCGCCTTCAGGGCACCGGAACCGTTGGTAGCCAGACGGTCACTGTATTGACCGATAGCATTTGTGTAACTGCTGTATCGGTAAGTACTCCGGAAGGCATTAGAAAACCCTGGGCAACCTTTAAAAGCCAGCAGGTAGAGCTGTTTTGGACCTTACCTACGGCTGTTAACGGCAAATTTGTACTTGCACAGCGCACCACAAACGGAGGATTGAGCCGCTCACTCACATTTCCTTTTGCTGACTCTGCCATTGATCAAAGCACATTAAATCAACCGGCCAGGTATTGCTATCAAATGATCGTGCAAGACACCTGTGGTAACTTATCGGCCACCTCCAGATTGGTATGTCCCGTTTACCTCTTCGGAACCAAAGAAACTAGAACCACTACCCTGCTCAACTGGACGAGCTATGAGGGATTTGACACGACCGGGTTTGAATATACCCTTGAAAAATTAGATGGTTCAGGCAATATCATCGAGCAAACCGATCTTGGAAACAATACCTTTAGCTTTTTGGATGAAGGGATCGAAACCAGAGGACAAGTTCTTCGATTCAGAGTCAGAGTCACCCATCCGGATCCTCAGTTTCCATTGGTTTATTCCAATTTGGCCACTTTTGACCAGTTGTCTACCCTGTTTGTTCCTTCTGCCTTTTCTCCAAATGGTGATGGAGTGAATGACGAATTCTTTGTTCAAGGGCGTTTTGTTGCAGATTTCCAGTTAACCGTTTTCAACAAATACGGAGAGATCGTTTACCGTTCCAATCGTTTTGATGAGCGATGGGATGGCAAGTTCAACGGCAAAGTATTACCCTCTGATACTTATGTGTTCTACCTGGAAGCAACCGATGAAATTGGTACTCCGATTAAGCAGAGAGGTACCGTTTCAATCATAAAATAAATAGAGCGTTATGTTTGATATGTTATCGATGATGGGCAAGTTGAAAGACCTGCAAGCCAAGATGAAGGAGGCACAGGAGCAATTGGTCCATCTGAAAGCCACAGCTGAGGCCGGTGGAGGTATGGTGAAAGTAACTGTGAATGGCCAAAAGCAATTGGTATCTATCGAGGTTGACCCTACACTTACCAAACCGGAGGACCAGCCCATGATCAATGCCTTGATCCTTTCTGCTGCAAATAAAGCCTTAGCGGATATTGATGGGGAAGCCAGAGCCTTTATGTCGAAACAGACGGAGGGTATGCTCCCGCAAATACCCGGGCTTGATCTGAGCAAAATGACCGGAGGATGAGCCCTGATGGCATCGCCGTAGCCATTCTCAATTGGAACGGTACGTCATTTCTTGAACAGTTTTTGCCTTCGGTATTCGCCTTTAGTCAAGGTGCAAGCATTTATGTGATTGATAATGGCTCCGATGATCAACCCGAAAAATTACTCGCAGAACGATTTCCGGAAATCCGGTGGCTTCATCTTGGAAAAAACTATGGCTTTTGCGGTGGCTACAACCGGGCCATCCCACAGCTGAAGGAGGAGTATGTTGTTTTGCTGAATTCAGATGTGGAGGTCAGTCAGGGATGGCTGGAGCCTCTAGCAGTGGCACTGAACCAGGATCCCTTGCTGGCTGCTGTTCAACCCAATATCCTCAGCCATCATCAGCCTCAGCTATTTGAATATGCAGGAGCAGCGGGTGGCTATATTGACCACATGGGTTATCCCTTTTGCAGAGGGCGTATGTTTGACACCCTGGAGCAACATGTGGGTCAGTATGATTCAGCAGAACCTTTTCCGGTCTTTTGGGCTTCTGGAGCATGCATGATGATCAGAAGGAAGGCATTCCTGGAGGCGGGAGGATTTGACGAAGAGTTCTTTGCGCACATGGAGGAGATAGACCTGTGCTGGCGACTTCAGCATCAGGGGCTAAAGCTGGCCGTTGTGACCCAAAGCAAAGTGTATCATGTTGGAGGAGGCACATTGCCGGTGGATAGTCCACACAAACGTTTCCTGAATTACAGAAACAACTTGTTGATGCTTTACAAAAATTTGCCTGAGCATAAGGTTTGGCCTGTGTTGTTGACTCGCTTGCTTCTGGACGGCATTGCTGGTGCGCTGGACCTATTGAAGGGAAAACCGGAATTGACCTGGGCCATTATCAGATCACATGTTGCTTTTTACAAATTGAAATCAAAGTATGAACCTTTGGCCAGAGATAAATTTTATCCTGCTACCTTGTACCCGGGTAGTGTGGTATGGGCATACTTTGTAAAGAAGAAAAAATATTTCAGCGCATTGGATTGGTCACCAGTCCCAAATAGCTGAGCTGCGACGTACATGCTTACGCATATCCATCAGAAAGGCCAGAGACATATATATGATAACGGGAGAACCCATTGTTAAAAATGACGTATAGATGAAAAATTTGCGAATTGCATTGGGATCTATATCCATTTTATCACCCAGCCAGGAGCAAACTCCAAAGGCCTGACCCTCCATCAATGCTTTGAACTTATTCATGGTTACTAGTAAAAATTCTTTTTGTGAACTCTGCTGATTAGTTTTGCGCAAATTTAAACATTCTTGATCCTTCTCAGAACATTCTAACTGTACATTAAACCTTTAAAACTTATGAAACAACTCCGTTCATCACTACTTGTTTTGGCCCTAGCCGCAATTACATCCCTTTCGGGTTGTACGCTGGCCAAAATGATCAAAATGGCAGCGCAGCAAAAGCTCACTGTCACCCCTTCTCCACTTGAGGTTCATGCGGATAGTGTTTCATTCGAAATGTCGGCTCTCTTGCCAGTAAATATGCTTCGCAAAGGCAAAGTTTATACTGTTGCTCCTTCTTACAAATACAAAGATCAGGCTCTGAAACTGAAAGAAGTAAATTTCAAGTTTGAGGATTTCCCTAATGCAAAAACTCAACAGCCTCAGGTAAAAGAGCGTTTTTCATTCCCATACAACCCAGACTACAAGCGTGGTGACCTGGTAATCGTAGGTATCGCCTCTGACCAGAACGGTAAATCAAAGTCAACTCCTGAACTGCCTTTGGCTAAAGGAGTCATCACCACTTCTAAATTAGTGAGGAATATTTACCTGGCCAGCTACGTTGACAGAGGATACAATAACAAAGAAGAGCTTGAGCCAACCAATGTGAATTTCTTCTTTGAGCAAGGTAAGTCAGTACTCCGTAAGTCCGAAATCAAAGGTACTTCTGGTAAGTTCCTTGATGCCTTCATCGCCGCAAGAAACGTAACACGCACCGTTGTGATCACCGGTATGCACTCACCAGAAGGAACCGAAGCTAAGAACACAAAGCTGTCTTCTGATCGTCCGGCTGAGATCGAAAAGTATTACAGAGATCAAATGAAGAAGTTCAAGCAGGACTCCATTGCGAAAGTGATCAATTTTGTGATTAAGCCCGTGGTGAGAGACTACGCTGAGTTTAATGTGGAATTGGGTAAAAATGAAAAGCTTACTCAGGAGCAAAAGACTGAAATTCTAGCCATCGTGAATGATGCAGCAGGTTCTTTCGAAGAAAAAGAAATGAGACTTCAGAATTTGGCCTCTTACAAAATCGTTCTGAATGAAGTGTACCCTAAGGTTCGTGTTGCCAAGACAGAAATCCTTACTGTTAAGTACAAGAAGCCCGATGCAACCATCATTGCTTTGTCAAAAGCAATCGCTGATGGAACCTCTGCAGATACCACTCTGACTGATGCTGAACTGGCATTCGGAGCGATGAACACTCCGGTGCTTGAAGACCGTGCAGCTATTTTCAAAGCAGCTACCAAGAAGGACGATAGCTGGCAGTCACATAACAACCTGGCAGCAACTTATATTGAGCTTGCCGCTAAAGCTACTGATCCTAATGAAATGACCAAGTATGCCGACCTTGCAGCTACTCATGTGAGCATCTCATTGAAAAAGCAGGAAACTCCGGAAGCGTTATCAAACTATGCCGCTGTGATGATGATGAAGCGTGAGGCTTATCAGACAGGTCTGGGTAATTTGAAAAAAGCCATCGACCTGAACCCGGATGCAGAAGTTAAAGCAAAAGCCAACGCTATGAAAGGTGTTCTTGAGATCAAATCCGGAATGTACAAGAATGCGATCAGCAGCTTGGGTGCAGCCCCTTCCGGAGCAGATGTGAAGTACAACCAGTCTCTTGCCTATCTTCTTGACAAGCAGTTCAGCCAAGCAAAGACAGGTTTCAATGAAGTAGCATCTCAAAACACTGGTGATGGATGGGCAGCGTACCTACAGGCCGTTACAGCTGCCAGATTAGGCAATGAGTCGGAAGTATTCAGTAACCTGAAAAAAGCAATCGCTGCTGATTCCAAGATTAAAGAATACGCATTGGATGACCTTGAGTTTGTAAACTACTTTGCAAGCGAAGGTTTCAAAGATGCTTTGAAGTAAAACGTTTTTAAAACAATTAAGAGAAGCCGCCTTTGTGCGGCTTCTTTCTTTTAATCCCTTACCATGGAAAATCCCGTAATTATTTTTGGAGCCGGCCCCGAAGGAATTGCCGCAATGGAAGCCTTTGAGCAGAATTCGGTCATTGTTTATGGCTTTTTAGATGATGTAGAGAGCAACAAAGGCAAAGAAATAGGCACCGTAACAGTGCTGGGTTCGCCTGACGATGATGGCTTTCTGAAGCTAATCGGAAAAAAGTGCGAAGCTTTTGTGGCAACCGAAGACATCAAACTTAAGAAGCACCTGGTGGAAATGCTCAAAGAAAGACGGAATGTAATCCCCGTCAACTGCTTGCACCAAAGGGCTTATGTTTCTACGGGGTCAGAATTGGGTCATGGTAATTACCTGGCCCCAGGCGCCGTGCTTCATCCTCAGGTGAAGATTGGCTCCTATTGTAGCATCAATGCCAACGCTCAGGTAGAAGCCGGAGCGAAGATGGGTGACTATTGCACTCTTGGTGCTGGTGCACTCATTGGAAGAGGTACTGAGTTGGCCGATGGGGTATTTGTAGGCTCCGGGGCCGTCATCATCAGTGGGTTGAGCATAGGTAAAAACGCAAGGATTGGGGCAGGTTCTGTGGTGATTTCTCCAGTTCCGGCAGGAAAAACCTTTTTTGGCAACCCTGCTGTAGAGTGGAATAAGTAAACTACTTGCAGAATTCTGTTTTCTTATATTCCGCCTTGCTGTAGCCCAATTGAATGGCCACTTCAAGATCTTTACAAGCTCCTATGTAATCACTAAGCTCCTTCTTCACAACAGCTCTGTTGTAAAAGGCATCCACATGTGATGGGTCTAGCAAAATCGCCTGATCAAAGTCTTCGAGTGATTTAATATTCTCTTTAACCAAATGGTTTACATAGCCCCTTACAAAATAAGCCTCAGCCAGTAAAAAGTCTATGGCGATGGCTTTGTCGCAATCTTCAATGGCCCCGGAGTAATTTTTAACTTCAATTCTGGCCAAAGCTCTGTTTACGTACATCGCCTTACTGTTGGGTACAAGAGTAAGAGCAGAGTCATACTTGGCAACTGCAAGCCCATACTGCTTGTTGATGTAGAGAAATTGAGCCTCTGCCTTAAGGCGTTTATACTCCGGATTAGAAGTTGCTGATTGGGCAGCACAATCTCCACAGGCAAGCAAAACAGCCGTGAAAAGGAGAAGGGTGTACTTCAGAAAATGCTGAAAGGAAATCAAGGCGTATACTCTCGGGTAAATCTAATCATTTGTCTCTTTTCATCTTATTAAACTAGCAAATTTGCAACATGGTTAACTCTGTTGATATCCTGTTTGATCCTTTTGGGCACATCTATCATCTGGGAATACGCCCTGAGCACCTTGCTGATTTTGTTTTGACAGTAGGAGACCCCGGCCGTGTCCCTGCGGTGTCAAAATACTTAGACTCAATTGATTTTAGGGGCGCTCACAGGGAATTTATAAGCCATCGGGGCTACCGCAAAGGGAAGAGCGTGTTGGTTATATCAACCGGAATGGGTACGGATAACATCGAAATACTCCTTAATGAGCTTTATATCCTTGCTGCCATTGACCCATCTACAAAAAAACCATTGGCCCAAGCTCGGCCTTTGAAAGTAATCAGACTAGGTACTTCCGGAAGTGTCTCAGAAAAGGTTAAAGAAGGCGATTTATTGCTTTCTGCTGCCGCACTGGGTTTCGATCAACTGGATAAGTTTTACAAAGTAGAAGCAGAGGAATGGACATCTGGAAATAAGGAAGTGAAAGCCTTCTTTCAGCAACAAGCAGGTCTTCATTCGTATTATGCTGAAGCTGATCCATCGCTTTTCCAGGAGTTTTCAAAGCATTTCAAATCCGGTATCACCTTAACCTTGCCAGGCTTTTACTTACCACAGGGCCGTAGCATCCCTCAGTTGTATGATGGAAGCAACATTTTAGAGATGTATCGTCAATTTCAGCTTCATGGACAATCAGCAAGCAACATCGAAATGGAGACCTCCGGATATTATCATCTTGGGAGATATTTTGGGATACCATGTCTGTCGGTCAATGCTATTTTGGCATCTAGACTGGAAAACAGGTTTTACCATGACCCTGAAAGCCTGATCGATCAGATGATAGAAAAGACATTTGAGATAGTGGATCAGCTGTGATGTGGAGGGATACGCAGGCTAACCCGGATTTCCTCGTTTAGCCTGGGCTCTTCTGCCAGCAGCACATGGAATTGATCTCCTTGTCTGTTTATTACCAAACAGTTAAACCCATAGGGGCTGAATTGAATCTGTTCGACCATAACCTGCAACCCGTCCTTGGAGAGCTGCCACCACTCAGGCCGCACCAGGCTTGTTTTACCCGTTAGCTCCAACTCTTCAGCCTCACCTAAAACCTGTGCTTGGTAAAGGTTTTTGGGGTTGAAATAAGCCTCTTTCAAATCCCCAAAGAACACCTTTTTACCTTTGTTTAGGATGAGTGCCCGCTCACACAGACTGAACGCCTCTGAGGGCAGGTGAGTGGCCATGAGTAAGGTAGTTTTTTTCTGCATTTTGAGCTCATTCAGCCAATTCAATACTTTTTGGCGATAAGCACTGTCAAGATAGGTGAAGGGTTCATCGAGCAGTAGGAGAGGGGTATAGGCACAAAGCTGCACACCCAGATTTACTCTTTGGCGTTCTCCTCCTGAGAGTTCATTTACCCGTTTTCCTTTTAAGCCCGCAAGTCCCAAAAGGCCTATAATTTGCTTAATTCTCCTTGACTTTTCAGCTTCCCGCAGGTGCCTGATTTTAAACTCCATTTGTTCATAAACGGTATGCATAGGCAACAGAAGATCTGCCTGAGAAACGAGTGCTATGCCGACTTCACCAGGAACCAGTTTTGCCAGTGGCCCACCCACACGATTACCTCTCCACCAAATTTCGCCATGGTCAGCCTGAGTTAATCCGGCAATCAAGTGCAGCAAGGTCGATTTGCCACTTCCTGAATGGCCTAGAATGGCGGTAAACGAATTTTCTTTGATGAGTAGGCTAAGTCTGCCCAGCGCTTTGCCTTGTTTAGTCCCGTAGGCTTTTTCCAGTTGACTTATCCTGAGCATCAATGAGTTGTTTTAGTTTGGCATATTTAAGGATCGGGTATCCTGCGCTTAAGAATGACCATAGCCACCCCGAATAGCCATTTAGTACATTGCCCGAAATGAACAAGTGTTTGAAAAAGTAAATAGGGAAAAAAATCAAGGATAAGGTGGCGCTTTTCCTTTTGCCTTTCAGGTAAAGCTCTGCTGCGGCTTTGCTGGTGTAGGAATTGAGTTTGCTAAGGTATTGCTCAAGGTCCTTGTAACTATAGTGCAAAAGAAATCCCTTGAGTTCGCCGGGCCTGCCTTTGAAAATCACCTGCTCATGCACTGCAGCAGCATCAAATCCGCAGACTTTTCGATCAAATAACCGGATGTACCTTTCGCTGCTTTCCCTGCCGTATTTGAACTTTTTACCCAGAAAGACCAGGGTTCTTTTGACAAAATAAGCCTGGTGAGCAGGTTCTGTTTTCATCAACTCTTGAATCGACTGCTGAAGCTCTTGGGAGACAACCTCATCAGCATCAATATTGAATACCCAATCGTGACTGGCCAAAGCTGTGGCCCTTTGTTTCTGAAGTCCAAAGCCTTTAAAACCGGCATGAAAAACTTTGGCTCCATATTTCTCTGCAATCTGACAGGTGCTGTCGGTACTTCCTGAGTCAAGTACAACGATTTCATCAGCCCAGCTGATGGCTTTTAATGTAGCTTCGAGCACTTGCTCTTCATTGAAGGTAATGATGACAACGCTCAGTTTTGGCATGGGGGTAAAATTGGAGAAAAAATCATGCACTTGGGCTGCAACCGGGGCAATTGCAAAGGTTTAACATTATTCCACTTTATTTGGGAGCAAAACTGAACTTTCATGGATGATAAAATTGACCTGATCTTTGACCAATTGTGCTCAAAGTCAACCTTAAAGCAGTCTGTCTCAAGAAGCACCCATCGGGTGTTTCAAAAAATTGAAAACAAAGCACTTGAAATATCCAACTACCTATCATCAAGAATTTTACCCATTGATGAACATGTCAAAGTGGAGTTTAAGTCTCAAAGTGAATTTGAGTTTCAGGTGAAATTCTCCGGAGACTTGCTGGCTTTTATTCGTCACTCGAATGTGGTTACCTTACCTGAAGACCACGTTGTCATGAAGAGCCCTTATATCAAAGCCAATCCGCAAAACGGTTATTTTGGGCATATCATGGTGTACAACTTTATGGCAGATACCATCAAATACCACCGGCTAAATGATCCCGGCTATCTGCTTGCCCGAATACTGGTCAACAACGACAACCATTTTTATATTGAAGGAGTTAGGCAACTCGACTTCAAATACCCGGATATTTCACAAAACGTGATAACAGATGAGCTGCTGAAAGAGTTTATTGAGAGTGCTATGCTTACTGCCATTGACAACGATCTCGTCAGCCCCACTTATCAGGACATTCAGATGATTTCGTACAACTTTAAGTTAGCCAATCAAATGGTTTCTCAGGGCGAGAAAATTGGATTTCAGATGATGGGCAAATCCCCTGTATGAGGCAAGAGCAACCTATTGGCATATTCGACTCAGGCATTGGCGGCCTTACAGTTGCCTCTGCCGTGACGCAGTTGCTGCCTGAGGAAGAGATCATTTACTTCGGAGACACCGCTCACCTGCCCTATGGTGAGAAATCGACGGCTGCCATTCAGTCCTACGCAATAAAGATATGCAACCTCTTGCTGGAGCAAGATTGTAAACTGATCCTCATCGCCTGCAATTCAGCCTCTGCTGCGGCCTACGACTTGGTAAAAGCGTACGTTGGTTCCCGTGCATTGGTCATGAACGTGATCGATCCGGTCGTTGACTGGGCAAGGGAAGAAATGAAGGGCAAGGTGTTGGGATTGATTGGAACGAAAGCTACCGTTAACTCAGGGGTTTATCAGCAGAAAGTGGCTGGCCTGAATGCCGGAATAGATCTTAAAGCCATGCCAACTCCTCTATTGGCAAGCATGATTGAAGAGGGTTTTTATCAGAATGGAGTTTCACATTCGGTAATTGCGCAGTACTTGTCCGACAAGCAGTTGCAAGGCATCGATGCACTGGTGCTGGCATGCACACATTATCCATTGATCAGGCTGGAGATTGAAGAATACTACCAAAACCAGGTGAGGGTAGTGGATCCATCCGCTTTGGTGGCAAAAGCAGTTCAGGCCCGGTTGATGCTCAGCAACCTGCTCCGGAAAACAAAAGTTAAGGAAGAGCCCCGCTTTTTTGTTTCTGACTTTACGGAGTCCTTTCTGCATTCAACTACCCGCTTTTTTGGAAGGGAAGTCCATTTGACGGAGTATAAGTTATGGGAATGAGATTAAGTCTAGTCCGGTCAATACCATGTTTGCACTAATATTTTTCCTGATTGCGGTTCCGGTTTTTGCACTTGGAGGGGTCTATGCAGACAGGAAGATTTCTGCATTTGTACAGGATCGGCTAGGCCCTACAGAGGTCGGCCCCAAGGGTGCGTTTCAGACCATCGCAGATATCATTAAGCTGCTGACGAAGGAAGATATTGTTCCAAATGCAGCGGACAAGCCACTCTTCAAACTGGCTCCGGTCATCATTTTCATGTCGGTTTTTGCAGGTTTTGCAGTACTACCTCTGGCTCCGGGCATCAGCGGTAGCGATATGCCCGACGGCCTGTACTATCTGTTGGGCATTTTGTCCCTGGAAATCATGGGAATACTGATGGCGGGCTGGGCATCGAACAACAAGTTTGCGCTGATCGGTTCTATGCGTTCCATAGCTCAGATTGTCTCCTACGAGCTTCCGATTGGCTTGAGTGTGTTGACTGTGGTGATGATGACCGGCTCGCTTAACCTTCAGGAGATTTCGGTGCAACAATCTGCCGGGGGTATCCTGACCTGGAATGTGTTCAGGTATCCTTTCTTGTTTTTCTCTTTCGTCATTTACTTTTTGGCTTCATTGGCAGAATGCAACCGTGGGCCATTTGATTTGCCGGAGGCTGAGTCGGAATTGGTAGGTGGATTTCATACCGAATATTCAGGATTGCGCTGGGCTTTTATGTTTTTGGCTGAGTACGGCATGATGCTGCTTACCAGTATCGTGGCGGTGGTATTGTTTTGGGGGAGTTGGTCATCTCCATGGGTGGATATTGGCCCGGTTAAATTAAAAACCTGGCTGAACGCAGAGCCGGGGGGTTGGCTAAGTCAGGTTTTTGGTGCCTGCTGGCTGTTGGCCAAGGCGATGGTGCTTGTGTTTTTGCAGATCATGGCCCGCTGGACCTACCCAAGGCTTAGGGCAGATCAACTGATGAGGCTCTGCTGGAAGTACCTGATCCCCGCAGGCCTGCTCTTGATCTTGGTGGCAGGGGTTTGGAGGTTGGTGATAATTGGATAGAAAAAGTATAATACGCATATAAGCCATTAAAAATCAAATATTTAATTTTCTATCAACAACAATAACATGTCTTCTTTATTAAATGATTTTGTCGGAATAATTAGTTTTTTTCTTAAAAAGATAAATCCTAAACTTTTTATTTACATCACTTTATTTCGTGAAAAAATAGAAATGAGAAATATTTTGAACGGAAAATCTATTGGAAGAAATTCAAAAATTCCCTTTTCCTGTGATCGTTTACTAATAGCCGATTCAGTAGCAATTGAAAGCATAGGAAAAGAGATGCTAAATGAATTGTGTCGTAACGAAAAATATACAAGATCAATATTCTTAGTAATTCATCCATTAGAAATGGAATTTATTAAAGTGTATCCAGTTGAGAGAATGACCTTAAATGATTTTGGAGCAATGATAGGAGGAGACTATGTTGTAATAATTGAAAACAAACCAGATCAACTGTCTGAAAAAGAATTAAAAGAGATTATTACTAACTACCGGTAATCTAAATGAAAATAGAATTAGTGAATAGAGATTATTATGCTGTGTTTGAAGAACTGATTGAATTACAATATTGATTTGCCTAAGTTTAAAAAAAACTATAGATTTTAATTTAGAAGTACCCAGGGCCGGAGTCGAACCGGCATGATATTGCTATCACTGGTGTTTGAGACCAGCGTGTCTACCAATTCCACCACCTGGGCATAGAAATGGGCTGCAAAGATGACAAAGCCGCTCAATAATTACAAGGCTGCCACCAATTCTTTTGGTGACATGCTGAATGCCAGTGGTGGCTTAATGAACAACACTTTTGTCCTTTGCCAGGTGGTTCTGAACAAATCTGAATTACGGTAGGCCTCCAGCGACTCTTGTCCCATCCATTTGGAAAACGTGATCAGCACCCCGGGTTCATCTATCCCTTCCATCAATTCCAGATGCATACACCCGGGAAATGACCTGATGGCATGCTTTGACTCATTGAAAATCTGTAAGAAGTCATCAGTGGCTTCGGGAGCAAAGGTCATTTTTACAATTCTGATAATCATGGCTTTAAATTTCAGGGTTGTAGGTGATGAAAATGGGGCTGTCTGTTTTTAAACCCAGCAGGTTGGCGGCCCGGCCTTCATTTATGGCAATTTCAAGTATTTGGGTACTGTTCCAGAAGACTACCAGCTCACCGGGGGGTACACTTGCATAGCCCGCTCCCAGTTTCTGGATTTCAAACCTTCCGATTTTGATGTAGAAGGACCGATCCTGTCTGAACCGTTCAAAATGGTCTCTGGTGATGTTGGTGTGCAGGTTTCCGAAATGGTCCGTATACATCACGGTACCCACTACTTCGTTTTTGGTTAGCCTCACCTGCCTACCCAGAAGCCTGATGGGCTGATGGACTGGACCCAGTCTGGACAACGTCTGGTGAGCGACAAATGCAGGAACCTGCTCTTTAAAGATCTCGAGGCTGCCAAAAGCACCCTGTGCCTCACCCAACAGGACACATTGCTCAACACCTTCATCACTCAGCAGGGTCAGCAATCCGTTGTCGGCCAAAAAGAGAAATTGTCCCTGATAGGCCACAGCGATATAATTTTTGGCCTGCCCTTCCGAATGATTTTCCATCGCTACCAGATGGATGGTACCTGCCGGAAAATAAGGCAGAGCTTGTTTCAACACATAAGCAGCTTCCTGCTGGTTGAAAGAGTCGATATGATGGCTAAGGTCAACCCATTGCAAGCCGGTTGCACGCAAGTCAATGCTTGCCTTTAGAATGGCGATATAGCCGTCTTTCGTTCCGAAATCAGAAAGTATGGTGATGATAGCCAAAAATTGTAAAAGGGATTCTGCTACTTTTGTTAGTAGCAAAACTATCAATTTATTCAGCAGCCTTCTATCTCCTTTTCATCCTTGGTCGAAAAAGTAATTACCCTCGAAAATGTCTCGCTGATTGATTTCCTAGGCATTGAGAACCAGAACATTAAAGATCTGGCATCAGCCTTCCCGGCCACGAAGATCGTTTCCAGAGGAAATGAGATTAGGATCAATGGCACCTCTGCTGAAATACTTAGAGTAAATGATATCCTCAACAGCTTGCTTCTGCACTACCACAAGTTTGGTAAAATTTCAAGCGAGCAGGTGCAGAGGCTCATCAAGCAGGATGTATTGAGCGGGTCAGACGAGCAGGGAAACCCTGAAGAGATGCTGGTTTACGGTCCCAAAGGCGTAGCGATCAAGCCCAAGACCGCCAATCAGCAAAAATTGGTACGTGCCATTCAGGAAAACGATTTGGTTTTTGCCCTCGGCCCCGCAGGGACAGGCAAAACATATATCTCTGTGGCCATGGCGGTACGAGCCCTAAAGAACAAAGAAATCAAAAAGATCATCGTCACCCGACCTGCTGTGGAGGCAGGGGAGAACCTGGGCTTTCTTCCCGGAGACCTCAAAGAGAAAATAGACCCATACCTACGGCCGATCTATGACGCTTTGGATGACATGCTCCCACCTGAGAAGCTTCGGTTTTATCAGGAAAACAGGGTAATTGAAATCGCTCCCCTGGCTTACATGAGAGGTCGTACCCTGCATCATGCCTATATTCTGCTCGATGAGGCCCAGAATACGACCCCAATGCAAATTAAAATGTTTCTCACCCGCATGGGCCCTATGTCAAAAGTGATTGTGACCGGCGACACCACACAGATAGATTTGCCTAAAAAACAGAAATCTGGGCTTGTTGAGGCTGTTCAGATCCTGAGAGATGTAAAAGGCATCGGATTTGTGGAGCTAGATGCTTCAGATGTGGTCCGGCATCGTCTGGTGAAGGACATCATCAAAGCCTACGATCAATACGAACAACAAAACAATGACTAAGAACAAAGTCTCTATCCTTAAACTAGCCGCAAAGGATAAGTGGCTAGAGGAAGCTTTTGCTATTCGGAGGAAAGTGTTCGTTGTGGAGCAAAAGGTGGCTGAGGAGGAGGAGTATGATGAGCATGAAGAAAGCGCAATCCATTTTATCGCACTTATCGATCAACATGCTGTGGGTACCGCAAGGTGGCGTTTTACCAATGATGGCATCAAGCTCGAGCGATTTGCAGTTTTGAAAGAATACAGAGGGAGGGGAGTGGGTTCAGCCATACTTCAAAGTGTTCTGGATGATGTGCGATCCATAAACAAAGACGGCAAAAAGATTTATTTACATGCTCAACTGGATGCCATTCCTTTCTATTCAGGCTTTAACTTCCAAATGGTAGGAGAGCGTTTTTCAGAGTGCAACATTCTGCACTATAAAATGCAGTGGTTGGCTTGAGCCGGTTTGATTGAATTTAATTTACACATCAGTTACCGGTAAGGCTTGGGCGACAGTGCATAATTTGGAGCATTTGTGCCTTAATGGATATGGACTTAGATACAGTTTAATTCAATACTTTTCCAATTTTGACTAACATTGTAAAAACAAAATTCGACCTTTAAATTTGAACGAAGTTTACTATACTTGCGGAATAAATACGAAATAAGCCATGTTGCTTGAATTTAAAGTTTCCAACTACAGGTCAATCGGTGACGAGCAGACAATGAGTTTAATCCCTGCACCTAAACAAAAAGACCATCTTCAAAACATTGTCACTAAAGGACGATATCAAGCGTTAAACGCTATATCGTTATATGGCCCAAATGGCGGAGGAAAATCAAACATTCTAAAAGCTATGAGCCTTTTAGACAGATTGGTTCATGTTTCTGCAAGAACATCTTCAACTACCCGTTTGCCTTACGACCCTTTTTTATTAAGAGAAGGTTGGGAGGACAAACCAACAGGATTTGAAATCTCTTTCGTGATTGAGGATAATCGTTATCGCTACGGATTAGAGTTTACTGCAAGTGAAATAAAAAAGGAATGGTTGTTTCGTAAATCAGCAGGAAGAGAAGTCAATTTATTTGAAAGAGAGGGAGAAACTATTGATGTAAGTTCAGGCTACAATGGCTCAAAAAAAATCATTGATGCTGCAATTGAAGCAACAAGAATTAATGCATTGTTTCTTTCTACTTGCGACATGTTAAATGTTGAAGAAGCTAAAAGTATAATGCAATGGTTTAGACATTTTAGTATGGTTGACGGGCTAAACACAGAGATGGAAGAAATCCAAACAGTTGAACTTTGGGAGGAAAAAGAATATAGAGAAAAGATTAGGCAATACTTAGCATCATTAAGTCTAAATATAGTTGATGTTGATGTAACAACACAGGATTTTGAAGAATCCGAATTACCAGACGACTTGCCTAAAAACATGAAATCTAGATTAGCAAAGACACTCAAAGGCAAACAGATTTATACAGTCTTTGCTAAGCATCGCATCTATGATGCTAATGCTTTACCAACTGACAAAACACATAGTTGGAAATGGGAAGACAAAGAATCATCGGGAGCAAAAAAAGCATTTCAATTAAGTGGGCCTGTTTTATGGGCGTTAGCTAACGGGGGCGTTCTTATCATTGATGAAATTGAAGCCAAACTGCATCCTGTAATGACGTTGAATACAATTGATGTATTCTTAAACAAAAGCAGTAATCCTAATAATGCACAATTGATTTTTGCAACTCATGACACGAACCTATTGAGTTATTCAAATCTTAGACGAGACCAAATTTGTTTTGCGGAAAAAAACAAATGGGAAAGCACTGAAATATACTCACTTTCTGACTTTGTTTATTTCGGTGAGCAAAACGGAGAGTTCAAATCTGAAAAAGAAAGACCTGACACCGACAAAGAGAAACGCTATTTTGAAGGCAGATATGGATCAATCCCTGCATTGGGTAATTTTCAAAAATTTATTCGCAATACCCAATGGCAAGAAGAGGAACATTAAAAAAGACGAAATCAAAAGATGAAAACATCAGACCTTTCAGACCAAAGAGGTATGATATGTTTATACTTATAGTTTGCGAAGACCAAAACACGGAACCTACCTATTTTAGACAATTTAAGAAGATGTTTCCCGAGGAAACGGTGTATTTGAGAGAGATAGGAACCGGTAAAAAACCTAAGGGTATTGTTGAGCAAACAATAAATGAAAGAGAAATCTTGTCTGCTGAGGCAAAAAAAACAATTGATGAAGTTTGGGTTGTTTTCGACAAAGACGACGAAGGGAATACTGCAACTACTTTGGAAAGTTTTAATTCGGCATGGGCTCTAGCTAGGCAAGAAAAAATAAACATTGCATTTAGCAACGAAGTCTTTGAATTATGGCTGTTGCTTCATTTTATTGATGTCAGTTCCACAAACCCAATTCCAAGAGCAGACATTTATTCAAGTCTTCAAACTGTAATAAAATCATTTGAGACCCATAAGCTATTTGTTTATCAGCATGGTAAGGCGGAAGTAATTGATGCACTTGTTAAATTAGGGAGTGAAGTAAAGGCAATTGAACGAGCCGAAAAACTTCTAGCCGAACAAAAAGGTAAACAACCGATTGACGCTAATCCAAGCACAACAGTTCATGTTTTAGTCAAACGGCTAAGAGAGCTTATTGATTGGTATTCCTATTCACCTGACTAAGAATGATTTCAACTACAAAACCTCTTCATAAATTTAAGCCAGTTGGTAACAGTACTTACAAGAAACTGGCGGCTCACTGGTTAAATGGAGCTTTGCACTTCCGAGAGTAATAAATTTGTCTTGTGATGGCAGACAGCTTGGTGCTTCGAAATTGCCAAATTCTTCTAGCTGCAAAACTTTTTTTGCTAAATATGTAGGCTAAGTTATCGGCCAGCATTGAAAGCGATCCCGTTCTTCCGGTTTACCGTTCTATTGATCTGCGGGATTGCAGGATATATCTTCTTTTACGCTGAAGCCACAGGCCTTTTTAAGTCCTGCTTTCTGATGGCGGCTGCATTGGCCGTGTTTTTTGAAATCGTTCAGCTTAGAGTCAAATGGTGGTATGGGGCATTGCTTGTCTCATTTTTGATTGACATTTCCTTCTTCTCATTGGGTTATTTTCTTGCCGGAGTCACGGATGTCAGAAGAGATCATCAGCAAATTCACTATCAATCCGGAGAGGTCAAATGCTACACGGGTACGCTTACCGGCTATTTTCAAAAGAAGGTAGGTCGCTCCAAAGCAGAGCTGCAAGTGCAGCAAGTTTGGGTAGATGGTAAATGGCAAAACTGTAGCGGTCGTGTATTTCTTTCTGTCCTGACCGACAGCCTGATCAGTGAGCAATACCTTCCGGGTGATGTACTGCTCGTCGCCGCAAGCCCGGTGCCCATACCAGCCAATCTGTTTCCCGGAGGCTTTGATTATGCCCGTTATTCCTCCTTCAGACAGATATACCGGCAGAGTTTTGTGAAGCAGGCTGGGGTAAGAATAGTTGGCTATGATCATGCTTACCTGCTTCATCGAGTGTCAGCAAGGGTACGCAACTTTGGAGAGCAGGCCATAGGAAAATACATGATGAAGCCTCAGTCAAGGGCAGTTTTATCCGCACTTGTTCTGGGCGTAAAAGACCACCTGGATGATGAGCTGCTTTATTCCTTTTCAGCAACGGGGGCGATGCATGTGTTGGCGGTTTCAGGCTTGCACGTGGGCATTTTGTATGTGATTATTTCAATGCTGCTAAAACCTGTCGAAAAGCTAAACAGGGGCCCATGGCTGGCAGCGGGAATTTCATTGCTGATCCTCTGGCTATATGCCTTTGTCACTGGCCTTAGTCCTTCGGTATTGAGGTCGGCAGTTATGTTTAGTGTAGTGGTTATTGCTAAGGTTAGTCAGCGGAAGTCAAACATTTACAACACTCTGGCTTTCAGTGCATTTCTACTTCTCATTTTTGATCCCTTTTTAATCACCTCGGTTGGCTTTCAGCTATCTTATCTGGCCGTCTTAGGAATCGTCTTTTTTCAGCCCCGGATTAGCCATTGGTATGAACCACCCAACTCATTCATTCGCTACCTATGGGATCTCGGCTGTGTAGCCATTGCGGCACAGCTGGGGACTTTCATACTGGGCTTGCTTTACTTCAATCAGTTCCCGGTCTACTTTCTTTTGTCTAACCTTATCGTGATACCTGTAAGCGGATTTTTGCTTGGAGGAGGACTGCTTTTGATTGTGATATCTGTTCTGGAGTTTTTGGCAAACTGGGTTGGATTTGCACTGGATTGGGTGATTTGGGCGATGAATGAACTGCTGCGAATAGTGGCTTATTTGCCTTTCAGCACGATCTATCAAATTCAAATATCAGCTCCGGAAGCCTCGTTGCTTTGCATCCTCATTTTGCTGATAAGCTTCTTTTTGTTGTCAGGAAGACGACGTTTACTGCTAATGGCGGTTTTAAGCTCCGCTATTTGGCTTCAGTATCGGTTTCAACAACCCAAACATAGCCTTAGTGCACAAACTTCCTATATTTATCCGGATCGATCAGGATCCATCTTGATTGATAAGTCCTTTGCTGCGGCCAGTTTACGATCCAATGGCCCGGTTGATCGCCTGGAAAGCTCAATGCGTTTTATAAAACCACATTTGCTATCGGTGGGCATGTCAGGTTTAGAAATAGAAACTGACTCTGCCGAATTGATTTGGGATGACCATCGGGTCAACTTTATCAGGGTTTGGAATGGTCTAAGCGTACTCAAGGTGAAGGATACCCGAAAACTGCCTATCAGAGCAGAGGCTTTTCCCATCGATGTATTGCTGGTTGACCGGTATTGCAAAGGAAATGCCAGGTATATTCTCAAACAAGTAAGACCTAAATACCTGATATTTGAAGGACTTTCAGCACCAGCTTCCTGGAAAGGAGTAGCAGGTGAAGCCATGACGAAAGGTGTTGAGGTCTATTTCCTGGAAAAGCAGGGTATTTTTAAAATTACAGAAGACTTGTATGATCCAAACTGAAGTAAAAAACCAAATCGGGCTGATCACACTTAACCGGCCTGAGAAAAGAAACGCCCTTCATCCCGATCTGATCAGGGATCTGCTTCATACTCTGCTGGAGTGGCAACAAGACTCTGCTGTTAAAATCGTCATACTCAAAGCAAATGGGAAGGCATTTTGTGCAGGAGCTGATCTGGACTATATCAAAGCCCTTCAGCATTTTTCATATGAGGACAATTTGCTCGATTCCCGCAAGTTGAAAGACCTTTTCTCACTGATGTACCGCTACCCAAAGCCCCTGGTGGGTCAGGTGGAAGGGGCTGCGCTCGCCGGTGGCTGCGGATTGGTAACCTTGTGCGATGTGGTTTTCAGTGTTCCTGATGCGGTTTTCGGTTATACTGAGGTGAGAATTGGTTTTATTCCAGCACTGGTGATGGTTTTTTTAGTTCGTAAAATTGGCGAGTCGGCTGCCAGAGAACTGTTGCTCTCCGGTGAACTGGTCAATGCGTATCAAGCCCAGCAAAAAGGGTTGGTACACCATATTTGTAATGCTGAAGAAATAGCAGAAAAAGTGTGGCAGTATGCCCTTAATCTCAAGGAACAAAATTCAGCTCAGGCCATGGCCTTAACCAGAAGTATGCTGGCGGAAATCAGTCGAATGAATTTACCGGAAGCCTTGGATTATGCAGCCGCTCAAAATGCCGCTGCAAGGGCTTCAGACGACTGTAAGAAGGGTATTGCAGCCTTTTTGAACAAGCAAAAACCGGAATGGACTTAAGGTAGACTGAGGCTTACCATCTTATGGGATTTAGACCTCCAGGCATTTCTCATCATAAATAGCCCCTTATTGCCTTTGATGTAACTCATAGGGCTCAAAAGGCCACCTTCTGAAGAACTGAAAATTGTTTCTTCTCTCTTTTTCAAACCTGAGTACCGGTCAATACGGATATTCTTAACAAACCCTTTTACCGGTGGGTCTCCGGCAGGTATGTAAAACGTAAAATCAATTTCAGGTTGGTTCAGATTTCTGAAAACAGATCCATGGAATAAAAGACCTTCTTCGCACTTACCTGAATACGTTCTTGGAACGATGTAGTGCCATCTTGGTTGAAGGTCTGCAGCAAAGCTCATCAGGAGCATCGGCCCGGCAAAAACATCAGCACTTTTAAAGTCTGCCAGCTTTTTGCGCCTTGCACCATATCGGTCATAAAAGGCATTGGGTATTCTCAACCAGTGCTGCGAAATCAAAGCGAAAACTTCTCCTTTTTCATTGATCTGAAGTTGGCTTAAACGGTATTGGTTCAGGCCCTGCTCTTCGGATTTAAGCTTCAATTGTTTTTCCAGCTCCGCTTCAATTTTGTAAAAAGAGGTCTCCAGCAATTCTTCATTGGCAAAATCAAGCTCTTGTATTTGCAGTCCAAATAGCTGGTCTTTAAACAAGTTCACGGATACCACGATCACACGGTCTTTGTCCTTGATGCACAGTAAAGGGTCTGAGCGAAAGCTTGAGGCCGCCGACAGAAGAATAGGCACTGTTTCCTTCCCGTACTTTTCAACGATCAGGTTGCCTTTTTCATCACCAGAGACCCCAAAAAGATCCCCCCAATTGCTGAGTTTGAATTCAAAATGAAGGTAACCCGGAACCACAGGTACATCATTCTCCAGGGTACTATTCAGCTTGGCATCAAAAAGCTTGACATGAAATTCTGCCCCTCCGGTTGACCAGTTCACATGATGAGTGGCCAGATATTCTTCATTTTCAGAAACAATGACCTCAAAACGGGTCTCAGGCCCTGGCACTCCCCCGAAAGCAAGAAATCCTGCTACCTCAAACTTGAAAGCCTCCTTTACCAGACCTACTTGTCCTTTAAGCGGTATGTTCCCAGGGCTGCTGCTGTCGAGAAGTTGGACAGGATTTAGCCCTGTTCTGTCAGAGTTTAGTTCTTGAGCAATCAGATAGCGGTTTTCTCCAAAAGGTGAAGGTTGGTCGCTGATCAGGAACAGGCTGTTTTTTAACTTAAATAAACCAAGCAGGTGCTGACCCTTTTGTGTAGCTATACTGTTTTCTGAAATGACCTTTCCTTCCTGGTCGAATTTGAACAAACCATAGGTCATAGGTCCTGTCCAGTCACCGGTTTTCTTAATGACTGCGACATAGCCTTGATCTGTTTGCTGAATAAGTTTTTCAGCGGTAGGGGGTATAGTCCAGGCGATTTCCGGCAGGTCGGTTAAAATGGGTTTGGAGGCGGGCTGTGCATTTGCACTGAAGTTGATGCAAAGCAAAAGCCCGGAAAGCAATTGGCTGACCGGGCTTAGGTAGTTCGTCGTTGAGTTCATCAAAGACTAATATCGGAATAAATTAATGGAAGTCAACTTCGATTGGCATTCTGGCTTGTATTCCTTCCCAACTTTTTATGGAGTTGATCTTTTGATACATCGGATACCATTCGCCCAATTCCTTTTTTAGCATGCCGGTTTTTACTTCGGTTTCCATGTTGGAGAAGATTTTTTCAAAGAAATTCTTTTGCTGAGGGTAGTATCTGATCGAATAGTCAGTACCAAGATTAGCCGAGTTAGCAGCTATAGCAACTGCGGTATCGAGGTTGCCCAATACATCGACCAGCTTGCGCTCCTTGGCATCTGTTCCGCTCCAAACCCTTCCTGAGGCTACGGTAAGAAGTTCTGCAAGGGGCATTTTACGGGCCTCAGATGCTTTGGTGGTGAAATCACGATAAATCTCATCTATCTCGGTTTGAATCATTTGCCGCTCATATGGGCTAAATGCCCTGGCAGGATTCCCTAGATCAGAAAACTCACCAGTTTTAACTCCATCTGAAAAGACACCCAGCTTATCGTTGATGAGTTCTTTCACATTGAAGAAAATACCAAAGACCCCAATTGAACCGGTAATCGTATTCGGTTGGGCAACTATGGTATCACACGCCATGGCAATATAATATCCACCCGATGCCGCTACAGTTGACATTGAGGCGATGATGGGTTTCACGCCTTTGGTAAGCATAACCTCTCTCCACACCAAATCAGAAGCAATGGCACTGCCACCTGGAGAATTCACCCGAAGGACAATGGCTTTTACTTTTTCATCTTTTCTGGCTTTACTGATCTCCTCAGCAATATCTTTTGCACTCATGCTCGCATCATCTTCTGTACTGCTAACGATATCTCCCTCAGCCACAATGATGGCTATACGATTTTTGCTGTTTTTTGAGTCTGACTTGATCGATTTCAAATACTTATTTGTGGACACAAATCGTACTTCATCAGCTGAATCCAGTTCACTCAGAGTATGCAGGGTTTTTTCTACCTGATCATAGTAGGCCAGACGGTCCACCAACTTCATGTTGACAGCGTCATTGGCACTACGAACCAGCATAGAGTCTGAAATCCTCTCAAGTTCTTCGGGTTTTAGTTTTCTGGAGGAGGCTACTTCGTTGAGGAAAACCTGATAGATGGAATTCAAGAATGCTGTGGTTTGAATTCGGTTTGGCTCACTCATTTCTTTGCGCTCAAAGGGCTCTACAAAACTTTTGAAATCTCCCACTTTAAAAATTTCTGGTTTAACACCGATTTTTTCCAGGAAACCACTGAAGAACACGGTTTCTGAGAAAAGCCCATTTACCTCCATATAACCAGTAGGCAATAAGTACACGCTGTCGGCAACGGAGTTGATAAAATAGGCCGACTCAGAAAAGACCTCACCATAGGCAACAATAAATTTCCCGGCAGCTTTAAACTTTTTCAACTCATCACGTATTTCAAGCATTACCGCCGGCCCTGCGCTGACATATTCAACAGGAAGGTAAATGCCCTTGATTTTGGGATCAGTAATAGCTGCCCTGATTGCTTTTTTGAGCAATGGCAAACTAAGTCTGGTTTCCATCTGGAACCCGGGGATATTCAAATCTTCGAATGGATCTTCTCCATATTCATCAGTTACCTGCTCATTAAAGTCGATTTTTAAGATCGAGTTGTCTTTAATGGCCACCTCAGAAGTTTTTGAGGCTGAGAT
The DNA here is from genome assembly GCA_027488815.1 of Cytophagaceae bacterium. Classification (GTDB taxonomy): domain Bacteria; phylum Bacteroidota; class Bacteroidia; order Cytophagales; family JAIYAX01; genus JAIYAX01. The sequence continues at coordinate 179,195 of JAIYAX010000001.1, read as the reverse complement.
ACCAATCCCAATCAGAATAATGAAGAAGAAAAAGAAAAAAACCACAAGGGCCAGTAGTGCTGCAAAAAAGTATTTTAAGAATTGTAACATTGAGTTTCGATAAATGATCTTTCGCAATATTATACCCAAGCTCAATTGAATTCTAATAGAATTTACACTAACGGTATATTTTTACTCAGCGGCTCCAATCTTGGTGACCGCCTTGCATTTCTCTCTGAAGCTGAGCATCAAATAGTTGCGCAAGGTGTATTTGTGCTTAGAAAATCTGCAGTTTATGAGACAAAACCATGGGGATCGACTTCCCAAAATGATTACCTAAATCAGGTATGGGAAATTTCTACCAGATTGGATGCCTTTGAACTGCTTCATCTGCTCAAGTCTGTTGAGCTAAACTTGGGTCGGAATCCTAACTCAGGGCACTATGCCGACAGGTGTATTGATTTGGATATCCTTTATTTTTCTTCTTTGGTGGTGTATGGGCCAACTCTACAAATCCCTCACCCGAGAATTCAGCAACGGAAATTTGCTTTAATGCCTATGGCAGAACTGGAGCCAGGACTAATTCATCCTGTTTTAAACAAAAGCCAGCTAGAACTTCTTGAAATCTGCGAAGACCCTCTGGAGGTAAGGCTTTTTAGCCCAGAGCCTTAATCTCTTTTTTATCGAATTTCTCAAATGGGCTGTTTTGTGAAACAAACTCAGGCACCATGTTTTTCATTTTCAACACGATGGATTCGATGTCACTTTGTTCCATCATTTTCATCAAGTGATGAATGTCTTTTCTTACCCTTTCAAACTCATATTGCCTTACTTTGGCAATCATGATTTTAGGATGATGGGTGGGCAAGGTGTTTTCCAGATCATTCAGAAGCTCTTCATACAATTTCTCACCTGGCCTCAGTCCTGTGTACACAATCTGAATATCCCTACCTAGCGTGAGACCTGAAATCTTGATCATTTTTTTAGCGAGATCAACTATTTTGATCGAATCACCCATGTCGAACAAAAAGATTTCACCCCCTTTTCCCATAGCCCCTGCTTCCAGCACCAGGTGTGTAGCTTCAGGGATTGTCATAAAATACCTTCTGATCTCCGGATGGGTAACTGTAATCGGCCCACGCTCCATGATTTGCTTTTTGAATCTAGGGATTACAGAACCTGAGGATCCAAGAACGTTTCCAAATCGGGTTGTGATAAACTTGGTGCCATGGATGTTAAGCAGGTCATGATTTAACGACTGGGTGTAGATTTCCGCAATTCGCTTAGAGGCTCCCATGATATTGGTTGGGTTTACCGCCTTATCTGTGGAAACCATCACAAATTTTTTCACCCCATTCTTTACAGAGAGGTCAGCCAGCACTTTTGTTCCAAACACATTGTTCAGAATGGCTTCACTTGGATTCTCCTCCATCATGGGCACATGCTTATAGGCAGCGGCATGAAATACGATCTCAGGCTTGAATTCAAGAAACACTTTTTCAATCCTTTCAAAGCTGGTGATGTCAGCCAAAACAGACTGATGTACCGTCTTAAAGGCATTCTCGTTCAGTTCAAGATGCACATCATAAAGTGCCGACTCGGCCTGATCCAGCAAAATGAGTTTTTTGGGTCGGAAACAGGAGATTTGCCTGCTGATTTCACTGCCTATTGAACCGGCTGCGCCAGTAACCAATATTACCTTATCCGTCAGTTCGTTGCGTATGCCGTCGGTGTTAATCTCTATCGGATCTCGTCCTAACACTTCGTCAATACTGATGTCCTTGATCTGATTAAAGCTCAGTTCACCATTAATCCATTTGAATACCGGAGGTACTGTTCTTACCTGAACTCCAAGGCTTAAGCAAGTTTCTAAGATTTCGCTTTTCCGGGTTTGACTGATGTTTTGAATAGCGATGATCACTACTTCAACTTTCTTTTCTTTGATCAAAGTCTCCAGTTGTGTAGCTGCATTATAAATTTTGATCCCGTCAATGGTGTTTTTTGACTTGGTGGGATTGTCATCTACAAATCCTACTACCCTGTAGCTGGTTCCCTGATCCTGGGTGATGGTTCTGTTTGCAATCTCTCCGGCCTGACCTGCACCATAGATGATCACATTGGTCTTTTCCCTGCCGAGTTGGTTTAGCTCGACATGCAGGATCTTCACCAAAATCCTGAAGGCAGACATAAATAGTATGCCTGTAAAGTACAGAATGACCAGTACTGAGTAGGGGATGAAGTTGTTGTATCCTAGCTGGTGAGTTATGGCATTAGTAACCAATAAGAAAACAAAGGCTCCTGTGGAGGCTTTGAAAATTCGTTTTACATCCTGTATGCTGGTAAACTTAAGTATGCCGGCATAAGTCTTGAAATAGAAAAACAGACTGAAATATAGAACCATAAGTGGAAGAATGCGAATGGCAATGTCTTTCCACAGTTGGCTGTTTAACTCAAAATTGAAACGCAGTACATAGGCAATGATCAAAGCCTGAATAATCAAAATCAGGTCAATGAGCAATACGATCCAACGAGGGATGCTTTTGATGATTCGGTTTAAAAAGGATGACATGTTTTGGTTAGGTGCAAGGCTGCAACTTTATACAAGTTGGAATAGTTTGATAAGTCGTTACGAAGGTACTGAACGCTAATGGCAACAAAAAGTTGCTTTTGTACCAAAACTTACACAGAGTAGGATTCCTTGTTCGGTGAAATCTTTTTTACAAGACCTTGAAGAACCTTTCCTGGCCCACACTCTAAAAATTCAGTTGCACCGGCATTAACCATAGCCTGAACACTTTGAGTCCATCGTACAGGGCCGGTGAGTTGGTCAATTAAGCTTTGTCTGATCACTTGTGTGTCAGTTGAAGCAGCAGCATTTACATTCTGTATAACGGGACATTTTGGTACATTGAACTGGGTGTTTTCGATGGCTTTTTTCAAATCATCACGTGCAGGAGCCATAAGGGGTGAATGAAAAGCTCCTCCGACTTGTAAAACCAATACACGTTTAGCGCCGGCAGTTTTCAGTTTTTCTGCTGCCAGATGGATGCCTTCCACCGTTCCTGAGATAACGAGTTGACCCGGGCAGTTATAATTTGCAGCCACCACAATTTCTTCTTTGATGGAGCTACATACTTCTTCAACTATCTCATCTGCAAGTCCGAGTACAGCAGCCATGGTTCCTGGCTTCAGTTCACAAGCTTTTTGCATGGCATTGGCCCTTTGGCTTACCAGCTTTAGGCCATCTTCAAACTGAAGAGTGCCATTGGCTACAAGGGCAGAAAACTCCCCCAATGAATGGCCTGCCACTAGTCCTGCATCCTGGGGGCTAACGGTAAGGTACCGAACAACCGAATGAAGAAAGATAGCAGGCTGGGTTACTTTGGTTTCTCGGAGCTCTTCTTCAGTGCCTTCAAACATGATCTTTGAAAGACTAAATCCAAGTAAATCGTCAGCAGCCTGAAAAAGTTCTTTGGCTTTGGTACCTGTTACAAAAACATCTTTGCCCATACCGGAAAACTGGGCACCCTGGCCGGGGAAAATATATGCCTTCATCGTGTTGGTTTAATTGGTTTTGATGCAAAATAACAGGATAGATCTTTCCTGCCTAGGGCTCTTTTCTTTCATCTTGCCCAAAGACCTGAATCCAGCCTTTTAAAAATTTAGTTCGGGATTGGTCAGACACCGTAAAGAATGTCACATCTGCAGTGTAGAAATAAACCCCGCCGGGGAGTGCTTTCCCATTTTTGTCTTTACCGTTCCAGTTCAAATAAATGTCATTGCCGATTTCAAAAACCTCAACTCCCCAGCGGTTAAAGACCTTGAACTGTACAGATTTCACAAACCGAGGGGTAGGTAAGGGCACGAATAAATCATTTTTACCATCGGCATTGGGAGTGAGGAAATTTGGTAATTCGTAGTAAGGGCAACTCTCCAGGCAAACTGCATTGCTAAGCGGACTTTCATTGCCGCTTACATCAACACTGCTCACTTTGTAACAACCGGACACATTGTTCAGGTCAGTTTTGATAAAAACGGTATCCGTGACTTGTGCTATTTTGGAAAAGCTTAAAGAAGGATTTTCAGCAAAATAGATCTGATAAAAAGCGATTGACGTATCGCAGGCAGGGTCTTGGTTTTTTGACCAACTGATTTGAGCCTTAAGAAGCTGGCCCTGATCAATCACTTCACAATCGTACAATTTTACGTCAATCTGATTTCGGCATGGGGGAATGGTATCTTTTGCGATCACACAAAGCTCTTGAGAACGATTTACTAAAGGGTTTGGCAACCTCGGATTGAAATAGCTTCCCTGAGCAATGATTTGGTAGCAATATTCTCTGCCTTGCTCGATTGGAATGCCTCCAAACACTCCACGATCGGTATAACGCATGCCGCTACTGTCGTTGACGAGCACACTATCAATCAAGGTAAAGGTGCCGGCGATATTCCTAAAGATGTAGTGTCTCTTGCCCAAATTACTCCAAGGCACATTTGCTGACCAACTAAGGCTGATTTCGTTTGTTGAAGGTATTGCAGAAAGCCTTACAGAGCTTGCCGTTTCTGTCTGTTCCAGAAAGGTCAGTTGATTTCCGTAAGCAAAACTGATCTTATAACGATAGGGGTTAACCAGAGTATTGGCCAAACTATCTGTAAATACAGTGTCTGTCAGACTGTTACTGATAAAAATCTGACTAAATGTGCCTCCGGAGTTACCTGTCGCCCGCTCAACCGTGTATCGATAGGGGGGGCCATAAGCCAGACTATCCAGTTCTTTCGGAGTAGACCAGATTACACGAACCTTTCCGTTCACAGCAGCAGTAGAGACGATATCCACATGGGTAATCACAGGCCTGTCAAGCAGCAAAGTGACACATCGTTCATTGGAAGGAATGCTTCTGCCTCTGCCCAGACTTGGAAATTCTGCAACCAGTGCATAACAATAGTTCACGCCTCTTTTTAGCCCTAAACCATTGTTGCTATCGATATAGGAAGTGGTACCAATGGGAACTTCACCAATGAAAACATAGCCGCTACCGGCAGGCATTCCTCGAGGGCATGTGCCCAAATTTAAACCGGGAGGGCCTTCTTTTCTCCAAATGGCCATCCTGATGGCATTGCTGCACGCATAAGGTGCCCAATTCAGTTGAACTGTCTTGCCGGCCGGGATCGCACTCAGCAGGTTGGGAGGTGGCCCAAGAACGGTAATATTCCAACCTTTGATGTCAGATAAATTTCTATTTTGTGGCTTGATGTCAGTTGCTCTGAATACGACCTGATAAGGTTGGGCCCTCACATGGCTGCAAATGGTTTTCCATTCAAAAAGACCGGGCTCATTATTTAGGACCGGGTTTGTCACACTGAAAGTGGCCGGGCTATTACCCAATAAAAAGGGTCCGCCAAAGGCTGTCAGATTCATGGAGTCTCCATCCGGATCTACTGCGGAAATGAGCTTGGTGATGGTGTCTCCGGCAATCACACAGGTGTCAATCAAAGATCGAAGGATCGGAGGATTGTTTATTCCCTGCAATACTGTAATCTGCATATCCCTGAGTGTGCTGCTTAAGATGACCCCTCTCCTCCATTCTTCCACTAAAAAAGCTACATTGTATTCTTTTCCTCCTATTCTTGGGACATTCCAGGTGATCAATCCACTGACTGGATCTTGAACGAAGATATCCGAAGTTGTATTACCTAGAATACTGGTAGAATTAGGAAAAACATACCCTATAACATTGACACCAAAGTCACTCCTAGGGATCACCAATCTGAAAGAGAGACTATCACCATCAGCATCGTATGCGCCCGGGTTATGCAACCATACTTCATTGGTATAAGCAACATCTATAGGTGGAACTGTCAAAACAGGAGTAGTGTTCCCTAAAATGGCATCTATGGTAAATCGGGTTTGCAAGCTGAAATTTGTACCAGCAGGATTCGACATATTGATGATGCCTCCATTTCTGAATATTTCAGTGTAGATTAAGGTAAAAACCCCAGAACTTGGAAAGACATATATTGTTTTGAAAATACCCAATCTAGTGTTGTTACCAATGTTTGCATTTGAAACCTGCGGTATCCTAACGGTGGTTGGGGCAGGGTTTGTTCCTGTGTAAATATCTAAATCAGCCGAGTCATTGTTAACCCCGGAGGTATTGTCGTAGTACACCCAAATGGTAATTTCGTACTGAAGGTTATTGAGTGGATTGGTCTTTTGAAGGGTAATTTCACCGGCCCTTATATGTGATGCCCATAAAGGCGCAGCAGCAAAGCCCAAGACGATGACCAAAAACAGAAGCCTCTTCATATAGAACATTGATTTCAAAGATACAAAACTATTAATTGAAACCCCTTTTCTTCCTATTTTGTTAGTTCATCGTAGCCAACCTTTCGTCTAGTATTTAGAAACAATCTAAATAGGAAGGCGAATTGTAAAACGAAACATTGAGGACTACTTTTGGCGACACAATACATGACCGAAGCAAGATATGAATTGGTTTATTAGCATGATGTCAAGCACGATCGGAAGAAAACTGATCATGGCATTAACGGGATTGTTCCTGATTTTATTTTTAGTGGTTCACCTGAGCGGGAATTTACAGCTCCTCAAGAACGATGGAGGAGAGTCGTTTAACACCTATGCCCAGTTCATGGGTCATAATCCTTTGATCAAGGTGGTATCGATAGGGAACTTCTTCTTCATTCTTCTCCACATTGTCTATGCACTGCTGCTCACGCTACAAAACAGGAAGGCAAGACCAGTGGGCTATCTATCTGAGACCACCAAGACCAGTAACTGGAATAGCCGAAACATGGGCATATTGGGAACCATCATACTCATCTTCCTTGTTGTTCACTTACAGAATTTCTGGTTCAAGATGAAGTTTGGATATGTACCACTTGATGACATGGGATACAAGGATATCTATATGGAAACCAAAGAGGCTTTTTCTCAGTGGTGGTTGGTAGCCTTGTATGTAGTTAGCATGGTTTTTCTGGCCTCACACCTGGCGCATGGCTTTCAAAGCGCATTTCAAACCCTGGGTCTTAACCACAAGAAATATACACCAGCAATTCAGTTTATTGGGAAGGCATTTGCAATCATAGTTCCTCTATTGTTTGCCATCATTCCCGTCATGATGTTTTTCAATTTAAGTTTCTAAGCTTTTTTTAAAAAAATGGCCGTGTTAGACGCTAAGATACCCGATGGCCCACTCGCAGAGAAGTGGAGCAAGCATAAGTTTAATCTCAAACTGGTCAATCCGGCCAACAAAAGAAAGTACGAAGTTATCGTTGTAGGAACCGGTCTGGCCGGAGCCTCAGCGGCAGCTTCTCTGGCTGAATTGGGTTACAATGTGAAAGCATTTTGTTTTCAGGATAGCCCCAGAAGAGCGCATAGTATCGCTGCTCAGGGAGGTATCAATGCTGCCAAGAATTACCAAAACGACGGGGACAGCGTTCACCGATTGTTTTACGATACCATTAAAGGAGGCGACTACAGAGCAAGAGAAGCCAATGTGTATCGACTGGCTGAAGTTTCGGTAAACATCATCGATCAGTGTGTGGCACAAGGTGTTCCATTTGCCAGAGAATACGGAGGACTACTTTCCAACAGGTCTTTTGGTGGAGCGCAGGTTTCAAGGACATTTTATGCCAAAGGCCAAACAGGTCAGCAATTATTGCTTGGGGCATATTCTGCATTGAGCAGGCAAATAGCCAGCGGCAAAGTGAAAATGTACAACCGTACCGAGATGCTCGATGTGGTGGTCGTTGATGGCAAAGCAAGAGGGATCGTGACCCGAAACCTGGTGACCGGAAAGATCGAATCACATTCAGCTCATGCTGTACTGTTGTGCACTGGTGGCTATGGAAATGTTTTCTTCCTGAGCACAAATGCCATGGGTTCTAACGTAACTGCTGCCTGGCGTGCCCACAAAAAAGGAGCTTTGTTCGCCAATCCATGCTTCACCCAGATACATCCTACCTGTATTCCGGTACACGGAGACTCTCAAAGTAAGCTTACCCTCATGTCCGAGTCCCTAAGAAATGACGGTAGAGTGTGGGTGCCCAAAGCGATAGGCGACAAAAGAAAACCGGAGGATATACCGGATGCCGATCGTGATTATTACCTGGAACGTAAGTATCCATCATTTGGAAACTTATCACCCAGAGATATTTCTTCCCGTGCTGCCAAAGAAGTTTGTGATGAAGGCAGGGGAGTTGGTTCAACAGGAAAAGCAGTTTACCTGGATTTCAGAGATGCCATCAAAAGAGATGGTAGAAATGCTATCGAGCAGAGATACGGTAACCTGTTTGACATGTATCAGCAGATAACAGGTCAAAACCCCTATGAAACCCCTATGATGATCTACCCGGCGGTGCATTACACCATGGGAGGCTTATGGGTTGACTACAACCTGATGACCACTATTCCGGGGTTATATGCACTTGGAGAGGCTAATTTTTCAGACCATGGAGCCAACAGACTGGGAGCGAGTGCTCTGATGCAGGGTCTGGCAGATGGATACTTTGTAATACCCTACACCCTGGGTGACTATCTGGCTTCCAATAAATTTGAGGCAGTGAATTCAGACCACTCTGAGTTCAAAAAAGCCGAATCCGAAACCCTTGCCACTATTCAAAAACTACTTTCCATTAAAGGCAACAAAACGGTAGATCAATACCACAAAGAACTTGGCTTGATCATGTGGGATTATTGCGGAATGGCACGTTCTGCCGAGGGTTTGGCACTTGCCAAGGAAAGAATCCGTACACTAAAGGAGGATTTCTGGAAAAATGTTAATGTGATCGGAGCCAACGAAGAGCTTAACCAAACCCTGGAAAAAGCATGTAGGGTGGCAGACTTCATTGAACTCGGCGAGCTTATGGTAGATGATGCCCTGGATAGAAAAGAATCATGCGGCGGGCATTTCCGAGTGGAATATCAGACCGAGGATAGTGAAGCAAAAAGAGATGATGCCAACTACTGTTATGTCTCCGCCTGGGAATTCAAGGGAGCGAATCAGCCTTCACAACTTCACAAAGAGAACTTGGTATTCGAAAACGTGAAACTCAGTCAGAGAAGCTACAAATAGTACATCAAACAAAATCGTTTAGAAATGAGAAAACTGAATTTGACTCTCAAAGTCTGGAGACAAAAAGACGATAAAGGAAAAGGTAAATTTGAAACCTACAAACTGAACAATGTTTCAGAGGAGTCTTCTTTCCTTGAAATGATGGATATTTTGAATGAGGATCTTGCCACAAAGAAAATCGATCCGGTGGCTTTTGATCATGATTGCCGTGAGGGTATTTGTGGAACGTGCAGCATGGTCATCAATGGCAAACCCCATGGTCCTTTGCAAACCACCACATGCCAATTGCACATGCGTTCTTTCAGTGATGGTGACACGATCACTGTCGAGCCATTCAGGGCAGGAGCTTTTCCGGTGCTTAAAGATTTGGTTGTAGATCGATCTGCGTTTGATCGTATTATTCAGGCGGGTGGTTATGTTTCTGTAAATACAGGAGTGAGTGTAGATGCGAATGAGATTCCCATTCCCAAAGACATCGCTGATGAAGCGATGGATTCAGCCACTTGCATTGGTTGTGGCGCATGCGTGGCAGCTTGTAAAAACGCTTCAGCCATGCTATTTGTAAGCGCTAAAGTTTCACAGTTCACACTGCTGCCACAAGGACAGCCTGAGAGGCATCGCCGGGTTCAGAAAATGGTAGCACAAATGGATGAAGAAGGCTTCGGAGCCTGTACCAATACAGGAGCTTGTTCGGCGGTTTGCCCAAAAGAGATTTCATTGACCAATATTGCCAGGCTCAACAGGGAGTATCTGACAGCGAAAGTAACTGCACAAGAAGTCTGATCAGTAACAATTTTTAAAAAAACAGAAGCCGGCAAGTCCGGCTTTTTTTATTTTAGCCCATCACCAACAGCACTACTCATGGAAAGAAAAAAACTAAAACGAACCTGGTTGATCATGGCCATCAGCGGATTGATTTTAAACGGATTTGGACTGTCTCTTTTGGGTGAGGCTATCCTGCTAAAGTATGGAGGACAGGGTTTTTGGACATGGGGGATCACAGGAACCCTTGCATTGGCCTGCATCAACAGCGGTATCTGCCTGGCGGTAAGGGCCGGTTCTATTGATCAGAAAGTCAGGGAGATGGAGTAGGGGAGAAGATATATAATGTAAGTTTTGTCAAATGAATATTTGGTATTGAGAATAAATCTCAAGAAATAATTTGCTCGAATACTCAAATATCAAATGTCATCCTCTATCTTTGGGGTTACCGTATTTGTAATATTTTGCACTTAAACACCCAATACATGAAAAATCCTTTTACTCCTTTAATGACTAAGGCTGGTTCAGGTATTTCAAATTCCCGCAAACTAAGGTTAGCAATAGTTTTTCTATTTGCTCAGGTAATTTGTTCATATCAGAGTTTTGCACAACTTGGTTACACATTTTCTCAAGGCCCAGGCACATATGTACCTATAACAGGTGGTACTTTAGTGTTTTCTGGAGTTTTTGATGATTTAGTTTCTGGACCAATTTCCATTCCTGCAGTGCAGTTTAATGGGGCTGCTTACACATCAATGTATGTTAATACAAACGGGCATATTACGTTAGGGCTTGTTTCTCCAGGAACAACAAACTATACGCCAATTTCAGGTGTAACAGCCTATAATGCTGCCATTTCACCTTTCGGACAGGATTTAAATCAGTCAGCTGCTGCTGGTGTTTTTCCAGAAGTTAGATGGCAAATTGTTGGTAACGAGCTAGTAGTTCAATGGCAAGATGTTAGGAGATATAATGTTGCAGGAGACGAGCGAATTAGTTTTCAAGCAAGATTGAACATAACTAATGGTGATATCAAGTTTGTTTACGGAGGTCCTATTGCAGCAGGTGGTCCAAGTGCTAACACTATACAAGTTGGATTAAGAGGAGCTACCAATACATCATTTTTAAACAGACAAGTACTTGCTTCAGATAGTTTATGGTCAAATTCAACTCACGGAGCAACAAACACAGCTTCATGCTTTTTCAACAATACGTCTCCTAATGTTATACCAAGTGGTGGCCTTACTTACACTTTTACTAATACCAGCCCCATTTATAACGGTGCGGTTATTACATCAACTCCTACGGGAGGTTTATGGTCAAGTACTTCAACTTGGGTTGGAGGGGTATTGCCTGGTGCAATTGATACAGTAGTTATTGCTGACGGGTCTACGGTTACAGTTGATCTTAACACAGAAATTGCAGAATTGCGTGTCGGTCAGGGTGTATCAGGGATATTAAACTTTAATGCCACTGCCGCCAGAAACCTTGTAACTGGAAATGTGATAGTAGGATCAGGAGGAGCTATAAATTCAATTCCCACTACAGGTACTGCGGTACGCCAGATTACTATAAAAGGGAACCTTGTAAATAATGGAGCATGTGATCTTTCTCAGCCGAACTTCGCATTAACTTTTCTTGGAACTAGCCCACAAACTTTTGGCGGGTCCGGTACTTTAGCAAATGGAAATGGTGTTGGTCAGATACAAATAAATAATCCAGCAGGAGTGACACTTTCTGCACCAGTTAGGTTAGCATTCAACTTAGACCTAATCAATGGTAATTTTAACGTGGGCAGCAACCTAACGTTTAATCACACGGTCGCTCCAATTGCAGCCTCACACACGATCAGAAGAAGCCCAGTCTCACAAATTGTTGGTACACCCACTTTTGTTTCCGATACAGTCAATGTGCAATATGTCGTCTTTGTAGGACAAACTTCGGCAACCATAACCACAGGCGCTGAAATTCCGGCCTCCAGGAACATTAATGCTTTGACATTGAATAATACGACTGGAGTTAACCTTTCGGGAGGAGATCTTAATGTTCGTGCAGGAGCAACAGCCTTGACTCTTACAAGTGGTGTATTAAATATACCTCCATCAAATTCGATTACCTTTACAAACCCAGCATATACCGCTTTTGCAGGTGGCTCTGATGCTTCGCACTTAAACGGTACTGTGAAGTTCCGGGTAAATTCAACTTCAGCACAAACAAGAACAATTCCGATTGGAAATGGTACATTAAGGAGGCAGTTAGGATTTGGGGGACTAATTACAGGAGGTTCGCTTGTAGAAGTAACAGTAAACTTAGGAAATGCACCATCTGGTATCACAAGTGCCCCACTAACTACAGTCATGGGTAATAGGTCATTTAGGGTTCAGTCTACAGGTGGTTTGGGTGCAGGCTTGACATTAACTCTAAATTGGGGTCCTCAAGACAGCTTAGCAATAGGTTCAGTATCGCAGTTAAGAGTTGCCCAATCTCCTACTATATCTGGAACTTGGACTGAAAGAAGTGTTTCTTCTACATTAGGAACTTTTACAGGAACAGGATCACGAACCACAGTTGCTGGTATAAATTTAGCTAACGGGGAGTTCTTTACTTGGGCAACAACTAGCGGACTAAATGTTGAAATGAACGCTTTAGTTTCGCCGATAAATTCTGGTTGTAAGTCTACATCCGAGAACGTTATCGTTAGAATTGTTAACAGAGGCATCTCTATAAACTTTGCTACAAACAATGCAGTAGTTTCAGGATCGGTTGTACTCCCTAATAACTCAGTTCAAGCGATTAGTCCTGTGACTATTAACTCAGGAAGTCTCGCTGTTAATGGTTTTCAATTAGTTAATCTTGGAACCATAAGCATGGCGGACTCTGGTAATTACCAGTTTCAAGTTTCAGTTACACTTGCAGGAGATTCAATTGCGACAAATGATACGATTAGGCAAACCGTTAGGAACGCATCATTAACTGCGAGTGCAAACCCATCTACAGTTCCATTAGGATCAAGTACCCAGTTGAGCGTAGAGGGGCAAAGAATCTCTATGTCTAAAGCTTTAAGGTTAACTGAAATTACAATGTTTAGGACAGGTACCGGACAAACACCTACTTATCCTAGCTACTTCCCAACGAACGATGACATGTTAGAATTCACCAACCTTTCTAACTCCCCAGTTAACATAAGTGGTGATTCACTAATCGTAGTAGGTACATCTGCGTTGAGCTTTGTATTTCCGCCCAATACAATTATACCTCCATCTGGAATTGTAATGGTATTTCTAGGTAGTGGAACAGTGGATACCGTAAATAGATTGTATTTTACGGGAACAGGGTCTTGGGGTTCAGGTTCGAGCACTGGAATTATTTTAAAATCTGGTAACACAATCTATGATGCAGTCGCTTTTAATGCATTCTCATTTCCAGCAGGATTAGTGCCTGCCAGTATGTGGTCTGGTTCTGGTGCTCCATCACCATCTGGTCGTGCAGGTAGTTCTCTTAATGTTGCAGATATCAATAGCGCAACTGGTTGGATAGAATCGAATATTCCTACTCCTACTCAAACTCAGGGAACAATCAATTCAGGACTTTTTGACATTGCCAATGTTACCGTGAGTTGGACTGGTCCCAATAGTTTTAGTGCTTCAGGAGTTTCTGTAAGTACTGGGCCTATCAACCAGTCAGGTTTACGGACATATAATGCAACTGTATCAGAACCAGGTTGTGCAAGCATAAATAGATCAGTTGATGTAACTGTGCTGCCCCCTGCCACACCAATAGCCGGCTTCTCAGCAAGCAGTCTTAGTGCATCCATTGGTGGAACGGTTACTACAATTACTTTAACCGATACTTCTAAGAACTTCCCTAGTAATTGGAAGTGGACAATTACTCCTTCAACATTTAATTTTGTAAGCAGTACCAGCGACTCTTCTCAGAATCCTCAGGTTCAGTTTAGTGCTGTTGGTTTGTATACTGTTAAATTGAGGGTAAATAACGTTTCAGGATCAGACTCCGTTACCAGAACTAATTATATAACAGTAACCGGCTCTTATTGTACACCAGCTTTCCCTTCCAATGTTGAGCCTATCACACTTGTAAATTTTGCTGGAATAAACAGGACCACTCCAAACGCAGTTGGAGGATCACCTTTGATCAACTATTTGAGTGATACTGCTAATGTTAGCAGGGGTGTAAGTTATCCTATTACTATAAAAGGAAATACAGACGGTAACTTTCTTAGCAATATAAAGGCTTTTGTGGATTGGAATAAAGATTTCGACTTTACCGATCCGGGAGAAGAGTTTAATCTAGGAACAATCGTTAATTCAACAGGTATTGATGCTGTACAACTTGTATCCAATATTCAGGTACCTCTTACTGCACCTTTAGGCCTCACTAGAATAAGAATAATAAAAAAGTACCAAGATGCAGCTGTTGGATCTTGCAACACGGCAGGATTTGGTCAAGCGCAGGACTTTTCAATCAATGTCTTGCCAGCACCTCTTTGTCTAGTGCCATTTGGTTTAGCCTCAAGTAATGTAACATCCTCAAGTGCTACATTAAGATGGCAATCTGCTTCACCTTCAATAGGTTACCAGATTCAGTATGGTGTGACAGGTTTTACCCTTGGAGCAGGCACCATCGTAACTTCTGCTGATACAGTAGAAGCCATCTCAGGACTAGCCTCACAGACAACTTATCAAGCATATGTAAGAAACATTTGTGCAGCTGGTGACACTTCACAATGGTCAACTGCGATCAGCTTTACAACTCAGTGTACACCTGTGACTGTTCCTTATTCTCAAAACTTTAATGGTGTAACTGCTCCGGCTATTCCTTCTTGTATCTCAACTGTTAATAGTGTGAGTAACAGTAACTGGCAGAATGTCAATGGTACTACACTTGCCCAACCAATTGCATTCCCATCATCACCAAATGCTATGGTTTCGTTCTTTGATGCTACTCAACCAAAGAATGATTGGTTCTTCCTACCTAGCATGACACTTGACGCCACTCAGACTTATAAGCTTCAATTCCAATATAGAGGAGCTGGATGGCAAGGTGTAGGTGAGAATCTACGTGTTGTTTTGTCAGGTACTCAGTCACCAGCTGGTTCAATAGATACTGTTTGGGTGAGAACCAATTTGAATATGACAGCATTTGCTCAGGCCGACACTAATTTTACTGTTCCTAGCACTGGTGTTTATTCACTTGGATTCCATGCGTTTAGTGTTGCTGATCTTGACTTTATTGCTGTTGATGATATCCAAATCAGCATAGTTTCAGGCTTCCAAAACGATAAGTCAATTAATGGACTAAGTATTTTCCCTAATCCAAGCAATGGGATATTTAACATTAAGCTATCTGATGCTAAAAACAACGCCGCTGTTACAATAACTGACGTTGCAGGTAAACAACTCATCAGTAAGGTATTTAATGTTGATGCCGGCCTGGTTGATGATGAACTTAATATGTCAGGCTATGCAAAAGGTGTATACTATGCGACCTTTATAAACGGTGATAGTGTTAAAACCATTAAGCTTATTGTTGACTAAATAGATTAAATCCATAACAGCAAAGGCAGCCCAAGGGCTGCCTTTGTTATTTTTACCCCATGAGAATTTTACTATTCGTTCTTTGCTTATTTGCTCTTCTGAGATGTGGTACAGAAAAGGGTAGTCAGCCACCTGAGCAGGCAAAAGCATACTTCAAGAGTGGCTTAGATCTGCTGCAATCTGGCGACTATGCCCAAGCCATCCCCCAGTTTGATCTGGCGATAGGTCTTGATAGCACTTACTTTGAAGCCATACACAATAAGGCCATTTGCCTGTGGGGTCTCAAACAACAAAAGGAAGCCATCGAGCACATGGAGAATGCCCTGGTGATAAACAGCAGGTACCTGCCATCAATGCTTCAAAAGTATTTCTGGTGCAGGGCTTTGCGAAATGAGCCGGAAATGGTTTCAATTGCTGAACAGCTGGTGTTGGCATTCCCGGACAGTTTGAGATTCACAGACCTCAGAGCACAGGCTTATCTGGAGAACAAGCAGTACAGTAAAGCCCTGAAAGATTTCACATATCTGATAGATACGCAGCCGTCACAGGTGGAGCATTTGATCAACCGTGCGATGGTGTTTTATCTGATTCGAGATTATATCGCTGCTGAAATAGATCTCAATCTGGCTAAGAAACTAGCCCCATTCAATGCCATCCCACCCAACAATCTTGCCCTGGTGTTTTCAGCTAAAAGGGCATGGCAGCTGGCATTTGAAGAAATGCAAGTTGCGAGATCGATCGATCCCGGTACTCCGCTTTACAAGAATAACCAGGCTTATATCCTGATGAATATGGGCCGTTTTGATGAGGCAAAGCAATTACTTCAAGAAATTAAGGAAGAGAGCTTACAGCCTTATGTTAACCGTAACCTTGCCATCCTTGCTTATCTTAAAGGAGATATAGAAGCCTGTGCTCAACATCTGGAGGCTTTAGTGATAGAGCATTCGGAAATGGAATGGTCTCAACTTTATCTAGGTAGTGCCTATTTGCTGTTAAGACAAAAAGAAAAGGCTTGTGCCTCCTTTGAAGCCTCTGTTCGCAATGCTGATTTTTGGGCGCAGGATAGTTTGAAGACGTATTGCCAATAGTTATATAATCAGCATTCGCTTACCGTGTAAGGATTAGACATTCTTTGCTCATTTTCAGCAAGGGAGAGTTCCTAGATTTGTTTCATGCTAATGGAACAGGATCGCTTTATACCTTCAGTAAAGACTATAGCCAAACAGGGGCATTCTAATGCCAGACTTGAAGAGTCTGCAAACATTTTGAAAGCGGTTGCGCATCCCATGAGAATAGCCATCCTGAACTTGTTAATCAGGCAAAAGAGCCTCTCAGTAACAGAAATCTATGAGCAAATAGGGATTGAGCAAGCGGTGGCTTCACACCACCTGGGTTTGATGAGAAACAAAGGCGTTCTCAATTCAAAAAGGGAGGGCAAGAACATCTATTACTCACTCAGTAATGAAAGACTAGGGGCTCTGATTGAGAGCTTTGAGCTCACCTGACGGTGGGCTTGTTTATATTTACAGGATGTTCACCACTCGCAACCCTGTAGATCAGTCAATCATACAGCATTACCAGACATTAACTAAAGTTGAGCTTGAGTTAGTTATACATTCTGCCCAAGAAGCTCAGCACTCCTGGAGGGCTACTTCTATTGCTGATAGGAAACTTATCCTTGGTCGATTGGGCCATTTGATCAGCTCTAAAAAGCAGGAATACGCTCGGCTCATCACTTTGGAGATGGGTAAGGTATTACCAGAAAGTATTGTGGAAATACAGAAATGTAAGACCATGTGTGATTTTCTTGTGCAAAATTTAGATCATTTGCTATTGCCAAAGGAAGTGGAAAGGACAGGGGAGAGGGCATATGTTAGGTTTGACCCCCTTGGAGGTGTGTTGGGTATTATGCCTTGGAATTTCCCTTTCTGGCAGGTTTTCCGGTTTGCATTACCGGCTTTGAGTGCAGGCAATGCTGTATTCCTGAAGCATGCACCTAATACCCTGGGCTGCGGAGAGGCTCTTCAGGATTTGTTTACAGAAGCGGGTTACCCTAAAGGGCTATTTCAGCATCTGATGATGGAGATTGATTTAGTCGAGCCACTTATTGAGCATCCCTTTGTTCAGGCGGTCAGCTTAACTGGAAGCGAAAGGGCTGGAAGTGCCGTGGCTTCAATTGCAGGAAAAAACATTAAAAAAACGGTTCTGGAACTAGGTGGAAGTGACCCATTTATTGTTCTGGAAGATGCTGATTTCTCTTCGGCTTTGAGCACAGCAGTCAAATCCAGGATGATTAACTGCGGCCAAAGTTGCATAGCTGCCAAGCGCTTTTTTGTTCATGAGAAGATTTATTCTGAGTTTGTAAATGCTTTTACTCAAGAAATGCATGCCTTGATTCAGGGAAACCCAGAGCAGAATGGAGTACATTATGGCCCTATGGCCCGGGTAGATTTGGTAGACCAATTGCTCAACCAGATTGAAAAGAGCATTCAAATGGGCGCTAAACCCAGCCGAACAGACTATTACGATCCGGATTTCCCAACATTCATCAAAGCATTGGTTTTAACACAACTTCATTTCGACATGCCGGTGATGAAAGAAGAAGTATTTGGACCGGTTGCAGCTATCATGCCTTTTAGCTCGGATGAGCAAGTAATTGACTATGCCAACCGAAGTGACTATGGTTTAGGTTCATCTATCTGGACTCAAGATATGCAAAGAGCAAGGCACCTCGCTGAAAAACTGGAAAGTGGATCAGTGTACATCAACACACTGATGAAATCGGATGTTAGTTTGCCTTTTGGAGGAGTTAAACGTTCAGGATACGGAAGAGAGTTATCCTCACAGGGATTCTATGAATTTGTAAACATCAAATCTGTCGTAGAAGCCTAAATCGTTGGGCAAGGAATAAACCTTGGCCCTTTTACCTTGCTCCTTTTACCGTTGGGTGTTGTACTAAACAGATAAGTAACAGAAATCTCATGAGCACCTCCTGTGTAGGCTGCAAGCTTGGACAAGGTATAATCGTAGCTATAACCCAAACTCAAACTACCTAATCTGAGGCCGGCCAATAAAATAAGTGCTTCGTGGTTGTTGATCCCTTTTTCATAGGTTTTAATTGGAATTCCACGGTACCAGAAGCCAATTACGATCGGATTATAATTAAAGTGTAAGCCAATGTCCAATTGGTCAAACTGTCCTTGTGATTTGTAAATAATGGCAGGGGTAAGTCCTTTCTGTTCTTCTTCATTGGCCGTGAAGCGCTTATTTTTTTTGCCATACTTAAATTTATTCAAAGGAATTAAAAAGCCTGTATGAAGAGTGGTCCTTACTGGTAACCTGCTAACCTGATCAGTAAATGCCTGATTTGGCCTATTGATATGATGCAAGGAAAGACCCATGAAGAAGCGTCTGCTGAACAACATTCCTCCCAGACCAACATCAACATTGCCACGGGTGTCGCTTACAAAGGTTTCTCTTGTCGCAAGTCCTGAAAGACCGTTGTTTGAAATCTGATCTCCGAAAATAAATTTACCAAAGTCAACACTACGCTGTACATAAGCTGCCTGAAATCCGGCCCTGAACGATAGGGTTTTGGTCATTGGCAATAGGTATGCATATTGACCGGCGATTTCTGTACTTTTCAAGCCAGCAGGATCTACATAGTCATTGGTCACCATCAGGCCAACGCCACTGTTGTATTTAGCCAGATTTTTGTCTAGCGAAACTGAAGTTGTAATAAAAGAGGCATCCAACCCGGGCCATTGTCTCCTGTGATTTAACACAAGTCTGGTATCTTCTGTCGATCCGGCGAAAGCAGGATTTAAAAAAATGGGAGCGGCATAAAACTGCGAAAACTGAGGATCCTGCGCTATTGCCCTGCCTGACCCGAAGATTAGTATGCAGGAAAAAATGAACCCAAAACGTTTGATCAACAATGGCATCTGATTAAAGCTCGTCAAATATCGTATGAATTAAGGAATTGTAACAGAAATCGTATCGGATCCTCCGAAAGTATCTGTTACTGTCAAGCTGATCACGGCACCAGAAACCAGACCGGTAAAGGTCTGTGGTCCGGGACCTGATAGGCCGATCCCTGTCCATGTATAGCTGTTTATGCTTCCTGTACTGGTGGATGAGATAATATAGCTATTGCTGGCACATCCGTCTCTTGAAGGCTGGATGGATATCCCAGCAGACAATGAAGGTTGGACGCAGTTGCTGGCATTGATTGTGATGTTTTTTACGGATACTGATTTGCAGCCATTGCTGTTTACCTCTAGCCTCACAGCGTATTTGCGGGCAGTTATAAACTGAATATTTCTTGGATAGGAACTTGTACTCGTCATGGTTCCAGGGTTTGCCTGAAAGTCAAAGTCCCACCTGTAGGTTAAGCCACTTCCGGAAACTGGTTTGAACGACAGTCTTCTGGGTAGTGGAGATCCGCAGTTGGAGGTCACCGTATCGATGGTAAATGCTGCTGAAGGATAATTCGAAATACGGTAGGTTTGAGATTTTACTCTTGAGTTGCCTACTCGTAAGGTTACAATTTTCAACCCGGGAGTACTCCAGATAACAGGTGGAGGGGTGTAGCCTAGGTGACTTTGAGGAGTAGCCCCTTCACCAAAGTGCCATTCAAATGTAGGAGCACCTGCGCTTTGACCACCAGTAGCGACCTCAGAAATTGTCACCAGATTCCCTACGCAAGCACCTGAGGAAGGTGCAAAATAGAAATTGGCTTGTGGGTTAAGTAAAACATTCCCAATGGTGATTGTTTGAGTGGTCGTTGACAAGCAACCAAATGCATTGGTAGTGGTGAGTCTTACAATATACTCGCCCGGTATGGTGTACAGGTTTGAAGCTGAAAAGCCGATGGCTGAATTGTTGGCGGTATCATAGGGAGTGCCAAAATTCCATAAGTGACCGGTAGCTCCCGGATCATTGGCTGTAAAATTCAGCACAGTGGGTGTTGCAGTCAGGTTACCAGTGAAGGTAAAGCTTGCATCTCCTTGATTGGAGACATTCACATTGATGTTATTGGAAACAAATGACTGACCATTGCCCACAGTAAGTACTGTATTTTGTACTCCGCCTGAAGTATAGGTTACCTGATGAGGACCGGCTGTAGTTGCTGAAGAAGGCACAGCATTGTCACCGAAAAACCAAAGAAATGATGTGACATTAGCTGTATTGGTAGCCGTAAAAGTGACGGTTTGCCCGATGCAAACGTTAGTTGTGCCTGCTGAACCATTCACGGTAAATCCTGCGCTGATGGCCCCGGGCCCTCCTGTGATGTTGATGTTCTGAGTTGAGCTACTGCTGCAAAATGCGTTTGAAACGGTTAAGGTTACCGGATAAACTGTGCCTGCACCTCCTGTATTGAATAAATGAGAGGGATTTTGAAGGCCATAATTTGTTACTGTACCCGTCACAGGGTCAGTGATGCTCCATTGATAAACCAGATTTGCTCCGGCAGGTCCATTGAAATTTAAGGTCGTGGGGGCAGGTGAGGTAGCACCGGTAAATGTGAAGGCTGAAGGAGGGAAACCGGTTACATTGAAAAACAAAGTATCCGATGCAGTTTGGCTGGCTGAATCGGTTACTGTTAAAATAACTGTTTTTATACCTGCAGTTGCCCATTGAACGATCGGGTTGGCGAGGGTTGAGGTGGCGGGTGTAGCCCCAGCACCAAAATTCCATAGACGGGTAGCAATACCGCTGTTAGAGAAACTCTGATCTGAAAAATTAACCGGTGTGTTGATACAGGCCCCAGCTATTGGACTTACCTGAATGTTCGCATTGATGGATTTAGCAAAAGTAAGTCTGCCAAATAGGGCGCTTTCGCCATCATTTGCGAAAAGCGTGTCTCTTCCCCAAGCCGGGGTTACTGAAGGAACAATTGCAGCTCCTGCTATTTGCTTGTTAAGCTGATAGCTAAAAGGCATCAATGCACCATCAGGGCGATTGTCATTGTTTGCATCTTGATGAAATCCAACGACCAAAACACCACCCTGATAAGGACATACATCGGTTATATCAATGTTGTTCCCTCCTGAAGATGGATTTCCGGGGTTGGGTTCCGTACGATTCCATTCTCCACTTAACATCGAGCTATAAATCATATTTCGAAGGTCAGGGCTGTAAACCACCACATAGTCTCCCCAGCTATCCCTTTTGTTGGCTGGAAGTACAGGAGGTTCTTGTTGCTGAAAACCATTTCGGGTTGTGATAAAACCTCTTGATCTTAAAGTCAAGTAAATGTTTCCATTTACATCAGTCTTGATGTTGATCTCTCCTCTGGTGTCACTTAAGTCCGCACTGCCTAGATTGTGCGCTGGCCAGTTGGGTGCCTCCGCAATGGAACCAATGCCTGCTATGCCACCGGTGCCAAAAAAACCGGCCACATAGCTGCTGTAAAGGAGAATTCCGTCATTTAGCCTATATTTCCCAAGCCAGGATACATGAATGTTGCCGTTGGTTCCGGTAAATGCCGAGTGAAAAGTGGCAGTGCCCAGAGGGTGCAGAGGATTGTTTACAATACTGTTTCCGGCAAAGAAGGCATTGGTTGCATTACCATGCTGACGGCCCAGTACGATGAGGCTGCGATTGGCTCCTGGTGTGGCATAGTCAACTGCAAGGCCATCTACATATTGATCAGGAGGAGACTGGGAGGTGGTTTCTCTGTAAAGTCGTACCCACCATTTGCGATTTCCATTATTGTCGTAGGCCAATACAAAAGGTTCAAAATCGGGCTGGCCTCCAGAGGTTTGTGACTGGTAGCTGGCTCCAAAATACATGTGATTGGTTATCCTGTCTACTGCTACACCACCTACATAAGGGGTTGGGTTATTGGCTTGCCTGTAACCGGTATATCCGGGGCCTCCCTGTGTTGATCCGGGGAAAGTAACATTACATGAGTCTGCATAAAAAAAGTCCAATGGCCAGAGACCCCTTTTGGTAGAGCCATTTTCATCATTAATCAACTGGTTGTATTCATTGAATTTCCAAGAACGCATGGAGCACCTACCTGCCTTCAGGTTGATTAAACTTTCGAAAGGAACATATTGACTGTTGGAATAAGCCGGCGTCCATTCTCCCAAAAGCGTGGTTCCGTCTACGATATGACTTGAGTTATGTGTAGTCCAGCCATTGACAACTTCGTTTCTTGAACCGTCCGGAGCCAGTCTGTAGATGGCACAAAAGTCTTGTGCATAGGACTGCCCGGTCACATATACCACTCTTCCATCGTTTCCAACGTCCCAGGGTTGACGAGTCTTATGCAAGCCTTCTGCCCAAATATTTCGTGCCCAGTTAAATCCAGACGGGATACCTGAAACGAAATTGTTATTGAGTCGGGCAAGGAAATAACCTCCAGTACGGCCGGCACTTTCGGTGTAGTTGATGTTACCGGAAATGTAAAGGTCACCTGTAGGTTGACCGGGTAAACTGGTGGTTTTGATGTGAAAAATATCATCGGCAGCACCTTGAGGCAAATGAACAACTCTTAGAATGTTTTGAAGATCTGCACTAAGGTGCAGGATAAATGCAAAATTCTGGGATGTTGATAATTCATTACGAATACTATCCGCAGGCAACTGAATTCGAGGTACAGAAACGGGTATCCAGGAGAGGTTACTGGCGGTACCTGCAACCAACACAGTGCCGTCACTTAACTGAATTACTGAATTAAATCGTTCTCTGCCGTTACCACCAGCATATGCCAGAATATCAGGTTGAGCTATCGCACTTGATGAGAAAAATAAACTGAAAAAAAGAGGAAGCAGGGCTGCAAACTTCTTGTGAAATGACATACGCTAGGGTTACAAAACGATCAAAATTAGTATAATTCCAAAACTTACGCTGAAAGTAGTCAATAATGAGTAGCCAAGTTTTGGTGAATGACCATATTCTCGTGAGCCTTATGCTGTGTATATTTGAAATTAAGCATATTTGTAACTCCTAATTCATCAAAAAACCTTAATGACCATTCACCGGATGTCGAAGAGCCTGGCGCTCACCTTAGCAGGTTTACTTTTTTTATTCGTTCAGCAGGCTCATGCACAGATCACAGCCAATGTGACCAGTGGCTGTCCTCCGCTGATTGTCAACTTTACCGGGCCAAATGATACCTGGAACTTTGGAAATGGTGCTCCCGTAGTTGCAGGACCTAACCCAAGTCGTATTTACAATTTACCCGGTACTTACACAGTATCCAGGGCAGGAGCACCCGGCTTCACTCTTACGATTACGGTGTTTGACCTACCCAATGCCAACTTTAGTGCGACTACACCCACCTCAGGATGTGCTTCGGTTTCAAATCCACTTGTAGTTGCTTTTCAGGATAATTCTACTACTCCGACAGGTACAATCGTATCGTGGGCCTGGGATTTTGGAGATGGAAATGTTTCTACCCTTCAAAACCCTACACACAACTACACCTCACCCGGAACTTATAATGTTTCTCTAAGAGTAAGAACCAACAATGGTTGCGAAGACACCGAAGTAAAAACGGCATTTGTTAATGCTAACGGAGCTATCAACGTCACGTTCAACCCAAGTCAAAGTCTTTCTTGCGTTGCTCCCCATAGCGTTCAGTTTACCAATACGACTACCGGGATTCCTCCGGGATCCACCATACTATGGGAGTTTTTCAATTATGATGCAGGCCAGCCTTTTGGAATAGGAACACCTGTAGCACCCAGCATCAACACCTCTGCTAACAGTCCTTTGGTTACTTTCAATAATCTGGGAGACTACACCGTTAGGCTTCGAATTACTGATCCCTCCGGTTGTGTGAGCACTTTGGTTCGACCGCAAATGGTTCGCTTGCGACAATACGGATTGAATTTCAGTGCGGTTGTTCAACCTGGAGTGGGAGGCAGTTGCAATCCGGTGCCGGTGCAAGTGACCAACGCCTTTACTAATGTTAATCAACCCTGGCAAACGGTGACCTGGGAGTTTTTGAACGCAAGTAGTGTGGTGATAGGGACAGTAAGTGGCCAGGCTTCAAACAGTGTGATAGCTAACCCTTTGTTTAACTTTCCAGGCTCCGGCACTTATACCATAAGAGTGAGCGCACAAGGTTCATTGGATAACTGTCCTATCCAGACCACGCAGCAAACATTTGTCATTGGAGCACTACCGCAAGCTTCATTCACCAATACGGACTCTACTTCTTGTCAGGTACCCTTTAATGTGACCTTCAATGCAGCCGCCTCTCAAAACGCCGCCACTTACGAGTGGGACTTTGATGGGAATGGCACCATTGACGCCAATACGGTAAATCCTACTTTTGCCTACACCAGCATAGGAACCTACAATGTACGCTTAACTGTCCGAGATACAGGGGGGTGTTCAAGCACCCTGACCAAAACTGCCGTCATTCGCATTTTGCCACTTAACCCCGGTTTTATTGCCCAAAACCCAAATGGCTGTAATGACCTAGGAGGGAACTTTACAGTCAATTTTGTTGACACCACCCAGACAGTGACCACCATCACCAACTGGACATGGCAGTTTTTTGACTCTACAGGAACACAGGTTGGAACTATTTCCGGTTCAAACCCTGCTATTCACCAAAATCCATCTTTCACTTTTAACACGGATACCTCAGTTAACAGAGGCCGGGCAAGGTATAGTGTGAGATTAATCGTGACTACTGTGGACGGTTGTATTGATACTGCTTTTAATCTGAATGTTGTTCGTGTCGGAAACCGAAGAGAAGCGGCATTTACCTCTGCTCCTCCTTTTGGCTGTGCAAACACTCCTGTCAACTTTACTTTTACGGGGTCTTTACAATATGACTCAGTTTTCTGGTATCCATTTGGATATGGTTTAGCACCTGATCAGATCATAACATTTCCAGGGCCTCCCAACTACACCTTCGCCTACAATGGTGATCCTAATGTATATGTTGCAGGCTTAGTCGTTTGGAATGGTGGCTGCGCAGACTCTACGGATTATTCTACCACCAACCCCAGAGACCCAAGATATACCCAGTTGCTGCCCAGAGCTGATTTTAGCTTCAGTGTGAACAATTGCGATGTGGGAGAAATGTATTTTGTCGATCAGTCGATCGGTGCTCAAAAATGGGTGTGGAGTTTTGGAGATACTGCCTCTACGGTAATCAGCGATAGCATCACCAAATATTTGCCGGGCAACCCACCCATCGGTATCCGAAATCCGGTATTTACCTATGGTGTAGCCGGAACGTATAACGTGACCCTCACTGTAAGCCATGATAATGTGGTCGTTATCAGAGATAGTCTGGGTAACGCTATTCCAAATGCTTTCTTCACGGCTACAAGCACACCATTCACCTACCAGTTTAATACTTCCGGAGACAGTCTGTTGATCGGGCCATTCACCACAGGAGACTCAGTGCAGATCATTAGATGTAGCCAATCAATATCCAGAACTGCCATTGTGCCTCCCGGCCCAGACCAATTTATTCAGATCACAAGCACACATGACAGTTCCCAGGCCAACTGCTTCGGGGATACGGTACTTTTTAACCTAACCACAGCCGGCGTCAACAGTATATTTTGGGATTTTGGAAATGGCCAGACCAGTTCTGACTTTTCACCCACCGCTATTTATTCAGAGCCGGGTACTTACAGCGTCACGGTAATTATTGTCACACCTGACGGTTGTAAATTCACCAAGGTGTATCAGGATCTGATCAAGATCAACGGACCCAGGCTCAATTTTGATTATTGTGAGTCTGAAGCCTGTATTGGAGATAACATTCAATTTGTTGACAACAGTACAGCCCCTACTTCCATCACCACCCGTACATGGAGCATGGGCAACGGCACTGTGTTCTCCAGCGATCCCTTCCTGGTAGGTGCTACTTTTAGAAATCTGGACAGTCTTCGCAATTTCAACTACTTCTACACTCTTCCATTGCCAGGCTCTCAGATTGCAGGGGTGCTTTTGAGGCTTACTTTAACTGATGCTAAAGGTTGTAGTGCATCAGACTCATTAAGAATTAGACCCACACAACCAGTCATCGGATTGACACTGGACCAAAGCCCAAGAGGATGTCTGGAAGATTCACTGAGCATCACCGTAGCAAGTACTGACGCAAACGGATACCGGCCTTTCCGTATACGGTATGAGGTTTATGATACACTTTCAACTCCTACGTTACTCTTCAGTGCAGGCCCGGGGATATCAACCCAGCAGTCATTTATTTTGCCAGCTACCAACGATACCGTTGCTCGGTTTTATGATCTCAGAGTGATCGTTGAGGATTTCAAATACTATGATCAGGGAACCGGATGTAGCTCAGATACTGTCGTACGGATAGCCGTTATTCCCGGAAGAGCAGATGTAGGTTTTACGTTTGTTGCTGATACCAACGCTTGTCCACCTAGGCTGGTTCAGTTTACAGATATTTCTCAGCCGGCGATCAGAGCAGGTGATACCGTTCAAATTGTCTCCTGGTTCTGGAATTTCGGGGATGGAACTACTTCTACTCTTCAGAATCCATCCAAAATTTATTCGGTTCCCAACCAAAATGGTTATACCGTCACCTTAACGGTGACTGATGAAGCAGGATGTACCAGTACGCTCGTTGCCAATGATACCATTGTGATCAAGGGAGTTAATGCCACCTATTCAGCTCAGCAAATCTCCCCAAGCGTTGGTGCAATTCTCACTGCCGGTTCCATTATCAATTTTGTTCAGGGACCATTCAATCCATTGCCATATACCATCCGTTTTACTGCTGTACTGGCGATTCCAGCAGACAGTGCTCTGGTTCTTGGATACGTTTGGGATTTTGGTGACGGAAATCTGGGCTCAGGTAGTACTGTCAATTATACATACAATATACCAGGATCGTACACACCTCAGCTGATCATTCAAAGTAATGACGGATGTAATGTAGGTGCAACTAATTCTGTAGATGTAATTGCGAATGGTTGTCCTCCTCCAAGAGTACTTGGAGATAGTATCGTGTGCGTAGGAGAGACCTTCCAGTTGATTGGACTACCTCCAACCGGGTCACCGGCTCCACCTTATACCACGCCGGTTTGGAGAGATCTTTCCTCAGGAACCATTATCGCAACCACAGATACCCTGACTGCAACTCTGAGCTTCTCCACGACCTTGCAGTTTTCATTGATTGACTCCTCAGGCTGTCTGAGCTTTGTCAATTGGCCCATTACTGTTATTCAACCTCCAACGGTGAATGCCGGTCTGGACCAAACGCAATGCCAGGGATCAAACATAACTTTGATAGGCACAGCCAGTGGTGGATCCGGAAACTACATTTTCAATTGGTCTGCAGTACCAGTGATTGCAGGTCTCCCTTCAAATGACACTATTATTGTCAATAACCTGAACATCTCTTCCACCTTTACCCTAACGGTAAATGATACCACAACCGGTTGTACGAACACTGACAATGTCATCATCAATATCAATACACCGCCGATCGCAAATGCTGGAGCCGATTTCACCTTGTGTAGTGGTAATGCTCAGTTGATTAATGGCTCCGCTACCGGAGGTACAGGTAATCCATTCCTGTACAACTATGTATGGTCACCTGCAACAGGTCTTTCCAATGCCAACATCAGAAACCCGATTCTGAGTGGTACCAACCTGACAACTGCAGCCATCGTGAGGGTATATGTGCTCACCGTTACCGATGCACAGGGGTGTACCGACATTGACTCTCTTGTGGTTACTATTCCACCGAGAATCGCCATTGCGGGCTTTATTGATCGAACAATATGTCTTGGAAATAACATCACCCTCAACGGAACTGTTACCGGAGGATCGGCCCCTTTGACAATTTTCTGGAATGTACTCACCGGCACAGCAGGGTCTATCAGTAACCCTAATGTGGTTAACCCAACCCTGACACCTACTGTACTGACTGAGTATGTGTTAACAGTAACAGATAATTCATCTTGCATTCAGCGAGATACGGTAAGGATTTTTATCAATCCACCGATAGCCATCTCCGCAGGGCCGGATCCTTACCGTTGTATTGGTACCAATGTTCAATTAAACTCCCTAGCTACAGGAGGTACGGCACCATTCAATTATTCATGGACAACATCACCTGCGGCTACTTTGAATAGCAGTACCACCGCAGGGCCATTGGTGCAAAACATACTGGTAAACACCACTTTGATAGTAACAGCCACTGATCAGAATGCCTGCTTCAACAGAGATACTATACGCATTTTTGTAAGTAACCCTGTGGCAAGTGCAGGCCCTTCTCGAACCATTTGCTCAGGAGACTCAGCCACCTTCAGTGGAAACGCAAGTGGCGGTTTTGCACCTTACCAGTACACATGGCTGATCCCAACCGGCCTAGCGAATCCCACCATACAGAACCCAAGGGTAAGCCGCATCAATACGACAGGTGCACCGGTTAATATAGTCTACTTTCTTGTGGTGAGAGACTCAATCAATTGCAATAGTGTCCCGGATACCACAGTGCTGACTGTTAATCCTATCCCTAACTCCGCATTCACCGGCTTAGACACCGTTTATTGCATCAATGCAGCACCGGTTGCTATGGTCCCGGTTAGTTCGGGTGGGGTATTCTCCGGCCCCGGAGTGTCAGGCAGTACCTTTAATCCGGCTGTCGCAGGATTGGGCTTGCATACGATCAGTCACCTGATTACCTCGAATGGCTGCCGTGATACCACATTGGTTACCGTAAGGGTAAGCCCTCTGCCCAATGCCAACTTTATCGGATTGCCGGTCAATATATGCCGGAATGCTCCGTCGGTCACCTTATTGCCGGCTACCCCTGGAGGAGTATTCAGTGGCCCCGGTGTAAGTCCTGCGGGTGTTTTTAACCCGAATGCTGCATTGGTTACAGGTCCGGTTACCATTAAATATGTGGTCAATGTAGGTGGCTGTCCTGACTCAAGCACCAGAATTGTAAACATCATCCCTACCCCAAATCCTTCATTCAGCGGCTTGGATACCAATGTGTGTATCAATTCGGGGGTGTATGTGATGGTACCTGTTGTCACCGGGGGTACTTTCACTGGCCTTGGAGTGACTGGAAACACCTTTAGCACTGCTCTGGCAGGTGTAGGTACTCGTTTTGTACAATATAAAGTAACTGCCAGCGGGTGTACTGATTCCTTGATCAAGCAAGTGATTGTTAACCCATTGCCCAATACCTCGTTCACCGGTGTCACTCCACTGATGTGCGTGAATAATCCGACCAGGTTGCTGGTACCAGCCATTCCGGGAGGGGTCTTCAGTGGGCCGGGTGTACAGCAGAATACGACCACAGGTAATTATACCTTTAACCCCGCACTGGCTGATACGGGTACACATGTGATCAAGTATGTGATCAGCCTCAATGGTTGTAGGGACTCCCTGCTAAGGATCGTCAGGGTTAACAGGGCTACTGCTCTGCCTGACAGTAGTATCATCGTGTGCGAAGGCATTCCGGTAAGGTTAGGTGCTTCAGCCACATCAACCAATGGCTCCTCAGTATTTAAGTACCATTGGAGGCTGATCGACCGGCCGGATAGTCTTCCTATCGGGTTTACGGGATTGTTTAATCAGGATATCCTCGATAGTGTTGCCCGACCACAATTCCTTGGCACTAACCCGGATGGACTGTATCGCTACAGGCTAACCGTGGTTGACAGCACCGGATGTGTATCCTCCAACGACACCAGTCAGCAGGTAAGGGTGGTTCCAAAGCCGTTTATAGCTCTGAGAGACTCTATTGTTTTCTGTTTTGAGACAGGTAAGAAGACCACCATTGAGATTGCTCCTGGCTACAAGAGCTATTATTGGCTACAGTTCAATGACAGCACCCCTGACCTTGAGATCATTGAGGCCGGCTACTATGCCTACGAAGTAACTGATACAACCGGTTGCCGAAATACCGACTCACTCTATGTGTCGGAGATTTGTGAGCCAAGGGTTTTTGTTCCCAATGCCTTTACCCCTAATGGTGACGGACTTAATGACAAACTTGAAATTTTTGGAAAGTACTTCACCGATCTGGAGTTGATCATCTTCAACCGTTGGGGCGAAGTAATCCACATCATGAGGTCACCTGAGAACAAGCTCTGGGATGGAAAGTACAGATCAGAGGAAGTGCCAACAGGTACCTATGTGTATGAAATCAAATACCGAAGCATACTGGATGGCTCAGTGACGAGCAAACGAGGGAGCGTGACGGTGATCAAGTAAGCTTTTAATTGTTCTGATAGTTATAAGGCCCGTGAAAACGGGCTTTTTTGTTAATATATTTTTTGAGAATTGAACATCAAGAATGTATATGTTGCTTCCATTGAACCACTTCATAAGCGTGTTGATTGAATATTGAGTTGTGTTTAATTATTGATCATACTAAATAAAAATTCACTTTATTCTTAAGGTTGAAGACTGTCTATACGTTAAGTAAGCACAATTCAGATAATTGCTCATATGACTAAAGAAACCACCATCAAGCTATTTGAAGAGAAGCAGGTACGTATTTCTTGGGATGCTGAACAAGAGAAATGGTATTTTTCTATTGTAGATGTAATAGAGGTGCTTTCTGGAAGCATTAACCCAGGCACCTATTGGCGTTGTAAGCTCAAGCAGCGTCTTAAGGAAGAAGGGAATCAAACCGTGACGAGTTGTCACGGTTTGAAAATGCTCGCAGCTGATGGTAAAATGCGATTGACTGATGTAGCTGATACTGAGCAATTATTTCGATTAATCCAATCTATTCCATCACCTAAGGCTGAGCCATTCAAACTATGGCTGGCACAGGTTGCTTCAGAAAGACTTGACGAAATGCAGGACCCAGAGCTGAGTATTGACAGGGCTTCACAGCAATACATTAAAATGGGGTATGCGGAAAACTGGATTAATCAACGACCTAAAGTATCGAAATTCGAAAGGAACTAACGGATGAATGGAAGAAAAGAGGTTTAATGGAGGGGGTTCAATTTGCGACTCTTACAGATATCATTACTAAGGCTTGGAGCGACAAAAGCACTAAAGACTACAAGATGTTTAAAGGATTGAAAAGACAGAATTTACGTGACAATATGACCAATACCGAGCTTATCTTAAATATGCTTGCAGAGGCTTCCACCAAAGATATCTCAGCAGCTATCAGCCCAAAGAATTTTGAAGAAAGCAAAACTGTGGCTAGACAGGGTGGCAATGTTGCAAGAGTAGCAAGACTTGAATTAGAGGCTAAAACAGGCAAAAAAGTCGTGAGCTCAATAAATGCCAAAACTCCCTCAAAGTCATTGGCAGAAAAGAAGAAGAGAGAAAATAATGATTCTATTTGAAGTTAAATAATTAAAAAAGCCCGTTTTCACGGGCTTTTTCTTAAGCTGGGCTGTATCCTTTAAGGCAATTTGACTTTCCACTCCATTCGGTAGGGGTTTTTATCCGTTTTCACTTCATTTCCCATCGCATCTTTGAAAGGTGCACCGGTGTATTCCACGATCAGGCTGGCTTCTTTTGGCTCCTCTTTACAGCCGCTGATTTTGATGACCGCAGGAGTAGGCCCGGTTTTTACTTTGGGATTGGGTATGCCGGTGGCAGAGATCACCCTGTAGCTGCCTTTTGGGCCTAGCACTTCAAAAGTATAATTGCCATTGCTTCCCCGGTCGGTAAGGGTAAGCACCGGGTATTCAAAGTTGTAGGGACCCTGAGGGGTGATCACGATGTATTTTCTTCCTTTGGGTTGTGGCTTTTGTCCTTTTGGAACAACAGGTGCCGCAAGAGCATCCACACCGTCTTTCATCTTTTCCGGAGCAAAGCTCTCTACATACACTTTGTCCATTTTGGCATCAAAAGCCGCCGCTGCTGCCTTAAAGCCCTCTACAGGAACATCGAAAAAGTTCTCATTATTGCTCTGGTCTTTGGGGATAACTGCACCTTTACCGGGTATCGTTGCTTTGATGTTGTTTTTCCGGAACACTACATTGGTGCTCTTTTCGGATTGCAAAGCCACTTCGGCACGATTGATATCATTTTGGGTCAAAGTCGTATTGGAGCCTCCTTTGATGGCAAAAGGTATTTTGACATTAGTAAATGTGTTGTTCTTCAAGCTGTTGTCTTTAGAGCTTACATCCTTTTTAGTCGGATAGGCCCAATCGGCGGGCTGGGCATCACGCTCCCATAAGTGAATGCCTTTTTCTCCACCTTCCACTTTGTTGTAGGCCAGGGTATTTCCTTGCCCATGTTCAATAGCGACTGCTACTTCATTTCCTTTTAGTGTGTTTCCAATGATCTGTGAATTGTAGCTATATCCGGCCCATACTCCGTTTTTACATTCGTTGATGATATTGTTGGAGATTACATTGCGGCTGAAGGTAGCTTCAACACCATTGGTAACAGCATAGGAGAAGTCATTGCCATAGATCACATTGTCATTGCATCCACCTTCACCACTGTCCATAGTGCTTTGCCCGGCCCAAAGAAACAAGCCATCGCCGCTATGAGTAGCTGAGTTATAAGCGATCAAGTTTTCGTTGCTCTGCTCATAGATCAATATGGCAGCAGCATCCTGCCCACGGCTATAAAAGCCAAAAGACATACCTCGCACGTTGTAGTCCAGCTTGTTATGAAGAATTCTGTTTTTGGAAGAACGGTATAATCCGATACCAATTCCTGAGTTGTAGGTAACGGTATTGTTCCAGATACGTCCATCGTTGGAGTTGACCAACAAAAATCCATTCATCCCATTGCTCACTGTGTTGCCTCTTAGCTTTGGTCTTTGGCAGTTTTTCAGGTAGATAGCGGCACCATAGCGTTTCCATTCGTCGGCCTCGTTTTTGTGGAACGATAGCCAGTCACTTTCATCTTCTTTACCGACACCACTTTTGAGAAGGGGGCGGTAGTTGTAGCTCAGGTTGCATTCAAACACCTCGAAATTGTCGGAGTTTTCTGCATAGATGGCTATTTTGTACCCTTTGATAGTGAGGTTGCGAATGCTTACGTTTTTGCCTTTTACGACGATCGCCGTGCCTGCATATTGATCCGGGCTGGTTTCCTCATCAGCGCCTTGCATGGTAGCTCCTCTGAACTCTACGGTGATATTGTCGCCTTCGATCGTGATGACTCCGGTATTGCCTTCTTTATCTTTTGGGATGAGCTTGTAATTGCCGGGTTTTACAACGGTATTGGTTTTAATCACTAGTCCGGCCTTCAGTTTTATGTCATCGCCGGCATGACTGAAAGTGGAGAAAGACATCAGGGCACCGAGCAGCAGCAGACTGCCCAGAGAGTGGTATAAATCGAAATTTCTCATTGGATTTGTTCTGTCGTGTTTATTGAAAAGACTAAATACGATAATCAAGCACTTAAATCAAAACCCTGCTCAATTTAGCTGCTTCACAGGCTGCTGATAAATGTTGGGGCTCAATTTGTAACTTGCGCCTCTTTTGCGTCCATAGTTCAACTGGATAGAATTTCAGATTCCGATTCTGAAGATAGGGGTTCGAGTCCCTTTGGACGCACTGTTGCCACTTAAGGATTTACCAGCTTCATGTATTGCTCGGTTTTGGGTGGGTCCAATGTGGAAAGCAACTGAGCGGCTTCACTTCTTTGCTCTGGTGTTCCTTCCTTAAGCAAATTGACCATTTCTACACCTTTGGTATCAAAAAACGTATTCAGAAACACAGCACCCGGTCTTAATATGATGACTTTGCTGAGGTCTTTAAGGATTTTGATGATGAGGTCTCTGGATTTTTCGGGTGACTCGGTGAACTGATCCAACACCTGCCGATGATATATGTAATTGCTTTCACGTATGGGAGCAAGCTGTGAGTTCATGATGTTCTCCATCATCCAATAGCGGTTGTTGTTTTTGTTATTCTCAAAGGCGGTCCATCCGGAAGCTCTGGCCTGGCCCGAAAAGTTGGTGATGATCAGCGCTTTTTCAAAGAATGGAGTACCACCCATTTTGGAGAACGAATCATAGTCGAGGCCGATGATGAGGTAGGCATAGTAACCCAGCATGGCCGTCAGGTTATTGATAAACTGGTTGTCATTAAAATCCATCTGCTGCCCGATGGCATAGTCAAACTCCCAATACTGGTCCAGAAAATTGAAAAGCTGAGTATTGTACGTAGTCCCATACACTGGCCTTAAGATCTGCACCTGCACATTGGCTTTGAATGTTCCGATGCCTGCTGCTTCCCGCATGGTGATGAGCAAATTGCACTGGATTCTTTCATTGGGGGTGAAGTTGTCCTGCGTCCAGCGGCGGTTATTCAAAAACTGTGTAAAGGCGTTTTCCATTTCCTGAAAGACCTGACGTTCAAGTGTTTGAACCTGCTGAGCATTGATAGTCACCTTACAGTTCAGCTCCTGAGCCGGCAAGGGCAGGCATGGTGCCAAAAGAAAAAGGCAAAGAAGCAGCAACAAAATCTGAAGTCGTTTTGTGAAAACAGATTTGGGAAAGCAATACGATTTCATGAGGAATGCATGCATATTGGCAGCAATTTAGCTAATGCGTATGGGTTTACTCAAAGGTTTGTGGAAGATGAAAACGTTGATTTTGTGTATTATTGTAGGACTGCCGGCTTTAGCTCAGTCAAATCTCCAGGGACAAGGGAAGCTTACCGTCATTATTGAAAACCTGCGAAGCAATAAAGGTAGCGTGGGTGTTTCACTTCACAATTTGCCTGAAGCCTTTCCTGGTGATGCAAGTAAAAGTGTCAAGAGTGCTTTTGCCCCAATTCGTGAGGGGGTAGCCCGTGTGGTTTTTGATGGAATTCCCGTTGGCAACTATGCTGTTGCGGTGTTTCATGATGAAAATGAGGACCGAAAGCTTAACTCAAACATGTTTGGCATACCCAGAGAGGGTTACGGAACATCGAGAAATGCAAAGGGATTTATGGGGCCACCCAAATTTGAAAATGCTGCTTTTGAGATCAGGCAATCGCCTGTCTCAATTCAGATTAAAATGGTGTATTGATGGGTGCAAATAAAGGTGGGCCCTGCTGGGATCGAACCAGCGACCCCCTGATTATGAGTCAGATGCTCTAACCGTCTGAGCTAAGGGCCCTGAAAAGGACTGCAAACATACGTCGCTAAATGGAGAATTTCAAACCCATGATCCTTGCTTTTTGAGCCTTTATAAAAAGACAAGAACCCGTAAAAACACTTATTTTGCAGCATGCATGTAGAACATTTGGAGGGCGAACCTGAGGCTGTGGTTTTTGATCTGGGGGGAGTGATCATTCATATTGATCCTCAGTTGACGTATCAAGCCTTTGCCGGTCTTTCTTCACAGCCTGTGGATCAGATAAGGAAGCAATTTGAGGCCTTACAAGTTTTCGAGCGATTCGAAACCGGTCACCTTAGTGATGAGGCATTTTTGGACCTTCTCAGACAAGCCATCGGCAACGCTTCTGATCGTGATATCCTGGTGCAGGCCTGGAACGCATTGCTGCTGGATATACCAGCCCGTAAACTTCATGTGATCAGGGAATTGGCTAAGAAATACAGAGTCTTCCTGCTCAGTAATACGAACTCAATTCACTTTAAAGAGGTTGAACAGATACTCAACCGGCAGCATGGCATCAGGCAGTTTTCTGATATTATGGAAGGAGTAGTACTTTCTTATGAAGTGAATTTGAGAAAACCCGATTTGAAAATATACGATCATATCGCCCGAAAATACAGGCTAGAACCCACCCGCACCTTGTTTATCGATGATAGCCTGCCCAATGTGGAAGGAGCCAGACAACTGGGCTTTGCCGGTATTCATTACGAACCCAGAGTAGGATTGTACGATCTTCTTGGCTATGAATTTTAAACAGATCAAGCCCTACCTCATTTTTGTCCTTTTACTTTTGGTCACGCTGGTCACCACCACTGTGTCAGGGGTGATGTGGACCACAGGAAGGCCTTTCTTTATTACAGGCCAGAACTCGTTTGGATGGCCCGAACAGGTCAGTATCGAGACTATTAGGTCTGGTCTCAGCTATGCCCTTCCTTTTTTACTGATCCTTACGGTACATGAATTTGGCCATTATTTTATGGCCCGGATACATCAGGTGGCCACCACACTTCCTTATTACATTCCTTTATGGTTTTTTGATCTGCCATCCATTGGCACTTTGGGGGCATTCATTCGTATCAAAGACCCTATCCTTAACCGTCGTCATTTCTTTGACATTGGAGTGGCTGGTCCATTGGCCGGTTTTGTCGCTGCTCTTTTTGTTTTGGCATATGGCTTTACCCATTTGCCACCTCCCGAGTATGTCTTCAGCATTCATCCTGAGTATGAAGCCTATGGGAAAGACTATGCGGCCTATGTTTATGAAGGAAAAGAAGACTTGCTGGCCGTAGGAGATAATTTGCTCATGTGGATATTTCGAAGCCTGCTGGTCAGTGATCCTGCTTCGATCCCTAATCCTTATGAACTCATTCATTACCCCTTTCTTTTTGCAGGCTATCTTTCCTTGTTTTTCACAGCTTTAAACTTGTTACCCATCGGGCAGTTGGATGGGGGACATATCTTATATGGTTTTTTAGGGCATAAACGCTTCAATCAGGTATGCCCATTGCTGTTTACAGCATTGATTGTTTATTCCGGGTTGGGAACCATTAGCCCAAAAATGCCACAGGAAGAGTTGATGGTGTATATTCCCTTGTATCTGGGGCTTTTGTTTTTGATGTTTCAACGGGTGTATCCGGGCATCCGGAATGCCCTTTTAGCCGCTCTGGCTATTTTTTCATTTCACTATGTAATGGCATTGCTATGGCCTGATCTAAAAGGTAACATATCCTACCTGGTTTTCGGATTTGTGCTGGGCCGTTTCTTGGGTGTTCAACACCCGCCTGCATTTTATGATCAACCCTTAAATACCGGGCGCAAAGTGATCGGCTGGCTGGCTTTGCTGGTGTTTCTGCTTAGCTTTTCACCACGACCTTTCTATTGATTCTCAGGAATAGCCTCTATTCCTCCGATGAGGTTTCGTACCCGACTAAATCCTTTAGAAGATAAGAACTGTTTAGCGTTGTTACTTCGTGCTCCTGAGCGGCAATGGATGATGATTTCGTGGTCTTTAATGCTTTCCAACTCATCAAGTCGATGCGGTAAAGTGCTAAGTGGAATGAGTTTACCTCCAAGATTACGCTCTTCATATTCCCAGTCTTCACGAACATCAATGATATTCAGCGGCTCTTTTTTTGCCATTCGCTCGATCAGTTCATCGGGGTAAATGTCCATCATCACTGTTTGATAAGTTTTTGGTAAACGTAATTATTCGATGTTTCAAAAATGAGCATATAAAAACCAATTGGCAAATCCGAAAGATCAAGCATGACCTCTTCTTCCTTTTTATCAAAAGAAATTAAAGTTCTTCCGTCCATGCCAGCCAGTTTTCCTTTTCTAAATTCTCCTTCAATGTTTACCTGATCCATGGCAGGATTGGGGAATACACGAATTTTTTCAGCAGTAAGAATTTCATCTTCAAAGCCCACAGCTGTAGGGTCATACAAAACGGGACGAAGCATAGGCGCAACTCCTTTCGGAAGGTTGGCTGCCTGCCAAACCCCATTTGTATTAAAGAACATTCGGTTGTTGAAATTGTTATTGAGGTCGGCTCCCAGATTTAAGAATTCTGTAGAGAACTGTAGCCAGCCAACATGAAATGTAGTACCTACCGGAACAGGTTTGGTCAAATTGTACGTGACAAAACCATTTAAACTATCCGTGTACTGGATGGTGATGGTTTGGCGGTGAAGAATGTCTGCTGTGTCGTTGCTCAGGTTTCGCCAGATGAACAGTTCCAGATTTTGATTTTCTGCATTGCGACCCAGTCTTACCCAGTTCATTTTTACCTGTCCGAGGGTGTCTGATTTGGGAACTTCAAATCTTACTGCAAATCGCCCATTGATGGCATTGACAATCCCCAGTCCATATTCAGCAGAGCCATCGTCATAGGCAAATTCATCGGCAAAATCAGTTTGTTCAGAGACCGTATCGTTGATAATACGGGTATTTATCACCGCAATGGAGTCGAAAAAATGTATAGTTTTCCAACTACAAAAACTAGTCGCCAACTGAGCGAGGGTATCCTTATTAATGGCAATTCCCACG
Organism: Cytophagaceae bacterium; assembly: GCA_027488815.1. Taxonomy (GTDB): domain Bacteria; phylum Bacteroidota; class Bacteroidia; order Cytophagales; family JAIYAX01; genus JAIYAX01. The sequence goes on along the minus strand of JAIYAX010000001.1, from coordinate 140,742 downwards.
GCCTGGCCATAGGTTCGGTTAGGGATATTCCCATTAACCAGCAAGGCAGTATCAGAAAAGGAGCAGGCACCTGAACCAAATACCGCTGACCGGAAAGTGAAGTTAAGATTTGTATTGTCCAGGTTGTTAACCAGCACTACCAGCGAATCAGAGAGCTGATTGGCGGGATTGACCATAAAGTGGTCCAGCGGCATGCGAGTAAACTTGCTCAGAAGCCGTCCCTGTTGTTCAGAGATGCTAAGGTCATTGTAGGTGCTGTCGGTTAATGTTCTTCCGGCCGAAAGGCTGATGTAATCCAAATTCCAGGTGTCATAAGCTCCTGTTGGATTGCCTGCGGAAACGAACATGAACTGAAAACCGTCATAAAAAAAAGATACATCATCAACCAGAACAGCAGCATGACGAAAAGGCTGGGTTCTACGTCCGGTGATACCCCATTTGGGCACCCATGTATCAATATTGGTTTTGAACAATAAATAGATGCTGTCACCTTCACTTGCATTTGGAGCCTCTCCGTTTCCCTCCGGTTGCCAGAAAAAAGTGAGATAAACTGAGTCCCCCGGTCCGAACGTAGACATTCGGAAAGGCTTTGAGATGAGGCTATCGCAGGGTTGGTTGATGACATTGCCAAAGAAGTAGGCGTCCCCATTGGTTTGCAGGCCGTCAAATGTAACGACCCCAACTGAGGCAGGTGTCTGAGAATACCTTCTGTTCACGTAAGTGCCGCCTGAGCTTTCCCATCTAAGTGGGTCAGGTGAACCGGTATAAGATGAGAAATCATCAAAAAAGGGAAGGTCAAGCAAGGCTTGGATCTTGTTCCCACTGATTTCGGTAGAGGTTTGGGTTTGGCTTAAAACCTTACGAACCGGATCCGAATGCAAAGGAGCAAGCTGTAGCTGTGCTTGTGCATTTAATGCGACCAAAAGTAAAATCGCAAAGAGAAAACCAAATTTATTCAACCGGGTCTTCATCACTAAACTGCTTGGCTGGGTCGACTCCTCCGATCCACAAGTCAATGGTTTCTCCCATTCTGATCTTTTTTTCACCTCCGGGAGCAGGTATTTGGCGCACTACTTTGCCTTTAGAGCCTTGTGCTGCACTTTCATCATAGAGCATCACACCAATCCGTAAACCCTGTCCCATCAATAAAACCTCTGCATCATCCCGATCCATACCGATGAGGTCTGGAATTTCAAACTCTGTTTCTCCCAGACCATCACCCACCACCAGGTCAATTTTGGTTCCTTTTTTCACCAAAGTGCCTGCTTTCACCGGCTTACCATTAATCAGTTGATCCAGAATGGCACTTTGAGCAAGGTCTTTTCGGTAGCTGATGTTCCCAAGCAGCAGGCCAAATGACTTGAGCGTCATCTCTGCACTTTTTAAAGAGTTATCGATCAACTTTGGCATCTTAACCTCCGGAGGCACCTGTGAATTGATGGACAGGTAGATTTTTCGGTCCTCTTTTACGACCGCTCCCGGCTTTGGGTACTGAGAAAGGACAGAAAGAGGCTTTTTGTCCAGATAAAAGCTGCTGTCATTTACCTCAAATCGTAGGTTACGGCTGCCTAAAAATTCTTTGATCTCTTCTAAGGTCATGCCCTGAAGGTTGGGTACCGTTACACTCTCTCCATGGTGGGTGTTAATCGGCAAATAGACTTGAAAGAAGATAAACAAAGCGACTCCAAGTGTCAGAACATAAACTGCCAAGTGGATTAGAAACTTTGGTAAAGTGTCGATGGGGAATAACTTACTCAAGACTCAGAACAGCTTTTCGTTGAATGCCATAACGGATGATTTCATCAATGAACTGAAAGGGACTTAGCCCATCCAAAGCGCATTGGTGAAATATACAGGTCGCCGGGGTCATTCCAGGTAACGAGTTGATTTCAATGATTATTGTCTCCACCATTTCGTCAGGGAAGATACGGACAAATGCATCGATTCGACCATAGCCTTCAACAGAAAGCAGGCGGGCAGTTTTTTCCAGATCCTTTTTTACCTTTTCAGCGATCCGGTCACGTTTTGCAGGGTCAGGATCAAAGCGGGCAGGGGTGATGTTTTGTCCTTCGCCGGCCAAAAATTTTTCTTCGAGGGATAACACTTCCCCTGTGGCCAGCACTTCAGAGGGTTCAAAAAAACGGTAATGGGATTCTCCATTGAGCCATTCACTCACAAAACCACCTGTGATTTCAAGAAAATGGGAGGCTCCCCCCGCATCGATAAATCGCTCCGCAAGGAGACCTTGTTTGATCGGGAACTCTTCCTGAGGAGCTAGTTTTAAGATGTTGGCCTCGGACTCAGAAAGGGCTTCTGTTTGTCTGAAAATGAGGCTTGCAAAGGCTTTGAACTCTTCCCTGTTTTTAATCTTTTTTACAGCGGCGCTGCATCCGTCATCAGCAGGTTTTAAGATCATCGGGTAGCCAAGAGCTTGTTCGGCCTGTTCATAAAATGACTGAGAGTTAGTAAGCCACTGCTCCTTGGTGAGCCACAAGTGACTGGCTACAGGTACTCCTGATTGTGCTAAAATCTCATTGCTCAGGTATTTGTTTATGGTCGTAGATGAGCTTTTTACACCAGAGCCATTGTATGGAATTCCAAACTGCTCCAGTTTTGTTTGCAATGCCCCATCTTCGCCAGGTCGGCCATGCAATGCGATAAATACGAAGTCGACTGTTTCTGCAAGCTCAGCAAGACTGATCCTTTTGGGATATTCAAGAAAATCGCCCCTGTAAAGCTGAGCCGTTCCTGCACTTTGCTCAACTATTCGTTTCACGACTGGGTGTTTGGATTGCGTGGAATGAACTTTTTCCCGGATATCATCAGCGTTGTCCTTGAGCATCACATTGATCGGAAGCAAGTGAAGCTCAAAGGAATCCGCATTTCCACTGAGGAAAATCGGGTAGGGCAGGTACTTGCCCGATGAAGAAAGCTTTTCATACACGTTTCGGCCGCTCTCCACGCTGATATGTCGCTCAGCAGAATAGCCTCCCATGATCACTGCCACCGGAACACGCTCATCTCTGGCGGATACAGAGGCTTTCAGGTTTTGCTCAAATTGGTTCAGTACCGGCAATAAGCGGTTGCTGTACCTGCCACTTCTCCTTCTGGCCAGCAAAGAATGATGCATGATATAGGTGAGGAACTGGGATGGGTTGAGCCCGATCTCAGCCGCCTGGTGAAAAAAGAAAGAAGAAGGCATCATACCGGACGTGGTGTTGGGGTCATTCAGTATGATGGTGCCATCAGGCTTCAGAAAGCCATCAATCCTTGCGTACACTTCAAATTGAAAGGCCAGATAAAGCTGTTCGCAGGCTTTCCGGATGGCTTCGATGTGTTTCTCATCGGTTTCGATTGGGGTCACCTTTCGGGAAATTCCCGGCAGATACTTTGCCCGATAATCAAACACCTGACTGCGTTTGATAATTTCTGTAGGAGGCAAAGCCAGAGGATGACCTAGTTCATCGCTGATGACAATGCAGGAAAACTCTTTACCCGGAATGAATGCTTCTATGAGAATGACTTGCTCGGGGTGTTCACTTTGCAGTATCAGTTCTGATTTGATTTTACTTTCCTGATCGATTGCTGCAAGCAACTGTTCAGGTCTGAGGATAAGCCTTCCTTCCAGCCGGACAGGCATACCCAGGCCATCTCGGATGTCAGCTAGCCGCCGCACGTAGTTTGTTTTTTCCTGAGAACTACGTTTTTGCCATTCTGCAGAGTCGATAAGCTCCTCGAAGAAGGCCTTTCTGACAGCCTTTTCAAAGGCTTTCTCATCCTCATGTTCAACGATACTCACTCCGATAGATGATCCCTGGCTTGAGGCCTTGACCACACAGGGCAGGCCAATTTCTTGTTTAACCTCCTGCCAGATGTTACTTAGGGAGCGACTTTCAAGTTCGGAACGATACAGTTTTTTATAGGAAACAGCTCTCAGGCCAAGACCCTTTTGAAGGTCAGCCTGTATGGTTTTTGAAAGGCCCAAGGCTGATGAAAAAACCCCGGACCCCGTGTAAGGGATTTCATACCACTCCAGCAGACCTTGAAGGTTGCCGTCTTCACCAAAAGGTCCATGTAAGGCAAGAAAAGCCAGGTCGAACAAGCTGCTGAACTCTTCAGGGCTTATTAGCTTTCCGATACGACTAATGGATTGACTTATCAGATGGGGTTGATCCTGTAGAGACTCAATGTACATCTGAAAACCTGAACCGGAGAGGAGGTCAGGAGCCGGATAAAAATCCCTGATGGTGCCCTTGTACAAGAAATGCCAGTCAAGCAATATGAAACGGTTCTGACTGTCAACAAAAATAGGAACTGCCTCAAAAAGCCTTTTGTCGAGGTTATCGATTACCGTACGGCCTCCTGCAAAGGAAACCTCACGCTCCCGTGAGGAGCCTCCAAAGAAAACGCCAACTTTCAACATCTCCTTATGAACGGACTTACTTCTGGATCATTAATGTCTTTTGTTCCAGGCGACTGCCCCAAACGATTTCTATCAGGTACATGCCATTCGCCAGATGATCCACAGATAGCTCTTTTCGATCCTGATCAACCATCCCTTCCATTAAAGCACGGCCTTGAAGGTCATACAACTTATAGGAAGGTATGGATTGGCTACGATCTCCGGTACACTGTAGGGTGACGGTCCCTGAAGCCGGATTGGGGAACAGATCCACTTGTACGGCAGGCAAAAGGGTATTTTCGGTATTCAGCGTTCCGGAAAAATTGAGGTTCTCCAAATAAATTCGATCGAAAATAAAATTGGCAGGTCGGAAAAACCGGTTGGCGGCTTCAAATTCGATGTAAAGGGTGTCGCCAGGGTCAGATAGATAAGGGCTTAGGTCCAGAGTATTTGACAAATAGCTTTGGCTTTGGCTTCGGTCACAAACCCCTGTCAGTTGCCCGTTCACTTTAATTCTGAAATTGCTTTTGCTAGGGTCCGGGGCAGAGTTTAGATTTTCAAATCGCAGGTAATAAATCATACTGAGCGAATTGAGGTTTTGCACATTGACTCTTAAACCTGCCTTAGCGACATAGTCAGGATTGGCAGTAAAGGTGGATTGGCAATTGAGCCCCGTAACAAAATTGGTTCCTTCCCCGCCTCTGAATTCAAGGGCCGGGGTGCTGAGTAAGCCTGTATTTGGAGAGACAAGAATGTCTGAGTTGGCTTTTCGTTCCAGACAAACCGGTAACGGGTTGTTGTTGAAAGTCACTATTGATGGAACCGGAATAGCACTTTGCTGGCCAACGGAAAGATTTTGTGTGATCGAGTCGGTGCCAATAGAATTTGTAGCCACCAGGCGAAGTTGATAATTGCCCGGATTACTTAGGGTGATGCTTGGGTTTTGTCCGGAGAAAGTACTCACCTGATTTCCTCCAAGCAATAACTTCCATTGATAGGATGCTGCATTCACTGTGCCGTTAAACAAGTTGACTTTGTAAGGTCCACAGCCTTCTACCGAATTGATGTTAAAGTTGACCTGTGGTTTGGTCGTTACCGGTAGCAGGGTGAGTATATGCAGTCCTGTGGACATATCAGATGCCAGGATTCTTTTGGAAGGAAGGTAAGGATACACACTCCAAACGCCTTGGAAACCAGGATAGCCGACATTGCCCGGATAGGTGTCATAATAGGCTACTTGTGAAATGTTTGAAGAGTCTGCGATGCTAAAAACTCGTACTCCATCATGGTAATATGAGATATACACGCTGTCACCTCTGATATAAGGGTTATGAGCTATTGCCCCGGTGTTTGATCGGAAGACACCTTGCAGAACAGGGTTAGTGATGTTGCTGATGTCATAGAGTTTAAGTCCGGATCCATGCGTTTCATCAGCAAATACCAGTTTAGTTCTATTTGCATTTACCCAGTTGCTGTGGTTATAGCCTTTCTCCGGATAACTGGTAATACTGCTGATCAATACCGGAGCAGAAGGATTTCGATAGTCATAGATAAACAAACCCCCTCCTGAAGTCCCTCCAGCTCCACCGGAGAAAAACACAGTATCTCTGACTGCATACAAGTCGTGCGTTTCATTGAAGAGCCCTCCATTATTTAATGTTCCAAGCAACGTTGGTGCGGTAGGATTGGCAATACTGAGGATCTCCATTGAATAAAAATTAAGCCCTCTGGTATTTGAGGAAAGATAAAGTCGGTTACCATTGATGTACATGGTATGGGCACTTCTGGTTAACGAGTCATTGTCGTACACTTTTACCACCGAGTCCGGCAAGTATTGAAGGTCAAATATTTGCAGTGAGTTTGGAGCTCCATCAGCTACCCCGTAGGCATAGTGGCCGTAGGTATCAAAATCCCGCCAAATCACATTGCTGGTTTTCCCGATGAAATTACCAACTACAACAGGCTGCTCAGGATTGGTGATGTCCAGAAAATGAGTGCCCCAGTTACTTCCGAGAATGGCATACTCACGTCCATTGGCAGCATATCCCCAGCAGTCATTATATGCGGTGGCGCCACTAAATGCCCAAACAGCATTTCGACGCATATTCAGTGAGTCCTGAGCTCCGGCTAAAGATACAAGGAGGCAAAAGAAAGATAGAATGATCAGTTTTCTCATCTGATTTACTTGATTTTTAGGATGCGTTACTTTCGACCATAGAGTTGATTGCTACCACAGAGGTGACCTCAGGTACCGCTTGCATGATCGCTTGCTCGACCCCTGCTTTGAGGGTCATCGAAGACATGCGGCAGTTGCTGCAGCTTCCGAGCAATTCTAGTTTTACAATTCCCTCTTCATCTACTTCAAGGACCTTTACATCACCTCCATCAGCCAGAAGGTAGGGGCGTATACTATCGATTGCTTTTTCGATCTGCGAGATGCTTGGTTTCATGGAATGGTGATCGAGGCTTTCAGACACGAATGGCTACGGGCTCTGTTTGAGCAAAGTTAGCATTTCTGATGGCAATTTGCTGGGCCAATTTTTCTGCCAGGCTCCTGAAGGCTTCACTGGAAACGGAATGGCTCAGTACTGCAGGACTGCCTTGATCACCTGCCTCTCGTATGCTTTGTACCAGCGGAATTTGACCCAACAAAGGCACCTGAAACTTATCAGCCAGCCATTGACCTCCACCCTTGCCGAAGATGTAGTATTTGTTGTCAGGTAACTCCTCAGGGCTAAAATAGGCCATGTTTTCGATCACTCCGAGCACAGGCACATTGATCTGGGGCTGCCTGAACATGCTCAATCCTTTAACTGCATCGGCAAGTGCCACCTTTTGAGGGGTAGTGACGATAACTGCTCCGGTTACGGGAACTGTTTGAACCAATGTCAGGTGGATATCACTTGTACCCGGAGGTAGGTCGATGAGCAGGTAGTCAAGTTCTCCCCAATCGGTGTCGTTGATAAACTGCTTCAAGGCTGAGCTGGCCATAGGCCCACGCCAAACCACTGCATCGTCAGCAGCGGTAAGGAAACCAATGGAGATCATTTTCACTCCATACATTTCGATGGGCACTATAATGGTCTTGCCACCCGGGCCCTCTTTGACTTCCGGTCTGCTCATTTCCACATTGAACATGGTCGGGATTGATGGTCCAAAGATGTCGGCATCAATGAGGCCCACCTTGGCTCCTGCCCTTGCCAGAGCTACAGCCAGATTGGTTGTAACAGTTGATTTGCCTACTCCACCCTTGCCGGACGCTATGGCGATGATGTTTTTAACACCGGGCAGCACAGGTCCGGCAGTTCTGCTGCTGGTTACCCTGTCCGTCATGCTGATGCTGATGATCGCTTCGGTAGAAACGAGTTGGTGAATGGCTTTCACGCAACGTTCCTTGATGAGTTCTTTCAGTGGGCAGGCCGGAGTGGTAAGTATCACCGTGAATTTTACCTCTTTGCCTTCTACTTGCAGATCGGTGATCATCCCCAGGCTTACCAGGTCTTTTTTCAGATCAGGCTCCTCTACTGTGGAGAGGGCCTTCATGATGGCTTCTTTGCTGATTGTCATGTGAGTGGGTAACCTGTTTACAACTTCCGTCCGGTAGATCTCCTGTGCATGCGCTCCAATGAGTACCTTTGACCGAAGGAAAAACCCTTCTGACCGCAAATATGTTATTTTTTCATCAGCTCTTCGGCTAAATCATGATAAGCAGGCAGGTCATAGATCAGATCAGAGAAACCGCCCGGATTGAGGAGGTGGTAGGAGACTATGTCAGTTTGAAGCGCAAAGGTCAAAACCAATGGGCCTGCTGCCCCTTTCATCAGGAGAAATCGCCCTCTTTTTCAGTTTCACCCAGCAAAGGCATTTTCAAGTGTTTCGGTTGTGGCAAATCAGGTGACTCCATCGGCTTTATCATGGAGATTGAAGGGCTGGGCTATCTGGAAGCCATACGTGCGCTGGGGAAGAAATATGGAATAGAAGTCAAAGAAGAAGAGCAAAGTTCGGAAGCCCAACAGGAGCAGAATGAGCGTGAAGCGCAATTGATCGCTATGAATTTTGCCTGCCGGTATTATGAAACACAGCTGAAAGAAGCCGAAGAGGGTCAGTCCATTGGGTTAAGCTATTTCAAGGAGCGTGGGTTCAATTCTCAAACCATCGAAACATTCCAGCTAGGCTATAGCCCTGCCTCAGGGCAGGCCCTGCATGAGGAAGCCCTGGCCAAAGGATACCAGGAGCAGATCTTATTGAATGCTGGCCTTTTGAGCGAAAGCAATGGCCGGCTTTATGACCGGTTTAGAGGTCGGGTAATGTTCCCAATTCACAATGTCTCCGGTAAAGTGATTGCTTTTGGAGCCAGAATGATGGGCAATGATAAAAATCAACCCAAGTATCTCAACTCCCCAGAGACGCTTCTTTACCATAAAAAGAACATCCTGTATGGTATAGCTCAAGCGAGGCAGGCAATCAGGCAGAAAGATAATTGCTATCTCACCGAAGGCTATACCGATGTACTGACACTGCATCAGGCAGGGGTAAGTAACGTGGTGGCTTCCTCGGGCACTTCGCTAACTGAAGAGCAAATCAGACTCATCAAACGATACACCGATAATGTAACGGTGTTATACGATGGAGATCAGGCAGGTATTAAGGCCAGCTTCAGAGGGATAGATCTATTGCTTCAGGAAGGACTGAACGTCAGGGCGGTGACCTTCCCTGATGGAGAAGATCCTGATAGCTATTGCCGCAAAGTTGGCGCTGATGCTTTTCAGGCCTATTTGCAGGTTGAGGTTCGGGACTTCATGAGTTTTATGCTGGGAATCAAACTGGCTGAGGCCGGTAAGGATCCTTTGAAGAAAGCAGAGATTGTAGGAGAAATTGTGAGTTCTATTGCTCTTATTGACGACACCATCAAGAGGGCAGTTTACCTCAAGGAATGCTCCATACAGCTTCAAATGGCTGAAGATGTGCTGATCGCTGAGCTTAACAAAAGGCTGATTAAAAAACGGAAAGAGGACAAACAACGAAAAGAGCTTGATCTGCCGGAAGGTGTGGTGAATGCTGTCACCACATTAGATTATGTCCAGCCGCAACCCATCATCGGTGCACTGGATTTGCGCAGTGGCTATGAGCGGGAAATTTGTCGTTTGTTGCTCAGCTATGGCCATATTTCCGTAGATGAAGGCCGTTTTGTAGTGGATTACCTTTTTGAAGAAACAGGGGATGTTCCATTTATGGCAGGGCCATTCCAGGAATTTATGTTAGCCTACCAGTCGGAGGCGATGCTAAAGCCGGGTACCGATCTGAGCCCGTATTTTATGGCACATGAGCGTGAAGACTTGCGCAAAATGGCCATTGAATTACTCAGTTCCCGTTATGAAATCAGTGAGGCCTGGAAAGAGCACGACATCGAAGTACCCAGAGAACAGGACATTTTGTCTCATGTGGTTGTTACTACTGTACTTAGATTGAAATGGCAGCATATTCGCAAGCTCATCGAAGAAAATCAAAAAGTATTGCAAAGCTCAGAAATTGAGGAAGAGACAGACCTGCATCAAAAGATACATTTTGAACTTAAACAAACAGAAAAAGAGCTGGCCGGGAAGCTGGGGATTGTCGTGGCAGGGAGATAACGGACCAGAAGGACGATAAAATGAAAAAAGACCAGAACAGCATTCCTCTAGATACCATCGAAGAAGCGATCGAAGCTATCCGCAGAGGGGAAATTATCATAGTTGTTGATGATGAAGACAGAGAGAACGAAGGTGACTTTGTTTGCGCAGCGGAATGTGTCACACCGGAGATAGTCAATTTTATGGCCACTCATGGCAGGGGACTTATATGTGTTCCCTTGATTGAAGACCGCTGCGAGGCATTAGGACTGGAGCTTATGGTAGGTCAAAACACCGCTACGTTTGATACTCCATTTACGGTGAGTGTGGACCTGCTCGGACATGGATGCACCACAGGTATTTCGGCAGCCGATCGCTCCAAAACCATCAAGGCATTGGTAGATCCGGCAACTAAATCAGAGGTATTGGGCAGGCCGGGGCATATTTTCCCACTTAAAGCAAAAAGGGGCGGTGTACTCAGGCGTACAGGCCATACCGAGGCTTCTATCGATTTTGCAAGACTGGCCGGCTTTCAGCCAGCAGGAGTTATCGTCGAAATCATGAATGAAGACGGAACGATGGCACGTTTGCCTGACTTACGACTAGTAGCTGACCGATTTAAGCTCAAACTGGTGAGCATCAAAGACCTGATCGAGTACCGTCTGCAAAAAGAGAGCCTGATTGAGCGAGAGATTGGGGTGAATATGCCTACTCAATACGGAAATTTTGAGTTGATTGCCTACCGTCAGATCAATACCGGTGATGTCCACATGGCATTGGTCAAGGGCAAGTGGCAGCCTGATGAACCTGTGATGGTAAGGGTACACTCTTCCTGCGCAACCGGAGATATATTTGGCTCATGTCGATGTGACTGTGGGGAGCAACTTCATGCAGCCATGGAAATGGTGGAGAAAGATGGCACCGGAGTTATCCTGTACATGAATCAGGAAGGCAGGGGCATCGGGTTGATGAATAAACTCAAAGCATACAAACTGCAGGAGCAGGGCATGGATACGGTACAGGCCAACCAGGCATTAGGCTTTGGAATGGATGAGCGAGACTATGGCGTTGGAGCGCAGATCCTGCGAGACCTAGGGGTGACCAAGCTTCGCCTGCTGAGCAATAACCCCCGCAAAAGAGCCGGGTTGATGGGCTACGGCTTGGAAATCGTTGATACCTTGAAGCTGGAAATAGCTCCAAACCGTTACAATGAAAAATACCTTCAAACCAAGCGAGACAAAATGGGCCATGACATATTGCGCAAGAGCAGTAGCGAGCAGTAAATGGGGCCTGTTGGGGTTAATGTTAATTGCATTACCTCTTCAAGCTCAACGATTTGCAATGGACCTGTTTCACCCGGGCAGGGTCTACCTTTATGAAAGTGATACCCTGGAGGGAATGGTGAAGTATGACTTTAGCGCTGAGCAGGTTCAGGTACAGATTGGGGATCGTTTGCTTAGTTACAATACTGCCAAGCTCAACAAAGTCGAGATTAGTGATGAAGCGAGCAAGGCCTTGCGTGAATTTGTGGTATTCGAGTATAGCCTAAACCAGAACGGGTACGAGTTGCCGGTTCTGTTTGAGTTTTTATTAGATGGTAAAATTCAAGTGTTGTCCCGTGAGGCCATCATTTGGGAGACGGTCTCCAACTTTATGTCACCCTACAGCATGCCAGTGACCATGTCGCAGCGCAGATTGGTAACCACACTGTATTTTCGGTCATTGGCAAGTGGAAAAATTAAAAGGTATACTTTTCATAAATCAGACCTGATGAACTACCTACGATCAAAATCAGGTCAGGTGAAGCAATACATGAAAACCAATAAGCTCAAAGCGACCCGTAAGGAAGATGTACTCCTCATCATTGACTATTTCAATCAACTACGTTAACACAAGCGCATGAACGACAGCAGCAAAACACCTCTTATACTGGTCTGCAACGATGATGGAATCACCTCACCCGGCATTCGGCAACTGATCAAGATCATGCGACGGATAGGGGAGGTAGTCGTAGTCGCACCCGATAGCCCGCAAAGTGGCATGGGCCACGCCATTACCATAGGTAACACTTTACGTCTTGACCCTAATACCATTTACGGAGACATCAAAGCGTATGAATGCAGCGGTACTCCGGCCGATTGCGTAAAGCTGGCCAAGCATTATGTGCTGAAAGACCGCAATCCTGATCTTGTGGTTAGCGGCATCAACCATGGCAGCAATTCTTCCATCAGTGTGCTATACAGTGGCACTATGTCAGCAGCGATTGAAGCCGCTATCGAAGGATTGCCGGCCATTGGTTTCAGCCTTTGTGACTATAGCCACGATGCAGAGTTCGACCATATCGAGCAGCATGTAGAAGACATCGCAAGGCAAGTGCTTAAATCGGGCATGCCCAAAGGAGTTGCTTTGAACGTCAATTTCCCCCATAAGCAAAATGAGCCTGTAAAGGGTGTCAAAATCTGCCGGCAAGCCATGGCCAAGTGGCAGGAGGAGTTTCAGGAGCGCTTTGATCCTTATGGACGCAGGTATTTCTGGATGGCAGGCAACTTTGTGAATGGTGACAGAGGAGAAGACACCGACGAATGGGCGCTGGCCAACAACTACATCTCCGTTGTGCCCTGCGCCTTTGACATGACAGCCCACTATGCCCTGCAAGGTCTTAATAATGACTGGGAGATTTTGGGGTAGGTAGAATGGCTTTTGTTAGAGATCTTAATATTGTGAACTCGAATGGTGGTCTAAGAAATAACTGATTATGATAATGGTTTGAGAGATTTGTAGCTTTGAACAGCCGAATAGAAGTAAAATGAGTAAAATAAGAATAAAGAATTTTGGACCTATTAAAGAAGGTTTCAAAGAAACTTTACCTGATGGCACTGTAAATGATTGGCTAGAGGTGAAGAAGGTTACCGTGTTTATTGGTAATCAGGGGAGTGGTAAGAGTACGGTGGCGAAGTTGATTTCTAGCTTTATTTGGTTAGAGAAGGCATTAATAAGAGGAGATATTAATGCACCTGTTTCACACAACGATTTTATTGATTTACTTGAATTTCACAGGCTAGAGAATTATTTAGAATCTGACTCTCTAATTGAATACGAGGGAGCAACATATAGTTTAAAATTGAATGGTAGTCATAATAAGAAAACTGTTGAAGCAAAAAGGTTGAATAATAAATCGGTGAAGTTACCGAAGATAATGTACGTGCCTGCTGAGCGGAATTTCTTAAGTTCAGTATCCAATATTAATAAAGTGTCTGATTTTTTAGTAGGTAGTTTGAAAAATTACTCTGTTGAATTCAGAAATGCACAACTTTCAAATAAAGGCAAGGTAATTGAATTACCAATTAACAATACTAAAGTCTTGTATGATGCTAAAGAAGATGAAAACTATTTATTGTTTGGAGAAAAAAGGTTAAAACTGTCTGAGGGTTCAAGTGGCTTTCATTCGATTGTTCCTCTTTATTGGGTGACAAGATATTTGTTAGAGTTTTTAAAGCAAGGAGAGAAAAAATTATTAGAATTACTTAGTACAGACCAAACCATAAGACGAGAAAAAGAACTTAGAGCTGTTAATGCAGAAATTCAAGATGAAAAAGAATTAAAAATAAATGAAAAGAAGATTAATGGAAAATATATTTGTAAGTATTTTGTAAATATTGTTGAAGAACCGGAGCAAAATTTATTTCCGACTTCCCAGCGATTACTCATAAATAGCCTTTTGGCTTTTAACAATGGAAATAATATGCTGGTGATGACGACGCATAGTCCGTATTTGATAAACTCTATTTCATTAGCGGTTAAAGCAAATGATTTAAAAAACAGAATTGAAAAAAAAGAACATGAAAATCAACTTTACGAAGTTGTGCCAAAAGCATCAACTATCAATCCGGAAGAACTAGCTATTTATCAATTAGATGAAACAAATGGATCTATTAAAATACTTGGGAATTTTGAAGGAATTCCTTCTGATAAAAACTACCTAAATCAAACTATTCGTTTAAGCAACATGGAATTTGACAAATTACTTGAAATCGAACAGGAATTAGAACTATGAGTTTAGATTTCTTTAATAGTAAGTGTCAAGAAGGGCCAATAGTAGAGCGCGAATTTGGGCTTTGCGATGACAGACTAGGGAAACCTGCATACACAAATATTGATAAACCGAACACATGGATAGCAACTGTTAAGAATAGCAGTAATGAGGGTGTAGTTTTTACTGCCATTGATAAATGTGTGATTCAAGACCATCAATTCCCTGGCAGAGGACGGTGTGATGGCATGTTAACAAACTCAAAATGTTTATATCTAGTAGAGCTCAAAGAACAAAAACCACCTTGGCAATCAGGAGCATTAGAGCAACTGGTATCTACAATAGATTTCCTTAAGGAGAATCATGATATAAGTCAATATAAAAACAGAAAGGTTTTTGCTTGCAATAAAAAGCTAGAGAAGTTTGTTGCCTTCGATAATGAAGAAAATCAAAGATTTTTAAGAGAAACCACATTCAGAAAAGATTTCCAGACTGAGATTATTGTATTCTAATGGGTTTCAAGGAACAAAATACTTTAGAGGCTTCATCATTCACCAACTCACTAGTGTGAACTAAAATATTGTGCAAGACAATTTTTAAATTAAGATGGGCTTATTCTCACAGCAGGCTTTTTCGGAGTTAAATCCCAATGGATTTACTTAATCTAAGTGTTATCCATGCAACATAGAAAAACAATTTAATATAGTTGTGTGAGTTAATTTCCTTAGTTGTGAAAATTAAAGACTTGAACCCTACTCAATCAAATCCAGCAACCTGCCAAACCTAATTTTACTTAACAACCCTTTGTTGGGATCGAGTGACATCCAGATCACAAAGGCTTTACCCACGATATGATCCTCAGGTACAAAACCCCAGAAACGTGAGTCAAAAGAATTGTGGCGATTGTCACCCATCATGAAGTAATAGTTTTGCTTGAAGGTGTATCGGCTCAGAAGGGCACCATTCTGATACAACTTCCCATCTTTTTCTTCGATACCTTCATTGTCTTCATAATCGAGAATGGCGGTCTTGTAAATGGCCAGATTGCTGTCGTTTAGTACGATTTCATCACCGGCACGAGGGATGTAGATGGGGCCAAACCAGTCTTCATTCCAGGTAAAAAGTGGGTTATTGGGGTAATTGTGTGGGCCGCTTTCTCCCCTTTGCCTTTTTTCCACCACAAGTTCCTGAACAAAAGGCATGGTAGCCAGTTTTTTCGCTATTTCCGGTGTGGCCATCATCCAGTAGCCACCAGGCATGGGACCCGCTTCGGTGATATCGTATTTTTCAAAAAACTTGTCATTCAAAGTTTGGGAAGTGATCAGGTAATACCTGTTTTGCATCAATCCCGGAGAGCTAAGCTCTTTCCCGTTCACAAACACCTGCATATCTTTCACTTCCAGCTTGTCACCCGGTATCCCCACACATCGCTTGATGTAATTGGTTCTCAGATCTGAAGGGTACTCTTTTTCGATAGGGTAGTTAAACACCACCACGTCATTGTTTTTCACCTTCGTAAAGCCGGGCAACCTCCACTGAGGCAGTTGAATGATATCTGAATAGGAGGGAAGCTCTGTGCCCCATATTTTCTGATGCGTGAGCGGCAATTGCAAAGGTGTCTTTGGAGTGCGTGGTCCATAGTGTAGTTTGCTTACAAACAAAAAATCTCCCACCAGCAGTGATTTTTCCATGGAGGGCGTAGGGATGGTAAAGGCCTCAAAAGCTGCCCAACGAATCAGGGTCGCCACCACAACAGCAAATACGATGGTGTCTCTCCATTCCTGCCAAACTGTTTTTTTAGGGGCCTTGGCTTTTTTCTCTTTTTGTTTTTGTCGGTACTGTTTGATTTTTTCCCAGATCATCGGAATTCTGATTGTATGCTGTTTAATGAATGAGTTAAAAAGAGAGTAAATCCTCCATGGAAAAGAGCCCTTGACGGCCTTGCAGCCATTCAGCAGCCATCACTGCCCCGTCTGCAAATCCTTCCCGGCTGTGAGCGGTATGTTTGATTTCGATTTCGTCCATTTCAGATTGATAGCGCAAGATATGGGTTCCCGGTACGCCGGGCAGCCTTACTGAATGGATTGGTAGAATTCCTGTTTCTGCGGTTAATCCCTCTTGCCACTGTTGATAGCCTTCATGGATTGCGATCACTTGTCTTGCCAAAGCGAGAGCTGTGCCACTGGGGGAGTCCTTCTTTTCGGTATGGTGGATTTCCTCTATGCTAAATTGATACTGGCTTGCATGGTTCATGAGCCGTGCAAGGGCTTCGTTCAGTTTGAAAAACAGGTTTACTCCTAGACTGTAATTGGCAGCATAAAACAAGGCCCCTCCCTGAGCAGCAAATTCTTGATCGATCATAGGTTTTTGATCGAGCCAACCTGTAGTTCCGCACACAACAGGTAGTTGGTTTTTGAGGCACCAACGCAGGTTATCCGGGGCCGCTGAGGGCTCAGAAAATTCGATGGCTACATCCGCTTGTAGAGCAAACGCCTCCCGCTCTCCGGCAGAGTTGATACGGCCAACGATTTCATGTCCTTTATGGATAGCTCTTTGCTCAATGGTCTTTCCCATTTTGCCATAACCCAGCAGCAATATCTTCATCTGAAATGCAAACTTAAGGTAAGACCCGCATTTAACCCCATACCAGGGGCAGGAGGACTGAGATAAGGAGTGCTTATGATCGTTAGTTTTTCACTTACATCAAAGGTTATGAGGTGGGCATCCACGTGGGCATCCACAATCTGAACGATGTACAACAGTACGCTCAGGATCACTGTAAAATCCCTGTTTCTCAAGTAGAAATCCCTGAGAATCCGTACCTGGTCATTGGAGTAAAGGCCAAAGAACTGATCCCTGAAAGTGGTATCTGCTTTGCGGTTTCGGAGAATATCACGATAGACGACGTACTCCCTGTGATTGTTAATAATGAAAAAGCCACAAGCACCCGCTGCTCCGTACAAAATGGGAAGTTTCCAAAATTTTTTATTGTAGATCTGTCCGGCCCCGGGAAGGACAGCTGCTAGCCATGCCGCTTTGATTGGGTTGTGTACCGATTTTACGGAAGAGGTATCTGGTTTTTTGGTAACGCTGACGCTATCCTGTGCATAAGAGCCTGCTGTCATCAACACCAGAATTAGGAGCATTAACCATTTAAAGTGCAAGTGCCTCGAGAATGCGGTTGATATCGTCTTTGGAATAAAAGGCAATGCTGATGGTTCCTTTGTCGGTGTCTTTGTCAGTTTTCACAACCACTTTCGTGCCGAGGTGAGAAGAGAGTTTGTTTTGAACGACCTGATATTCCAAAGGTAGCTTACCCGGCCGTATAGGTGCTGTTTTTTCTGTATTGCCTGCTCTCAGGGATTGAACGAGTTCCTCTACTTTTCGAACAGAAAGTCCATTTTTTAAGATAAGGCGGTGAGCTTCCAGTTGTTGTTCAACATTTTCAAGATTGACCAGGGCACGTGCATGGCCCATGCTGATCTTTTTTTCTTTAAGGGAAGCCTGAAGGTCAGGAGGAAGGCGCAACAGGCGAAGGTAATTGGTCACCGTACTTCGGTCTTTGCCGACACGCTCGCCCAACTCTTCTTGCTTAAGATTGATTTCAGAGATCAGCCTTTGGTAGGAAAGTGCAATTTCAATTGGATTAAGGTCCTCACGCTGAATATTTTCAATCAGCGCCATTTCCAGCATTTGCTGGTCGTCAGCTGTACGGATATACGCCGGTATGCTGGTTTTGCCTGCAAGTTTGGAGGCCTGATAACGACGCTCACCTGAAATGAGCTGGTACTGTCCTTCGGCAAGCCTTCTAACCGTTATGGGTTGAATGATGCCTTGCACCCGTATGCTTTCAGCCAACTCTTCCAGCGCTACACGATCAAATTCAGTTCGAGGTTGGAATGGGTTGGTCTCTATGGCCTCTAATGGCAACTCACTGATGTTACCGGGCCCGGGCATTGTAGAAGTTGTCGGGTTGCCTGACCTTAAACTATTGTTATCACTAAGCAGGGCGCTCAGCCCTTTACCAAGTCCTGTATTCTTCTTTGCTTGTGTCATTCCTTAGCCGGCAGCTACTTCGTAGCCATTTTTCTCCAGTATCTCTCTGGCAAGATTGAGGTAACTAATGGAGCCTTTGCTCTCAGCATCATGCAAGATGGCAGGCACTCCAAAGGAAGGGGCTTCGCTAAGCTTGATGTTGCGGGGTATCATGGTCTGAAAGGTCAATTCTTTGAAGTGCATGTTGATTTCTTCCACCACTTGATTGGAAAGGCGCAGACGGTTGTCGTACATGGTCAGCAAAATGCCTTCGATGGCCAGGGCTGTGTTAAGCCTGCTTTGGATAATGCGAATGGTGTTAAGCAATTTACCCAGACCTTCAAGAGCAAAAAACTCGCATTGAACAGGAATAATCACTGAGTTAGCGGCTGTAAGTGCATTGACCGTAACAACACCTAAAGAAGGTGAGCAATCAATGATGACAAAATCATAGTCGTCCTTAATGGGAAGCAGGGCTTCCTTCATTTTTTCATCACGACCTTCTTCCAGGTGGATCAGTTCAAGTTCAGCACCCACCAGGTTGATATTGGAAGGTAAAATCTCAAGATAATTGATCTCTGTTTTAACGATCGCTTCTTTTGCGGGAGTGCCATTCACCATACACTCATAAATGCTGAGGGAAACACTGTTGGGGTCCATTCCCAGGCCGGAAGTTGAATTTGCCTGAGGGTCGGCGTCAACGATCAGCGTTTTGAACTCCAGGGCTGCCAGAGATGCTGATAGGTTGATGGCTGTGGTGGTTTTGCCAACTCCACCTTTTTGATTGGCAATGGCGATGATTTTACCCATTTTTTTATTTGATTTCTATGGTTTGTTTGACTTGCATTAGGATGAGATCAATTTCAGCCCTTCGAGCGACCATGTCAGCCTCAATCTGATCAATTTCTATGTATGGGAAGGTGTCGTAGTGCATCCCGATTACTTTTTTTGTACCCACATAATTTGCCGCCACCACTGCGTCTCTTATGTCCATGGTAAAATTGTCACCAATAGGCAGGAAAGCAAAATCAAGGTGGTACTGGTCTGAGATCAGCCTCATGTCATAGGATAAAGCGGTATCTCCGGCGAAATAAAAACATTTATCTCCGGTTTCGATCACAAACCCCATGGGGTTGCCACCGTAAGTGCCATCGGCAAAGGAGGAACTATGCCAGGCCCCGACTGCTTTGACTGTACCGAAATCAAAAGACCACTTTCCGCCCTGGTTCATGGGATGAACTTTTTCGATGCCTTTTTTACTGTAATAGGTACAGATTTCCCAGTTGCTAATAAGAGTTGCTTCACATTTTTTCAAAATAGCTTCCGCATCAAAGACATGGTCCTCATGGGCATGGCTCAGGATCACATAATCGACCTCAAGGTCTTCTACCTTGATGCCCTCAGCAAGGGGATTGGGGCTGATGAATGGATCAAAAATGACTCTAAATCCTCCTGTTTCGACCAGAAAGCAGGAATGACCAAGGTATTGGATGCGCATGTGTAATGGAATACTTTAGCCGGGCGTTTGAAAAAAATACAAATTGCCTGCAAATATACAGGATAAATTCAGTCTCCTCCGGCGCATGATCCACCGTGTTGTCCACCTTTTTCCACTGCTTTTGCTGCTACTGCTCTCTTGTGAGCCTGAGGCAGAGCGGGCACACCGTATGCGTATTTTCAGGTATAACCAGCCTGAAGGGGTTACCAGCCTCGATCCGGCCTTTGCCAGAAGCCAAAGCAACATTTGGGCAGTGGGTCAATTGTTCAATGGATTAACCAGCCTTAGCAACAACCTTATGGTTCAGCCTTGTCTTGCAAAATCATGGACGGTAAGTGAAGATGGACTTGACTACACCTTTTTCCTGCAAGACCATGTTTGTTTTCATGAGGATGCCTGCTTTTATCCTTCCCGCAGCCGGGCACTTACCGCAGAGGATGTGGTATATAGTTTCAAAAGGATCATTGACCCGGCAACAGCCAGCCCCGGGGCATGGATATTTCTTGACAAGGTGATCAGTGACACCAATGGAAAACCTTCCGACACCTGCTTTCAGGTACTGGATAGCCTTAGTTTGAGGATTTATTTGAAAAAACCCTTCCCGGCCTTGCCGGAATTATTGGCCATGCCTTATGGCTATATAGTTCCCCATGAAGCCATTCGCATTTATGGCAAAGAGTTCCGAAGCAACCCGGTTGGCACAGGCCCTTTTCGATTTAAAGAATGGGAAGAAGGGGTTCACCTAAGCATGCTGCGCCATGATCAGTATTGGAGGTTTGATAGTGCCGGACAGCGGTTACCCTATCTCGATGCTGTACAGATCAGTTTTATCACTGACCGTAACCAGGCCTTTCTGACATTGCTTCAAGGTAAAATTGATTTTGTCTCTGATCTGAATGAAAGTGCAAGGGAAATGCTCTTTTTTCCGGATGGCAGATTGCGGGAGGACTATCAGGAAGATATCAAAGTAGTCAAAGGCCCGTACCTGAACACTGAGTATTTAGGGATACAAACAGATCCCGCATTTTACAATGATCAGTCTCACCCCTTACTTGACCGAAGGGTAAGACAGGCACTGAACTATGGGCTTGACCGCAAAAACATGATGTCCTATGTATTGTACAACAAAGGGATCGCTGGCAATCAGGGCTTTGCTCCACCTGTCTTGATGGAAGGGCAAGCGAACTATGGCTACAGCTATGACCCAAAAAAGGCGGCTGCACTGCTATCTGAAGCCGGCTACCCGGGAGGCAAAGGCATTCCGGCACTGGGGTTGTACACAACGGCATTGTATCCCTACAAAGAGATCGCCGAATACGTTCAAAAGCAATGGAGCCTTTTGGGGATCAAAGTGAAGATTGAGACAGGCACCACAGCCACCATCCGTGAGCTGGTGGATCAGGGGAAAGTACAATTCTTCAGAGCCAGTTGGCTGGGCGACTATCCGGATGCTGAAAATTACTTTGCGGTCTGCTATGGCAAGCATTTTTCTCCGGCAGGACCAAACAAAATGAGGTTTTACAACAAACAGTATGATGCCTGGTATGAGGAAGCCCTTAGCTTACCTGACAAAAAAGCCAGATTTAGGCTTTACCGGCAGATGGATAGCCTGCTGATGGCAGAGGCCCCTGTGGTTCCCCTGTTTTACGACGAGGTGGTACGAATGATCAGAAAAGAAGTACAAGGACTTGAGCCCAATCCTATGAATACCTTACAGTTGGAGCAAGTCAGAAAAGTGGATTAGAGTGCCTTTCAAGGCTCAATCCAGATTTTGCGGATAACTTTTTCTTTACCTGCTGAAAAGCGAAGGTAATAAACACCGGGTCGGAGAGTGCTGTCCAGCGCCCAGGGGATTTGTTGTTTTCCTGCCTGCCGGAATTGTTCGGAATGTTGTTGCACCTCTCTGCCTTGAAGATCCAGAAGGCTGAGTTTGATTTTTTGAGCTTTGATCAGGTCAAATCGGATTTGAATTTGATCCTTGGCCGGATTGGGGAAAATATCAAGGGACCCGATCTCAGAGTTTAAAGGTTTGATGCCGCTTACACCTGCCGGGCCATTGATCCTGAAGAGTCGACCTTCGCTATACGAAATGAGGTATAGTTCTCCATTATTCCCCTGAGCAAAGCCGGATATGTTCTTATTTGAGCTAATCAAAAGAGAATTTGTGGTGGGGTTAATGCTGTCGTATTGAAGTGCCCAAACTCTTCCTGAAGCAAAGTCACCATAAACATACCTGCCGATTAGTGCCGGGATGGCACTGCCCCGATAAACGAAGCCTCCAGTGATGGACACATCGTTATTGCTATGGTTATAGACCCACACGGGTAGAGTTAGGGTGCCATTGTTGCAATTAGAAGTGGGGTTGAAGCAGGCGTTGCCCTCCATGAGCCGCCAGCCATAATTTTCACCTGAGCGAATGATACTAATTTCCTCCCAGAGGTTTTGACCTACATCAGCTGCCCAGATACGGCCTGTGGGTAAATCGAAGTTGAATTTCCAAACATTGCGAAGACCCCAGGCAAAAATCTCCTGCCTCCATCCGCTGCTGTTTTGAAAGTAAGGATTGGATGCCGGAATAGCATAGTTCAACCCAGGGGAGGTCAAGTCCACATTAATCCGTAACAGCTTACCCAAAACGAGGGCTCTGTTTTGCGCCCTGTTGCCCGGGTCTCCGCCGCTTCCTCCATCCCCAAGAGAAATGTATAGAAAACCATCAGGACCAAAAAGGATTTGACCACCGTTATGATTAGAAAAAGGTTGACTTTCGGAGATTAAGACCAGTTCAGTATTGGGTAATGCTGAGTCAGGGTTGGTGCTGCTGGTCGTGAATCGGGAAACAATTGAAGTCAACTGACCACTGATATTACGGGTGTAACTGACATAAAAGAACCGATTGCTGCTGTAATTGGGGTGGAATGCCAGTCCCAAAAGGCCGGTCTCGCTTCCTGACTGGGAAACGATGCTGCTGAGGTTTAAGAATGTTTTACGTTGGTTGGTGGTGCTGTCATTTGCTACGACAAAAATGAGCCCACGTTGCTGCACAAAGAACCAACGTCCATCAGGCACTTGCAGTACCTCAATAGGTAGCGAAAAGGTAGGCAGATTGGGAAATGCATTTGAAAGTGAGTACTGCGCCTGAGACGACAAATGAGCCCACAAGAGGCAGAGCGAAAGGATAAAAACACGTTTCATATCATGTAAAGATAGGCTAAAATGTGCAAAATTATTGGAGAGATTGAGCTAGTTTTGAGTATTCTTTTTGAAGTTTAGGATTTAAATGACATTTTAGCCTTGCCATATCTTACACATATGATCAAAAAACAACGTATAAAAACATGAAACTGCTCGTTATTTGGTCTAGGGCTTTTTTGATGACTTTCTTTGTCTCCATTCAGTTCGCTGAGGCTAATCATATCGTTGGGGGGGAGCTTGAAATGGCTAATTTATCACCTAATGTCTATAGAGTTCAGTTGAATTTGTACCTGGATCAATTTGGTAGCACTACACCCTCCTTCATCAATAAACCCAGTTACACTGTCACTGTACATGCCAAATCAAATCATCAATTTATTCAGTCAATAGAAGTTTTAAAAGTTGGGCAGTCTACCGTGCCTTATGGTAGTCCTTTTTGTGCAATAGGAGGGTTGGGCACTGTGAAGCTTACATACTCAGCATTTGTTCAACTCAACCCGCTGCTTTATTCGGATACCAATGGCTATTATCTTTTGTGGTATGGTTTTGCACGCAATCTTTCCATTACAAACATCATCTCCCCGGGGTCAACCGGGCAGGTTTTTTACACTGAATTTCCTTCTCTTTTTAATGCCGGCGGGCAACCGGTAAGCAATTCTTCACCAACGAATTTACCCATAGTAGGTAATTATGCCTGTGTTGGGCAGGCGTTCTCCATCAATTATGCGGGCATTGATCCTGATAATGACTCCTTGGTTTACTCCTTAACTACTCCCGGAAACTCGATCTTTGGGGCGGCACCTCCGTATAGTTTAGTGAATTGGGCTCCTGGCATAAGTGTTACCAACATGATACCCGGGCCTCAGCCTTTACAAATCACACCTTCCGGCACCCTTTCTTTTACATCAAGTACACTTGGATTGTATTTGTTTGGGGTGAAAATTGAAGAATACCGAAATGGAAAAAAGATAGGAGAGCTGATTCGTGATTTTCAGATTTTTGTCTTGCCATGTCAAGGAGGAGTAGTTACTCCCAAGGTATATGCTGTTGAGGAAGATGGATTTACTCTTACCCGCTCAGATACCATTGTGTTACCTCCAAATCAGTTTTGTGTAAATCTAAAAGGAGTTGATGCTGACACCAATTCACAATTGCTCATTGATTTTCAGGGGGTTAACTTTTCCACCTCCAACATCATTCCTCAGGTTTCGATAGCAAGTACAAATAACACATCCGCAAGCGATACTGCTAATTTTAGTTTTTGCCTAAAGAGCTCTTGCGGCACAAGGCCAGACAGTTTGTATCAGGTGAGGGTTTTATTGAAGGACAACAGCTGCCCCTTTCCCAGGGTGGATACCATCATTTTTTGGGTAAAAGCAGGCATCAAGCCCAATAAGCCGCCTAAACTTCATCATTTCAATCCCGCAACCGGTCAGATTATTCCTCCTACTGACACCACTGTGATCGATCAAAACAACCGGTGTTTGAGTTTTTATTGTGTTGATGTGGATACCTTAACCAAGTTGACACTAGAAGTATTTGCATTAAATTTCAATCTAAATCTGATCACCCAGATTCAAAATAGTGGTTTTGTCAATACCACAAATTCCAATGACACCATCATCTTGTCCTTTTGTTTGCCTGAGTGTAGCCCTCTTTCAAACAGCCTATACAGGATGAGGTTATTGTTGAACGATCAGTCCTGTGTTCCAAGGCTAGTTGACTCCATGCTACTAAATGTAAGGGTAACGAGTATAGGTAACAACCCACCCAATATTTTTGTGCTAAACAAGTCAACCGGCTTGCCTTATAGTATTCAGGACACCATTAAAATAGATACACTATCAGGATGCATAACCTTAGGGGTTGTCGATTACGATACCAGTGCCTCACTTAATTTAAGTTTGACCCCGGTTAATTTTTCCGGGGCTCTGTTAAAACCATATCAACAACAAATCAACACCAATTATGGGGGTCTGGGAGATACAGTATTTGTTGATGTATGTTTTGAAACTTGCCTGCTCCCAAGCCAATCACAAGGGATTTGGCAGATTCAGGCACAGTTATCAGATATAAGTTGTCCAGCTCCTTTGCTGAACAACAAGTTGTTTCAGGTCAAACCACTTAATCTGGTTAACAACAAACCTACTATCCGGGCATTTAACCCTGCTACGGGCCAGATTTTACAGTCGCTGGACACGCTCGTGATTACTCCGAGCAACTTATGTATAGGGGTATTTGGAATAGACCGTGACACCTTGAGTAAACTGGTATTCAGACCAAGGCCTCTTAACTTTCCTCTTAGTTATCTTCAGGGTTTTACCAATTTTGGTTTTGTGAATTCACCATCTAATCCAAGCGATACCACAGAGTTTTCAGTATGTCTGGATCGTTTGTGGACCTGTGCTGATAGTTTGCTGAGACTTAGACTTGTTTTGATAGATACAGGTTGCGGTGGTACTAAAGGAGACAGTATCATGATCATTCTCCGAATTTTAGATACGATTAACTCAAAGCCAAAACTGGTGTTTTTTGATAATAAAGACCCTTTTAAAGCCATTGTTAGTGTCAATGATACCTTACAAATAGGTTCCACCACAAATAACTGTTTGCAGTTTTATGTAGTAGACACAGATACCCTGACCACACTTGATGTTGCTGTTCAGTTGCTGAGTCCATCACAACCGGTTTTGCAATCGTTTTCTCCGCTGGTTCAAGTGAATACAGTCAATGATAAAGATACCACCATTGCCACAGCTTGCTTTGTAAATTGTAATCCCAATCAAGGAGCCTATGCTTCTGTCAAAATCAGAATAGATGATCGTGCTTGCAAGAAAAACGGCCTGGATAGCGCAGTGATTTGGGTGCAGACGAGAAACCCTCCGGACAACTCTCCCGGCATACAGGTCATTAACCCTGCTACTCAATCTCCCTTAGGGTCGACCGATACTTTGGATTTAAGTCGGTCTGCAAACTGTTTTACCATTAAAGGCTTTGACCCGGATACCCTTACTCAATTGTATTTAAGATTTCTGCCCAATCCGGTTGGCCCAAACCTCGGTTTTAATCATACCCTAAGCAATAATGTAAACACAGTAAATGACCTTGATACTGCTCTCTTTCAGGTATGTTTTCCTCCCTTCAGCTGGCCCTGTACGACAACCTTTGTCAATTTGAGAGCTGTAATGACAGATAGCGCCTGCCATCGAAATTTTAGCGATACCATTAACATAAGGGTCAGGTTAATAGGAGCACCTGGAACGACAACTTTCACTTCTGCTAGATCTTCCATTGATAGTGTGTGGGATTCAGGGGACACCTTATTCTCGATGCCAGCGGAGCGGTGTTATGTTCTGCACCTATCAGACCCGGATACCTTCACACAGCTTAATCTCAGTGTGACAGCGCTTAACTTTCCCTCTTCGTTTATTTCTCCATTCTCCTCCGTTGTTTTGATGAACAATGGCCCCTTTGGCAGTAGTGCCACACGTCAGATTTGTTTACCAGTTTGTACACCTATGGACACCATGTTCAGGTTTAGAATTATTGCACGAGACCAACGCTGCCCTACTTTATCAGCTGATACTCTCATTTTCACGTTTAGATCGCCCAATCCCCCTAACAAAAGGCCAAAGGTATTCATGACTGACAGTCTGCAGTCGGTGTTGTTGACAGGGACAGACACCCTTACCTTGCCTCCTTACTTCAGGAGAGTTAATCTGCGTGTAGTAGATACCGACACGCTGAGCAGGATCAGTGCTACTTTTTTTCCACTCAATTTTTCAGGTTCAAACCTACAGGTTCTTCAATCCACCGGTACGAGCAATACCAGTTCAGCCAATGATACAGTCAGCCTGGCTTTGCGTTTGGCCAATTGCATTCCCGGAGCAGATAGTATACTGAGGGTGAGGATGATTTATCAGGATACAGGTTGCACCTCTAAACCCGATACTGTCATTTTGCATTTCCGATACTCTCGCATTAGCGAGCCAAGCTCCATTATTTCAGGGTTGACAAATGGACAACTGTTTACACTAAACCCAGGTGGAGTTGTTAATCTGCCTACTGAAATAATTGCGGGGGATAGCAGCCGTATCAACCTGATCCTGAGAACCGATCCTTCATGGCATTTAAGCATTGCAAGCCCTATAGTTGGGCCAACTACTGCCGTTGGAAGTTTGATCACCTCCATCACCCTGCCTTTCAATTGTGATGCGGCAGTTATTGGGAACATCAGTCTTTGGGTAGTTGCTGAGGCAGTTGGATGTCAGACAAAACGAGATAGCGTAAGATTGCAATTGGTGTACAACTCAGCGGAAAATCCACCGGTCATTTTCACGAGCCTTAAAGAACTGGGGCCTGATCTCTATGAATTTACGGCTATTTATGACACCGTAAATGTATTGGGAGTAAGAATATTGTCTTCTGATACCGTTACGTGGTCTTTTACACCAGTTGGAGTGAATTTTCCTGTAGAGGTCGAAAGCGGGTTAGGTACACCTGGTATACTCATAGTGCTTGGGTCATTTGTACCAACTTGTAGGCAGAAGCCTGGAACTAATCCGATGGTATTTGTTAAAGCAGTCAACAAGAGCTGCGGACGAAAACAAGATAGCATTGCTGTTAAGTTGGTTTTCCGTGAACGTGAACAAGCCCTCAACTCTTTGCCGAATTTTATAACCCCTAATGGCGATGGCCTGAATGAAGTATTTGAGATCAATTCGGCGTATTGGAGTTGCCGGTTCAAGTCATTGAAAATCATGGATCGATGGGGCAGGCAGGTTTATTTCAGCAAGGACCCGGAGTTCAGATGGACTGGTGACGGGTTGACAGGCGGGCAGTATTTTTATTTCCTTGAATTTGAAGAAAAAACAGTCAATGGATTTATCATGCTGATGAGATGAAAAGGCTATTTGGTCTGGCTTTTTTATTGAACAGTTTGATGGCAACTGCTCAGTTTCAGCTAAGCATCGACACCTTATCCCCCAGCTCATCATTTCGTGGGTTGAGCCTTGCTCCCGATGGCAGCTTATGGGTAAGTGGAAGCAAAGGAGCGGTATATCGAAAAGCCTCAAAGTCTACTGAGTGGCAAAGTATCTCTCCCGACCGTCTGGATTTCAGAAGCATCCATGCCTTTGACAGTTTGAACGCTTTGGTAGCCTCTGCCGGCAGCCCTGCCCGGATTTACCGCACTCTGGATGGAGGAAAAAGCTGGAGCCTGAGCTATGAGCTAAACGATAGCCTTGCTTTTTTGGACGCCCTGTGTTTCTGCACCGATAAAGTGGGCTATGCCTTGGGTGATCCGGTTGATGGTCGCCTCTTCTTATTGAAAAGCATTGATTCAGGTAATTCCTGGCAACGGGTCAGCCACAAACAAATGCCTGACATGCAAGCTGGTGAAGCCTTCTTTGCAGCCAGCGGCACCAGCATGGAGTGTTACCATACGGGTTTGGTCAGAATGGTGAGTGGAGGTATGGTTTCCCGTTTATTTGAAAGCAAGGATGGTGCAAAAAACTGGAGCCTGAGTTCGTTACCTATGCTTCAAGGCAAAGCCTCCAGAGGAGCATTTAGTCTGGCTTTTAAAAACGAAATGCAGGGGATTGTTGTAGGTGGAGACTATTTGCAGGATACCCTCAGACAGGACCACGTCTGGCTGACCCCCGATGGGGGAAAGAATTGGCAGAAACCCTCTACCTCAACAGGAGGCTATCGTGAGTGTGTGCAATGGCTCGATAATGAAAATGCCTTTGCCATCGGACCCGGAGGCCTAGATTGGACACAGGATGGCGGTAAAACCTGGCAGCCTGTGGCAGGTGTCCCTTCGGGATTGCATGTGCTCAAAGCCCAACCCAATGGCCGGGGGCTATACCTGGCAGGCAACAAAGGCCTGGTCATTTACCTGAGTCTTCCCTAAGGGTCAGCAGCTTATCAATAAGTCCAGAAATAAGGGCGGCTTTTTCGTCTTCATTTGCTGCATAAAAAACCTTCATGACCATACCCTTTTGCTCCGCCTCCGGCAATGACTCAAACATTTCCTTTGAGCCTGGAAACATCGCCAAACATTCCATCAGTTCAGCACAAAGTGAATGAGGAGGTTCAACTTCGTAAAGCACAACCTGCACCCAATCCCCTGCTTCTTTTTGTATTTTCTTGCGGATGGATGCTTTTACCGGCAAAAACAAGCTGCCATCGCCCATAGGCATCAACTTATAGTGGACCAAGGGATGCTCATCGATGGAGCCACTCACAATCCGCCAACCAAAGGGCTGGCTGCGGTCTGGACTTACCCAGGGCAGCCTGGCATAGGTCCAGCCGCCTTTGCCAGGGAATTTTTCCAAAACAAATTTCCCACTCAATAAAGGCTTGAATTCCTGATCCGACTTGCTTGATCGTAAATGCACAATAATTCGAATATTCATGGGTTAAGCCTAAGGCATACAAGGTATATTTCCTATTTTGCATCCTTAAATCTTAACCTAAATGATGATCAAACTTAAGGATATTCTAGGTCTTGTAAGCCAGGGCAATGGTTCAGCCAGCAGCCATATGAAGAACCTGATCGAGGTGGCTGCCGTAGACGGGCAATTTTTAGATGTGGAGATGAATCTGCTGAAGACCATCGCCAAAAGACATGGGATTTCGGATAGCCGCTTACAGGAAATCCGTAAAAACCCCGGCGCCATCAAGTTTGAAATTCCCACCGGTAAGCAGGAGAAGTTTTCTCAGTTGTTTGACCTGGTACATATGATGTCGGTGGACGATCAGGTACATGAGGAAGAGTGGAAACTTTGCAATCTGTTTGCGGTCAAGTTTGGCTATGAACGCAGCAGAGTGGAGGAACTGATCGAGTCGGTCAAGAGCAATATCCAAAACGGACAGAGCCTGAGCGAGACGATGAAAAGGGTGGAGTGGATGTTGGGGTAAGTTTTGTAAAGACCGGGTGATTAGCCCAATTACTAAAACCCGTGAAAGTATTGCCCCTGCTGGTACGAGCTTGCAGCTCGTACCTTATGCTTCTGCAGTGATACTGGTTCCTCCGCCGTGGTTCGTGTCCCACGAACCATGGCTAAGGAGTAGAAAAAGAAAATCACCATCACCACCCCCCGCTGTGGTTCGTGTCCCACGAACCACAAGATTGTGTGACACGAATCAAGGCAAGGGAGCAATATCCAACACGGGTTTAAAGCCCGATTTTTAATGGTGGTTCGTGTGACACGAACCACGGCAAGGGTGGTGTGGGTGTCCCACGAACCACAAGATAAGAAAATCACCATCACCACCCCCCGCTGTGGTTCGTGTCCCACGAACCACAAGATTGTGTGACATGAATCAAGGCAAGGGAGCAATATCCAACACGGGTTTAAAGCCCGATTTTTAATGGTGGTTCGTGTGACACGAACCACGGCAAGGGCAAAGAGCAATATCCAATACGGGTTTAAAGACCGATTTTTAATGGTGGTTCGTGTGACACGAACCACGGCAAGGGATGGACAGGCGATGTTTTCATGAAATTTGAGGACAATAGCTATCTTCGGTCCTGAACGCCCTCTGATATGTCAATCCCCATACAGCCCCTCCTCAGCAATTCCCTCGTCCTCCTGCAACCCCTTCAAGCCTCCGATTTCGAAGAGCTTTATGCCCTAGCCTCTGACCCACTGGTATGGGAGCAGCACCCGAACAAAGAGCGCTGGAAACGAGAGGTTTTTGAGAACTTTTTCAAGGGAGCGATGGAAAGCAAAGGGGCCTTCAAAATCACGGAGCGGCAAACCGGAAAGGCCATCGGCAGCAGCCGGTACTATGACTTTGATGAAGCAGATAACAGCATCCTGATCGGCTATACCTTTTTTGGCAAAGACTATTGGGGCAAGGGCTATAACCTATCGGTGAAGAAGCTGATGCTGGACTATATATTTCAGTATGTCGGCAAGGTGTATTTCCATATCGGAGCCGTCAATGTACGCTCACAGGTCGCCATCAGCCGGCTTGGGGTGACCAAGGTGGCCGAGCAGTCGATCGCTTACTTTGGGGAGAAGGACAACCTGAATTTTGTGTACGCCCTCAGCAAGGAAGAGTGGGAGAGGCAGCAATGATCAGCTCTACCGATACAGCCATCTCGGCTAATGCCTATCTCAAGGATTTTTCTTTTTCTTGACCTTACAGCTCTTGCAGAAATCAGCCAATAATGTTAATTCCTTAAGCACCTCATCATGCAGTTCCTTTAGTTTTTCTTTGTTTCTGCCGAAGTCAGCCAGGCCTATGGCATGGGTCTTTCGTTCGTTGAGTTGTCGGAACACTTCATCATACTCAGGCTTGAAAAAGTTCACATCTGAAAAGGCGCCTTTCTCCTCATACAACCTTTGCCTTAGTCGTCGGGCATAGAGCTCTGCAAGGTCAAACTCAAAATTGGCGTACTCTACCATGGAGCGTGCAGTATTGCTATCGGGTGCCACGAGGTAGGCCGACCCGGGCAGGAAGTAGCAACTCACTTTGGAGTTAAAGTTTTTGGTGAACATAAATTCAGCCGTTGACATCTGAAAAGAAAAATAGAGAGTTGCCGCAGTTTGCAGGCTGATGAAGTTCGTTTCGCCGATTTTAGTAAGGTCAGATTTGAAGTCTGAAAGCTCCAGGGTATACTGCTCGTCCCAATTTACCTCCGACTGAGCATGAAGCCGGGGGCAGCATATGCACAGTATGCTGAGCAACCCAACGACTTGAAGAGGAAAAGCCAGCTTACCAGCCCTGTGGATCAGTCTGCTCACAAATCCTTTGATCGTTTGAGGGCTCATTAAAAACAATAAATTAGAAAAGCCATACACATATACCCGCCAGCAAGGCAGGAAGAGCCTGAATATAAAAAATGCGTTTGGAGATGCTGTAGGCCCCAAAGCTGCCGGCGACAAACACACAAGCCAGAAAAAAGGTGGCCACATTTACGCTCCAAACAGGGTCGCTGATGAGCAGGCTCCAGACCAGCCCCGCTGCGAGAAAACCATTGTACAAGCCCTGGTTAGCCGCCATGCCTTTGGTGGGCTTGAAAAGCTCCGGAGGCATAGACTTAAAAGTGCGCTTGCCGACGGTCTCCCAGGCGAGCATCTCGATGTATAAGAAGTACAGGTGCTCCAGGGCTACCAGTGCGATGAGGATTTGGCTGAGGATGGACATAGGCAGCGAAGGTAGGGAAAACATGGATGAGATGGTAGGGAAGCGGAGTTTGAATCCCTGCAGCAGGGTTAATGTTGATAAATACCGAACATCTGTTTAAGCGGGCTGCTTGATTGGTGTTTGGGAAAAGGGTAAGTTTGTTAAATGGTTGCAGTACTGCTATTTGCTAAATTTTGGTTCATTTTCTCGGATTATATGCTGTTGTGGCAATAGGATATGATGGCGAATTAGTGTGGCATTAGGCGAGTTAGAGGTCATTCTATGATTACAATGGAAAGAAATGAACAAGCTCAGAAATTTTTTTAAGAATAATGATGTAAGAATTAGTAAGGACTTCACAACGAATCCACCTGTTTACTATTCATCACTTAATGATGCGTTTCATAATTACTTTCTGACCTTTAGAGATAAGAAGGATACTTTTCATTTCATCTTAGACATCCAAAGTTGGACACGTGAAACGCTTGCATTCAACTTCACTGGAGCAAACGACAATATTGTTTTTTCAATTCTCGGTTTTCATCGTTTCATAGAACTTCTTTTGAAGGACATTCTAAGACGAATTAATCCATACTTAGCAGTTAAATTTCTTGAAAATGAAGAAGATTTATTCCTTTATTTTGACAGTAAACTAAGGGCGGACGAAATCAAGACAATTGAGTATAACGAAGCATTTAAAAGATTTAAGCAAGCATTCAAATATTATGACAAGAATTCTGATGTTTTCTCTCAACATCTAAAAGACTATGAATTTCTTTTGAGCCAACGAAGCATTGAAACTCTCAACTACCTTACTGAATGGAGAAACAGAATAATGCACAATGGTATGACATTACTTAATCTATTGGCGTTTGAGTATTTGATTTCTCAACGATTGATTCCATTAATTGACAAAATTATTAAGGCAGAGAAAAAGTATTTGCAAAATTATCTCCCTCACTTTTTTCGAACTGCAACTGGAATCAAACTCATTGACGAATTTTTAGCAGTAAAATTTGAGTTCAGCGACTTTGAAGAAAAGAGTAAGTCAAGAAAATTAGCAATTAGTTTGCTCAGACTCGGGCATCTAAAGGAAATTGGCAGAACTACTTTCAACATTAATATACGCAATAATATTTCATATTACGAACCGTATTATGATAATCCAAACGGACGAGTTGAAAGATTTGCCGAAGCAGAAAGAAAGAACAGAGATTTTTACAACTTAAGAGAATGCTTGTGTTGCGGAGCTAAATCAATGGTTGTTTACCGTAAGTCGATTGATATTCCTTGGGCGGACCGCAAGTTTATCAGTTGGTTTAAATGCTACAACTGCGACTATTCATTAAAGGATAATGTTGGTGACCCAAATTTCTTCAATCTTTCAGACAAATTGATTTTTGCGACTGAGTAACTATGGAACATTATCTACATTACTTGGGAGAGAAGAAAGAAAGAACCGCTAAAAACACATTTACGATAGGCGTGGTGATGTTCTCCGAAGGCAGTTTTGTGGTGGCCGAAAGCTCATTTCGCCGAATCAATATTTGTAATAAAAACCACGCTAATCGCTATTCTTCAAACCATTATAAGCAATTGGATTGGCTCTGTATAGTGACGACGAAATTAGTATAGTGTCAGCTGTCTTGAGACTAAGATTAAAAAAATGAAAGACGTTAATATTTTGTCCCTAGAGCAATTCATAACGGAAATCACTGGTTTCTCAGACGTTTTCTTTTATCGTGGGGTTAGTGATATTAAGTACGACTTAATACCGTCTGCTGGCAGATTTGGAATTAAAGATGATCAGACACAAATTGAATTTGAGAAACATCTACTTTTTGACTTTATCAGAAAGGCACCAATTTATCTGCAGAGTTCTCCTTCTAATGACTTGGATTGGATGATATTGGCTCAACATCATGGATTACCAACTCGTTTATTGGACTGGTCTTTTAATCCACTAGTAGCATTGTTCTTTGCGGTGGAGAATGAAAAAGATACTGACTGCTCTGTTTACATGTCCTTTTTATTTTCCGGGTTGCGAAACCCTTCAAAGTTCGATGACATATTCAGTAAAGTTGAGTTCTCTCCAATAATTCCCAACTTATCACATCAGCGATATGTTAATCAAGAGAGTCTTTTTACCCTTCAGTCTAACCCAACAAAATCTGACGACTCAAAAATATCGACTAGGTTTATCATTTCGAAAGAGGTGAAGAAAATCATACGATGGAAGTTAAGACGAATGGGAATCTCAAAATCATTCATCTATCCGGGACTTGATAGCCTATCACACGACATTCTTGAAGTTCATAAATTAAGTTACAGAAGTTACTTTAAGTAACCTTGGATAATGTCCCCATATTGGTGTAAGCTTGCAGCACATACCTCATATTTCGGCACTAATGCTAGTTCGAGTTAAGTGCTTATTCTATCGTATTCTCTTCTTTTAGTCTACTCATTATGACACTCCGAGATATTTCAAATTCTGATCATAAATGGCGTAAACAAAAGCCTTAGGCCAATTGTAGTCGTTTAGGTACGCAAGTCCTACTCTCGAGCTTGATCAGCATTGCACATGTCAAATGGTAGGATTAAAACACCTTGCAGTATATACTACATATATATACTTTTGTAAAAAGAGGCAACATGAAAACGCTATCCCTAAAACTTGACGATGAGATTTTTAAAGAAGCCGAAGAACTCACTTCCAAGCTAAAATTGGCCAGAAATCGCTATATCAACGAAGCGGTTGCTATTTACAATCAATACAACAAGCGCAAACTTCTCAAGATGCAGTTGGAAAAAGAGTCAAAACTGACTATGACTGACTCTAGAGAAGTTCTGCGTGAATTTGAAAAACTAATGGATGAAGATTAAGCAGTATGATATTTGGCTGGCAGACCTAAATCCTCGCAAAGGGACAGAGCCAGGGAAAACAAGGCCTGTAGTTATCATTCAAACTGATCTATTGAATGAAAGTCATCTATCGACCATCATTTGCCCAATCACGACTAATGTAAACAAGGAAATAGAACTTCTGAGGGTTCACTTAAAGGCTGGACAACTTGATCACCTAAGTGACATACTCGTTGATCAAATTCGTGCAATTGACAATAAACGATTGGTTAAGAAACTTGGGCAACTGACTAAAGATCAGAAAGTTCGGTTGAAGTCTAATCTTAGAATTGTGTTGGACATTTGATAAAGAGAACTACATCAACAGTCCATGTTTCCCTCGGCTCAAGTTTTTCCAACCAGGTGTTATGAATGAAATATTGACCCGATCACTCTCGACAGATAATGTTAGCTATCAAGAAAGTTGGATTTTTAATTTAGTTAAATTTGTCAAAACTCGCTCAGGTGTAACCACATGGACACGAATGAACTGGCTCAGTTAAGCAACGAGGAGTTGCTCGAATTTGCAAAGAATAACAAGCCTTCCCCCTTAATCGATGCCTTTTTTATTGGGTTTTTGGTTGGGATAATTCTTTTTAGTGTAGCTGCCAGTGCTTGGGGCTTGTTTACCTTAATTCCCTTGTACTTAATTTATGTATTCTTAAAAAAGCCAAAGAAATATAAAGCGTTGCAGGAGGAATTGAAAAAACGCAACCTTGAGTAGGTGATGTAGGCCATATGTAGCGTGTATATCTCTTTAAACGAATGAATTCAACTAGATTCATTTTGGTATTAGGACTAAAGTGTTCTACCTCTCATTTTTACTCAAATAACGACGTTAATCCATTGAGCATCTGTAGCAATGAGTTATTTTCTAGGACAGATAATTCGGTTTCTTCAAGTTGCGTTATTATGGTGGAACAATTAGTTAATAAAATAAAGCCGAATCTAACTGTATTGATGTATTTCGTTTTATTATTGACTTATTTTGAAATAAGCGCTCAGCAGAGCCAGGCTACTGTAGTAGTTTGCTCTAAGTATGCTTCGTTTGGTATGTTTGGTTTTGGAGGAGCATTGACAATAATGAATCAGAGTACGCTCAGCACCTATTCAAGTATAGTTAGAAATGGTTTTCATTCATTTATTGTAATTGAAAATGTGCCATTAGGACGATACAGGGTTTTATCGTTGGAATTCATAACAGGCTATTCTACCATAATTGTTAGGGATACAACTTTGTTTAACCATATAGAAATTAGTGAGCCCAAAGTATATTTCATTGGAAACTATTTTTCAAAGAAAATTCCTCCAGTATTTAAATTAAACATAGAACTTAAATATAATAATCGATTGAATTTAAAAGGGCTAAACAGATTTCTGAAATCTAGGGTAGAATTTACAACTTCAGATATTTTAAGAGACCAAAAGCTTTTTAAAAATGATACCATTCATATTAATTTAAGTAATTGATAATCTCTTCTGCTCTACGCTTACCTCTCATACCAAAATGTAATAATGGAAATGACCATAGTAGCCAACACCATATCAGACTACTTTAATGCTCAACCTGAAAAAGTCAAGAATGCCTTGCTTGAATTACGGGAATACATATTGGAGGCTGCTCCGGATGCAGAAGAGCTCCTGAATTACAATATCCCTGCCTATACCTTAGTCAAAGGTGGAAAGCGAGAACAGCAAATCATGATCGCCGGGTATAAACAACATGTAGGGCTTTATCCGCATCCAACTACCATTGCGCACTTTGAAAGAGAATTGAGCGGTTTTAAAAGAGGAAAGGGCTCTGTTCAGTTTCCATTGGACTTACCCTTGCCCAAAGACCTGATCGTTAGGATGATTAACTATCGTATGCACCTGTTGAAGGTCTAGTGTTAGGATTACTTTAGAGGGTATTAAGGCAGCCAGAGTGTTGTTCTCCAGGATGGTATTGCTTTGCTGTTTAACATAGAGCCGCATGGTCAGGAAGGATTTGATGGGTTGTGTATAAGACCAGGCACTACATGAAAAATTGTTGATCGCTTTCATAAAGAGTACGATCATTTGAACCTAATAGATGCATTGTTTTAATCAGTTGGTAAGGGTAAACACGACTTCATTCGTCCTGTAAAGTGATGATTCAAAAATCGCTTTACGTTATTGCCACTTGTATTTGCATCATGTTTCATGTGGCTGAATTGCATGCTCAGTCCCTCTTACAAGCAGGTGGCCTTGCAGGTGATACCCTGCTTATGGTAAGTGCTGGTAAGGGGCATTTCAGTCGAAGCATTACCGATATGCGCCTTGCAGGTCTGGAGATTAAGAATGAGGAAATCTCCTTTAGACCTCAACTAAAAGCCCATGAGAACTTTATGGCGGTCTGGAATTATCCGTTTGGCAATCAGAAAGCTAATTTCTTTTTCTACGATAGCTGGGTAGGTACGATGGTCTCTATGAAAACATCAGGCCGTAAGCGTGGGCTGGATCAGGATATTACCAAGCAGGTCGCTTCCAATGTGTACCATGTGGCTTTGGTGAGAAAATTTATGGTAGAGCATGAGTTTTTTGTTTTTCTCTATTCCCCTGTAGCCCTTACAGCCCAAGTCAAGATACCAGCTGATCTTATGGGTGGGGTTGATCGGGTTTTATCTTATCCTCTTAAAGCAAATGAGGCCCGCTTTGTACATCTTGTTTTACCTGCAAAAGAGCATACAGAAGTCACCTGGCTTTCCGAACCTACTGCCAGACAAAGCATTCCCTTGAAGAATTGGAAATTTGCTTTAGGAAAGCAGCCCGGGGCAGAGAAAGTGGCTTTTTCTGATACCGAATGGGATCAGATTGAGATTCCTCATACCTGGAATATTACAGATCAGTTTGATTATCGAAATTACATCGACTCCCTTGATAACCGTCCACTCTACCATCGGGGAGAAGGTTGGTACCGTACAACATTTGTAGCATCGCCAGAGTGGAAATCAAGGCATTTGAAGTTGGAGTTTGGTGCGGCCAACAGTATTGCAGAGGTTTGGCTGAACGGTAAGTACCTGGGTAAACATGTAGGGGGTTATACACCTTTTCATTTTGGTATCAGTTCCATAGTTCAATGGGGCAAGACCAACAGTCTGACCGTTAAAGTGGATAACCGATACCATAAGGACATACCCCCACATACGGCTGACTACAACTTTCCGGGTGGGCTCTACAGGGAGGTGTATTTAAGCATGCATGATCCAGGTTTTGTGAAAGACCTGTATTGGCGCAGTCCATCAGTAAGGGCAGATACAGCGACATGGAAGGGTTTTGTTACCCTTAAGAACATGCACAATGAGCCGATAAATGGTAGGCTAGTGGTCAATCTGATTAATCCACTTGGCGAAATTGCCCAAAGTCATTTGCAAACAGTGTCACTACCTGCTCAATCGAAAGAGTTGTTTGAAACGCCTGTGCTTTCACTGGCTAACCCCTGGCTTTGGGACGTAGATCACCCACACCTCTATCGCATACAAGCCACTTTATACCCTACATCCGGCAAAGCAATTGATCAATATGAGGTTCCTCTTGGTTTTCGTTGGTATCAATTCAGCACTGATAGTGGCTTTATGCTCAATGGCAGGCGACTGAAGCTCAAGGGGGTGAATGTGCATCAGGACTTTCTGAACAAAAGCTGGGCGGTAGATAGCAGCACCAAGCGAAGTGATTTTTTACTCATAAAAGCCATGGGGGCAAACAGTGTTCGTCTTTCTCACTATCCGCACCATTCGTATGTAATGCACCTTTGTGATAGTCTTGGCTTATTGGTGTGGGCCGAAATCCCTGTGGTAAATTCAGTAGGTGATACTTCTTTTGCCCGGCAGGCAGCTAAAACGATGGAAGAGTTGATCCTCCGGGACCGTTCACATCCCTCTGTGATGGTTTGGGGAGTAGGCAATGAATACTACAGAGATTACTTTACTCCTGAAGAAGTAGCCTATGCACTGGAATGCACCCGAAAAGTAGCGGCAGTATGCAAGGCAATGGATCCAACAAGGCCTACGATACAAGCACAGAATGAACTTGCAGACGACAGAATTATGCAGTTAACTGATGTTCATGGTAGAAACAGATATTTCGGTTGGTATTCAGGAGGAGCAAAGTACCTTCACTCCACTTCCTACACCAAAATACTGGATGCTCTCTTGCTAGATAAGGCCCAACATCCTGAATGGAAGCTGGTCGTTAGTGAGTACGGGGCAGAAGGTAAGTATGGGTATCATGTGCGCTACCCCCGTCGATTTGATCATAGTGAATCTTACCAGATATTGTTTCATAAGTACTATTGGCAAGTAATCGACAGTCTTCCTTGGGTAGCAGGAGGTTATCTGTGGAATATGTTTGATTTTGCCTCCTGGGCTAAAATTGGGAATGTGCCTCATATCAATCAAAAAGGTACGATGACCTACGACAGAAAACCAAAGAGCCTATATTACTTTTATCAAAGCCATTGGAGCAACAAACCAATGGTGTACCTCTATCCCAATACTCAGCCTTCTTTGGCAATATTCAACCATGAGCCTGTACCAATTGAAGTGTTCTCTAATTGCAAGGAAGTAAAGCTTTATGTAGATGGCACATTACAGGGAACAGCTCAAAAACATGGAAGCAGCCATTTGTGGCAGGTCGTTTTATCACCCGGCCGCCATAACCTACAAGCAGTAGGGCTGAGCGAAATCGGTGAGGTAGTAAAAGACCAAAGAATACTCTTTACATATTCCCGCACCGAAACTGAAGATGAACGTAAAAAGGCTTTGCAAGGAAGCGACAGTGACTAGATGAGATGTCTTTTCATACTGGTAGGGCTGCTGATGACCATGTCTTTGCCTCATGTTTTAGCACAGAAAGGCAAGGTTTACGACATTCGAAACTATGGAGCTGTAGCAGATAGTTTTACGGTAAATACACGGTTCATTCAACAAGCCATAGATGAAGCTTCAAAGAACGGTGGCCGTGTACTTGTACCCCAAGGCACCTTTGTTACGGGTACTTTGATACTTAAATCAGGCGTAGAACTGCATCTAGAAAAAGGAGCTTTGCTTTTAGGGAGCAGTTCACTTGACGATTATCCACCACAACAAATCACCAGAGATTTTTATGGGAAAGAGTGGAAGAACAAAGCATTGATTTTCGCACAGAAACAGAGCAACATTTCAATAACCGGTTTAGGAACTATTGATGGAAGAGGACACTTTTTCTGGCCTTCAACTGATCAAAAACCGGATCGATATTTCAACAGGCCGTATGTGTTATTTCTTGTGGAATGCAAGCAGGTAACTGTCAAAGACATCAGGTTACGTAACTCTGCCTATTGGATGCAGCATTACATGGCTTGCAGTCGTTTGCGAATAGAAGGCATTCATGTGTATAACCACGCCAATCAGAACAACGATGGACTGGATGTAGATGGTTGTGAAGATGTACTCATCCGTGATGTGGAAATTGACAGCGATGATGATGCTCTGTGCTTCAAAAGCCTTTCCCCATCTCCATGTAAGCATATCAGAGTGCGTCGTGTTACTTTAAGCAGCCATTGCAATGCATTTAAACTTGGGACAGAGAGCACCGGCGGTTTTTTGAATTTCAACGTGCGAAAAGTTGAAATCAAACCTTCAAGAGATACGATACCTCATTTTGGAAGTCGTAATGGAGATGGAGGTATTGCTTTACAAATTGTAGATGGAGGAATAATGCGTGATATCAGACTGCATGATTTCAATATCAAAGGGCCTCGATCTCCATTGTCTGTCCGCCTGGGAAATAGGGCGAGACCTTATAGTGCATCTCAACCCTCACCACAGCAAGGTAGCATCGAGCAGATACGATTAAAACGGATAAAAGCGGTTTCATATGATAGTCTGGGAAGCTACATCATGGCAACAGAGCAAGGGCGCATCAATGACATTGAGATCAATCACTTTGAGCAAGAAATACGCCCAGGGAGCGCAGCAGTTGAGTGCATAGAGGAAGAAAAGTCGACGGCTTATCCAGAAGGGAAAATGCATGGATCACTGCCAGCTTTTGGCTTGTATGTTCATAAAGTCGATCAGTTAAGTCTTCGAAATTGCCGCTTTAGCACAACAGGCAAAGTCATGGAGCAACGTAAACCTATTGTCTACTTTCAAACCAGTTTTCGATCGATAAAGAAGCTATATGGTCAAGGGAAGTTACTTGACGCTAAGCTTTGGCCGGCATGTAAGGGTAGATAATAGCTTCTTCGTCCTAAGCAATAGACAAGGACTTAAACCCTTTATCCATGAGAAAATCTTTACAATACCTCACCGGAGGCTTACTTCTGGTGATACAATCTGCAGCCTTTGCACAACCAACCTTTTCGGTGGTAAATCTTAATACTGCCAATCCGATGAGGAAAGTAGTATTTGCAACTCCACAGCGTATGTTTATTGGCAGCAACAGTGGTACAGTTTACCGTTCCAACAACAGTGGAGTCACTTGGGATTCCTTGAATATTGGTTATGGAATGGCAGTCAGAGACTTGTTTTTTACAGACTCTGTGACAGGTTATGCTACAGGTGGATCAGCAGGTACGTTTAATGGTAGAATCTATAAAACGACCAATGCCGGAAACACCTGGACACAGCAAACTTTGGATACGACATATTACCCGAGTACAGCATTTCCTGCTTCGTTTGAGCTCTATGGGCTTTTCTTTACGAGCAGTACTACAGGATATGTGTGTGGACAGTCTGGTATTTTACAAAAAACCACCAATGGAGGTGCAACCTGGACTTTTCAGAATGCTGATAACCGTCCTACTGAGAACCTATTTGATATCATGTTCATAAATGATTCGGTAGGATTAGCTGTGGCACAGTCTGGAAGGATTTTCGCCACAGATAGTTCAGCAGGAAACTGGGATGCAGAGCGGTATTCACCTTCCAATCCAAGGCTCACCAATCTCAGAATTCACAACAATACTTTGTTCACTGTAGGTTCTCCAGGTGGTAGTACTCAGGGCGGAACCATACTACGCTATACAGGTTCCAATTTGTTCGAAAGAGACTCACTTTTGGTTATGGCAAGGTGGCAACAAGTTAACTCTCCTTTATTTCGTGGAGGAACAGACAATCCTAGGTTAACAAACATTGCCTTCAGAGGTTCAGAAGGTGTTATATCATCAAGAGGCGGCAAAATTCTTTATACTTCCAACTCCGGACAAACCTGGGACTCACTAGCTAACCCTTCACCCAATCCATTGGTAGACATTAACGATGTAACAATATCACCAAATGGCATTGTATGGTTTGCTTCAGAAGGCGGCATTTTACTTAGGTCAAATCAGATCTTGGGTTTACCTTCTTTAGTAGCAACTAGATCAGAACAGATCAAGGTATATCCGAACCCCACACAAGGCCTGTGCCGTATCAATGGACTTGCAGGAAGCAAAGAGCCATACCAACTTACCCTCTCTGATATGACCGGAAAGTCCATCATTCAGAAATCAGCCACAGTACAAGAGGCTGATGAGGTACAAATCGATATTTCAGACCTTAGTACAGGAATGTACATGATCACAATCCAAGGATCAGACCGTGTCTACACTGGTAGGATCGTAAAGGAGTAAATTTTCTTTGTTTTTTATGCTAAGTAAGGCCCCGGTACCTAACCGGGGTTTTTTTATACCTGCTTTTCTGAGCGACTCTCTTCAAGAGCCTGTTGTACAGTGGCAAACAAGTAGTCTGCTGCATTCTGCATGCTGTCGGCCATGTTAAGTGCCTTTGAGCCAAACGAGTGCAGGCTTAGAAAAGGATGTGAGTCAGAATAGTCAACTTTGCCTGCAAAACTCCA
Organism: Cytophagaceae bacterium; assembly: GCA_027488815.1. Lineage (GTDB taxonomy): Bacteria > Bacteroidota > Bacteroidia > Cytophagales > JAIYAX01 > JAIYAX01. The sequence continues at coordinate 98,101 of JAIYAX010000001.1, read as the reverse complement.
CAGAGGCACCCGATAGTGGGTACAACGTTTAAGTAATCCTTCCAGTACTTTACCACTGAAAGACTGGGTGTCAACTTTACCTTCCGCTGTTATCACTAAGTCGCTCGAAGCTAAGTGACGATCGATATCGCTAACTTGTAAAACGAACTCAATGCCGGAAAGAAGTGTGCCACCTCCAAAGACCATTGCACCAAATCCGAGTCCTCCTGCAGCACCAGCTCCAGGTAAGGTACTAAAGTCTGCACCGGCGAAAGCTTTTACCACATTTGCAAAACGGATCATTCCACTTTCCAGTTCAGAGGCAATCTCCATTGAGGCTCCTTTTTGAGGTCCATACACATTGGTGGCGCCTTTTACCCCTGTAAGCGGATTGTTTACATCAGATGCAATCCAAAGCTTCACATTCCTTAGCAAATTTTCTTTGGGAGGTTCGATGTGTTCTACATGCGCCAATGAGTCACCAATGGGTTTAAGCTCTAGAGCGTTCCTGTTCAGAAATCGATAACCTATCGCTTTGGCAAAGCCCATTCCAGCATCATTGGTAGCACTGCCGCCAATACCAAGGTAGATTTCGTTGCAACCATGCTCAATGGCATGCTTCACCAGTTCACCTGTTCCCAGACTAGTGGTATACTTTGGATTACGATAGGGGTCTAGGACACGCCATAAGCCTGAAGCCTGCGCCATTTCTATATAGGCCGTTGCCCGACTGATCCTGTAAACACATGAAACAGGCTGAAAAAGAGGATCACTGGCTATAGTCTGTATTTCACTTGTAGGCAAATGTGCGCTGATACTGTCCAGTGTACCTTCCCCTCCGTCTGCCAAAGGCAACTGCATAATTTGTGCATCAGGGTGTACACTCAACACTGCCTGAGAAATGACATGTGCTGCTTCCTTTGATGTTAAGGAGCCACGAAGCTTATCAGGAGCTATTATGACTTTCAAAGCAGTGGTTCAGATCAATATGGCATACAGAATGAGGACTGCAAACAAAGAAGCCAGGCCTTGTACCAATGAAATCCAGGTAAATTCATACGTGTCAGAAGACTTTCGAAGCCCTGAGAACTCTTTGATTACCCAGTAATAGGAGTCATTCGTATGACTCACTACCATCGCTCCGGCACCAAGAGCAAGTACCAGCAATGATACCTGAATAGGGGAGGAGTAGCCTGCCAGGATTAAAAAAGGCTGAAGAATAGCTGAAGAAATAATGATTGCAGCGGTAGAGGAACCTTGGGCAGTCTTAAGCATAGCAGTAAGTAAAAACGCAAAGATGAGAAGCAGGGGCCCCTTTGCTAACCCAATATCGGCCAGATTGCTGATGCTTTGCTCCAAACCACATGATTTGATCACGTACCCTAAGGCACCTCCGGCACCCGTGAGAAATAAAACCGGTGCTGCCTGATGCATGGAATCCGGTATAATTCTTACAAGACCATCTTTAAGGGCCGGAGCAAACAAGAGCAGTGAAACAAAATAGCTCACGCCCAAGGCCGCCAATGGCTTAGAAAAGAAGGCCATGCTTTCATATAGCAAGCCTTTTTGCGTATCTAAACTAACTATGGTCACATTGCCCATTGCGATCAACATGATAGGTAAGACAATCGGAATGCAAGCTTTCCAGGGAGGCATTTGCAAGCCCTCTTGATCTACCACTACAAGATGGTCTTCTGCAACAAGATTTTTACTTGGGAGCACTTTCAACAAGACATACACTGCTCCAATACTAGCTAGTGAAACAGGTATGCCAAGCAAGAAAATGGAACTCCATACTTCTTGTACACCTAAATTGGCAATGGCGGCTACTGGCCCGGGTGTAGGAGGGATCAGATTGTGTGTGGTATAAAGTCCACCTGCCAATCCAAGCAGCATCTTAAATGCAGGTTGTTTGGCAGTATGAGCGACCCGTTTAGCAAGGGGAGCTAAAAGTATAAAACCACTATCACAAAAAACAGGTATACCTACCGCACTTCCAGTAAGCATCAGAGCCAACTGGGCGTTTTTCTTGCCGGAAATGCCTACCAGAAATGCAGCCATTGATGCTGCCGCACCAGACCGTTCCAGTAAAATACCTACCATTGAGCCTAATAGAACAATGAGGCCAATACTCCCCAGCATTTCCCCAAAGCCCGTACTGATCCAGGCAATGATCTTGGAAGGAGAAGCTCCACAAGGAATACCTACTATAAAACAACCAAGTAAAATGGCAAATATGGGGTGTAGCCACTTTTTGTAAGTAAGCCCCACGATGACCACTAAGGCAATAAGAACATAAAAAAGCATGTGGAGGCGAAAGTAGTTTTTATCAATGACGGAAGAAAGATGCTTTTCCCTTACGAATAAGGGTATTTCTCTAAGCCTTCGTCTTATACTCTGTGATGTATTCGATATTCCATAGGTGGTTTTGGCTTTTACCTTTTTGTTTTTCCTTTCGGCTGATTGCCCAATCATCAGCTGAAATACCGAATGCAGCCGATGTGCTGCGTAGCATGCATCAGGCATCCCAGTATGCAGCTAAGGTGTTACCAACTGAGGCTGGCCTTAGTCGTTGTGACTATGACACTTTAAGTAAACAGTGGAATATGTATGAGCAAGCCTGGCATACCGGCCAATTGGTGCTGGCTTTGCTCAAAAGCTATGAAGTGCTAGGTGACACGTCTTTACTTTTGGCTGCTCAGCGAGGCGGTAATGCTTGGGCAGGCCTGCAAATACAGCAAGGGCCTCTCAAAGGTATGATTTTGGCCCAGCATGGTGGCGAATTGGGAGAGTTGGTCAATGTCACGACCATCACCGATGGCACACCAGGACTATTTGAGCTAAGCCGCCTTACAGGCAACCCACTTTATGCCCAGGCAGCAACCCAAGCTGGCAAATGGATGTTGCAAAACATGGTGGTTCCTGAGGGAGGCATGCTTTACAATTTTGTAGATCCACAATCAGCGGAAGTATGGAAAGATAGGAGTCCACATAAGCAGCATTCAGGTATTGTTCCCGGTTTGTTTCAAGTGGCCAGGCCGAATGCTGAGGGCTACCTGTACCTTGACATGTTTACATTTACAGGTGATAGTGCCTACTTAAAGTTCTTTTTAGCGCAATGCAGTGTCTTGTTGGTTACCCAGCATTCAAGTGGTTTTTGGCTTGATTTCGAGCCAAATGATCATGTGAAAGGCAAAATTCATCCTCGCTTTAATACATGGAATGCTGAAGCACTTTTACGAGCTTATCGCTTCACGAAGGATAAACGTTACTTAGAGTCAGCATTACGTACTGCACATGCATTGGTAAGGTTGCGCCATACAGACGAAGTTATTTATTACAACAATTGGTTGGCAAAACCTCCGGAGACATCCAGTCCTTGTGGATCAGCTATGGCATTTGCAGCATTGTTGTGGCTTGAACTCCATGCTGAAGGCTACCAGGAGTTTTTACCATATCTACACCAAACAGCGCAGTGGCTCATTCATACTCAACATAGTGCTGTGCATTCAGATCCTAATCTTAGAGGAGCCTACAGAGAGTATTGGAATAGAGGGGGAGATATTCCTAAAGTGTATGTGCGTGATATTGCAACACTCTTTGGGCTGCGATTTATGGCAGCTTATGTTCAGTTTTTGTCAACAACCAAGCGATAATCATGATGCTTCCTACACTCAGGCCCGACAAAGCTAACCCGATCGGTCCAGCCCGAATTTTACAATTTGGGGATGGTGTTTTTATTCGGGCGTTTATTGGACACTTGTTTCAGACACTGCAAGCAGAGGGCAACTTTGAAGGAAGTATCATTCCTGTGAAAGCACGATCCGGTAGCCCGGCTTCGGCCTATCAGAACCAGCAAAATTGGTTTACAGTGCTTGAGCGAGGCTTTTCCAGTGGTAAAAAAATAGATACTCCGCATATAATCAAACTTTATGAACAGCCTTTGCAGCCGGAAACCGAGTCTGATCGATTTTTAGCAACTGCCTCCTTGATCGATTTAAGCTTGGTTTTAAGCAACACAACAGAGGCAGGGCTTAGTTTGGGTGAGAGAGACACCTTCAACAATGCATGTAAAGGCTCCTTTCCTGCCAAACTTACCCGTTGGTTATATGCTCGTTATGTTTTTTTTGAGGGTTCAAAAGGTGCTTGCATTACAGTTTTGCCTCTTGAACTCCTGCCTGACAATGGAAAATTGCTCAAGTCACTTTGCCGGCAATTAGCTCTGCAATGGCAATTATCCCAGGATTTTATCGATTGGCTTGAAGCATGTAGGTTTTATAATACCCTCGTTGATCGTATTGTATCAGGTTTTCCGGAAGATCAATATGAAATGATTTGGAAATCGCTGGGCTATGAGGACAGGTTGTTGGTAGTAGCTGAGCCGTTTTTCTCATGGGTGATAGAAGCTCCTGCTAGTGATAGAAGTCTTGATTGGCTTACACATTCGAGCAAAAAAGTGGTGCTTACAGAAGAGATAGAGCCTTACCGTGAATGCAAGCTTAGGCTATTGAATGCCCCTCATACTGCTATGGTGCCGTTTGGAATGCTGGCTGGGCTTAGTACAGTTCGGCAGTGTATGACTGACCTACGTATAGGCCTGATCATTGAGCAACTCATGCAAAAAGAACTGCTACTAATTCCTTCTCTTCCTAAGCCTTATGCAGTGCAGTTTATGGCTGATGTTCTGGATCGTTTTGCTAATCCTTTTCTGAATCACAAGCTAGACAGTATAGCGCTGAACAGCACGGCAAAGATCAAGACCAGATTACTTCCTGTTTTTGATGCATTAGCAGGCTCCTCTGCTATACGTCCTACACGATTGTATCAATCGCTGGCAGCTTGGGTTTACTTGCTGATATCTGCTCAATCCATGGAGCACATGGTAGATGATGCACATCGGGCTGACTTACAGGAGTACCGTATATCATGGCACGCTGAAGCAGAACCCGATTACAAACAACTGGTCTTGGGATTCTTTCAGAAAGTGCTTGGAACTACCCTTTCAGAGGGTCATCTCCTGTCGATTGCAATTGAGTTGGAAGCTTTGGATCAATCAGGATTTGAAGATTGGCTATCTGAAAGAAGCTAAAGCGAAATACCTCTTTTCCAGGGGATAAAGTCGTTTTGTCCGAGGCATTCGGCTGCTGTTAACGTGGCTCCTGAGGCTACTTCGATGATATACTCCATCATTGCTTCAACAAGTTTATCAGGCTTACCCTGTCCAGAAATAATACTGCCTGCATCGAAATCGATCAGGTCCGGCATTTTCTGAAACAAGGCTGTGTTGCTACTTACTTTGATTACCGGAGCTATGGGGTTGCCAGTAGGCGTGCCCAATCCGGTGGTAAAAAGGATCAGGTTGCATCCGGAGCCGGCCAAGGCAGTGGTGCTTTCTACATCATTTCCTGGGGTACAAAGTAGATTCAGGCCAGGCAGACTTACCTGCTCCGTATAATCCAATACAGCAGAAACATGAGAGGAACCCCCTTTGCGGGCAGCTCCAGCTGATTTCATGGCGTCGGTAATGAGCCCGTCCTTTATATTTCCTGGTGAAGGGTTCATATCAAAAGAAGCTCCCACCTCTGCTGCTCTGGTCCTGTAGCGGTCCATGAGAAACATGAAACGGGTAGCTATTTCTAAAGACCTGCTGCGGTCAATGAGGTTTTGCTCCACACCTTCTAATTCAGGAAACTCAGAGAGTACCGGACTGCCTCCTAGTGCCGCCAGGATGTCGCTTACCCTTCCAAGCAATGGATTGGCAGATATACCGGAAAAACCGTCAGATCCACCGCATTCAAGACCTAATACAAGTTTGCTTAAGGGAGCAGGTTGGCGGATAATCGTATCGGCTTGAGCAATGCCTTCAAGCGTGAGGGTAATTGCCTCTTCCATGAATGCCTTTTCGGATTGGCTTTGCTGCTGCTCTAGTATATACAGAGGTCTGTCATACGACGGGTCAGCCATACGAATGGCTGCTTCAAGCAAAGGCACTTGCGCATTTTGACAACCTAGGCTTAGTACAGTTGCCCCTGCAGTATTTGGATGGGTAATATAACCTGCAAGTAAAGCACACAAAGCTTCGGAGTCAGCCCTGGTACCTCCACAGCCGCCATCATGTGTCAGGAAGCGCACCCCGTCGACCATAGGAAAGGGTCTTTTGATAACCGGAGTATCCTCAATCACTGTTTCATAATGCCCACCTGTTGATTGCTGGGAAGACAACCAATGTTGTGCAAATGCTTCATAATGTGCACTCGCACCATAACCTAATACCTTTTCCAATGCTTCCTGCATTACTCTGATGTTTCGGTTTTCACAAAACACCAATGGGATAACCAGCCAGTTGTTTCGGGTTCCTACTTTACCGTTTGTCCGGTGAAAACCCATAAACGATCTGTCTCTCCACTTTGAGGTATCAGGTGGTTGCCAAACAAAGTCTGTTTGCCGTAGTACAGGCTTACTTACAGCATGCTTCACATTGTAGAGATGTAAAAGCCCTCCGGCAGGTATGGGTACAGTAGCTCTTCCTATAAGGGTGCCATACATCTGCACAGAGCCTCCTTCAGCGATCGGCTTTAGGGCAAACTTATGCTTCTGAGGAATATCTTCAACCAACACAACCTGTAGGTTTCCAACGCTTACCGTTGTACCTGAAGACAAAGGATGTAAGGCAACAGCTACATTGTCGCTTGCATGAATTTGTATTGATCTATTCTCTTCGATTGACATTTTTCTTTTCTGTGTTCGATTTTACAACCTCTTGAATTAGTCCGCTTGACTGGTCTAAAGTTACTTTCATCGATTGTCGGTCAGTGAGTAAGCGGCCTTTACAAGGGTTATTTTTAATTGTTATGTGGCTAGAATTAAGGATCATGATGGATTGATTGCATATTTCATTCTGACCAGGTTTCCAATTCAACTCTAAATGGGTTACATCTTTCAAATGGAAAGTGTATTGTCGTCTATTGTTTTCAGGTGTGTTGAGTTTCAAATTACTTAATCTTATGTCATTAAGGTGGGCTAGTGTAAATGTAGAAGGTACATCAGCATAATCTACGCTACCAGGTAGCAAAGGGAAAAGCTTGTTTCCACGGGGCTTATGTTTGCCACTAAAATCACCAGGTTGTGGAATAGAAAGGTCTAAATGATTGAATGTAATCCCTTCAATGGGTGACCCAGGCTGACCGGCGATTAGAATTTTACCATTAGTCTCGATTCTCAAAGAGTCAAATCGGATTTGTTTGATTTGCCCAAAACGGTCTTCCGGGCGTTTCCGATCAATATCCAGAAAGATAGGGTATTCAGCACCATGTCTAGAAGCAGTATGAATATCCAGATCATTAAAGCTAATTTGCTCGACCAGTCCCCCTTCCAGCATAAAGACGGCGATACCATAGCGGCTGTTGCGAATGGTACTGTTGCGGAAGCTGCAATCACGGATGACACCTTTTGAGCCGGTGCCAATTTTCCAGGCTGCATCGTCGCTTTCAAGCAGACAATCTTCAACATGGACTTCACTCATTTGGCCTAGTTTAGATTTAAGACAAATGGCATCATCTCCGGTAGCTATGGTACAAGACCTGATTTGAACCTTGTTGCAATCATATAGATCAATCCCATCAGTATTGGGTGACCGTACAGGGTTTTGGATGTTTATGTGGCTTATTGTGACCTCATTGCATTTGTTTAATGAAAGGGTATGTGAAGGAGAGTTTTGAAAAGTGATGCCCTTCAGGAGTAAGTTTTTACAATCCTTAAATAGAATCCAGGGCTGAGGGCGTGGGAGAGGTTGGAAGTCACTAGTATAGAAAAATTGACCATTTCCATTTATCATACCATCTCCAATCAATGCACATTGCTCACAACTATCTGCTATCAGTAGACTACCCATTGAGTAATCAGTTATGGATGCCGAACCAAGCCATATGGCTTCTTTTCTAATTTCAATATGGCTACGACTATACATTCGAACGCTACCTGTAAGGAAAGTGCCACTGTCCAATAAAACAGTACCCCCGCCAGTGTTTCTGAGACTGTCCAAGGCTTGTTGAAATAGTGTCGTAACAAGTTCAGTTTTCAGACCCGAGGCACCTAAATCTCTGAGATTTATCACTACAGGTTGGTCCTGGGCATTCAGACTGTGAAATAGGACGAATTTAAGGAGTAAGATTAGGGTCAGGAACCTGTTCATCCTTAAACTTCTTTCACCTTGAATCGGTCGATATTGGGTACCCAAAGGTGCATCAGGATAAGGGCAAAGAGATAAGCAACTGAGGCAATTAGAAAAAGAGGCAGGTAGTTTTTCTCAGAACCTATGATAAGGCCGGAACCTGCTGAAAACAGCATGCCTCCAATTGCACCAAACATACCTCCAATACCAACTACAGAGCCTACAGCATGCCCGGGAAACATATCAGATACTGTTGTAAACAGATTCGCTGACCAACCCTGATGAGCCGCTGCGGCGAGGGCTATCAACGCAACTGCAACTACCAGATTGGAAGTATAGGATGCAAAAAAGATAGGGGTAACGCATAGCGCACAAAGCAGCATTGTTGTTTTACGAGCACTGTTTACTGACCAGCCTCTGCTGATCAGGTTGCTGGAAACCCAACCAAAAAGGATACTGCCTCCATCCGAAACCAGATAAATGACCAGAAATGGAATGCCGATTGTTTTGAGATCAAGTCTAAAGTACGCATTGTCTGCAAAAAAGCTGGGCAACCAAAATACATAGAACCACCAAATGCAATCGGTACAAAATTTAGCTGTGGCAAATGCCCAGGTCTGACGGTATGGGAGAAGTTGTAACCAGGGAATTCGAGCACTTGACATTGCTCTTCCCTCCTTTATGTACTCAAGCTCAGTATTACTAAGTAAGGGGTGTTCTTCCGGTTTGCGGTAAATCTTAAGCCAAAGCAGTAACAATAGAAATCCTAAAGAACTTGTGACTAAAAAAGTAGTTCTCCAGCCAAAAGCATTAAAGAGAAGAGGTACTGAAAAGGCGGTTGCAATAATTCCGATGTTAGCCCCTGCATTGAAAATGCCTACGGCAAGAGAACGTTCTTTTTGAGGAAACCATTCGGCTACTGTTTTGATTGCAGAGGGGAAATTACCAGACTCACCAATCCCCAACATCATTCGGGCGTTTCTTAATCCTGCAAACCCTGAGACAAAAGCGTGTGAAATGGCGGAAAGTACCCATACTCCAATTGAAATTGCATACCCTATTCGGGTACCCACTTTATCAATGAACCAACCCATCATAAGAAACCCAAGTGCATAAGCACCCTTAAATGCTGCATCTATATACCCCATATTGGCTTTGAATTCAGCCTCATGTGCAGGGCTAAGTATGCTGCCTACTTCCAATCCCAACATCTCTGCTTTGAAACGCATATCCAACATGATGAAAGACAGTACATTGCGATCGATATAGTTGATCGTGGTTGCAAAAAAGAGTAAGGCACAAATACGCCAGCGAAAACGGGGTATGTTGTTATGAATAGATGCAGGTATATTGGCCATGAAGAAGGTGTATGATTTCAAAGACGCAGAACAGAGCCTGTCCCCTTACGGTAAATCAGGGATCTTATCGGCTTACTGCCAGCTTCTCCATGAGCTTGTATACATGAGAGCCAATTGAACCGGGGTAATCCTCTTGATTAACATCCAATTCCTTGGCATATGTAATAGCATCCTGCAGAAAGGGTAAAAAATCATTGGGGTTAGCTACTTTGTTGTAGTCTTTTCCAATCGCTTTGGCTAGAACTAAATCAATAAAATGTTTTCTGATCGAGATTTTTCTATTAATCAATAGATCGGATATCTCTTCTTCAGAACATTTCTTCAAAGACGTCCTGTGCAACAGTAGCCAAATTTCAAAACATGGATTGCTAACTGCAAGGAAAAAGTTTCCTTCTTTGTTACAATCTATAACCAATTAATTAAAATCATGATGATGATCTTTCTCCCAATGATCCCTATCAATGATCAGCCAAAACTCATCTGTTTGTCTAAATGGATAATCTTCTTTCGCTTCCTTTAAAAGTCTCTTTACGCTAATTGGGTCTGATCATCTGTTCTTTGGTCTTTTTAAGGAAATGAATTCTATCAAACCGATGGAATTGAAATAGGGTGATTTTCAAAAATCTTCAAAGTATTTCTTCTCTGTAAGAGTACCTTCATACGATAATACATAGAGTTTTTCGGCCTCCAAAAAACCGCCTTTTCTTACAAGCGGGATAAACTCTCTAGGCATAATCCTCTTGAATTTTAGGCAAAACAGACAAATTACGTCTGTTTCCTAATCTTGGGACTCCTTTGTACCGACCAAGTAAATAGTCTTTCATAAGTTCCTTGTCAAATCGAACGGTGTAGTCTTCAAGCGAATGCAGTTGAGTAGCTCCTTCTTCATTTTTTACCGAAAACCAAATTTCATCTTTTCTCAATACTTTCTGAGTCATAAGTGTAGCCTCATGAGTTGAAAAAATGAGTTGACTGTTAATATTTGAACACCTTTCCAATATAAAATCCAAAAGATCTTTTACCAAATTAGGGTGAAGGCTACGCTCTATTTCATCTACAACAAATACATTTCCTCCTTTGTAAAAATCAATCACCAAAGGGATCAAATCCATCATTCGACGAGTGCCATCAGACTCATGTGCCAAATCAAACAATTCTGATGTTCCACCCGAAACTTTGTGTATTGTTTTTAATATTTTTGCAGTGAGTAATTGGTTCGTTCCTTTTGAAACAATGTAATACTTGTCTTCATTTGGATTAGCTAAAAAAGTACTTGTTTTTTCAGATTTATCATTTAATAATATCTGCATTAGTTCATTCTTAACTGTGTCAGGAATGTCTGATTTATCGAAATCTACTTCTTCAAACTCAATTCCGTCAATACCTGTGTCGAAATAATCTAACATCTCAAGGAATACCTGTTTGAGGTCTGTATTGTCATTGAGTTCAAAATGTTTGTGAACGTTTTTTGAACCAGGATAAACAACTGTAAGTGCATTTCGAAACCAATCTAAAGCATCATGCAGCTCAGATATATCCGAGACATGATCATTCATATTCGTATTTATAATTTGTGTCAAAAAAAGTTGATTTCTTGGAGTACTCTTGGAAACAAATTCGATGTACTGAGCTTGTTTTTTATGTTTATTTTTTTTGAGCAGATAACTCAAGTCAAAATCAATCGTGTTGCTGCGTTCAAAAACTTTAGTTTGTGATGTCTTTCGAAGCAAGTACAACCATTCGCTAAGTACTTCTCTACTACTTGCCTTAAATCCGTAAGCGTAATTATGTCCTTTATGAGCGAATTCATACTCGATGACAACAGGTTTCCCATTATATCCTACATCAAGTTTAAAAAAATCGGAGGTGATCAGTTGCTCAGGTCCAGTACCTTTTAGTACTTTCTCCCGACCAAAGTCAATCGCTTTGATCAGATTTGACTTGCCTGAGGCGTTAGCACCATATACTGCGGCAATCTTGAGTGCAGATACTCCATTTATACTTGTTGACTTATGTTCAGCTTTTAGGGTTGACTTACCCGGGAGCAACGAAAAGATTTGCTTGCCTTTGAAAGACAAAAAATTCTCAATTCCAAATCGAAGGAGCATATTGTGAACCCTAAAATGTTGTGCAATATTGTGAATAAATCACATCTAAAACAATAAGAACATGTAAAAATGACCTAATTGAACCAATAACTACGGCTTTATCACTGTATGTTTTGCTAAAAAGTCTTTGTCCAAATTTACCCCCAGTCCGGAGCCCTTTGGTACTTGTACTTCGCCCTTGATAGTACTAGTTACCTCTTCGGGTGCTTCCAATGGGAGGTCTTTTGAAAAGCCCTTGAATTCATGAAAGGGGCCTGCATTGGGGCATGCAGCAACGAAATGTAACATATAGAGGTAGCCAACTCCATTTCCGCTGATATGTGGGGTACATACTTTCCCCAAAGCAGATGCCATTCGTGCCACTTTCATGGATCGAACCATTCCTCCAAAATAAAATAGGTCAGGCTGCAAAACATCAAGTGCATTTTCAGCGATCAACCAGCGAAAATTGCGTAAGCTACCTTCCTGCTCACCTCCTGCAACGGGTATCCGCAAGTTTCTTTTGACTTCTTTTGTTTCCTGGTACCAATCAAAAGGTACCGGTTCTTCATAGAATGCGATATTGTATTCTTCCAATAGCCTGCCAATTCGAACAGCTTCAGATACATCGTAAGAGCCATTACTGTCTGCATAGATGACCATCTCATTTCCAAAGGTCTCACGCATGAGCGGTATGAGTTTTTCAGTGCGGTCTGCTGGAAAGTCCCTGTTCTGACTCATACGACCACCTATTTTGAACTTTACGGCTTTTGCATCTGTCTCAGCCACTACGTTTTTTATCTTTTCTATGGAGCTTTCTGCACTCAACCCCCTATAATTGGTAGCTCTATATACATGAACCGACTTACGCTCGAGTGCCCCCAGCAGTGCCCAAATAGGCTTTTGAGCAATTTTCCCCAATAAATCCAACACAGCGAACTCCAAGGTGGCCACCGGCAACCACAGGGCGGGGCTTTGGAATTTGTAATTGCTTTCATGCACATATACTTCCTCGATAAGTTGCTCAAGCATAAGAGCATCTTTTCCGATAAAAAAGGGAGCAACCCTATGCACGAAAAAGGCATAAAGGCTAAGCATCTGATCATTGTTGCAAATGCATATACCTTCTGCACCTTCTTTTGAGCGTACTCTGCAAATGAAACTTTCTTTGAACCTGAGCAGATCTACCGACTCGATGATAACAGGACTTTTAAAGTCTTGAAGAAGCAGAACCGGTTTCACCAATGCCTCATCAAGCCGCTTATATCGTTCACTTAATTCCTCTGTCGGCTTGCCGTAAGCGGACCAAGGTAAAATGGTGGAAATACCTGCTAAGCTACACGTTTGAATAAAGTTTCTTCTGCTCGAAGACATGGTTTCAAGCCTTATTTTGAAAACTACTGATCAGGTTAAGGCACTCTTTTACTGAATTGCTGAGGCCATTCCAATCATTGCGGGCAATGACCTCTTTGGTTATGAGCTGACTACCGATCCCTACACATGTGACACCTGCCAAAAACCAGGGCTTTAAACTGGCCTCATTGGGTTCTACTCCACCTGTTGGCATGATGCTCGTCCAAGGCATTGGACCTTTTACTGCCTCAACAAACTTTGGTCCTCCAACTTGTGCCCCTGGGAAGATCTTTACAATTTCTGCCCCCAGTTCTTCAGCCTGCCCTATTTCACTCACGCTGCCACATCCGGGTACCCAAAGTACTTTTCGCCTATTGCATACTCTGGCTACAGCAGGATTTAAGGAAGGGGCTACGATGAATTGTGCACCGCATTGAATATAAAGTGCTGCTGTACCTTCATCCTGTATGCTTCCTACACCAAGTAGCAGCTCCGGCATTTCTGATTGTGCTTCTTTGATAAGCCTGCCAAATAATTCATGTGCAAAATCACCTCTATTGGTGAACTCAAATACCCTCACTCCACCTTTGTAGCAGGCACGAACTACATCAAGGCACACAGAATAGTCGGTATGGTAAAACACTGGAACTAACCCAGTATCCGCCATTGCAAGAGCGGTTTGAATGCGTGAAAATCTAGCCATATCTGTTTAGTTCTTGGTCATCTGGATACTCTGCCTGAGGCGTCTCCGCTCATCAGCTTGACTACTTCATCCGTAGTTACCTGATTGAAGTCACCCTCAATGGTGTGCTTGAGACAACTGGCTGCAACTGCAAAATCAAGTGCTTTTTGATCATCACCTGGATATTGCATAAGTCCATAAATAAGCCCACCCATAAAGCTGTCGCCCCCACCAACCCTATCTACAATATGCGTTATAGGATAAGTGGCTGTTTCATACAATTGGTTACCATTGAATAACACACCACTCCATGTGTTATGCGATGCACTTACTGATCCTCTTAGTGTGATGATCACTTTTTTAGCTCGGGAAAATTTCTGCATCAACTGAGCGCATACCGAACGAAACTCATCAGCTGAAGCATGACCCTTGGTAACATCATATCCTTCTGGTTTAATGTCAAATACAGTCTCAGCATCTTCTTCGTTACCCAGAATAATGTCGCATCCGGCTACAAGTTCAGGCATTACCTCACCTGCTTTTTTACCGTATTTCCACAAATTTTTCCGGAAGTTGAGATCACAACTCACGGTAACACCCATTTCATTGGCTACCTGAATGGCTTCCAGACAAGCATCAGCTGCACTTTGGGAAAGAGCAGGTGTGATACCTGTCCAGTGAAACCATGAAGCATTTTTGAAAACTTCCTTCCAGGGTACCATTCCAGGTTTTATAGTTGAGATGGCTGAATAAGCCCTGTCATAAATCACTTTACTGGCTCGTGCAACAGCTCCTGTCTCGAGAAAATATATGCCTAGTCTTTCACCTCCGATTTGAACGTGCTGTGTACCAACACCGTAGAAATGAAGAGTTTTCCTTGCATAAGCTCCAACATCATTGTCTGGAAGGCGGGTAACAAATTGAGTATTTACTCCATAGTTGGCAAGTGATACCGCAACATTGGCTTCACCCCCTCCAAAATGCACATTGAAGTGATTGGCCTGTTGAATGCGTTGAAAACCAGGCGTAGAAAGCCTTAACATGATTTCTCCGAATGTGACTACTGTTTTTCCTTGGGTCATGTATAAATGTTTCGTTTGGGATACAATGAATTAGAATTTAAAATAAGCTTTCGCATTACGAAAGCAGATGTCTTGAACCATGTTGCCGATTAAGTCTATATCACGAGGTAGTTCTCCGGCTTCTATTTCCTCGCCCAGCAGACGGCAGAGTACTCTACGGAAGTATTCATGCCTTGGATAGGAGAGAAAACTGCGGCTATCAGTAAGCATACCTACAAAGCAGGAAAGCAGCCCCATGTTAGAGAGTGCATTAAGTTGTTTGGTCATTCCGTCCTTTTGATCCAGAAACCACCAGCCAGAACCGTACTGTATCTTCCCTTTGATGCTGCCATCGTTGAAGTTGCCCGTCATAGTTGCAAATACTTCATTGTCAGCTGGGTTTAGGTTATAAAGAATGCTTGGCGCCAGAGCGTTGTCTTTATCAAGTCGGTTGAGCAATGCACTTAGGGATGTGGCTTGATCGAAGTCTCCAATGCTGTCAAAGCCTGTGTCTGGCCCATGCGTTTCCAGCATTCTGGTGTTGTTGTTTCGAAGTGCTCCTAAATGGAACTGCTGCACCCAGCCATACTTATGATATAGCTTACACAGTCTAAAGAGAATTTCACTTCTCAGAGCTTCACTTTCCAACTTGCTAAGGCTACTACCATTTCGTAAGGCTAGCACCAAGCGATCCCAGTCTTGCTGAGGAGGATAATAAGCATAGGCATACTCCAGACCATGATCACTGAGTCGGCAACCCTGCTGATGGAAAAACAACACTCGCTTTTCAAGGCATTCCATAAGGTCCGATAAGGTGCTTATGGAGAGCTCACAAAGGGTATAGAGCCGGTTTACCCAGCCGTTGAACAATTCTGGCTGATCAGTTGCAAGCACTTTGTCAGGCCTGAAAGCAGGCAATACTTTAATCTCAAAATCTGAAGATGCAATCGACCTGTGGTAAGAAAGATCATCAGTAGGATCATCGGTAGTACACACTACCTGTACCCCCATTTTCTTGAGTAAACCCCTTACAGAGTATGCAGGTGTTTGAAGAATGGCGTTTGCTGTATCATAAATGTACTTGGCATTTTCCATATTGAGCAGGTCGTAAATGCCGAAATAGCGAGCTAGCTCAAGGTGTGTCCAGTGGTAAAGTGGATTACGCAACGTATGGGGCACTACTTCAGCCCACTTTTCGAATTTTTCAAAGGAACTTCGGCTACCAGTGATGTAATCCGCACTGATGCCATAGGTGCGCATTGCCCTCCATTTGTAGTGATCACCCTCCAGCCAGGCTTCTGTCAGGTTATTAAATCTTCTGTCTTCGGCTATGTCTTTAGGTGAGAGGTGACAATGGTAATCGATAATTGGACTTAAGGCAGCATAGCGGTGGTATAGCTGTTGAGAAGTTGCATTGGGCAGCAAAAATTGGTCATGTATGAAGTGCATGAGCTATTTATTGAGTTTGTTTTTTTCCATAGCTTGTTCATCAGGAATGAGACCCATGCCGGGTATCTGTGGCACGCTCAAGTAGCCATTGGCAAAGTCAATGCTGTTTTGAAAGAGGTTGCCAAGCTCTAATTCAGGACGACTGCCTGTGTACTCTTGTACACGTGCTAAATTGCTAATAGCAGCTATCAACTGTAGTGATGTGGCAGTGCAATAGGTCGGTCTTGCATTGTGAACCATCACTGGCCTATCAAAAGCGGAAGCCATATGAGCTATTTTAAGACTTTCTGACAGCCCGCCTGCTTTGATAAGGTCTACGTTTAGAACATCCGCTTTTCCTCTTATAATCAGGTCACGAAATTGCCAGCGGTTGTATTCATGCTCACCCGCCATTACAGGTATCGATACAGCATCTACTACCTGGGCAAGGTCATCATAAGTCTGATAGCTTACAGGTTCTTCAACTGCAGCTATGTTGCAGTACTCATACAGTTTATTGGCTAATGTGATTGCTTTTGAAGCCCGATAGCCATTGTTAAAGTCTACAAACAAAGTGATATTGTCTCCTATGGCTTTCCTTAGTTGCTTTATGGTTTCAAATGTTGGATCCGGCTCAGGATCCACATTGAGAAGCCTTATTTGCATTCTCAGCTTTAGAGTATCGATCCCCTGTGAAATGAAGGTTTCGGCTTGTTTGGCGAGTTCAAGGTCTGAAAGCACCTTTTTACCTTCACCACGGGCAAAACTTCCATACACTTTTACTTTTTCAATACCGGCACCTCCCAGTAGCTTGTGTACGGGAAGGCCAAGTAATTTACCTTTCAGATCCCATAGAGCATTGTCAAAGCCTGCTAGTGCTCCTGGCCATAATCCTGACTGGCCAATATCTTCTTCGCTAAAGTATAGCCATTGCCATAGGTATTCGGAGTGAAAAGGGTCTCGACCTTTTACTTTGGGCGCAATGTATTGATCAATTGCCTGTGCTGTTAAAGTGATGTTGTCATGGCTTCCTTCGCCCCAGCCCGACACACCCGCATCGGTTTCTACTTTTACATACAATGCCTTTTTCATCACATACGCTTTCACAGCTGTGATTTTTACAGGAGCATTTGAGCCATACTTATCTGGAAGCGTAGTCGCAATCCCTGGCAAGGCCATACTACCTAGCAGTGGAAGCGCACTGGCACCCAACAAGCTTTTTTTAAGAAAATCTTTTCGATTCATCATGTCACTGTTGGATAGATCTGCTTATGCCCAAAGCCAGGCCTCTTAGCTCAGCTAGTCCCCTAAGCCTTCCAATGGCACTATACCCAGGATTGGTCTTCTTATTCAGGTCATCCAGCATTTGATGACCATGGTCAGGGCGAAAGGGTAAGGTTACCTTTCTTTGTTTTGCTGTTTCTATCAAAGCCTTCATTACCGCAAACATATCGGTATCACCACCCAAGTGATCGGCTTCAAAAAAGCTCCCATCAGCCTCGAGAGTTGTATTTCGCAGGTGGACGAAATGGATGCGATGCCCCAATCTATTCACCATACCAGGAAGATCATTATCAGGCCTAACTCCAAATGAGCCTGTACAAAAGCATAAACCATTGGCAGGATCAGTAGTAGCACTATACAACCGAACTACATCCTCTTCAGTACTTACCACTCTTGGTAAGCCCAGGATAGGGTAGGGGGGATCGTCGGGATGAATAGCCAGCCGCATGGATTGCTCCGAAGCTACCGCAGCTATGGTTTTAACAAACTGGTACAAATGCTCTCTTAACCCTTCCTCACCAACAGATTGGTAAGCTTGTATTAGGTTTTTAAATTGGGTTAAGGTATAGCCCTCTTCTGCCCCAGGTAACCCAGCTAATACCGTAATGATCAGCTGGTCTTTTTCATGGTTGGTGAGCCGGTCATACTGTTGTCTGGCCTTGGCTAGTAAATTTTCAGGATAGGTAGCCTCTGCTCCTTTTCGTTTGAGGAGGAATACATCAAAGCAAACGAAGTCAACCTGGTCGAAACGAAGTGCAAGCGAACCGTCAGGAAGTTCATAGGCCAGATTAGTACGGGTCCAGTCAAGCACCGGCATAAAGTTGTAAGTAACTATTTTGATACCTTCAGATGCCAGATTTAGTAGTGATTGTATGTATTGATGAATGTAACGGCTTGCTTCTGGCTTGCCCTGCTTAATCGCCTCATGAACTGGTATACTTTCGACGACACTCCATTGCAGCCCTGCGGCTTCAATTAGCTTCCTTCTTTTTCTTACTTCTTCAACTGTCCATACCTCTCCATTGGGTATATGATGCAAGGCAGTGACAATTCCAGTCGCTCCCGCCTGACGAATATGGTTTAAAGGCACAGGGTCATCAGGGCCAAACCAACGCCAGGTTTGTTCAAGTAAAGCAATGGCTGAAGTAGGATTCATATGCAATCGGCTCATTTGTTAAATCATACTCCTGCAAAGGCGCTAAACCCGCCATCCACCGGCACTACCACACCTGTAATGAAAGAAGAACCAGGGTGGCAAAGCCAATCAAGTGTGGAAAGCAACTCCTCCGGCCTGCCGAATCGTTTGAAGGGAGTATGTTCAAGTATCTTCATGCCTCGTGCGGTAGGGCTGCCGTCGCTGTTCAGAAGCAATGTTTTGTTTTGCTCAGTTACAAAAAAACCTGGGGCTATGGCATTAATCCTTATTTGCTCACCATATTTTTGAGCACACTCAACAGCAAGCCAACGGCTAAAGTTGTTGATTGCAGCCTTTGCTGCCCCATAGCCTACTACCCTGGTAAGTGGTCGCTCAGCTGCCATAGAGGAAATGTTGATGATGTGTCCCTTCCCAGCAGCTACCATGTGTCTCAAGCATACTTTTGATGGAATTACCGTACCGCTGAGGTTCAATTGCACCACTTCATCAAAATCCTGAATACCTAAATCTGAAAACGCTTGAGCCGGTTGAATGGTCGCACCGGGTTTATTGCCGCCGGCAGCATTTACAAGCAAACTTATCGAACCCCAGTCTTTTTGAATGTTTGTGATCGAGGCTTCTACTTCAGCTTCTTGCAATACATCAGTTTTTTCAAAGCGAGCTATATATCCTTTTGCTTTCCAGTCACTTACTAAAGATAGTCCAACTTCTTCGTTTCTTCCCAATATGGCTACTTTAGCACCTCCAGCAAGCATATGAGCTGCCATCGTACTGCCTAATACACCTGTACCGCCTGTCACTACTACAAGCTCTTCCTTGTAAGTCATCATTTAGAAATTAAGGCCCACTCCAAAGCGGGCGATGAGGCCATAAAATTCCACATTGGTTATTCTACTACGAAGCCCTAAAAAGTCAACTTGAGACTGATTAGTGAGATTGATGATTTCTCCAAAAACACGATAGTGTTTCTTAAAGCTATACGCTGCGTTTAGATCAAGTTGAAAGCGACCTGCTCGGTACACATCTTCCTCCGGGCGCTCACCCAGCAATGCGATAAACTCTCCATTGTAGTTGAGAGATGCACGAGCACTAAAACCTTTGTGGCTGTAGGATAGTGCGGCATTGAAAGTATGGGGTGCCTGACCAGGGAAACGTATACCTGTGCGTGCAGGAATTACACCACCGGGAATCTGAAAAGGCAGAGTGCTTGCAACTGAATTGGTGTATGTATAGTTGAAAAACAAATCTAAACGTTTAATGAAGCCAGGCATGAAGGTGAGCGGTACTTGCAAATTGACCTCTGCACCATATAGGTAAGCTGTTTTTCCGTTTTGTGGTTGATAGACTGTAAATCTTTCAGTACTGTCGTTACCATTTACATCTTTGCCGATTACCCTATCCTGCGGTAAAGCACTTCTGAATATAAAGTCGTCGATCTGCTTTGCAAAAATCCCTCCTGATAGAATCCCAACACTTGGCAGGTATCTTTCAATCAGAAGGTCTATGTTAGTGGCTACCTGAGGTTTAAGGTTTGGGTTGCCTTGCTCGATCTCATTATTCAGTGGATTGATAATTTCCCTCGGTACTATTTCGATAAAATTCGGACGAGCGAAGGAGCGGTTGAGAGAGAAGCGGACATTTGTGAGTGTATTGATTGAGTATTTGTAATGAAAATTTGGGAGGGGAATAATGTAGGTACTGGTTCCGGTAACGGGTGTAATACTGTTCACCCGGTCGCTTGTTGCATCAATCAGATTAGCGTTGTAACCCACATTTGTTGCTTCCAATCGTAAACCAAATAAATACATGCTTCTACTTGACTTCATCCGAACCATTGCATAGCCAGCGTAAACGTCTTCAAACGTTCCGAAAGTATTTGTGCTGTTATCCCGATCGGTTTGAAACTGATCATTCGTAGTTGGTGCCAATACACTACTATTACCATTGTTTTCCCTAAACCAGGCTCCCAGTTTATCTGCATCAGGAGTAGGCCCGAAGCGAATTTTTCCATCCATAAATTTGCTGTCTTCGAAAGAAGAAAGGAAGTTTACAAAACCAATTCCTAAACCTGGATTTGGAGTTTGTGGTCTGTTGTTTCGAATTACTTCGTTGGAGAGTAAGCGCACTTTAGCGCCTGTTTTCACTTGTACATTAAAACGTCTCCATCGGTAATCCCTAGTGAGGTTGATTCGAGCCAGGTAGTTTTTACCTATTGCCAGTTCTACATCTTCTGCTACCGAAGCGAAGTTGGGATATAAAAAAGGATCATGAATATCAGCACCTTCAGTAGAAAAAGTGACAAAGTCGGAGCCGAAATTGTTTACGTTAAATGTAAGATTTGAGTTAGTGCGCCATTGCGCACGGATGATATCAGTTCTGTCTTCTGTAAAAGTGAAAAAAGCACCATAGTCAAGTGTATACTTGCCGACTTGGCTTATACCTTCTACACTAGTAGTCAGGTTCTGCTTAAGCTTAAAGCGATCGATAAGTTCCTTACGCATTCTGCCGTTGTTCACATAGCGGGTGGGAGATATCCAGTTGTTCAAATCCGGGGTTTCAAATCTAGTGCGGCCTTCCTGCTCATCGTCTGAGCGACGACTATACATCACATTGAATATGATATCGTTTTTTTCATTGAATTTATAATCAACAGTTGCCGAAAGTCCTGAGCGGGTACGGGTATTCAACAGATCACGGTATCGGTATAAGGTGTACACATAAACCTGATCAGTGCCAAACTCGTTGATCACATTTTGATTACCATTGAAGTTGCGCAATTGCCAGCCCGTAGGGCCATCCGTTTCTACTCTATCTCTGGCATTGTTGGTACGGAAGTAACTGCCTCCTACTTTAACACCCATTCTACCCTTTTCAAATCGCTCTGACTTGAGCAGTCTTCGTTCATAACTCAACTTACCTATACCATTGAAGTTACCGGAAATATCGTTGTAGCCACCGCCTATTTCAGCTTTGATTTTTGGCTTGTAGCGCACAGCAGGTTGTGTTCTAAGGTTAATGTTTCCACCAATAGCATCGCCATCCATATCGGGAGTAGTCGATTTGGTCACTTCCATGCTAGAAAGCTGGTCTACGGGTATCATGTCCAGTTCCTCATTCCGGCTACCACCGATGTTGGTGGTGGGTATTTGTTCTCCGTTGATTGAGAGGGTAGTGAAGTTGAGAGGAGTTCCTCTGAGCGATACTTGTGATCCCTCTCCTCTTGATCGTTGTATGTTAACACCGGGAACTCTTTGCAAAGCTTCAGCCACGTTCAGGTCAGGAAAGCGGCCAATCAAATCAGCTGACACTACATTTTTAATGTTGTCTGCTGTTCTTTGCTGGTTCAGGGCTTTTTCTTGTCCTTCTGATTGAGCTTGTACCACCACCTCGTTAAGTATTCTGTCAGACTGCAACAGACCGATATTTAATATTTTGACCTCTTTGGGCTGTAGCCTCACCTTTACTACCTTTTCCTGATATCCAAGGTAGGTTACTTTTAGGGAGATTTCCTGGTCCTCGGGTACAGAGCGCAATAGGAAATCGCCAGCAAGATCAGTGGCAGTACCTAATGAACTCCCCTCAATCAAGATAGCTGCTCCAGGAAGAGCTTCTTTTGTGATTTCATCTGTTACTTTACCTCTCAAAGTGGCTGAACCAGCTACTATTGCTGAATTATAGAGGCTTATTGAATTGCCCCGATGGTTGTAACTCATTCCGGTACCTTCTAACATCAGAGCCAGAAGGTCTGTCAAACTATAGGTGTTGAAGCTTAGGTTTACAGAACGTTGTAGAAAAGTTTCGTCCTCGGCATAGGTTAATCCATATTCTGTTTGATTTTCAATCTCTTTGATTAGCCCGGCAATCGTGTATTGTTGGGATTTTACCTTGATAAGGGTTGTTGAAAGGCCATTTTTCTGGCTGCCTTGTGCCAAAAGGCTAGTCATCAGCAAAACCAATAATCCTCCGATACTTGTTTGTAGACATGTTTTCATGGTATAGTTCTGGCTTACTTCTGAATAGGGTTAATGATTAAGTACTCCTTTTCAAGGTCATATTGAAAGGGGTATACCTTTGAAATCTGGTTTAGTACTATCTCCAGTGGAACTTGTTTGTAGGTACCATTGATGCGTTTTTCTAACAACTCAGGTGCTTTAACTGTCACCTTGACGCCGTAGTATGCTTCAAGCTTAAGAAAGACTTCTGATAGAGGGGCCTGTTCGAAATGTAAAACACCACTAACCCATTCTGGGGCATCAAGTCCAGTGTTATAGAACGAAAAGCGGCCTACGGTCTCCCATTTAATTGCTTGGCCTGCCATTAAGCTGAATGTCTGATCACTATCTCCATAGGGTTTAACTTCCACTTTCCCTTGAAAAACTTCTGTGACAAAAGGAGTATGAGGAGATGACACTACTTTAAAACGTGTACCTAACACTGATATAACACCCGAAGTGGTTTGCACTCTGAAAGGGTAAGATTTACTCGGTTTTACTTCAAAGTAGGCTTCTCCCTCCAGGTGAAGTATCCTATCCTTGCTAAACTGGACAGATCTAAATGAAATCTGACTATTGTAATTTAGTTGTACTAAGGAGCTATCTGGTAAGACAATTCGTTTACGCTCATCACTTGTACTGTATGATACTATAGCGACGGAAGGCTTAGGTTTTTGAACCGGATTATTCAAGGTGATAAAAAGCCATACACCCATAAGGGTTATAATCAAAACAGCGGCAAACTTGATCGTACGATGCCATATTGGAGAAGCACTTTTGCTATGTCCTTTTTCGGTTGGGGTCTGCTGAATAGAAACATTCAACCTCTCCAGGCCTTTATCTGTGTCAAACAATCGATCAATGGAGCGACCTCGCAAAAGCACGGTTGCTTCCCAAACAGCATGCACATATTCTTGTCTGCTTAGAAGCTGTTTTTCAAAATACTCCAGCTCTTCGTCATGCAGCTCACCGGCCACGTATCTTGCTACCAGGCTGTGGTCTATTTCATTTTCTTTCAATGTGAATCTCTTTTAGCGAATACTTCCGTCTGCGTTTTTACACCAGCTTCCATCTGCTGTCCAGTCAATGCTAAAGACGGCACCTAAATAGTTTGTATTGACAAACCATGGATCTATGGTGGTCAGATCAAAGTTGTTAAACAAGTCGGAGGTATTAGCAAAAACAAATTGATTAGGAGTTGAGCCGGAAATAGGTGTCTGACTGTTGACATATTGTGGATCACTTGCAAAAACAGCAGCATCGTTTCTGAATAACTGCCCTGTGCCCACTTCGTAGACTCTTGAATGGGCAACTACTTTAGAGCCATTGATGCCAGTCGGGGGGTTAGGTGCCGCATCAGCCCTTACGCCCCAGGCATTAAACGAACCATAATGTGCTACCAGAAACTTGTAAAAACGATAGCCACCGATTGTATTTCGAATTCGTATCCCGCCTTTTTCTATTGAGGTATTCGCTGCACCTGGGCCAAGGAGTGAAACATTAGCAAGAGTACTGTTTGAGCCATCTCGTACATCCATATCTGCAAGGCCAGAGGCTCCTGTCGCTGATGGGGTAGAGCCTATCCAAAATTGCCCTTTTCCGGTCCATGCCGATATTCTTACATTGTTTTCGTCTTCTTCGTCATCGATACGGAAGCAATTGTTGTTACAGTCTATTGCAACCAGATAGCGGGCATTTACAGTTCCTCCATTGAATCGAAACCCTTGACCTCTGCTACGAAACACTTGAAGGTACGAAAGGTCGGTACCGTTGCCAACCTCAGCCAGTCGAAGGCCAGCATCTACTTCTGTCAATACACTTGGGAAGTCAACACTTTTACCTCCAAATTCGATCCTTACATAGCGCATCTGACCTGAATTGCTTGCAGGATTGAGAGAAGCCTCGCCTTCGATTTTTACGCCTGTCCAATCTCCTGGTGTTGCACCAGGGCCCAAGGTTCGGTCACTGGTGAACACAATGGGATTGTCTTTTTCGCCTAGGGCAATAATTTTTGATCCGGCTAAAAGACTTAAATAAGCAGGTGATAAAGGGTCTCCCACCAAGCCGTAAATTTTGGTGCCCGGTTCAATAAGCAATGTGGTACCTCTATCGACCTCAACTGTGCCTTTGATCAGCCAGTTGGTGGCAGCATCCATAGTAAAGGTATCGCCTTGTATCAGACCTTTAGCACCATCGGTTGGGGCTGAGATCATCCTGAAATTAGTATTGAAATAAGTTGTATCCGTTACTTTACTAAACACCGACAGTATCTGAAAATTCGTCGTGGAAGTATTGGTGGTGTTGCCTTCATTGTCAGTGCCTGTAAAATACAAAGTGACCTCATCGAATTGTGAGTATTGTAAACTGTCAATTAAAAGGGTATAACGAAGGTTGACTGAAAAGGCATCAGGGCCATAGCTGATTTGGGTTAAACGCTGTCTTAGGCCATTGTTAATGGATTGTTCTACTGTAATGTTGCGAATCCCACGAACCGCTTCTGCAAGTATATTGAACTCGGCAGTATCATTCAGGCTGATTATTAAGGTTCTTGAGCCACCAATAACACTTGTACGTGGCCCTTGTGGCTTAAACTCATCGTCTCTGTTGCAGGCAAGCAGGAGTGCCGAAACAACTACGAAACCTAGAATAAATGAAAGAGCAGTGCTGCGCATACGTCCTACGTCTGTTGGTATACACCTTTAGACGCAGCCACAGCTGCTGTACCCTTACAAATGAAAGGGAAGCTTGCCGTTTACATGAGCTCTGAGCGACTTAAGTGCTCTACCCATCTGTGTTTCCACAGTTTTGATGCTGATGTCAAGTTTATTTGCAATGTCTTTGTACTTCATTCCTTCCTCACGGCTCAACTTGAATATAATCTTGCATTGGGGGGAGAGTTTGTCTATGCCTGTTTCGATCACTTCTGCAAGCTCTTGTGTCTCTAAACCAGCATTGGCAGCATAACTGGCATCTGCTGCTTCATAGTGTAGTTCCTCAAGTGGTATATGAGTGTCCATACCACGTTTGCGTATCAGATCAATACACTGATTGCGTACAGAGATATACAAGTACGATTTGATTGAGCAACTAATAAGGATAGTCTTGCGATTGCTCCAGATACGGGTAAAAACATCACTTACAGCTTCTTCACAAAGTTCAGGTTTACGGATGTATTTGAGGGCATACACACACAACTGCTTGTAATACAGCTTGAAGAGCTGCTCCAAAGCTTTGTAATCATCATTTTGTGCGATACATTCGAATAAATGATCTGGATCTATCGAAGATGATTGGATTGGAGCGGTATTTTTTCCTAACATAAACTAAGAGCAGTGGGTTCAAAACTAAGAATAATCTTTGGCTAAAATGCAATGTCAAAGAATAATCTTCGACATTGAAGCAAAAATCAAGCTTGCTTTTTTAGTATTCTAATGAAGACGCCGCACAGAAAGCAAATTTGGTACTGGAATTCAAATTAAGGCTTCTAGCCATAGTTTAGCTTAAATTAGTAATTATACGTTTTATAAATCGTAAACTATCTAAATATATATATTAAAATATATTATATCCTGTAAGTATAGCATTTTGAACCTATAAAATCCTGTTAAAAATGAAGAACGTTGCAACCGAAACTGTTGATGATTACTTTAATGCTCAACCTGAAAAAGTAAAGGTTGCTTTACTTGAATTACGGGAATACATATTGGAGGCTGCTCCAGACGCAGAAGAGCTCTTGAATTACAATATCCCTGCCTATACCTTGGTCAAAGGGGGAAAGCGAGAACAGCAAATCATGATCGCTGGGTATAAACATCATATAGGGCTTTATCCGCATCCAACTACCATGGCGCACTTTGAAAGAGAATTGAGCGGTTTTAAAAGAGGAAAGGGCTCTGTTCAGTTTCCATTGGACCAACCCTTGCCCCAAGACCTGATCATTAGGATGATCAGATTCCGTTTGAGTTTATTGAAGGGTTAGTTTTTTTATTGTGCTTGTTTGTGTTTTGGACTACCAGATTGTTGTTCACTTGTATGGTTTCCACTTACCATGTTGATCAAGCTAGTCCGGTAACCCATGCCGCAACACTATTAAAGGCGACGTATATCTAGTTGGTGATAACAATAAATAATATAACTGAAATAAGTGAGCCAATCGCCCAGTTCGTCCAGGTTCTACCGGTTTTCCTTTGAGCAGCAAACTGAGTATATCCTCTTCGGTAATCTGGATTCATCATTAAGTTGCTACTTAGATAACCAAGATTATGCTCTTTGGGAGGAGTAGCAGATATAATGGCAGCAGGAATAAGGCCAATCAAAGGACCAAACAAGAAACCAGAAATAAAACCTCCCATTCCAGCAGATTGATAATGCAGATAAAATCTTGAGGCGTCTATTCTTCCTTTTACAAACATATCTTCAGCCGGTTGAACTGGTGCAGCTGCGGTTTGGGGTACCACCTTGGCTGCAGATTCGTTTTGGAACGAAAGCCTGGTTCCGTTTTCTAGCCTGAGAAGAGCTACTTCAGACTTAAGTAAAACAAAACTTGGGCCCTCCTGATTGTCAAAGCTTTTGTATTTAATTTCAGCAGGAGTAATCTCAAGCACTTTGGAGACAATCAATTCGCCTGAACTCAAGTACAGGCTGTCTTGAGAATAGGATATAAGAGTGAGTGCTATCAGGCAACAGCTTAATAAAAATAGTTTCATCATCTGAGTTTTTTCCTTTTATACACAACAATCGTTGTTTTTAAGCGAAAAGACAAAGGAATAAGTTGGCTAGTGATGATATTTTGTTCATCCTGGGTTTCGGGTAATGGTTCTGTAACCTTGGGTTTATGCCCAAATAAAAACGCCTTTCCTATTAAATCCGACTTTACGATACCCCAACCCAACGCTTAAACCAAGCCCCAAACCTGGGACGAAAATGAATATTCATTTGAATACCCTATTGCCAGCCCACGGTTTATATTCCAGCCGACGGTATACAATCCAGCCCACGGTTTAAACCGTGGGCCGGAATGTATATATTGAATTGTGGATCGTAAAACACAAATTTTCTGAGTCTAGACAAACCACATCAGGTGGTAAATTAGATTTGTGCTAAAATGCTGCTAAAATGCTGTAGCTATTGCATATAAATTGATTTATCCACCATTATGTCGCATTCATTAAATAAAGTTTGGATACATGCTATTTGGTCTACCAAAGAACGGGAACCATTGATTGATTTTTCGGTTGAAAACAAAATCTATCCATTTATTTATGACGAATTTAGAGAATTAGGATGCCCTTTACGAATTGTTAGTGGTATGCCTGATCATATCCATTGCCTGTTTCTATTAAATCCACAAAAATCTCTCTCTGAGGTGATTAAGCAAGTAAAAGGAAGTAGCTCTCATTTTATAAATCATGATAACATCATTTCTCAAAAGTTTGCATGGCAAACAGGATATGCAGGTTATTCAGTTTCAGAATCAATCGTAGAGCGGGTATTTCAATACATTAAAAATCAAAAGGAACATCATCGAATTAACACTTTTCAGCAAGAGTATGATGAGCTGATAACATCAAACGGACTTGATACGGGAAGTTAAATTCAATAATCCCAAACCTATAGATAGAAATTTACCCAAACCAAACCTAGCCCACGGTTAAAACCAAATCCACGGTTTATATCCTATTCCAATTCCAAATCCAATCCCACCGTTTATATCCATTTCCAAACCTAGCCCACGGTTTATATCCAAGCCCAAATCCAATCCCACGGTTTATATCCATTTCCCAACCTAGCACACGGTTTAAACCGTGTGCTAGGTTGGGGGATTACATGCGCTAGGATTTTATTTTTTCCCTGCGTTACCTTTTGGATCGCTGCCGGGTTTTGTCTTGCCTTTTGTTTCCGGTTTAATGGTACCGGTTTTTTTACTTTCGGGCTTGGCTGCTGTTTTGCTTGCGGGCTTAGTGGCCGGTTTCGTTGTTTCCTTGCTTTTCATCGCCTCTTGTAGGCGCTGCTGCATCCTCGACATGGGTTTATTGACATTTTTCTTTTTGTTATCCTCTAAAATCTTCCGCAGTTTATCTTCATCCACAAACTTGGCAATGATCATCTGTTGCCCAATAGTGACTACGTTGGAAACAAAATAATACAGGGTAAGTCCGGAAGCGAAACTGTTCAGAAAAAACAAAAAGGTGATCGGCATGACATAGCTGATGGTTTTCATTGGCCCGGTTACTGTTGTTGGGTTCATCTGGTTGTTGTACCAGGTATATACCAAAGTTGAGGCTGTCATCAGCAGGGTAAATAAACTCACATGGTCTCCATAAAAAGGAATAGTAAATGGCAGATCAAGGATGTTGTCATAAGAGGAAAGGTCATCCGCCCATAAGAAACCAGCCTGTCTAAGCTCGATAGCATTGGGAAAAAAGTTAAACAAAGCCAGGAAAATGGGCATTTGGAGCAATACAGGCACACATCCGCTGACAGGGTTCACGCCTGCCTTTTGATAAATCTGCATCTGCTCAGCTTGCATACCGGTCATGTCATCGCCGTATTTCTCCTTCAGCAGGTCAAGCTCAGGCTTCAGCAGCCTCATTTTGGCCATCGAGACATAGCTCCGGTAGCTAAGTGGGCTCAAAATGATCTTGACGATAATGAGCAGGATGATAATGATGATACCGTAGTTAACGATGTATTGCTCCAAAAACCGAAACAATGGCATGATGGTATACCGGTTGATGGTGCCAAAAATGGTCCAGCCGAGGTAGACATTATGTTCAAATCCGGGTGCCAGCCCTTCCTGAATCTTATAATCATTGGGCCCAAAATAGTAGGTGAAATGGAGACCATCAGTTTCCAAGCCTTCAGTCGTAAAGGTAGCAGAGCTGAACAAGTACTTCACATTGCTCTTGTCTGGCTCATCGGTACGTGAGCGCATGGCCACGCTGCTGAAAGGCTTGGCTGCGATTACCCCACAAGAAAAGAATTTGTGCTTATGGCTCACCCAATAGGCCGGGGTCACGATACTGTCCTCTTCCAGACCCAATTTACTTTCACCCAGGTTCACCAGTTCTGACTCAAGCGTATAGGTATTTACCGTTGAGTTAATCCTACAAGCCTGAAGGTCTTTTTCCATCTGGGGCAAATTGCTACTCCAGTCGAGTTTTGCCTGATTGCCACTCAGTAGGCCACCCATTCCCTTTGCCTGCAAAGTATGGCGTAATGTGTAGCCTTTCTCTGCCAGCCGATAGGTATGACTGAGACTTCGGCCGCTGGTATCAAGCAAACGAAGGGTAAGTACCTGAAAAGCACTATCACCTTTGACCTCACGGCTAAATGCAGGCTCAAAGTAGAGCGAACGCAAGGGTAGCCATCCGGTATTGCTCTTGAGGCTCAGGTTCATATCACCTGTTTCTGGAGTTAGCAGATAAAGCTCCTTTTTGTCAAAGGTGTATAACTCTTTCAGCCTTACCGTGCGAAGCAAGCCACCTTTTGTGCTGAATACATATCGCACCTGATCGTTTTCAAGCACCACAGTATCTTCATTTGCTATTGCAGCTGTTATGCTCTGCGCTAAAGGATTTGCTTCTGAGATAGCGGCCTCATCAGGATTGAGTACTGGCAGGTCTGATTTGATGCTGTCAGCAGATTTGCTTTTTGGAGCAGGTGGAGGGGGATCTGGAGCAAAAAAAATCGAATAGGTCAATACGATGACCGCAATCAATACTAATCCTATGATCTGGTTTCTATCCATGTGTGGTTTTTGATCAAATGCGGCCTGACTTCAGGTCGAGTGCCGCTTTTACAAATCGAACAAATAGTGGGTGAGGGTTGAGCACTGTGCTCTTGAGCTCCGGGTGAAATTGAGTTCCCAGGAACCAGGGGTGGTTTTTAAGTTCCATAATCTCGACCAGCCCTGATTCAGGGTTGATGCCGGAAGGGATCATACCATGTTCTTCAAAATCTTTGAGAAAGGCATTGTTGAATTCGTATCGGTGCCTGTGTCGTTCTGAAATCAATGAGTCTCCATAGGCCTGTGCTGCCTTTGTTCCTTTCTTCAATTTGCAGGGGTATGCTCCCAGCCTCATGGTGCCTCCTTTTTGGGTTACGCTTTTTTGAGATTCGAGCAGGTGAATGACAGGGTAGGGGGTGTTGGCATCCATTTCAGTGCTATGAGCTCCGGCAAGGTCGAGCACATTCCTTGCAAACTCAACAACAGCGATTTGCATGCCCAGGCAGATCCCGAAAAACGGAATTTTCTGCTCTCTGGCATGTTTCACGGTGCAAATCTTGCCTTCAATCCCTCGCTCACCGAAGCCCGGAGCAACCAAAATGCCATCTACTCCATCGAGGGTATGTTTCACAGTAGCATCGTCAATTCCTTCGGCGGAAAAGTAAGTGAGTTTAACCTTACATTCATTCACCGCACCAGCGTGGATAAATGCCTCTACGATTGATTTGTAGGCATCAGGCAATGCGACATACTTTCCAACCAGGGCTATATTGACTTCATAGGATGGGTTTTTTAATCGACCCAGAAAATCTTTCCAGCCTTCCAGTTCTGGCTCATGGGTGGCGCTTAGCTTCAGCTTGCTCAGCACCCGCTGATCCAGTTTTTCTTTCTTCATGAGCAAAGGCACATCGTAGATGGTGCTTGCATCGATGGACTCGATCACATCTTTGTGCTGCACGTTGCAAAACAAGGCCAGCTTACGCCTTATTTCTTCGGGCAAAGGGTATTCCGTGCGGCAAACCAGAATGTCCGGCTGAATACCAGCCTCCAGCAACTGCTTTACCGAATGTTGGGTAGGTTTTGTTTTAAGCTCTCCTGCTGATTTTAAAAACGGAATCAGGGTCAGGTGGATCACCAGGGCGTTGTTGGAGCCCATTTCAAAGCGTGCCTGCCTCAGGGCTTCAATAAAGGGTAGGGATTCAATGTCACCTACACAACCTCCGATTTCGGTGATCACAATGTCATAGTCACCTGAGTCGCCAAGCAGGTAAAAATTCCGCTTGATTTCATCTGTGATATGCGGGATGACCTGTACCGTTTTACCCAAATAAGCGCCCTCACGCTCTTTGGTGATAACATTATTGTAAATGCGACCAGTGGTGATGTTGTTTGATCTGGAAGTTGAAATATTCAGGAAACGCTCGTAGTGCCCGAGGTCGAGGTCTGTTTCAGCTCCATCCTGGGTGACATAGCACTCACCATGCTCATAAGGGTTGAGGGTGCCCGGGTCAATGTTGATGTAGGGGTCAAATTTCTGAATAGTCACCCTATAGCCACGGGCTTGCAATAATTTACCCAATGAAGCAGCGATGATCCCTTTCCCTAGTGATGAGGTCACTCCCCCCGTAACAAAAATATATTTGACCGCCGTCATAGAACTCCGGATTGCTGATTACGGGGCACAAAGCTAAGGATATGTTTGGTATTTAGAAGATGAGCACATCATTATTGAATTGGGGGCAGTTCCCCTCTCCAAACGAGCTGCAGATAGGCAAACCACTCCATCAGGGCAGCGATGCCCATGTGTACCAGTATTCCGCCCCAAATGCTTCGGCTGTACAAGGCAATCACACCCAGAATATATCCTCCGGCAAGTGAACTGATGCATTCTCCTATAGGTTTTCCGAAGTGTAGAACAGCATAAGTTGTGGCAGCTGGCAACACGACATGTTTTCCAAGCTGTGGGGCCAGGCCCATGATAAGAAAGCCCCTGAAGAACAGCTCCACAGTAAGAAAACTACTTAGATAGGATGCTTCATACAGGATCACCGCCATGACCTCCGGCCAATTCATGATCGAGGCAAACAGGGCTCCTCCTGTCTTTTTGTATTTGGGATAATATGCGATAAAATCTGGCAGAAATGAGGCCGCAGCGACCAATGGGATCATCAGTAATAACAAGTACAGGTATGCAACTTTGTCTTTGTTGTTGATTTTTAATCCATAAAACTGATCCATGCCCCTTCTGCGGTCAAGCAGGACATACCAAATGAAAAGTAAACCAAACACAATGATGGTTCCGCTCAATGGTTTCAAAAGCCGTAGCATGTATCGGTACACCTCAGGTGACAAACCTTCCAAAAGATATGGCTCTCCATAAAAAGAGCGGTCCAAAGAAAGTATGAAAAACCCGGCGAATATCTTGATCCAGAGGTAGTTGTTCTTTAAGCGATACCGTTCATTTGAAGGCAGGATAAGACCTAGGCAAATCAGGTATGGGATGAGTTGTAGCAAAAAGTACCAAAGGGTGTAAACCGTCTGCCCATAAAACCGGTCGACAACATTGTTTTCAAAGTCGAAGTAAAAATTAATGGAGATCAACAATGTGTTCAGGATAACCACAAGAATGATATTTCTGAGACGTAAATGTTCCCGGGAATATTCCTTGAGGTAGCCAATGAAGCGCTTCATGGCGCAAATCAACATTAAAAAAGCCATCTCCGGAATAGAAGATGGCTTTGGTTTAAAATTGAATGTATGCGCTTATATACCTGCCATTTTGGCCAGTGGGTGATCTTGGTACTTAACCATTAAAATAAGGCGTTGTAGTGTTTCAGCTTCAGTAGCCCTTATGGCAGTTTGTAACATAGAGAGGTAAGTTACGACATCGATCAAGGCTTTATCTGTAAACTGACGATCAGCCCAGCCTTTTTCTTCACCAAGTATGACTTTAATATAGCTTGGAGCCTGATGCTTCTTACCAGCATGTGTATTCAGCCCCGAAACCAACAATTGATAGCTGTTGAATTTCTCTCTCAGCAAAGCGGCTCCTTGCTGATCAAAAAACAAGGTACGTGTCTGCGCCATTGTCATAAAATTGTTCGAATTCTGTAGGTTCAACACCACATTTCCACCGTCTGAGTCGGCAATAACCTTCTTCTTCAATCCTTCCAAATGATCCACCAGCGCATCGCTGGCACTTGACAAAGTCTCAGATGCCATTAGTAGGCTGCTGTCACCGGAAGCCAGGACTGTTAAGGTAAAGTATCCTTCGCTGTTTTTCCTGCCAAAAATGCCTGCCATTTGCTCATCTCTTCTGGCTATTTCTGCAATACTGTCCTGTAGCCTTTTGCTAGGTTTAGGGTTGATGACCATAAATATCACAGGCACTGAGATAAGCAAAATCATCACCATAGCAAGGCTTCCGGCACGGTCCTCAGAGGATTTGAGGCTTCGATAAAGATAGAGGGGGATAAAGCCTAAGGCCAGGAAGACCAAACCTGCAATTGACACGTAGGTAGCTCCCGGCCAATGCATGGTTTTGCCAATCACCCCCAGTGAGCCACAAAAAGGACCTAAAAAGGCAAATAGAAACATCAACTTGTTCCTTTGAACCTGTTGCTTCCGATAAAGGTAAATAAAATAGGAGGGGAGAAACAGCGTTGTAAGGGTGAATCCCCCCAGTACTGTGAGTATATTGGCCATTGGCCAATGCATGACTTTGAAGGTCGATCCAAATAGTAGACCACCTGCAGCTATTGAGCCTGAAATCAGCATTAATCGTTTCATGTTGTTAAATGGTTTGTTGTGAGATAATTGAGTTTGATGTTCGATGAAATGGAGTTGTTCAGCAGGTACATGTGTTTTAAGTTGATGCCAGGCCTCATCAAAACTGCTTCCCTCTGCCATTAGGGATTCAATATCGCAGCAGAGGTGGTCAAGAAGCTCATCATACAACAAGGCTCCCTGAAGCCCTTGCTCATTGAGGTAGTTTGCAATGAGCAGAACCTGATCCTCCTGTAATTGAAGGCTTTCCATTCTCATGGTTTTGAAGCAGAGAATGTTCCTCTGAGGGTCTTCATCACGTAGTATTCATGAGAAAACGCATCATGGTGTTCTTTTGCTTCTTCAGCTTCGTAAAACACGTAGAACTTACTAAGGGTGTGTAGCTGAGATTGATAGCAGGAAGCAGCTTCCCGCTTTCCCGGCCAAAAAGGTCGGATATCTACGGCTACATTTGGAGCCGGTAAACCGGTACTTCCTGTCCGTTTTTTAGCAAGCTCATAGCCAGGGGAAGGGCTGCAAAGAAACGTTTCCAAAGGCTTGGTGAGTGTAGACTGAAAAATAAGTTTTAGAGAAGTATCTCCAGCCAGGATCATATCCGTCGCTACCTGCTCAGCTACCTCGGCTGCTATTCTATGCTCTGGATGACCATAGGCACCTATTTCAGTGTCATAAGTGATGAGTATCTCAGGCGAAAGAGCAGTGATTTGGCTTTTAATAATTGAGTAGATGCTATCCTTATGATCGTACCAAAAAATGACTTCGTCGGACATGATCCGCTCCCAACTGTTGTTTAGGAGACCAGCCGTTTCTGCGCCTTCCATGCCTTGTTTTTGATGAGAGCATTCCCATTCTTCCATTCTCAGGCTATCATGTCGGCAGAGTGTGAGTAAATGCAACTCTACGCCCTTACTTTTAAGATACATACTAAGTCCATTCACCACTATTTCATCATCTGCATGGGGAAATATGAGCAAAGCCTTACGATAAGCTCCTTTTTCAATTGTCAAGGCAGTGATATTGGTATCCTGCATAGAAGCGATAGCCTTGAAATCAGTGGGGGTCTTTTGACAGCCTGTGACGAGGCCTAAACCAAGAATTATTAATGAACAGAGATACTTCATGTTTTTCAGCCTATGGCAGGTTTAGGTGGGTTAATGATTAGCTTCATGGTGTCAA
This sequence comes from Cytophagaceae bacterium, assembly GCA_027488815.1. Lineage (GTDB taxonomy): Bacteria > Bacteroidota > Bacteroidia > Cytophagales > JAIYAX01 > JAIYAX01. Next base: position 62,860 of record JAIYAX010000001.1, on the reverse strand, counting down.
CATAGTCGATGAAGTCTTGAAGACTTAGCAGTGAGGCCTCTTTGCCTGTCTCGGTTAAGGAATAATAAATCCTTACCCGCTTACCGATTGCCTCTTCTTCGCTTTTGATCTGGCCCTCAGCCAAAAGCCTGTGAAGCACAGGGTAAAGCGCACCATAGTTGAGCACGATTTTACCCTCGGTTAACTCTTCCACTCGTTTGGAAATGTCGTAGCCGTACATTCTTCCGTTTTCTTCCAAGAGCCTCAGAATGATGGTTTTCAGAGAACCCTTTAGTAATTCTTGTGAGATCATGGCTCAAAGGTATGTATCAATAAATGATATATCAAAACAATATATATAAGAATATGATATATAATATGTAAAGCATTGATATTCAATAATATAAAGTTTATAACTACTTGGCGCTGTTGTCAAGTGCTCTTATCTTTGGCGTTAAAGCCTTTGCTCTTCCTGGGTTTGTTTTTATGTTATTCAATTATATTTGTTCGAATTTGCGCTTACTTGATTACGCATTATTCTGACCTTCATCCCTTTCGTATGTTGACTCATCGTTTGTTTTATCTGGTCTTTTTCTTTTTGATATTTCTTTGTTCAGTCGGCTCGGCACAGGATCAAAAAAAGAAAAGCAAATCCGATCCTCGTCTTGTAGCCGATGCGCAGGCGATGTTCGAAGAGGGCAATTTCCCTGAGGCGCTCAGGGATTATCAGAAACTCCTTGAAACCGATCCCGAAAACACTTTTTATCAGCTAAGAACCGGGATATGCTTAATGAACCTGAATCAGCCTTCGAAAGCGATGCCGCTATTGTTAAAGGCCAAAGATGGGGGTGAGGTGTATTCCTACTATTATTTGGGTAGAGCATACCATTTGCTTGAGCGCCTCGATGAGTCCATTGATGCCTTGAATTACTTCAAAGTAAAAGCCAGCCCCAGGGCCTATCTGGACTCCGATGTCGAAAAACAAATAGCTCGTGTCCGCACAGCTAAAAAATTAATGACCAAGCCCCTTGACGTTCAAATCACCAACTTAGGTACCAAGGTCAATTCACCTTTTGATGATTATAGCCCGGTATTTTCAGCCGATGACACTGAGATTTTTTTCACCTCCCGTCGTGAAGGGGGCATCAGCAATGAAAAAGACACTGACGGAGATTGTTTTGAAGATATTTACAAAGCAGAGTTTGAAAACAACGAGTGGCAATCTCCAATAAACCTGGGCAAGCCTATAAACTCCAGCAAGCATGATGCTGTGATCTCATTATCTGCTGATGGGCAATATATGCTTTTGTACCGCACTACCGTTGGTTATTCAGGTGATTTGTTCATTGCCGCACTTCAGGGTGACCGCTGGAGCGAACCCGAAAAATTAAATGAAAACATCAATTCGCCTTACTGGGAACCAAGCGCTGCTCTTTCTCCTGATGGCAGAGAGATATATTTCTCCAGCAACAGGCCCGGAGGGTACGGAGGCAGAGATATTTATGTTTCCCGAAAACTGCCAAATGGAGAGTGGGCCCTTCCACGTAACCTGGGACCTATCATCAACACTACAGAAGATGAGGATGCACCATTTATGCATGCAGACGGTAAAACGATATTCTTTAGCTCCAGAGGGCATGAAAACATGGGCAGCTTTGATATTTTCTCCAGCATCAAGTTGGAGGATAATTTCTGGTCAGAGCCTCAAAACGTAGGCTATCCGATTAATACGGTGGGTGACGATATCTTTTATGTGATCGCAGCGAATTATGACAAAGGCTATTATTCTTCAGACAAAGACGGTGGCTTTGGAAAAAAAGACATCTACAGGATCGATTTAAAGAATACAGCGGCTGAAGTTATGATCATGAAAGGGATCGTTTATGATCAAAACAAAGTGCCGACATCCTCATCTATAACCTTGATCGATCAGAATAAAAATCGGATTGAAGGGATCTTCAGGAGCAATTCACTTACGGGCAAGTACATTCTGGTGCTTAATTTGGGCAAAAGCTACAAAGTCATGTTTGAGAATGACTCCCATTTTACGGATGTTGAATTGGTAGACTTACAGAATGAAGATCGGTTTTCTGAAATTGACAGGGATGTTTATCTCAAAGGCAAGTAATTCACTAGTTCTGGGGCTTTTTCTGCTCCTGTCTGCACCCATTCTGGCTCAGGATCCTTTTTTTTCCCAATCCTATAGCTCAGGGCCCTGGCTAAACCCTGCCCTTACCGGAGAGACCCCTGAGAACAGGGTGATGTTGCAATACCGCAACCAATGGCCAGCTATTCCTGGAGGTATCACCTATACTGTGTTTGGACTTGACCGTAATCTTATTCAAATCAACAGTGGAATTGGCATTCAGATCAGCAGGGCAACAGCCGGAGTAGGAGGCCTCAATTCCACTACGATGGCTTTGAACTATTCGTACAGGCTTTCACTCTCCAGGAAATGGGCCCTACGCTCCGGACTTCGTGTAGGCCTAACTTCCCGATCTGTCAATTTCTTCAGTCTTACCTTCCCTGATCAGCTTGGCCCTGATGGGGTGTTGCAGCAGTTGAGCAATGAAGACTATGGAAAACTTAGCAATGTCCAGTTTTTAGATGTTAACTGGGGTACCGTTGTTTACAATTCCAATGCCTGGGCAGGCCTGGCCATTAACCACCTCAATCGCCCTGATCAATCCTTTTTTCTGGATGGTTCTGAGCCTTTGCCAATGGCCATTCTACTTCATGCCGGATACAGGATCGACCTAAACGACCCCAAAGGCTTGAAAAAAGACCTTCCGGCAAAAAGCATCGCACCTCAGGTCGTGTTTAGGAGTCAGGGCCCTTTTTCTCAGTTTGACATAGGGGCTATTTTAAGACTTGAACCTATGTGGTTTGGAACATTTTACCGTGGCAAACCGTGGAACAGCCGTTACGGAATGATGAACCAGGATGCTTTTGTGATGATGGCTGGTCTTCAGGAGGAAAAGTATACGGTGGGATACAGCTTTGATTATACCCTCTCCGCTTTGGGTATTGCTGCAGGTGGAGCACATGAGATCAGCCTGCTCTGGCATTTTTCGACCACAAAGGCTGGAAAAGTAAAGAAAATGAAACGTGGCCGCCTAAACCGAAACCCTTATCCGGGTGTATGATTCAGCAAAAAGTCACCAAACTCAAAGCAGGTGAGGCTGTCATTTGTACTGCCATACCGGGCTATTGTCTTGTGATATGTCCCCGTTACTTTAAAGCTGAACTACCGGCTGGTTATATCAGCACAACCGAGTCCATGGAAGCATTTATGCCCTTACAGATGGTGGATACCCTCCATTTACATGTGAACCAAGTTCCCGATCTGGCATGGGATCTGATGGAATATGCCGAAAAACCTTTGATCCTGTGTCTCCAGGGGCTCAAAAACTTAGGTGAAGACTGGGATGGACCCGAGGCAGTGATGGGCTTTTGTCGATTGCAAGAGGATGAATTGTCTTCTTTGGCAAAGGCAATCCCGCACCCACTGTTGGCTTTTCCGCTTTCAGGCTCATTGTCCAAACCCTGCCTCAAGCTGCCTGAAGGCCATGCTGAAACAACAGAATACCCAGCTTTAGCCGGAGTAAAAAACTACAAAGTGCTTTTCCTAAGCCGGCAAGGAGGCCTTCAGTGGCTTCGAAAAGGCTAGGCTCGAATTATATAGCCTTCTACATTAACTTTGTCTGTGAATTTTACCGAGCTCCTGCAAGAAGCCCCAATTTCAATCATTGCTCAAAAAGCCCAGGAACAGGGCATCAAAGCCCGAATAGTAGGTGGGTTTGTCAGGGATCAACTGCTCAAGCGGCCCTCCAAGGACATCGATATTGTATGTGAAGGTGATGGCATTCGACTGGCAGAGGCAGTGGCTTCCGAACGAGAAGGAGCACATGTGCATGTGTTTAAAAATTTTGGCACCGCTATGGTGCAATGGGAAGACTGGGTGCTGGAGTTTGTGGGAGCCCGGAAAGAAAGCTATCGTGGCGACTCCCGCAAGCCTGAGGTAGAGGCCGGTTCCTTTGCTGAAGATGAACTGCGCAGAGACTTCAGCATCAATACAATGAGCATAAGTCTTGAAAAGGAAAGTTTCGCTCGCTTGATTGACCCTTTTGATGGCCAGAAAGACCTGAAGCGCAAGATGATCCGGACACCAACCGATCCGCAAATCACTTTTAGTGACGATCCTTTGCGCATGATGAGGGCTATTCGTTTCGCCACCCAACTGGATTTCGATATTGAGCCTGATACCTACGAGGCGATCATGCTGCAAAAGGATAGAATAGCGATTGTTTCCATGGAACGTATCATGGATGAACTCAATAAAATCATCCTTAGCCCCAAGCCCTCTTCAGGTTTTACCTTTTTGTTTCACACTGGCCTCCTGGACTTGTTTTTTCCTCAAATGGGCAAGTTAGCAGGGGTAGAAGTGATTGATGGACATGCCCATAAAGACAATTTTTACCATACACTGAAGGTACTTGATAACCTTTGCCAGACGAGCGATGACTTGTGGCTTCGATGGGCTGCTTTGCTTCATGACATCGCTAAACCGGCCACCAAAAAATACTACAAAAATCAAGGGTGGACGTTTCATGGCCATGAAGAACTGGGAGCCCGAATGGTGCCGGAGTTGTTCAGGCAACTCAAATTGCCCATGAACGAAAAGATGCGCTATGTACAAAAACTCGTTCGGCTTCACCTGAGACCTATTGCATTGGTAAAAGAGACAGTCACTGATACTGCTTTACGTAGGCTGCTTTTTGAAGCGGGTGATGATCTGGATGACTTGATGAAGTTGTGCAGGGCTGACATTACGTCTAAAGATGGCAACCGAGTAAAACGTTATCTGGAGAATTTCGACAAAGTGGAACAGAAGCTTACCGAAGTGGAGGCCCGTGACCATGTCAGAAATTTGCAACCGGTCATAACAGGTGAGCATATCATGCAATATTTTGATATTCGGCCTGGAAAAGACATTGGCTTGATTAAAAATGCCATTAAAGAAGCCATTCTCGAAGGTCGTATCAGCAACGACTGGGAGCCTGGTTTTAAGCTGATGGTTGAATCAGCCGCTTCACTTGGTTACACATTGAAAGAAAAACCGATTTAGTGAGGCTAAAGAATAAGTACTACTTTTGACCCACAATTTATAAACTATGCCAAACTCAAAACGTAAACAATTATCGCTGATCACTTTGTGTCTGCTTATTGCATTTTCAAGTGTAGCACAAAAAGGTAAGTCAACTACCGAACCTGCTGCCTCTACAAGTCCTGCAGCCACTAACTCCTCTCCTAACAGCAAGGAATACGAATTGGAAGAGCGAATTTTTAAAGAGGCTCTTCAGTACAATGACGGACTGGTTGCCAGAGTGGCTTTGTTCAGAATGATCCAACTCAAGCCCGAGGCTAAGAATTTGTATGATACTCTCGCCTATTTGTATTTCGGCTCAGGACAGTTCAATGAGGCCATGATCCTTTCTGAAAAGGTGTATACTGAAGACAATAGCAAGATTGGAATGCTCGAGGTAAAGGCCATCAGTGAGCAAAATCTGGGCATGCTTAAGGAAGCCCTAAATGACTTTGAAATGCTATATGAGAAGGCAAAAGATGTTAGATACCTCTATCAGATTGCAGCCATGCAATACGATCTTAAAAGGGTTGCTGAATGCTCCAATAGCATCAATATGATCCTGGCTTCGACAGAAACGGACAAGGCTACTGTTCCATTCTTCACTCAGGACCGCCGCCGTCAGGATGTGCCCATCAAGGCTGCAGCTTATAACATGAGAGGGGTTTTGGCAGGAGAACTAGCAGAGTTTGATCTTGCCGCAAAAGCGTACGAGGAAGCGCTAAAACTGTACCCTGAGTTTGCTCTGGCGAAAAACAATATTGAAGTCATCAAGAAAAGGAAAGAGACTAAGTCAGAAACCAAGCCTACCCCGGCTCCTAAAAAGTAATTTACTTCCTTGCTCTGTAGGCCTGCTCTAAACATAGCAGCTTATAGAGATCAAATAGAAACAATGGGCGGTGGTAACGCATCAACTGTTTGCCGATCAGCTTAATCACCCCATTTAACAAGGAGTCAACAACGAGTGTCAACCATGGCACTCGTTTGTTTTTCCATAGCTTCAGTAATGGTGTTTCTTTGAGCAACAGTCCCTGTGTGTACAGAAGCTCCAAATTGCTAACCGCCTGTTTGCTTTTCTTTAAAAATTGCTCCACTGGTTCCAGCCCGGTATGCTCTACGGGGTTGTCCAGATGCTCGACCAGAACCTGCTTTGCCTCCAGTTGCTGAACCCATAGCGTATCCTCATGGCCATAGCTTTTAAGCTGATTGTAAAGCGGCATATCCAATATCAGAGATCGTTGTACCATCACATTGTTAAGCGTAAAGTATCGGTAGGGATCACGCTGACGGTAACTTGCTTTATGGGCCTCCCGGTGCAAACCCACCCAATAATGCAACATTAACTCTCTTGATTCCGGCTTATTTGGGTAACAGGTTCCACCATAAGCAACCTGCGCATCAGACAGTTGCAGGTACTTCTCTAAAAAATCAGGGTTATGGATGAAACTGTCCGCATCGAGCAGCAGCAAATGACTGTAGATGGCCTTTCGAGCCATCAGGTTTCTGATTTGACTCCTGCCGACATTGGCGTTTAGCTCAACGTATTGAATGTCAGGGTTTTTCTCAAGTACAATCCTGTTCTTTGATTTGATCGCCTCGTCAGGGCTGCAATCATCAAATACGATGATTTCCAAAGCAGGCCACCGGTGTTGCTGTTGTACAAGTCCTGAAATAAGCCTTTCAATATCTATCTGATAGGCAGGTATCAGTATGGAAAGTCCGGTGGTTTCAGAGTGTAGGGACAATCGAGGCTTGTGTTAGGCTATCCAGCAAATGACCTTCCTCGCACTTCAGCACTCGTGCAGGATAGTCGTGGATAAATCGGTAGTTATGCGTGGCCATCAGCACAGCTGTGCCTCCTTTATTGATCTCTCGGAAGAGCTTGAAAATGCCCAAAGCTACTTCAGGGTCAAGGTTTCCGGTAGGTTCATCCGCAATGAGAAGCAATGGGTCATTGAGTAGGGCTCTGGCGATCACGACCCTTTGTTGTTCTCCTCCGGAAAGTTGATAAGGTAATTTAGAGTCAACAGAACCCAGGCCTACCCGCATCAGAGTCTCAGCTATTCTGTTTTTGATCTTCGAATTTTCTTTCCAGCCTGTGGCTTTCAAAACGAAGGACAGATTTTCAGACACCGTTCGGTCCTGAAATAACTGAAAGTCCTGAAAAACGATGCCCAGTTTACGGCGAAGGAAGGGGACTTTTGATCGCTTTATGCCCTGAATGGCTATATCAGCCACGATCACCTTGCCATGAGTAACCGGCAGATCGGCATATAGGGTCTTCATCAGGGAACTTTTACCAGAGCCGTTTTTACCGATCAAAAAGACGAATTCTCCTTTTTCAATGCTGAAGTTAACATCAGACAAGACCCTGCGATGGAGTTGGGCTACCTCCAGAGCTTCTGCGACCACCAGTTTCTCCATGGATCAGAGATCGAGTTTTTGAAGTTTGCCAAAAGGCATATCCCGGATCAATTCCTCCAGTTCCTTTTCCTTTCCAGCCAGCCCGAATTTCTCTATGTTTTTCAGCAATGGCCGGTCAGCTCTGAAGTAGGCCACCAATACAAACTGATCATCCCGTAGTTGAATGTAATCAGGAATTTTGGCTTTGCCTTTGACTTTGATGATGAACAAGAGCGAAGCAGGGTTTAGCTGTTGGCTTTTTTGTGGTCTGCCAGAAATTTGGCCAAACCGATATCAGTGAGAGGATGGTTGAGTAAAGCAGTGATAACGGATAAGGGACAGGTGACAACATCAGCACCGATTTCAGCACATTGAACCAAATGCATGGTATGCCTTACCGATGCTGCCAGTATTTGCGTGCCGTAGCCATAGTTATCGTAAATGGTGACTAGCTGCTCAATAAGTTGAAGGCCATCCGTAGAAACATCATCCAGTCGGCCAATGAATGGAGACACATAGGTTGCGCCAGCCTTGGCTGCCAGAATAGCCTGCCCGGCAGAAAACACCAAAGTGCAATTGGTTTTAATACCTTCAGAGCTGAAGTAACGAATGGCTTTAACACCATCCTTGATCATGGGTACTTTCACCACGATCTTGTCGTCCAGTTCCGCTAGGATTTTTCCCTCTTTGATCATGCCCTCAAAATCTGTGGAAATGACTTCAGCGCTCACATCACCATCGACAATTTTACAGATGTCTTTGTAGTGCTGAATGATCCTTTCCTGACCGCTGATGCCTTCTTTGGCCATGAGAGATGGGTTAGTAGTTACACCATCAAGCACACCAAGGTCATGAGCCTCCCTTATTTCGTTTAGGTTGGCTGTATCGATAAAAAACTTCATAGGTAGGGAGGGGAATTTGAGGAAAAAAGTGGCAAACCGAATATCACACCGCTACAACCGCTTACCCTTGCTTTCTTCCGAACCTGGGGGGGTTCAGCAGGAGCTGGTCGTACCGGCTTGCCGCTGCAAAGGTAATCGATTAAGGCCGTTCAAACAAAAGCCTTTATTTGTGCTCCGCTGACTGAATTGTTCTATTTTTACCACCTCGTCCATCTTCATCATGAAAACAGTTCTCATTACGGGCAGTACCAGCGGCATAGGCCTCGGTATTGCCAAAGAGTTTGCAGCTGCAGGCTATTCAATCATGTTCAACGGTCTGGAGCCTAACGGAGCCGATATCGCTCGTGAGGTTGGGGAGACTTTTAAAGTCAAAACGGATTATTCCCCTGCCAACCTTCTGAAAACGGATCAGATCAGGGAAATGGTCGCTCAGGCTGAAAAGAACCTGGGTCCTGTGGATGTTCTAGTCAACAATGCCGGTGTTCAGTTTGTAGCTCCGGTAGACGAGTTCCCAGAAGAAAAATGGCATTTTATTCTAGGAGTAAATCTGAATGCCGTGTTCTTCACTTCCCAGGCTGTTTGGGCATCTATGAAATCCAGAAACTTTGGCCGGATCATCAACATCAGTTCTGCCCACGGCCTTGTCGCAAGTGAGTTTAAATCAGCCTATGTAGCTGCAAAACATGGCGTTACAGGGCTCACCAAAGTGCTGGCACTGGAAGGAGGGCCTTATAAAATCACCTGCAACGCCATTTGCCCGGGTTACGTTCGCACGCCACTGGTGGAAGGTCAGATAAAAGATCAGGCTAAAGTACACGGCCTGTCCGAGGATAAGGTCATCTCCGACATTATGCTGAAGCAACATGCCATCAAGGAGTTTGTACCTGTGGAGAGCATCGGTAAACTTGCCGTCTTCCTTGCTTCCGATGCAGGTGCGCAAATCACTGGAGCAAGCCTGCCTATGGAAGCCGGCTGGACTGCAAGATGATTTTACAATGCCATCAACCAATAATACACCTATTTTAACTACTAAAATGACTAAATCTTTGGACTTGGCCCTTCAGGGCGGCGGCTCTCATGGAGCATTTACCTGGGGGGTACTGGAGCGTCTGCTTGAGGATGAGCGAATTGCACTAGCTGGTCTTTGTGGAACCAGTGCAGGGGCTATGAACGCCACTATGGTAGCCGCAGGTTTGCAACGAAACGGTCGGCAAGGTGCCATTGATCTACTCAATGCCTTCTGGGCAAGAGTCTCTCAACAGCAAACCTATTCGCTAATACAGCCTTCCATTTGGGACAAAGCTGAAGGTAATGGAAGCATGGATACCTCTCCGGCGTATCATTTCTTTGAAATGTTCACCAATATGATGTCCCCCTACCAGTACAACCCCTTGAATTTAAATCCTCTGAGGGAAATTCTACTTGAACTGGTCGATTTTGATTACCTGAAAAGCTGCAAAGCAACCCAGCTTTTTCTCTGTGCCACTAACGTAAAGACCTCAAGAGCAAAAGTTTTTACCTTACCGGAGATGAGCGTGGATGCTGTTTTGGCTTCTGCCTGCATTCCTTTTCTTTTTCACGCTGTTGAAGTCAATGGTGAATTCTACTGGGATGGCGGTTTTATGGGTAACCCTCCCATTTTCCCTCTGATTGATCATACGGATACCAACGATATCCTCATTATTCAAGTGAATCCTATTGAGATTGACAAAGTACCCACTTCGGCTATCGAAATCAGAGACAGGATCAATGAATTGAGTTTCAATGCCAGCCTTATGTTCGAAATGCGCAAAGTGGATTTTGTACAGCGTATGCTTGATGAAGGGGTTAACTTTCATGCAAACAAGCCACTCAAGAAACTATACATACACAACATCAACCCGGAGAAGGAGATTTCGCACTACACGGTTTCCAGCAAGTTAAATGCAAGCATGGAGTTTTTACTCAAACTCAAATGGATTGGCCGACAGTATGCTGATCAGTGGCTAGAACAGAATTTCCAATTCATAGGCAAGAAAAGCACTTGCAATGTGAGGGAGGTTTTTCTTTAATCCCTGGTTTCGGAGGGATTAAATGATGTTACCTTTGCCGCATGGAGCATGACATGATCCTGATTGCCGACTTTGGCTCTCAGTATACCCAGTTGATCGCCAGGCGCATACGAGAGTGCAATGTCTACTGCGAGATACATCCTTATAACCATCTGCCTTCGCTTGGCCCACACATCAAAGGATTGATCCTGTCGGGGAGTCCGGCTTCGGTCAATGATGCGGAGGCCCCTCAACCAAGTCTTGACCCACTTTCTTTGAGTATTCCGGTTTTAGGTGTTTGCTACGGTGCTCAATGGCTTGCAAAATCATCAGGCGGCACTGTACAGCCCAGCAAAACCAGGGAGTACGGCAGAGCTCAACTTCTGCCCAACGGCAACAAAAGCCCTTTGCTTAAAGGCATCTCAAACGGAAGTCAGGTCTGGATGTCTCACAGTGATACGGTAATCAATTTGCCGGAGCCTTATGAACTCATTGCTGGAACGGACGGAGTTGAGGTGGCCGCTTTTCAGCATCGGCAAAGGCCGGTTTTCGCCATCCAGTTTCACCCCGAGGTGACACACAGCTTAGAAGGCAGGCTCATTCTGGCTAATTTCCTTTTTGACATTTGCGGCTGCTCCCCGGATTGGACACCTGTTTCTTTTGTAGAGCAATCAGTTGAAGAAATCAGACAAAAAGTAGGTCAGGATAAAGTAGTACTAGGCTTGTCAGGAGGGGTTGACTCCAGCGTCGCTGCCATGCTGCTGCACAGGGCCATAGGCAAGCAACTCTATTGCATCTTTGTCGACAACGGATTGCTTAGGAAGAATGAGTTTAGCCAAGTATTAGACTCCTACCAGCACATGGGCCTTCAGGTCAAAGGAGTAGATGCCAGTCGGGATTTTTACCAGGCTTTGAAAGGATTGACAGATCCGGAGCAAAAGCGTAAAGCCATCGGGAGGGTTTTTATAGACGTATTTGACCGTGAAGCTCACCGAATAGATCAGGTCAAGTGGCTGGGGCAGGGGACGATTTATCCTGATGTGATCGAATCAGTCTCTGTCAAAGGTCCGAGTGCAACCATCAAATCGCACCACAATGTAGGCGGATTGCCTGAGTTGATGAAGCTTAAGGTCATCGAACCATTGCGCTCATTGTTCAAAGACGAGGTTCGCTCAGTTGGCCAGAGCCTGGGCCTTGATCCTGCCATTTTAGGAAGGCACCCTTTTCCAGGCCCCGGTTTAGCTATTCGCATTTTGGGCGATATCACTCCGGAGAAAGTGCACTTGTTGCAGGAAGTAGATGATATCTATATCGGTATGCTGAAAAGCAGTGGATGGTATCAGCAGGTATGGCAGGCAGGAGCTATTTTGTTACCGGTGCAGTCGGTAGGAGTGATGGGTGATGAACGCACCTACGAGCGTGTAGTGGCCCTCAGGGCAGTGTCGAGTACCGATGGTATGACAGCAGATTGGGTTCACCTACCTTATGAATTGTTAGCTGAAATCTCGAATAAGATCATCAACCAGGTGAAAGGGGTGAACAGGGTCGTTTATGACATTTCATCAAAGCCTCCGGCGACAATTGAATGGGAATAAAGCAGTTTTTAGGGTTCATTTTTATTCTTGCGACCTGTCAACTGCATAGCTTTGCTCAGGATGATGCTTCCATGCAACTGCATTACCTCAAGGGTAAATCTGCCTTGGAGCGAGCAGAATATGCGGAGGCGCTTCTCTATCTAAAGCCAATCACCGGGAGGGCTGATCTGCCCGTTCATCCTTATGCGATTTATTTTTATTGCCTTGCGCTTCATGGTACAGGTAAGCCGGCAGAGGCTATCAGCCTGATAGCACTGAGCGAAAAACAATATAGTCAACACCCCATTTTATCTGATTTAAGAGCCAAGCGATTGGAATGGCTGCTTGGGGCTCAGCGATTTTCAGAGGCATGGACTCTATGGGGAACTGCACCCAAAGGTTCTAAAGAAGAGACCCAATTTAACTTAATGATGACGGCAGCAATTGAGCTGGCGACAACGGATAGCCTTGAGGCCTGGGCGAGGGGAGGGCGAATGCCTGCTGCTTTGGTCTTAGGAAATAGACTTTGGGCTGAATCAACACCAGAGAGCATGGCAAAAGCAAAAGATTGGTACCAGAAATTTCAAATTCCATGGCCAAAGGAATGGGAAAAGCCTGCAAAAAAGACCAATGGGAAAGCAATGAGTATTGCGCTCTTGTTGCCATTTCAGGTGGATCAAGTGGACTATAACCGTAAATCACTGACCAATTCTTATGTCTATGATTATTACTTTGGATTTAAAAAAGGCATCGATAGCTTAAACAAGGCGGGGTTTAATGTCAAATTAAATGTAGTTGACATCGGAAAGGATCAGACCACATTTCAAAAACTACTTTCCGATGGTTCTCTTTTATCAACGGACCTAGTGGTCGGCCCATTGCTCACCCAGCAAAGCCATTTACTTTCAAACTATGCCGAAGAGAAGGAGTTGACCATGATCAACCCGATCAACGATCAGGCAAGCATCAGCCAGGGGAAAAAGTATGTGTTTTCTACTGAACCCGTTCGAGAACAACTCGCCATGCAAGTAGCGAAGTATGCCATCAGCCAGACCATTGCTGACACCGCTTTGATCATTTATGGAGAGACTGAAAAAGACAGCCTTCTTGCCCTGCAATATGTTAAGGCATTGAAAACATTTCCGGAGGCACATTGTGCTGGCACGTTTAAAGTAACTCGTTACAATTACATGCATTTGTATGAGCGATTGTCAGTGCATCACTTGGACAGCCTTAAACACCTTTTTGTATCCGTAACGGACCCCACGCTCGAAGCAGCGGTCATGAGCGCACTGGATCAAAACCTGAACATGACGGAGGTATATGCTTCTTATGAATGGTTGGACAATAACCTGATCAGTTTTGATCAGTTCGAAAGAAAGTATTTCCGTTTTTTTCACCCGGCCTATGTCAACTATCAGCATCCTTTGTCCTTAAGGTTTAGCCGCAGTTACACCGAGTCTATGGGAGTTGTACCATCGATTTATGCCTATAAAGGGTTTGAGCACAGCCTGCTTTTTGGGAAGCTGTTGAAACAGCATGAAGGTAAATTGGCGGAGCATTTGCGCTCAGGCATTTATATCAGAGGTGTACTGATGAGCGGCTTTCGAAACAGTTCATCTGGTGGAAATTCCTGTGTGCCGATCCTGAAGTTTAATCAGCAGGAGATTCAATTGGCAAACGAAGCACTGCTAAAAGAGTAGAAAGCTGATCGCTATATTGATCATAAGAGCGAGAGTCAGTACCAGAATGTAGCCAGTCCCGAGCAAGCAGAATTTAAGTAGGGTTTTAAAATGGCTTTGCAGATAGACGGTCCGTAAGGAAAAGTACACATGGGCCATGGTCACGATCAGCAAAATACCCAAAGGGAAATCTTCCACCCAACCCATCAGGTAAACAAAGTAAAGAACAGAGATCAGGAAGAATGAAAAGCTGTGGATGTTAAAGGTATGCACCAGATGCTCCTGGTAATAAAATTTACGCCTTCTGTAAATCAGCTGAACAAACATGGTGTAAAAAGGCAGCATGAAAAAGATGGTGCTTGGAAGCTTGCTCTGGGCATATTCGTTGAGTGATTCAGTCTCGTTGAGTGCCTTTAATCCTTGTTTCAAGAGTGTTCGATTGACAAAATGATCTGACATCCCATAGTGTTGAATCATTGAGTCAGTTTCTTTATCAGTATTTGGAATGTACCTGGATTTACGTAAAGCTGTGTCCTCGAGCAGTTTTTCCCAAGCCTTTTCATTTTTAGGATTGAGACCAAAATTCAAACGCACTTTATTCTCTTCCGTTGAAACCGGAAAATCCGAACTATCAGACGATTTGTTCGCTTCCTTCTTTTCCGTGTTGGCTTCGCTTGTTGTTTCAGGCTCGACCTCCACGCCAAAGGGTAATTCAATGGTCTCATTTACACTTACACCTGGCCCAGCATCCTCAGGTTTATCAGGAGGATCAAAAGCCGTGATCGTGAACAATACCAAACTCATGATCAGGTACAGGCGGAAGGGATTGACATAGCTAGCCCTATGGCCGGTATTAAATGCCAGGGTGAGAAAGCCCGGTTTGAATAAAAAGGGAACAAAGCTCTTTACGATTTTGGAGTCTACGGCAAAGGCATTCTGGGTAAGGTCATAGAGCCAATCCCAGAAAGGAATTCGGATAGAAATGTTTTCCTGTCCACAGCGTGGGCAATAGTGGAAGACAACCTGACTTTTATAGCCACAATTGAGGCATTGCCTGTGATGATATCGGTTTTTTCGTTCCAAAGTCAAGTCCACAAATTTGCTAAAATGCACCATAACATGCTCAAAATTTTATTTGTCGGTTGACTGACTTAGTTTCGCAACATGATTTTAACTGATCAGCAAATCCTCGAGGAAATCGGAAAAGGAACCATTAGAATCGAGCCTTTTGACCCGGCCTGCTTAGGAACCAATTCGTATGATGTGCATTTAGGCAAGTATCTGGCTACCTACCGTGACCGTGTGCTGGATGCCCGTAAGCATAATCCTATTGATGTTTTCGAAATTCCGGAAGAAGGCTTTGTGCTTATGCCGGGGGTCTTGTACCTGGGGGTAACGCTTGAGTACACAGAGAGCCATGCTCATGTGCCCTTTTTGGAAGGCAAGTCAAGCGTGGGCCGTCTGGGGATCGATATCCATGCCACAGCAGGCAAGGGGGACGTTGGTTTTTGCAATACCTGGACACTTGAAATCTCTGTCAGCCAGCCCGTGCGTATTTATGCCGGCATGCCGATTGGTCAACTGATCTATTTTGAGGTAAGCGGCGATATCACCAATTTTTATAACAAGAAAGCAGGAGCAAAATACAATGAGCGTACCATCAAGCCTGTCGAAAGCATGATGTGGCGCAATGCCTGGGAGTACCCCTCGAACTGAGCCTTAATGCCCCAGACCTCACCATGTATGTTTAAAGGGCATTTTTAAGAGAATTGGGCTTTTGTAAGGCCGTACTTTTGTGAAGTAACGTATCCTGTTCTCCATGAAGCTCTTCTTCAAATGTTTGCTCTTCTTTTTCGTTGTGCCAGTGCTCCTCTGCTGTCAGGAAAGCAAGGCTCAAACCAAAAAAGGCCCCAGCAGCTTTGAAATTCTTTATGATGAGCCCTATGCCATCAACCGCCTGTTCATTCATTTTCAGCCGGTGATTGCTGATGTGTTCCTGACCAACCCCAATGTGAGTTTTGGCTTTGAAGCCAATTATTTACCCGGTAAAAAGCTCAACTATGAGATCAGCATACGCAAAGCTTATGGCCGTGCTACCGATGTCATGAGAGACCTGGCAGAGACCAATAAAACCAATCAGAACGATACAAGGCCTTTTCGTTGGATACAGGCAGGAGCCACCTACCACATCAAAGACCGTGAACGTGACGGAAATGCACGAATCGTACCCTACACCAAAAAGACCAAAGCGCACAGCTTCGACAACTACAATTATTTTGAGGTGCCTTGCTTGGTGAGAGAGATCATCGGGGTAAGAGCAGGGGCTTACAACTACCAAACCACCATCGATGTAAGCAACAACATGATCCGGCAGGGAATCAAGCTTACCAGTCAGGAAGGAAACCCCTTGACTATCAGCACAAAGGAGCGCATTTACAGCAGCATGATGGTGAGCGGTTTTTACCTGGGAGGTTCCTTCACGACCATCCGAAATGTGGTGGTCAAGCCCGAAGGAGGCAGTGGTGTTGCCTACAAAAATTCAGGCAGCGATCAGATACTTACTGCCTACGCTGACCTCATGTACTCACCTTTTATCAATCTGGACCAGGTGAAAGATGGCAACCAACTTTATGACCTCGATCCTATGAAAACCAATGCGCTGGGCTGGAGAATTGGCCTTGACGTGATGCACAATCGGGCAAAACACTGGAGTTTTAACATCGAGATGGGCTCACACACAGGTCTAAGCCGCAGGGCAGGATTTTTTACTGCCAAAATCGCCTTCCCGGTGATGGCATTTACGATTGATAAGAAGTTGAATAAGTAGGCTTTTTTGCCTTCCTGAACCCGATTGCCTAGGTTTACAATCCTATGGCGAAAGACCTGTTACTTACCTATTGCAAAGCCCTGGTGCAGCTAAGGCCTCAGGCGGAGGCTCCTGTTTATGGCCGTGAAATGGCAGAACTGCCCATGCTTGAAAACGCATGGTTATTGATCAGAGAAGGGCTTATTCATTCCTATGGTTCGATTGATCAGGAACCACCACCCTGTGATAATCAGCTAAACATCTCAGGTAGAATGGTATTCCCCTCATTTGTAGACTCTCATACTCATTTGGTATTTGCAGCCACACGGGAGGCTGAGTTTGTGGACCGGATCAATGGCCTCAGCTATGAAGAAATTGCTAAAAGGGGAGGTGGAATTTTAAATTCTGCCCGTCACATGGCGCAGGCAAGCGAAGAGGAGCTGTTTGAACAGGCATGGCAACGCCTTCAGGAAGTGATCGCAACGGGCACCGGAGCGATAGAAATTAAGAGCGGTTATGGACTTAGCACTGATTCAGAGCTTAAAATGCTCAGGGTGATCAAAGAAATCAGAAAAAGTTCTCCTATTCCTGTAAAAGCCACTTTTCTGGGGGCACATGCCTTTCCTTCCCAGTACAAAAATGACCATGAAGGATACATTAAGGAGATCATCACCCAAATGATCCCGCAAATCGCAAAGGAAGGCCTTGCCGATTACTGTGATGTATTCTGTGACCGTGGCTTTTTTAGTCCTGAGGAGACTGACCGTATCCTCAAAGCTGCTCTCGACCATGGGCTGAAACCCAGGCTACACGCCAATGAACTGGGTCATACGGGGGGTGTTCAGGTCGGGGTGAATCGCAAGGCAGTTAGCATTGACCATCTGGAGTACCTCTCTTCTGAAGAGATTGAGCTGCTGAAAAACAGCCCCTGCATCCCTACCGGATTGCCTGGCACAGCTTTCTTTTTAGGAATTCCCTACCCTGATGCCAGGGCCATGATGGCGGCAAACCTTCCCCTTGCACTGGCCTCCGACTACAACCCAGGCAGTTGCCCATCCGGTAATATGCCTTTTGTGTTGAGTCTGGCTTGTCTGCGAATGAAGATGACCCCCGAAGAAGCTATCAATGCCACGACCCTGAATACCGCCTGTGCCTTGGAAATCCAGCAACAGTACGGCAGCATCAGCCCGGGCAAAGTGGCCAATCTCTGGATTTCAAAACCCATTGGCTCCATTGCTCGCATTCCTTACTCCTTTGGCAGCAATCTGGTCGATCAGGTGATCCTGAACGGTGAAGTCTATAAGGCTTAGCCACCAAATCCTATCTTTGCCACCAGTAAAGCTGTCAGATCATGCAAAGACTTTTGGAATGCGTGCCTAACTTTTCTGAAGGAAGAGACCCGGCCATCATCAAACAAATTACGGATGAGATCATTACCGTGGAAGGAATTCTTCTGCTCGATGTGGATCCGGGCAAGGCAACTAACCGTACGGTTGTCACTTTTGTAGGTGCTCCGGAAGCCGTGGTCGAGGCAGCTTTCCGAGGCATATCAAAAGCCGTTGCGCTTATTGACATGAGCAAACACAAAGGGGAGCACCCCAGATTTGGAGCGGCTGATGTAGTACCACTTATCCCCGTGAGTGGTGTCAGTATGGAAGAGGCCGCAGCTTATGCCAGGCAGCTTGCAGAACGTGTCGGTCGTGAACTGAATTATCCGGTTTACCTCTATGAGCAGGCAGCAAGCCGGCCTGAACGTTCAAATCTGGCGACCGTTCGAGCCGGAGAGTACGAAGGACTGGCCAAAAAACTTCAGGATGCGGATTGGAAACCTGATTATGGTCCGGCCAACTTTGTACCAAGAAGTGGGGCAACCGCCATCGGTGCCCGTGATTTTTTATTGGCGGTGAATTTTAACCTTAACACTACCTCCACCCGTCGGGCCAATGCGATTGCATTCGATGTGAGGGAGGCTGGCCGGGTGAAACGCAAAGGCGATCCGGTAACCGGGGAAGTGGTGCTGGATGAAAACGGAAATGAGATCCGAATCCCGGGGAAGCTAAAAGCGGCCAAAGCCATCGGCTGGTACATTGAGGAATATGGCATCGCACAAATTTCAATGAACCTGACCAACATCGGCATTACCTCACTTCACACAGCATTTGATGCAGTTGTCGAAAGTGCGACAGAGAGAGGGCTGAGAGTTACCGGTACCGAAGTGGTAGGTCTGCTGCCTTTGAGAGTTCTTACAGAGGCAGGCAAGCATTACCTGCGAAAGCAGCAGCGTTCTGTTGGAATTCCGGAGGCGGAGCTGATCAAGATCGCAATCAAATCAATGGGATTGGATGACCTCAAACCCTTTGACCCGGAAAAGAAAATCATCGAGTATAGTGTAAGGTCCAGATTCCCAAGTGCTAAACTGGCCGGAATGAGCCTTCAGGCATTTGCAGATGAAACCCTCTCTGAGTCGCCCGCACCCGGAGGGGGTAGTATCAGTGCCTATGTAGGTGCCTTGGGAGTAGCCTTGGGCGGCATGGTGGCAAACCTATCCGCCCATAAACGAGGCTGGGATGAGCGTTGGGAGGAATTCAGTACCTCGGCGGAGGACGCCCAAGATTTAAAAGAGCGCCTCATGTTTTTGGTGGATGAAGATACCCGTGCCTTTAACCGCATCATGGAGGCCTTTTCATTACCTAAAAACAGTCCTGAAGAGAAATCTGCCCGTTCCAAGGCCATTCAGGAGGCTACATTTTATGCCATTGAAGTGCCTTTTCAAGTGATGGAAACCGCTTTTTCGGCATTCCCCATGTTGTATGAAATGGCCGATAAGGGCAATCCTAATTCAGTAAGTGATGCCGGTGTTGGGGCACTTTGTGTCAGGGCTGCGGTGCTGGGGGCATGGCTCAATGTTCAGATCAACGCCTCCGGGTACCACGATAAACAAGCGCTGGAAAGCATTATGAAAAAAGCCCAAAACCTGGTACAGGAAACCGAGACATGGGAAAAGAAAATCATGAGCCGGGTAGGTGAGGTGATGAATGCGGGTTCCAAGTAAGGAGAAGATATTTTTATAAAATTAGGTAGACAACTCCTGCCTTTTTTCGCTCTTGAAAGTTTCAACAACAACTTCAGAAAAAGAGGATCAAGAGAAGTTTACATCCATCCCGGGTACAACCCGCACCAAAGGTTTTCTTGAGGGTCGCTTAAACCATTTACCCGTTCGACCATCTTAGCAACAAATAACAGACAAGCCATGAACAGATTATTTTTAGTAGCCATGACCCTTCTGCTGATCGGTTTTACCTCAGCAACTTTTGCACAAGATCAGCCTATGGAAGGTCAGGGCCGAAGCCCTGAAGAGCGGGCAAAAAACCTTACTACCCGCATGACCAAGCAATTTGGACTTAGCACTGAACAGCAGAGCTCAGTCTACGAAGTGAACCTCAATCAGGCGAAGAAAGTAGAGGAAATGAGAGGACAGGGCAAAGAGATGCGCCAGCAAAAGGTCGAACAAATGAAGCAAATGCGTACCGAGCATGAGGAGCGTATGAAAGTCATCCTTACCCCGGATCAGTTTACCAGCTATGTGAAAATGAGAGAGGCGAATCAGGCCAAACGCAGAGAGAAAATGCAAGAAAGAAGGGCTGCAGGCGGAAAATAATCCCTCCTAAGCTATTTCCTCTCAAGGCCCCTGAACGGGGCTTTTTTTGTTTTAGAACTTTCTCTAAATATGCATTCACCTTAACGACAGCTTATGGCTAGAATAACAGGAATTGGGGGTATTTTTTTCAGAAGCAAAGACCCTCAGCAGGCAAAGGAATGGTATGCAAACCATCTGGGTTTCCCGGTCGATCAATATGGGGTCATTTTTGAGCGCCAAAGTGCTGTTGATGGAAAAACGGAATACCTGCAATGGAGCATCATGTCCAGTCAGGAAAAATACATCCCGCAAGGACAGGAGTTGATGATCAATTACACGGTGAATCATCTTGAGGAATTTGTTCAGGAACTGCAGGCCAAAGGCATTCAACCTGTGGATAAGATCGAAGACACTCCCTATGGCAAGTTCATTCATATTCTGGACGGTGATGGCAACAAAGTTGAGCTTTGGGAGCCACCTGTTTCAGCACCTGAAGAGTTCATCCCTAAACAAACCATTAAGTAAAACAATGAGCCCTACATTTGGTCTTTAACCTTGTGAGGGACAGAATTATCTACTTTGATGGGGTATGTCTGCTTTGTGAGGGGCTGGTGAAATGGATCATACGTCATGACAGAAAGGGAGTTTTCAAATTTGCTTCTCTGCAATCCGCTTATGCCCAGAGAGCATTGATCGGCCTGGCTAAGGTGGATGGGCTCAACACGGTGGTGCTGCAGACAGAAGACCGATTTTACCTGGAGTCTTCAGCGGTACTGATGATTTTTAAATATTTAGGATTTCCCTGGAGTTTGTTGACACTGGCATGGATCATTCCGTCGTTTATCAGGAATGGCATCTACAGGCTGGTCGCCAAAAGCCGTTATTCCTGGTTTGGCAAAAGGTCAGAATGTCTCCTGCCGGATGCCGGTATCAAAGAGCGATTTCTGAGTGATTGAGATAGGTCTCAGGTGCAATTAATTGTCATCGCTACAAGCGATCTTCTCATACGCCATTGTTGTAAATGAGGGCGATGGGGAACCTTGTCATTCACCATAAAACAAACCCAGTATTGGCGGCAGGCCGGTCACTCTAAAATCTTTTCTAATTTTTTAGGGTATTGTCGGCTATACGAAATGGTGAGAAGAATTATTGAGTCAGCGGTCTCCTCATAAATTAGAAGGTAGTCCTTTACTATTTTAACTCTTACTTTTGGGTCGTCTGTTTGTTTGCCAATTTGAGGGTAGTCTCGAATGATATTGACTGCTTCCCTAAACCTCTTGTCCAGTATCTTGCTATAGGTATTTGATTTATTCCTCTTACTCCAATACTGCAAAATTTTCTTTCTGTCGTCTTGAGCTCTCTAAGACCAAATTATTTGTTTAACCATTCGTCCATCTCTTTGTTAGCATGGTCTTCAGTTAAAAATTGTCCGTTTTTAGTCTGTTGCCTGGCTTCATTTATAGCCATTTTCTGATCATCGTCTAATTTATAAATTCCAAGGTCGTCTGTGTCAAGTTCCAGGAGTCTGTAAGCTTCTTCAAGAATTCTCTCATCTTTGGTGTTCTGGATTTTTTCAATTAAACGCCTTCTCAATTCTACAGTCGACATAGGAATAGATATTTGTCACAAGTTAATGCTTTTTAAATAGTTTATGGTGTTCGTTTTTTTGGTTACCTCCTTATAGTCAAAGTTTTAGGGCATTGGCGTCAACCAGGCCCAACGCTTCAGGATCGGAACACAAAACTGTCTTGACCTGATTTAGCTTTAAACCCATTTCAGCATGATAAAGGTCTCAACTGCCAAAACTCCATGAAGAGGGAATTAAATTGAGTAGCGCTGCAAGCGATTTTATCAAATACCCAGGTGACAAACGAGGGTAGGGGGGCATAGTTGATGTGAGGTATGAAATGCTTGTAAGGCGTGGACACCTGCCAAGGAGTGGGCATGAGCCACAAGCTCGCAGCAGCAGGGGGCTTGGTAATGTGTGTAGCTGTGTGGTGTGAAAATTTTGTGAAGACTTAATTTTTGTCTGAAAGGATTAACGTTGATGGTATGTCAGATAACCAAACACTTTTTGTTTCAATAAGTTTTTTCCAACTATTTGCACTAATAATCATTAAATTATTTTGTTTTAATAAGTCCTTTTCAATAACACGTTCACTGATTAGATTTATATGATTGGGTGCAAATTGTTCAATGACTCTGATGAGTTCATTGATTTCAGCGTTATTTTTTATTTGACCTGCTGCATCTAAGATTGTTATTTGTGAACCAGAATTTTTAATCAATTTTTGGGCAAACAGAACTAAATAAATATCCTTTTCACTAAAAATCGGAATAAATACCTGGTCTAATTTTTTAAAACCTTTGTCAACCAAAATGCCTACCGATGTGTCACTTTTACCTATTATTGTTTTTGTTCTGTCGTCAAATGGTGAGGTTTCAAAAAGGCTTTCCTTACCAGTTACTTGGTTAATTAAATTTTCAGGGTTTATTATTTTTGTCGTGAAACCTAAAATTTTTCCTAGTAAACTTCCTTCATAAATTGATTGACCAACACCAATTAAAAGTAAATCAAAATTTCCTTTGTTTGCAACTTCTGCAATATCTGCATCAATATCATTTGAAGCTTTGTAAAGGGTAGTTATTTTTTGATTTAAGTCTTTTGATTCTTGAATGATTGGAGCAAAACTTTCAGTTTCATACTCTTCTGCATTGTAGTGGTGCATCTCGTTACTAGATGTTAAGTGCATTACTGTAATTGTTGCATTGTCGTCTAACTTTTTTGTTAAACCATTAGCTAATCTTAAAAGTGATTTCCCACGTTCAGGGTTACCAAAAGAAACAAGGATTTTATACTTGTTCATTTCGGTAATCTCTTGCAACGTTTCAACTGATTTTGATTTGAATATCCAATTAATAAGAGCTAATGAAGGTCCAGTCATAAAAGTTGTAACCAATGCCATTATCACCATCATAGCAAAAATTTCAGGAGTTAAAACACCAAGGTCGTAACCGATATTTAATACCACTAATTCCATTAAGCCCCTCGTGTTCATTAAAGCTCCAATGGTCAAACTGTCCTTCCAATTTTGACCACCGAATTTTGCCGCTAAAGCACTACCAACAAATTTCCCAACTACAGCTACCAAAATAATTACGCCAGTTACTTTCCACAGATATGGGTCGTTGAGCAAACCAATTTCAGTTCTTAAACCAGTAAATACAAAGAATAGCGGAAGTAACAATACAAGTGCAACATCTTCAACTTTTTCAATAAATATGCTCCTGAATCTTGTGTTTTCTGGCATAATTGCTCCTGCCATAAAGGCACCAAATAGGGCGTGGATACCGATTACTTCTGTTGCATAAGAAGATAGGATTAAAGTCAAAAAGAAAATAGCCACAATGGGTTTACTTAGATTTTCTCTTGTTGAGTGCAAATCTCCTACTCGTTTTAAAAACGGTCTAACTACTTTGACCATCAACAATACATAAGCCGCAGCCAACCCGATAATATAGAAGGCACTAGCAAAAGAACCAGCCTTAACAATAGCAATTACAGCCGCTAATAAACACCAAGCCGTAATATCATCTGCTGCTGCACACGTAATAACAATGGTTCCTAAACGTGTTTTATGTAAACCCCTTTCTTGAACAATTCTTGCCAAAACAGGAAATGCTGTAATGCTCATTGCAATACCTAAAAATAAACCGAATGACAAAAATTGAACACCCTGTGGAGAAAAAGATTGGTAAATGAAATACGCCAATCCCATACCCAGCGCAAAAGGAATAATGATACTTGCGTGACTAATTACAACTGCACCTTGAGCTTGGTTTTTCAGCACTTTTAAGTCCAGTTCCATTCCTACAACGAACATAAAAAGGATTAAGCCGATTTGACTTAAAAACTGTAAATTACCTAAAGATTGCGCAGGGAATAAAGCACTTGAAAACTCTGGGAAATACAATCCTATAAGTGAAGGCCCTAAAACAATACCTGCAATAATTTCACCTATTACGGTTGGCTGTCCTATCTTTTTACACACCCAACCAAATAAACGGGCTACTAAAATGATGGTCACTATTTGTGCTAAAAGTATAGCTAAAGGATG
Source organism: Cytophagaceae bacterium (assembly GCA_027488815.1). Taxonomy (GTDB): domain Bacteria; phylum Bacteroidota; class Bacteroidia; order Cytophagales; family JAIYAX01; genus JAIYAX01. The sequence goes on along the minus strand of JAIYAX010000001.1, from coordinate 38,583 downwards.
TTCTAAATTATGGACTAAAGAATCCATAAAGTTTTGCCACTGATTTTTACCTGTTGCAGGTATTACTATATTTCTTCCTTGTTCTAATTTTTCTCCCAGCAAAACAGTCCAATACATTAAAGCAGAAAACCCACCAATTACACCTATATAAAAAAAACTATTCTTAAATCTCTTCATATTTTTTTATTTCTTGACCGTCTTCTGCCGTAATTGCTTTATACAAATCTACGCATTATGCGGTTCAGATTTATCAAAAATGCAAGCAGGTACCTTTGTGTATATGATCAGCATACGATCATCCAGTTAGTGATCTCCAGCGGATTTGAGGGCGAATAGGGTATAAGTTACTGCCCGGATTTCGGGATCGCACCAGCAGCAGGCATCAAGTAAAAGTAGGACCCGACTGCAAAAACTCCAAAGAAAGCCAATCAAATTGGGCATCATTTCAAGCGATTATCTCAAACGGGTTCGTGCAAACGAGGGAGATTGGGAATGCTTGTCAGGTGAGGACACCTGCAAAGGAGAGGGTACGAGCTACAAGTTCGCACCAGCAGGGGGTTCGTGCAAACGAGGGGGATTCGGAATGCTCGGAGTGGGCAGGAGCTACAAACTCGCATCAGCAGGGGGGCTAGAGGAGTATTGGTGTGAAATGCTTGTCAGGTGAGGACACCTGCTAGAGGGAAATCTGTCATTTGATAATAATAAATTTTCCTCTTACGTTTCTGTATTCATTTTGCAAAGTAAAAATATATACGCCATTCGGAAGGTCAGTAATATCAATACTAATTTGTCTGTTATTTATGTTTGAATATTTTTTTACAATTTGACCTGTTTTGTTAAAAATAGTTAGATTTGAATTTCTCATTTCAAGCTTCAATTCAAAAGTTAATATATTTTGAGCGGGATTTGGAAATACTAAAATATTTTCGTCATCAAAATTTAATTCGACCACACTACCTAAAGTTCCACTTGACTTAGATACACCTCCTCCATATGTACCAACATAAAGGTCGTTGTTTATGGCTTGTAAAGTTTTCACGCCATACACCTGGGTACAAGGCATATTACCTGAAATATCAGTCCATGTTGTTCCACTGTCAGCACTCATAAAAACACTCCCGATTAGATTTAATGTAGTATCCTTTTCTGCCCCATTGATACCAATAACTAATTTCCCATTGTGTTCAATTATGTTTGTAATTTGGCTATTGTTGGGCCAAGTGCCTGTGATGTTAGTAAATGATGTTCCAACAATTCTGTAAAGTACACCATTGTATAGCGGAGCGTAGATGTGATTTGTATATGATTTTACCGTTGAGATAGGTAGTCCGCTGAATAAATAAATATTCCATGTATTCCCTCCATTTGTACTTCTATACAGTCCTGCCCATGTTGCTGCATAAACAATGGATGGATTGTTTGAGTCGTATTCAAGCTTTGTCGTTATCATGCTTAATGTATTTATAAATGAGATGCCTCCATTTGTACTTTTAAGGATTGCGTAAGTGCTGGTGGAAATATCCAATTCACTAATTAAAACCTCAAGTGAATTTGTTGGATTTACAATTACATCCAGAATAACTTTATTTCCAATTCGAATATTTGAATATGTTGAAAATCCATCGGTGGTTTTAAATAAACCTTGTCCGAAAATTCCTAGATAAAACGTGTTAGTGCTGTTTAAATCTTTTGTTAAAACGCCTCCATGACCAACTGGTCCCTTTCTTGTCCAAGTAGCACCACCATTTGTAGTTTCCGAAATGCTTTCTTTACCACTTAAGCCACCAATGTTATATGTTCCTAATAGTGAAGCTAAAATGTGATTTGGATTATTTACATTAATGTATAATCCTCCAATTTCAGTAGCTTTTGGTGATTGTATAATAGGATTCCAATTAATCCCTGAGTCAGTTGACTTTAGGATTAATCCATTTGTGAAATTGCTTAAATAAATATCATTTCCACGAGATGCTATTCCCATTGCAAGATGATTATTTAATTCAATATGATTAACCGCAGACCAAAGACCTGTTTGTGAAGAATATTTTTTAAGACCACTAAGTGTTGAAGAAAACAATTCTATGTTTGGATTTTTTCTGAAAATATTAATATCGAAATTGAATTCGCTAGTCATTCCAATACCTGTGAAATTATTACCATAATCAGTACTTAGGTATATTCCTAAAGATCCAGCAGAAACCATCACGATATTACTATCTGTTTCAATTTCTTTAATGTCAGCAGTGAGTGGAATTTGAGGGTGATTACTCCATGTTGCTCCTAAATTTGTTGTGATTTTTAAACCTGCTCCCCTTGTACCAACAAAAATCGCCCCTCCCGCACCATTTGAAGCAATACAAGGGGTGCTTATACCTTGTAAACCAGAAGGTGCCCATGTTAATCCTCCATTAATACTTTTAAAAACTCCGTTTCCTGGCCGAGGAGGAGTACCGGTTTGTTCATACCCGGTACTAATTAGTAATGTATCATTTGTGCCATTTGCAACTACCAACCCAGTTACCATTTTATCATACTGAGTTGTAAGACCTGAATTTATTATTTGCCAAGTGGATCCACCGTCAGAAGATTTTATTAAACCATATCTACTATAAAGGTCACAAGCATAAATAATATTTGGATTCAATTTATTAAACACAACTTTCCATCCTGTAAAATTGGGAAACATTCCAGTAATTAAATTCCAGGTTTGTCCACCGTCAATACTTTTCCATAAGCCACCGCTATCGTCACTTCCAGCAATTATGATTTGTGAGTTTGTCGGGTGGATGGCGAAGTCTTTAAAATAACCGCCATTTGGTCCTATTGATGTCCAGGTTTGGCTATACAACATACTTGAATATAAAATAAGTATTGAAAGTAAAAGGGTTTTCATGTCTTTTTAGTCTATAAATTTATCATTCGTTTTTTTGTTACGCTTGAAGGTAACGACCTGTGTTTGCGAAGTAGCGGGCTTTCGAACCCTCGAGGTGGCCCCGACACAGAGCGTAGAACGAAGATACAAACTTCTAACAACATGTCACTCCTCTATTGCCGCAAACATTTTGCTGCCAGCAGTGCTTTTGTCTGTCGTTACTATTTGGCCATTCTTCTCGCTGTTCGACATTTGCAATGTCAAACCACTATCGTAGGATTTGCAATCCGATGCCAATAACTTTGTTGAATGGCCTTTTCTTATACCATCTCCGATCAGGGTTCCGTCCACTTTGTCACTTTCACGGTGCACCAATGGGCAGATGTGTTCACTCGTCAAACCTACGTTGATATTTTGCTTGAGAGCCTGGTGTATTGCCAAAAAAACAAAGGGCTGGAAATATATGCCTGGGTAGTGATGAGCAACCATTGTCACCTGATTTTACGTGCTGCCCATGAAAACTTAAGTGATATCATCAGGGACCTGAAGAAACACACTGCAAAGCAGATCTTTAAAGCCATTGAAGCAAATGCACAAGAAAGCAGAAAAGAATGGTTGTTGAAGGTGCTCAGTATTGATGGCAGGATTTGGTTCTGGGAAGAGGGGTATCATGGAGAAGAGGTTTTTAGTAAGGAATTTTTTCTCACCAAGGCGGAGTACATTCATTACAATCCGGTAAAAGCAGGGATAGTAGCAAAGCCGGAGGATTACCTGAATAGCAGCGCAGCCAGATTTTATGGTATAGAAAATCGAGGTTTTGAGCTTTGTTATTTTGGATAGACGGATTGCAAATCCTACGATACGGCGATAGACGGATTGCAAATCCTACGATACGGCTTCGGGATTACAAATCCCGAAGAGCTAGTTACAAATCCCGAAGAGCAGGGTTTTATGGTGTAGAAAATCGAGGTTTTGAGCTTTGTTATTTTGGATAGACGGATTGCAAATCCTACGATACGGCTTCGGGATTACAAATCCCGAAGAGCAGGTTTCTCATTCGCTTCCGTTGCAATTGAGGGTGACTAAGGAAAATGCTTGACAGGTGAGGACACCTGCCAAGGAGTGATGGCTGAACTACTAAAATGAAAAATGGCACAAGTCACAGACTTGCGCCAGCAAGAGATTTTCTCATACACCCTCGTTGCAAACGAGGGCGATAGGGGTAGGTACAAATCTCGAAGAGCTGGCTAGTTTTTCTTCTTTTTGTTACGTTCATTTTTTAAAAATTTGTCAACTTTTGTTTTACCATTTTTAAAAAGCACTCGACTTGAATATTTTCGGAAGTAAATAATTGTCTTTTTAATGTCTTCTATTTCCGTAGCTTGTTTCTCTTTTTGGTTAATTTCTATGTCGTCTGGTAATGAGTTGTGTTTATAATGAACAAATGCGTTTCTGTCGTCTGAAAGTTTAAGTATAACTTTTCTATGGTTGTCATTTACTTTTGGAATGTCTAAGATTTCAGGCAGCCAAGTGAGTTTCGCTATCATATTGGTGCTTCTAATTATTTCATTTGCAGTTTTTTTGTCAATCTTTTTTTTGTTACAAGTGTCGATAATTATTTTGTTAATCTCGTGCTCAATAAAAGTCGCATAAAATAGTTTAGCCTTGTCAAAATCGCCCTTGTCAGCAAATTGTTTTGCCGTTGAGATTAAATTGTCCGAGTGGTCAATAACAATTGCCCATTCTGTCTTTTTGTTTATATCAAAGAGTTTCTTTTTAAATTTCTCTTCATCATTAAAGTCTTCAATTGATAGTGAACCATCTTTTATGAGTGTCTTTACAACGCTTTCAAATACAGCCTTTGATAGACGATTGCTTATTTTTTCAGATTTGTTAGTCTTGTCTTTCATAAAATTAGTCCTATCGTTTCGCAGCTACCCGAAGGGCGGGCGTTTCACCACAAATGTTGATTAAAAGTACAAAAGTTCCTGTAACCATAAATCTTTCTTTGGAACACGAAACCCCGCCTTTTGGGTAAGTGCTGTTAGCGGTAGTGTGATTGTCCTGCGATAAGTTTAAATTCATTTGTGTCTTTTTTCATTTGATAAAGCGGTATGTCATTATCCTTGGCAATTTTAATTAATTGTGCTTTTAAGTCTTCTTTGTTTTTCGAAAACCTTGTCCCAATATATATAGCTTTTGGTTTGGGCGTATTCATTTTTTGAGGGAACTCCTTCTTTTGTTTGAAAATTGTCAGCCTCCACTCTTGCTCGTATTCCCAATCTTTTGATTTAATTAAGCTTGAAGCAATCATATTCATAGTTGTGTATTCCTCGAACAGTCCAATCTTATGAACCTTGTCACTGTATATTACTGGTTGAATATAAGGTCTTATCTGGTCATGGTATTGAAAGTCATACTCTATGCAAATTCCCTTATGCTCATCGGAGTAATGACTCCAAAGTAATAAAGAACTATTTGTCAAACTAAAGCTGCAAATTCTGAGATTGCGATTTGTCTCATCAACAATTTCTGTCCAACGATTTTGAACTTTTACTAATTGTTGGTCTGCTGTCTGGTCAAGAGGAATATAATTTAAAGAACAAATTTTAATGTATTCGTCATAGGGTTTTTCACTAGTCATTAGAGTTTCTATTTCTGTTTTGGAAAGAGTGTGTCCAGTTGCAAAGCCAAATGATGATTGGAATTTTTCTGAACCATAAAACTCACGAAGGCATTTGTCATTGTCAAATTGAATTGTGCATTCAAATGGGTCGTTAAGAAGAGAAATTTCTGATAACCAAACATAGCTTTGCTCAAGAATATCAATTGTCTTTTCGCTTAACGCTCTATACTTAAAAAAAGACTTTGGAAAATGTAATTCTTTAAGAGGAATAGCTGATTCAAAGTCCTCCTTTACCATAAAGTCCCAATAATCTTTTGTCCAATTGTTGTCTGTTTGCTTCATTGTGGGTGGTCGTTACACATTACCGCTAATTTGTTCATATCAGTCACTCCATTGCGCCTATCCACCCTCTTTGAGATGTATTGGCGTCATCATTGTCCCAATTTTGTGGGTACTTATTTTTTTTAACGCTCATCCTTGGTTCTTCTTCAAGAGCCAATGGTTTTTCCATCCGAAGGAATAGCCCTCCAAAGGCCCTAAGCCCATTTTTGGCATTTGTCATTTCATTCATGCACGAAACCTGCCCGGCAAAAAAGCCTTTAGGCCTTTCAACTGGCCCGTTATGAATTGGTTGTTCCCTGTGGTTTTCCTTGCGCAAGTGGCAGATATTTTGAGCTAATATAGAAGATCGTTCTTTTTTCACCTAAGCAGAATGGATAAATTTTTGCCAAATCCATTTTCTGTCATCAGATCACGGTTTTAAACTGCTCTGTACCCTACAACCCCGGTGGATACTCAAGGGTGAGTCCGCCATTGCTATCCTCCGACTTTTATCGGATCACAAACTCAATCCTCCTGTTCACCGCCCGGTTTTCGTCGCTGGTATTGGCCAGTTTGGGCTTTTTCTCTCCATAGCCTGCGTAGCTGATGCGTGCGGGCGGCACTCCTTTATCGAGCAGGTATTGGTGTACGGATTGGGCCCTTTTTCTCGATAGCTCCAGGTTGTATTCATCTTTGCCCACATCATCGGTATGTCCTCCAATCTCTATGGCCAGGGCAGGGTTGCGCTTCAACAGTTGAAATACGGTTTGCAGCTCAGTTTTGCCTTCATTTTATAGTTATTACTTTCGTGCTCGAGTTCATTAGCATCTTTTTTCTTTTTCTGTCTAAGTGATATTTTATAGTAGTTATCGTTGAGTCGCAGAGTGACTCTTGTTCTAATATCTCTATATCTGAACAAGAAATGTCACTTTCGATAAAATCTATAGAATTATCCGAATAGAAATTTGTAGTACTTTCAACTTTATATTCAGTAACGAACATAGTATGGATATAATTAGATACAAGTATTGGTTCAATTTCTGTTCCTGATACACTCACAATATAAACTGACATGTCAAAACCAGTATTATTCCATTCTGAAGGCTTAGATTTATATTTAGTTATGTAACCCTTATGTTTGATATGTTGATTTTCCCAAGTGTATTCATATATATTGTTTAACTCTAGAAAGTCTTTGATGCTTCTTTCTCTTTCATATTCTAAGTTGTTTTTGAGGTAATTTTTTGGCATTATCTCTTTTAAACCAAAAAGAGTTTTTTCCCATTGGTGAATATTAGGGTATCGCTTACATATTTTGAATGCAGCTATAGAGTCTATTTTTTTTTGTTGATCGATATCTACATTTATCAATTCTGCTGACTTTATACTCCCAATTAGATACCTATTATTTGAGCTATTATTTTTGTGTCTCTTTTCTCCACAACTGATCAAAATTAAACTTAGCGTCACTATAATTATTAAACTTCTCGTTTTAAACTTTCCCATTGAACTTTTATTTTTAAGTCGTTACGCTATTGGGTGAAGCGTTTATTTCCTTGACATTGAACAATCTGTATTACTTAAACCCAGCAACTATATTCATTAATTTCCGACCTCTACCGGATCACAAACTCAATCCTCCTGTTCACAGCCCGGTTTTCGTCACTGGTATTGGCTAGCTTGGGTCTTTTCTCCCCATAGCCTGCGTAGCTGATGCGTGAGGCTGGCACGCCTTTATCGAGCAGGTATTGGTGAACAGATTGGGCTCTTTTTCTCGAAAGCTCAAGGTTGTACTCGTCCTTGCCCACATCATCGGTATGCCCGCCAATTTCTATGGCCAGGGCCTGGTTTCTCTTCAACAGTTGAAAAACGGTCTGCAGTTCAGCGGTGGACTCCGGCTTTAGCTCATACTTATCGGTGTCAAAAAAGAGGTTGTTCATCACCACACTGCTGCCTTTCTTGAGGGGCTGTAGGTACAGATCCAGTGTCTGCCTGTCAAACTGCTCGGAGTTGATAAAGTCGATGTTGATGCTCTCGTACAAGTATCCGGGGGCCTCTACAAACAAGCCATACTTGTTTTGCTCGGTGAGCACTACGGTATAGCTGCCATCGCTGCTGTCTGATCTAAACCTCAGGTTTTCAGCGCTCCGGCTTAGTACGGCCATCTCAAGACTTGCTGCCAGTGGCTTTTTGCTTTCGGCATCGTACACATGCCCTTTCCACACGATGCTGCGGGGCACCGTCAGGCTTTCCGGCCACTCCAACTCATAGATAAAGCTGCGACCGCCTGTTCGCATGCCGGGTTTCATGAGGTCAAGGCTATAGTAAGCTCTTTTACCGTCGGCGGTCAAAAACAGCGAAACCTCGTCCTGATGGGTGTTGATCGGATAGCCAAGGTTTATCGGTAAATCTTTGATGGAGTCAGCCAGGTTGACCATGTACATGTCGAATCCTCCCATGCCCAGGTGCCCGTTGGAGGCAAAGAACAGGCTTTGGTTGTTGGCATGTATAAAAGGGGATAGCTCATCCTTTGCGGTATTGATCATGAGACCCATGTTTTTTGGGCTTGACCATTTGCCGTCTTCGCCTTTGCGGCTGATGTATAAGTCTCTTTTTCCATATCCACCGGGTTTGTCAGAGGTGAATATCAGTATCCTGCCATCCGAGGAAAGGCTGGGCTGGGACTCCCAGTGCACACTGTTGACAGGGATACCCATGTTCTCTGGCTTGGTCCATGTTCCTGCCTGAAAATAACTCATGTAGAGATCACAACGACCCACATTGCCTTTGCGTTCGCAGGCAGTAAGGACAAGGCTACGGCCATCACCTGAGATCGCACAGGTGCCGTCGTTGGTGCTCACATCGTTGATCAAAGGGGAAACTGATCTGGGCAGGCTCCAAAGTTCACCCATTTTGTTGCTCACCATAATGTCCTCCAGGCTGTTGTCATTTCTGGCAGTAAAAAAAATCTGCTGCTGATCGGCTGGAAGGGTAGGGAAGTATTGGTATTGAAAAGCATTGACGGAGTCGGGTGCTTTTTTTGGAGAAATGCGATGGGGGCTTTTTTGCTGTTGCAGCGCAAACTCACAATTTCTGATCCGCTCTTTCAGTTCAGGTATCAGGTCTTTCCTTGCCGAGCGTAAACCCAGGTAGGTCAGGTATTGCTGCTGAGCGCAGTTGTATTCGCCACGTTCATAGCACAAGTCACCCAGAGCCTGATAGGCCATGTGAAAATCACTACGCCCTTGCCCGAAGCGAATGGCTTTTTCCAGCCAGGGCTTTGCAGCAGGTTTGTCCCCAAGCACTACGTAGCAGTTGGCGATGGAGAGATGGGCTTCTGCAAAACCGGAGTCATATTTCAACGCTTTTTGAAACTGGACGATGGCCACATCAAATGCCCTGGAGCGCATGGCCATAGAGCCTTCTTCATAGGCTTTAAGGGCTTTTTTATTCGTACTGGAGAGGGGAGGCATCCGTTGGCCTGTGAGATCAGGAATGATCAGCAAGGCCAGGATAAAACCTAAGGAATATTTAAGTATTTGTGTGTTTGAAGGGAAATACGCCATTCAGGGTGTAGCTTCACATACTCGATGATTTCAGGCAGCACGTGTGCAGCTCTGGACCATTCCGGCTGAAGGAAAAGGCGGCAACCGGGCGAGACTTGTTTTGCATGGTTTTCTGCAAAGGTAAAATCATGTGTGTTGTAAACAATCACTTTTAGCTCCGAGGCCTTTTGGTGGATTCCCTCGACCGGGGCTTTGAATTTTTTAGGTGAGAGGCAAATCCAATCCCAATCGCCACTGAGCGGGTAGGCTCCTGAGGTTTCGATATGGGTGTGAAACCCCGACACTTTAAGGGCGGAGGTAAGGGCCTGCATGTCATACATCAGCGGTTCTCCACCGGTGATAACGGCCAACCTTGCAGGCTGTTGAGAGGCGGCAGCGATCAGTTCTTCTACGCTGAGCTCAGGGTGCATACTCGCATCCCAGGACTCTTTTACATCGCACCAATGGCAACCGACATCACAGCCGCCTGTACGGATAAAATAGGCGGCATGCCCTGCAAAGGCTCCTTCGCCTTGAAGCGTATAAAAATGCTCCATCACCGGATATCGGACCTGAAGCCATTCAGCGGTCATGGGTAGAAATCTTTTCTGGCTGCCTTAAGGGTATTGCGCATTAGGCCTGCGATAGTCATCAGGCCGACGCCTCCGGGTACCGGGGTAATGTAGCTGCACAGCGGTGCCACCCGGTCAAAGTCCACATCTCCCACTAGCCGGAAGCCTGACTTTTTGCTGCTGTCCTCGATACGGTTGATCCCTACATCGATTACGACTGCTCCCTGTTTGACCATCTCTGGGCCTACCATTCCCGGTCTGCCGATGGCTGCGATCAGAATATCCGCCTGTCGGCAAATGCCATCCAGATCCCTTGTTTTGCTATGCGTAAGGGTAACGGTGGAATTTCCCGGGTATTCATTGCGGGCCATAAGAATGCTCATGGGAGTGCCTACGATCTGACTGCGGCCAATGATCACGCAGTGTTTTCCCTGAGTTTCGATTTCGTAGCGCTTCAAAAGCATCAGAATGCCATAAGGAGTCGCCGGCAGGAAGGTGGGCAGGTTTTTGACCGTCTTTCCCACATTGATCGGGTGAAAGCCATCCACGTCTTTGGCCGGTGAGATGGTTTCCATCACCTTGTCCACCGAGATGTGTGCTGGCAGAGGTACCTGCACGATCAGGCCGTCGATGGAAGGATTTTCATTTACTTTTTGAATTTCAGCCAGTAAAGCGGCTTCCGAAATACTGTGGTCAAATCGCAGTAAAGTGCTTTCAAAACCGATCTCCTGACAGGTTTTGACCTTGCTGCTGACGTACGTTTCACTTGGCCCATCATTTCCCACCAGAATGGCCGCCAGGTGAGGCACTTTGAGGCCTTGGGCCCGGCGTTGCGCCGTTTCTTCGGCTAACTCGGCCCTGATCTGCGAAGAAATCGCTTTACCATCAAGCAAAACCATACCCTTAGCCCTCCAGTTTAAGTACGGCCATAAAGGCCTCCTGAGGTATTTCTACACTTCCAACTTGCCTCATTCGTTTTTTACCGGCCTTTTGTTTTTCCAGCAGCTTACGCTTTCTGGAAATATCACCACCGTAGCACTTAGCCAATACATTCTTTCGCATGGCTTTCACGGTTTCTCTGGCAACGATTTTCGAACCTATCGAAGCCTGAATGGCGATCTCAAACATTTGCCTTGGGATCAGTTCCCGTAATTTTTCACAAAGTCGTTTGCCCCATTCATAGGCTTTGTCTTTGTGAACGATAGCCGACAGGGCATCCACTTTCTCAGCGTTGAGCATGATGTCAAGCTTCACCATATGAGAGGGCCTGAAGCCGATCAATTCATAATCTAGCGAGGCGTATCCTCTGGAGATGGTTTTAAGGCGGTCAAAGAAATCAAATACAATTTCCGACAATGGCATTTCAAAAATCATTTCCACACGGTCCTGGGTGAGGTAGACCTGATTCTTAAAAAGCCCTCTCTTCTCGATGCAAAGGGTCATGATCGCCCCCACAAATTCTGATTTGCTGATGATCTGTGCCCTAATGAAAGGCTCTTCGATATGGCTGATTGTATTGGGCTCAGGCATATCGGATGGGGCATTGATGATCTCAATTTCATTTTTGGTGCTGATGGCATGAAACTGAACAGAAGGAACTGTTGTGATCACGGTCATGCCAAATTCCCTTTCCAGCCTCTCCTGAATGATTTCCATGTGCAACATGCCCAGGAAGCCGCAGCGGAAGCCAAAACCCAAAGCGGCAGAGGACTCAGGTTCCCACACCAAAGAGGCATCATTCAGCTGCAATTTTTCCATCGATGACCTTAGCTCTTCAAATTCAGAGGTTTCAACCGGATAGATTCCTGCAAATACCATCGGCTTGACATCTTCAAAACCTCTGATGGCTTCCGGGCTTTGTCGATCGGTATGAGTGATGGTATCACCTACTTTTACTTCTTTGGCCACTTTGATACCGGAGATGAGGTAGCCCACATCACCACAGCCGATTTCCTGTTTAGGCTCCTTTTCCAGCTTAAGGGTGCCTACCTCATCAGCAGCATACTCTTTGCCAGTGGCCATAAACTTCACTTTGTCGCCCTTTCTGATCTTTCCGTTTTTAACTCGGAAATACACTTCGATCCCTCTGAATGAGTTGAAGACTGAGTCAAAAATCAATGCTTGTAAAGGTGCCTGCGGATCACCCACCGGAGGAGGGATGCGCTCCACTATAGCGTTAAGAATATCGGTAATTCCAATCCCTTCTTTTCCGGAAGCGGGTATGATTTCTTCACGTTTGCAACCCAGCATGTCCACGATCTGATCCTTTACATCTTCCGGCATAGCTCCGGGCAGATCGATTTTATTGAGTACAGGTATGATTTCCAGGTCGTTGCCAAGGGCGAGGTACAAGTTTGAAATGGTCTGTGCTTCGATCCCCTGAGAAGCATCTACCACGAGCAATGCCCCTTCGCAGGCAGCAATGGACCTCGAAACTTCATAGGAAAAATCCACATGGCCCGGAGTATCGATCAGATTCAGGATGTAGTTTTCCCCTTTGTAGATATACTCCATTTGAATGGCGTGGGCCTTGATGGTGATCCCTCGCTCACGCTCCAGATCCATATCATCAAGCAGTTGATTCTGCATCTGTCGATCAGTGACCGTTTGTGTGGTTTGCAAAAGGCGGTCGGCAAGGGTACTCTTGCCATGGTCGATATGAGCGATGATGCAGAAGTTGCGGATATTTTTCATTTAGTCAATTGAGGTGCAAAAATAGAAGATAAGGCCCATCCATTTAGGATTGAGTTAAAATCTTGTCCCACTCAAAACAATTGTTCAATGAGGAAAAGTTTAAATTGAGCCCTGATGACGCCTTTGCCTGTCCAGAGACCTGTTTTTGTTCAATTTCTCAAAGAAGTAGGGGAGAGCTTTCCGGTGCAATTGATGCTTCTTCATCTGAAGCGCAATCATTTTCTATTGCTCTTCTGGGTTTTGTTGCTCGGTTTTGTGACCAGCAGCTTGGGAAACCTCATGGGGATACACTATCTGTTTCTGGATCCAGAATACCTCAATGAAGTGGGATGGCTGAGCCTGTCTCTGGTGGGCTTTGCCTTTGGCATTTTCATCATGGCCTTTCACATGGTGAGCTATATTCTCTATGCCCACCGGTATAGTTTTCTGGGCTGCATCGGTAAACCCTTCTTTCGGTTTGCGTTGAATAATTCCCTGCTGCCACTCATTTTCTACATCGTTTACATGCTGGCCTTGCTGCGGTTCAGAGCTGTGAGCGGTTCAGAACCTATGATGACGACCATGGCCTACATTTTCAGCTTCACGATGGGCATGATGATCAGCGTATGGCTCATTTTCATCTATTTCAATTTTACCAACAAGGATATTTTTAAATACATCGCCAGCTCCCTGAACAAGCAACTGAAGAAGAATGTGATCAGTAAGGTGAATGTAATGCAAAGGATGGAGTCGGCGAAAAGGAACCAAAAACATCAGCGTATTGAGTACTACCTTCATTATCCATGGAAAATTAGTCCTGTTCCCGATCCCCAAAGTTATGATTCCCATCTGGTGCTGAAAGTGTTTGATCAGAATCACCTCAATGCCGTCATTCTCCAATTGATCATCATCTTTTCCCTCATTGTTTTAGGTGCGTTTAAACAGGTGGAAGGGCTTCAATTACCTGCGGCAGCCAGTGTGATGCTTATTTTTTCATTTTTTTCTATGGTGATCGGAGCGATTACCTATTGGTTACGGGAATGGGCGATCCCGGTCATGGTGATGCTGCTGATTGGAGCCAATGTAGTGGTTTCAAACGGTTGGGTTGACAACCACTACAAAGCCTTTGGACTTAATTATAGCGTAGCTCCGGCAGAGTACAGTCTTAAAACGCTGAGTACGATCACAGCCGATCAGAACTTCTCAGCTGACCGTGAGAAAGGGCTTGAGATTCTGGGTAAGTGGCATAAGAAGCAAGAGAATACGAAGCCTAAGCTCATAGTTCTGAGTTTGAGCGGAGGGGGCCAGCGTGCTGCACTGTGGTCGTTTAATGCCCTGAGCAAAATCGACAGCATGTTGGGTGGACAGCTCATGCGCCATACGGTATTAATCACAGGAGCTTCGGGTGGTCTAGTGGGTGGTGCTTTGTACCGGGAGCTATTTCTCCGTTACGGCTCAAATGTGAATGCCAAAGTCGCTGAAACCTATTACGAGAAACTAAGCCGGGATTTGCTGAACCCTATCATCTTCAGCATTGCTGTTGGGGATAATATTTATGCCCTCTCGTCTTTTGATTATGCAGGCCGCACCTATCGTCAGGACAGAGGCTATGCCTTTGAGCAAAAACTGTTGAGTAACGTTGATTTTGTTCTGGACAAAAAACTCTCAGATTATGCAGAGCCTGAGTCCAATGCGGAAATCCCCATGCTGCTCATCAATCCTACTATTGTAAATGATGGCAGAAAGCTGTACCTAAGTCCGGTACCGGTCTCGTACATGTGTAAATCTTCCATTTTTGCCTCACGTGCCAATGATTACAAAATAAGAGGTATCGAATTCAACCGGATGTTTGCCAAACAAGGCGCAAAGGACTTGCGGTTTGTGACAGCCTTGCGCATGAGTGCCACCTTCCCATACATCACCCCCAACATCCATTTACCCAGCATACCAAGTATGGAAATCATAGATGCGGGGATGTCAGACAATTTTGGAATTAGCGATGCGTCAAGGTTTTTGCACGTGTTCAAGGATTTTATTGAGGAACATACCTCTGGTGTCATTTTAGTTTCTATCCGGGACTCCCAAAAGCAAAGGGAAGTCCTGCAACGCAAGGGGCAGTCCTTGTTGGGAAGGGTGTTTACTCCCATAGGCAGTTTGTACAGCAATTGGGACAACATGCAGGATTTAAACAACGATAGCCAATTGGAGTACATGGCATCCTGGTTGAGTAAACCCGTTAACCTGGTTTCATTTCAATACTACACGGTTTGGAAGTCGGAAAGGGAGCAGTTTTTGGATTATGCCAAAAGGAATGGTTATATCATTGATGAGGCCATGCTTAAAAGCCTCAACTTAAAAGAGGAGAGGGTTTCTTTGAGCTGGCATTTGACCCAGCAGGAGAAAAAGTCACTAAAGGATGGATTTTACGATGAACGCAACATAGTGGCTTTGCGTAAGCTTCGAAACCTGATTCATGCCAAATGAGGCCATCGCTGGGGCTTGTCTCCTTGGTTTTCTTTTTGTTCTGCTTGATTGGCTATTCTCAGCAAACAAGCCTGAAAATCGTCGATGCCTTGGATGGCCGACCTGTTTCCTTTGTTCACTATTGGACATTACCAGACGGACCTGCGGGTCTATCTGATGCGGATGGTGTCCTGACATTTTCAAGGGATTCGGTGCCCGTTCAAATTCTTTTGAATAAGCCCCAATACCGACCTTTTTATTTTCAAACCTCGGATACCACTACCACCCTTCGAATGCTGCGTTATGAGCAAGCCGGCGTGCTGAAGGAAACAGATAGTCTGAGTGCCTCCTGGAGCAGCAAGATGCTGGCGGCTGGCTCGGTACATAATCCTGACCTAAGTGGAAGTTTTAACATACCGTTTTACACCAGGCTAAGTGTGGGTAGCCGCAATCCGGAGCGAATGGATACCTACCTGAAAGGGTACATGTGGGCATTGGGCATTCGTTGGCCAGCCTTTCAACAGCCCTACCGCCTGCTGCTGGTGGAGAGTTCAGGAACCAAGCGCAAAACCGGGCGATGGACGGATCAGGAGTGGATCAGTGCATCTTCGATCAGCGGGGTGGAGAGGCCTTCCGGACTTGGTATACCAGCCTTTGTGCAGTCTTTTCATGTGTACAACAGAACTTTGAGCATTGCCGGTAGTAGCTTCCAAAGCTTTGCTCACTCATCTTCATCCTATTATTACCACTACAAGCTCTTAGACACTCTTTTTGTTGATGGGCATGACTTGCTTCTTTTTCAGTTTAGCCCTAAAAAAGAACGAAATCGTTATGAAAAACTGAGAGGCTATTTCTGGTTGGAAACCCGCAGTATGGCCATTTATGCTGTAGAAGCTTATCCTGACTTGGACCAAAACTCTTCTCTGCGCTGGTGTCTTCGACAAAAAAGTGACACCAATCAAACCTGGCTGCCTGAAAACATTTACACCCGATACGATCAGGAAGTCGTGAACCGTGAACCCCTGCTTTTGGAAGGGTATATGTCACAGCACTTTGAACCGGCTGTGCCTGTTCAGACAGATCAAGGTCTCCAATGGCCACAGGAAGAAGCCGTCATATTTAGTGCTGATGCAGCAGAAAACGAGTTGAAACGGCCTGTTCCACTAAGTGCTGAAGAAGCAGCAACCTCCGGATTTTACCATCGTTTAGGAAAAATCAGTAGCCTCTCCAACTACTTATTTCTTGGCCGACGTTTGAATGCGGGTTTCGTTCCGGTTGGTAAGGTTGACGTTGAACTCTCCAAAGTAGTGCAGGTGAATGATTTTGAAGGGTTGAGGATAGGTCTTGGCGGCCGGACAAACACCCGGTTTTCTGAGCAATGGGAGTTAGGAGCTTACTTGGCTTACGGCCTGCAGGACAACAGGATGAAGGGCGGTGCTACCCTGGGCTGGTACAGCAAGGGTCGACGAAATCAACCTTTTTATGCGGAGGTTTCTGAAGATTTATCAGAGCCGGGAAACGTTGAGATGCTTTTGTACAAAAGGCAGTTTGCCTCTGAAGCACTTCGTAAAGTCCGGCTACTGGTGTTTGATCTGGAGAGAAAACTTAGTGTTCAAAGCCAATGGCACCCCGCTGATTACACAGACATTCTCTTTGGGGTTTCTCACAGCAGGCGCAGCCCTTTGTACCTCTATGAATGGATAGCTGAGGGGCAATCGGCCAACAGGGATGAGTTTAGCCTCAATGAACTTTTTGGAGAAGCGAGATATGCTTTTGGTGAACGTAAAATCCGACTGACAAATGATCAAATCTCGCTGAAAACCCCGTTTCCTGTTTTCTATTTCAGAGTCTTACAGGGCCTGGGCTCGCTTAACTACAGGCAGTGGGAGTTTCGGACGGTTCACAGTTACAAGCGTATAGGGGTTGGTACTTTTCATACACAAATCAGGTTGGGGAGGGCCATCGGTGAGCTGCCTTTCAGCAGGCTTTTTCAGGCAAGAGGTAGCTTCAGGTCGCTATCAGCCGTCAGTCACAACTCTTTTGAAACGATGGGTTTTAATGAGTTTCTGATGGATGAATTTGCCACCATCCATTTCACTTTTCAACTGGGCAAATTGCCTTTGGCCTATGGCTTACGATGGTTTAGCCCTGAGCTGGACCTTAGTCACAACATGGGCTGGGGCAGCCTGAAAAATGCCTCAGAACATCTTGGCATCAGCACCCGATCAATGGAACGGGGTTACTTTGAAAGTGGATTTGTGTTGCATCATTTGCTCGTCCTGCAAGCGGCAGGTCTTAAAACCGGGCTTGGAGCAGGGGTATTCATGCGCTATGGGCCGTATGCCCTGCCGAATACCCGTGAAAATCTGGTGCTCAAAGTCGCATTGAGCGTGGGATTGTAAATCAAACCTGCAAAGGAGCTGATTTTATCGTCTTACTTGCCTTTACTCAACTTCAGCCTGATTCCGATCAGTGCCCGAATGCCCTGATTGGGTGCATACACATTGGTGGGGTCAAAACTGAGAGCATAGGGATTGGCTGCTGTGGCAAGGATCCGTCCCTGAGCATCCGTCTCTACTTGCCGATCAAAAGGGTCATTAGCCCTCGCAATTAAGAAGGGTGTACGTTGTGCAGGTGTCCAGTTGAGCAGGTTCTTGATGGATACATAAAACTCAATGGCCTCTGAATGCAGGTAATTGATCTGAAGATTTTGGATGCTCCACCAGGGTGAATGATCACTTCTTGGATCAAGCTCACCCAGCAAGGGCAAGCGCATGGGGCTGTAAAGAGTTCCTGTATAATCGATCCTGAGTTTAGTTGTGGGAAGACGGTAACCTATGGTCCAGACAGCTGAAAACTGCTCTGTAAATGGCTGGCGTCTACGTGTTCCTTCTTCAAATACGGATACATCCATTAAGGTGGCACCTAGTTTAATGTCCAGGCCATTCACAAAATCCGCATCGATATTGGCCGAAACTCCCTGAGACCGGGCAAAACCGTTCAGGTTGCTGTAAATTATCAAATTGGGATCAGTGTCATAGTCGGGAAGTATGCGGTTACTGAAGTGGGTAATGAATGCAGAAGCATCCATCAGCAAATTGAAATCGGAGAAATGAAAGATACCGTGACTTGCATTCAAGGTAAGGTTGTATGATTGCTCAGGTCTCAGATTTTCAGTGAAAACCACTCTTCTGGCTCCGCTTAGTGCAGCATGGTCTTCGGTGAAAACATTGGCCACACGGAAGCCATTTCCAAGGGCTAGCCTTAAGCTGCTCCTTTGGTCTTTGCTACTCAATTTATAGTTTAAGCGAGGCGAAAATATCTGCCCATGAACAGGATGCTGATCCCACCTGATCCCTGCAAGCAGTGTATTTTGCGAACCGGGTCTCCATTCATACTGGCTAAAAAATCCCGGCAGTGGTGTCGAAGCAGGTAGATTTCTTCGGGACCCGTCAGCCGTTTGAGTGGCAGGGGTATTGTCATCGTACCAGGAAAACCGATAAGCCAACCCATTAAGCCATTTTGATTTGCTGCCGAGAGATTTGTCCCAGGTAGCCTGTAAAAATCCAATGTATTGGGAAGCCACATAGGGACTGGTGCCATACATGCTGTTTTGCTCATGGCTGTTGAGGCTGTAGGTCAGCCGCATTTTTTGATTTACCGGCAGATCATAGTGCCCCAGCAATTCCCAGCGTCGTGTACTGATTTGTTCACCATACACACTGTCACCTCCCCGAAACTCTCGACGGTAGTTCATTTGTCCACCCAACCGGTCTTCCATCACCCATCTGCCGGCAATGGAAGCACTTCTTCCACGGTTTCTTTCCCAGTCAAATTTTTGAAAGGCTGAGAAACGGCTCTGAAGCGGTACATCCATAAATCCATCTCCGTTCTGGTCTTTGGGGCTTCCATAATGGTAAAGATTGATGCCACTTAGCGCTTTGATCTTTGGTGACAGCCTATATCCCATCCCTAAATCAGCGTTCTTCTCCAGCCAGGTGCTCCCCCAAATGTCTGCGGTAAAGGCCGGTTTTTTAGCAGGAGATTGGGTAATGATGTTGATCATGCCCGCCACAGCCTCTGATCCGTAAAGGGTTGATGCCGGCCCTTTTATAACCTCTACACGCTCGATCAGGCCTGTTGGGATGCCACTAAATCCATAAACTGTGCCCAACCCACTTACAATTGGAGTACCATCAATTAACACCATCGTGTAGGGACCGTCCAATCCATTGATTCTGAGATCTCCGGTGTAGCAAACCCCGCAGTTAATCTGCGGACGAAGCCCATTGATCTGCCCCATCGCCTCCAGCAGGTTATTGGTCGGGTTGGATTTGAAGAAAGAGGCCTCATAGCGTTCTACCGCTACCGCACTCTCAGATTTGCTTCTGGGGCTTAAAGTTCCACTCACGACTACTTCGTTGAGTTGCTCTGAAGTAGGTGAAAGACTAATCACCCACAGTCTTGAAAGTTTGTTTGTCGCCGGGATTTTGACCTGTTGGCTTTTGTAACCTAACGCTGAAACGGTTATGGTCAGTTCTTTGAGTTCGGTGGCATCCAACACAAAGCGACCCAACGAGTCAGCTGCCAGGCCTTTTGAGCCTGACCATTGAAGTGTTGCATAAGGCAAGGGCTCACCCTCTGCTTTTACCAAACCCCGGATCGTCTGTCCCCAGGCAGAAATACCCAGGAGGAGAGTGATAACGAGAGCCAGAAAACGGAAGTTCATACAAATGTTTGGGCTGCAAAATTAGTAAAGTTAGGCAGGTCTAACAAGTAAATGCAAAGTTTATCTAATTTTGCTTGGTCATGCCAAGTATCACGGAAGAAAACTACCTCAAAGCCCTGCTCAGACTGGGTAATGAGCCCTTAGCAGAAGGACAAGTGGGCACCAATGAATTAGCGGCCTACCTTCAGGTAAAGCCTTCGTCAGTGCATGATATGCTGAAGCGATTAAGGAACAGGGGTTGGATCAATTATCAGAAATACGGCAAAATAAGTCTGAATGAGTCAGGAAGAGCCCTGGCAGTGGGGATTTTGAGGAAGCATCGCCTTTGGGAGACATTTCTTCATGACACACTGGGTTTCAGTTGGGATGAAGTACATGAAGTGGCAGAGCAACTGGAGCATATCCAATCCGCAAAACTGATTGACCGGCTGGATTTTTTTCTGGGATACCCAAAGGTTGATCCACATGGTGACTACATACCCGATTCGGACGGACATCTAGAACCATTGGCGGCCATACCCATCAACCAAGTGGAAACGGGTGAAGTGGTCACCCTTCTGGCTGTGAAAGGGAATGACCCCACCTATCTGCAGTACCTTAGCCACCTTGAAATCAGGATTGGGATAGAATTCAAATTGATTGAACGGGTAACTTTTGATGGATCTTTGGTGATCGAGTACATGGGGAAAAGGCAAACCATCAGCCGAATGACGGCAGAGGGCTTGTTGGTGAGCAGGAACACCTAAGCCAAAAAGAAAAAACATGCAGCACTAAAACTATTTTTTCAACTCAAACATCCGATACATGGAACAAGATGAAATCAGGCACCATGTACACTGACCAACTGATCGCCGATGCTGCCAAAGGGCAGCAGGTTGCGATTACCCGTTTGGTACAGGTATGGCAGAAACGAATTTATAACTTTTGTCTGAAGTATTTTGGCAACCATGATGTGGCGATGGAAATCACCCAGAAGACCTTCATCACCATGTGTTCCAAACTACACACATTGAAGGATCATGGGCAGTTCAGATCCTGGTTGTACACCATTGCGGCAAATTATTGCCATGATGAAAAACGACGCAGTGCCCGAACCACCCAGGTACAGTTTGGAAATGCCTCCGATGAAGAAGGTCGTTTTTATCCTGAGCCTGAAAGTGAGCACCACCCGATGCGAAGTTTTGAGCAGGAAGAGCTTTCGCAGATACTAAAGAAAGCCCTTGGCTTGCTTTCAGAAGAGCAGAGGCTGGTTGTGATCATGAAAGAGTATGAAGGATTTAAGTTTCATGAGATCGCAGAGGTACTTCAGATTTCAGAAAACACCGCTAAGTCGAGGTTGTATTATGGACTTGATCATTTGAGAAAAATTTTGAACCGCTGGAACATTACTAAAGAAACACTGAGTTATGGACATTAACCCGGATAAATCACAACTGATCAGCTACCTGTATGGTGAGCTTGATTGCAAGACCAAGGAGAAAATAGACCTGAAGTTGCAGCAAAACCCCTCTTTGGCAGCAGAACTAAAAGCACTGGAACAGACAAAACTGCTGATGTCGGAGCTTAAAGACGAAGAACTCCCTCAGCCGCTTATCATCCCCACCCAGGCTCCCTCCATAGGCATCTGGCAGCAAAACTGGTTCAGGGTAGCTGCAGCATTACTGCCCCTCTTTGTGGCCCTTGCAGTGATTCTTTGGGGCAATTCAGGTCAGGTTGATCCTAAGCAAGAACTGGCGGTAGCTGGTCAATCCAAACAGCAGTCAGGTCTCAGCAAAGAAGAGGTGATCCAGCTCATCGCTGCACAGCAATCCAAAAACGACAGCCTCGAAATCAGACTGATGCAATTGCAGCAAAAGTTAAATCAACTTCCCAGGGCTTCAAATACCCCCAAAGGCCCCCTTAAGCCGGAAGATGGAGAATTAATTACCAAAGAAGAATTGCTGGCTACTCTTGGCCAATTCAGGTTGGAGACCAATCAAACCCTGACAGCCATGCTCAACGATGAGCGTCGGCAAAACCAGGTTTATGTCGACAAGCTGCTGTCAAGCCTGAACACCTACTATGACAGCCGGAGAGATGAAGATTTGAAGAAAATAGAGATGGCTTTAACCGCAATGCAAGAGAATCAGCAACTACAGCGCAGTAAAACAGACTACTTGTTGAGTGAGCTCATAAACAACCCTGAGCCAAGAGGAAGTAACCCAAACAAAAACAAGTAACACCGCACATCATGAAGACAATTAACAGCATTTTAGCTTTCTTAATCCTGTCAGTCGGCAGCTTATCAGCTCAGAATAACAATCAGGCAAAAGAAGAAGTAGCCATAACAAAAGCAGTTGTAAACCAACTGTTTGCAAAGCGCTCCGATAGCGAGTTCTATTTCAGGGACGGGGACACCAAGGTCAATTATTATCCAGGCTATGGGTTCCTGATCAATGCTGCCAAACTTAACGATGGCAATGCTATGTACTTTGACGGCTTCGATGCAGTTACCATCAATGGACGCAAGTATCCAGCCCCGAACATTGATAGTCTGGTAAGTGTGAGGCAAAAAAAGATAACCGATGTCATCAGGCAATACTATGTCAACTATGCTAAGCTGATCACCAGTCTGCAACCGGGTGAGAAAATAAGGCTCAACTATGATCACTGGATCGTGAACAACCAGTTTGCCAGCCCTTTGGCCTCCACTTCTAAAAACAACAAAGGAACTTCAAATTTCAAAGGCATCTATGCAGAGATGAGCTTTGAGCAGTTGGAAAACTTCCGCCAGGGCAAGCTTAGCAAGGATGAACTGATGACGAAAGTGGAAATCAAGTATGGCAACACGATCGAGCCTACTGACGATACAGAGTTTTCCATTATGGCCAACATCCTTAAAAACCTTTTGGACAAAGAGCGTGGTACCTATGGTTTTTGCCAGGTGAAGTTCAACTACATATCCGGCTTGGGAGTAGTCTACAATTGCAATCTGCACCGCAATCCTGTCATGCGCTTCAGAGGTAGCAACAACATGACTACCGTTCCCGGTGCGCCTCGCATGCCCTCACCTCCTAGTCCTCCTATGGCCTTTAAATATGACAATTCAGCGGGAGGATCGGTAAATGTTGAGGTATATGAGTATGACAGCGACGAAAAGCAGGCTGAAAAAGGAAAGAAATCGAGAAAGGAAGAGGCCTCGAAGTCAAAATATGAAGCTGATGCTAAAAAAAGCAAGGTGATCATTATGGATAGCAACTCTTCCAGCGTGGTGGATTGTGATGAAATTGAAGAGTCAAAGACCAACGCAAGGGAATTGAAAGAGTTGAACAGGGATCTCAACAAGCTTGTGGAAGCCAGTACCAGAGTTGCAATGGAAGCTGCCACTGCCGAAATGAATGGATTAGTTCTCTCTGAGGATGAAGAAGATAGCCAATTGTCATTGGACAGCATTGCCAACCACCTGAAAGCGCCCATTTTACGATATGCAGCTACTCTGGGCTCATTGAAAGAAGGAGAGATGATCATCATCAAACTGGATGATTACAGCGAGAATGAAATTACACTCAGCTTACCTGTTACGGTCGTGCGTAAGCTCGAGCGCAGAGAGATTACGCAAGAAGAAGCGTTAAGACAGTTCAGGCAATCAAGATAAGTTCATTAAGAATTGAATAAAGGGTTGGCTTCCATGAAGCCACCCTTTTTTTTGCTGTTTAGAACTGAATAGGAACCTTTGACATAAATGAAATAATCTTATGAAAGTTTTACCATTGGAGAAATGAAAGGGCTTAGATATCACATTAAGTCATTGAGTAGGCTTGCACATTTGAAATTGGCCTTCATTACCTTTTTATTCACTTTCGTATACATGCCTGTGCTGATGTTGAACAAAAGCAGACTACATTTGTGTTAACTGATAAATCAAAAAAACGATAACGATGAAAACTTACCTTCCCATTCGTTGGCTAGTGGTACTGATTCTACCCTTGTTGCTTGTTTTCGCTTCTTGCAAAGACAAGAAAGAAGATCCCAAGCCTGTTGACCCAAAGACAAACGCCAAGCCCTCTGCCCTCAATAAAAACATTAAAAATGAGGCAGCCCGCTCCAACCCTTCCAATGGAGGCAATATCACGTATGGTACAGAAACGGTAGCCGTTTTACCACCAAGCCAGCAGCGTAGCAATTTATCTACTACTGATCAGCAAAGCTATGGCCGGATGATAGGTGGAAATACATCAACCAACAACTTAAGGATCTCCAGCGATTTTCTGGGCTGGTTCATTGAAGGGATTTCTATCAATGGGGTTGATTTTTCTGATGATCCTTTCTTCGATTTCTTTGACTATTTCGTTTTGCTCATGTTTGATGATAACATCTACATCACCTTTTATTATGATGCAGATATTGATGATTTTGACTGGGATTGGGGATATTGGTACATCGACAACAACCTTGAGTACCTGGCCTTTGACTTGGGGGATCCTGATGAGGAGGTTTGGGATATCACTGCTATCACTCAGGTGAATCAGCTTGAAACTGATCTTACTATGCAGCTAGCAGGTGTGGATGAAAACAATGATCCTGTGATCATTCAATTACTCATGTCATCCTACGTGCTGAACTAAAGACAACTATTTGAGAAGTGAAAAGCCGGAGAAACCCGGCTTTTTTTATGGCTGTGGCTTTGGGATCATTTTTCGTGCTGCCTTCCTTCTGGCTTTCCAGCTCAAGTAGGTAGTATATTGAGTGGAGTCTAAGGTGTTACGGTATAACTGCTTCAGTTCCTGGGCTGATTGCATCAACTTAGCCCTGCCTTTCATGCTTATTTTTTCACCTTTCTCAGGTCTATACTCATCCATGACCTGCAAATAGCTAACATGTGCTTTATGCAAGGCACTTTTCTGATCGGGACTTAGACTCAGCAAGCTGTCCATTCGTTCTGTTCGCCTTTGGGCACGACCTTCAATATCGGCCTGTGTTGTTTGCTTTGCCTGTTCACAGCTGGCGAACAGCAATAACAGCAGGGCAGGTATTGTTGATTCTTTCAGATATTTGAGCTTCATATGAAACTAGTCAGGTGTAAAAATGCATAAAAAGCAAAGTCTGTTGGGGATTTGCCTCGTGGTTTTACTGATTTCAAGCTGCAGAGAGGAGAAAATCATCGTCCCTAAGCCCGATTCTACGTTGATCGGCTGGGTGAAAAGAGGAGATGAATTTCGTAAAACAAGAGATACCAGTCATGCCGGCATACAAGTTTGGGTAGATGGACTAAGGGGCGTTACAACAGCTTCCGGTAGGTTTCAGATTAATCTGGGTCAAAGGCCTCTGGTTGCTCAATTTACCTGCCTGGATGGTGGTGGCAGCGACTCAGTGAAGATACCCTTTTCGAACATCAGGCTCCGGTATCAGGGGGATTTTCAGGAGGATGTCATCATTATGGATACGTTGATTTACACCCGTCGAAGTCAAACCATCATCGATAGCGTCTATTTCAGTTATTACCTGGATGCTTTGGGGCCTAAAGTTTATCAGTTTTTGGTTCAGCTTAATCCCTCTCAGGATCCTATGGACAGGGGTGCAAACCTGAGGCTGGGCTCCAGCCCCGCACAGGCACAAGCCCTGGAATTTGGGCAATTGCTCTTTCAACAAGCCGATAGCAACTTACTTTCCTTTCAATTCAGCGACAGCATTATAGCTCCCGGTGTCGGTCGGTTTTTGCCCGGGTCAACAGTTTATTTTGTTGCCAATGGCACCTCGGCCAACTCGTCCAATACCTCTTTTTGGAGAGAAACCAGCTTATTCAAAATGGGATTGAACAGGTCTTCACTACAGTCCGGCCCTATTCGTCAGGTTGTACTGCCCTAAACCTTTTCACCGGATTAAAATTTATAGTTTTGTAACATCACCTTTTTTACTCACTGCATATGTCCGCCGTAGCCATTACTCCCTACAAGCCTAAGCACCATGTTCGCATCGTTACTGCCGCCTCATTATTTGATGGCCACGATGCCGCCATCAACATTATGCGGCGTATCATCCAGTCCTCTGGTGCAGAAGTAATTCATCTGGGGCATAACCGCTCAGTGAAAGAGATCGTGGATTGCGCTATTCAGGAAGACGTTCAAGGCATTGCCATCACCTCTTACCAGGGTGGGCATGTGGAGTATTTCAAATATATGTATGACCTGCTAAGGGAACAGGGTGCCGGACATATCAAACTGTTTGGAGGAGGAGGAGGAACCATTCTACCAACAGAAATCGAAGAACTTCATGCGTACGGCATCGACCGGATTTACTCACCTGATGACGGGCGATCTATGGGCTTGCAGGGAATGATCAACGACTTGCTTGAGAAATGTGACTTTCCGACAAAAACTCCACCTCTCAACGGGGAGTTAAAGTCATTGCCCAATAAAAACCCTCAGACCATTGGAAAACTCATCTCACTGGCAGAGAATTTTCCAGATGAAATGCAGAAAGCCCATCAGGAACTAAGTGCTCTTGTTGCTACCCGTAAAGTGCCCGTTCTCGGCATCACAGGTACTGGCGGTGCAGGAAAATCGTCACTAGTCGATGAGCTCGTTCGAAGATTTCTGCTTGACTTTGAGCAACTCACCATGGCCATTATCTCAGTGGATCCCAGTAAGCGCAAAACAGGAGGGGCATTGCTTGGTGATCGTATTCGAATGAATGCCATCAACAATCCACGTGTTTACATGCGCTCGCTGGCCACCCGCCAAAGCAATCTGGCACTCAGCAAACATGTGCAGGAAAGCATCGATATCTGTAAGGCTGCAGGCTTTGACCTGATCGTCGTTGAAACTTCTGGCATAGGCCAAAGCGATACTGAAATCACAGACCATTGCGATGTGTCGCTCTACGTCATGACCTCTGAGTATGGTGCTGCTACCCAATTGGAAAAGATTGACATGCTTGACTTCGCCGACCTTATCGCCATCAACAAATTTGACAAAAGAGGCTCTTTGGATGCACTTAGAGATGTTCGAAAGCAGTACAAGCGCAACCATCAGCTTTGGGATACCCCCGATGAGCAATTGCCCATCTACGGGACCATCGCCAGTCAGTTCAACGACCCCGGAATGAATGCACTTTACCGGGCTGTCATGGATACCTTGGTTCAGAAAACCCAGTCAGAAAAGCTTACCTCCGATTTTGAAGTCAGTGGGGGTTTATCGGAAAAAATCTACATCATCCCTCCTGATCGGGTGCGATACCTTGCTGAGATTGTTGAGAATGCGGATGAATATCGTCAGTTCGTTCTGGAGCAATCAGGCATCGCCCGACGAATGTACCAGCTACAAGGCACCATCAACATGCTGAAAGAGCGGATAGGCACACGAACCATCGATGTCGTTGAGGAAAACAGTGACCTGGTGAGGGTCGTGGAGTATACCGTCGGGGAGCCTGACTATTTGAAGGAGCTTATTGATCTTTACCATGACTTAGAGTCAAGGCTTAATACCGAGTGCAAAGCCATGCTCGACGAATGGCCAGCCATGCAAAAACGGTATCGGGCAGATAAGTACCAGTTTCAGGTACGTGACAAAGTGGTAGAGCAGGATTTGTTTAGCAAGTCATTGTCGCATTTGCGTATTCCCAAAGTTTCACTTCCCACGTACAAAGATTGGGGAGATTTGCTCTACTGGATGTTAACGGAGAATGTGCCTGGATTTTTCCCTTATGCTTCAGGGGTTTTCCCACTCAAGCGTGAAGGAGAGGATCCTACCCGGATGTTTGCCGGAGAAGGTGGGCCGGAGCGAACGAACCGACGCTTTCACTACGTTTCCAAGTCCATGCCTGCAAAGCGTCTCTCGACTGCATTTGACTCGGTAACCCTTTATGGTGAAGACCCCGACCACCGCCCCGATATCTACGGAAAAATTGGCAACAGCGGTGTGAGTGTAGCCAACCTGGACGATGCAAAAAAACTGTACTCAGGTTTTAACCTTTGTGACCCAGCGACCTCTGTCTCCATGACCATTAACGGTCCGGCCCCAATCATCCTGGGCTTTTTCATGAACGCTGCCATTGATCAGCAGTGCGAATTGTACATAAGGCAGCATGGGTTGGAGCAGGAGACCAGCAAAAAGATAGATCAGATTTACAAAACACTCGGTCAACCCATACCCCAATACCAGGGTCCTTTACCGGAAGGCAATGATGGTCTTGGGCTACTGCTTCTAGGACTGAGTGGTGATCAGGTACTGCCTGCCGAGGTTTATCAAAAAATCAAAGCACATGCCCTCTCTCAGGTCAGAGGGACTGTGCAGGCGGATATCCTCAAAGAAGATCAGGCGCAAAATACCTGCATCTTTTCGACAGAGTTTGCCTTGCGAATGATGGGTGACATACAGCAGTATTTCATCGACCAAAAAGTGCGCAACTTTTATTCGGTTTCTATTTCCGGTTACCATATCGCTGAGGCCGGGGCTAACCCCATTTCACAGTTGGCCTTTACGTTGAGCAATGGTTTCACCTTTGTGGAGTACTACCTCAGCAGGGGCATGCATATCGATGATTTTGCTCCCAATTTGTCCTTTTTCTTTTCCAATGGTATGGATCCGGAGTACTCTGTGATGGGTAGGGTGGCCAGAAGGATTTGGGCGAAGGCCATCAAACACAAGTACAAGGGTAATGACCGCAGCCAGAAGCTGAAGTACCACATTCAGACATCAGGCCGATCACTCCATGCTCAGGAGATCGCATTCAACGACATCCGCACTACTTTGCAGGCATTGTATGCCATCTACGACAACTGCAACTCTCTGCATACCAATGCCTATGATGAAGCCATCACCACTCCTACAGAGGAGAGCGTGCGCAGGGCAATGGCTATTCAGCTGATCATTAACAAAGAATTGGGTCTGGCTAAAAACGAGAACCCATTGCAAGGTGCATTTATCATTGAAGAGCTTACGGATCTGGTAGAAGAAGCGGTTTATCAGGAGTTCAAATCGATCTCTGATAGGGGAGGGGTACTCGGGGCCATGGAACGAATGTACCAGCGTAGTAAAATACAGGAAGAGAGCCTCTACTACGAGACATTAAAACACAACGGTGACCTTCCCATTATCGGCGTAAATACTTTTCTGGACCCCAAAGGTTCACCAACAATTATTCCAGCGGAAGTCATTCGCTCGACTACAGAGGAAAAAGAGTATGCCATTACCAGTCGGGATGATTTCCGAAACCGGAATGCAGCCAAAGGCAAAGCTGCTCTTAAAGAGTTGCAGGAAACGGCGATTCAAAATGGAAACATCTTCAATTCGCTGATGGAGGCCTGCAAGTATTGCACGCTTGGTCAGATCAGCGGGGCTTTGTATCAGGTGGGTGGGCAATACCGCAGGAACATGTAAGCTGAATTTTCCCGCTATTCATTCTTTACTGATGCTAAGTCTTAATTGTAGATCGTAAGACTTGGGTCTAAGGCTCCATGAATGTAAATGTTTCTAATAATTTGGTATAGAATGACTTATTCCAATCAATTGATGGCTGAAATTGTGTCTAATCTATGGACTATAATGCGTTAACTATTATATTGCGACCTAAACAATGTAGTTAAAGATTCAGCAAGTCCATGGAACAAGCAGAAGACAAGAATAAAAGAAATAAAATTGTTGGGACTATTGTAGGAATAATAGTATTTGGACTTTCCTATTTTGCCGTTCAGCAGATTTTTTTTAAAACGAATACCTTTGACAAAGCGATGATGGAAGCAGCGAGTGAACTAAATAAAGCTTGCCCAATTATGGTTGACCAAGACACTCGTCTTGATAATGCTGTAGCTTTACCGGACAATATATTTCAATACAATTATACGTTGGTTAATTTGGATAAATCAGAAGTGAATATTGACACTGTAAAAAAGTATATTGAGCCTGAAATAATCAATAATGTAAAGACAAATCCAGACTTAAAAACATATCGAGAGAATAAAGTAACAATGGCTTATAATTACAAGGATAAAAATGGAGTATTTGTATTAAAAATTAGTGTTACACCAGACTTATACACAGAATAAGATTATCATTTGTGGTTTCTAGATAGCTGAGTTAATTCAGCCTTGATATTCTATTCATTTTAACAAAAAAAGATTTATGAGATTGTGACAAATTAAGCTGCACATCTTGGCAGTGAGTTTCCTAGCTGTTCCATAGCTTGTTTTAGTAATGGGTTTCAATATTTCTTTTAGGTATTAATGGCAGATTGGAAATTCGAAATAGTCGAGAATTAGAACCACACGTAGATAAGAGTAATACGCCCCATACAGAGCCTGAATGACATTTCTAGATCTTGATGGCTACTGAAGAGTTATTCTTGATTAGTACGTATTGATTAGATATATTTGTACGTAATATTTTTTATATGGACACAAAATTGACACTGAAGCTGGAACAATCGGTAATTGAAAAGGCAAAAGAGTATGCAAAAAAGCGGAAAACGAGTTTGTCCAGATTGATTGAAAACTACCTGCAGAGTATCACCACCGAAAAAGAAACCAGTGAGGGAATTACTCCTTTGGTGAAAAGCCTATCCGGCATAATTAACCTACAGGACAACCTCGATCATAAAAAAGCTTATACCGATCACCTGGAGAAAAAGTACCAATGATTGATGAAGTTTTTCTGGATACAGATATTGTATTGGATTTACTTGCGAGGCGTGAGCCCTTCTATTCTTTTGCAGCTGACCTCTTTTCAAAAGCTGATCAGGGTAAGGTTAAGTTATTTGTATCCTCATTAACATTTGCCAATTTGAACTATCTTTTGTCGAAACAATACTCATCCGAACAAGCCAGAAAGGCATTACTTAAATTTAAAACATTAGTTACAGTCCTTGCAGTGACTGACAAGATAGTAGAACTGGCTTTGTCCTCAGACTTTAGAGATTTTGAAGATGGATTGCAGTACTACACAGCAACCGAGCACCAGCTCAAACTTATATTGACACGCAATCTTAATGACTACAAAACTGCTGAGATCATTGTCATGACAGCTGAACAATATCTTTCTGGCCGATAGTTTTAACGATGACCTTTTCACAGTTCCTACAAGTTTACTTTATACATTTCATCATCAGAATTCATGTAGATTTGACTGGAACGAAGTTTGAAAAAGAGTTTCAGAAATGTAAGAACATCAATCACCTCATTCTTGACTCAAGACAACATTGACCAAATGCAAATGTACTTCTGATGGAAAAATACTCTCTTTTTTTAATCTTTGCACTCCTCTCTGAAATCATTGGAACCGTCTCAGGATTTGGCTCTTCCATACTATTTGTTCCATTAGCCTCCTTATTTTTTGACTTTAAACTGGTATTTGGCATTACGGCTGTCTTTCACGTTTTCAGTAATCTATCAAAAATAGCATTGTTCCGAAAAGGGATCGATAAAAACATTGTGATAAAGCTAGGTACACCTGCCGTCATATTTGTTACGATTGGAGCATTATTGACAACGATTATACCTTCTAAACAAATTGAATTAGTGATGAATATCATTCTGGTATTTCTTTCAATTTACTTAATCATCAATTTTAATAGAACCATCAAGCAATCAAATGCCAATTTGATTATTGGAGGATTGGCATCAGGTCTTATAGCGGGTTTGGCAGGAACAGGTGGCGCCATCAGAGGGATTACGTTATCAGCATTTCAGCTTCGCAAAGAGGTGTTTATTGCCACGTCTGCCTTCATTGATTTAGGTGTTGATTCAAGCAGAGCTATTGTGTATTTAAGTAATGGCTATTTTGAAAAGGAATACTTGTTTTTAATTCCGTTTTTAGTTGCAATTGGATTTTTAGGAACTTATCTGGGTAAACTCATTCTGGCCAGAACAACCGAAACTATATTCCGATATCTGGTTTTGATAGTCATTATCATCACCTCAATTATTCAGATCGCCAGCCACTTTTAGAGGAATGGTAAATGAGTCCAATCGCCCTCGTTTGCAACGAGGTTGTATGAGAAAGTCGCTTGCAGCGACACAATAGGCTAGTACCTATGCCATGGCCCCACCTGTCCATCAGCGTCTCGCTGAGACCATAGGTAATGTTAAGAGCTTATTGATCCGGCCATTTTCAATGCTGAATTTTAAATAGGTAAGTAGACTATGAAATTTGCATAGTGCTCAGCGAGAGGCTTAGACCAGAAGTAGAAAAAGAGGTGTTGACGATCTTTCAGGCCACAGAAAACCTGAAGCACAAAACCATCCTGATGCTGATCTACTCTGCCGGGCTGAGACTGGGCGAACTACTTAAACTGAGGGTAGATGACTTGCACATGGACAGCGGAAGAATTTTTATCAAATCAGGGAAGGAAAAAAAAGACAGAACTGCTATATTGGCTGAAAATATCCGCAGCTTGATTCATAAATACCTCATGGAGTATAAACCAGATGATTGGCTATTTGAAGGGCCTTTGAAAGAGCCTGTTGAATCACCTGGACCTCGGCGATATGGGCAATAGGCGAAATCATGCGGATACGGAGTAGTTACCAGAAACCCTATGGCGACCGTGCAGACATCAAACGGACGGACTTTGAACAACCTTTTTCGGACAACTTGGGACAATAACCGACTCTGCTTCTAATTCCCAAGCTTCAAAAAATAAATTTGTAAAAAAAGCCCTCCCACTCAACGCACAAAACACACTTTCATTTTTTTGCTGACACACGGACCAACCCCAAATAAATTGAAAGAGTGTTTTCGCCTTCCAGAAAAGAAAAACCAAAAACAAAACAGCCCCGTTTTCGGGGCTGTTTCCTTGTTTAACGACACTGACAAAAGGCTGTTCAAAAAAAGGACAATTTCATAGAGGATTCAACCGATAAAATTGCTTAATTTGCGAAAGCAAATATGACTAAATTCAACACATATATTGACCTCTTTGCAGGTTGCGGTGGGCTCTCGTTGGGCTTACACAACGCAGGTTGGAAAGGACTTTTTGCGATTGAAAAAAGTCCTGATGCCTTCAAAACTTTAAAGCACAACCTTATTGACGACAAAAAGCATTTCAGTTGGTGCGACTGGTTACCGCAGACAAACCTTGAAATAAACGATGTAATCAAAAACTACAAAGCTCAACTGACAGCGTTAAGAGGAACAGTTGATATGGTTGCAGGTGGGCCACCTTGCCAGGGTTTTTCAATGGCAGGACGGAGAAATGAAAGTGACGACAGAAACAAACTTGTAAAATCCTACATCAGTTTTATCAAACTGGTTCAACCCAAAATAATTTTCTTTGAAAATGTAAAGGGCTTCACACAAGAGTTTAATAAAAACAAAGAGAAGGGAAAACAATACTCAAACTATGTTGAGAATGCTTTGAAACGGGCAGGTTACAAAGTGAAAGGAGAACTGGTAAACTTTGGCGACTTTGGAATTCCTCAAAAAAGAACAAGATTTATTTTAGTTGGAGTTAGAAATGATATTGCAAATAGCAACAAACAAATTGCAAACTCATTTTTCAAAAAAATTGAGGCTGACAAAAAGCAATTTTTGATAAACAAAAATCTAACTGTCAATACAAAATTGAAAGATGCAATTTCCGATTTGCTA
Organism: Cytophagaceae bacterium; assembly: GCA_027488815.1. GTDB lineage: Bacteria > Bacteroidota > Bacteroidia > Cytophagales > JAIYAX01 > JAIYAX01. Next base: position 5,223 of record JAIYAX010000001.1, on the reverse strand, counting down.
AAGCAAAACGGAACAATTGAATCTCCCGATACAAAAAGTTTTCAAGCGGGTATTTATTCCAAAGCAAGAAGCTCTTATCAAATTTTATTGAGAGAAGGAATTGAAAGTAAAATTGCAGACAGCCATCGTTTCCCAAAACACAGACCCGACATCATTGAAAAGTTTCAGGTAATTTTGAATACTTGTAAAAAAAACAAAGACATTGATGCAAAAACAAGGGAACGCTTTAATATCAAGAAGCATACAATTATTCCACTTGACAAGAACTCGAAAAGCCCAACAATTACAACTTTGCCAGATGATTATATTCATTATTGCGAACCAAGAATTTTGACGGTTCGTGAATATGCAAGAATTCAAAGTTTCCCTGACTGGTATGAGTTTCAAGGAAAATACACAACAGGCGGAAAACGCAGAACACAAGAAGTTCCAAGATATTCTCAAATTGGCAATGCTATACCACCTCTTTTCGGAGAACAAAGCGGATTGGTTTTAAAACAACTAATCAGCTAATGAGTGATAAATATTTCAAGATAAGTTCAGCTTTAAAAAATCTAATCGGAAGTGATTTAATCACTGACAACTTCGTTGCTGTTTTTGAATTAGTAAAAAATTCATTTGATGCCAGAGCAACAGAAGTGAAAATCACTTTTGAAGATATTTATTCCAAGAATCCCAAAATCGTTATTCAAGACAACGGCAAAGGAATGGATAATGAAGACCTAAATGAGAAATGGTTATTCCTTGGATATTCAGCAAAACGTGATAATACTGAAGATTACAGAGACAAAATAAAATCAGGTAGAGTTTACGCTGGAGCAAAAGGTGTAGGTAGATTTTCTTGTGACCGACTTGGGAAATTTTTAAACCTTATTACTATCAGCGAAAAACCTAAGAGTAAGATTGAGAATATCTTTGTTGATTGGACAAAATTTGAGCAGAACCAAAAAATATTATTTGACAAAATTCCGGTTGTTCAAACTGAACTTTCAAAAACTAAATACGACTTAAAACATGGAACCGTTCTAGAAATTACAGGAGTTCCAAATGACTTTTGGAATAGAGATAATTTTAAAAGACTCAAAGAGAAGCTATCAAAACTTATCCGACCCGACCTCAATGCTTCCGACCAAGTGCAGAGGTTTAAAATCATTCTTTCAGTGCCTGACGAATTAGACGAGGACAGAGAGGTAATGAAAAAGCTAAAGCTGGTAACAAAAAGTGATATACAGCTTTACTACAATACAGTAAATGGTGAAATCAAAAATTTTGTTTTCACTGAAATGGATATTAAGACAACTAAAATAGAATCACACATAGATGACAAAGGAATAATTACAACAAGATTAACAGACAGAGAAAATTTTGTTTACGAAATAAAGGAGAAAAGTGAATTTGATTTGCTTTCGAATGTTGGCATCACATTGTATTTTTTAAATCGTTCGGCTAAAGTTACTTTTCATAAGCGGACTGGTGTTGAGCATGTTGACTTTGGGAGTATATTCGTTTACAAAAACGGCTTTAGAATTTATCCTTATGGAGAAAGAGGCGATGATTCTTTAGGAATTGACAATAGAGCATTGCAAGGTTACGCTAGATATATCGGCTTGAGAAGTTTGATTGGAGAGATTTCAATTCAAGGAGTTAATTATGATTTGAGAGAAACTACAAGTCGTGGTGACGGTTTGTTAAAAAATAAAACCTATCAGCAATTAGCTAACAAAGACGATAGCTTTCTAATCCAGACATTAAGGCGTTTGGAAAAGTATGTGATTGATGTTACACAGTGGGGTGTAAATAATGACGATGAAAATATTGACCTAACTTCTCAAAAGGCGATTGAAGGACTTGTAAAGTTAGTTGCGAATATTTCCGACAAAAAAACGGTTGACTTAAAATATAACAAAGACATACTTGACCTTCTTTCATTGAAAGAAGAGAAGAGTGCAACTAAATTAGTTAAAAACTTCAAGCGTATTGCTGCCGAATCAAGCAACAGACAACTATATAAAGAGGCAGAACGAATAGAAAAGGCAATTACTACTTCTCTCAAAAGAGCAGATGCTGCAGAGAAAGAAAGAGATACAAAAGTTCAAGAGAAAAAACTTGTTGAGCAAGAGCTAGAAAAAAAATTAGAACAATTAGCAGTCCGTGATTCAATTGAAGCACAAGACATAGAAAATGTAACAAATCTGCACCACCAAGTTTTTGTTATTGCAGACACGATAAGCACTACCTTAAAGGAAATGTATAATCAAATTACACTTGATGAAGGAGAAATTTCCAAAAAGCAACTAATTCAGTTTATGGACGAATTGATTTCCGAAAACAAAAAAATTGAATCGCTTTCAAGATTTGGAATGAGAGCAATTTTTGAGGATTTTAATTCTATAAAGGAGAATGACATCTCAGATTTTCTTAGTGACTATGTAAGCAAAATTTCAAATTACTTTAAGATAAGTAAAATAAAGGTTTCATATAAGCCCCTTTCTTCTAACCCTTTCAAAACAGCATTCCGACCTTTAGATATTTCAATCATTATCGATAATATGATTAATAATTCTAAAAAACATAAGGCAAGTGAACTAACCATTACGACAGAAACATTTCCAAACAGATTTGAAATAATTTTTAGAGATAATGGTGTTGGGTTTAATAAAGATATTGCTGATATAAATGACATTTTCAAACAAGGATATTCAACAACAAAAAGCACAGGACTTGGACTTTACCATATCAACAACATTATTAAAAGATACAAATGGAGCATCACAGCGAATACTTCCTATAAAAAAGGTGCCGAGTTTGTAATAACAATCAAGAAATGAAATTAGAATACAAAATACTATGGTTTGAAGACATTGAAGCATCCTTCAATGCAAAAAAGAGATTGGTAAAAAGAGTTGTTGAAGGATTAGGGTTTGTTTTCCCTGAACCAAGAAACGAAGTGGATGCTGAAAATCTTGATACTATAGATTTTCCGTCTTATGATTTAATTATAGCGGATTTTAATTTGGCAAATGGAGAGAAGGGGTCAGATATTTTGAATAATATTCGAGAGAAAGGAATTTACACGGAAGTTGTTTTTTACTCTTCTCAAGGTGAAGATTATGTAAGAAATGAGTTACGAAATTTTCAGATTGACGGAGTCTATTGTGCTGATAGAGCGAATGAGGATTTCATTGATAAAGTAGAAAAGGTAATTCATACAACAGTTAAGAAAGTCCAAGACCTCAATAATATGAGAGGTTTAATTATGGCTGAGACAAGCGACATTGACAGTACAATGTTTGCAATTATTTCTACTGTTCTTGAACAAGATTCCTTTGGCATAAAAGATAAACTTACGAGTGCAATTTTTGAAAATGTAAAGAGCAAGGTAAATAGCAAGAAAGATGACTTTGATAAATATCAAAAGAATGACAGAATTGATAAAGTGATTAAGGACAATTTGATGTTTGACACATCGCAAAAAATTCTTGCTGTTCAATTTATCATTGATGCAATAGACCATGAAGTAACTAAACCTCACCAGGGAAACAAATTTAGTGACAGCTATACAGCCCTTAAACAGAAAAGAGATTTATTAGCTCATGTAATTGAAGTTTATGAAGAAGGAAAAATGAAATTGAAAAGTGGTAATAGTGAGTTAGAATTTACAGACAAATTTTGTATTGACATAAGAATAAAAGTAAAGCAGCATAGCCTCAGTTTAGAGGAAATATTGACAGTGATTACTAAATGATAAAAACCAACTCACAAAAAAATACACTCTTAAAAAACGCACAAGCCAAAGCTAAAAGCATTTTTTTAAGAAAGTATTTTTTGCTCCACCCCAAAAGCCTCCCTTCCTTTTTTTATAAATTTTTTTCCCCAACGCACGGGCTTTGGGCTTAATCGGACAGACATCGCTTCTAATGTAAATTCCTTCGGACAAAGTGCGTGGGGACTTGACACTTCACTTCTTTGGACAGACAGAAGGGCATCTGGTAACAGCGGGTTTAAGATATTGGCGGTTCAGTGGTTAAATGAGTTTTGTGCTTCTTATCAAGTTAAGTGATGGCAGACAGTTTTCGTCTCCGAAATCGCCAACTTCTTGTAGCTACCAAACATTAGTAACAAGTGTAAAATGCCACTTCCTAAAAAAAAGTCTGACTTGACAGAATAATCACTTTGCCAAGTCAGACAATTTAAACCTTATCTCTTAAAAAATTGTGAATGCTGACCAACCCAAGCTTCAATAGATGTCATCTTAACGGGTAGTTTTTCTAAGACCTCTGACATATTCGGAGAAAACATAACAGGATATTGTTTCGTATCAGCTATCTGTTGGTATACTTCTTCAGCACCTTTTCCAGCACCTACGCCAAAAAGACTATCTAAAATTTGACCAAATTCTTTAGGTGGCATTGGGAAGTAAGAAATTTTTTGGTTTAAACCGATTGAAAATTTTTCAGCTAATTGATTGCCTGTGAGGTTTTCAATTCCACTCACCAGAAAACTTTCACCAGCCAATTCAGGTTTAAAAATTGCTTCTGCCACAAATGCTGCTACATCTTGAGTTGCAATCCAACCAACAGGCATTTCTTCGGGTGTTGGGTATGCTACCTTTTTTTCATTGACAACATAAGGAGCTGTCCAGGGACCTAAAAGATTTTCAGCATAAACTGAGGGTTGAACAATAATGTGCGGCAAGCTGCTTTCTTTTAAATAATTAGCAATATCAATTCTAATATCCATCGGAGGATTACCAATTTTAACCGGAAGAATAAAACCACTAGAATTCCAAACCAACAATTTTACATTATTGGCAATAGCCGCATCAATGGCATTTTTGGCATAAGCTAAACCATCATTAGGATTTGCCAGAAAGAAAGGCACTAACAAAGAAATAGCATCCACACCTCTAGAAATTTCTTTCAATCGGTTTGCGTCTGACATATCCGCCAACAAAGCCGTTGCTCCCGCTTGGGTTAACTTAAGCAAGTTGCTTTCTGTGTGTGTCGTTGCATAAACCTCAGCACCTTTGTTCAATAGTGCTTTGATGACAGGAAATTGTTGAGAGCCTGCCGCTCCATAAACTAGTACTTTCATTTTTTTGAAATTTATTGTTAATGATGTTGCAAAAATATTTACCTTCGCTATACAAAATATACTACTATACCAAAGTATACTAGTATAATTTAGTATAGTAACAAAAAAGGTAATATGTACACAAAAGGA
>JAIYAX010000014.1 GCA_027488815.1 Cytophagaceae bacterium | reverse complement strand
GTGCTCATTGATTGCCTTAACAATCTGTGTTTCTGTAAATCGTGACTTTCTCATAAAACCATTTAAAATTGAACATTTCTTGTCAACTTTCAAATGGCCGACTTTCAGGGGAGCTTACAGTCCTATATGTTTGTGACTGACGGCATTTGTGTTTGCATTCGGGCGGGAATTTGAAACTACGCCCTGTCCCCGACACAGAGAGAAATAAAGATAGTAAAACTTTGAACTACCCGTCAACCCCGCCTGACGCAAACATTTTATTGGCGGTAGGTTTTTAGAACGGAAGGTCATTATCTTCAAAAAAGCGATTTCCAAACGTCAGGTCAACATAAGTCTCCTTTTGTTTGTCAAGTTTTAATTCAATTTCTTGTCGTTTAGTTGTTTCGAGTCCATTTATCATTTGAAGGTATAATGAGTCTACATATCGATTTTGTTCCCGGAACACATAGTAGTCCAATAGTACTTCGATAAAAAGTCGCTCGTTTTTCTCTATTCTTATGTGCTTGCCAACTGAAGTAAATGTTTGTCGGGTGGCGAATTTTTGAATCGCTCCTAAGTCCCTTTCTTCTTTTATGTATGATAGAATGTATTTTGCAATTAAATTAATGGATGAGTCATCAAGAATCCCAATGTCTGAATGGAATAGGTTATAGTAGTACAAAACCTCAGATGAATCGCCAGTCTCAATAAGATGTAATAAATGTGTAAGCTTGTCAATAATTATTTCTTCAGGCAAGTAAGGCTTAATTTTTTCGAGGAACAGACGCTTGTTCGCCAGATATTTCTTAAACTCAACTATGCTGTTGAAAAGTTTTATTTTTTCTGATTGATTCAGCTTTTCAATAAGTTCGTCAAATATGTTAATGGATAGGTCATCAGCTGTTATTTTTTGCATAACGTCTTTAGCTGTGTATCCATAAAGTTTTAGGTAGTTTTCCCGAAGTTCAGATACAATTATCTTAAGAAGACTAAAAGCAACATTGGCGGTTTCAAAATTGAATGTCTCATTTTTTCGAATCTCTCGGCCTGGATGAATCAAGTTTCTATAGTCCTTTATCACAGTCGACAATTCCATTGACCTTTGGGAAATCAGTTTATGTTTTAAAGCCAACTCAAGTAATTCACCTAATGAAATAGTCAGTATTTGCTTGTCCGTGTATCCTTCTGGAATCTTGCTTAGGAAGTACTCAACTAATACCGTTTCTATAAGACTACCTGTCAAAACCAATATTGACTTACTTGCTTTACTCGCATGTAATACTTCTAACTCTTTGAAATCTCTCTCAAGAATTGAACGGAACTTGTCGTCATTTATAAAGTCGAACATAATCTCATTAAAAACTAACTGCCAACTAAGCTATACCCACACTATTGCGTACTAGATCCTGTTGGCGCAACTGATTCTGCTGCTTTGGGCAACCTTAGCATAAAACTTCTGGTTCAATCGGGTTTGATCAAAAGTAGGGTTTCTGCTAACTTATGTCAAGTATCTTGCATCATTTTCCTTAAATGCCGTGAGGGTGCCGGAGTGCAGCTGCCTCATTCATCTCTTATGCAAAAGAGGGCAAATGAGGAGATCAAGTAATCATCACAAGCACCAGGCACAACCTCGTGACTGAGCGGTATCCTGAGTAACAAACTTAGGTTAAGAGAGGATAGAGAGGCATTTTCAGCTTTTTTATGCCCGTTTTATGGCTTCCATTGCTCCCTTTGGATGCACTCCCTTTTGCAGATAAAAAACCCGGACTGAAAACTCAGCTGCTCCTATAGACGCCCTATGAAGGCCGTTATTCACTTCAAAACTCCGGTTTAGCTAACTAAAGGCTAGTTCCCGAAGTATCGGGACAAGTCGTGCAACAGTTACCCATGTTAGCGGTTGTTTTTTCTGTCGTCATTATTTAGTTTGGTATAATGCAATTCTGTTACCTTCTGAGTCTTCAAATTCGGCAACAAGTCCAATTCCATTGTCTGTTTTAGGATATATAATTTGTCCACCATTTGATTTAGCCAGTTTAAGTGTCTCATCAATATTATATGTCTTGAAGTAAATCACAACACCGTTTTTTGTCGGCTTGTAAATTTCTCCTTTTGCTAATGCACCTGAAATTCCTGAATTCTCGTCTACAAAGGGAAACAACGCCATTTCATTGTTGTCAATATTTTCTTTGTCGAAGTCAAAGTGGAATACTGCCTTGTAAAACTTAATTGCTCTGTCAATGTCAGTCACTGGAATTTCAAAATAAACAACGGGGTTTGATTTTTTTATCATAACATTTTTATCAGCTTGTTTAATTGTAGTTTTTGGATTGTCGCCACAAGAAGTTAGAAGTTGAATTAACACTCCAAAAATTATCGTTGTCAAAATGTTTTTAGTTCTTTTCATTTAGTTTATTTTGTCAATTTTCAGGTCGTTTTAAACTAACCGGTAACGATTTGCGGCTTGGCGCTGTGGCGGATTTTAGCACAAAAATTCCATAGAATTACTGCCGTTGAACCTTGCACAACAGCTTCATAGAGGCACTTCAGCCGCCATATTGCTAAACCGATGTAATCTGATATTTTCTTTTCGTATCTTGAGTTTCGACTCATTTATTATGCGTAAAAATGCTTTAAATAATCAAGTAAATATTTAAGAACTCTCTTTTAGTATAATCTACATCAACTACTTCGTTCACCATTCTACAGTGCTAATCTTGCTGGTGGATAAAAACGATATCCAACAATAATACCAAATGTATTATAATTAATACTCGTACTTACATTTTTGTTTGAAAATGATTGATTCAAATATGAATAATACATAGCTGCAATCCATCTATTGTTTTGAAAGCCTATTGCGGTTCTAAATTCAGGAAATACTAATTGAAATGTAGCTTTAGTTTCATTTAGTGAATTACCTTTTAAACTATTATATCCTGCATCAAACCCCACCCATCCATCTACATAGAAGAACAGTTTTTTAAATGCTACTAAATATAAAGATGGCGCTGCGGAAATACTATAACCATTATAAACAGAAGTACTCATGTTAAAAATAGGATTTATATGACTTAAACTATCAGAAAATAAAGCTGTATTGTGATTGTCTAATTTTACGTAATTATAGCTGAATTTATAACCCATACTAAATTTTGATTTTGTTTGCCTCAATCCAAACCAAGTAGGAATGCCTTGTGAAAATTTCTTGTACCCAGGGTAATATTTTATATCTAAATTCATCCAAGTTGTATTTAAATTTCGGTAGCGATTGTATGGAAGAATATCATATTTTGAAAACTGATGTGAGTCGAAATTTTTGTCGTAAAATCCTTTATAATTAATATAGTTGAAGTTTGCAAAAATACCTTTATGTAAAAAAGATATTTTCCATATATTGGAACTTTGAATGCCATATTTTGATTTGCTGTCATCTGATTGGGCAGTATTTCCAGCTAAATAAATAGCAATGCCTTTGTATTGAATTAAAAATCCTGAAAACAATGGTGAACTTGAAGACAAGCTCAATGACTCTTTACCCATTGAGTCAATTGATTTATCAGGCATGATATTTATATCCATTGAACGGTATTCCTGAAAATAAGACACCAAGATTCTGTTCGTCAGTTCTTTGACATAACTTGTGTCATAATAAACTGATTGTGCTTTTGAGGTAAAAAAAACACCTATAAATAATATGCCAAGAACTAGTTTTTTCATTTGATTATTTCCAAACAGGAATGTTGTCTGCTTTTAAATTATTACCTAGTTTCTCAAAATCTTTTTTACTCATATAATGCACTTGTGGAAGATACCAGCCTAAAAAACCTGTGTGATTATTTAACTCAATTAAACTTGGTTCATATTGTGTCGCACTCCATATTACCTTATTCCAAGGTAAATTTGTTTCATTTGGTGTTTTCTCAAATGCCCAATCTGGCCCTACACTCATCCACCTTAAGGTTATTGCTTGCGTACATGTGTTGCCATAATTTACCCAGGTCACATTATTATTAGTAGTTGCATTTTGGGGCTTGTCTTCTTCCCTCGAATAAACAATCATATATTTTCGTTCATCATCTATTTTAATTTCATCGTCCATTACAGAAGATTGCTCTAAGCCTGGCAGTTTAGCAAAGGGAAAATCAGCATCGTAGGTTGTAAAAGAAAAATAACGGCATTGAGCTTTAGTCATTTCTTTTGCAGAGTTTCGAGTATCAGGAAATGTGGGCAATTTACCTGTTAATACAATCACGTAACCCTTTTTAATAGAGAAGCCACGTTGTAAATAATTGATATAATTACAGCCTGTTGCATGAGGCTCATAACAAGCAGGAGCAGGTTGATTTTCGCCTCTACCATTTACTCCTAAATCTAGTTTTCTGATATACTCTTTATCTTTCGGACTTGTTTTATCTAAGGCTTTTGCTAAACCAGTTGAAATGGATAAAAAGATTCCATAAGCTTTGTTCCAACCAACTATTGGTCCATTATACTTTGCAGAATGCCTATTCCCAATTTTTCTATTTGGCATCGTTGCATTTGCTATTTCAACAAACTTTTTAAAATCATATTCAATAAAGAACTTTTCGCCACTCTCTAATTGATAATATGCTTTAGGCAATTTTACACCACCATACACATCTTTGTTTTTGTCAATAGCATAATAACGAATCCATATATCACCTAAATCATAAAGTCCTCTTCCGTGACCATGTTTTTTATCAATTCCCCAAGGTCCCTGAAACTGAAGTGCTGATGCAAAACGAGTGTTCCCTTTACCTCTGTAGTAAGGAGGTTGATGAGCCCCATTATTTAGTTTAGTAGGATTGCCAATAGCCATTGTAAATTCAACTTTATAAGCACGTTTTTCTGTGAGCCTATCATTGCCAATAATAAACGGATTGATGCAACCTTCGTTAGGTTCTATATCTACATCTACTATTCCAACTTCTCCTTTTCCAGCCCATTTTGCGTAACGGTATTCGGTTGATTCAAATGGTGGAGATACTTGAATATCAAAAAAACGACTGTAAGGAAAATCACCTTCAATAATTAATTTAGATTTAAAAGGTGCGCATAATGCTGGTAAAACAATGTACGAGCAATTAGGATCAGGAAAACTAGCATACATTTTATTAAAATCTATTTTATGGGCAAGTCTTGTTGCCCATTGTTCTTTCGGATTTATATCTTCATACTTTATGAGTTTGAAATTTTTGAATTGAGCTGTATCTAAACCAACTGGTAAAAGTTGGATTGGAATCTCAGAAGGTTTATTTCCTTTATACCATTCTTTGATATATGCCTCTAAATTATCAGACCACAATTGTGCCTCATTGTCTATTTGCGCAGTTGACTTGCCAATAAATGGATAGGTGGGAGGCTTTGGTAAACAGCTATAGAATAGTACAAGTGAAATAATTATTGAAACAATTTTATTGTTCATAATTCTGTTTTATTTGGGCCTTCTTTTGCAGTTTTTTAATCTGTTTCAAACTAAAAATTGAATACGTTTCGTTACAAGGTCCTAATGCGCATTCTAAAATATCCGATAACTACGCTATTCCCGCAACATTGCGTACTAGATCCTGTTGGCGCAACTCATTCTGCTGCTTTGGGCAACCTTAGCATAAAACTTCTGGTTCAATCGGGTTTGATCAAAAGTAGGGTTTCTGCTAACTTATGTCAAGTATCTTTCATCATTTTCCTTAAATGCCGTGAGGGTGCCGGAGTGCAGCTGCCTAATTCCTCTCTATTGCAAAAGTGAGCGAATGAGGAGATCAGTTTTAACCGTCATCAAATAAACCAAAAGGTCTTTGTGACCGACTATGGCAAGGCTCAGAGTTGGTAGCGGCTGAAAATGGGCTATTCTGATATGTTTTTGATCGCTATGCTCGCTGCAAATGAGTTTCCTGTTCGCTTTCTGATAAGCGAGGGCGATCTGGGCAGCAACAGAGATTACCGGACATTCTAAAAAGTTACCTTCAGTACTTGACAGACCTAAGATAAATTCTATGTTCTCCGGTTTTTCAGTTAAGCAGCATTTATATT
>JAIYAX010000018.1 GCA_027488815.1 Cytophagaceae bacterium | reverse complement strand
TTTGCACTTGGGTTAACCGTTCCGATACCTACATTTCCTGTAGTATGTCTCACAGCCATGTGTGCAGTATAAGTAGAGGTAGAGGCTCTCCATTCACCTATTTCAAGACCCGGATTACTACCAACACCGTTTGAAAAAGTCAAATTTGCTTCACCACCTATGTTTGATTTATTCCATCCTAAAGCCAATCCTGCATCAAAATTGGTTGATGGGTTCGATGCTGAGTTAGCCCTGAAGTAAGACCAGTTGTTTGCATTAGGCAAAGTAGCTCTTACATCAATCAGACCCAAGGGGGTAGAAGTCCCAATACCTACATTGCCGCCATTGTTGAATATGTTACTTGAGTTGGTCACCCAGCTAGTTCCATTCCAGAAAGGGGTGTTACCTGCAGCACTTCCATTGGTCAGTAATCCGGCAGGACCTTGAGGACCAGCAGGGCCAGCAGCACCGGCGGGGCCAGTTAATCCAATTGGACCTTGAGCACCAGCAGGGCCGGTTGCACCCGCAGCACCGGCAGGGCCTTGAGGACCGGCAGGGCCGGCAGGGCCTGGGGTTCCATTAGCTGAAAACAACGCATACGGCACACTTGCTAAAGGTGAAGTACCAGAAATAGTGTAGTTTGTACCACCCGATGGATCCGTTTCAGTCTTGATAAAGTAGGGTCCGTTTGCCCAGTTAATGCCTGCAAAAGTTCCTACAGTCGGTGTGCCACTACCAATCTGAAGACTTACTAAGCCGTTTGCATTGGTGGTTTGAGTTTGAGTCTCGACATATACAGCTGTTCCTGTAGCCGAGCCCTGTAGTACGCTGATTCGCATTCCAACAGGTGAAGTAGCAACCAATACGTTGCTCGAGTTTCGAATTACCGCTTGGTAACTCATTCTTTGTGGGGCTTGTGCCAGCAAACTGCCAGAGACAAGCAAGATTGCAAGTAAAAGATGAATCTTTTTCATTTGAGTTAGTGCTTTACAATTTTGTATGATTGGATGGTTTTGTTTTCTTTCGACACCACATACAGCATGTATGTTGCTTGTGCCAATTCAGAAGTGTTGATTTCGGTACTGCTTTGATTAATCTCAGCAGAACTTAAGAGTGTACCCTTTGTATCAAATAGTTGATACATCAACTTCTCCTCTTTAAAGTCTTCAATCTGAAGTGTAAGAGAAGAGGTTGTAGGGTTTGGATAAACAGAAAGAGACATCTTGAATTCTGAGTCTCCGACTCCCGTTACATAAATTTCGAATGGATGTTGTACTCCTTTCGATACTGATCCGGTTGTCCCATTGTCTACAGTGTAGAATACCTGACCCATACTATAAGCTACAGTGCCTGTACTACCGGATGCATCACCGCCTCCGGCATTTACTGACTCTTGAGCATAGGTCATGCTCCACCCCAATGCCAAATACAATATCAGCAGCAGAGGTATTCGTTGGTTTTTGCGCAACATAATGATAAGAATGAATGGCTCCTACTCTATTCGAGGCTTTTCGGATACGGCCTTTGGAGCTAATGCTGCAAGTGAATACACTTTTTATAAGTTGAGCCCTAACTACAGGGCAAATATAAGTTGAGCTTTAACTACAGGGCAAATGTCCGCAGTACTAAATTCACATTTTAGAGCAGAAATACTGATTCAGGTATAGGTAGATATACCTGTTTTTTTATTCCACAGAAATGTTTGACCCCCTTATGTATAGACTTGACCCCTATAAGCGTGAAGGCAATAGATGAGTTAACATGGAAAAATTAAAGTCAAAACCAGATCTATAAATGGGCTATCACAAATCGTCCTATTTCAGCTGTAAAGCTCAATCAAATGGTATGAGTTTACACAGCCGCAGCTTATTACAATATTAGGCTGAGATAAGTTAAACTTACAAAGGTGCTTGAATATGTTAAGTGGAGCAAAGTGAAGAAAGTATCCTGAACTATACATGAAGGATGTCGGCGACCTATTGTTTTAACGTCTGCCTTCATTCAAGCTTGAAGCCATCGATTTCTGATGGTGACCGGCATGGTAGATGCTGAAATACATCATTTCCCTTAGGGTCAGTTTGCCCAGCAGGGGGTGAGGCAGCAGCAAGGTATCCAGCTCTTGTTCGGAAAAGTGCTCCAGCCTATGGCCTATTTTCTCTACCTCCGTACGGATAGCCCGGGCAAGCACTTCTTGTTTATTGAAGGGAACCGCCTTGGGGATAAATCGCCCAGTAGCCCTGCCCCCTTCGCTTAGCTTTTGTTGATAGCGGGCAACCAAAGCCTCGTAGCTCCTGCCCGGTCTGTTGGGCTTGCCCCAAAGCCAGCGTAATAGAAAAGCAGGAAGTATCATGATTTGTCTTAAGGGTTTCAGGCTGAGGCAGATATGCTCCATTTGCTGCCCTGCAGACCACTTATCATCAGCGGCAAAGGTAAAATCAGCATCACTGAGGTCACTCAGGTAGTCGATCAATTGCTCATGAGCTTGTCTGAGCGCTTGCCGGATTTCGGGCTTGTTCATCGTCGTAGGGTTTAAGGCCGCTGGAGCAAATATCTAAAATCGGGCTTAGAAGAGGAGCATTTATGGTAATCAGAGGGAGATTGGGGGAGGGGAGGCTGAGTTGTAGACAATTGAGAGCGGAGAGCAAACTCAGGAGAGTTTGGTTTAAGCAATCCTGAAAATGACTTATCTTTAATTGCTGGAAGCAATGGAAGTGCTTGCACTTTTACATCCTTTGAGCCCTGGCATGTTTTAACCGCTATGGACTTAGATGAAGTGGCAGTATTTAGTTCTATTCGTTTTTCTATTGGTAAATTCAACACGAAAGAGGAAATGGAAATAGTTATTGATGCAGTGAAAAATGTGGTAGGCGATTCAAGGGCAATGGTTAATTGAATATCCAGAGTTTAACTACCTCGAATTCGATGTAATTGAAATATTTAAAAAAGAAGTGGAATGACGAAGCTTAAAAAGATAGAAGTTCAATCAGTTCAAGTCGGTATTTCCGAGTATAATGGTGAAGACTATATCTGCATAACTGATATGGCTCAAGCAAAATCTGATGCCTCAAGGGCTGCTGATGTCATTAAGAACTGGATTAGAACCAGAACAACACTTGAATTTATAGGCACTTGGGAAAAATTTACAACCCCAATTTTAAAGTGGTCGAATTTGACCACTTTAAAACCCAAGCGGGGCTACCTTCTTTTGTATTAAGCCCCACATTGTGGGTTGAAAAAACCAATGCAATTGGCATTTTCTCTAAATCTGGGAGATATGGAGGTACTTACGCACATAAAGATATCGCTTTTGAATTTGGTTCTGCCATAAGTGCGGAGTTTAAACTCTACCTCATCAAAGAGTTCCAACGCCTCAAAGAAGACGAAAACAATAGGCTCAAACTAGAATGGAACCTGCAACGCACCTTAGCCAAGGTAAATTACCACATACACACCGATGCCATCAAAGAAAAACTCATCCCTCAAACCATAACCCCAAAACAAGCAAGCCTCTCCTATGCTACTGAGGCCGATTTGCTTAATGTGGCCCTGTTTGGAGTCACTGCTGCGGCATGGAGAGAGGCCAACCCAACCCTCGATGGAAATATCCGAGACCATGCCTCCCTAGAGCAATTGGTCGTATTATCCAACCTCGAAAGCATCAATGCCGTGCTCATTCATCAGGGTTTATCACAAAAAGAAAGGCTCCTGCAACTCAACCAGATTGCGATTACACAAGTGAAGAGTTTGGTGAATGCGAGGGGGGTGAAAGGGATGAAGTAAAGAAAGGAACTACTCTATTTTTTTCTTACCTTTTGATGGTGGCAAGAAGTTCTCCTTTGTAATCACTTTCTTTCCTGTTTTTTGCTCCAAAGCCAGTCTTGCATCTTTTGCAATTTTTCCGCCTTTTTTTCCGGCAATGGCATTTTCTTGAACACCTTTTGCTTTTTCGGTTTCGGCTATTTGTCTTGTTGAAAGCTCTGCCAAAGCAGTAAAAATCAACTCCGCTTCACTCATGTGGTCACGAAGATTTTGCGATTTCAAACCTTTTAAATCTTTGTGATTTTTTACGGTTAAGCCAGTCCACTCTTGATGGATTATATTTGTTAGGAACGCAAACTCATCAGACCCTTGAACACCACTCTCTTGCCAGTAATCTGTCAGTTTATTGCTGGTTTCCTGCCCGGTCATTCGTTGCTGAATCCACTTTTCGCTTCTTCCTAGCTTTTGCCAGTTTTCCCTTGCCCTGTCCAAACTCACCTCAGGATTTTGAATTTCTTGTATACGTTCGTAGCCTACTTTTGCAAGCCACTGTTTGAAAGGTTCAGCTTTGGGAGAGGGGATGGATTGGATAATTCGGAATATGTCTTTTACTGTGCCGGCTAGTGTTTTTCTTTTTTTACCATTGGTAACCATTTCTACCTGGGGACAATTTGTCCCTATGTAGCTTCCCAACTCTGAATCTCGCTTTCTGAGCTTCTTGAGGTAGTCGGTAGCGTTCACAGAATCTGTAAGTGCTTCAACAATGTCAACAACGGAAAAATACCATTGCTCTTCCTTTTCATTCCAATAGGAACGAATCTTCTTTTGTTCAAACAACTTGATATTGCTCATGATGATTTAATATAGGTTAATTTTTTACCTGTTACTTGCACCGTCGTTCGTTGTTGTATCCGCTTTTCGCTTATACCGAGCTTTTAACAATTCTATCCCGCTCTCATAACCCATTTCTGGATCTTGAATTTCTTGCATTCATTCATACCCTAATTTGCAAGACTTTGTTTGAAGAATTCAGCATTTGGGGATGGGATGGATTGGGTAAGCTTTAATAAATTGGGCGTATCCAAACAATAAGTAACATACTTTTTACCATCTGTAGCCTCAAATTTCAGTTGTACGATATTTTCGTACAACTGACTTCCCTCTTTGGTAAGCTTCTTTTTTAGGTCACTCCAATATCGTTTAGGAATGCTACTGCCAGTAAGTATCTCAATGACATCTATCACCGAGAAATACCAAGTTTCCTTTTCCTCGTCCCAATGGGTGCGGACTTTTTTACTTTCAATGAGTTTACTATTCATCGTGCCGAAACTGGTTTAGGACCATCACGCAAAAGTACAACATCACTTTTTATGAGCTTGAGCCAACGATTTCTGATGATGACCGGCATGGTAGATGCTGAAATACATCATTTCCCTTAGGGTCAGTTTGCCCAGCAGGGGGTGCGGCAGCAGCAAGGTATCTAGCTCTTGTTCAGAAAAGTGATCCAGCCTATGGCCTATTTTCTCAACCTCTGAGAGGATGGTCTGTGCAAGCTCATCACGTTTGGAAAAAGGAACCACTTTGGGTATAAAGCGCCCGGTAGCCCTGCCCCCTTCGCTTAGCTTTTGTTGATAGCGGGCAACCAAAGCCTCGTAGCTCCTGCCCGGCCTGTTGGGCTTGCCCCAAAGCCAGCGTAATAGAAAAGGAGGGAGCATCATGATCTGCCTTAAGGGTTTCAGGCTGAGGCAGATATGCTCCATTTGCTGCCCTGCAGACCACTTATCATCAGCGACAAAGGTAAAATCAGCTTCACTGAGGCCACTCAGGTACTCGATCATTTGCTCATGAGCCTGCCTGAGCGCTTGCCGGATTTCGGGCTTGTTCATCGTCGTAGGGTTTAAGGCTGTTGGAGCAAATATCTGAAATCGGACTTAGAAGAGGAGCATTTATGGCAATCAGAGGGAGATTGGGGGAGGGGAGGCTGAGTTGTAAACAAATGAGAGAGGGGTGTATAAACTCTGACGAAGGTGGTATTTTGTAAAATACTTGACACTTGATAACAGCAACGCTAATTTTGATGCATGTTGCCCGCAGCTCAGGTTTTAGGGTAACCCTGTAATTGCAAAACCCAGGGGAGTTGCGGCTACGGGAAATAGTACGCAATGTTGCGGGTATAGAGTAGTTGTGTGCAATTTTTATAATTAGATTAGTTAACTATTAACTTATGGACATCGACTACGAGAAATTAATGACAAGTAAGTCTGACGAAGGACTAATGATATATTTGGACAAGGTTGAAATGTATACCGAGGAAGCTGTTGTCGCTTCTGTGAAAGAGTTGCAGAAAAGGGGGAAACAATTTTCAGAACAAGAATTAGAGAACATAAAAACGAAATTAGAAGAGAAGAAAAAGATAAAAATTAATGAGGACAAGAAACTAAAGACAAACTCGTGGACTAAAAATATAGTAACCGACCCTAGTGCACCGAATTACTATTCACATAAAGCAATCTTTGCATTCTCGACAATTTTTACAGTAGTTTTTGGAGCAGTTTTACTTTCATCTAATTTAAAGGACAAAGGTAATGCACGGTGGACAGTTTTGGGATTTGGAATACTTTATACTGGACTAGCAATCTTCTTACTATCATTTATCCCGAGAAGTACGGGATTGACATTTGGAGTAAATGGAATCGGAGGTTGGATAATGACACAATTCTTTTGGAATAAATATATCGGAGAAGAAACAAAATACAGGACAAAACCTATTTGGAAACCTTTGATCATTTCCTTAGTTATATCAATCCCATTTTTATTAGCGATTATTTTTGGGGGAGAGGAATAAAAACTGCTCACAACAAAATGTTTGTGCAATTCACTTCCTCAGCGTCACTCAAAGAGGACGCTGTGGCTTCTGTGATGTCGATACCTGAGTCCTCAGTGTCCCCTATCGGGTGACACTGAGGGGATGGAAGCCTGGCATTTGCTCAGGATACCGGGCAAAATGAAAGTAAGAAACCCAAAGCCGTTTACAAAGTAGGTGCAGCACAGATTGCCGTTTGGGAAAACAATCTGACTGGACCCAATGGAGATTTTACCAAGAAAAGCTTTAAGGTTGAAAAGTGCTATCTGAAAGATGGGGAATGGAAATCCACCAGCTATTTCGATGAAGCTGAACTATTAGAACTCCGGGCCGCACTCGACAAGGCCATCAGCGAAGAGCAGGTGACAAAAGTGGGGAGGTAAGCTTTGGGCTTTCTTCCAGGTCGTAGCTGGAGTGGAAGGCGGAGAATGGCATTTGTTTTCTATTATTTACGACAAAAATGATGACTAAAGCTGCCTCACCATCGAACCTGAAACCTATTGTACCCGGCTCCAGAAGCGTAGTAGCTTACATAAAACTAACTTTTTATCAGCAGAACTTTGCCAGATACGAAGGTAAGACAACTAAATTGCCCCAAAAGTATTTGCTAAGGAAGGATTTTTTGGAGTGGCGTTTTAGTAATGAAAAAAAGTAAATTATTGGCGTTCTAAAATATTGACAATAAGCGCTTTTATTCCTTGGTAGTCTTCATTCTCACAATTTAACCATCGTTTTATATATTGTTTGTGTAAACCTGAAACAGAACTGGAAGTGCTATCGCCAAAAACAACTTCTGAAACAAAAACAAATTTCTCCTTTGTATTGTAAATACTTGAGAGTTGGGCTAGTAAATCAGCTTTTAAAATAGGGTCAGCCACCATTCCCTCAATCAGACTTTCAGCAAGGTCCTGACTCCAAATTATGTCCTCCGGTATCTGTTTAGGGAGATAGAATACATTATTTAAATAGTAATCAAGGTATGCCTTTTGTAGTTCCACAAGTTGCCCTTGGTCTGATCCAGTCTTCCCACCGTCAACTGAAAACTTAATTTCCTCTTTTGTCTGCTCTTTAATCTTTGACTTGAGATAATTATTGGTTAGGTCTTTGGTTGCAAAGTGTCTCCAATCAGCATGAACTCCTGAAGGTTTTTGGTCACCGTCAAAAAAAATAAAATCTTTAAAATTCAACTCCCTGCAAAACACAGTAATAAATTCCTTTTTTATAACTGACTCACCACCCGGATTAAATTTAACATTAAACAAATTCTTTGTGGCTTCACCAAGTTTATCAAGAACCGATAAAACAATTTCTTTAGCCAAAATATCCTCAACAATAATGTTTTTTCGGTCATTAACTGGAAATTCGATGTGGTAAAATGCCTCTTCAGGAGTTAGGCCCTCCTTAACCATAAAGCGACCGTTTCGAGGATTCTGATGAAAAACCTTGATTGCTTCTTTTGGTAAATCTTTGACAATAACTGGTGAATGACTTGCTAAAATAACTTGATGCTTTTTCAATTTAATTTGCTCCAAAAGAAACTCCTTCAACCGTTTTTGAGCACCAGGATGGAGAGAAACTTCGGGTTCATCAAGAAGAACTAAAGAGTAATTTTCTGCAGCCAAAACCTCTCTTACTAGCCTAACAATGGCTATTTCGCCACTTCCGGCTACTGCTTCTGAATACTTTGCAAAAGTGGTTTCAAAGAGCATTGAATATCCTTCATTTCTGAAAAGCTCATGGAATACCGATAAGCCCCTAATATATTCTCTACCAAGTATGAATGAAATCCATTTAAGTTCCTCTGAAGAAATTTGCTCAAGCGGTTTGTTTAACGACCTTTTACTAGATTTGATTGAAGCCTTTGTGCCGTTAAAGAGCTTTATTAATGACGCTGACTTTCGCCTTAGAAATTCTTGTTTGTTACTAGCACTGGTCCCCTTAAGATTTCCAAAGTAAAAAAACTTATCAAAAGCACTTAACTCAGATCGAAAATCAAGATAGACAACATTCTTAATTACGGGTTTATCTCTTTCAATCTTATTCGCCCTCGTTTTCATCCCAGCCCAAGCCAATGGGCGACTGGTTTCCCAATAATTTGGATCATTTTCTCTTTTTATTCTGGCTTTTATTACTTCCATTCTCCTGCCAGCATTTTCATAGGAATACCAAAAAGAATGACGTTTTTTTTCTGATCCATAATACTTTATGGGGTCAACTTTTGTGTCAAACCAAAACTGGTAAGGAGTGTACCTGTCAGGGGCTCCATAAAGGGCATGTAGGCAAGAGCTTTTCCCACACCCGTTTTGTCCAATAAATACTGTTAGTGGGAAACTAAAGGAGATTTTGGTGTCTGGCTCTAGATTTCTGTAAAATGGAAACTGAATGAAATCAATATAGCTTTTAAACTTTCCAGATGCCTTTATCTGTGAAATTGTGTCAATTATACTCATAATAAAAAATTAGTGAGGAAGATCAATGCCAACTCGAAGCCCATAACCAAATGCTTCATTGGCAATTCTTTGAGTAAAGTTCTCTTTTAGCACAATTAGATGTTCTAATGCAATTTGCGTCCCACAATAGTTGATGACTATTTCATTTATATTATTCTTAGTTACAAAGCAAGTAAAGGGTTTGCATTGCCATAATATGCTCTTGGGTTCTCCGGCCTTTAGTACAAATGAATGGAACCCTGTTTCAGAAGCATTAAGAGATTTTAAGTTATTTGATGCTGAACCCTTTACAAAATAGAAATTATTCTTTATGTTTTCTGGATGCATACAGTCGCATGCCGGAGTTATACAAAGGTAATATTCATCAGACTTAGAAGGATTAAAGAACATGTCTCCGAATCTTAGAGTTGAATCAGACCTATTGTTTAACATAGTAGTTGAAATATAAGCGGAATATTTAACCAACTCTGTAACAAGGTATTCATCATGATCTGTCAGGACTTTGGGTGGAGGCTCTTCCAAACTTTTAAATCTGTGATCTGCAAATTCCAAAATGCTTGGTGGTTCATTAATCTGTTGCTGATGTAGCTCCCCGATCCAACCTTTAAGAATAATGTCATTGATGTACCGCAGATCGTAATCAATATTGTCATTCAGCGTTCTGTAATTTTCTAAATGATAAAAAAAGGCCTTTTCATCAATTTTGGCGAATTGAGTACCAATACTTGAAAATGTTTCTCGTAACCTATCTTTTAATTCCAGAGAGAAAATGTTAAGATAATTCTGGGGATTACTAACTACTGCTTGAGCAAAAACGGAAAATAATTCCTCAGGCTTTATTCCGTCTTTATCACCTTTCTTGTGATAAATCAAAATAATTGTTCCATTAACTTTAAATGCGAGCTGGTCTGTAAAAACCCTTTCTAGTTGATAGGCCGATCTTCCACTATTTTGACCGACCAAAATCGTCGAAAGAGCTAAAATAGGATCTCTAAGAATATTTGATTGAGGAGGTATAGTTGATTTAATTTTAGTTTTAATAGCCGTATCTTGAATAGTTGACTTAACCTTAAATATTTCTCGCATTTTATGAATGATCTGCTCCTCAATAATTGTTCGGGTTTTCCAATTTAAAATATGTTGAAAAAAGAGTTCCTCCTGACTTTCCATAAAGAGGTCAACATTTTCAAAATCTTTCGAATCTGATATTTTCAAAAAATTGGCTTCTAATTTACTAATAGTTGATTGAAAAGCTTCATTATCAAAAGGAGAAAACTCCTTGATGAGTTCTTTGCTTACGGATGATAAGTCAGGGGTAGCAGTATAAATAACAACAAAGGGTATCTTTTCAGAATGAATCACATCATTCAAAATTTTTAAAGCACTATCGAACCTACCTCCAGGATCTAACTCCCAGTCTAGAATTAGTAAATCCTTGTTTGAAATCATAAATTCCGGTTTCCAACTTACTTCCAAATTCTGAAACCTGTATATATCCAAATCACAATGCCCTTCTTCCCTAAATGTTCGATAGAGCTTTCTTGGTTCTTCAATAATTAGTTGATGGATATCTTCTTCATAAGCAGATGCGTATCGATCATCAATGCAAATTGCTGATCGAATCGAATTTCGAATTACTTGCTCGGCAACTTCTGAAAATATTCGAGATGCTTTTAAGTTAGTATTTTGTTTCATGACAATAAGAAGCTTAGTTTGGAACAATCTCTTTTAAAACAAAACATGCTCCCCCCAGCTTATTATAGTCCTTTCTATTTGTTGCGAAAATTTCATAGCCAATAGCTTTTAGATTCTTCTTTGCCAGATAAAGGCCAATTCCTCTTCCATTCCTCTTTCGGGTAAAAAATAAGGTAAAAATGTCCTCTAAATAGGAATCATCAATTATCTCTCCAGAATTCATAATGCGTATTTCGTCTCCAACTCTTTCAATTTGTATTTCTCTCTTTTTAACCGGGATTAGCCAATAATTGGCATTATTGATAATGTTTAAGAATACAGGCTTAATAATCGAGTCATAAGTAAAGAACTCGTAATTCCTGAAATCATCATTTACATTGAACTCAATACTCGAACGTTTGAACTCATGACTAAAGAATTCTTTAATGTAACTTTCAATTTGGCCGCCAGTAATTACTTCTCGGGTTCTTCGACTTGTTCTGTAAAGCGGCCTAAGGAGTTTATAGTTCCCTTCTAAATGTTGAAAAGCTCCTTTAAGTTGCTTAATAGTAGACTCTATACCTTTATTGATTCTCGCATATTGATCTAACTCTGCAATAGCATCATTCATTTGTGAATACATAACATTGAACTGATGATCTATGATTTCAATTGAAATTCCAAGCTGAGCCAATTCTTCGTAGTCTTTTAGTTTTTCCTCCAAATTTTCATTTTGCTTCTGATACCACTCTCTTAGAAAATCGTCGTCAACATCGATCTGAAGGTTGGTAAGGTGATTAATAAACCCTCCGAAGGTATGCTCGACTTGATTTTTTTGATCCTCAGCCACCCGATCAAGAATAATTATTTTATTTGAAATTGTTTCAGAGGTATCACTTTCTAGGAGTTTTGTATTTTCAATGGCATTAATAAAATAATTTACCTGACTACTCTGCTCTTCAGACAATAGAATATTAACACGGAATAATGAGTCCTTTGCGACATTCTGATAGCCAGCAAATGTTCTTTCTATATATTTTAGGTGTGATTTAAATTTATCATTATACTCAAGCCGAAGATTTTCAGAATTGATTCTGCTTCTTGTTCCTTCTATTATTTTTGATGCAGCCAAAACTCGATTATCAATAACAGAATATTGTTTCTGATAATCACGGTAATCGGATTCCTGACTTTTTGTTATTCGTATTGCTTGTGGTTTTGTAAGTTTAAATTCTCGAAACATAGCTCTTTTATCATCCAGTTTTGTAATAAGATTGTTATACTTATTGTAGTTGATCTCCAGTCCTTTCGCTTCCTGTTCCAGTTGTTCAACTAATTCTGCCAACTCACTTTCTAGACTTCTAAGGTGGTTTTTATTTATTTTTAGCTTTTCCAAAAACACTTTTTTTGTTTTGGAATTTTTCTTCTTGGCAGCTTCTTGCTGCGATTTAAACTTTTGTTGAATTTCTTCAAGTTGCTGCTGCCTAAAAGTATCCTCTTCTCCTTCAGGAGTTAACCGCATATATCGCTTTGCGATATCAACAAATAATTCAATTAAATCGTCTCTGAAATCACGATAAGCCCTGTTCTGTATAAATCCTTCTCTCCCGGCTTTATCAACTAAACCTTGGTTTTTGTCCCTTTTAATATCTATATATCCAATGAACCTTCTATGGGCGAAAAAATAATAACCAGCTCCTTTACTTCTTCTTTCCTCGAAACTTAAGAAATCAAAGTCAGACCGTCCATATGGTAAAACTCTAAAATCATCTCGATAAACATATAAACCCCCAAGAGTCTCGAGCTTTTTATTCAACTTTTCAAATTGTTCAGAGTTAAGAAGTGAGCTACTTTGGTTCCCTTCCAGAGAACCCCACTCTAAGGAAAAAGGGCCATAGGTTGTTTTACCAGGCGGTCGATTAGGTCGGAAAGAATATTTTTCTCTGTAGTTGAAAACCCGAATTTCCCCTGAAAAATAGCCATTTTCATCAAATTCACCTTTTAACCAATGATCTGCATTTCGCATTTCTTCTTGAGTGAAAAAATCATTAATTATATCATACTTTCCTGACGAGTCATGAATATAAAAATTGGTAGTGAAATCTTTTACAGAGCCATTAAGATCGTTATGAATTCCACTTAATGAAGCACGAACATGTAATATTGCTGAATCAACCCAATCGGTGGTTGATAATTCAAGGAGCTGATCTTGAGGTGTAAAAATAATAAATGAAGTGCCATGGTACTCCGGCTGACAAAAAGAATTAAGTACTTCATCAGACAAAAAACTGGGAATATCAAATGACGTCCAATCAGAATGAATTTCTTCCCTTAACTTACTCTGTTCGGTCCACAGTTTCTCATTCAGATTTTCAATAAACTCTTTAACAGCTACTACTTGCTTTTCCTTATACTCTTCAATTGAGGTAAAAGAGAAAAGTGGAATATTGAAGTCATCCAAATAAAAATTATAATTTTCTAATATTCTCCAATCAATAATAAGACCTGATGCCTTTTTACCTTCTTCTTTTGTGATCATTAATAGTTGGCTTCCTAGATAACTAACAGAGAGTCTACCAATTCCCTTTTCACCCATTGGAGTACGCCTTTTCAATCCAAAATGTGGTTGGGGCATATGATCACGTCGGGCTTTAGAGTCAGTTCCCAACACAAACCATCTTTCAATTATATCAATTTCAGACATCCCAAATCCATCATCAGAGATTAAAAAAATTGGTTTCTTGTTGTCCTTATAGGTTTCAAGATACAGCCTGCACAATAAATTTTTGGCATAAGCATCATATCCATTTTTCCATAGCTCTGTAATAGCAGTTGGCAAGTCAGCTATTTGGCCCTTGCCTAAAAGTTCTACTGCTCTTGCTTTTGCTCTGAATTTTGGCATATCTCCCAATAATTTATAATCGTCTTACCAATTTCCTCTGCCAATTTAGGAGGCACAGCATTACCTATCATGGTTGCAATAACTCCAATATTCTTGGAATAAAAATTATAATCTAAAGGAAATGATTGTAAGGTTGCTCCTTCTCTTAGCGAAATTCCTCGATCCTGTTCTGGATGAGAGTACCGCCCTGTACTCGTATAAATGAACCTTGTAGTAATTGCTGGCGATGGTTTATCCCAACTCATTCGCCCGTAAACATCTGCATGACCTTCATGTTTCTTATAACAGTCTAATTGTAGCTTATTATTATCTGCCCAGGCAATTCTTGAACCTCCATTTTTAGGTGTATTTTTCACCCTTTGAAGATTCTGTTCTGCTAACTTTGCAGCAGAATGAAGGAAAAGTGTTTTATCTTCATTACCCGCTTGAATTTGAGGAAACTGTTTGTAATCCCCGATAGCATTAAATACAGTTACTAGCTCCTGCTTTTTATGAGTTTCTTTCGGTAGTGAAATTTGCTTATTCACCCTACTGGCGATTAAAATGAATCGCCTTCTATTTTGAGGTACTCCAAAATATTTTGCATTAATAATTCCTTGATCAATAACATAACCTTTTTCAATCAAAGATTCTTTAAAGCTATGTAAAGGACTTCCAGCATGAGTCCTTAATCCAGGAACATTTTCAATAAACACAAATCCAGGTTCATAATAAAGGACAAATTCTTTAAAGTCCTCAAGAAGTAGCCTTCCATGCTCAGATTTTTTTTTGTCAGACTTAAGGTTGGAATAATACTGACAAGGACTACATCCTACAAAGATTAAACTATCATCTTTTTTCTCAATCCCAAGTAACTTTTTTAATTCTAGGGGTTTAAGATTGGATACATCCTTATTTATAAATATTGCATCGTTGTTTTTTTCGTATGTCTCTTTGAATTTGGCATCAATATCAATCCCAGCTAGAACCTTAATCCCCACTTTTCTAAACCCACAACTAACCCCGCCAGCTCCGCAAAAAAAATCTACAGCTTGTAAAGCTAACTTCCTCTCTTGCATATGATGCAAATCTATTTCAATTAAATTTTTTCAAGCAACTAATTCTTTTACAGACAATTCCTGCTGGAATTTTTAGCAAATATATTTTCTTTCCATGAATTTGTCTTTAAAATTAATAGTGGTTTTTGAGTTTGTCTTAATTTTCGGATCGCACTACTCTGTTTTCCTGTTTAATGACGACAAAATGTTGGCCGAAAGATATATAAAGCATTTAAAACATTAATTTCTAATTTAATATCATATAATTATCTATATTTACTGAAAGAAAGGCAATAAATATACCTAACATCTCATTTCTTGCTAGATAAGTCATTTAGATTACACGTTTTGTTGTATAGTCATCCAGAAGCTAATCTTCGATATCCCCCCCTCCCCCCAAACCTATTTTTCCACAGCCGAACAGGCTTACCCTGTCCCCATACCCCAAATCAACCCATTCCTTGTACCTTCGTGTCATGTGTGGACTTACGGGCCTGTATGCCTTTAGCCCTGTCGGGTATCTTTACTCCATCAATGTCAACAAAGCCTTGGCTACCCTGGCGCACCGTGGGCCGGATTCCTTTGGCTACTACAGCGAGGGCATGTTCACCCTGGGCCACCGCCGCCTGAGCGTGATCGATACCAGCTCTGCTGCCCGGCAGCCGATGAAGAGTACCGATGGTCGCTATGTGATCGCCTTCAACGGGGAGCTGTTTAACTTCCGCTCCCTGCGAGCTTCTATGGAGGCTAGAGGGGTACAGTTTCAGACGGAGAGCGATACGGAAGTACTTCTGCAAGGTCTGATTCGGGAAGGGGAGGCCTTCCTCAACCGCATGCAGGGCTTTTTTGCTTTTGCCTTTTATGATCAGGTCGAGGCTGCGCTGCTGATCGCCCGTGACCGCTTCGGCATCAAGCCTATGGCCTATTTTCTGGATGGGGACAAGTGCATCTTCGGTTCGGAGGTCACAGCAGTGGCTGCCTATGGCATCCCACGAGAGGTAGACGCTGAGCGGCTGGCCTTGTACCTGCGCTTCAACTACCAGCCCGAGCCGGGCACCATAATGGAGGGCATCCGTAAGCTGCCTCCGGGTCATCTCCTGCGTGTGAGCCCTCAGTCGGTAAAGGAAGAGCGTTGGTATCATCCCTCCAGGCCTCATTTCCATGGTGAAGCCTACGAGGCTGCCTGCACCCGCCTGCGGGATTTGCTCGAGTCCGCCGTGGAGAAACGGCTGGTGGCAGATGTGCCCCTGGGTAGCTTTTTGAGTGGAGGCATCGACAGCTCCATCATCACCGGTCTGGCAGCAGCGGCAAGGCCGGGTATTCATTCCTTCTCGGTAGGCTTCTCAGAAGACCCCTACTACGACGAGACCAGCTATGCCCAACTGGTGGCGAAGCATTTCCAAACCCAACATACCGTCTACAGCCTCAGCCGCAAAGACCTGCTCGATGAGGTGGAAGGCATGCTGTCGGTACTGGATGAACCATTTGCCGACTCCTCCGCCCTGGCGGTGTACGTGCTCAGCAAGCGGGCCCGCAAAGAGGTGACAGTAGCCCTTTCCGGTGACGGAGCCGATGAATACTTCGGGGGCTATCAAAAACACCTGGCCGAATGGGGCGCACAGCACATAGGCTTCAAGGAGCTAGGCATCAGCGCCTTGTTGCCTCTTTTCAAGCTATTCCCCCAAGGCAGGGCCCTGCCCATGAGCAACCTGTTCAGACGCTTGATCCGCTACGGCGAGGGGCTGGGCATGGAAGACAGGGAGCGTTACCTCTTTTGGGCATCCATCAGCAAGCCGGAGCAGGTGATGGCCTTGCTCTCCCCGGCTCTCAGGGAGCAACTTGCTTCCAGAGAGCTTAACACTTCATTAATGCCTTTGCTGGGTGACCTGGGCAAGGAAAAAGGGATGAATGAGGTGTTTCAGGCAGATATGAATTTTGTGTTGCCCGGTGATATGTTGGTAAAAGCCGACCGCATGAGCATGGCGCATGGGCTGGAGCTGAGGGTTCCTTTTCTGGACCATGAGCTGGTGGAGTATGTCCAAAGCCTGCCCGAGCACTGGAAGGTGGATGGCCGTATGCGCAAAAAGATATTGCAGGATGCTTTTCGGGATTTTTTGCCGGCAGCCTTGTACAACCGACCTAAGAAGGGATTTGAAATACCGCTGCAAAGCTGGCTTCGAAAGGAGCTTAAGCCTATGGTAGAGGCAGCTACGGAGCCTTCCCTGATCCAAAGACAAGGGCTTTTTGACCCTTCAGGCCTGGCCCAACTGAAGCGCAAGCTCTACGGATGGAACCCGGGAGATGCACCGGCGAGGGTCTGGGCTTTGCTCGTGTTTCAGTATTGGTGGAAAAAGCAGGTGGATGGCAGGCAGAATCAGTAGTCTTTTTCTTTGTTGCCTGATGGCGCTGGCAGCCAGGGGTCAATTTTGCCCCAGCCCCTTACTTCAGGTACCGGACACGGTCTGCTTGAACTCAGGTTTTTCGGTAAGTGCAACGGCTTTGGGCTCATTTACCAGCCCTAAATGGTCGTTCTGCGGGGATGATGTTCAGGGTCAGGTCAGTCTGGTGAATTCCATTCCCTTGCCGATGGTGCAGATTGCCGGGGGCATCGAAGTGGTGGAAGAGGCAGGCCAGAAGCTGGTTTTTGTGACGAGTCGCTTGAATGCCCGCATTTATCGTTTGCGCTTTCCCGGAGGATTTGCTCAGCCACCATTGATTGACAGTCTAATTCTTCCTCCTAATGCTCTTGAATTCATTGAAGCCCTAAGAGTAGAGCGAAACGATACCTTAAAAACAATGGTGGTCCAAAGTATTGTACCCTACAATCCCACAAACCCTGACACCATCACATTGGCCAGGTTAGATTTTGGAACAAGCTTTCTCAATACACCTACTGCGCAGACATTGCCTGTTTTAAAATCCGAAATTAATTTACCTTCCGGGTTGGCTGTTTTTGAAAGTGGAGACACACTTTTTTACTTAAGCGGAAATTTTAATCCAGTTGGAAGTTCCATTAACGGCAGACTAAATCGTTTTTATACCATCAAAGGTAGCGGGGTTTATACGACATTGCCATTTTTGACCCTGCCAAAGGCTGGTACTGTTGGGATCACCATCGCAGAGGAATGCCCAGGAGATTACCTGTTGTATGTGAGCGGAACACTTGGGGATGCATTGATGTACCGCTTCAGAGGTTCTCTGGCTTCTTTTCCTTCAGTTGTTACAGTACCACCAACGCCTGACCTCTTCAGCCAGCTGGCTTTTTTTAGTGTGAACGGTAAGGTGCAGGCCATCGGTGCCCAGCTTAACCGGGGAATGAAGGCTTTTCAGTTGGAGGATCAGTTCGGGCAAATGATTTTTCAGCCACTCAATGCCTACAGCAGCTTCGGGCCAAACTATCCTGCAACACAGTGCAACGCCTCTCAGGTGTTCTATGATGATACTGCCTTTTATGTTTTGCAGGCAGATGTGAGCAATAGCCGCCTGAGTATTTTGAAGATGGAAAGTCCATGCGCAGCGACAGCAGCCCTTGTGCCGACCGCCTCAGCCGCCTCCTCTTTGCAGGATACTGCCTGGCAGGTGCTTGAGTTTCAAGTCAGAAATGGCTTGAGGAGGTATCTTTACACTGATTCGGTCTTTGTTCGAAAGGCTCCTACTGCCGAATTTGCCAGCACGGGCAACTGTTTTGGGTCAGAAACCCGGCTTTTAGACCGATCGATTGGCTACGGGGTCAATCAATGGCAATGGTATCAGGGCGCAAACTTGATTTCTACGGCCCCATCTGCCGTTTACCAGGCCCCATCCACCGGAAACTTTTCTTTCTCTCTTGTTTCAGGAAACATCTGCGGCAAAGACTCCATCAGTAGGAACATTGCATTTGGGCCTTCGCCATTGGCCAATTTTCAGGCACCGGACAGTGTTTGCTTGTTCAACACCTTCCAGCCCCAGGATTTGAGCAATTCAGCCAACGGCATTGCCTCTTACTTTTGGAGAATTCCCGGCTCTGACAGCTCGGCATCGGCTGCCCCCTCGCTTGAGGTACGACAATCCGGGCCCAATAGTATACTTCTGGAAGTTCTTGATAGCCTGGGATGCAAGGGGGATACGAGCAAGGTGATATTTGGCATTGAAGCACCTCAGGTAAGCTATCAGTTGTTGCAAAACTGTGTAGGGGATAGCACCCGTTTGAGCAATACAAGTACCGGATTAGGGCCTTTAAGTACCTTATGGATACTCAATGGCCAGGACAGCCTTTTTCAAACGAATGTCGCTATTGTCTTCCCTGACTCCGGGCAGCAAGTGGTACGATTGCAGGTGGCCAATAGTATTGGTTGTGAGAATGAACTGCTCGACACCTTCAGGGTTTACCAAAAGCCGCTGGCAGGTTTTGAAGTACAGTCTTTTTGCAAGGGTCAGGTGGGTCAGGCGATCGATAACAGCTTATTGGGAGATGATGTGATCAATCAATGGGTTTGGAGGCTCATCGATCCTCAACAGAATGTGGTGGATAGTGCTTTTGTCAATAACCCGACTTTTAGCCTGGCAGACACGGGCCTTTACCGTTTGTTTTTGCAGGTACAAACGCCTGTGGGGTGCCGTGACAGCCTGAGCAGGTCGGTTTTTAGTTTTTCAGCTCCGGTACTTGACTTTGATTTTGTTCAGGCCTGCCAGGGATTACCGGTTCAGTTTATCAACCAAAGTCAGGTGCTGCATGCCCAGGACAGCCTGAGTCAGTTTTTCTGGAATTTTGGAGCAACGGGCTTGCCGGGTAACACCAGCAACCTAAGCAATCCTTCCTTTACCTATCCTGCACTGGGGCAGTACATCGTCAACCTGGTCGGGATAACCGCACGGGGCTGTGAGGGCAGCATCAGCGACACCTTAGACGTGTTGCGATCGCCGAATACCGGTTTTACTGTTTCTTTTGCCTGCGAGGATGAGGCATTGCGTTTTCAGGCTTTAAGTGTTTTCGGTTCGGATACCTTGTCTAACTGGGAGTGGGTCGTTGCAGGAAGTGGACAACGGTCGGCTGATACACTGCCACAGTTTGTGTTTGATCAGGCAGGCCCGCAAATTCTGCGCCTGATGGGTTCCAGCATCGATGGCTGTTTGGACTCCACTAGCCTACAGGTCGATGTTAAGGCCCGACCGAATGCTCAGTTTAGCTCAAGTGCAACTCAGGGTGTGGTGCCATTGACTGTTCAGGTGATCAATCCTGCCCTTCCCGGCTACAGGTACCGTTGGCAATTGGATGGCCTCAACCGGCAGGATAGCCTCTCGGCTCCGGCATTTCTACTAACTCAGCCGGGGGAGCGAATCATTAGCTTATTCCTTCAGTCTGCGGAGGGTTGCAAAGACACCTTCAGCTTGCCGGTAACCGCCATAGCCCAGCTGCCTGAGGCGGTGATTGAGTTAGTTAATGTAAGCACTATCAATGGCAAATGGTATCCCAATGTGTTTTTCAGAAATACTGGCAATGTGGTGATCAACAATTTTACCTTGCAGTTCAACACAGATGAAAAGACTAGGCTTCAACGCATCGATTTTGATGTGCTGATCGGAAATCTGGGAGGCCTCACGGACTTTCAGGCAGATTTTGATCGATACCAGCGTTGGTGCGCACAGGTGGTGGAGCTAAACGATACACCTTACCAGAGCAATACCGAGTGTTTGCTAAGTTCAGATCGTTTGACCATATTGGGTGTCAGGTTCCGGTCAGGACTGATGGAACTGGACCTGCATTCACCACTAAGTGCAGCTGCTGAGGTTCGGCTTTACGATGCCTCAGGAAGGCTGATCATGGCAAAGGAGATCTTTTTACTGGTTGGAAACAGAAGCTATGAGCTTGGCACCCAGAAACCCATCAGCGGCTTAGGATTGATTGAAATGAACACAGGAGGCCGGCAATTGAGGGCCAAAGTAATGCTCGGTGACTGAGGCCTTTTGTCCCTGTTTTTATCCTAAGTTTGCAGCTAAATTCAATGCCTGTTCCCCAACCCCGATTTTATTAAGTTAACTTATTCCTAATCAGGGAAGTAGCAGGCTTTTATATGACCACAAAAATGAAAAAAGTAGCTCTTATCACGGGAGTGACCGGCCAGGATGGCGCCTATTTGGCTGAGTTTTTACTTCAAAAAGGATACGAAGTGCATGGCATCAAGCGACGTAGTTCCCTGTTCAATACCGACCGTATCGATCACCTGTACCAGGATCCTCATGAGCCCAATGTGAAGCTGAAACTGCACTACGGTGACCTGACCGACTCAACGAACATCATCCGAATTGTACAAGAGGTGCAGCCGGATGAGATTTACAACCTGGGGGCCATGAGCCATGTCAAAGTCAGTTTTGACGAACCTGAGTATACGGCTAATGCGGATGGTATCGGTACTCTAAGAATTCTGGAGGCCGTAAGGCTGCTGGGTTTGACTCAGAAAACCCGAATTTATCAGGCCTCTACCTCTGAGCTTTACGGCTTGGTTCAGGAGGTTCCCCAGAGCGAAAAAACACCCTTTTACCCACGTTCACCCTACGGAGTTGCCAAGCTTTATGCCTATTGGATCACGGTGAACTACCGGGAGGCTTATGACATGTACGCCTGCAATGGCATCCTGTTCAACCATGAGTCTCCGATGCGTGGTGAGACCTTTGTAACCCGCAAAATCACCCGTGCTGCTGCCCGTATTGCCCTGGGTTTGCAAGACAAACTATACTTAGGTAACCTCAATGCCAAGCGTGACTGGGGACATGCCCGGGATTACATCGAAGCCATGTGGCTGATGTTGCAGCAGGACAAGGCGGAGGACTTTGTGATTGCCACCGGGGTGACTACTGAAGTCAGGGATTTTGTGCGAATGGCCTTTGCTGAATTAGATATTGAGTTGACCTTCAGCGGCTCTGAGGAGCAGGAAATAGGCCGGGTGAAAAGCTGCACAGGCAAGTTTAAGCTACCTGAGGGTAAAGAAGTGGTTTGTGTTGATCCCAAATATTATCGCCCTACCGAAGTTGAATTGCTGATCGGTGACCCAACCAAAGCGAAAACACAATTGGGATGGAAGCCAATGCATGACCTTAATAGCCTGGTGAAAGACATGGTAAGTTCAGATCTAAGACTGTTTGAGAGAGACCTGCTCCTGCACCAAAGCGGCCATAAAATCATGCATTACAATGAATAAATCAGACCGGATATACATAGCAGGTCACAGGGGGATGGTGGGCTCGGCCATCGTCCGAAAGCTGGAGGCGGAAGGCTATTCGCATTTGATCAAGGCAAGTTCAGCGGAGCTCGACCTGAGAGATCAGGCGGCGGTGCAGGCTTTTTTTAAGAAGCAACAACCGCAATATGTCGTTGTGGCCGCTGCCAAAGTAGGGGGCATCATGGCCAATAAAACCTACCGGGCTGAGTTTTTATACGACAACCTGATGATCCAAAGCAACCTCATCCATGCGGCGCATCTTTTTGGTGTGGAAAAATTGCTTTTCCTGGGATCCAGTTGCATTTATCCCAAACTTGCACCTCAGCCGCTGAAAGAGGAGTTTCTGCTCTCCGGCTTTTTAGAACCTACCAATGAGCCTTACGCCATCGCCAAAATAGCTGGCATCAAGATGTGCGAGGCCTATCATCACCAATACGGGTCAAGGTTTATTTCAGCAATGCCGACCAACCTATATGGTCCCAATGACAATTTCGATCTGGAGAAATCACATGTATTGCCGGCGCTATTGCGCAAATTTCACGAGGCTAAAGTAAACGGAACCGATCAGGTCGTGATTTGGGGAACAGGCTCCCCACTTCGGGAATTCCTACATGTAGATGATCTGGCAGATGCCTGTTACTTTCTGTTAAAACATTACGAAGACCCACAGTTTGTCAATGTCGGCTATGGAGAAGATTTGTCCATCCGGGCATTGGCAGAGATGATCGGGGAAGTAGTTGGCTATGAAGGACAATTGGTGTTTGATGAAAGCAAACCTGATGGCACTCCCCGCAAGCTCATGGATGTGAGCAAGCTGAAATCCATGGGCTGGAGCCCCAGAATTGGTCTTCGGGAAGGAATTCGTTCCGTATATGAAGGCTACTTTATGCAGGAAGTAGCCCAGAGGCTCATTCGCTAAGGTTTGGAGCATCAAATTATCGACAGCAAACAAGGTAAGCTGCTTGACTTGAAAGAGTTATGGCGCTACAGAGACCTGTTTGTGGTGTTGGCTCAGCGTGATCTAAAGGTTCGTTATGCGCAAACCTTTTTGGGTTTTGCCTGGGCTTTGCTGCAACCACTCAGCACCCTTTTGGTTTTTGTGCTGGTATTTGGATTGGCCGTGAAAGTGGAGACCGGAGCTGTTCCCTATCCTCTTTTTGCGTTAAGTGGCATGAGCCTCTGGATGTATTTTGCCAGTGTCTTTTCACAGTCAGGCAATGCCATAGTCAATGCCGCAGGCATGATTAACAAGATTTATTTCCCGAGGCTTATTGTGCCGCTCTCCAAAGCCATTACTCCTTTGGTTGATGCAGGGGTCAATTTGATCCTGCTTCTGCTGATGATGATTTGGTATGGATTTACTCCGGGATGGCAGGCCCTTTGGTTTCCGTTGGTTTTTGTTGCCGGAATCACCGCTGCCATGGGCATAGGATTGTGGGTTAGCGCCCTTTCCATCCGATACCGGGATTTTCTTCAACTCGTCCCGTTCATGGTTCAGTTTGGCCTGTACCTCACCCCGGTTGGTTATCCCTCTTCATTGATCCCTGAGAAGTTTCGTGTATTTTATTTCATCAACCCCATGGCCGGAGTAATCGAGGCCGGGCGGTGGGCCCTGTTGGGAGAGCCTATGCTCAATCCTTTGGTTTGGATTTCGGTATCCGTTGCGGTTCTGCTGTTGATCAGTGGATTGGTTTATTTCAAAAGAGTGGAGCATAAAATAGCCGACTTACTATAGTGGGGAAGCCTATCGTCATACAGGCAGAGAAGATTAGTAAAACCTATCAGTTAGGTAAGCAGAACTCCATGAGTCTGCGTGAACTGTTCAGCTCAAAAGGCAGCTCCAATTCCCGGGAAACCTTTCAGGCACTCAAAGAAGTCAGCTTTGAAGTGGAGCAAGGAACTGTTCTGGGTATTGTGGGCAGGAATGGTGCAGGCAAGAGCACCCTGCTGAAGGTACTTTCCAGAATTACACGTCCGGATACCGGCCATGTATCGATGACGGGCAGGGTTTCTTCCATACTTGAAGTGGGCACCGGCTTTCATCCTGAGCTCAGCGGGCGTGAAAACATCTACCTCAATGGCACCATTTTGGGCATGAAGCGCCAGGAAATCAAGTCCAGATTTGACGAGATAGTGGCGTTCTCCGGAGTAAGCCGCTTCATTGATACGCCTGTGAAATACTACAGCTCCGGCATGTATGTACGACTGGCCTTTGCCGTGGCTGCGCACCTGGAGACTGAGATCCTGATTATTGATGAGGTTTTGGCGGTAGGGGATGCGGAGTTCCAGAAAAAATGCCTGGGGAAAATGGGCGAGGTAAGCCGTGATCAGGGAAGGACTGTACTATTTGTAAGCCATAACATGTCGGCAGTAAGCGGATTGTGTACGAAAGCCATGCTTTTGAACAGCGGTCAATTGGAGTTTACAGGCGACACATCACAGGTCATTCAGCGCTACTTGCAATCCGGAAAATCATCAGAAAGTGTATACCGGGCCTCCGGGAAACCAGATAAACCTTGCCTGATGGAGGCAAAGGTGCTTACCTCAGCCCCTCAGGCGGTAACTTTTAACGGACAAGCCCTTGAGCTTGAGTTTACCTTGTACACACCTCATCCTGTTGGTGCTGCTTCTTTCTCTTTTCAGATTGTGGATGAAACCGAAGGGAAAGTGGTGCACGCCTGGGTTTTTGACAGTGAGCAGGCCTTTTTCCGGAAAGAAGGCACCTATCTGCTTCGTTGCAAAATCCCTCATTTAAGGCTGTACATGGGATCCTATTCCTTGTTTACCTATCTGGGCAGCAGTAGGGACAAGGAGCTTTTGGAAAGCCTTGAAGGGATCTGTCCTTTTCGGGTAGAAATGCATGATCAGTTCAGAGAAGAGTATCAATGGCAGCCCGGAAGCTGCAAATACACCGAAACGTTTTCATGGGAAATTTCCGAGCTCTGATCGGCAAAAAGAAAGCTGAGCCGCAGAGCCCTTTTCAGGTTTTGTACCAGAAGTACCGTGACTTCACCATGATCCCGGAGAAGGTGTTTTGCTCTAACCTGGAGTTGGCGCAAAGAATGGTTAGCCCTGAAGTGAGTGGAGCAGTGGTGGAGTGTGGCGTTTGGAAAGGAGGCATGTCGGCTGCATTGGCTGAATTGCTGGGCAATCGCAGAACGTATCATCTGCTGGACAGCTTTGAAGGTCTGCCACCAGTGACCGACGCAGATGGGCCATGGGCAAAGCAATGGCAAGAGCGTAAGGATCTTTGGTATTTTGACAACTGTAAGGCAGAGCAGATGTACGCACGGGAGGCCATGCGCTTATCAGGTGTTGAACACTTTCAAATTCATCAGGGTTGGTTTAAGGACAGTCTACCTGTACTGCCCGATTTTCCCATTGCTCTTTTGCGCCTTGATGGAGACTGGTATGATTCTACTTACACTTGTTTGGAACATCTGTACCCCAGAGTAGTCAGCGGAGGATTGGTCATTCTGGATGATTATTATGCCTGGGAAGGATGCATCAGGGCTTGCTATGATTATTTCTCTGCTCATAAAGTAACCGATAGGATCAGGTGTACTTCTGAGGGGGTGGCTTACCTGATTAAAAACGAACCTTTTCCATTTCAGGAAGCTATTGGATAAATCAGCTACTCTTTCCTCCCCTTTATTCCCTCAAAAAAAGGCGTTCGCTGAACTGTCTATCCCCTGGGCAAAAGTCAGAAAACAATACCGGGAGGATCTGGGAATTGAAATACCTGAACTCCATGAAGCCGAAGAGCTTAAGGTTTACCGATGCGAGCAAAGTAACTATCGGTTTTACCATCCGGTAATCGAGGGTGACGAGCAGTTTTATGTTCAACTGGCAACTAAATCAAGCTATTACCCTGTTTGGAAATGGGAGTATGTCTTTGCCATGAAGCATATCGATCCAAAATCAAAGGTGTTGGAAATCGGTTGTGGTGCGGGCGATTTTCTTCATGCCCTTAAAAAGGAGAAAGATGCAGAAGTGATGGGCCTTGAGCTGGGAGAAAGCCAAAGTGCTGCTGTTCGTGAGCGGGGAATTCCCTGTTTTTCAGAAAGCATTGACCAGCATGCACAGAAGCATGAAAACCAATACGATGTCATTTGTTTTTTTCAGGTTCTGGAACATATCGCTCAGCCTTTAACCTTTCTCCGTTCTGTACTCAAAGCACTAAAGCCAGGTGGACAGGTCATTTTTGCGGTTCCCAATAACACACCCTATTTGTACGGCTGTGACATTTACCACACCCTGAATCTTCCCCCTCACCATCAGGGCCTTTGGAACGTGCAGGCAGCCACAGCATTAGAGGAGGCCCTGCCGGAAATGAAATTGAAAGAGGTCAAAACCGAGCCACTTAGCATCGACGAGATCAAAGCGTATCTCTCCGCTTACCGGCGGTACAAAAGAACAGCCCCCTTTGGCTGGTTATTTTTTAACGTTTTGCCCAAAAGGTTTTGGATACTTTGGGCCGATTGGACGGGGATGCAAGGCAGAAATCTGGCAGCCACATTTAGTAAGAAAGGTTGATGCGCCGGTCTGAATATCAATCCTTGTACCCTCAGGAGCATTTCATTGTTCCCTTGCTGCGCAACCGCATAGCGGCACTTTTGGACCGAGCGGAGTTGAAGGAGGTTAAGAGGGTTTTGGATGTAGGAGCAGGGGGGCAGCCTTTACGTGCGAAAATTGAGCATAGAGGTTGGCAGTATTTTTCAATGGATCATGAGGTTCAGTCGGGGCTCAGCACTGACTTTATTCAGGCGATTGATAAACCTCTTCAGGCTGAAATCAGTGCTGTGGAACCTTTTGACCTTGTGCTGCTTACAGAGGTGATGGAACATGTAGCTGACTGGCCTGCTGCATTTTCTAACCTGTCGCTTCTTTGCAAGCCCGGAGCATATCTGTTGATGACAGCACCATTCATTTACCAGCCACATGAAGTGCCGCATGATTACTGGAGGCCCACAGGTTTTGCCATAGAGGCTTATGCCAAGCGGTATGGATTTGAGGTAGTCTCTATCGAGCAGGCAGGAGGAGGCTGGGAAGTGCTGGGGACTGTTTTGGCTAATCTTACCCTTTATTCCAATGCCCGTACTCTAATAAATAGATTGTACTACCGCTTGTTGAGCTTGGGATTAAAGAAATTGCTCTCGGTTTTACAATCCGGTAAAATATATCAGCTAGCTGGGGTACATAGCCCCTTGTATTTATCCAATATTGCCTTGTTAAAGCGTTTGAATGGCTGATCATTCCATAGTGGTCACCA
This sequence comes from Cytophagaceae bacterium, assembly GCA_027488815.1. GTDB lineage: Bacteria > Bacteroidota > Bacteroidia > Cytophagales > JAIYAX01 > JAIYAX01. The sequence goes on along the minus strand of JAIYAX010000018.1, from coordinate 90,745 downwards.
TCGATAAAGCCTATGAGCCCTGGTGCGGGGTGATGCTGAGTTCCTTGTTTGATCAGCATCCTGCAGATCGATTTAAGGTGTACATCCTAAGCACCTGTACAACCAATGAGCTTACCAAACTTTCTGAATTCATTCATTTCCGAGGTCATCAGGCGGTTATTTGCAGTTTGAGCCCTGAAATTTTGGCCAGTGCACCGGTCAGTCACCATGTTTCACTAGCCACCTATTTCCGTCTGCTTATTCCGGAAATATTGCCCGGAGATGAAGATCAGGTGCTTTTCCTCGATTCAGATATGCTGATTTGCCGTCCCATTGATTTGCTTTGGAAAATCCCACTCGCTCGCCATGGCCTTTTGGCAGTTGAGAACCCTTTGATCAGTAAAGCCTTTAAACAAAATCTGGGGATGCAGCCTGAGTTTGACTATTTCAATGCCGGACTGATGATGATTAACCTCGAGTTTTGGAGAACGGAAAACATCACTCAAAAGGCAGCAGAGTTTCTAAAAACATCCGCCGACCGAATTACCTTTTGGGACCAGGATGTGCTCAATTATTTGTTTCAAGGAAAATGGCATAAGCTGCCGTATCAACTGAATGCTCAAGAGATCTTTTTTCTTCCGGCATATGGTCCCCAGCAATTAGGTATCAGCGAAACAGAGTTTGAGTTGATTCGAAATCACCCGCATGTGGTTCACTTTACCGGTGGCTCAAAACCCTGGCTGCCCGGTACACAGCATCCCTGGAAAGAAGCCTTCCGCAAGGTCTTGGAGAATGGGCCATGGGCACCTGCAGAACAGGAAAACTGACAACCAGATATGTGCGGCATTTTACTAAGTTTTCCAGCAGATCAGAATCAGGTTCGCTTTCAAAGGGCGCTCCAAAGCTTGCAACATCGGGGCCCTGATGGGGAAGGAATTTACCATGATGCTGAATCGGAAATCAGCTTGGGGCACCGTCGGTTATCCATTATTGACCTTAGCGCACAGGCTGCCCAGCCGATGTGGTCACATGATCATCGCTATGCCATCGTTTTTAACGGGGAGATTTACAACTTCACAGAGCTGCGCAAAGAACTTGAAGGGAAAGGAGCAAGATTTTTAAGCCAGTCAGATACCGAAGTGATCCTGGAGGCTTACAGGCATTGGGGAGAAGCGTTCTTGTTGAAAATGAATGGTATGTGGGCCATGGCCATTTGGGACAGCAAGGAAAAGAATCTGTTGATCAGCCGGGATCGATTTGGAAAAAAACCGCTGTTTTACACCTACACCCACGAAGGCATTGTCTTTGCCTCGGAGATGAAGGCGCTTTATCCCTATCTGCCGGAAGTTCGGCCTTCAACTCATTTTCATTGGTGTGCGAGTCATTTAATGAGCTATGAGTCAACGGATAAGTGTCTGGTAGAAGGGATTTCGAGGTTTCCTGCCGGGTCAGTCGCTTTGATGAGTACCAAAAACAAGCGGGTTGAACCCAGACGTTTCTGGAATACCAGAGATCATTTACGAAGCGTTCCCGGGTGTTATGAAGAGCAGGTCGAAGAATTCAAATCCCTTTTCATAGATGCCTGTCACATTAGAATGCGTTCAGATGTTCCGATCGGAACCGCACTTAGCGGTGGCCTTGACTCTTCAGCCACTATCTGTGCCATGGCAGCGATTGGGCGTCAGCATCCGGGTGAACGAGTATCTGAACAGTGGCAACATGCTTTTGTCGCTTCATTTCCGGGCACTTTTCTTGATGAAAGCCTTTATGCCCATCAGGTAACTCAATATCTGGGTATTCCGTCAACGCTGATCGAGATCAAACCCGACCTGAATCCAGACACCTTACTCAGGCAGCTTTATTTGCAGGAAGAATTATACCTTACCAGCCCAAGCCCGATGATGCAATTGTACTCTGCTGTTAGGCAGTCCGGGGTAAGGGTGACGCTGGATGGACATGGGGCAGATGAGCTTTTTTGTGGATATGGGGAAGATATTTACAAGGCATTTGATGATGCAGGAGCTGATTTTAGGCTAATCAAGGACCTGCTTCAAACAAGAAACGGACTTCGGGCGGTGAAAGGCTCCGGATTGGAGCATGACCCGGCAGACTGGAGCGATTACTGGGCCTTTCAGCAAAAACGGCATGGAGGTCATCTTGGGGCAATGAAATGGATCATGCGATCGGTTATGGGCATGAACCCTCCTGAGCAGGCCGAAAAAGGACATTGGGGAGAATTGAATTCTTACCTCTATGAATTGGTTCATGAGACCATCCTTCCGACACTGCTGCGAAACTATGACCGATACAGCATGGCTGCGGGGGTGGAGATACGGATGCCCTTCATGGACTACAGACTGGTAACTTTTCTTTTTTCGTTGCCCTGGCAAAGCAAGGTCCGAAAGGGATACACTAAAGCTTTGGTAAGAGATGCTTTAAGAGACATCATGCCGGAGTCGATTGTCAACAGAACGTCTAAAATAGGATTTAACACCCCCATAGTGGAATGGATGAAAGGCCCCTGGAAGGAGTGGTTGTTAGAAATGGTTCACAGCAAAACCTTTGAGCAAAGTAGTTTGATCCAGCCGAATGCCACACGCTTAAAGGTACTGGAGGTGATCAATCGGCCTGATGTTAGCTTTCTGGAAGGGGAGCAAGCCTGGATTTCCTTAAGTCCATACCTTTGGCAATCAGCCATGAATAAACATGCTTCAGAAGCGATCTATGCCTGAGCATCCGCCCATTGCCCTATTTGTTTATGCCCGGCCAGAGCATCTACAGCACTGCCTGAATGCGTTGGCATCAAATGACGGTTCATCCCGGCATCCGCTGATCATTTTTGCCGATGCTGCCAAAGGAGAGTCGGATCTGGAGAAGGTTCAGCAAGTCAGGGAACTGATCCAACAGTTTAACTGGCCCGGGCTGAAGCAGATCCGTTTGAGGGAGCAAAATGTAGGGCTTTATGCCAATGTCATCTCCGGCCTGGATGAGGTATTTAGTCAGTACCGTTCGGCAATTATTATGGAAGACGATCTGGTCTCTTCTCCTTGTTTTCTACACTATTGTAAAGTAGGACTGCTTGATTATCAATCGGATAAAAGAGTATGGTCCATAAATGCCTATCAGTTTGATCTGGGGATCATAGAGGGTGAACCCTTTCTTAGCCGGTTGGCAACCAGTTCTTGGGGCTGGGCAACCTGGGCTGACCGCTGGCAGGCTTTCAGGAAGAATTATGACGAGAAAAGTATTTTGACACAGAAAGGCTTGTTGCGCAGGATAAACTTTGGTGGCTATCCTTTCAGTGACATGCTTGGCAATCCCAATTCCTGGGCGATCAGGTGGTTTGCCTATGTGCAAAGTCAACATGGGTTAGGCCTTTTTCCGAGGGTGTCCCTGATGCAAAACATAGGCTTTGACGGCAGCGGGGTGCATGCACATAACTTTGGATCAGTAAAACCAGTGCTAAAACTACCGGACATGCCTAAACAAAAAGCTGTTCATTACGCTATGGAAGACAGGCAGAAACAAGCACTTAACCCGGATCAGAAATTGCCTTTGGTTCAAAGAATTCGTAGGAAGATCGGTGTATAAGTTTTTGCAAAAATGGCTGGCCAGATGCCTTCATTCTGATTTGGTATTGCATAACCCTGAGCTTAACTGGATTCAGTTTGCAGAGCAGGTCAGGGCAATGGAGACCCAAGCCTTATATCAAAAATTTAGCTTCGGAACTGGCACTAAACTGTATCCTGGAGCAAGGATTGAAAATTTCCAAAACACTCCGAATTCCATCAAGACCGGTGCCGATTGCCATTTGCGGGGTGAATTACTGGTTTTCGCTTATGGTGGAATCATTCAAATGGGTGATGAAGTTTTCCTTGGTGAACACAGCCGTATCTGGAGTGCCGAAAGGGTTGTGATTGGTTCACACGTTTTGATTTCCCATCAAGTAAACATCAGCGATACCAATTCGCATGAGATGAACCACCTGGAACGGGCAGAGGGCTTTAGGCAACTCATTTCAAAGGGCCATAGCAAGGTAAAACCCAATATCGAGTCGGCTCCAGTGGTCATCGAAGATCATGTCTGGATCAGCTCTCAGGTAACCATACTCAAAGGCATTCGAATTGGTAAAGGATCCATTATCGCAGCAAGTTCTGTACTTACCCATGATGTGGAACCATTCAGCCTGATGGCTGGAAACCCGGCCAGGCTTATCCGTAAACTACAGTGAGAGAGAAGATCAAAACGCTGATCCAAAAGTTAAGAGGCCAAACACCTGCCGACCCTGTCCAGTCCCGGATCGACTACTACCTGGCTCATGGCCGATTGCCCTGGTCACATGGCTACCTCGATTACCGCAATCAGGTGATTTCAAAAAGTCTGGCCGATCAGGCTTTGATGGACAAGTTTGTACAGGGAGTATTGCCTGATGGTTTCGGGCAGGGTCTTGATGAAAGGCTCGTTGAATACCTCTGGGTTTTTTCCAAACTCACCTCTCAATCGGGCAGGCTGTTGGATGCAGGTGCAACTTTTAACTATGATTTTGTTTTATCTGCTCCGCTCATCGGTTCTTTTGAGCTTTGTATTCAGACCTTCTTCCCTGAAGAGCAGCATTTTCCGGAGCGAAGGGTTTCGTATCAATTCGGCGATTTGAGGCACTTGATTTTTAAAGACGGAGCATTTGATACTGTGGTATGCCAATCTACTCTGGAACATATCGATATGGACATGTCCGTTTATGGTTACCAATTACCAAGGGCATCAAGTCCCGGGCAGGCTTCCTACAGCTTTATGGAAGCTCTGGCGGAGTGTGAACGTGTACTAAAACCAGGAGGGCTGTTGCTGATTACAGTTCCTTACGGGCAGTGGGAAGATCATGGGTTCTTTCAGCAATTTGATCAGGCAATGGTAGAGCACATGAATGGATATCTAAGGCCTAAAGGTTCGGTCTATTTGGATTATTTTCAGTACGTTAACCAAGGTTGGAAATGGTCTAAAGAATCCGATTGCCGAACTAGCAGGTCATACAACCCTCATACAGGCGAGGGAAAAGGGGCAGATGGGGCAGCTCACAGCCGGGCAGTGGCTTGTCTTAGCTTTCAGAAGGATACATGAGTCGAAAGATAAGGCTGGCCATTCCCTATACCTACAATGAGAATTGGATCGGCGGCACGTATTACATCCAGAACCTGCTTTGGTCACTTACATTGTTGCCAGCCAGGGAGCAGCCGGAAGTCACCATTTTGACCTCAAAAGATCAGGAAAGCAGAGAGTTACAGGAGTTGTTTGAAAACCGGTTTGTGATCAGGCCGGAAGATTGCACCCTAAGCTTTTCTCAACGTTTAATCAATGTTTTGCTAAGACCTTTTTTGGGCAAAGATCTGATCGATAAGCGATTGAATCCCGATAAAATAGACCTCATTTTCCCAACACAAAAGAAGCAGGTGTTTGAAAGGATTTCCAGAAGCAAAATGATCTACTGGATACCTGATTTGCAGCACAAGCGGTACCCTCACTATTTTACGGACCAGGAGATCAAGACCCGAAACGAGCTTATTCACCGTATGATTGTGAGCCGTAATCAGATCGTGTTCTCAAGTGAATCCAGCCAGTCAGAGTTCAGTCATTTTTTCCCTGAAGCTGGCAACAAATGCTTTGTTCTGCCCTTCACAGTTTTTCATACTACAAGCAAACTTCCTCAGGTCAGGGAGAAGTATGGTATTGACTCTGACTATTTTATTGTGGCCAATCAGTTCTGGCAACACAAAAACCACCTTAGACTTTTTGAAGCCATAGCTCAGATTGGGGCAACAGACCGCAGAGTCAAATACCTGCTCACAGGGAAGATGCACGATTATCGAAACAACAGCTACATAGATGAAGTCAAAGATGCTGTTCATAGTCTGGGTATTGAAGATCGGGTGCAGTTTCTGGGGTTTATTCCCCGTGAAGATCAACTTTCCTTGATGGCTTCCAGCCTGGCGGTCATACAGCCTAGTCTTTATGAAGGCTGGAGTACGGTGATCGAAGATGCCAAATGTTTAAACAAATGGGTGATCGCCTCCTCCATTGAGGTACACCAGGAGCAGCTGAAGCAGAATTGCAGTTTTTTCAACCCCAATGATGTGGCTTCCATGTCCAAAGCCATTGCCAGCATGATCGATGCGCCGGCTGTTCCCATAGACTTTGACTACAGGATCAATCAGCTTGAGTTCGCACGGAATTTTGCACAATTGCTCCAAACCCTGAAAGTCAACTGAGTCAGCCATTTTTTTCGATTATCATCCCTACCCGGCAAGCGGCAAGAGTCTTATCTGGCTGTCTTGAAAGTATTGCCGCACAAAACTATCAGGACTTTGAAGTGCTCATTGTTGACCATAAGAGTACCGATGATAGTGCACAAATAGCCGGTAAATATCCTTTTGCTCGCTGGATTAGTTTTCAGCAACCCGGTATTTATGAGGCGATGAACAGAGGTGTTCAAGAGTCTTCCGGAACATATATATGGTTTCTTGGAGCAGATGACAGGCTTTATTCCCATGACACCCTTGCTAAGGTGGCAGAATGTTTAGCAGGCAAAGAGATTTTGATTGGAGATGTGCTCAATTATCCCTCGGAAAATAGAATAAGTTATCATGGATTTCAACCTAAAAGTCTGGTAGACAGACCCATTTGCCATCAGGCCTTAGTATGCCACAGGTCGATTTTTACCAGAGTTGGATTGTTTGAAACAAAGTACAGGTTGGCAGCAGATTATGCTTTTGAGATTAAGGCATTCGGATTGGAAAATCTCAACTTTGGCTACCTGAATGAGGTGCTGGTGAAGTATGACGAGCGTGGGGCAAGCGCTGTTGCTCTGGATATCCCCTTTCTCAGAAATAAACATCTTCTTGTTGCCCGGCATTTGAAAACGCAGCAAAATGGGAAGGCAAATGATTACCGGCAGATCGGACGTTTGGGCTTGCAAATGCTGCATTTAAGGAAATATCGAAAAGCCTTTACCGCCATTGGACTTGCCGCCATTCAAAGTGGCAACACCTGGCACTACATACGGGAAGTGCTCGCTTATTTCAAAAACAGATGAGCAAACCTGCCGTTTCGGTGATCATTCCTGTGTACAACCATGCAGACTATTTGGATGAATGTATAGGGTCAGTGCTGGCCCAAGGAATTGATGACTTGGAACTTATCGTGATCAACGATGGATCGACTGACCCATCGGAAACGTTATTGAGGACATGGCAAAACAGGTATGCCGGGATAAATGTCATTCACAAGCAAAATGAAGGTGTATCTGTTGCCAGAAATCTGGGACTTGAGCTCGCCACCGGGGAGTTTATTCAGTTTCTGGATGCGGATGATATTCTGGCTCCCGGTAAGCTGGCATTTCAGGTTCAGGAAATGAACGAAAATCCACATTTCGATTTGGTCTATGGTCCTTCACTGTTGTTTCGGGATAAACAACAAGTGCTTGGCCCCGGGTTTTCTGTTTCAGCATTGGAAGGAAGGAGCAATCGTAAAGAGATACTCAGGCATTTGGTCAGATATATCCCATTTCAAATTGGGGTAGCCCTTGTCAGGCGCTCCGCTATCAGTGATACCCGATTTGACCCTCAGCTCAAAGCCTCGGAAGACTGGAAGTTTATGCTCCAACTGGGATTGAAAGGGCTTTATTTCCATGAATGTTCAGCAGCTTGCCCTGCTTTGATGCATCGCCTGGGAGGAGATAAAAAGGTGCAGCGATCTTATTTTGAGGCGGAAATGAACGTAAGGGCATTTATCAAAGCGGAAAATAGTATTCCGGATGAATTGAAGCGATTGAGTGAGAAGCAAAGGAGATGGTATAGCCTGAAAGAATACAGGCAGCAAAGGAAAATTTTACCCTTCACCAAAAATCTGCTGGGTTACCTGTTCAGCCTGCCACTCAAGACCCGTGCAGAATGGAAGATGCTCTTTGGTGAGGTGCTGTTCCCGGAATGGTATCAGCGATGGAAGCAAAAATCAACGCTCTCGTGACCTGGGAAGAAACCATATTGTGGGCAAGGACACAGAAGGAGATGAAACCATTGCTCCATGATGCCTACCTCTCTGAAGATGTAATTGAAAATGCCCGGAGGTATTCAGACAGCGCTGAATTTTTAGAGGTGCTTCAGCTAGTGCAACATCATTCACCCAAGGCAAAACAGATAGCCGATGTGGGTGCCGGAAACGGAGTAGCCAGCTATGCATTTGCGAAGGCCGCTTATGAAGTTTTTGCCATTGAGCCGGATCCAGGATTACACACAGGCAGGGCTGCCATTCAGCAGTTGACAGAACATGGTCAACCGAGTATCCACATTTTCGATGGTAGTGGTGAACACATTCCTCTTGGTGACCAAAGTGTTGATGTCGTTTTTGTAAGGCAAGCTCTGCACCATGCCGCAAACCTTAGGCTCTTCGTCACCGAATGTCAGAGGGTACTTCGTAAAGGTGGTATTTTGTTCAGCCTGCGAGACCATGTGGTAGATAATACTGCCGGATTGCAAGAGTTTCTACAGTCTCACCCTCTTCATAAGTACTACCAGGGGGAGAATGCCTATACTGAATTGGAGTACAGAGAAGCCATTCAGGGGGCAGGGTTTCAAATCGAGTTGACCTTGCAACACTATGACAACGTCATCAATTATGCTCCGGAGCACTCTGCCTGGCTTGAGGAACATCGTGTATTGAGTTCAGATCACCTTTTGGCAGCAAAACTGGGCCGTATTTCCGCTTTTCCGGGGGCTTTGTTCCTGTATCGTTGGTATGTGCGCAATCGCTATGGATACCGTCCACCGGTATCGGTTGCCCAAGGCCGTCATATTGCCTTTATTGCAAGAAAATAGCCTGTAAATGAGAATACTTGTCATAGGTTCAGAAGGCTTCATCGGAAGGCATGCTTTAACAGCCTTTCAGCAGCAGGGTTGGCAGGTAGCGGGCTGTGACATTGTATACACGGCTTTGTCGGACCATTATGAGTACCACCGGGTCGATGCGTTTTCTATGGATTACCACGAAGTCATCCGGCAGTTTCAACCTGACGTTTGCCTGAACGCCTCAGGCTCAGCCTCTGTGGCCTTTTCATTTGAGCATCCAACCCTTGATTTCAACAGTAACGTAGTGGCGGTTCAAAGGCAACTCGAAGCCATCAGAAAGGAAAAAGCAGACTGCCACTACCTGCATCTTTCCAGCGCAGCGGTTTATGGCAATCCATCTGAGCTTCCTGTAGCTGAACAAGCCAAAGGGGCTCCCATGTCTCCTTATGGATTTCATAAGCAGGTCTCGGAGACTCTCATCACGGAGTATGCCCGTCTTTTTGATCTGAAAGCCACCATCTTTCGGATCTTTTCAGCTTATGGAAGAGAGCTTCGAAAACAACTTTTTTGGGATATTTATCAAAAGATTAGAGCCCGGCCTGAGGTGTTAATCCTTTCCGGAACAGGTCAGGAGACACGGGATTTTATTCATGTTGCGGATGTATGTCAGGCTCTGGGTTTGGTCATCAGGCAGCCTGAAAAGGGCACCGGTATCATCAACGTTGCCAATGGTAAGGCAGTTAGCATACACGAGGCGGTTCAAACCTTTTTAACTTACAACAGCCCCGGTACCCGATTGGAGTTTAACGGACAGCGACGAATAGGCGACCCGCTTTATTGGGAAGCAGATATCCAACGCTTGAAAAATTTGGGCTACCGAACATCGGTGCCACTTACTGATGGACTTTCACAAGTAGCTGACTGGCTGCATTCAATTGAAAATAGGGATACTTTTTAGTCAAAACTCCACCTGGAGTGGGGGCACTTATTACTTGCTAAGTCTACTTCAAGCGATCTTAAGCCTGAAGAGCGGGCTGCCTTATGAATTGTACGTCTACTACACTCAGGAAAAAGACCGTGAACTGCTGCAGCCTTTTGAAAAACGGGGAGTTCGCTTAGTGCCATTGTTTGTCCCAAAGGCGTTTCGTGTGATTAACCGGATTTTGGGCAGGGAACTGATAAAACCCTATCATTTACCCAAGGTTGATGTACTCTATCCGGCTTCCTTTGATTTTCCTTATCACTTGACAGACCGTCTCCTGTTTTGGATACCGGATATGCAGGAAAAGTTTTACCCTCAGTTTTTTCCGGAAACAGAAGTGCTGCGCAGAGATGAATGGTATCGTCGATTGGTACAGGAGAAAGCCCGGGTAGTATTCTCAAGCGAAACCGGAAGGCAGCATTTTCTGCAATTTTATCCAGACGCTGAAGCTGAAAAGCTTTATGCCTTTCCCTTTGCTACCTCAGTTGCTAAGGAACAGTTTACACTTCAACCTTTGGACTTGCTCAAGCAGAAATATGGCTTTCAAGCTCCATTTATCATTTGCCCGAATGTGTTGGCCCGCAGCAAAAACCACCCTGTTGTGATTGAAGCGGCTCTGGAGTTGAGAAAGCAGAACCTGTACCCAACGATCGTGTTTACCGGCAACGAATATGACGGTAACAAAAGAGATTATCCAGATGGCCTTAAGGCAAAAGTAAAGTCAGAGGGACTTGAGCATATCCATTTCCTGGGCCTAATTCCCAGAGAGGATCAACTCAGTCTCATGGTTCATTCCAAAGCCATTTTACAACCTTCGCTTTTTGAAGGCTGGAGCACCAGTGTAGAAGAAGCCAAAGCACTGGACAAATGGTTGATTTGTTCTGACATAGCCGTGCTGAAAGAGCAAGTTACTTCCGGAGTACATTTTTTTGAAGCCCAAAATGCAAAGGATTTAGCCAGGGTAATCGGCTTGGTCTGGGAGCACGAAATGACAGCAGCTCATGGAGATTACAACAAGGTACGTGAGGAGGCAGGTGAGTGTTTTTTGAATGTGGCCCATCAGGTAATCCATCAGCAGGGATAATCCATGGATTTGAAAAAGACTATTTCCAAACTGATCCCTCGTTTCATTCAGGACTACAGGGTAAAGCAAAGTGTGCATGCAGGGCTCAGGTCCTACTCACAACATGGGGAGGACCTTATTCTGGATAGCTTGTTTTTAAGGTTAGGAATTCAGCAACCTGACTATCTCGATATAGGCGCCTATCATCCTTTTCATTTAAGCAATACCGCTTTGTTTTATCGCAAAGGATGCCGTGGGATGGTGGTGGATGCCAACCCGGACTTTGCCAACGATTTTAAAAAATGGAGACCAAAAGACCATATTTTGGTCAGCGGGGTAGGGCCGCAGCCGGGCAGGATGGTGTTTTATAGTTTTGAAAATGCTACCCTGAACACCTTTTCCGAAGCGGAGAAAGACCGTATCCTTCATGAGAAGCTCAGCCTATTGAAACAGGAGCAGGAAGTCAACATTCTCACCTTAAATCAAATTGTAGATCAGCATCTCAATGGAAAATTCCCTGCCCTTCTTAGCCTTGATGTGGAAGGGTTAGATGCGGCGATCATCAGTACAACTTCGTTTGACAATTCCTTTCCTGTACTCATTTGCATCGAAACCAATGGACTTGCCGGTGAGCATGAGCCGGAAGCTATGCGCCGCTTGTTGGAGGCCAAAGGGTATAGACAATTGGCGGAGACAGGCATTAACAGCATCTTTCAACACCGATCCACGCTCTCATGATCACTGTTTACAGTAGGGGAGGTTCGGCCAATCAAATGTTTCAGCTGGCCTTTGCCATAGCAGAATCTATGCGCCAGGGTACCTGGTTCAGCTTTCGAAAGGAAGATATGCCTGATGCACTTCAGATATTTGAACTTAAGGCCGAGGCTCCGGTTCAAATCCGCTTTTCTCTTTGGTTTTACAGGCTTAGGTACCAAATGCACAGGCGGCTTTACTTGCGCATCCAGGCTTGGCTGGAGGAGGGTTACCGATTTGAGGAAGATCAATGGCAGACCTATGCAGAGCAGCAGGAGGCCATTTCAATGGCCTCCGTACTTCATGGATATTTCCAATCAATGAGTTATTTTCAGGAAGTAAAAAATATAGTCAGGGAAGTGTTTAGAATAAGAGAGGAAGTGCTCAACCGCTTTACACACAAATATGCTGAACTCTTAAATGGCAGCAGGCCGATCACCGTTGTTCAAATCCGTCGCAATGATTACCTCCATTTGGGCCAGGCCGATTTGGGTGGCAAAGGACTTCAACTTAAGGATGAAGTGTATGAACACATGTTTGAATTAGCCCATGCAATTGAAGGACAGCAGGTTATCGTAATCGGTGATGATGAGGCCTATGCTACCATGTTTAAAGAAAAGTATCCAACCATGTTGGTGATCGATGGGGGCATGGAAGATGATTTTCTATGGATGCAGCATGCCCACAGACTGATCTTATCAAACAGCACCTTTGGCTGGTGGGCTGCTTTTTTGAGCAGGCATAGCCATCCGGAGGTGTATGTGCCGGAATATTGGCTTGGTCATAAAGTGCAAAGGGAATTCCCAACTGGCATTTTTCAAGAATTGAACTGGAAAACGTTTCAAACTTCAGTATGATCAAACTGGGAATGTGTGTCGCCTATGACTGGCCTTTGCTAAAAGTCTCGCTACCCAGGCTTTATCCCTTTGTCGATACCATCGTGCTTTCCAGAGATAAAGAACAGTTGACCTGGTCAGGAGAGAATTATGAATTTGACCAGAAGCTTTTTTCAGACTTCATCAACGATCTGGATAAGGAGGGGAAAATCAGTCTTTTGGAAGAATCGTTTTATAACCCATCCAAAAGCCCCATCGAAAACGATAATGCACAACGTATGGCTATGGCAGCCAGGCTTGGGCAAGGTGGCTGGCACCTTCAGGTGGATGCGGACGAATACTTCCTTGACGCTGAGGCATTTGTAGCTCAGTTGAAGAAAATGAGCAGGCACCCGGAGCATTTGAAACCAGTCAACATTGTCTGCCCATGGATCTCTCTGATTAAAAAACTGGACAAAGGTTTCTTGTACGTTTATCCGATGGATGGTGCCTATGAAACGACACCTATTGCCACAAACGCACCTGTCTATACCAATGCCAGACGAAACGGCCACTTCAACTATTTTTCTGCCAGCTACATTTTGCACGATACCTGGGCCAGACAAGGTGATCAACTTTACACCAAGTTGAGAAGTTGGGGGCATAGCTCAGATTTTAACATTGACAGCTACTTTGCTCTATGGCAATCGCTTGATGAGCACAACTTTAAATACATCCGAAACTTTCATCCGCTCAGCCCGACTCTTTGGCCCGCATTAGGTTACATTCCAGCCGCTTCCTCATCGGATCTCATCCGTCAATTACCGGCACTTCTGCCAGAGGCAAAGCAGCCTTGGGGTCAGAACTCCAGACTTTGGGCTAAAATCAAATCCATCATCGGTGCCTGAGCTGTCAGTCATCATGGTGAACTACAATACGTTCACCACCACTTGCCGGGCCATCGAAAGTGTATTCACATATTGTACAACACTGGATTTTGAACTTATCCTGGTTGACAATGGCTCAGAGGAAACAGCACCTGCTCCTTTCAAAGAGCGTTTCCCTTCCCTCATTTTAGTCGAAAGCAAGCGGAATCTGGGTTTTGCCGGCGGTAATAATCTGGGAATTCAAGCTGCCAAGGGCAAATACCTATTGCTTCTGAATCCAGATGTGATACTACAATCCGATGCGCTCTCCCTTGCCCTTAACCGATTAAAATCAAGCAGCCGTCCAACAATTTTAGGGATAAAACTCACCTATGAAGACGGTAGCATTCAGCATACCGCACAACCATTACCTTCCCTGTTTCTGGAGATTTTAGTGTGCCTGCGCTTTCAGAAACTGATGAGTGCTTCTGCAAGAGCTCGGTATTTACAAGGTCCTTATGTTGAGCAAGAACAGGAGCTGGAGGCAGGTTGGCTCTGGGGGGCATTCCTGATGTTTGAACGGACTGCTCTTCAGGCATTTGATCAACAGCGTCTTCCTGAAGATTTTTTTCTGTACGGAGAAGATATGCAATGGTGCTGGCAATGGAAAAGAAAAGGATACACCAGACTTTATAGCCCGGTTGCAACAGCCATCCACCTACAAGCTCAAAGTCCGGCACCCGAAAGAATGCAACTCATGCTGGAGAATGAATACCAACTTGTACTTAGCATGAAAGGCTGGTGGTACGCTAAAGCCTTGTTTTTCATTCGAATGGTCACTTTTCTAAGTGTAAAGAGCCCTTCGCTCAGGGAGCAGGCATTACGGATCAGGAGAACGATTTTTCAATCGAAGTGAAGCTCAGCGTCATCATTCCAAGTTACAATGGAAGCCATAAGCTTCATGGCCTGATGCTCGATCTAAGCCATCAAACCTTGCCTGCTTCCGAAGTCATTGTGGTATTGGATGGTAGCCGTGACGATAGCCTTGAGCAATTGGAGCAATGGACCACTCGTCTGGGAAGTCCGTTAAAAGTCATTTATACGCCCAATGGAGGCAGGGCAGTAGCAAGAAATACAGGAGCCAGAGAAGCCGTTTCAGAACTACTGCTTTTTTTTGATGACGATATCCGTATTGAACCTCAACTACTTGACAATCATTTGAAAGCGCAAATAGCCCATCCTGGGTGTATACATTTTGGCTTTGCCCTGCTGGAAAAAGGCAATGAAGAGATGGATCCATTTACCAGATACAGAGCCCGGCAAGAAAAGCGATGGTTCGCACCTTACTCTGAAGCCTCCCTTATCCAAACAGAAAACTTTACGTTCACCTCTCAGAACTTTTCCATTCTCCGATCAGATTTTGATCGCATGGGTGGTTTTGATGAGCGACTCCGGGACTCAGAGGATTTTGATTTTGCGGCCCGATGGATTATGTCGAAAGGCATGCTGTGGCAAATCCCCGAGTTAAGGGTTGGTCACAGAGACGTTTGTACACCAGATCGCTACATCAGGCGTCAATTGGAATATAGAATCTGGAAACAGAATTTGTTAACGCTTCATCCGGAGTATATTCAGTTGTTTGCCTCTCACTTTACTTTTTTGGACCAATCAAACAGGAAATCAAATAGTTGGCTGATCAACCTTATTGGTCAATGGCTCAAAGAGGATGGCTCCGGCGCCAAATGGATACCTGATCGAATTATTTCGCATTATCTGACTGTTTGTTCTTAATGAACCTGATCAAAGCCATTAAAAAACTATTCGTTTATGGCCCCATACCTTTGATGCTTCGTTGGTACTGCCAGGGATGCGAGCCAGGAAGCTTCAGATATAAATTACTACCTGATTGCTCCTGTTTTCCTTTAAAATCGGTAAGAAGAGTGTATCAAAATGGACTTCATTTAAATCTGAACCTTTCAGATCTGGTGGACTGGTACACCTATTTTAAAGTTCAGGAGCCAGCACATGATGCCTTAATGCGCTTGATCAAACCGGGAGCAGTTGTTTTTGATATTGGGGCAAATATTGGCATCACAGCCTTGAAATCAGTGCAAAAAACCGGTGTTTCCGGTACTGTTGTGGCTTTTGAAGCAAGTCCTGAAACCTTTAAGAGGCTACTTGAAAACTGCAATGCCAATCCTGATTTAAGCATTAGAACGATTAACAAAGCCATTGGAGAATCACCTGGATTTATTGACATTCATCCAAGACAACCAAATAACTCCGGAATGAATCAAGTCAAAGAAGGAAGTAAAATTGAACGTATTCGGCTTGATGATTTTGTTAAGGAGAGTCAACTATTCCCATCAGTCATCAAACTTGATATTGAGGGGTATGAATTGAAAGCTTTAAGAGGAGCGAAAAAGATTCTCAATGACCTCTACCCGAGTCTTTTAGTTGAAATTGATCGGGACAATCTTGGGCATTTTGGGGATAGCCCTGAAGAATTACGTGATTTTTTGATGGAGTTGGGCTACCAGTTTTATCGCCTTGATGGCTCATTGTTTCAGGTGGAAGAATTTGCATTCATAAAACATGAAGACCTCATTGCCAAAGTCTGAAAAAAAGACCGAACTGGTTTACATCATCTCACAGATCAATAAGTCGCTTGCTCTGGAATGGACCATATTCAGGCTTTCCAAAGAGAAAGACCTGCACCTTTCGGTGGTATTGCTCAATCCGGGGACTTCAGCACTTGAGCATTTTTTATTCACGCATGACATTGACAATTACCGACTTCGATTCAGATCAAAGTGGGATTACCCTTCGGTTTGTCGGCAGCTATGGAGCCTTTTGCGAAAGCTGAAAGCTGACATTGTTCATACCCATTTATTTGATGCTTCGCTATTGGGACTTTTCACCGCAAGATGGGCCGGAGTTAAACGCCGGATTTTAACCCGCCACCATGCCACTTTTCATCACGAATATTTTCCAAGGGCTGTTTGGTACGATCGGTTGATTAACAGCATGGCTACAGAAATTGTGGCTATTTCAAAAAATGTTCAGAGCGTTTTAACCCACCAGGAGGGTGTCGCTCCGGAGAAGGTTTTCATCATAGAACATGGGTTTGAAATGGAGTACTTCAGCGAAGTGATTCCAGCCAAAGTGGAAAAGCTCAGGGAAATCTATGCGATCGATCAGCAAAAGCCAATCATCGGAGTGATCTCAAGGTACTTTGAGTTAAAAGGCATCCATTATATCATCCCCGCCTTCAAGGCCATCCTGCAAGACTATCCGGATGCGTGTTTGCTGATGGCCAATACGAAAGGAAATTACACCTCTGTGATTGCAAACTTGCTTTCTGAACTTCCGGAGAGAAGCTACCGTGAAATCACGTTTGAGAGCCATCTGGCTGAGCTGTACCAATGCATGGATGTGTTCGTTCATGTTCCGATCAACCCTCAAACAGAAGCCTTTGGCCAAACCTATGTAGAAGCATTGGCAGCAGGCATACCCTCTGTTTTTACACTTTCAGGCATTGCTCCTGAATTTATTGAACACGAAGTCAATGCTTTGGTTGTTCCTTTCCAAGACTCAAATGCCATTGAAAATGCCATTAGGAGATTGCTGAGATCAGAGGAGCTGAGGGAGCAACTCAGCCGAAAAGGAAGAGAAACAGTTGAGCACCGATTTGCCATGCCCGAAATGATGAGAAAACTAAAGCAGCTTTATCTTGGCTGATCTGTTTTTTAGTCTGATCATTCCAACCTATAACCGGCTTTCTCACTTGCCGGGTACCCTGAAATCTGTTCTGAGTCAGCAATTTGACTCTTTTGAAGTTATCGTTGTAGATGATGGCAGCAAAGATGGTACCTGGGAATGGTTGGAAACCCAGGATGATCATAGACTTCGAATCATAAAGCAGCAAAATGCTGAGCGTGGAGCTGCCAGAAACACAGGCTGGGCAGAAGCACGGGGACGATACGTGAGTTTTTTGGACTCAGATGATCAATTGCTTCCTGACTTTTTCATGAAAGCAAATCAGTTTTGTGAAGAGAAAGCCTATCCCACTTTTTTCCACATGGGTTATGCCATAGCTGACCCTACGGGTAGGATCAAAGTGAAGGTCGACCAACTCCCCTCCGGTAAGGGTGATTTTTTACTCAAGGGAAATCCGCTTAGCTGTATTGGAGTATTTGTTAAGCGGGAGCTATTTCCCCAGTATTCATTTCATACAAGTCGTGACCTTGCAGGCTCTGAAGACTGGGAGCTATGGATGCGAATTGCTGCCCGCTATGGCATCGAATGTAAGCACGGCATACACGCCTTATTGATTGACCACGAGTCCAGAAGTGTCATGCATTACAATGAAGAGGCATTGATGAAACGTAAGTCCCTGGCCATCTCTTCAGCATATGCCGATCGTTGGGTTCAGGAAAAATACGCCCATGAAGTACCCAAGGTGGAAAGCCACTGGTATTCTTATGTTGCACTTCATCTGGCTCTTTCTGACCAACGAAAAAGAGCCCTCCATTACTGGTTACAATCCATCCGCTTTGACTGGACCTCCATCTTTCAGCGCAGGACACTGGGTATTTTAAAACATCTGATGCGTAACCATCGCTGAGACCTTATGTGTGGAATAGCAGGTATCATAACGAACAGCTTTTTACCTGGCCCTGAGCAAATCAAGGCCATGACAGATCAACTCCTTCACCGTGGTCCGGAGGCAGAGGGTTTTTATGTCTCCGAAGGAATTGCCCTGGGTCACCGCAGGCTACGCATCATCGACCTGAGTGATGCAGCCAATCAACCCATGCATTCTTCCGACGGCAGATGGGTAATGGTGTACAACGGTGAGCTTTACAACTTTAAGCAGTTACGAGAGCTTTACCTCTCCAGGTTTGATTTCAAGACTGAGTCAGATACGGAAGTCTTGCTTGAGCTAATTGCCTATCAGGGACTTGATGTCCTTCCTGAGTTAAATGGCATGTTTGCCCTTGCCCTTTATGATACTCTGGAAGAAAAACTATACCTCATCAGAGATAGCATCGGGATCAAACCTCTTTACTATTCATGGCAAAACAACACCTTGTGCTTTGGTTCTGAGCTAAAGTCGGTGATGGCCGCTCCGCACATTTCACATGACCTGGATCATGAGGCTTTAAACCTATTCCTTCAATTAGGGTATATCCCTTCCCCACTTACGGCGTTTCAGCATCTTTACAAACTTCCGCCAGGCCATCTTCTGAGCTATTCTAAAGCTAAACTGGAACTGAGCAAGTGGTCGAAAGTATCTTTTGGCTCTAGAAGGATCGAAAAAGAGGAAGAGGCAATTGCCCAACTCGACCTGATGATGAAGGAAGTCATCAAAGACCAACTGGTGGCGGATGTGCCTGTTGGACTATTTTTGAGCGGAGGAGTAGATAGTAGCCTGGTAGCAGCCTATGCTGCGAGGCAAAGTGAAGGGATCTGCACCTTCTCGATCGGACTGGAAAATCCACAAAAAAGCGAACTCCCTTATGCTTCCTGGGTGTCAAAACAATTAGGCACTAAACACACCGAGCTCATTGTGACTCCTTCTCAAGTCATGGACTTGATACCTATACTCGTTGATGTGTATGATGAGCCCTACGGAGACTCCTCTGCCCTGCCTACTTTACTTGTTTCTGAACTGGCAAAGAAGCACGTCACGGTTTCCTTAAGTGGTGATGGTGGAGATGAGTTGTTTTTAGGCTACGGCATTTATCAATGGCCTCAGCGGCTTCAAGCGCCGCTTAGCAGGTTGGCAGGACAGTTCGTATTCGGAATGCTTGGTAAGCTTAGGCCTGACCGCTGGTATAAGCAGGCCAACATGTTTGCTAATGGTACTTCTCCCAAGGCATTGTTCAGCATGGAGCATGGCTACTTTTCAGAAAGTGAAGCCGGTCAGTTGATCGCTCAGGAGCAAAACAACGATCGATTTGAGTTTGCCTTATTTGATAAAACTGCAAGGAAAGACCTAAGACTTGACGAACAGCAGGCCTTTTTTGACCGCTGCTATTACTTACCTGATGACCTGCTGACAAAAGTCGACCGGGCCAGTATGAGGCACAGCCTTGAGGTAAGAGTGCCCTTGCTGGATCAGCGTATGGTCCATTTTTCAGAAAGCCTTCATCCTGATTTGAAGTGGAAAAATGGAATGAGAAAATACCTGTTGAGGAAGCTTTTGAGCAGAGAGCTTCCCGGTTATGACACCCACAGGCCCAAACAAGGTTTTTCAATTCCGCTTCAGGAGTGGCTACGAGGGCCTCTTCATGGGTTGATTGAGGACTGGTTAAGTCCGGCAAGGCTTAAGGAAACAGAAGTATTGGATGTCGATCAAACAACCCAACTGGTGAAAAAATTTCAGCAGGGACATAACTACCTTTACCACAAAATATGGCTGCTGATTGTCCTTCAGCAGTTTTTAGTCAACGTTAAAAAAGCAAAAGTCTCCTCAACGGTATGAATTCCCTACTGATCACCGGATCTTCCGGACTTATTGGCTCTGAGTTAGTTTCTTATTATGCCCAGGCCGGATGGCAGGTCATCGGGATTGACAACAACATGCGACGTGAGTTTTTTGGGGAGCAGGGAGATACCTCCTGGAATACCCGCAGGCTGATGGAGCAGTACCCTAATTTCAAATCATTCAGCCTCGATATTCGAAACCGGGAGGGGATCATAGACTTTTTCAAAACACATCGACCCGAAGCCGTGATCCACTGCGCAGCCCAGCCCAGCCATGATCTTGCGGCCCGCATCCCTTTTGTTGATTTCGAGGTTAATGCCTTGGGTACCTTGAATTTGCTTGAGGCAAACAGACAAACCAATCCTGAAGTACCTTTTGTCTATTTGTCCACCAATAAAGTCTATGGGGATGCACCCAATGAATTAGCCCTTACAGAAGGCCCTACTCGTTATGATTATGCCTCTCCAGCAGACTTTGGGGGGATCAGGGAAGACTTCAGAATCGACCAATCGAAGCACTCTCTTTTCGGAGCTAGTAAGCTTGCAGCCGATGTGATGGTTCAGGAGTACGGTCGTTATTTCAATATGCCCACCTGTTGCCTTCGTGGGGGATGCCTCACAGGCCCCAACCATAGCGGGGTGGAACTGCATGGGTTCCTTAGCTATTTGATTCGCTGCAACCTGGAGGGGAAAAAATACACCATCTTTGGTTACAAAGGCAAACAGGTCAGGGATAATATCCATTCCTTTGATGTTGCCACATTTACCCATCACTTTCTACAAGCTCCCAGAGTGGCTGAAGTCTATAATTTAGGTGGTGGCAGGGAAAACTCCATTTCCATTTTAGAAGCTTTCAAATTAGCCGAGGAGCTTTCAGGCAAAGCCCAGCTGTACGAATACAGTGATCAGGCCCGGTTGGGGGATCATATTTGCTACATCTCAGACCTGAGTAAAATCCGTAGCCATTACCCAAAATGGCAGTTAACCAAAGATTTGCGTACCACCTTCACAGAGATCATGGCTGCCTGGGAACAGCGGCTTTAAGGTAAAATATGAAAAACGAAATCGTATTTTATCACCCTGACAGTGTCCCAGAACGTATTGAAGTAAGGTTACAGGATGAAACAGTATGGTTAAACCGCAACCAAATAGCCATTTTGCTTGGGAGAGATGTAAAGACAATCGGAAAGCACATTAATAACGTGTTTAAAGAAGGTGAATTGGTCAAGGAGGTGGCGGTCGCAAATTTTGCGACAACCACTAAACACGGTGCAATCGAAGGGAAGTCTCAAACCAGTATGACTGAACACTACAATTTAGATGTCATCATATCAGTTGGGTATAGGGTAAAGTCTAAACAGGGTACACAATTTCGTATTTGGGCTACCAGTGTGCTGAGAGATTTTTTATTGAAAGGTTATGCCGTAAATCAGCGGATCGAACGAATAGAGAATAACTATGAGACACTAAGTAAAGAAGTAAAGCAAATTTCATTAAGACTAAAGACTCAGGATATTCCTAATCAGGGCATCTTCTTTGATGGACAAATTTTTGAAGCTTATGTATTTGTTTCAGAAATAATCAAAAAGGCGCAAATTGACATTATCTTGATAGATAATTATGTTGACGAAACAGTGCTGACCTTATTGGCAAAGCGTCTCGAAAAGGTACGTGCCACTATCTTCACAAAAAGCATCAGCACACAACTGCAATTAGATATAACAAAACACGATAGCCAGTATCCACCAATTGAAGTAAAAACCTTTGCTAACAGCCATGACCGTTTTTTGATTATAGACAAAAAAGAACTCTACCACTTAGGGGCTTCGCTCAAAGATCTTGGTAAAAAATGGTTCGCCTTTTCGAGAATGGACTCACTTACAGCAGATGTGCTGGCCAAATTAAATGCTCTTTGATACATCTGAATAGATTTTCATTTAAGAAAAGTGGAATTAAAGTAATGCGATTTAATAGCTGAATTGTAGTATTTAATAATAAGGACTTATAAAGCATACTAATAATAGCTTTCAAAAATTCAGATGAGTAGTTGTTGGAGCAAAGAATTGTAAGCAAAAGAATTTTCGGCCTCAGTCATTTATTTGAACTAGTTTGACCATCCTATACCTCTCTTACGATGGCCTGACTGACCCTCTCGGCCAGTCACAAATTCTCCCCTACCTCCTTGGACTTGAGGAAAGGGGATTTTCATTTTACCTGATCACTGCCGAAAAGAAGGAAGTTTATCAACGTAAAAAAGAAGAGATCGGCAAGCAGATAAGTGGTAAAAATCTGCATTGGCTTCCAGTCGTTTATCATGCCAGCCCCCCTGTAGTAAGTACCCTTTGGGATTTGTGGGTGATGTACCGCAAGGCAAACCGCATTGTAAAGAATCACCCAATCAGCATCATACATGGCCGTAGCTATCTCTCAGCTTTGATCGGGATGCAAATCAAAAAGGAAAAGGGGATTCGGTTTTTATTTGATATGAGAGGGTTCTGGGCGGATGAAAGGGTAGAAGGCGGACTATGGAATCTAAACAATCCACTGTTCCGACTTATATATCGTTTTTTTAAAGGAAAAGAGAAGAAGTGGTTCGAGCAAGCCGATCATATCATTTCGTTGACCCATACTGCTGCTGA
This sequence comes from Cytophagaceae bacterium, assembly GCA_027488815.1. Lineage (GTDB taxonomy): Bacteria > Bacteroidota > Bacteroidia > Cytophagales > JAIYAX01 > JAIYAX01. Next base: position 68,322 of record JAIYAX010000018.1, on the reverse strand, counting down.
TATTATCCGTTCACAACAAGGGGTTTCAGCAGCAGAAATCACCGTTGTTCCCTGTTGCGCTGACCTGAAACACTTTCAGCCTGTCCAGGGTAAGAAAGGAAACTACATGCTTTACCTGGGCTCATTAGGTACCTGGTATATGTTGGAGGAAATGCTTGCCCTCTATCAGGTTGCACAGGAGTTGGTTCCCGGGCTTCGGTTTATGATACTCAGTAAAGAGCCCCCCATTCTGGTCGAAAAGGCAGCCAAATCCCTGGGTCTTGACCTTAACTCGATTGAAGTAAAAGAAGCCAGCAGGGCTGAAATCCCTTCCTTGATCTCGGCATCCATGTTTGCCGTGTACTTTATTCGACCAGGCTATTCAAAAAAGGCTTCATCAGCTACCAAGCTTGCCGAAATTCTGGCTTGTGGAGTACCCGTAATCAGCAATGCAGGAATTGGGGATCATGAGTTGATTTTTAAAGACTTAAGAGCCGGTGTCTTGCTTCAGGAGTTCAACAGCACTGCCTATCGTACAGCACTTCAAAGCCTGCTTCAGAAAAATTGGTCTGCTGATGATTTGCGCCTCAAGGCCAAAGAGTGGTTTGATCTTGAGATGGGCATTGATCGGTATGAGAAGGTATACCAAAGGATGTCGATAGCGTGAAGCGTCTATTGGTTATTTGCCCTTACCCACCGGATAGTGCAGGGTCACAACGCTTCAGGTATGAGTTATATCTTCCTGAACTTCAAAGAAGGGGAATTCAGGTTGACATTGCTCCGTTTTGGGAGCAATCCGACTGGGAGCAGCTCTACCTTCAGGGAAAAACCTTGGCCAAACTCTGGGGCTTTTGCAAAGCCTGGCTGAGATGGTTTTACCTTCTTTTCAGTCTCGGGAACTATCAGATGGCGATCATTCATCGTGAAGCTAGTCCCATTGGTCCTCCCTGGCTGGAGTGGGTTTTAGCCCGATGGTGCAAAATCCCATTTATCTACGATTTTGACGATGCCATCTGGCTTACGGACCGAAATAATGAGTCTGGGTTCATGCGAGTCATTCGGGCACGCTGGAAGGTCGCCTACCTTTGTCGTTGGGCAACAGTCGTAACTCCCGGCAACGAGTATCTCGCTGAGTTTGCTTCCTGGGAGAACAAGCAACTATTCCTTCTCCCCACTGCGGTTGATACTAGCCGTTTTACTCCTGTCCGAAAGCAAAATAATATTCCTGTAGTGGGATGGACAGGCACTCACAGCACCCTTCGCTATTTAGAAGGGCTGCTACCGGTTTTGAATGCAGTTTATAGCCAACATCCCTTTCAATTGTTGGTGGTTTGCAACACCGTTCCGACTTTTAGTTTTCCTAACATGCGCTTTGTCACTTGGACTAAGCATAGAGAGGTGGACGATTTACATGAAATGGATTTGGGCCTGATGCCCTTGCCTGATGAACCCTGGACTAGGGGAAAATGCGGCTTCAAAGCAATACAATACATGTCGGTCGGTATTCCGGCCATTGCCAGCCCGGTAGGAGTTAATTGTCAGATCATCCATTCCGGCCAGAATGGTTTTTTAGCGGACAGTCATGAAGAATGGGTACTGTCGATCACCCGCCTGATTGAAAATGAAGCGCTACGCCTCGAAATGGGTAAAGCAGCAAGGCAATCCATTGAGAAATCATACAGCCTGAGCGCCAACCTGCCCTTATTTATGGCTGCTGTGGATCGGCTTCAAACAAATTGAGTTATTTTTTTTGGCAGTTACTTTTAATGTGCTACTTTTGCAATCCCAAAAAAGAAGGCACACCCAAACATGGCAAATCATAAATCAGCGATTAAGCGTATTAGGGCCAACGAAGCGAAGCGTCTCAGAAACCGCTACCAGCTGAAATCAGCTCGCACAGTTGTTAAAAAACTGAGAGCCACCAAAGACAAGACCGAAGCTCAGGCTCTTTTGATTGAAGCCACCAGCATGATGGATAAACTGGCCAAAAAGAATGTGATCCACAAAAACAAAGCTTCCAACAACAAATCGAAGCTGACGAAATTGGTCAACAACCTCGCTTGATCCGAATTTAAAGACTTATCCAAACCCTCAGAAGAGGGTTTTTTTGTTTTTAGTATAATATGTCGTATGTTTACGACATACTCCGCCATGCACCCAAAAACAGAAGCATTTGAACCCGGTCTGCAAGAGTTATCCTTGTTTGCTAAATCACTGGCTCATCCGGCACGAATGGCCATTATTGAGTTACTGGCCCGGCGTAAATCCTGCTACTCAGGAGATATCGCTCAGGAATTGCCCTTGCAAAGGAGTACGGTCGCACAGCATCTTCAGGAACTAAAAAAGCTTGGACTGATAAAGGGGTCCATTGAAGGGCAGTACGTTAACTATTGCCTGAACCCTGATGTACTAAGGCATTACACTCAATCATTGGAGCAGTGGCTTACGCAAATAAAACTAGAGCAGTCAGAAAACAGAATAGATCATAACAATTGTTGGACGTAACTAAACTACTTACGACATGAACAAATTAAGACCCCTCACCATCAAAATTTCGATAGTCCTGACAGCCATTTTAATGGCTTGTGAACCATCCGAACCATCAAAAACTGAAAACGAAGAGAAGATTATGGAAGAAAGTGCAGTAAGTAATATGTCAGGGATTTACTCGGATGTAAGCAGCTATGCTCAGGAGCGCAAAACAGAGTTTGACCAGATACCGGCAGAGCGAAAGGCACACTTAGAGGAAGTTGCACGATTTGTAGGCACACAGCTATCCAAGGCAGGCATCCCTCAGCTTGTCTTCATTTGTACCCACAATTCAAGAAGGAGTCACATCAGCCAGATTTGGGCTCAGGCTTCTGCCCGCATTTATGGTGTTTATGGAGTAGAGTGTTACAGTGGAGGCACGGAAGTTTCTGCTTTCAATCCTAGAGGAATTGAGGCTTTGAAACGCTGTGGATTTAAGATCGAAGAAATCATCCCGGGTGACAATCCCATTTACCATGTGTACTATGCCGGTGACGCAGTACCTGTGAAAGCCTGGTCGAAGAAATACGATGACATTAAAAATCCCAGAAAAGAGTTTTGCGCTATCATGACCTGCTCACAGGCCGATGAAGCTTGTCCTGTGGTATCAGGAGCAGCAGAAAGGATAAGCCTACCTTATGAAGATCCGAAATCAGCTGATGGTCAGGAGAATGAAGCAGAGGTGTACGATGAGAGGGTAAAACAAATCTCACGTGAGATGCTGTACCTGTTTTCAAAAGTTAAGATTTAGCTTTAACAAGGTTACAATCACAAGTCTCCGGATTGCAAGAGCTAAAGAGATGAACTTAGTTTAAGCTATTCCTTTAGTTATTGAAATGATCTAAACAAGAACTCGGCTCAGACCAACTGGGTAAACTGAGCCTTATCAATTTAGAAAAAGGAGTTCATGTGAACAGGCTCTTCATTTAGAATTGAGTTTTAGTTCTCCATCAGCATACAAAGCCTTTCCTCAAATTCCTCCGCATTGGCTTCAATTGAATTTTATATTTGCGCTCTCAATAAAAGTATTGAACTCGATTACCTTTCATGGAGACAACAACACAGGATAGCCGCTTGCAGGACATCGTAAAGCAAGCACAACAGGAAGTAGCAAAAGCCGTAGTTGGTCAGGAGTACATGATCAACCGTTTGTTGATCGGACTTTTTACCAATGGACATATTTTGCTAGAAGGTGTGCCAGGTCTGGCAAAAACACTGACCATCAATACCTTGGGTAAGGTGCTCCACCTGAACTTCAGACGTATACAGTTTACCCCTGACCTCCTTCCTGCCGATGTGATCGGCACCATGATCTATAACCAGAAGTCTGGAGAGTTTGAGGTGAAGAAGGGTCCCATCTTTGCCAACCTCATTCTGGCTGATGAGGTCAACCGTGCCCCGGCCAAAGTGCAGAGTGCCTTGCTGGAGGCCATGCAAGAGAAGCAGGTCACCATCGGAGAGACCACCTATAGCCTTGACAAACCTTTCCTGGTGTTAGCCACCCAAAACCCTGTGGATCAGGAAGGAACATATCCATTGCCTGAAGCGCAGGTCGATCGTTTTATGCTCAAGATTCATGTGGACTATCCTGACAAAGCCAGCGAGTTGGAAATCATGAGGCGCATGAGCAACATGTCTTTTGATGCCGACATTCAACCCCTGTTGAGCAAAGAGGACATCTTCAGCATCAGGAGAGAGGTAAACGCCGTAACAATGACCGAGTCATTGGAGAAGTATATCATTGAATTGGTATTTGCGACCCGAAAACCTGCTGAGTATGGGCTTAAAGAAGAGGCCGGTTACATACAGTTTGGAGCCTCACCAAGGGCAAGCATCAACCTGAACCTGGCCTCCAAAGCACATGCCTACCTGAATGGGCGTGACTTTGTGTTACCGGAGGACATCAAAGCCATAGCGCATGATGTACTAAATCATCGTATCATTCTCAATTTTGAGGCACAAGCCGATGGCATCACCACCGCCCAGATCATTCAGACCCTTATTAAACAGATCAAGATCGGGTAGAGGTTAAGTTAGCGTTAAGGCAATGTTAAATACTTAACAAAATCTTAATGTAAGGAAAGGCAAGGGTTAATATTGAGATGGCAGTTTTGCGATCGTCTTCACGGTTGTACTATGGCTAAATCAACTCTACACTTAATTTTAATTCTTTTTATTCCATTGACCTCCATTGCACAGTCTGGAGCACTCAAAGGAGTTATTCGGGATGCCAAAACTCAAGAGGCCATCATTGGTGGTAATGTCGTTATCAAAGGAACGACGATCGGTTCATCCACAAACCTTGACGGAGAATACATCATTCCCAAAATCAATCCGGGTACATACACCATTCAGATTTCTTATATCTCTTACAAAACAAGAGAAATTGAAGGTGTCGTAATCAGTCCGGGCAAAACGGTCATTTTCAATTCTACTATTGAAGAAGATGCAGCAGTACTTGAAGGGGTTGTGATTGTGGCGGAGCGAATCACCAGTTCAGAAGTATCAGTGATCAACGAAGTCAGAGAAGCTGAACAGGTAGTAACCGGTATATCAGCAGAACAAATAAATAAGTCTCAAGACAATAACGCAGCACAGGTGATCCAAAGGGTGCCAGGAGTATCTATCGTAGATAACCGTTTTGTTATGATCCGTGGATTGAGTGAACGATACAATAACGTCATGATCAATGATGCCATCTCTCCAAGTACAGAGGTTGACTCCAGGGCCTTCTCGTTTGATCTAGTGCCAAGTAACATCATTGACAGAATGCTGATTTTTAAATCAGGTTCACCAGAATATCCCGGAGATTTTGCAGGTGGGGTAATTAAAATTTTTACTAAAAGCGTTCCAAATGAGAATGCTACTACCCTTTCTTTAAACCTTGGAAATCGCTTTGGAACCACCTTTCAAAACTTTCAATTGAATAGAGTTGGTGGTGAAGCACTTCCATTTGATAATGGCGACCGGGCAATACCATCCTCATTCCCCAGCAATCTCGCAAACAACACCATCACACAAACCAACCTTCTGGCTAAAGACCTGAAGAATAACTTTGGTTTTGACAAGTTTTCAGCCCTCCCTGATGGAAGTGCCACTCTTGGCTTTTCAAGAAAGATGAATGTTGGAGACATGAAATTGACGACAGTAAGTCAGCTAAGCTACAGCAGTAGATATCAGTATGCCCGAATTCAGCGTTTCCGATACCAGGATTTTAACAAACAGGAACAAAAGAGCCCTACACAGTTCGAATTTGAAGATGAAAACTACAACCATGCTGTGCGTATGGGTGCTATTTCTAACTGGTCTCTAATTGTGAATCCCAATTTCAAGCTTGATTTCAGGAACATGTTTAATCAGCTTTCTGAGAATGAAATGACATTCAGAGAAGGGGTAAATACACTACAGCGGTCTGGGGATTTGTTTAACAACTATGCTTTCAGATACATGAGTCGGTCAATTCTTTCCTCGCAATTGCAAGGGAAGCATGATTTCAACAATAATAAATCTTCAATTACTTGGGTGGCAGGTTATAACTACATCAATAGGAACGAACCCGACTACAGAAGACTTAGATATACAAGGCCAAGAAATGATCCTAATGCACAGTTTACGAACATTGATCCTCCGGGTGCAGCATTATTTGACAATGCCAGGTTTTATTCAGGCCTGGTCGAAAACACCTTTATGCAATCTACCTCATATGAGCATAAAGTTGCCATGAATAAGTCCGAGAATGAGGAAGATGTAAAGTTTGCTACGTTGAAAGCAGGTTATTATTTGGAGCGTAAAGCCAGAACCTTTGAAGCACGTTGGTTATCCTACACCTTACCATCCAATCTTCCAACCCAGAGGAGAATAGAGCTTTTAGCACTTCCTGTTGATCAGATCTTTAACTCTGAGAATGTTGGGGCGGATGGTTGGAGAGTTGTAGAGGGTACAAATCCTTCAGACAGATACGAAGCATCTACCACAATAGCTTCAGGGTATGTCGGAGGAACAGTTCCTTTGAAAAGCTTAAATGTTTCAGGAGGTGTGCGGGTTGAAAACAGCAGTCAAATACTTGACAGCCGTAACCGTAATCTTGAAAGCATAAATGTTAATCTTAATGTTACGCCCATACTTCCTTCTATAAATTTGGGATACAATCTTAATGAGCAGAACATTTTACGTCTGGCTTATTGCAGAACCATCAATCGCCCTGAATTCCGAGAGTTAGCTGAGTTCCTGTATTATGACTTTAACCTTGAGGCGAATGTGGTGGGTAACCCCAGACTCAAAGTGGCGACAATTGACAACATAGACCTACGTTGGGAGTTCTATCCGACAGAGGCGGAGATCATTTCCATAGGTGCCTTCAGTAAGTTTTTCCAAAACCCAATTGAGACCTATATCCGTCAGGCGGGTGAAGCTCAACAGTTTGAGTTTGGAAATGCCGTTTCTGCAAGGTCACTTGGACTTGAGTTGGAGTTCAGGAAGTCATTTAGTAATTGGTTCTCTACCAAATTTTTAAAAGACATGGGTGTTAACCTGAATGCTTCAATCATCAATAGTGCCGTTGATTTAGGTAATGTAGTTGCTCAAGACAAAAACCGGATCATGCAGGGACAATCGCCTTATTTGATCAATGGTGCATTGTACTACACAAATCTTGATAAAGGGATTACAGCAAGTGCCGTATATAATGTGTTTGGTCCAAGGATTTTTACTGTGGGTGACAACCTCTTCCCTACCGTTTATGAGTTGCCCAGACATACCATCGATTTAACATTAAACAAAAAGCTAACTAAAAGAATAGAAGGAAAATTAGGTATTCAGGACCTGTTAAACTATCAATATCGTTTTTATCAGGACTCAAACCGGGATACAAAGATCGATACTTCCGTAGACGAACCCATTTTCCTTTTCAGAAGAGGTGCAGTATTTACGATGGGCTTATCCATCAAGTTGTAAGGGCAAACTTAAAATATCAGTTACCACTAAAGGCTCATGTTAACAATTGGTTAACATGAGTTTTTGTTTTTTGTAAAAATGCTTGAAAACCAAGTCATTGATCTAAGCAGATCGCACTTAGTTTAATGATTTACTAACTCAAGCGTAACACTCGGTTAACATGCCTTCGTCAGTTTTGCGCAAACAAAATTGACTATCCAAAATGAAGAAATTCCTCTCTATGTTGGCAATCGCATCTGTGTTTGCCTTCTCAGCTTGTAACAACGATGATGATGATGATCCTCCTGCTCCTACTCCGAGCAACCAGATTTCTGTAACTGGTTCTATAACCGCTAACACAACCTGGAATCCTACAAAAGTTTACTTACTTTCAGGACAGGTATTTGTAAATAGTGGTGTAACTCTTACTATTCCTGCTGGAACAGTTATCAAAGGAGAAAAAAGAACTAAAGGCACAATCATTGTTAGACCAGGTGGAAAGATAGAAGCCTGCGGTACAGCAACAAGTCCTATTGTATTCACCTCAAACCAAGAGACTAATGAGCGTGATAAAGGTGATTGGGGTGGAATTATCCTTCTCGGTAACGCAAACTGTAATCAAAATGCTCCAGCCATTGAAGGTGTAGAGCCAGCGGTTACTTACGGAACACTAAACTCTACAGCAAATGATGGCGAATCTTCTGGCAGCTTCTGTTATGTAAGAGTTGAATACGCTGGAATCTCTTTGTCTCCAAACAACGAAACAAACTCAATCACTATGGGTGGTGTTGGACGTGGAACTAAGATGGAATTTGTTCAGGTATCTTACGGTGGTGATGATGGTTTTGAGTGGTTCGGTGGAACAATCAATGGTAAAAACTTGATTTCTTTCGGAACTTGGGATGATGATTTTGATTGCGATTTCGGTTGGTCTGGTAATGTACAGTTTGGTTTAGTTGTACGTGACCCATTTCAGGGTGACCAGTCAGGATCAAATGCATTTGAGTGTGATAATGATGCAACTGGTTCTTCAGCACTTCCTATCACTTCAGGTGTTTTCTCTAATATTACCGTTTTCGGGCCTCAGTATCTTGATACTTTAGCTGGAGGTAACGCTCTAAGTGCTAACTATCAGCATGCTATGCACCTAAGAAGAAGAACTGCAGTTTCTATATTCAATTCTATCATCGGTGGTTTCCCACGTGGATTGAACATAGATGGTGGAGATGCACAAAACAACTATAGCGGAACTGGTCTTGCAACAGCAACTCTTGAGAACAACATTCTTTATGTTCTTGGTCAAAGAGCTACTCCGGCTTGGGTTGCTCCTACAGGTGCTACTGCATTCGTTTATGCTGATGGCAATGACTCTACTTATTGGTTGGCTTCTTCAAGAAGCAATTCAACTTTCCGTAATTCCTACACTGCTGGTACTGTTAACAGTGGTCAGAACTTCTTTGACAATGCAGGTATCAGCCGTAACATAGTGATGAAGTCTAGAAGTGTAGATGGAAACACAGCTTTCAATTATCCAGCTGACCCAACTGAATTGGCAACAGTTACAGGAAATGCTTTGACTGGTGCGGCATTTACCAACTCAAAGTTGACAACTACACTGCCTGCAAACTTCTTCACAACTACTACCTACCGTGGAGCATTTGCCAATGGAACTGACTGGACCAATGGTTGGTCTAACTTCTTCCCTCAAAGCAAGAAGTATTAATATCAATTTGATCTAAACTAAAAGGGGCTTCGGCCCCTTTTTTTTATGTTGCATTATGAAATCAAACGTTTTCTTCATTTCCCTTTTCTTTCTTGTGGCCTGCGGGGCACCTGATTACAAAGTAGAAAGACATCTCAAAGAGCCTTCTGATCAGGTCAGGTTTTTAAGATCCACCTTACCTTATTATGCGAAGTTACCCGATGGCTTTGGCCCGGACAGGCGGTTTGATACGGTTCTCAATAAGCTATACAAACAGATTTTACCTAGCTATCTCCTAGAAGCCTATTACGTTGATGATGAAACAGGAATACATTACTTCATGGTATCCAGGCCTGCCCCTAGTCTTCATCAAAAACGTATCTGCATAGCCGGGAAACTAAAGTATGCCCCATCCGGCGAATTTGAATACTATGAAGAGGTGTTCTGGACCTTTAAAATGAAGGAAGCTCAGTTGCGTGAAAAATCCATCAAGCTGTTCCATCTGATGGTGAAAGGGGAAGATTTGAGTAAGTTCTATCCTCAGAATAGTCAAGAAGAATGGATTGAGTATCCTGATGAAAAAAATCGTTACGATGTTGACCAACGTCGTTGGGTCTTTGGTTCGCAGAAATAAAAAAAGGCGCCTCAGGCGCCTTTTTTTATTTCTCAAGCTTGGATTAGCGTACGCTGATTTCTTTAACAGCTTTTACTTTGGCTTCGTCCTTTTTGGGAAGGTTCACCATCAATACTCCATACTGGTACTCAGCATCGATCTTTTCCGCCTGAATGGTTTCGGGCAACGTGAAAGACCTGCGGAATGATCCATAAGAAAATTCCCTACGGGTGTATTTCCCTTCTGTCTTTTCGGTTTCCTGCTTGTTTTCCGCACTTACGGTGAGCACGTTATGGTCCAGACTCAATTTGAATTGGTCCTTTTGAAAGCCGGGTGCAGCAATCTCCAGCATAAATCCATCCTTGTTTTCTTTGATGTTGACTGCAGGGCTGCTAAATCCGCTGTTGCTGTCCATCAGGCCTCCTAACTCTTTTCCTAAAAAGTTGTCCACCAATCCGCTGAACATAGGGCTGTGGTTGAATTTCATCAGTGTCATAGTCGTAGATGTTTATTTTTTTCTTCTGACTACTCAAGTCAAATGCCACCTCACTAATCAGCCCTTTTCAGCCTCCAAAAACGGTCAATGTGGCATAAAATATAGATTTGGTATAAGAATATATCGGACATAATGACGTATTTCAGTTTGAAAGTCATAAAAAAAGGCTCCTCAAGGAGCCTTTTTGAAGTGGAGAATAACGGAGTCGAACCGATGACCTCTACAATGCCATTGTAGCGCTCTAGCCAGCTGAGCTAATTCCCCATAAAACAGGATGCAAATATAGGACAAATCAACTATCTCAGTTGAAGGGTTGATTAAAATGGCCTTCGGGCTTGTAAAAAAAGGACCAGATAGTAAGGAGCATACAAATTATCTTCAACGACACCCAGCTTAGTGGAGGAGTGAATAAATTGAACATCATCATCCCCATTTACCTCCGTTACAAGTCCAACATGCGCTACTTTTTTACTTCCTTTTTTCTCCGCAAAAAAAAGCCAGTCTCCGGGAATAAGTTCTTCTTTCTTAACCGTTTTCCCCCATTTGATTTGTTCCGCAGTGGATCTGGGTATTTTCTTTCCAACTTCCCTGTAACTGCTTACCAAAAGTCCAGAGCAGTCAATGCCCGATTTGCTCATGCCACCATACAAATAAGGCGTTCCCCGATAGCTTCTTGCTGCTTTGATGAGTTTTCTCGTCTCAGCTTTTTCTTCTTTCGGTATTCGGCTTGAACTTTTACAGGAAGCAAACAGTACTACCAGTAACAATACCACCCAGCTGTATCGATGTTTGCTCATGATCAACCTTATTAGCCATTCTTTTTATCCCTAATTTTAACTTTTAAAATCAATGAAGACATGCAGGTAGGGGTTTCACTTACACACATTCACTCCTTAATGGCTGAAATCGTAGGCGATGCCTATGTGTTTGCTGATGAATCAATCCTCCGGCAGCATGGTAGTGATGAAACCGAAGACTATTGCTTTCCCCCTGATCTGGTGGTGAAACCCGGCACCACAGAAGAAGTAAGTCGCATCATGAGGCTATGTGACCAGCATGGAATTGTAGTAACCCCCAGAGGAGCCGGAACGGGACTTAGTGGAGGAGCCTTGCCAACTCAGGGAGGTATTGTGCTGGCAATGGAGCGTTTCAATAAGATCATCAACATCGATACGCTCAACCTGCAAGCCATCGTAGAGCCGGGTGTGATCACCGAAGTATTTCAGGATGCTGTGAAAGCCCTTGATTTGTTTTATCCACCTGATCCTTCCAGCAAAGGGAGTTGTTTTATAGGAGGCAATCTGGCTGAAAATGCGGGTGGCCCCAAAGCGGTGAAATATGGAGTGACCCGAGACTATGTGCTTAACCTTGAAATGGTTTTACCCAACGGTGAGGTGATTTGGACAGGAGCAAATGTGCTGAAGAATTCAACAGGCTATAACCTTACTCAATTGATGATTGGTAGTGAGGGTACCTTGGGCATCATTACCAAAGTTGTTTTTAAACTAAGGGCTTATCCACAAAAGGATGTGACCATGCTGGTTCCTTTTAGAAGTTCTGAGGAGGCATGCAGGGCAATTGCGGCTATATTTATTGCAGGGATTTCGCCATCAGGCATGGAGTTTATGGAGAGGAGTGCGATAGAAAAAACCAAAAAGTACCTTGAAGATAAACTCAACTACAAAGTCAATATTGAAGTGCCGGATGGTATCGAAGCCCATCTCTTGATTGAGCTAGACGGAAATGATGATAACCAACTGATGTCAGAAGCGGAAAAAGTCTATGAGGTATTGGAAGGTTTTGAGACCGGCGAAATTCTTTTGGCACAAACCAGTCAGCAAAAGGAGCAATTGTGGAAACTTCGTCGAAATGTTTCGCCTGCTGTAAATGCCTATTCCCTTACGAAGTCTGAAGATGTGGTGGTGCCCCGTGCCAACCTACCAGACCTGGTCAAGGGCATCAAGGAAATAGGAAGCAAATTTGGTTTTAATTCTGTTTGCTACGGTCACCTTGGTGATGGTAACCTGCACATCAACATCATGAAGGAACAAATGAGTGATGAGCAATGGGACAACGGAGTTAATGAAGGGATAGAGCAAATATTCAAGTTGGTGGTCAGTCTTGGTGGTACTCTATCAGGCGAACACGGCATAGGGATCGCCAAAAGACCCTATATGCACTTGGCCAATGCCCCTGCTAAGATTGATCTGATGCGGGGCATTAAGCAGGTATTTGATCCTAAGGGCATCCTGAATCCGGGGAAGATTTTTTAAATACTGAACTATATTTCGACCACGTGAAAAATGAAAAAAGGCCTCAAAGGCCTTTTTTTTATGATCACAAAAATGATCACACATTTTCCTTTTTATACAGATGCTTCAGTTGATAAAAAGCTGCCACTAAACCCGCCCCTCCAAAGAAGAATATTCCGGTCACATACGCTTGAGGGAACTCCATTTGTGCTTCCTGAAGCAAACCCTGCTTAACCATTTGAAGCTGCTGATTGACCATCCCCTGCTCCACTATTGTGGCAAGAAATACTCCCAGCCCAATTCCCATGGCCATAAACCCAATGATCAGGGAGATTGAGTAAGTCCAGTTTGGACCTTTGCGAGGAGGAGCTTTGAAAAGGGAAGCATCAGCACCGGACTGAATAAGGGCCAGACGTTCTTTGTTACGGGTAAAAAGGTAGTAGTAAGCGATGCCAAATACAGTGGCACACAAGGAGATCATGATGATAACGGGTTCCATTTGAGTTTGTGTTTTTAATTTTTTGTCGTTGTTGAGCATAGGATGCCTTAAGCAGGTTACTGGTTACAGTCCCAAAAATTATTTTTTTCAAACTGTTACCTTTAAGATCAATCTGTCGTCCAATGGGCAACATGCGCTTGAGCGAAGATCAATTACAAGGCCTGATAAGGCAAGTGACAAAGGGTAGTTCTCAGGCCTATGCTCAATTGATTGGGCAGTTTGAACGACCTGTTTTTTCCATGTGCCTGCAGATGCTCAAGGATCGTGACCTGGCCACTGATGCGGCTCAGGAAGCATTTATCAGTGCATATGAAAAACTACATACCTTTAGGATGGATGCAAAATTCTCCACTTGGTTGTACAGGATTGCATTTAACCAATGCGGCAGTATGCTTCGTAAGCTCAAGCGAAGGCCGGAGATCTCCTGGGATGAGACCGATCAGGAGATAGCTCAGGAATCTAGCGGCACTGACTGGTCAGCCTATGAAGCCAAAGAAAAGCAACAGATGGTGCATAGTTGCATACGGGAACTAGCCTATGACGATCAGATGGTGCTTCAACTCTTTTACCTGGAGGAACAAAGCCTTGAGGAGATGGAAAAGATTACCGGAATAAACCGAAATACACTTAAAGTAAAATTGCACCGGGCGAGACAAAGGCTTGAAAAAAAGCTCATAAAATCAATGGTTACCTTAAATTAGCAGCAATGAACAAAGAGGAAAACGCTTCCATTAAAAAGTGGATGAGCAATGTGCTCGAAACCCCACCTATGGGCTTTACCCAACAGGTGATGCGTAAGGTGATGGACTTGGAGTTGGAACGACGTAGGGAAAGGATTACCAGAAGAGTTCTGCTGACAGGAATTTTATCCGTCCTTGGTATATGCCTGGGGCTGAGCCTAAGGCTTGATGGGTACTTTGGTTCAATTCAGTGGCCTGATTTAGGTAAAATCAGTATCGACTACCGCATGTCAATTGCTACCATTGCACTTGCTGCCGGGGTTTGGATGATCATTTTGATCGAAAAAAGGCGTGGCTCAACTTCTAAAGCCGGCTCAAAGAGCTGACCAGATTTTCTTCCGTTTCTATCTGCATTTTTTTCCTTAATCGGTAGCGGCTCATGTCCACACTTTTGGGTGAGATATTCATGATGCTGGCAATTTCTTTAGAACTTAGTTCCATGCGCAGCAGTGCTGCTAATCGTTTTTCCGTCGGTGTGATGCCGGGGTAAAGTTGTTGCAAGCGTTCGAAAAAGCCTTCGCATACCTGGTGAACATAGTGATCAAACTCTTCCATCTCCTTTTCCATGGTCCTCTTTATTTTTAGCTCCCTCAGCAGGCTCGCTACTCTTCCAGGCCACTCATCAACAGGTTGACTTTTAAGTAATTTGACCTGCTCTTCCAATTCCTCAATCACTGCCCGCTTGGAGGCCATCATCAGGGCAAGTGTGGTAATTTCTTTGTTTTTGTACGCTACCTCCTGTTGAAGCTGTTCCTTCTGCAATGCTTCATTGTGAAGCTTTAAGGCCAGCATTTCATGCTCCTTTCTGGATAGCAATTGTTCATGCGCCCGCTTCTTGCGACTGCCCAGATACAAGCTGCCCAACAGAAGGATAAAGGAGATGCCAACGGCCCCCATAACCAATATGTTCCTGCGCTGAGCCTCCTGGTTGAGTTCGTATTCCTGTATTTCCAACTGTTGCTCAAGCACTTTGGCCTCGTTTTTACTACTCTGGTACTTGATCTCCAGTTCTCTGATCTTTTCGTTTTGCTTTTCAGAAAACAAACTGTCCTTCAAACTTCGATAGTGCTCCAGATGAAAAAAAGCCTGATCGATTTTCTTCAACTTTTTGTAGGCATCAGCCATTTGCTCATGGCAATTCATTTCCTGCTCTCTTGAATGTATGTCTTCGGCAAGCTTCAAGGCATTTTTATAAGCAGTTATCGCCTTTTCAGATTGTCCCCTGTTCTCCTGAATGATCCCATAGACCCGTAATGAAATGGACTGTCCAAGTGGATCTCCAATTGCCCGTCTCATCTCCAGCGCCCTAAGCACATACTTCTCAGCCTCTTTCAACTGACCTTCAGCAATGGCACATTCGGCCAGATTATTTAAAACAAATGAACCAGAATAAGCATCTCCAAGTTGCTCTGCCAGAGGAACAGCCAATAGGTTGTAATACCTGGCTGAGTCATAAGTGGAGGCATTGAAAAACAAGGTGCCCAGATTAGCAAGGGCTTGTAGCTCAGACCTCGGATCATTAATCTCTTTTGATAGGTTCAATGCCTTCCTTTTATAGCTACTGGCCTTGGGAATGTCTTTTTGAACCTCCAGAATGATTGCCATATTGGTGTAGTTATCAATCAATGCCTGACTTGCACCTTTGGCCTCATTGTAAGGCAAGGTTTTCACAAAATACTCCATCGCCTTGGCGAAATCTCCCGTTTGGTAAAGAATAATGCCTGTGTTGTTCCAGACTTTCATAATCCCGTCAGTATCTCCTAGTACTTGAAAAATACGTTCAGCCTGACCATAAAAAAGCAGAGCCTGCTCATATTGGGCTGCGTTCCATGAAATGAGCCCTTTCAGGTTGTATAAGTTACCCGCCTGAGTGCTATCATTCACTTTTAAAAACAAACCCAGAGAAGAATCCGCTAGCGGCATAGCCGACTCAAAGTTTCCTCTGATCCATTGTGTCGCTGCTCTGTTTTTATAAAGCTGTGCTTTCACAGCCTCTGATCCTGTAATGGAGTCTACCTCAGAATTGATGAGAAGACTTAAGCTGTCGCTAGCAGCTGGGTCAGCCCTGCGAAGACTCCAGGCTACCTGTGCAAGGCTGTCTGCAAGGGTCAATCTTTTCTGATCGCTATCGCTTAATTGAGCTTTCTCACAGCCGGCAAATGCCAGGAGTAAGAGGATCTTCATCAGGGTTTGCCTCAACATGGATTTTCATTTTTTCTGTAAATATCTACCCTTTGACGGTCTTCACAACCTATTTTATACCTCTACATCATCTCTACAAGATAGAGCCATTAACAGGTTTAAAATATTGAATATCAAATAGTAATGATATTATCAATCGTATACATCTCCTCCACAAACTGCTTTTTGGCCGGATATATGTCTCAAATTAGAGGACAAACAGCCCATAAACAATCCATCATTATGAGACGAATACTTACCTTTTTAATGCTCTGCTTACCTGCACTTGACCTGCACTTGCATGCTCAGGGTCTTTTTCAACTCAATGGAAATGCAATCTCTCAGGGAGGAGATTGCTACCGCTTGACGACTGCCACAGGAAACATTTTTGGCTCTATGTGGTACAGGCAGAAGACAGATCTTTCAAACAACTTTACTGTAAGAGCCAACCTGAATTTTGGAACCAAAGATGCCAATGGTGCAGACGGGATTGTATTTGCCTTTCAGAATCAATGCACAAGCTCCGGTTCTCTGGGTGGTAGTCTGGGAATTGGGGGAGTGACACCTTCCTTTCTGGTCGAGTTTGACGTGTTTCAAAACCCTGCTGATCCGGCTAATGACCATGTGGCCATCCTTAAAAATGGAAACTTAGACCACAACAGCGCCAACAGTCTGGCAGCACCTCAATGTATATTGTCCAACTGCGGAAATGTAGAAAACGGACAGAACCATGAAGTGAGGATCGAGTGGACCGCCCTTGACACCACGTTGAGGGTTTTTGTTGCCAACGTGCTTAGGGTGTCATACAGCGGCAATGTCGTGCAGTCTATTTTTAACGGCAATCCTTATGTCTATTGGGGCTTTACTGCATCCACAGGAGGTTTCAACAACGAACAGAGGGTTTGTATCATTCAATACCCTACCAATGTGGTGAAGTTGGATGACATAAGCTTGTGCCGGGGATCAAGTACTCAACTTTCGCTCCCTGGAGGGGTGAGTTACACCTGGTCGCCAAACTACAACATCAGCAACCCATCCGTTTTTAACCCGACCATCTTCCCAGACACCACTACCCGCTACATCGTGACTATCACTGACCAATGTAGCAATGTGCAGCGAGATACCATTCTGGTGACGGTTCTGCCTCTTCCTGTGGTTAGTTTACCCACTTTTAGTCAATCTTACTGTACCGGGCAGCCAGCCTTTACACTTAGTGGTGGCAGCCCTTCCGGTGGTGTTTACTCCGGCCCCGGAGTGTCAGGAGGACAGTTTAACCCCACAACCGCAGGCGCAGGAACACATCCGATCATTTATACATTCACCGATAGCCTTGGTTGCAGTAATGCTGATACCGCAGTTATCACGGTGAATACTGGTACAGCCATCACTATGCCCGGCTATGCTCCGGTATGTTTCAATGGCAGCCCGATAAGCTTATTAGGAGCCAGTCCTACAGGGGGTGTTTTTTCAGGACCTGGTGTAAGCGGCAGCAGCTTTAACCCCACAACAGCGGGAGTTGGCTCAAGAAGCATCACCTATACCTTCACTGCTGGTAACGGATGTGTTAACTCTGGCAATGCCACAATTCAAGTTTTAGCCTTGCCGCAAGCCCTCATTCAACCCACATCGCTTCCCGTAATTTGTTCCGGATCACCGGTTTCTTTACAAGCCCAACAAGTTTCAGGAGCGAGCTACCAGTGGCTGTTGAATGGAGTTTCTCAAGGAGCAGCAGGCCCTGCAAATACACAATTTTCAGCTGCCTCGGCAGGTAGTTACCGCCTTAGAGTGATCGGATCAAACGGGTGCATGGATACTTCCGCCGTTCGAAGCATCAGCACTGGTAATCAGCCCAATGCAGGCATTACGAGTGCAGATACTGTTCTTTGCCCTGCTGAGTCTACCTCGTTGACTGCCAACACCTTGTTAGCTGGGGAGAGCATCATCTGGCAGCGTAACGGAATTACCCTGAGCGGTTTTATCACTGCGACACTAACTGTTTCACAGGCAGGAACCTACAGGTCGATTGTAAGTCATAGCAGCGGCTGTGTGGATACGTCTAATGCATTGGTGGTAGTTCAAAATTCGGCTCCGGTTGCTTCGTTCACGGCTTCATCGATCTCTTTTTGTCCTGGAACAGATACGATAGTGCTTACTGCCCCAACAGGAACAGGCTTGAGTTATCAGTGGCTGAATGCAGGAGTACCGATTTCAGGCGCCAATGCCTCGGTGTTAAGAATTACAAATCCATCCACCATACGACTGATCATGACCAATGCGTCCGGTTGCCGAGACACGTCTGCCACACAGAATTTTAACACAGCAACAGCACCAACAGTAAGCATCACGGCACCGGGCAATCAGATTTGTCAAGGGGGCAGCCTACCCTTACAAGCCACAGTTCTTGCCGGTGGAACGTATACCTGGTTTCTGGGAAGCAATACCCTCACTGGACCCGGAACTGCCAATGCCATTAATGCCCTATCTGCCGGAAGCTACACCGTGCGTCTGACCAATGCACAAGGTTGTTCAAGTCTATCTGCTCCTTTTGTCACGACGATCAGGGCACTACCTACTGCAAGCATCAGTTCTCCTTCTTCTAGCTTTTGTACCGGAAGCAATTTGACTATAAGGGCTATCGGAGTTGCAGGGGCTAGTTATGAGTGGTTTAGGAACAATGTATCTCTTGGGGCGCCCGTTTTGCTGGATACCCTCTTTCTGGCCACACAGGCCGGAGCCTATAAAGTCAGGGTTAATGACGGATGCACTGCGGAAAGCAATACCATCAACCTGACCGTTACCGCCCTTCCCGGAAATGCAGGTGCTGTTACGGGAGGCTCGACGACTTTTTGCCCCGGAGATGAGGTTATACTTAGTGTGGGCAGTGTAGCCAATGCTAGTTTTTACCGATGGGAAGTGATCCCAGCAAGCGCAGGCTCGATTGGTGATGGGCAGGGTACAACTTCTGTGATTGTCGATTTGCTAAATCAAAATGCTCAGGTAAGGGTAACACCACTTAATGGATGTGGAGCAGGCAACTTTACGACCCGGTCATTTACGGTTGACAATGGCTTTTTCTGTACCTCCTCGGCAACTTTTGGAGCCTTACCTACCAACACCTGCCCGGGCACTACGTTGACATTCAGCAACTTCACAAATATGTCTAACTTTCCCAACACCACGCTTTTCTGGAATTTTGGGCCAGGGGCAAATCCTGCTACCGCTAACGGAGCAGGCCCACATCAGGTGAATTACACTAGTACCGGAAGTAAGACCATCACCATGGAAATCAGAGATCTATTTTCGGGTTTCCCGGTTAATTCCGAAACACGAAATAATTTCATTACGATACAAGCCTCACCTTCCACACCGGTAATTCAGGGCCCGGTCAGCATTCAGGGGTGCAGCGGTGTTTCAGCCAGCTATTCCGTAAATCCAGTTATCGGAACCTCTTATGTTTGGACAGCTCCTGCATCAACAGCCATCGCCTCCGGACAGGGCACCGCTTCTATTCAGCTTCAGTTCAACGGAGCCGCAGGTGCGTTGTCTTTGGTTCAGTCCAGCATTTATGGCTGTCCCTCCCCAACTGCTCAACTTTCAATTGTGTGTAATCCGCTCGCAATCGAGGAGGAGCGAAGTGAGGAAATCGTATCCCTTTTCCCTAATCCGGCTCAGGACCGACTCATGCTAAGTCTGCCTCACCAAAGCAGCATTAAGAGCATTCGTTGTATGAGTATGGAAGGCAAAATACACGAGATCAGTCATCAGCCAAACTCAAGTCATTCAGGCTCATCGGAGCTAAAAGTGGATCATTTGCCCTCCGGAACTTATTTTTTACAGATAGGGCTTGAGGAGAGGTCAGTAATCCTTAAATTCTTAAAAGAATAGAAGGGCAGAGTTGGGGAGTTCAATCAAAATCAAAGTAATTGTTCTCCTCCAACTCTATTTTTTTAGGCTTGGTCTTCAGGCTATCCGATTTGAATTTGAACAGCTGTTTTAGCTCTTCTTTTTCTGCTTTGAACCGTTCTGATATTTTGCCAGTTACTGCCTTTTTATCGTACTGAATTTTCATGTTGTCCGTTGTACCGGTAATGGTCAGATACAAATAAAGCTTGCCTGAGACATCCTGCTCAATGGCCCCAAAGCGCTCATCTTTATCGGTAGCCTTGGGCTTGGTAATGGGTACTTTGAGACGATAATTGATCTTTTGATCAAAACTATGCGTGCCGGATACCGTCAAGTCTCTCAAACTCGACCCAATGACCATTTCAGGGATGAAAAGTGTTTGATTTTCAATATGAAACTTGTTACTCAGGGTTTTAAACTTGATGTCGGAGAGCTCTTCCTCATCTGCAAAGCGGGAAAGTTGTTTCATGGGTTCGAACCGATATAGCCTCCCGCTTTCAGCCAACAGTTCAATATCTGCGACAATACTTTCTTTCATCAGCTCCCCGTTTTGTTTTATTCGAGCATTCACTCGGCCATTGGCTGTCAGTATCCCTTTCAGATGCTGGTGCGTAATGAACTGCTGATCAAAGTCCTGGAAATAATAAAACAAGGTATCGATTGGTACTTTTTCGCAGGCCCCATTCAGATTGATCCTAAAGGTTCCTTTTTCTTCCAACTCAAGACTAGCATCAGCCTTCAATTGCCCTCCGGCCATTTGCAGACTTAAGCTCTGAATGGAGAAAACGGTAGAGTCCAGATAAAATGCGCTCTCCATCTTTCTGTATCGATGTCTTTTATAGTGAAGAAGTTCTGACTCAATTTTTGCCTGAGCGATTATCCTTTTTGGGAGACTGATCATCGTGGATCCTTCACTTGAGGTAATCAGGCTGTCTAAAACAAGATGAGGTGAACGTATATTTGCTCCTATGCGATAGGGTAGGGTGCTGTCTGTTGCGAAAGCGTTGAACACTATGGCGTTGCCCGTCAAATGCTGACCTCGATGGTAGAGTGCAAATTGTGAAATGATTAAATCGTTTTCATTAAAAAGCAAGTCTGCATTGGTGACCCTTACAGGCGATGTCAAGGGGGGTATCATCAGATTAAGATCAGTGCATTTCACTTCACCGGATATTTTCCTGCTCCCTTTCGTTCCGAACGACTGCTCAAGGGCAACAGCTACATTGAGCATGCCGTCGTTAATTTTAAGCTGCTCCGATTTTATAAAAGCTTGAAGTTCAACAGCTGGTATTCTGCCTCTTAATCTGGTGTTGAGGTAGGGTTCATTAAAATTATTCAATCGCAAAGTGCCTCCAACTCTGTTTTTGTCCAGTTGAAAGTGCATGGTGTCAATCGTCAACACATAGTCTTCCATGGCGCCTCTTCCTATGTTTTTCAGGTTTCCGCTGAGGTGGATATCGCTTAGGTTTCCGGGGCTGGAAGGGTGACTCATCGTCCCTTTTCTGATGTTGAATTTCGCACTTGTTGTCCCGGATTTCTGACCTTTTCTTTTTGTCATCGACAACTCAACGGAAGCCTGTCCTCCAGCTTTGTATTCCCTTAGCACTTGACTGATTTGCCCGGGTAACAGGTTTTTGAGGTCTTCCAAAGCAAGTTGTTCCGACTTAATCCTGACCTCCCAATTGGGTTCATGGTCGAACTGGAATGCGCCATCAATAAGGAAGTCTGAATTACGGTACCTCAGTCGGGTCTTCGAGATAGTTAGGTATTTTGTGCTTTCCTGGTATTTGAAATCGGCAACCAAATCAAGATCAGTATTTTGAAGCAATGTCATCGCCCCCGTTTGTAAGCTGTAAATGGTAACTAAGCCATCCAGGTTGCCAAAAGTATAGTCTTCTTTCCCTGAGATTTGAGCTTTACTTCGATCAAAGGCCATGGAAAACTTAGTTTCAGGGCTGCGGTAATGCAGGATGGTATTGTTCAGGTAGATCCCTTTCAGTGAAAACGCAAATTCATTGGTCTGTTGGCTGCTGTCGGCAGAAATGAAGCGGTAATTGAGTTTACCCTTGCCATCGGTGACCAGGCTGATCTCTGCATCTTTGAGCTCAATGTACTGTATGAGGTATCTTTTTTGAAGCAGATCAATCAGGTCAAGCTGAAAAGACAATTGAGAAGCATCGAGCAATAAAGGATCTGTAAGGCCGTCCGAACCTTGCATTTTTAGTCCTTTAAGACGTATGGAAGCTTTTGGAAAGCTGGAAAACAGGGTAAGATCGATTTTTTCAACTTCGACTTTGACCAGCAGATACTGATTGGCCTGATTGACAAACATTCGAATGATCTGGTCTTTCTGACTGATGATGTAGATGAAAACTGCACCCAAAAGAATGACAATAAGACTGATGCTGATCAGCAACCACCTTAAGAAGGCGAAAAGTTTATTCCTTGTTGGCATTGGTGCTGCAATTTAAGGGATGTGAGAAGGCTGACTCAACATTTAATTTTTTTTGTTGGTTTGTATTTTTGAAATCGACCGCTACCTTTGCAGTCCGATTTTAAAGGGAGCTTAGCTCGGCTGGTTCAGAGCATCCCGACATTCGGGAGTGGTCGGGTCGCTGATAAAAGGAATAAAATTGGGAGCTTAGCTCAGCTGGTTCAGAGCATCCCGACATTCGGGAGTGGTCGGGTCGCTGAGAAAAGGAATAAAATTGGGAGCTTAGCTCAGCTGGTTCAGAGCATCCCGACATTCGGGAGTGGTCGGGTCGCTGAGATAGAGGAATAAAATTGGGAGCTTAGCTCAGCTGGTTCAGAGCATCTGCCTTACAAGCAGAGGGTCGGGGGTTCGAATCCCTCAGCTCCCACACATAAGCCGCAACAAGCGGCTTTTTTTATTTATGTTTTATAGTCTCCTCTGCGAATAAAAGTAACTATTTAATTTTTTAAGATTAGGCTAAACTCAATGATAAGTTTGCCTAAAAAAAGATATTTTGAAGAATTTTGGATATTAACTCTGTCTTTTCCCTGAATGAGACTGTTTGGCTTTTTTATTTTTACCGGATAATGCTCATTTTTGAGATCGTACTTAAGTAAGGTGTACATGCGATCGAACCTCTTTAACTCAGTCGGGTTATTCTTCTACATCATCTTCTTTTTGGCTTTTGTAGGCTGTAGTGATAAAAATGATGATCCTGGACCCTCAGGAGGCTCAGGTACCCTTCAGGCTGGTAAGATTGCCGACACTTGCCGTGCCGGGGCTAGTGGAAAAGCAATAGTCAGGTTTAGCAGCAATGATACTTTGTCTTTTGCCGATGTTTACTCTTTCTGCGAGGTAGGTCCTGAGCGTGAGTACATTATTGGGGCAAGTAATGACACAGTCTCTGGGGTATTTTTCTACTTTAAGGGACTACCTATATCGGGATACTTTAGAATGCAGAATCTTTTTTCGTTTAGGTCATCTGAAAAGGCAGATCAATTTTATGTGATCTACCAAAATATGGGAACCTATTACTTCTCTCAATCTGTCAGCAAACCTGTCGAGATTACTTTTAAAGAAGATAAAGTGACCTTTAAAATCCCTACGCAGACCTATAATCGTACACAGGGAGCCGGACCCAACACCATCAGATTTAGCGTGGAGATTGAATTGTTCATGTTTTAAATCGAGAAGTAGATACTTTTCTGCCACGTCTTTTAATCTTTACCCAACACTCGGTTAAATATAATCGCAATTAGTGACTACGAATAATTATACGGAAAATATAAATAATTATATATTTGATAAATATCTTAAAATACCGCTTGGATAATTCATTTTTCTGCCTAATTTGGCATTACTTTAACCAAATGCGATGAAAAAGGCATTAAAGTATCTTGTGCTGCTGATCTTATGTATGATCAACAGAAATACTCAGGCGCAGGGGTATATACCGATGTTGAATGACTCGGCTGTGTGGGTGATTGGCAATCGAACCAACATGCCTCAAGGTGCTCAGATTACTTACTGGAGTGAAATCTTATTATTTCCAACAACTTCACCATCTCAGCCATTAGTCCATTGGAATGCTATTGCTAACCCTAGCCAAGGTAATTTAGGCTACTATGTGGCAGAAGATACAGCTAATCGAAAAGTGTTGATCAGACATATAGCAAGTCAGACATGGATAACCCTATATGACTTTACATTAAATACAGGAGACTCATTGCTAAGTGGCACAACAAATTCGATTTATGGGGGAACATTTTATGTTGATTCTACTAAATCGATGTTTTTTGCTAATGCGCAGCGTAAGTTTGTTTACTTAAGCACACCGGGCATTAATTATGCTGATTTTTTAAATCATAATCCCCTAACAACTTTTATCCCAAGTAATCTGGTTTGGATTGAAGGGATTGGAACTCCGCTAGGATTAAATTATTATCAGAATTTTGGTGATGATCCAACTTCTTATCTTTTTTTATCATGTAAAAGAGACAGTTCATTATTAATCTACATCAATCCATTTTTACAGAGTTGTACTCAAGTTCTAGCGTTCGAGACCTTTTCATCAAGGAAAACTGATTTTAATGCCTTTTTCACTTCATCCTGGCAATTGCAAATTGTTTCGGAAAAGCACGTGGGCCAGAGTTTTTCAGTGAAACTCTATGATGCTATCGGTAGAATTGTTTACAATAAGGAAGATTGTTTTCTTGACCAAGATGGTAATTTAACGCTGACAGGTGATTTCCCTGAGGGTGTATTGCATTGCTCGATTTTTACTCAAAAAAGCTTTATCAATTATAAACTCTTACGTCCATGAGAATATTCAATTTTGTTTTAACTCTGTTTAGTATTTTTTTCTTTTTTGCTAAATCAGTGGGTCAGCCAATCCTACCTGGCCCAAAGTGTTTGCTTAATGACTCTTTGGTAAATCTGTATCATGCATTTGCAAAACCTTCTGGACCGCAAAGTACACTTTTTACTAAGAACGGTAGAACTTTTACTCCTAAAGGGGATTACCGATTTTTAATAGTTTATGTTGGATTTGATAACCCTGGTGCAACGGGTATAATCAGAAGTGATTACAATCTTTCAGGCTGGGAGAACCTGCCGTTTAAACCTAATGACCCAGATGCTTGCTGTAGAACTTTGCCCAATTCATGGTATCAGAATGAGTTGTTTTATAATGATTCCGCACAATTTAGTTTATCTGCAACAGATAATACTTTATCTAACTACTTCTATAAAATGAGCAATGGTCAATTGCGTATCATTGCAGAACCCTTTCCTTTAAGAGTAAATCAATGGAATGTAAATGATTGGAATCAGGTACCTAATCAACTAAGAACTTTAATTCCAAGTTTTGATTGGTCTCGTTTTGATCTTCATACCAATAACCCTCAATATTTGACAGATAATAGTATGTCTCTCCCAGACAATAAAATTGATTACACAGTTTATATTTACCGTCAGGAAGGAGCTGGAGGCTTCAGCGGTCCCAACTTCACTGGTATTGTTACTCCCCCTAATGTCACGCCTGCTTACAGTATAACAAACGGAATTACTTTAACAAGCGGCTATTTCGAAATCAACTGGATACGCAATACGATTATTCACGAAATGGCTCATAGCTTTTATGATTGCCCACATCATGGAGGTGAGCATAAAGCCGTTGGTAACAAGTTTTATGCCTACAGTGGTTGGAGTTTGATGGATTATTCTGAGATGAACACTTCGGCCAATGCTTTTGAGCGATATCAATTGGGTTGGATACCCTTGAATCCTCAGAATGACATCAGTAGCTTTAGTCAAAATGGAATTTATACACTGAGAGATCATTTAACTTATAATGATTTTATCAGAATTAGACTACCGAATACTAATCCAGTTCAATATTTGTATTTAGAGAATAGGCAACACAATTCTCATTTTGATTTAGGTAATTGGACACACAAACAGAATGGCGATCCCTTTCCTTTGCCCTCCAAAGGTATTTATGCTTATATCGAGTCTGAAACAGGCGGAAGTTTGCAACATATTTATAATCTTGGTGCTCAATCAAATGGCTTCAAATATTTAAATTTGGGAACAGGGCATTCAGACTTTCAATTTTTAAATACTGGACTTGATGTAACAAATTGGAGTGCATTTTTCACTAATCATTCACGTGGTTTTAAAAACTCTTTTTCTCACCATAGTAATTTTGCAGCAATACGAGGAGATTATCCTTTTTTTATTCATGCCCCACAAGGTGTTAATTTAAGTGTTAATAGAATAATGTATGACCCACAATTTCAGGGAACTTTTAATGAATGTTTTTGGATTGATCAAGTCAATGGTCAGTTCGAGTACGGTGTAAAAGGTATCAACTCCGCCCTCAACCAGGTAGGCAAGAAAGTTGGCATCACGGGTAACCCGGCCATAGTGCCTCATTTGAAATATAATTCTACTACCCAGAGGCTTGAAGATTTTCACCTAAACGGAATTTCTTTTGAGATAGTGAACTACAATACCGTTTCCGGAGACATACAGCTACAGATCAAGTACAACGATGTGGATATAGCCAACGACCAAAGAATGACCGGGCAAATCCAGCTATCAGACATCCCGGGTGCGTTCCGTGATCTGGTCATCAAGGCAGGTAAAAAACTGACCATTGATCATTCAGGAACTCCCAATAGGGAAACAAGAGGTGCATTATTGCCCAATGGGCAATATACCTATCCCGATTTCGTCACTCCAACCTATCTACAGATTAACTCAGGCACCACTTTGCTCATTGAAGATCAGGCTGAACTCATTGTTAACCCGAAGTCAACGTTGATTATAAAATCAGGTGCCAATGTCATTGTACAAGGAAGTGGCCGAATTGATGTCAAAGACAATGCCTTTATCTGCATTGAGCCAGGGGCCAATTTGCAATTGGTTGATCCACCTTCACGAATTTTTGTAAGGCAGGCAGCTACTATTGGAAGTAACCCAAATGTTTCATTGGCTACACCTACTACAGGATGTATGAGCAGGTGTCAGATACAAGCTTTGCTTGCCACCAACGGTAGTGATGGGATCATTGACAACACCTTCTTGTCCTTTACCGCAGGTGCAGATTTTCAAGCCTACGGCGATGCTACCGGCTATACTTTGGGGTCAGCTACAAACCCTGCTGGCACATATCAGTGGACCCCCAGCCAGTATTTTGTCAATCCAAGCTCTGGTAACCCGACCATCAGCAGTCTTACACATGACCAGACATTTATCGTTAAGTACACTACACCTTCCGGCTGCTATTCGTTTGATACTGTTGAGGTGACGATTATAGATGAAAGTGTAGTTCAAATTGTTTCCTCCGGCAACCAATGTGTTAATGGGCTAAGTCTCAGCTTCACCGGAGTTGATATGAATTTGGTTTCTTCTTTTACCTGGGATTTAGGCAGCAACGCAAGTGTTCAATTGTGGAATTCAACAGACCCTACAGGTGTCTTTTTTAATGCTGTTGGGCCACAGGCGATTACCCTAGAAATCAATTTCAACAATGGAGTCCATTGGGTCATTAGCCATACCGAGAATATCTGGAACCTTGCCTGTTGCCATGCTTACAACGGCACATTGGCACTCAATTCCGGAACGGTGTATGAAAAATTCGTAGGTTCAGGTAACGGGGTCGATATTGTATACGG
Source organism: Cytophagaceae bacterium (assembly GCA_027488815.1). Taxonomy (GTDB): domain Bacteria; phylum Bacteroidota; class Bacteroidia; order Cytophagales; family JAIYAX01; genus JAIYAX01. Next base: position 40,843 of record JAIYAX010000018.1, on the reverse strand, counting down.
GGGTGGCACCATCAATGGATCCTTGTTTGTGGATGGGACATTGACTTTGGCAGAAGGTGATTATTACATCAATCCAGGCTCAATCCTTTACTTTAGTGGTGACTGGGATAACTTTTTAAATGTGGTAAAAAGCAAATTGGTACTAAGGAATGCTAAATTAACCATCAGAAATGCCTTACTAACCAGTGATTGCGGTCAAATGTGGTGGGGAGTAGAGGTGGCCAATAGCTCGACCTTAACGATGGATGGATCTACTTTGGAGCACAGCTTTAATGGGATTTTCATTGATCACTCAAATGGATCATGTGCTTATCAGGTGTTTAACAATACCTTTCACAATAACCTGAATGCCTCTATACAGGATGATCTTTCAGGTGGGACATTACCCGCAGGAAGTCTGATCACCTCCAACCAGTTCAATGGCAATGCCAATACGATGATCCAACCTTACAACACCGGTGATTATCTGCCAATGAGCTTTCTCATGTTCAGCGGTGACTTTGGGAACCTACAAAACCTACTGATTGAACAAAATGTCTTTAGTGAAGGGTTTACCGGAATATGCCAGTTTAAGGGAGTAAGGAATACCATCGGACAGAACAATTTCTTCAGCAATTGCTACAAGGCAGCAGTCGTATTGAATGGGGCAATTGATTTGAGGAATTCCACTTTTGAGATACCTTCAACACCGCCTTCGATGCCTGTATATAATCATGTTGCAGGGGCATTCATTCAGACTATACTGGCACCTACAGGGGTTTATATCAAAGGTCTTGCTATGGCTTCAAGCGTGATCGATGGGAATAATTTTAACCCGACATCGGTCTCATCCGGTGTATTCCCAACCCAATATGGCATTTATGGGGACTATGCAGCCTTTTCGGGAGGTTTGAGTTATACAGCTTCCAACAATGTGTTTCAGTTCATCACCGTTGGCATATCCGATAAAGGAGGAGACTTTGCAAGCTCATCGATCACCGGCAATCAGTTCTACAACAATGAGAAAGGCTTTGAACTAAGACAAGGTAACAGCACCCTTAGCAACCCTGCCCTATTTCAAATCAAATGCAATGACTTTGTGAAGGACCAAAATACATCGGGTACGCAAACCTATGGCATCTACCTCAGCCATGGAGCTGTTTTAAATGCACAGGGTGGTTGTCCAAACATTAATTTTGGAATAGGGCTTGAAGCTATGTCCAACAACGAATTCCTCTCCGACGGATACCCATTGCAGTACATCAACAACGGAACACAAGCGGTTTTTGCTGTTGGCTATGACTGGTTGAATGATTATTATGGAATTGCGAATCTTAACTCTACAGCACTCAGTTATACGGCTGCATATAATGAAAATTTAGGACCAGGCTCATCTGTTCAAAAGTTGGGGGCAACAGTTAACTTATGCGGAGTTGCACCATCATATACTAGTTCGATCACTTCTACTTGTCCCAGCTTTTTTGGGGTTGCAGATCGAAGCGTTAAGGTAAAACAGGATGAGGTGAATCTGTTTAGCCTTTACCCTAATCCCAGCAATGGTGTATTTACAATAAAAACATCCGGTAAACAAACCCTCAAGGAAATGGAGGTATTGAATACACTTGGAGAATTGGTGTTTTTAAAGTCTTTTGATGCTGAAGCCTCAGAACTTCAGTTTGACTTAACCTCTTATGAATTGCCAAACGGGGTTTACATCTTAAAGCTTAGTGGTGAAGGAGGCTATAGCGAAAGAATGAATTTTGTGCTCAAGCGATGAGGGTTAACGTATTGATATGTCTTTTGGTGCTTGTCTGTGGCTCTGTAAGGTCACAGACCAGCCATTGCCATTTGACTTTTGGGTATCAAAACACGGATCAGTTTACTTCAGTTGCCCCAATAAGTCCCAGCACCTATTTAGTTGCTGCTGCTATCGATACGTTCAAGATATCATTGCCTCCGCTGGTGCCTATGGCTCAAATGACCATATTCAAGCTGAACAACCAATGTGATACTTTGTGGATGAAACAGTATACCCCTTTTGGGCCTGGAGGTATAAATTCTATAGAAAGAATAGCCCATAATCGGTATGTCGTGTCTGGTGGGGTGGCCAATAATCAGTTTCCAAGTGTAGGTAATCATCCATTCAGTCCATTTATTATGCTCATCGACTCGAATGGAGTGCCATTGGCGAATCATACTTACGGCAACTTGGTAGGGAATACCATACTTGCCAGAAAGCTGCCCAATGGAGATATTTTAGCTTCGGGATATGAGCTGTTTTCTCCCTCTTCTATCGATTTCAGGGTATTCCTGGCATTGTATGACAGCAGCCTCAATCCCAAATGGTACCGACAAGTCATGCCGCAGTCTATTTCGAGCCAGTCTGGAGCGCACGAGGTGCTAATCACCAACGATGGTTGCGGGCTTCTACTATTTACCGAGCAGTTGTTTAATCCAAATATGACTCGTCCCAGGCTTGTAAAATTTGATCTTTCCACAGGTGATACCATTCAAACCAGACTTATCCAGCCCAATGGGGTGGCTAATAACTTTGAGCTGAGGTATATGCAGTTTTATCAGAATGAAATTTTTTTATCTGGTGACTTTAGGAACTTTGTATCTTTTAGCATTACTAATAACAGAAATGCCATAATTGTTAAGTTAGATTTAACACTCAACGAAAAAGTAAGATTCACTCTTCCTAATCAAACATTAAATGATATGGCTTTTTTAGCCAATGGTCATTTCGCTAACATAGGCGTTGCTTATTTTGCCAACCCACTGCTCACTCGAGTTTATCTCTTCAATAATCAACTTGGCTTACTAGATTCATCATTCAATTTTCAGCCCTCTAGTATGGTCATATCTCCTGACCTAGAGCAGTTTGAGGCCAACCAGTGGATTGCCTATGGAGCCTTAGCTACTTCTGCTTCCAACTTTGCCCAGAGCGACATGTACTTTTCGGTGGTCAACCATAGCTACGGTGCGCCCTATGTGCATGACTACTGCGGGCTTAACTGGCCGGACAGCATTCGTAAGAAGCCTAGCGCAGCATTTACGGCAGTCGCCACAGCAGATTCGATCTTTTTTACCAATACCTCCGTTTCCAGTCTGCAATGCCAGCCTGATTTGAAAAGCACGGAATGGTTCATCGACAACTACCAGCTCCTCTCTGATGACCAGGACCTGCGGGTGCCCAAGGCTCCTACACTTGATACGCTGAGGGTTAGACTGGTGGTGAGCAACTACTTCGGGTGTAAGGATACCCTCAACGCCAAAGTGGTCAATACAACCGGACAGGTTCTGGGAACTGATGCTTTAGCTGTTTCAGATCAAATTTACCTGTATCCCAACCCGGCAAATGAGGTCTTACAGGTGCAGCTGCCAGTTTCTTCAAGTCAACAGGTGCCTTACGAAGTTCGGTCCATCACAGGCCAACAGATGCTCAAGGGCTACCTTCATGGGGATGCAGTTGGGGAAATCAGGCTGAACAACCTGCCCTCAGGGCTTTATATCCTTCAACTGCAAGTAAGTGGGCGGCCGCAGCGGTTTAAGTTTGTGAAGGAGTAGGGGATGGGAGCCTTACAATTCATATACCTCAGCCACGGTGCTTTTTTGAAATCACAAGGTAGTTGTCCAAACATTATTTTTGGAATAGACATTGAAGCCATGGCTAACAACTAATTCCTTTTTTTCCAAACAGCCACATGGAGTTTCCTGGAAGATATCAGTGTGGAAGTACCTATTTGAAAGATCACTCCATCTGCTCCTTAAGCCTTTGCTCATTGATCACTCTTTGTTCCAACTGAGCCACATATTGCCTTGAGGGTTTGAAGCCATATTGACTATAGCCTCTTCTAGCCCATTGAAGAGCTTTTTCAAAATCACCTTGCACTTCGTAGGCGATGGCCAGATTGTAGCATGCTTTGCCTGCACTTTTGCTTGATCCTGAGTTCGCCGTTTGTTCCCAGTTTCGGATGGCATTGTCCCAATCATTCACAAGGGCGGCTCTTGCACCTGCTTTGAGCTGGGGGTTTCCTCCTCCCTTGGAGTACACTCGTCGGCTAAGCCAAACCTGCATGGGAACGATGCGCTTGCCATACACATATCCTGAGCTTTCGCTCACCCTCATAACGGCATCGTTTTTTGCAATCAGAGCCAGGGCAGCCTGAGCAGCGGTGCTTCCCCGTGCATTCCAGGTGTTTCCATGATTGTATTGGTGCTGATCTATGATCACTCTGTTTTTCATGTCATAAAGCCGGAAGCCTAACTTAATGGTTGCCACCCCTTGGGCCGTATATACCTTAGTCTTGATCACCGTTCCATCTTTTTGCTTTTGGTCTTCCAGTTTTTCGGCATTGGTAACGATGAAGTCAGAGTCGTAGGTTTCCAATGCAAGCACAGCATCTGCCTGGGTCTCTCTGCAAATACGCTCTACCGTAGGCCAATCCAATGGCATAGGCAACAAGCCACCTGAGCCGGAGCCTTTCAGCACCGTTGGGTACACTCCCGACTGAAAACGTGAGGACTCGCTCAATGAGTTCAGCAATGAGTTCATCGAAGCCTGTACAGCATTTTTATCCTGAAAAGGAAGCTCTCCCGTGAGCACCCCCTCGATCACATTTGCAATTTTGCTCTCAGGCAAGGTACGGTTAACCAAAGTAATTTTTTGTATATGCCTTGGCACTGTAATTGGAGCTGGTTGCCATGCACTGAGCGAAACAGATTTGTTACAGGCTGAAATGCTCAGGAGCACCAGAAAATAGATGGATAGTCTGTTCATCTAGCAAACATACGGGGCTTTGTGAAATTCTGAGAAGAAATAGACTGACAGTTAAGTAATCATCATCATTTCTTAATCTAGAACTGGCTTCACATGTTTTATATTTGACCATGTTTAAAAACTGCTACCAAAAAGCCCAAGTACTCATCTTAGCTGGGCTGATCCTGTTTTCGACTCATCCGGCAGGTGCCTGGGGCTTCTTTGCCCATAAACGCATCAACCGTTTGGCGGTTTTTTCCTTACCACCAGAGATGCTTACTTTTTACAAGTATCACATTAATTATCTGACTGACAATGCTGTAAATCCTGACAGAAGAAGGTACGCTGTGGTAGACGAGGCTCCAAGACACTACATCGATTTAGATGTTTATGGTGACAGCGCAGCCTATAAAATGCCCAAGTACTGGAAAGAAGCAGTAGCCATCTACACCGAAGACACTCTGAAAGCGTATGGAATTGTGCCCTGGCATATCAATACCATGCGGTACCGTTTGGTAGAAGCATTTAAGAATCAGGACATCCCCCGGATATTAAGCCTGTCGGCAGATATCGGTCATTACATCGGCGATGCCAATGTCCCCTTGCATACCACCAGCAATTACAACGGGCAGTATACCAATCAGTATGGTATCCATGGCTTTTGGGAGTCAAGATTGCCTGAACTTTTTGCTGAAGGTTACAGCTATTGGACCAGACCTGCTGAACTCATCCGAGACCCGCAGGCAGAAGCCTGGTCGGCTGTACGTAAGGCCAATATGGCACTGGATAGCGTGCTTGGTTTTGAGAAAAGCTTAAAGGAGCAAATAGGGGAGGACAAAGCGTATGGATTTGATGATCGTAACGGGATCACCACAAGAAGCTATAGCCAATCCTTTTCAAAAGCGTACCATGATGCCCTGAATGGACAGGTTGAAAGGCGCATGCTGGCGTCTATTCAAATGGTTGGGGATTTCTGGTACACCTGCTGGATCGAAGCGGGGCAGCCTGACTTGAATAAACTTTTGGAGCAAAAACTGACCGAGCAACAAAAAAAGGCCCTAGAAGATGAACCTCTGCCCGCAGGCAAACCTCTGGATGTTCGCCCACACGAATCTCATTTTATGGGTTTTCAGCGGCTGATGGCTAAGAACTAATTTGAATTGGCAAGCCAGCCCAAATGTGCTAAAGCTATTTTCACCTCCCCATAGCTTAACTCTCCGTTCAATTGCTCCCTTATGTCATTGGCACTTAGATGCGGGCTTTTCGATTTAAGGCGATTGATTTTGTCCAGCCACTTCTGCTCTAAAAAATCTGTTGCCTTTAGTCTGCCGGTCTGAACCGCCCTTGCAACATGGCCTTCAATCGTTCCATTGCTGAGGTTTCTTAACTGGGCTACTTGCAGGATGTTCATGCCTTTATCAATCAAGGCATAAGTGGTTTCATAAGTTTCCCCTTTGACCTTCTTTTTGGTTTTGGGCTCTTCCTGCTTTTGAAGGGGCAAAAGTTCTGCTACTTGTTTTTCAAGCTCTGCTCTAAGCCCCTGAACTTGCACACGAAGATTTTCATTATGATCAATCTCCCGACCTTCAAGCAGACAGGTACATTGATACGGGACCATCACCATGCGCTCAAGGATCACCTGCAACTGCATGTCTGTTTCCTCTATGGTTTCAAGAGCAGCTTTCACTCTTTTTTGCCCATCCAGTTTGTGCATCAGCACTCGTATCGGTAGCATGGCTTCCAGCAGCTTTTGTATAAAGTAGGCAGATGCCTTATTGACTCGTTCCGGCAGGTCGGTTAACTGCTTTTGGCTGAGGCGATGGCTGAGTTCGTTTTGAAATTTAGCACAAATGGCTTGTTCAACCAGTAATTGATCCATCAGATGATCCAGTACTGACTGAAGTTCCGACCGGTTTTCATTTAACTCCTTTTTTTCGATCAGTTTTTTAAGCCAAAGGATGCTGTTTTGAAAATCAAAGCAGCCCATAAGAAGAGTCTCCAGATAATTCCTTTCTGCCAATTCCAGATTTCTTCCCAGCAGGGTGGGTTTATTTTCTTTACGGGTAAATTCGATTACAGCCTCATCCGAAGGCAGCAAGGATGAATCCAGCCGGCTGCAGAGGTACATCTCATCCAGGGAGGTAAGCCTCGAGAGGGCTACATACACCTGTCCGGGTGAGAAGGAGCGGCCGAGATCTAGTGCAGCCCTGCTAAAGGTCAATCCCTGGCTCTTATGAACGGTGATCGCCCAGGCATGTCGCAAAGGCAGTTGGGTGAACCTACCCAGTTCCTCCTCTTCGATTTCTCCATTGTCATTGGTATGGTACCTTTTGTTGACCCAAAAGTCCTCCCGCACTTTGACAGGAGGCCCTCCATCGTCCTTTTGAACCACTACCTCTCCTCTGGCCCCCATACTAAGCACTGTCCCTAAGGTTCCATTAACCCATTGTTTTTCCGAAACATCATTTTTGATAAACATCACCCTTGCACCTACTTTTAGTTCGATCTCCATTGGTAAAGGGTACATGCTTTTAGGAAACTCCCCGGTGATTTTGGCCTGAAAAGTCAATGGGTCTTCGTTAAGTCGCTCTAATTCCCTTTGGTTGATCTCAAAAGCCTTTTGGTTGTGGGTAGTTAAGATGATGATCGGGTGGGGAAGCTCATCCAATTTCCTGTATTTGTTGTTGAGCAATTCCAGATCTTCAGGAATTACTTCATCTTCTCTGAACCGGTTTAGAAGGTTTATAAAAACCGGGTCTTCCTGACGATAGATTTTATCCAGTTCAATAAACTGAGCGTCAGCTTCTTTAAATGCATAGGATTGAAAAAAATGAGGGCTGTCATAATAGGCTTCCATGACTTTTCGCTCCTCCTCTCTCATGATCGGCGGCAATTGATAAAGGTCACCGATAAACAGAACCTGAACTCCACCAAAAACGCTTTGAAAGTTGCGTTTGGCCTGTCTCAGTCTGAAATCGATCGCATCCAGCACATCCGCTCTGAGCATACTCACCTCATCGATGATTAACAGGTCGATGGACCCCAGCACACGTCTTCGTTCATAATTGAGTGGGTGCCGGGTGAGCAGGCTTTTTTTGCTGTAAAATGCGCCATAGGCTGCTTCCGAAGGCAATTCATCCAAAGGAATAAATCCTCCAAGGGGCAAGAGAAACTGAGAATGAATAGTGACCCCCTGAGCCTGTAAAGCAGCTATGCCGGTAGGCGCAACGACCACATGTCGCTTATGGGTTTGGCGGGTGAGGTTCCGTAAAAAAGTAGTCTTGCCCGTTCCAGCCTTACCGGTTAAAAAAATGGTTCTAGAGGTGTTGTTGATAAACCTGGCAGCAAGATTGATTTTATCCATAAGATTTACCAAAGCCTGGTCTTCTGGTTGAAAAATTTAATCTTTTCGTTCAGTTGCCTGAAATCCAGTTGGCCTTTGGCCTCTTTTAAATGCTCAACTATAGCCATTGCCTTCCTTAACCTGCTGTCACTGTTCTTCACCTGACTGGCAAGGTAGATCAAACTGCGCTGCTTTCCCGGAGTCAATTGTTCAAACCAGTGCCTGCCCTCCTCATCCTGATCCAGCAAAACAGCCATTTCTTCAGTCATTTCATGCCCGTAAGTAGACAAGTCTTTCTCCAGCATGACATTACAAGTGCTTCCGGTATGCAGCTGCAGTTTATGAATGACGGTTTTATTGACGAGAATAAACCAGTAGTGCTCTGATTTCATGAGAGCAGCCGGCCATTTAAACTCTCCATTAAGATGGCATATAACCCGACGATGGCTGCCTTCGATGAGTGAAGCGGCGATGTCATCAGGGACAGGCAGATGGTGGTGCCAAAGGTTTGAGTCGAACTTCTCTAGCTTTGAAACAAATGAAAACATCAGTTTTCCGGATCAAACCAGGTAGCGTACATCACATAATTAGTAGCCGTGCGCATAAACACTTCTGCTTGCTCAGGGCTTACCTCTTTGATCTTTCGGGCAGGGTTGCCTGCATAGATGCTGCCCGGCTCTACTTTGGTGTTTTGCAAAACGATTGCACCCGCCGCAATGATGCTTCCGGTACCAATCACTGCATGATCCATCACAATGGCTCCCATACCGATGAGTACCTTGTCCTCTATTGTACAACCATGTACAATGGCATTGTGAGCGATGGAAACATAATTTCCGATGGTGGTTGAGGCTTTTTGATACGTACAGTGAACTACAGCCCCATCCTGAATATTGCATCGGTTGCCTATCCTGATGCTGTGAACATCGCCTCTTACAACGGCATTGAACCAAACGCTACATTCGTCGCCCATCACCACATCGCCAACGACAGTTGCATTATCAGCCAAAAAAGTATTGGCTCCAAAGACAGGCTTGATGCCCTTCACTGACTTGATGAGTGCCATGTTAAACCAGTTTTTTATAGCGAATTCTCTTGGGCTCAGTATCGCCAAGTCTTTTCTTTTTGGCTTCTTCGTAATCACTGTAGTTGCCTTCGAAGAAATAGACCTGAGAGTCGCCCTCAAATGCCAGAATATGGGTTGCGATGCGATCGAGGAACCATCTGTCGTGGGAAATCACCAAGGCACAGCCTCCAAAATTCTCAAGAGCTTCTTCCAGGGCACGCAGAGTGTTGACATCCAGGTCGTTGGTAGGCTCATCAAGCAAGATGACATTGGCTCCTTTTTTCAGGGTCATCGCCAGATGCACCCGGTTGCGCTCACCTCCTGACAGAACTCCGACTTTTTTCTCCTGATCAGCACCAGTAAAGTTAAATCTGGATACGTAAGCTCGGCCATTGACTTGCTTACCTCCTAGCATCATGGTTTCGTGGCCTCCGGTGATGGTGTTAAAGACACTCTGATTGGGGTCGAGCAGATCATGTTCCTGATCAACATAGGCGATATCAACCGTTTCTCCCACTTCAATTTCCCCTGTATCCGGTTTTTCTTTTCCGGTAAGCATATCAAACAAGGTTGATTTTCCGGCGCCATTTGGCCCAATGATACCTACAATTCCTCCCTGCGGTAAGCTGAAACTGAGGTTTTCGATCAGAAGGCGGTCTCCATAGGCCTTACTTATCCCTTTTGTTTCGATGACTTTAGCCCCCAATCTGGGTCCGGGAGGGATAAAAAGTTCCAGGCGCTCTTCCTTTTCCCTTGCGTCCTCACCCACCAACTTTTCATAGGCAGAAACCCTTGCTTTACTTTTTGCCTGCCTCGCCTTGGGTGACATACGTATCCACTCTAATTCCCTTTGAAGCGTCTTTTGGCGTTTGCTTTCGGTTTTTTCTTCCTGTGCTAAACGGTTTTGTTTTTGCTCCAGCCATGAGGAGTAGTTGCCTTTCCAGGGAATTCCCTCGCCACGGTCGAGCTCAAGTATCCATCCCGCCACATTATCAAGGAAATAACGATCGTGAGTAACGGCGATAACCGTACCTTCATATTGTTGCAGATGTTGCTCCAGCCACTGCACACTTTCAGCGTCCAGGTGGTTAGTGGGTTCATCCAGCAGTAGCACATCCGGCTTTTTAAGCAGCAGTCTACAGAGCGCCACCCTTCTTTTTTCTCCACCACTCAGGTTTGCGATTAGTGCTTCCTGGGGAGGACAGCGTAGGGCATCCATAGCCTTTTCCAATCGGTTGTCCAATTCCCAGGCATCCATCGCATCCAGTTTTTCCTGAACCTCCCCTTGCCTTTCGATGAGTTTGTTCATTTGATCATCGCTCATTTCTTCAGCAAACTTCAAATTGATCTCGTCGAACTCCCGAAGCAGGTCAACAATCTCCTGCACCCCTTCTTCTACGACTTCCCTTACGGTCTTTGATTTGTCAAACTCCGGCTCCTGAGACAAATAACCAACGGTATACCCGGGAGAAAAGACCACTTCACCCTGGTACTCTTTGTCAATACCTGCAATAATCCTTAACAGAGACGATTTTCCTGACCCATTTAAACCCAGAACCCCAATCTTCGCTCCGTAAAAAAATGACAGGTAGATGTTTTTTAAGACTTGTTTTTTGGGCGGATAGATCTTGTTCAGCCCTGCCATTGAAAATATTATTGTTTCTCCGCTCATTTTGTGGTATCTTTTTTGCCAAATTTAAGGTCGTTTTCGGTTTGTCCAATGTATGTCTTTGCTAGGCGTACACTGGAATAATCCAAAGTGTTGTAAACTAAATTTTTAGACAGGTGTCTACCGTACAGAAAAAAGAAGTTCCGTATGGATATATCATCGATGGTGATATTTTCCTTAGTGGCTACAATGGCTACCCGGACAGAAAGATTGGAGTGGTGAAGGAAAGTGAACAGGCCACCGTTGACTATTTCATCAACAAATATGAATTGCTCAGAAGAAAGATAGAGCACCTTCGGGAAGTTGTTCGCAGCTCGCAAAACAAGGGCTCTTTTCTCATGAAGTTGCAACACCTCAGAGATACCCTCCCTCAGTATGACGGTCTGGGAGATTATGTGCCTCTGCTTGACATGCTTGAGGAAATTGAGGCTGAAATCAAAAGTCTGGTTGAGCATAACAGAGAGCGAAATCTGGAGATCAAGAAGGCCTTACTTGAAGAAATCGAGCCTTACAAAACCAAGGAAGACTGGAAAGAAATCATACCTTTTTACAAAGACTTCAAGCTTCGTTGGCTTAAAACCGGCCGAGTGGTTGAAGAAAAAGAGGAGGAAATAGAAGGGCAATACCAAAAAATCATTGAGTACTTTACAGAAAAGCGCAGAGCCTATCTGGAAGCCCTTAACATTGAACTAGCGGCTAAGGCGGTTCACTTTGATAAGCTTATTGAACAAGCTGATGCAATCAAAGATCATCCCAATCTGAAAATGGCTAAGTTTCAATTCAGGAAACTTTTTCAGGATTGGAAGCAGCTGGGCAAGGTGCCCAAATCGGAGGAGTATGATCCCTGGGCCAAATTCAGAGAGATATCCGATCATTTTTACAAAAGACTGAAGGAGTCAAAATCGCAGAGACCTCCAAGGAGGTTTGATGGGCAAGATAAGTTCAATCGTGGCCCAAGAAGCTATGGAAACAGCCCAAGGCCGGCAGGTACCGGTTTTCAACGCCAACCGTTCCCTAGGCCTGAGGGACATGTTGATGAAGAAACTGTGCCTAAGCTGCTCACTGAAAGGGACAGGCTGGAGTACAAATTGAAGCTATGCCAAAGAGCAGAAGCCCTTCGAAACGAAGAGACCCCTAAAGCCATCGCTCAAGGCAGGAAACTACAGGAGCTCTGGAAAAACTCCGGACTTGTACCCCGATTGCGCAAAAAAGAACTTCAGGATAGGTTTCGGAATGCTATTGATATCGTGTTTCAAAAGAGAAGCATCTACATCAACGCACGCAAGCTGGAAGAAAACTATACTGCCCTTTCAAAAGGCGATCAGGTCAAGACCCAAATCATTGCTCTAAAAGCAATGATTAGAGAGGATGAAAATGAGCTCCGTGAGATGGAGGATAATGCCGGAAACCAAAGCTCCAGAAGCGATGTGTTCACTATGGATAAGATCATAGCCGGTAAACTCCACGAGCAAAGAAGAAAAATAAGTGTCAAGAATTTGCTGCTCCATGAGTTGGAATTGCTGTATCTGGCTAGTAATTGATCCTACAAATTCTCATGTGGATGAATGACTTACCTGAAGGCAATTGGTCGTTACGTTGAAAATTCTACATTTGCGGAAAATTTAAAAAAAACGACGAGCTATGTACTGGACACTTGAACTTGCTTCCTATCTTGAAGATGCACCCTGGCCCGCCACCAAAGATGAGCTGATTGACTATTCGATTCGATCAGGCGCACCTATGGAAGTAGTGGAAAACCTGCAGGAGCTGGAAGATGACGGACAGCCGTTTGAAAGTATTGAAGAAATATGGCCAGATTATCCTACCAAGGACGATTTCTTCTTCAATGAAGATGAATATTGATTAGCCGGAATTAACTTCTTGTTTATAAAAAAAGCCTCGAAAGAGGCTTTTTTATTTCTTTTCCTTACCCAGCCAGTACTCCAGAAGGGGAAGGTCACTCTCGGTGGTGATTTTGATATTGCTGTATTCTCCTTCCACAAGTGCTATTGGATGACCTGCCGCCTCATATACTCCGGCATCGTCGGTATACTGAGTGCTATCTACTGAGCCATAGGCTTCTTTCAACTTCGCTAAGGAAAAACATTGCGGCGTCTGGATGACCTGAAACAAAGCCCGATCCTGATGTGTCCATTGTCGGTCAATTTTTTGCCGAATGGATTCCTTGAGAGCAACTGCCGGAATGCCACTGCCGGTCAGTTCAGCGGAGCGATATGCTCGTTCAATCAGATCTGTTGAAACCAGCGGCCGCACGCCATCATGAATACCGACAATACCATCGTTTGCTAATTCATTTAGGCCATTTTTAACCGAGGCATCTCTGCTGTGCCCCCCGGCTAAGACTTTTAGGGTTGAACGATCAAAATTGTAAGTCTGGCAAAGCTGCTCCCAGTACTTGATCTGATCCTCCGGAATAACAAGAATGATGGGCAAGGAGATTCCTGACCCAATAAACCTATCCAGCGTATGCATGAGGATGGGCTTGCCTTTTACAAGCAGAAACTGCTTGGGAGTGTCCATTCCCATTCGCAGACCTTTACCCCCTGCGACGATGACCAGGTATCGGTCAGTGTTCAAAATGGCTGCGTTTTGTTACAGAATAAGCATCGCATCGCCATAGCTCAAAAAGCGATACTTCTCTTTTATTGCCGTCTCGTAGGCTTTTTTGATGGTATTAAAGCCACCAAATGCGCAGGCCATCATGTACAAAGTTGACTCAGGTGCATGAAAATTGGTAACCAATGCACTTGCTATTTTGAAATCGTAGGGTGGGAAGATAAACCGGTCAGTCCAGCCGCTTCCTGCCTTAACTCTGTTGTTTGCTGATACATTTGACTCAATAGTGCGCAGGCTGGTTGTTCCGATTGCAAAAACACGCTTCTTATTATCCAGAGCCTTGTTGATGATCAATGCTGACTTATCTTTGATATCGAAGTTCTCACTATCCGTTTTATGTTTGGTGAGGTCTTCAACATCCACCTGCCTGAAGGTGCCAAGGCCAACGTGCAACGTGATGGGAGCCACTTCTATGCCCTTCAGTTCAAGCCTCTTAACCAACTGACGTGTAAAGTGCATTCCCGCAGTAGGGGCAGCCACAGCACCCTTTAGCTCCTCCTGAGCAAAAATGGTCTGAAAACGCTCACGGTCTTCTTCAACCACCGGTCTTTTGATGTATTTTGGCAATGGGGTTTCGCCTAGTTGGTCGATGGCTTTTTGAAAATCATCAGATGTGCCATCAAATAAAAACCGAATGGTACGCCCTCTTGAGGTGGTATTGTCAATCACTTCAGCAACCAGGTCACTGTCTCCAAAATAAAGCTTATTACCTACCCTGATTTTACGAGCCGGGTCAACCAGTACATCCCAAAGATGAGCATCAGCGTTGAGTTCTCTCAAAAGGAAGACTTCAATCTTAGCACCTGTTTTTTCCTTGTTACCATATAGTCTTGCCGGAAATACTTTGGTGTTGTTCACCACCATGGCATCCCCATCATCCATATAGTTGATAATGTCCTTAAAAATTTTGTGCTCTACCTGACCTGACTTCTTGTGAACAATCATGAGCCTGGACTCATCCCTGTTGGGTGTCGGATGTTCAGCAATTAAAGAGGTGGGGAGATCAAATTTAAATTCTGATAATTTCATGGTAGAGGAAAATAGGAACCGCTTATCCTAAAAATGGTCGCAAAGGTAGCAAGCAGTTTATAATATTGCTAGATGAAAAACCGATCCGGTCGCTTACCTTGCCAACAAAGGTCTCCTTTATAAATTGATCCTGCTATGAATTGGAAAAAAATCTTCTCAAATGCCTACCTGTTCGTGGAAAGCATCGCTTTCTCCTTAGGAGCCCTTAAGAGCAACCTCCTCAGGACAATTTTATCGCTGTTGGGCGTCACGGTAGGTATTTTTTCAATCATTGCTGTTTTTACACTGGTTGACTCATTGGAAAAAAGCATCAAGGACAGTATGAATTTCTTAGGCTCGGAGGTGATTTACGTCCAGCGTTTTCCCTGGGATTTTGATGACCCCAACTACCCCTGGTGGAAATATGTAAAACGACCTGCCCCCTCCATTGATGACTTTAGGTTTCTTGAAAAGAACCTCAAGAGCGCATCCGGTGTAGCCATCTTCGCTACGAAGAGTGGTCAGATACTCAAGCATAAAAACTCAAGCATCACCAATATCGGCGTACAGGGAATCAGCTATGGCTTTGATAAGATAAGCAATGTTGACATGAAGGAGGGTCGCTATTTCACCCAGATGGAAGTGTCTGCCGCCTCACAAGTAGCCATCATTGGTCATGATATTGGCCAGGCACTATTCCCTGAGGGTAGTGCGTTGGGTAAGGATATCAAGATAAAAGGGGTGAAACTGAAAGTGATTGGAGTAATGGCCAGGCAGGGGAGTAATTTTCTGGGTACTCCCAGCAGCGATAACAGTTGCCTTATTCCTTATGGGTTGAGTAAAAAGTTGTTCTCATCAGGTAGAAGAGGGATCGAACCGATGATCGGAATCAAAGGAAGAGAAGATGATAAAGGGCTTATTAATCTTGAGTCTGAACTCAGAGGCCTTCTGAGAGGCAGCCGTGAGCTTAAACCTAGGGACGAAGATAATTTTGCACTCAACAGGCCGGAGATGATTACCAATGCAATCTCTTCGCTTTTTGCAGTGATCAGTGTGGCCGGTGGCGTGATCGGAGCCTTTGCCTTGTTGGTAGGGGGCTTTGGTATTGCCAACATTATGTTTGTTTCTGTTAAAGAGCGAACCAACATCATTGGAATTCAAAAAGCACTAGGAGCTAAAAATTGGTTTATCCTGATGCAGTTTTTGTTTGAGGCTGTTTTTCTAAGCTTGATTGGCGGATTTCTGGGACTTGCACTGGTTTCTTTGATCACCATCATTCCACAGGACACTCTGGAGATCATTTTATCAACCAAAAACGTCATGATCGGTTTGGTGATCTCTAGCCTGATCGGAATCATCAGCGGTATCGCTCCGGCGATCGTTGCGTCAAGAATGGATCCCGTGGAGGCTATCCGCTCCAAATAAGAAAAGGCTGTCCCAAAGCAGCCTTTTCTTCATGTAGTTGAAAGTCAGGATTTATTCCTCAACCGGGGCAGTCACTTTTACATCTCCCCCTTTCACTTTTTCTTTAATCTTCAACTCTAGTTCCTCCATCAGTTCAGGATTATCGAGCAGCATGGCCTTCACAGACTCTCTTCCCTGCCCTAGTTTGTTGCCCTCATAGCTGAACCATGAACCTGATTTTTGAATAAATCCCAGTTCAACGCCCAGATCAATGATCTCTCCGGTCTTGGAGATGCCTTCTCCGTAGATAATGTCAAACTCAACTACCTTAAAGGGAGGAGCCATTTTGTTCTTTACCACTTTTACTTTGGTACGGTTACCTACCACATGGTCTGGTCCTTCTTTGATCTGAGCGAGCCTGCGGATATCCAAACGCAAAGAGGCATAAAACTTAAGCGCATTACCACCTGTTGTGGTCTCTGGGTTACCAAACATAACCCCGATTTTATCACGTAACTGGTTAATGAAAATGCAGCAACAGCCGGATTTGTTAATTGACCCGGTCAGTTTTCTCAATGCTTGACTCATAAGCCTAGCCTGAAGACCCATCTTGCTTTCCCCCATTTCACCCTCAAGCTCTCCTTTGGGCACTAAGGCTGCCACAGAGTCAATCACAATGATGTCAATGGCTCCTGAGCGAATGAGGTGCTCGGCAATTTCGAGTGCTTGCTCACCATTGTCCGGCTGTGAGATCAGCAGATTTTGAGTATCGATCCCCAACTTTTCCGCATAAGTCTTATCAAAAGCATGCTCTGCATCGATAAAAGCAGCCAAGCCACCTTGCTTCTGTGCCTCCGCAATGCAATGCATGGTGAGGGTCGTCTTTCCAGAAGATTCCGGTCCAAAGATTTCTACAATCCGGCCACGAGGCACGCCACCTATGCCAAGTGCCATATCGAGACCAATTGAGCCGGTAGGGATCACCGGTACATCCATCACCTTCTCATCGCTCAGCTTCATAATGGTGCCCTTGCCATAGGTCTTTTCGAGCTTATCGATCGTAAGTTGTAGGGCTTTGAGTTTTTCTGCCTGTGTGTCTGCCATGTTTTGGGCGCTTAGGAGTTCAATTGTTGAATGAGCATGCAAAGTACATATTGCCAATTAATTTAGCAAAATTCATTTTCCATACCTGAACCGATGCTCTGCTACGGATCATTTTATAGCTTTCGAATTCAAATGAAGAAACTCTTCCTTCTCCTTTTGCTTTTCATGACTGCCCGGTCAGGCTTTGCCCAATTGCCAAATGAAGTATTTTACGACAGCCTCAGTACAGGAGAGGAAGGGGAACTGCAATTGGGGCTTCGGGTGCTAGGCTACATACGAAATACAGAGTACTTCAATGATTACCAGGCTGGAGCCACATTGTTTGGACTTCATGTTCTCCCAACGGTTCATTATACCGCCGGATCAGGTATTTCACTTCATGCAGGGGCATTTGTTCGACAAGATTTTGGTTCCGGTGGGATACAATGGGTTCAACCCATCTTTACGATACGCTATGACAAGGGTCGTTTTAGTATGCTGTTTGGTTCCATCGAAGGAGCGCTCAGGCATGGCCTGGCTGAGCCCTTGTATGACTTTGACAACCTGATCAGGAGAAGAATTGAGCAAGGGGCGCAGTTTAAATGGAAATCAACACGGCTCTCAGCAGAGGCCTGGATTGAATGGCAGCAGGCCACTTACCAGGGTTCTCAATCCAAAGAAGCCTTTTGGGCGGGATCAACTGGTGCTTTTGCTTTTATAAAATCAAAATCATGGGTAGCAGAAGCCGCCTGGCAAATAACAGCCTATCATGTCGGCGGGCAGTTGGACACTATGAACCAACCAACGATCACTCAAATGAACCTGAGTCCTATTTTAAGGATCATCCACAATTCAGAAACTTTTCAATGGAAAGCTGAATACCAATACCTCCATCAGCAATCGACAGGAAGTTTTGAAGCCATACCTACCGGCCTGGGCCAGGGGCATCTGGCAAGTCTGAGCATGAAGCGAAAAGGGCTATGCCTGATGGCTAACTATTGGCAGACAGAAGGATTTTATTCTCTGCAAGGGGGTTCGGTTTATCAGTCTTTTTCTTCTATCGATCCCAACACCCCAATTGTTTCTCCAAAAAGAGAACTCATTTGGCTGCGGGTTCTAGCGGACATTCCTTTGTCTGCTTCTACAAGTTTGACGCTACGAGCAGAACCATTTTTAGACCTTGCCACGGGCTTGGTGGAGTATAGCTACGGTTTTTATATCAACAGCAGGATTATTCAAAGGCTTCGTTTGAAATGATCCTAATCGCCTTGGTATGGAATTTGAATTTTCTTTAAAACATTCTATTTGATATGAAAACCAAATATTCCTTAACCATCGTTCTGATCCTGGTCATTGGGTTGACCGCTTTTCAATTTGATGATTACCTGGGCAGCAGACACACACATCAGCCGATTACGTTTGCTCCCGGAGAGCAATTAAAATTCAGACTTCACTATGGATTTATTACCGCAGGAGAAGCCTACATGGATATTGAACCGGCCATTGGAAGCTATGAAGACAAGCCTGTATACAAAGTGAATGTCCTGGGTAAATCAACAGGAGCGTTTGATGTGTTTATCAGAATCAGGAATACCTATCGTTCCTACATCGATACCTCTACGTTAAATCCTTTGATGTTTTACAGAAATGTTGAAGAGGGAAGCTACCGCAGGCAGGAGTCCACCTATTTTGATCAGGAAAAAAAGATTGCCAAAGTGGAAATCAGAGACCCGGGTAAACTGGTCGAAACAAAGATTTATGAAGTGAAGCCAAATGTTCAGGATTTGATATCCGGCTATTTCTTTCTCCGAAATGTCGACTTCAATTCAATAAGTCCTGGAACTGTAGTAGGGGTAGACGCATTTTTCGAAGATAAAAGCTATGACTTCAAAGTAAGGTATCTGGGAAAAGAAACGATCAGGACACCTGTTGGGAAAGTCAGAGCCATCAAAATGGTGCCTGTCATGCCTGACAACCAACTTTTCAAAGGTGGCGAGTCCATTAAAGTGTGGATTTCAGACGACCAGAACAGGGTGCCACTCAAGGTAAAAGCTGAAATGCTTGTTGGTGCAGTAGAGGTGGAACTTATCAGTTACAAAGGGCTTAAGCATCCTTTCTCAGCAAGGAATTAACATTCATTTAACATTGGGCATTCCCCGTAAACTGTTTTCTACCTATTTTTGGCTTGATTTTCCGCTATGCGTATCTTAGAAAAATTCATTCTTCCCTTCTGTTTTTGCATTGTACTCCTATTGAATTACACCGTTGCTGAAAGTCAGCAACTCTCCGGTTCAGTCGCCAAAGGGGACGGAAAATGGGTTTACCTGCTGGAATATTACGGACGAAATCTGCAACTCACCGACTCCGCTAAAATAAAGGATAGCAAGGTGGTTTTTAAAAAGAACCAGGAACCTGGCTTTTACAGACTTAGTCTTGACAAGGAGAATGGGGTCACACTAATTTTAGGTAAAGAACAAGTCGTTTTTGCCGCTGATGCGACCTCTTTTGTTAGTTCCGTAAAGCTGTCAAACTCAAAAGAAAATGCAGCCTATTTCAAATACCTTGAGGCAAACAACAACTTCTCGGTTAAGGTAAATGAAATTAATGCCCGTATCAGGCAGTTCGCTGAAGCAAACGGTACAAACAACGATAAGTTTAACAAAATGCTTCAGGGGGAGAAAGCACTTTTTGACTCATTGAATAACATCAGACAAGCGATATTGGATGACCTGGCCGCCAAAGAAAAGGGGTCATTTATCGCCTCTATCATTAGTTATCTTGAGTTCAAAGGAAGCGAGTCGGAAGAGGCATATTTGAGTGGTTTTTCACAAAAGGGTATTAATCTGCTTCGAGGTGACCAGATTTACAATCGGGTGAGCATTTACCTGCAGAATTTTGTTTTTGGCCGTTCCACCCAGTACCTGCCTAAAGCCGAAGCACTTTTGGCAAGCCTGCCAACTGACTCAGCCATTCGGGAACTTACCTATCAGGCCTTGATTGATAATCTTCAAAGCGTAGACCAAAGCACTGCCGTTGCTCTTGCAAAAAAATACGACAAGGAGTTCCCACGTAAAGGGGCACTGGCACGATACAGTGCAATATTGAACATAGAGCCCGAAGTAGGTGACGATGCTCCGGACATCGTGCTGCAAAATGCGGATGGAAAAACAATGAAACTTACAGACCTAAGGGGCAAAGTAGTACTGATTGACTTTTGGGCTTCATGGTGTGGACCCTGCCGTCGTGAAAATCCAAACGTTGTGAAGGTCTATGAGCAATACAAATCAAAAGGCTTCGATATTTACAGTGTTTCGTTGGACAATAGTAAGGACCGCTGGATTGAAGCCATTGCAAAGGACAACCTCGGCTGGCCTAGCCACGTGAGCGACCTTAAAGGCTGGCAGTCAGCTGGAGCAGCATTGTATAAAGTAAGAGGAATACCGGCCACCTTTCTTGTGGATCAAAAAGGCAAAATCATCGCCAAAAACCTCAGAGGCCCATATTTGGAGCAAAAACTTGAGGAACTGTTCAGGTAGCTCTTTCAGACTAAACCAACCATGAACAAGAACAACAAAAAAATACTAATTGTAGACGATGAGCCGGACATAATTGAACTGCTCACCTACAACTTAGAGAAAGAGGGCTATCAAATCGAAAGCGCCAGAGACGGCCGTACTGCCATTGAGATTGCCAAAGAGTTCAAACCAGATCTTGTAATTGTCGATATCATGATGCCGGTGATGGATGGGGTAGAAACCTGCAGGCAATTAAGGGAGATGCCCGCCATGGCCAACTCGATCATTATATTCCTGACTGCACGCACTGAGGAATACTCCGAAATCGCAGCTTTTGACGTTGGAGCAGATGATTACATTACCAAGCCCATTAAACCCAGAGCGCTCACCAGCAGAATAAATGCCTACTTCAAAAGAGAATCAAAGAAGAGTAAGCAATCCAGCAAAATTGACACCTCAGGTCTTATCATCGACAAAGCCAGTTACACAGTAGTCAAAGATGGTGAACGCATCGTTCTCCCAAAAAAGGAATTTGAGCTGTTGTTTTTTTTGGCACAAAACCCCAACAAAGTCTTTAGTCGTGATGACCTGTTGCAAAACATTTGGGGTACCGATGTTTATGTACTTGCCAGAACGGTCGATGTTCATATCAGAAAAGTAAGAGAGAAAATCGGAGAGGATCTGATCGCAACGGTGAAAGGAGTAGGATACAAGTTCCAGCGGGAGGGTTAACCCGATGTTTTTCAGTTCACGTACAGTCGCATTTATATTATCGTTGGCTATGGCATTGTTTACCGTGGCTGCCATCAGTGTTTTTTATCCTCTAAGTACTACCCAGGCCACCATCATATTGCTGATTCATTTTGCCTTGGGATTTGTGCTGACCTATATCACCTTAGAATTCCTCATATTCAGAGAGATCAACAACATCTACTCTATGTTGGAGAAGATCAAAAGGAAAGATCTGAAAATGACCTGGCGCTCTTTTCAAGGTAAACTGAACCCTTTGCAACGATTGAACCAGGAGATTTTTTCTCTGGCAACCAAAAAGCAGCAGGAAATTGACGAGCTCAAGCGACTGGAGGCTTACCGCAGGGAGTTTCTTGCTGATGTCTCTCATGAACTTAAGACCCCCATATTTGCTGCGCAAGGTTTTGTTCACACCCTTCTCGATGGAGCGATTAACGACAAAAACGTTAGGGAAAAGTTTTTGAAGAAAGCAGCCCGAAGTCTGGACGGCCTTCAGCGATTGGTAGAAGACCTGCTCACACTTTCTCAAATGGAAACCGGGCAAGTAAAAATGAACCTTATGGCCGAAGACCTTATCGAACTGGTCAAAGAACAAATCGACCAGCTGGAGGAAATGGCCAAGAAACGGCATACTGAGCTGCGCATCGATATAAAAGGGGAGCGCCCCATGTTGGTCAACATCGATAAACCACGTGTTGAAAGGGTTTTCAGAAACTTGATGGAAAATGCGATCAAATATGGAAACGAAGGCGGTAAAGTGACGATCAGCCTGGTTCAAGAGAAAGAGTATGTGCAGGTAACCGTGAAAGATGACGGCCCGGGAATTCCATCAGAGCACCTCTCCAGGATTTTTGAGCGGTTTTACCGGATCGAAAAGAGCAGGGCCAAAGGAGATGAGGGCGGCACCGGACTGGGACTGGCCATTGTAAAATACATTTGTGAAGGACACAACTCAAGAGTTTCAGTCACGTCCAAACCCGGTAAAGGAGCAGCTTTTTCGTTTAGACTGGATCGGTTTAAACTGAAAGAAGAGAAAGCTCCAGGAAAATCGGCAGCTGTTCAGTTTGCTCCCTGATCATGGCAGCAAACACCTTACTGAAAGAGGATATCCTCTTTGAAAACGATAACTTTTTTGTTCTGTCAAAGCCTTATGGTGTAGCCACGCTTGATGATCGCCACAAAGACAAAAGCTCCATGATTTTGATTGCCAGAGCGTATCATCCTCAGGCACAGGCTTGCCATCGGCTCGATAAAGAGACCAGCGGCATTTTGATCTTCGCCAAACATCCTGAAGCGTACAGGCACATGGCCATCCAGTTCGAAAGCAGGAAAGTTCATAAAATCTATCATGCTGTTGTGACGGGAGTGCATCGATTTCAGGAGATAGAGGTAGACAGACCCATCACCGTGCAACGAAGCGGGCAGGTGCGTATCGACTGGCAAAGTGGTAAACCTTCTCTCACCATATTTAACTCGTTGGAAGTGTTTAAGCACGCAACTTTGGTGCAATGCGAGCCAGTGACCGGCCGTATGCATCAGATCAGAGTTCATCTTGCTTCCCTCAAGGCACCCATCCTGGCAGATGAGATGTATGGAGGAAGCTCATTGTATCTGTCACAGATCAAGCGGAAGTTTAAACTTGCCAAAAACACTGAAGAAGAACCCCTGATCAAAAGAGTTGCACTGCATGCCTATCAAATTCGGTTTTTAGATATGGATCAACAAAGCGTTATAGAGGTCACTGCGCCCTATCCCAAGGATATGCAAGCACTGCTTCGCCAGCTACAATTACATGATCAATAGAAAAATAGAGGGTTGCCTATTGTTTGTGAAAAATCATCCTGCTAACTTTGCAGTCCATTTTCGAGAAGCAGACCATTTAATTCAGATAAATCTTGGATAGTTTAAGCTACAAAACACGATCCCTAAACAGGGAAACTACTCAGAAAGAGTGGGTTATCGTGGACGCTACTTCCGCCACACTAGGCCGCCTGGCCAGTCGAGTGGCCGTTTTGCTTAAGGGCAAGCATAAGGCCGGCTACACCCCAAATGTAGACTGCGGAGACAATGTGATCGTGATCAATGCTGATAAGATCGTTTTGACAGGTAAAAAAATGACCGACAAAGTGATGATCAGACATACAGGTTATCCGGGTGGTCAACGATTCAGCACTCCTCGTGAAGTGATGAACAAATCAGCCAGTATCCTGATCGAGCGTGCCGTAAGAGGTATGCTTCCAAAAAACAGACTTGGCAGAGATCTGTTCAACAACCTTAGAGTGTACAATGGGCCAGAGCATAAACATGCCGAACAAAACCCGAAAGAAATTAAACTTACACTATAATTTTCATGGAGATTACTAATACGCTTGGACGTAGAAAGACCTCGGTTGCCAGAATTTATGTAACTCCTGGAACAGGCAAAATCACCGTTAACGACCGTACTGCACAAGAATACTTCTCTTCTGATATTCTTGACATCATCATCAAGCAGCCTTTGACAAAAATCGATGCGGTTAACAAGTTTGACATCAATGCCAATGTAACCGGTGGTGGGGTAGCAGGTCAGGCTGAAGCCATACGCCTTGCAATAGCACGTGCCATGGTGAAAATCGACCCTGAGAAGAGAGTAGAGATCAAGAAAGAAGGCTTCCTGACACGTGACCCGAGAATGGTCGAGCGTAAGAAATACGGAAGAAGAAAAGCACGCAGAAGATTCCAGTTTAGCAAACGATAAGAACAGTTACATGGCTAACAACCACCAGTTAGAATACAAAGACCTTTTGGATGCCGGTGTTCATTTTGGGCACCTTACCCGTAAGTGGAACCCCAAAATGGCTCCATATATTTTCATGGAGAAAAATGGTATCCACATCATCGATATTAACAAGACCCTCGCCTGCCTGGATGAAGCTTGTGCTGCAGTGAAGCATGTTGTTCGCTCCGGCCGTAAGATCATGTTTGTAGCGACTAAAAAGCAAGCGAAAGAGATCGTGGCAGATGAAGCCAGAAGGCTTAAAATGCCTTATGTCACTGAGCGCTGGCTGGGTGGAATGCTTACCAATTTTGTGACGGTAAGAAAGTCACTTAAAAAATTGGGAACCATTGAGAAACTTCTCAAAGAAGAAGGTGCAAGTAACCTTCAGAAGAAAGAGAAACTCATGCTGATGAGAGAGAAAGACAAGCTCGAAAGAGTGTTAGGTGGAATCTCTGACTCTACCAGATTACCTTCAGCCATTTTCATAGTTGATGTTAAAAAGGAACATATCGCTGTTACTGAAGCTCGTAAGCTCAACATTCCGGTATTTGCGATTGTGGATACCAACTCTGATCCTTCAAATGTCGACTTCCTGATCCCAGCCAATGATGATGCCTTCAAATCGATTTCTTTGATTGTACAAGCTTTTGGAAAAGCCATCGAAGAAGGGTTGATGGAGCGCAAGAAAGATAAGGACGATGCTTCCAGAGAGGATGAGGACGAGAAAAGAGAACTTGCCGGTGCTCCTGTAGTTGCCGAAGAGACAGAAGAGTAATCCTATTTCATAACAATTTAATAATACAGTGAACATCGGCTTCTAACCGATGTTCATTTTTTTTAGAGTTTAAACCCAACATTTCAAAAACCTAGAATCATGAGTATTTCAGCACAAGATGTGAATAAGCTGCGCCAAATGACAGGTGCCGGTATGATGGATTGTAAGAAAGCCCTGACAGAAGCAGGAGGCGATTTTGATGCAGCCATCGACATCTTAAGGAAAAAGGGACAGAAAGTATCCGCCTCAAGAAGCGACAAGCAAACCTCCGAAGGAGCAATATTTATTCAAACCACAAATTCGGATTCTGAGGGAGTTCTGCTTGCATTGAGCTGCGAAACTGACTTTGTAGCCAAAACTGAAGACTTCATTAAATTAGGTCAATCTATTTTGGAGGCAGCAATTACGGCAAAATCAGGATCAATCGATGATGTGCTTTCTTTATCAATTGCAGGCAGGCCAGTGGCGGACCATATCACAGACCTGGTAGGTAAAATCGGTGAGAAAGTAGAAGTTTCAGCCTATGAAGTGGTAAAAGGAGAAAAAGTAATCCCATACATCCACTCAAATGGAAAACTTGGTGTGATGGTGGCCATGAAAAACGTAAATGGCGCCTCTGTAACTGAGGTAGGCAAAGATGTTGCAATGCAAATTGCCGCTATGAAGCCAGTAGCCGTAGACAAGGATGGAGTAGATGCCAAGACCATCGAAAGAGAAATCGAGATTGGTAAAGAGCAAGCTCGTGCAGAAGGAAAGCCGGAAGCCATGCTTGAAAAAATTGCTTTAGGCAAACTCAATAAGTTCTACAAAGACAGCACCCTGCTCAATCAGGATTTTGTAAAGGATGGCTCTATGACCATCGCCCAGATGCTGGATAATCACAGCATAGGCTTAACAGTGTCAACCTTTGTGCGCTTTGCCATCGGTGCTTAATCCTTGAGAGATAATCATAAAAAAAGGAGCCTTTGGGCTCCTTTTTTTATTGCACGGAATGGGTCATCAGATATTGATGCCAACCTTTTTCAATTGCTTTTTGGTGAAATTCTTGAGGTTTTCTTTAACTGTAGTTTTCACCTTCTTAGCAGTGCTGTCTTCAGGTTTCGCTTTGAAAACCGTATCATGAAATTTAGCTGCCCCCATTCTCTCTTTGGTATAGAAGTAGGAGTAAAATGATTTACGGGTAACACCTTCAGGCACTGTGATTTTTGAATAGCCGTGATACGAGATCTCGCTTGTTTCGAAGATTACACAACGATTAAACTCTGGATTCACACTTTTGATCAACTGGGTCATATCGGCATTCCACATTTCCAACTGACCTCCCCAACTGGTTTGCCAGCCTTTGTTCATGTAGATCAGTAAGTTAAGGCGGCGATGCACATTAAGCTTACTATGTATGTTAAAGTCAATATGAATATCGAGAAAGCTTCCATTTGCACCTTGGTGAAGACCTGTTCCTAAATTGTCATCGGTGATAAATACATCCTCGATACCAGTAACTTTGCTTAGCCATTGGTAAAGATCCTTGCTCATCAATGAACTTCTGAGCACGGTAAAGTCCGGATGGAAGTCACTGAAGTTTGAACCTTCAGATTTTTGCTCATTTAGGCCATGGTAATGCTTGTTGAGCTTTTCAACGCTTGGGAAATTGTTGTAAAGGCTATCTGCAAGTTCGGCATTTAGAAACCCGTCCATCATCAGATGCCTGTAAGGTTTCGACTCATTAAATTCTTTTTGGAGCTTTGCAATAGTACCCTCTTCAAAATAATGAGAGTTAAAAGCATTCATCATAAAAAGGAAAGATTAAGTTGTCTAAAGCTCTATTCGTTTACAACGTATAGTCTTTTAACGAGTTTATGGTTATTAAAAATGACTTCCACGAAGTACATCCCCTGAGGAAGTGAGCTGGTTTCTAAAACTACAGTTTGTTCGCCATCGCCCAAGCTCTTAGCAAACGTCAAGGGTTTAATTTTTTTACCAATTGCATTAATCACCGAAAATTCAACCAACCCTGGTCTTGGCAAATAAAATGATAAAGTAGCCTGAGTCTTGGTTGGGTTTGGATAAATACTTAGGTCTTGAAGTTTTTGTATACCTACATCACGAATACCACTTACTCCTGACACTACGATTTTGCCCTTCATGCCGGTGTGAGCATAAGCTGAGCTTACAAAATAGATGGTATCGAGTGATTGAACGGTGAATGAACCTCCTCCAGAATTAGGCAAAAACTGCACCCCGCCGCTGTAAGGCATGTTGCTGTTATTGAGGTAATTTGTCTTATTAACCTGAGTGAAGGAATGGCCTGTGCTTAATTGAACTATGATTTGATCTCCAACTGAGGCATAAACAACAGAAGGGGAAAATGTATTTGACACCGTGTTGATCACATGAGTCTGTTGACCATACACACTGAGGGTCAACACACAACAAAATAAAAATACGAGTATAATTTGCTTCATTGAATAAGCATTAATACGATGCAACGATCAATGTTCGAAATTAGTCAGTCCGCTTGGATTTTCAAAATGAACAAATTATTAAGTTGCTAAGTTTAGCAATTTAAGGTAATTGACTGAAATAAAGTCTTCTGCTTTTTTTACACATGATTGAAGAGTTTACTGTCTTTCTTTCTCTGGGTTGGGCTCATATCCTTGATTTGCAAGCGTATGATCACCTCGTCTTTATTGTTTCTATTTGTATTCCCTATTCCTTCAGTAAATGGAGGCCGTTGTTGATCATGGTGACAGGATTTACCCTGGGTCATACCCTTTCCCTTGCCTTAGCAACGCTTGGTTACTTTAGGCCGGTCTCTGAGTTGATCGAGTTTTTAATTCCTTTGACCATAGCTTCAACAGCAGTAAGTCACCTTACCCAACTATCAGGTCGAAGGGTTGATCCTTTAAAAAATTCCTTTTCCTGGGTTTACATCTGGATTTTGCTTTTTGGGCTTGTTCATGGCTTTGGTTTTTCCGGTTACCTGAGCAGTCTGTTGGGTAAAGAGGCTTCTATTTTGCTTCCCCTGATCTCTTTTAATCTGGGCATTGAGATGGCACAGTTGTTTTTGGTTCTTGCAGTTTTACTGGCTCAGCAGGGGATCTTTTTGTTATTCAGGCCCCGTCGATCCTCCTATGTAATGGTTGCTTCGGGCATAGTGCTGGGAGTGTCCTTGAGCCTCATTGGTAAAAACTGGCCATTCTAGTTCCGGATTGTTGTTATTTTTGAATTTTTAATGAATGAAAATGTTGAGAAAAATCTCTTTAGCAGCATTGCTTACAACCTCAATGCTGGGAAGTTCCATTGGACAGAATTTGGAAAGCAAGTATTCAAAATTTGCCCAGTTGGCTCAGGAACTCCCCACACCAAACCGCTACAGATCTGCATCCGGTCAAGCCGGGCCTGACTATTGGCAACAAAAAGCAGACTTTGAGATCAATGTAACTCTGGACGATGCCAATCAAATGATTTCAGGCACTGAAAAAGTGACCTATTTCAATCGCTCTCCGGATGAATTGAAATACCTGTGGATGCAGTTGGATCAAAACATTTTTGAGAAGAACTCAATGAGTAATCTGACGGAAACCGGCGGTATTTCAGAGACTACTAGCTCATCTAACCTGTCGAGAAGACTCCGAAAAGAAAGTTTTGATGGTGGATTTAAGATCAGGAAAGTGCATGATGCATCTGGTAAAGCCTTGAGCTATAGTGTAAATGGCACAATGATGAGAATTGATTTGCCTGCTATGTTGAAGCCCGGTGCTCAGATCACTTTTGTAGTAGAGTGGAGCAACAAAATAAATGAGGTGCGGACTCTGGGTGGTCGGTCAGGCTATGAATACTTTAGCACCGATGCAAACTACCTCTATGAGATGGCCCAGTGGTATCCTCGAATGGCTGTTTATGACGATGTCAATGGCTGGCAGCATAAGCAATTTTTGGGTTCGGGTGAGTTTGCACTTGTTTTTGGAGACTATAAAGTAAGCATTACTGCACCTGCTGACCATGTTGTAGGAGCTACCGGAGTATTGGTCAATGCCTCACAAGTGCTCACTAAAACACAACAAGAACGATTGATAAAAGCCAAATCGGCTAAGCGTCCGGTAGTAGTCATAACCCAGCAAGAGGCAGAAACAAACGAGAAGTCTAAGTCGAAAGAGAACAAAACATGGGTGTTTGAAGCAAAAAATGTCAGGGATTTCGCATGGGTGAGTTCCCGTAAATTTATCTGGGATGCCATGGGCGTTCCTGTGGGTGCAAATACCGTTATGGCCATGTCATACTACCCTAAAGAAGGAAATCCACTTTGGGAGAAATATTCAACTGAAGCAGTTGCCCATACCTTAAGGGTATATTCGAAATTCAGTATCGATTATCCCTATCCGGTGGCCATTTCGGTTAATGGGCCAGTAGGAGGAATGGAATACCCGATGATCTGTTTCAATGGACCAAGACCGGAGGCAGACGGCACCTATTCAGAGCGAACCAAATACGGGCTTACATCGGTGGTCATACATGAAGTGGGACATAACTTTTTCCCTATGATCATTAATTCTGACGAAAGGCAATGGACCTGGATGGATGAAGGACTGAATACTTTCCTACAGTTTTTAGCCGAGCAGGAGTGGGAGGCAGGTTACCCGTCCAGAAGAGGTGACCCAAGAGATATTGTCCCCTACATGAGCAGCGACCCAAAAATGCTTGAACCGATCATGACCAACTCGGAATCAATCAAAAACTTTGGAAACAATGCCTATGGCAAACCTGCTACAGCATTGAACATCTTACGTGAAACCATTTTGGGCCGTGAGCTTTTTGATTATGCGTTTAAGGAATACTCAAGAAGATGGGCGTTTAAACACCCTAAGCCAGCTGACTTTTTCCGCACTATGGAAGATGCCTCGGGAACAGACCTGGACTGGTTTTGGAGAGGATGGTTTTATGGTATCGAACCGGTTGATCAGGAATTAACGGAAGTGAAAACTTTTCAACTCGACACACAAGACCCCAGAGTGGAAAATCAAAAAAGCAAAGAGAACGATCTTGCCAGACAAAAAAGCTATAGTTATCAAATCAATGAAAAGATTAAACTGAGGCGATATACAGAGGAGAAGCCTGAACTTCTGGACTTTTACAATACCTACGATCGCTATAAAGTCTACGATGAGGATGTTAAAGCTTTTGAAAAGATGTTCGAAGGCTTAAGCCCGGAAGAAAAAGCCATCATCAATGAAAAAGCCTTTTATCATGTACTGAAGATTAAGAATAGTGGAGGGTTGGTTATGCCTGTTATTGTGAAGATGATTTACGAAGATGGTGGAGAAGAGATCGTTCGAATTCCTGCTGAAATATGGAGGTACAATGAACAGGAAATCACCAAGACACTGGTGACCCAAAAGCCTGTGAAGCAATTCGTGCTTGATCCATTTTTTGAAACGGCGGACATCAATCAGGGAAACAACAGCATCCCTCGCCAAATCACTGCAGACCGCTTTAAAATGTTCAAAGATCAGAGAAGATTCAGGGAGCAAAACCCTATGCAAAAAGAGAGGGACTCTAACAAAAAATAGACCTTAGTAGCTCTAAAAGGTTAATTGTTATCTTTGCAGCCTTGTCGATGGGTGCGTCGTGTTCACCTCGCCATGTTAATACCCGGGATACCTCGTTTCATACGGGATATCTCGGGGTGTAGCGCAGTTCGGTAGCGTGTTCGCATGGGGTGCGAGAGGTCGTGGGTTCAAATCCCGCCACCCCGACAGGCAAAAGCCCCTGAAAAGGGGCTTTTTTATTGGTTGTCCTCTTCATCCATTTCCTCAGAGTCACCGTCTTGCATTTTATTAAACATACTGCTTAATAAATCGCTGAACTGTATCCCTGCTATGAGAGGGGCTTTGTTGATTTGTGAAAACTCAGATAACCCATGAAGTACAAATTCCATGTAAAAGAACATACTACCTTCACTCAATCCCGGCATTTTTGATTTTACCAATTCTTTCAGCCCGGTGACTTTTGATAATCTGGCCCTATACTCTTGCTCGGTTAGGTCATTCGGCAACTCAACCAAGGCACCTTGTCCAAACCAATCAATGATCGGTTTGTAGGGATTCTGTGCTTTCTGTTTCCTGATTTGCTCCGGATTCGGAAAATAGAGCTCAAACTGGCTTCGGATAGCCTTTCCCAACAGGCTAAAAGCCACAATTGCGGCACCTTCCTGTTCGCCCTCATATACCAACTCCACTTTACCGGTAATTGATGGAATGGTGGCAAGCAGATCACTCACACGGGTAGTAGTCTTGGGTTCTTTAAACTTCAGACATCTGCGCTCAGCAGAGGCCATCAGGTTTTCAGCTGCCGAAATGGTTAGCCTGGCTGATACCCCGCTTTTTGCATCTATGTATTCGCTTTTCCTGGCCTCAACAGCCACCTGCTCGATCAGATCATAAACCAAAGGAACAACTTCAACCAATTCATTTTGACCATCTTGTGTCTTTGCTTCCTGTTGGGTGATTTTTCTTCCGGTTTCAATCGATCTTGGATAATGTGTGATGATCTGACTATCAATTCGGTCCTTGAGCGGAGTAACAATCGATCCCCGGTTGGTGTAGTCCTCTGGGTTTGCGGTGAACACAAATTGCACATCTAGAGGCAATCGTAATTTAAAACCTCGTATTTGAATATCTCCTTCCTGCAAAATGTTAAACAATCCAACCTGAATTCGGGCCTGCAAGTCAGGCAATTCATTGATCACAAAAATACATCTGTGTGAACGGGGAATAAGCCCGTAGTGAATCACTCGCTCATCGGCATAGCTCAGTTTAAGAGAGGCGGCCTTTATGGGGTCAACATCACCGATCAGGTCAGAAATATTGACATCAGGAGTTGCCAGCTTTTCTGTGTAACGCTCTGTCCGATGCATCCATGCGATAGGAAGCCTATCCCCCAGGTCCATCACTTGCTTTTTTGCAAACCAGGATAGCGGTTGCATAGGGTCGTCATTCAATTCGGAGTCTTCAACTACCGGAATGTATTCATCAAGCAGTAGAACCATCATTCTGGCCAATCTGGTTTTGGCTTGCCCCCTCAGGCCCAATAAAAGCATATGGTGTGTCGAGAGAAGTGCCCTTTCAATTTCCGGAATGACCGTTTCGTCGTATCCCCAAATCCCTTCAAATACATTTCGGCCAGTTTTCAAGGCCTCAATAAGATTGTCTCTTAGTTCTTGTTTGATTGATTTTGGTTCGTAATTGACAGCTTTTAGTTCGGCCAGTGTTTTAATTTTCAGTTTTTGCTCACTACTAAGCTTGCGATAGTCCATGGATTATAAGTTCTTTTTTCGGTTCTTTTTGTAATCTTCAAACACCAGCTTTCCAAGCCCCTGGAGGCTGCTGTAGTAAGCCTGCCCACTATTTGCCTCGGTGAAATCACGTACAAATTGTTGCAAATACGGATCGGTGGCAATCATAAATGTGGTTACAGGGATGTTCATTTTTTTCAAATGAGCACCAAGATTGAGTGTTTTGTTGATGATTTTTCGATCTAGTCCGAAGCTGTTTTTATAGTAGCGAAGTCCTACTTTCATACAAGTAGGTTTGCCATCGGTGATCATAAAAATCTGTTTGTTTGGCGTCTTTTTACGTCTTAGCAGATCCTGTGCAAGCTCCAGGCCGGAGATGGTATTGGTATGGTAAGGACCTACTTCAAGGTAGGGGAGATCTTTGATTTTGATTTGCCAGGCATCGTTTCCAAATACAATGATGTCCAAAGTATCTTTTGGGTATTTGGTGGTAATCATCTCAGCTAAAGCCATCGCCACTTTTTTTGCAGGAGTGATGCGGTCTTCTCCATATAGTATCATGGAGTGAGAGATATCGATCATCAATACCGTTGAAGTTTGACTCTTGGTCTCTTTCTCAATGATTTCCAGGTCACCCTCTGCCAGCGAAAAGTCCATCAGGCCATGATTGATCTGGGCATTTTTCAATGACTCCGTCATGTCAATATGATCAAGGGTATCGCCAAACCTGTAGTCTCTCCGATCTGCAGAGAGCTCTTCACCTTGCCCGGTTCGGTTCATCTGATGGTCACCTCTGGGTGTTTTTTTAAGCTTGCCAAAAATTTCTTCCAGCGCTCCTTTTCGAATGGCCTGTTCTGTTTTGGGGGTGATCTTAAATCGATTGCCACCATCAGGCTGCTCTTCTACAATATATCCCCGCTCTTTTAGATCTTCATAAAACTGACCAATTCCATACTGATCATCAGTCAATTGGTACTTTCGGTCCAATTGAGTTAAGTAATTCATGGCTTCTGCTACATCACCTGAAGTCATGGTTAGCAACTGCCTGAACAGGTCAAATAACTGCTCGAAGCCTTTTGCTTTTTGGCTCAAAGCTGGGACAAATTGGCTAAAAATTACTCCGTTAATCATAGTATTTATACCCTAAACGGGATGGCCTCGAAAGCTAGAGATTAATTGAAATAACTTTCTGAAATCATTCCAAAATTCATTGGCAACGCCACATCAGGCCACTTGATGTACACTCCTGTTTTGATCAGAATCATGTGATGAATGCTGTTCTCAAGGCAAAACAATAGCTCTCGGCCATAGGTGGAGGCAGTGCTCACCTGGTGATTTTCAAGGCAGCCAATATCGCTGTTGATCTTGATCCCTGCATGCTGGGGCCACTTGTCAAGCTGATGAATGATGGTTCTTAGTCGTTCGATACCCTTTGATCTGTCAATTTCCGCAACACAATCGCTCAATCTCCCGGCATAGTTGATTTCACCTTTTGACATCCCCTCCAACAGGTTGGTGTAGAGTTTAATAATGTGCTGTACCTGCACACCAATGCTAACATCACTTACAACATCCAGACTCTTCCGGTACTGGTTATCGGAAAGGCTCTCCAATAGCCTTACCAGTTGTAGTAAAATGATTTGTGATGTTTTTTGCAGTTCCATGCTTCCGGTTTTCCCACGATCCAAAGTGTAAACAAGCTATGACCATGATTGTTTCATTAATCACAACTCATTCGCAAGGATCACTTCTGTACATTGTTAATACGATTTATAAATCAACCATGACAATAGATACCTTTTAAACTAGGAAAATCTTGCTTAAGGGGTTAACTTGCAGCACTTATGAACTTACATCGTTGGCATTCATTCCAGATTATCAGCTTAATCGGGATAATCACTGCAATCATCATTCAGCTTCTGTTGTTTTTACTTGGCAAACATATCGATCGGATCTGGGCTCTTTATCCTACCTGGGTATTTTTCTTCACAATCGGTTATCTCTTGAGACGCAAGGAGGAAAGTAGCCACGAATACATGTCGGAGTTCAAGCCCCAGCCCAAACCTTTGGACAGCGAGCAGGGCTAACCTATTTATTTAGGTTCAATTACTTGCATTTTTGATTGTTGGTTGTGAAAGTCGTTGAGGTAAAAACCAAAGAGGATAGAAAGGATTTTCTCGAGATAGCGATTAAATTATACAAGGGAGTTCCTAATTGGATCAGACCCCTTGATCATGATATTGAAGATGTTTTTGATCCTTCAAAAAACAAATTCTTCAGACATGGTGAGGCTTGCAGATGGTTGCTAAAATCAGATGAAGGCAAAGTCATTGGCAGGGTAGCCGCTTTCATCAACCACAAAACATCCAAAACCTTTGACCAGCCTACAGGAGGCATGGGCTTTTTTGAGTGCATTAATGACAAGAAAGCCGCATTTATACTCTTCGATACTTGTAAAGAATGGCTGCAGGAAAGAGGCATGGAAGCAATGGATGGCCCAATTAACTTTGGTGACCGTGACAAGTGGTGGGGCCTGCTGATTGAAGGCTGGACAGAACCAAACTATGGAATGCCTTTTCACCATGCTTATTATCAGAGCTTGTTTGACTCTTATGGTTTTAAACTGTATTTCAATCAGTTAACCTATGCCAGAAAAGTCAAAATCGGTGGCTTGCTTCCTAAAGTTATCGAAAAAGCTGACCGGATATTTGCCAATCCAGATTATCGGTTTGGATCACTGAAAATAAAAGAGCTAGATAAATACGCTGAGTATTTCAGGTCGATTTACAACAAAGCCTGGGTGAAACACAAAGGAGTTGGAGAAATGTCAGAGGCTCAGGCAAAATCCATCATGAAACGGCTGAAGCCTGTTATTGATGAGAAGATACTTCTTTTCGGGTTTTATAAGGATGAGCCTGTAGCGTTTTTTCTAATATTGCCCGAGCTTAATCAGATCTTCAAACACATAAATGGTAAGCTCAATTGGTTGGGAAAACTCATTTTCCTTTACCATAAACTGCTTAAGACCAATAAAAAAATGTTTGGAGTTGTGTTTGGTGTTGTACCGGAGCATCAGGGTAAAGGAGTGGAGGCAGCCATAGTGGTTCACCTGACTCGATTTGCCTGGAATGATAAATTCCAATATGAAGATTTCGAAATGAATTGGATTGGAGATTTTAACCCAAAAATGATGAGGGTGGCCGAGGATGTAGGGGGTAAAATCGTAAAGATCCACAGAACCTATAGGATCAATTTTGATCCAAGCAAACCGGTGGAAAGAGCACCTATGATTGATTAAAACAAACAATATGTCACTACTCGTAATTGGAAGCGTAGCATTTGATGCCATCGAAACCCCTTTTGGCAAAACAGATAAAATCATTGGAGGTGCAGCCACCTACATCTCATTGGCAGCAACTTACTTTACTAAGCAAGTCAATTTGGTCGCTGTTGTTGGTGGTGACTTCCCACAAACCAAAATTGACATCCTAAATGAACATGGGGTGAATACTAGCGGCTTGCAAATAAAGAAAGATGAGAAATCCTTTTTTTGGTCTGGCAAATACCACAACGATATGAACAGCCGGGATACTCTTGTCACGGAACTCAATGTTCTGGGCACCTTTGATCCTGTCATCCCAGAGACCTACCAGGATTGCCAGTACCTCATGCTGGGTAATCTGTCTCCCTCTGTGCAATCCACAGTGATCGGCAGATTGAAGAATCGTCCCAAGCTGATTGTCATGGATACTATGAATTTCTGGATGCAAATTGCTTTGGACGATTTAAAGAAAACCCTTACCCTCGTTGATGTTTTATCGATCAATGATGAGGAAGCCAGACAGCTTTCAGGAGAGTACTCACTCGTTAAAGCCAGCAGAAAAATCCTCGACATGGGCCCCAAATTCCTCATTATAAAAAAAGGGGAGCATGGCGCACTGCTTTTCCATGGCAGGGAAGTTTTCTTTGCCCCGGCTTTACCACTTGAAGAGGTATTTGACCCAACCGGAGCCGGTGACACATTTGCCGGAGGATTTATTGGTTATCTTGCAGGGACGAATGACATCTCTTTTGATAACATGAAAAGAGCAGTCATTTATGGCTCAGCAATGGCCTCATTTTGTGTAGAAAAGTTTGGTACTGAGCGAATTGTCAATCTGGCATCGCATGAGCTTGATGATCGGGTTCAGGATTTTATTGATCTAGTGCAGTTCCAAATTTCTTTGGCGTAAGCAAGAACTCTTTTGTAGTATATAAAAAAATACTACATTTGCGGCCCTGATTGAATTTAGGAGCATAAAAAGAGCATCATATTAACTAGCGGCAAGGCTTATGAAAAGGACATTTCAACCCTCGGTTCGTAAAAGAAGAAACAAGCACGGTTTCCGTCAGCGCATGGCGACAGCTAATGGCCGTCGGGTATTGGCAGCCAGAAGAGCAAGAGGCCGCAAGAAATTGACTGTTTCCAGCGAGAAGAAAAATAAGGGCTGATTAAGTATCACCTAAGTTGAGAATCTTCAATAGTGGCAAGATTTCTCAAAAAAGAACGTCTTAGTTCCAGACCTTTAATTAATCTGCTCTTCAGTAAGGGAAGAACAGTTAGTCATACACCTCTTAAAATCGTATTCCACCAGCAGTCAAAGTCAAATAATGGCTTACCTCAGATACTCATTGGGGTTCCGAAAAGGCAATTCAAAAAATCAGTCGATAGGAATCTCCTCAAACGCAGGATAAGAGAGGCATACCGGAATAACAAGGGTTGGCTGATTGAGGCTCAGCAAAGGGGGAATTGCCTTCCATCACAAATCGCTTTTTTATATACTTCCAAAGATTTACATTCGTTTCAGGATATCGAACATGCTCAGCATCTCCTTTTGGAGAAGTTGATCCATTTACTTAATTCCAAAATTTAAAATCCGTTGAACATGCGAAATCGCTTTTTCAGAAAGAACTGGCTCTTAATATTGGTTTTTTCAATTACTGTAGGTCTGTTTTCGTTTACGCCTACCGGAGAGAAGTTTTTTCTTGTTTCTAAGAACCTTGACATTTTTGCTTCCCTTTTTAAAGAGCTCAACCTGTATTATGTCGATGAGATTAACCCCAATTCATTGGTTAAAACCAGCATTGATGGTATGCTCTCTTCACTCGACCCGTACACCAACTATATTCCTGAGGACGATATAGAAGATTATCGCACCATGACCACCGGACAATATGGAGGTATCGGTGCTGTGATTGGCAAAAGAAACGGCAAGACCTTAGTGCTCATGCCATATGAGAACTACCCTGCAGCCAAAGCAGGTTTAAAAATTGGAGATGAAATCCTTCAGGTAGATGGTATCATTGTGAAGGACAAGAGTTCTGCGGATGTGAGCAAGTATCTAAAGGGGCAAAAAGACACAAAAGTGAAGGTGCTTGTTCAGCGCTATGGTGAAAGCAGCCCAAGAGAGTTTACTGTGAATAGAGTGATTATCAAAATTGATAACGTTCCTTACTACGGAATGGTGACCGAGGACATTGGCTACATTGTGCTGACCGATTTCACTGTTAATGCTTCAGGGGAAGTAAGAAACGCTGTAAATAAACTGAAGGCAGAAGGAGCTAAAAAATTGATTTTTGACCTTAGAGATAACCCCGGAGGCTTACTCAGCGAGGCCGTTGATATTTCAAATCTGTTTATCCCAAAAGACAAAGAGGTTGTAAGTACAAAGGGCAAGGTAGCTGAATGGAATAAAACATATACAGCATTAAATCCCCCATTGGACACCCAAATGCCTATGGCCATTCTGACAAATTCCAGAAGTGCATCAGCATCTGAGATTGTTGCCGGGGTGATTCAGGATTATGACAGAGGAGTTCTTATTGGACAGAAAAGTTTTGGCAAAGGCCTGGTACAAACCACTCGTCAGCTTTCTTACAATTCACAACTTAAGGTAACCACTGCTAAATACTACATCCCAAGTGGCAGATGCATTCAGGCGGTTGACTACAGCCACCGAAATGAAGATGGAAGCGTAGGGGCCATCCCTGACTCACTTAAGACAGCATTTAAAACTAAAAACGGAAGACTGGTTTATGATGGCGGTGGCGTTACTCCTGATATACCTATTGAACAGGGTCTATTGGCACCGATCACACAGAGTTTGATCAACAAAGGTCTACTATTCGATTTTGCAACGCACTTTGCTTCCAAAAACCCAAGCATTCCTCCCGCCAAAGACTTTCAGATTAGCGATCAACTTTACGCAGAATTTACGCAATGGCTTCAAGGGAAAGAGTACGATTATGTGACCAAGGTTGAGAACAACCTGAAGCAACTCGAAGAAGCCGCCAAGCTCGAGAAGTATTATGACTCCATTAAAGAAGGCATTGATGCCTTAAGAAATAAGGTTTCTCACAATAAAGATCAGGATCTTCAGCTCTTCAAGGAGGAAGTAAAAAGGAGTCTGAAAGAAGAAATTGTTTCAAGGTATTATTTTCAAAAGGGAGTTATTGAGTCCTCGTTCACTCATGACGATGAGATATTAGCCGCTGTTTCCGCTTTGAACGACTCAGCTAAGTACAGTAAAATACTTGCAGGCAAATAAACGATGCTGGAGCTTGAGCTCTATCTTTATATAGCCTTATTTGGACTTGCCGGAGGTTTTCTTGCCGGTCTTTTAGGCATTGGAGGAGGGCTGTTGTATATCATTGTCTTGCCTACCATAGCAGAAAGATTATTTGTCCCTGAAGTTCAGATCGCACAGTTTACGATTGCAAACTCTCTTTTTGCAACCATGTTGGCCTCAGCAACTGCTGTTTATACCCACTTCAGAAATGGGAACTTTTTTTGGAGGGAGAGTATGTTAATTGGCTTTTCGGCGATATTGTCTTCTTCCCTCACTATAATTTTTATTGTAAACCAACCTTTCTACAGCACCAAGATTTTTAATTGGATGTTAATTGTAATTCTGATTTACATGGCTTCAATTACTTTAATCAGGCTATATAGTAATTCTGCTAGTCCATTAAATAATAAACTAGGTAGTGGCCCTTCACTTTTAATTGGCACTTCCGGTGGCATTACAGCACCGCTAACAGGTTTGGGAGGAAGTTTGGTCATGATCCCTTTAATGGTTAACTGGAGACATATTGATATGAAAAAGGCGGCTGTTGTTGCCAATGGAGTTGTTTTCATTCAATCATTATCTAGTTCAGTCATCAATACCTTTTTTAGTCCAAATGCACATAGCGTTATCAAACTTCAAACTGGCTTTATTTTATGGCCGGTCGCCGCAGTACTTGGCATTTCAGTAGTTATTTCCTCACCTCTTGGAGCCATTTGGTCCCGAAAAATACCCTCCCGCAAGTTGTCAATAGGCTTTTTATTATTACTTATAGGAGTGCTTTTCAAAAAAATTCTAGAAGTGCTGTAACGTGGTACTTTGTGTCGAAACGGTTTTTCAGCGTTACAGGCTCCTCCTTTTGGATATCAATTCAAAATCGAATGAGCTACCTAAGTACATTGACTCTCCGTCAGATGTAAACATAAACTCATTGTTTCAACAGTTTTCTGACTCCTCAGAGCTTGACTTCAAGCAGCTTACTGCGATTTGCATCGTTTCAGGTCCTGGTTCTTATACAGGTATTAGAATAAGTTACGCATTTGGTTCAGCGCTTTCATTTGCCCTCGGGATTCCTTTAACTTCAATAAACACCCACGAACTGCTTAGAGAAACAATTCCATCTGCTGATGAATTACCTTTGCTTACCCTAATTCATGCAAGGGCAGGGGAATTGTTTTACGGTTGTTTTAATGTATCATCTAGACCTGAATATGGGCATCTTGAACTAAAATCTCTCAAAAGGTCCATTTGGGGAGATGCACCATTAATTGTGGTTTCAAACAATGAAAGCTTGTTGAAGACAATTGAATGGAAGAACGAAGATGAACTTATCTTTGTAGAGAACCTCAGTCATGAGACATTGGCTAAAGCAGTGATCGCTCATTTTGCCCGCCATGGGTCACTTATCAGGCCTTTGGAGGAGCCATTTTATCAAAAGGACGTCTACATCAGGTAAAAAACTTAAAGCTAAAGCCAATGGATACTGAAAATGAATTAATTAAAAATAGAGTAGCCCAAAGCCCATTGGTGTTAATTGACCTTACTGAATACTACCATAAGGAAATTGAAAGAATAGGTTTTGATATCAATCCTTTGTTGTTTCAGGGTCTTATTTTAAAAGAAGCCGAGTTTCGGGACTCACTTAAGAAGATGGATTTGACTGGCTTCAAAGGTAAGATCGTTCATATCTATTGCAGCAGCGATGCTATAATTCCTTTATGGGCTTATTTTTTAATTACTGTCCATTTACAGCCCTTATGCCATTTTTCAGGTTTTGGTACCCGGGCAAATGTGGATACACTTTATCTGCTCAATCAAATCGAAAAGATCGATTTAAAGCAGTTTGAGGGCAAAAAACTAGTCATTAAGGGATGTTCAGACTTGCTGATAGACGAGAATGTTTATCTGTCACTGGTAAACAGATTAGTGCCTGTAGCAAATAGCCTTATGTTCGGTGAGCCATGTAGCACAGTTCCTGTTTTTAAAAGGAAAGCATAATTTTTTAAATTGATTACTAGTCAATTACAGTAAACTCAGCAATATTTCTTTGAACTACGCTTGCGGTTGTATGGATTATAGTTACCTTTGCATCCGCTTTAACGAGAAGGGGGGTAATTAGTAGGGAGTTAAAGGGATGAGTTGGAAGTGTTAGGAGGTGGGGATAAAACATCGAGGGGATACAGAAGGTATTCCGGAGG
>JAIYAX010000020.1 GCA_027488815.1 Cytophagaceae bacterium | reverse complement strand
GAGGCCATACAAGCGGTCGATGTAGCCATGGTTTTTTATTTGGATAAAGCTCCGGCCTTTCCATTCGATGTGAGCAAGGGTAATGTTGGACATTGCGTACTATTTTGTGTTGGCGCAATGATCGTGGAGAAAATGCCCCTTAAACGGTTGTTAAATGAATAAAAATAGTTGTAAGCGTTTGTAAGCGTTTACAAACAGATAAATTCGAATGGGTGTTACCCCGTTGGTTGGTGTTCAGTCACCAACCTATTTTTCTTCCCCATTGGTTGGTGTTCAGCCACCAACCTATTTTTCTTCCCCATTGGTTGGTGTTCAGTCACCAACCTATTTTCCCCATTGGTTGGTGTTCAGCCACCAACCTATTTTTCCCCATTGGTTGGTGTTCAGCCACCAACCAATTTTTCTTTGCTTGGGGAAGTCAGTTATTCCGTCCTTTCCGTCCTGTCGGGTGTTCCCACCCGACAGAGCCAGACGGAACCCATTTTCTAACGGTTTGTATAGGGTGTCGTATTTTACGCTAGGAGCTTATGCTCTATATACCATGGTGTGGTGCGTTTTTCTCTTATACTATTTGCTTAATGGTATTCATAGGGAGGAACATTTTTTCACTATCAGGCATTCGCTCAAACCCATATTTTTCATAAAATTTCACAGCATATTCATTTATTGGATCCACAACTACAGCCATTGCTCCGATACTCTCTTCGGATAGCGTGAAAGCTCGGAAAAGGGCATCGAGTAGGAGGTGTTCTCCTAAACCTGACCCTTTCTGTCTGAGGTCTCGGGCCAACCTGCCGAGCAGAATCACGGGTGCATTATAATTTTTTGGTACCTTTTTTAGGTATTTTTCAGGTATTAACTCTCTTCCCAAACTTTCGCTCGTGAGAGTATAATAGCCAATTACATTGTTGTCGTCATCCGATGCTACGAAGCAAATTGCGAGTCTCTTTTTGACATCTTGACTTACTTGTTTTTGAATATAGTCAGTTAGCGAACTTTCTTCACATTCGAATTTTTTTCGATGGTGTGTTTTTTGGAGTAATGAAACTTCCAAAATCAGTACATCTTTGACTTGTACCTTTTAGCCGCTTCAACAAGATTTTTATTTGGCTTAGTTTCGTTAAAAACAGCGTCAAAAAAAAGTTGACGGTCTTTCTCGGAAACAATTATTCGATCTTCTTTGGCCACAATTTCTTCTGCTTCTTTCTTAACAATCCGCACTACAAAGCTGCTGAATGACTTGTCACCGCTCAGTTTTTGGGCTCTTTTGAAAATCCTTTTATCGGCAGATGAGACCCTTAACTCCATTCTTTCTTCTTTGTTTACTTGTGCTTCCATTGATTTCAATTTCAAACAAATGTACGGTTATTTAACGTACAAATCAAATCTTTGCTTCAATACACCACACGTTCCCCATTGGTTGGTGTTCAGCCACCAACCTATTCCCCATTGGTTGGTGTTCAGCCACCAACCTATTTTTCCCCATTGGTTGGTGTTCAGCCACCAACCTATTTTTCCGCATTGGTTGGTGTTCAGCCACCAACCTATTTTTCCCCATTAGTTGGTGTTCAGCCACCAACCTATTTTTCCCCATTGGTTGGCGTTCAGCCACCAACCTATTTTTCCCCATTGGTTGGTGTTCAGCCACCAACCTATTTTTCCCCATTGGTTGGTGTTCAGCCACCAACCTATTTTCCCCATTGGTTGGTGTTCAGCCACCAACCTATTTTTCTTTGCTTGAGCAAGACAGTTATTCCGTCCTTTCGGGCGTTCCCACCCGACAGAGCCAGACGGAACCCAACTAAGATCACCGGCATTTGAAACAGGTCTGCCATTTCAGGCCTTCTCATCGATAAGAAGTATGCGTTCGTCCAAGCTTTCCCCAAAAGCATAAATCCTTGAGATGTGTCGTTTCATAAGGCCTGCGACATGCTTGCCAATTAGCCTTGAGCAACGTAAATGGATTGCCTTGGGCGCTGTGGCTTGAGCATTGATTAGACTTAGGAAGGTTTCATCGGCGGTTACGAGAATATACCCATGATGGAAAGCAAACTTCAAGATTTCCTCTTGGCTACTGCCTTCAAGTCCTACCTGGCGGAGATGCTGCTTGCCGGGAAAAATACTTCCCAGCAGCCTGACAGTTCTCAAAGAAATGGGCTTGTCGATTAAAAGTTTCAAGATAGATTACCTGTTTGCATTGGGTTGTTGACTCAAAGAAAGTTACTAAAAAGGAGGTGATAAATTCAATAGGTCAACTGAGGCCATTTATTTAACGAAGAGCAATAAACTTGACTGCATTTTAAATGATCAATCCTTCGCCGGCAATACCTCCGTCCTCACTTCTCCAAACCCAACCCGCATCCCCTCTTTTTCGGCCCAGCCTCTGATCACTACGGTGTCATGGTCGTGGATGAAGCTGCGTGTGCTGCCATCGCTGAGCTTTAGGGGTTTGCTACCTTTCCAGGCCAACTCCAGCATCGATCCATAGCTATCCGCCTCCGGCCCGCTAATGGTGCCACTGGCCAGCAGGTCGCCAATTCGCAAGTTGCAGCCGTTCACAGTATGGTGAGCCAGCTGCTGCACAGTGTTCCAGTACATGTGGCGGTAGTTGGAGCGGCATACCACCGTTTCTGCACTTTCTTTAGGAGCGATGCTGACGCTTAGATTCAGGTCATAATGGTGCAGTCCGCTGAATTGCAGGTAGGGGAGTACCTCCGGTTCTTGTTTCGGTCCTGCCACTTTGAAAGGCTCCAAAGCCTCGGCCGTCACCAGCCAGGGAGAGACCGAAGAGCCAAAGTTC
Organism: Cytophagaceae bacterium; assembly: GCA_027488815.1. GTDB lineage: Bacteria > Bacteroidota > Bacteroidia > Cytophagales > JAIYAX01 > JAIYAX01. Next base: position 21,783 of record JAIYAX010000020.1, on the reverse strand, counting down.
TTTGCCAGAAAGGGCCCAAGAGGCACGTACTCCCACTTTTGAAGGTCCCGTGCCGACCAGTCGTTGAACAGCAGGAACCCAAAAATAGAGTCAGCCGCATGGCCGGTGCTGATCGCTTCACCCAGATCTGAGTTTTTACCGATCACAAAAGCCATCTCCAGTTCAAAATCAACTTGTTTGCTGGGGCCAAAGGTTGGAGTAGCTGCGTCATCGGCCTTGGTCTGACCCTTGGGCCGGTGCAGGGCTGTGCCGCTGATCACAATCGAGGAGGCCCGCCCATGGTAGCCAACAGGCAGGTGTTTCCAGTTGGGCAGCAGGGCGTTGGCCGGATCCCTGAACATACTGCCTACATTGGTGGCATGTTGCTCGCTGGAGTAAAAGTCGGTGTAGTCTCCTATGCGTACCGGTAGCAACATCTGCACGGCGTTTTGCTTAAAAAACACTTTGGAACGCTCCGGATGGGATTTCAGCTCTTCGTTTTCAAGGAACAGTAATTGCTGCACCCTTAGCCTTATGGCTGAGGTGGTTTCTTTTCCCAAAGCGATAAAATCGTTGAGTGCATCTGCATAGAAAACAGAAGGGTCTTGCAGAAAAATACCATCAAAAAGGCCCAGTTCCTGAAGTATGGTAAGGTCCATGATCTCTTCACCAACAGCCATACCGGCTCTGGCGGAGGCCCTGCCCGGCTTGAATATGCCAAACGGGAGATTGTAAATCGAAAAATCGGTATCCATAGGGAAGGGGTACCAGCTGTTCAGAGGGCTCATAGGATCGCTTTTGTGCAAAAATAGGATAATGCACGGTTGGGGCTCAGGCTTTTCTAAATCCTGAGGAAAGTCTATCTTTGAGTATGTATTCCAGAACCACGTTTTTAGCCTTTACCTTTTATTTAGTGTTGTCCAGCGGTTTGTGCCAGGCACAGGACACTATTTTTTACTTCGCTGGGGGAATAGATGTTTGCAAAGTGCTGGTGATCAACGATACCGATATCCGTTTTAGCAGATGGCAGATGCCCAATGGCCCGGTATATAACGTGTCAAAAAGCAAAGTAAGTCTTATCGTCTATTCCAATGGATCAACTGAACTATTTGAGGTGACCAATTCACAGACTTCAGAAGTGAGAACTACCTATGTAGCGGCCTCCATAAACGATAAGTCAATGCCGGCAACACAAAGCACAATTGAATATCGGTCAAGCATAGCCCCTCGCCCTGATGTCGATTTGTCCAGGTTGGGTCGGATTGATGCGCTTAAGTTTTATAATGCCCATAAGAATGTAGGAACAGCAACACTTGTGAGCATGATTTATCCCTTTGCCGGTGTGATTGTAGGAGCGGTGTTTTTAGCGACTAAACCCAATGAAAGTGGATTCATCAGCCCGGATAGATCCCTTTTTGATTACCCTGAATACAAGTACAGCTATAGAACACAAGCTGAGAAAATGCGCCTGAACGCTGTTTTAAGAAATTTTGGTGTCGGAGTGGCTGCCTGGATATTAATAATTATTGCCCTCACTAGCTCATTTTGAGTTCACCTTTAGGGAAATACCTAATTTCGCAGCTACCCAAGCCTTGTGCTTGACTCAATTGTAGATTAATGGACAAAATTTTTCAACCCTCAGGAGTTGAGGGTCGTTGGTATTCCTTTTGGCAGGAGCATGGATTTTTTAAACCCCTTAAAAAAGAGGGTGTTAAACCGTATACAATCGTGATTCCCCCGCCCAATGTCACAGGGGTCTTGCACATGGGCCACATGCTCAACAATACCCTGCAAGATGTGCTCGTTCGTCGCAAACGGATGCAGGGCATACCTGCCTGTTGGGTGCCGGGTACAGACCATGCCAGCATTGCCACAGAAGCCAAAGTAGTGGCCATGCTCAAAGAGATGGGTATCGATAAAAAATCCATCGGCAGAGAAAAATTTCTGGCTTATGCTTTGGAATGGAAGGACAAGTACGGAGGGATTATCCTGCAGCAATTGAAAAAACTGGGAGCCTCATGCGATTGGGACAGAACCACCTTCACCATGGACCCGGATTACTATCAGGCTGTCATTGATGTGTTTATCGACCTATACCGCAAGGGACATATTTACCGGGGAGTACGTATGGTCAACTGGGACCCTCAGGGTCTTACGGCCATTTCTGACGATGAAGTGATTTACAAGGAAGTACAGTCCAAACTTTTTTATGTAAAGTACCCCCTAGTCGAAGGGGACGGTTTCATCATGGTGGCGACTACCCGACCGGAGACGATCCTGGGTGATACGGCAGTATGTGTACACCCGGATGACGAACGATACCAGTCCTTGATCGGTAAAAAAGTAAGAGTACCTCTGGTTAACAGGGAAGTGCCGGTCATAGCCGATACGTACATCGATCCTGAGTTTGGTACCGGAGCACTGAAAGTGACTCCTGCCCATGACATCAACGACTATGAGATTGGTCAAAGGCACCAACTGGAAGTGATTGACACCCTCAACCCCGATGGCACCCTTTCTCCGGCGGCAGGTTTTTATGCGGGTCGAGACCGATTTGAGGTTCGAAAACTCATTGCCAAAGACCTTGACGAACTGGGCTTGCTGGACAAAGTGGAGGAGATTAAAAACAAAGTAGGCACCTCAGAGCGTACCGGAGCCGTGATAGAGCCTAAGCTCTCCATGCAGTGGTTTTTGAGAATGAAAGAGCTTTCAGCCCCGGCTTTGGAGGCTGTACTTACGGAAGAGGTCAAACTTATTCCGGATAAGTTTGTGAACACCTACCGCCACTGGATGGAAAATGTGAAGGATTGGTGCATCTCCCGTCAGCTATGGTGGGGGCATCGTATCCCTGCATTTTATGCGCCTGATGGCAGCTTTGCAGTCGCCAAAACTGCGCAAGAGGCAGTAGAACTTTTCAAAGCACAGGGCAAAACGTTTGGAGCAGAAGATGTGGTGCAGGACGAAGATGTGCTGGATACCTGGTTCAGTTCATGGCTTTGGCCCATGGCAGTTTTTGATACGGAACTGTTTTCACAGCCGGCTGACAAGCGCAAACCCAACGATGACCTTGCCTATTTTTATCCTACTTCTGATCTGGTCACTGCCCCGGAGATTTTGTTTTTCTGGGTGGCAAGAATGATCATCGCCGGTAAGGAGTACATGGGTGCCAGGCCTTTCGAGCATGTGTACTTGCACGGCATTGTTAGGGACAAGCAAGGAAGAAAGATGTCCAAATCACTGGGCAACTCACCTAACCCGCTGGATTTGATTGCAAAATTTGGGGCTGACGGGGTGAGGGTAGGGATGTTGCTCTCAGCGCCAGCAGGCAATGACTTGCTCTTTGATGAAAAACTCTGTGAGCAAGGCAGGAACTTTGCCAACAAGCTTTGGAATGCCTTCCGACTGATCAAAAGCTGGGAGATAAATCCGGAATTGGGTTTTGCCAGGGAAGCAGAGTGCCGTTGGTTTGAGCAGAGGTTTAATCAGCAGTTGGAAGCCCTCGAGGATCAATTTGAGAAGTACAGGCTATCGGATGCCCTTATGACGGTTTACAAGCTTACCTGGGATGATTTCTGCTCCTGGTACCTTGAGATGATCAAGCCTGAATATGGAGAGCCCATTGATCCCAAGACCTTTGATTACTGCCTGCAGTTCTTTGAAAAACTTCTTAAAGTCCTGCACCCTTTTATGCCTTTTATCACTGAAGAATTATGGCATGAGCTCAGGCCTCGTGAAGAAAAAGACTGCCTGATCGTAGCCGAGTGGCCTCAACCTGGCTCCTACGACCCTGATTTTATTGCGCATGCAGAGACGGTTCTGGAGTTGATCAACCAGTTAAGAGCCTTGAGAAGCCAGAAACAAATCTCACCTAAGGTGCCTTTGGCAATGATTGTACGAACCACTAAATCGGAGGCGTATAGCCCATTCGAGGGTAGTTTGAAAAGACTGGCCAATATCGCAGAGGTAAGCTATAACCTACAGGCCCCTCCAAGTGCAGCCTCCATCGTACTTCGCACCGAGGAGTTTTTTATCCCTTTGGGTGATACCTTTGACAAAGAGGAAGAAACGCAAAAGCTGCAAAAGGAACTGATCTATATGCAGGGATTTTTGCGGTCAGTGGATCAAAAACTCAAGAATGAAAAATTCGTTCAAAACGCAAAGCCGGAGGTGGTAGCCGCTGAGCAAAAGAAATACGCAGACGCAGAGAGTAAAATCAAAGCACTGGAAAAACAACTCAGCAGCCTTAACCTGGCTTCTTCCTGACAAGCCCTATGCGAAAACAACGAACCCTAATCCTATTGCTCCTTTCCGGTTTTTTGCTGCTTTGTGTGGCCCCCTCACAAGCCCAGAACCCGGCATCGACCAAGAAAAGATACAAAGCCCTGAAGAAAAGAGGGAAGACGAAAAACGACAAAATCCCCGGCTATGTCTCTCCATATTACGCTTACGATGATGATGGCGACGGAGTGCCCAACTATCGGGACAAATGCCTCAACACTCCCAAGGGTGAGAGGGTGACCACGTTTGGCTGCCCTCCTGACACGGATTTTGACGGGGTATACGACTTTGAAGACTCCTGCATCAACGAGAAAGGACCCAGGGAGAACAGAGGCTGCCCCTATGCTGACCGGGATAAGGACGGCATCAATGACCACCTGGATGCCTGCCCAGATACTCCCGGACTAAGGGAGTATGATGGTTGCCCCGATACTGACAAAGATGGCCTTCCAGACAACAAGGACAAATGCCCGAATGAACCCGGCCCAAAGGCCAATCAGGGTTGCCCTACCTTACTTGCCGATCAGGACAAAGACGGTGTGCCCGACCTAGATGATGTTTGCCCCAAGACACCGGGAGTGAAAGAAAACCGGGGATGCCCTAAGCTCAAGAAAGAGGAAGAAGAAGCACTGAAAAAGGCTTTTGAGAATTTGTTGTTCGAAACCAACAAAGACGTGATCCTTTCGAGTTCATTTAATTCACTCAATGAATTGGCCAAGGTGATGAAAAAGTACCCTGACAGTAAACTACACCTTGAAGGCCATACCGATAATGTTGGTGATGATGCCAAGAATCTCGATCTGTCTCAGCGCAGGGCTGCCGCAGTGATGAACTACCTCGTGAAGCAGGGCCTCAGTCAATACCGTATCTCCTCTGAGGGCTTTGGGGAAACCAGACCCGTTGCCAGCAACGATACGGAAGATGGCCGTAAGCTTAACCGTAGGGTAGAAATGGTCATTAAATACGAATAGCATGGACCAACTGATGGTAGGCTATAAAGTCCAGTTGCTGCAAAGCCTGGTCGTAGTGCTGGTCTTGTCGTTAGTGCGAGTGCTAGTATACCGGGCGATTTCACGGTTAGCTGCCCGATTTCATCTTGACACAGAGCGGGTACGGATGACCCGTCGGGTTACCCACTTGACCTATTTTTCAGTTCTTGGCCTGTTCCTTATTGGGATTTGGGGGCTTGAGAGTAAAGACCTGCTCTTTTTTGTGAGTTCAACGCTTACCGTATTGGGTATTGGCTTCTTTGCGCAATGGTCCATTCTCTCCAACATCACAGCAGGCATTGTTTTGTTTTTCTACCATCCGGTAAAGCTGGGAGATCAGATCCGGATTTATGATAAGGAATACGATGTCGAAGGAGAGTTACAGGATATCTCCGTTTTTTTCATGCATATCCGCACTCCGGAGGGCCGCAAAGTCACCATCCCCAACAACATCGCCCTGCAAAAGACGGTCTTGTTGCTAAGCTCTCGTTCTGCTGACTAGGGTCTCTAAACCTGCGGAACCCAGGTCTCTGTACGATGACACATCGAGAAATCCTCCTTCAGTTTTTATTGCCCATCGAGGAAAAGATGAAGTCTATAGGCTCAGACCCTCGCATTCAGCAGGTCTTACCCAAACACAAGTCATCAGCAACCAATCTGCTAAAGTACCTGTGGCTACGAACACATAACCTCAGCAGTTATCAGGAGAAGTTGCATGCTATGGGTCTCTCTTCACTGGCGAGTGCAGAGTCGCATATTCACAGGCAAGTGCAGGAGGTCTTGCAGAGGCTGGGCCATCAGCAAAGCGAACAACAATCAGATGTTTGTACCGCTGAGCTTGCCTCCAAGGTGATCAAGCGAAATACCCGTGCGCTCTTCGGCCCGGCGGCTAATTCAGGCAAACCGGTGCTGATGGTCACGATGAACAGCCATTCGCACGATGACATTGATATGCTTGCCGAGCTGATCCGAAGGGGGATGCACATTGCCCGAATCAATTGCGCTCATGATGATGCCGAAGTCTGGTCAAAGGTGGCAAGAAAGCTTCAGCAAGCAGCCTCCATAGCCGGCAAAGGATGCAAGCTTTACATGGATCTGGCTGGCCCGAAATTCAGGGTGCAGGTTTTTAAGAAAGGTGTTCCGGTAAAAAAGCTAAGTGTAGAGGCGGGTGACCGAATTTGGCTGGCCGAGTCGGTAGAAGGTAAGACCGGCCTTAAGCGATTGATCACTTGCCAGATTCCCGGCATAGTCGCACAGATCAAGCTCCAAAGCAAGGTGATGATCGACGATGGCATGATCGAAGCACTCGTAGAAGAAAAGGTAGAAGATACCTTGGCGCTGAGAATAGTAAGGGTATCAGGAAAGCCCTGGATCAAAGCTGAAAAGGGCATCAACTTTCCACAAAGCAGCTTCCGGATACCATCGCTGACTAAAGAAGACCTCTCCGCCATTGAAGTGGTAATTGGGCATGCGGACCTGGTCGGATATAGTTTCGTGAGGTCGGTCAAAGACCTGGAAGCTTTGGAAAAGCACCTTGACTTAAATCAGCCTGAGCTATCGCCCGGGCTCATCCTGAAGATCGAAACCCCCGAAGCCGTTGCACAATTGCCGGCCTTGCTGCTGCATGCCATGCGTTACCCACGCTTTGGTGTATGATCGCAAGGGGTGATTTGGCCATAGAGATTGGCTTTGAGCGACTAAGTGAAATACAGGAGGAGATCTTATGGATTTGTGAGGCTGCCCATGTTCCGGTCATTTGGGCCACTCAGGTTTTGGAGCAGATGAACAAAACCGGTATCGCTTCACGGGCAGAGATGACCGATGCTTTTAAAGCTGCACAAGCCGAGTGCATCATGCTGAACAAGGGAGACCACACCCTCAAGGTTCTTGATGCCCTTCATGAAATTATCGCCAGAAGCCAGCGACACCACCAGAAAAAGCGATATGCCATGCAGGCACTCAGCATCGCCCGGAAATTTAAATTTTAATGCTCCTGCCCATTTGTTTCTCTTGGCATTTTGAGAACACAACTCGTCCTGATTTGTCGGAATTATCAGCTTTTTCTCTGATCAACAGGGCCATTTAAGAAGGCCATCGCAGGGTTTTTAAAATCTCATCTTTCATTTTGAATTGGAATGGGCTGATGTCCCTAAATCAGCTACCTTCGCTTCAAATTCAGCATTTTGTTTTTTGTTCTGTCCAAATGGCTGGCCATTTTCACCAGGCCTTTTACCTATGTGGTACTCCTCGGTCTATGGGCCTTGCTGAGTCGTAAGCGCTCCAGGAAGAAGAAACTCATCACGATCAGCGGCATTTTGTTGTTGGTGTTCAGCAATCCATTACTGATCAACAAGGTGTTCAGATGGTACGAAGGCCAACCTACGGAAATGAGTACCCTTATACCTCCTTATGACTGCGGTATCTTACTTACCGGAGTAGTGGATATCTACCGTGAGCCGGCTGACAGAGTGTATTTTATGAAAGGAGCCGATCGTGCCACACATAGCCTTCAGCTTTACCAGGAGGGGATCATCAGACGTATACTTATCACAGGGGAAAATGCCAGAATCATCTCCGATGGAACTTCCGAAGCTGAAATTTTAAAGAAATTCTTTTTGTCAAACGGTGTACCTGAGCGGGATTTACTGATCGAGGCAAGGGCAAAGAATACCCGGCAAAACGCTCTTTACTCGGCTCAACTCTTGGATAGTCTGGGGTTCAACAAAGAAAAAATCTTACTGATCACCTCCGGATTTCACATGAAGAGGTCAGAAGCCTGCTTTCGCAAAGTGGGGCTGCCCTGTACTCCCTTCAGAGTGGATTTTTTTGCTCCTCAAACTACCCGATGGACGGTCGAAGAGCTCATTTGGCCATCAGCAGATGCCTTAGTAAAATGGAACATCCTCACCAAAGAGTGGGTAGGCTTGCTTAGTTACAAAATGGCCGGATACATCTGATGAATTTTCTGGCTCACATCTACCTTTCCGGTGAGGACGAACACCTCTTATTGGGCAATTTTATTGGTGATCTGGTGAAAGGGAGTGACCGGTTTGGTTTTGCCGGGCCGGTGAGGCGAGGAATTGACTTGCACCGTTTCATCGACGACTTTACCGATCATCACCCCCGCTGGCAGCATTCCCGTGAGCTGCTCAGGACAGGCCAACGAAAATATGCAGGAGTCGTTACTGATATTTTCTACGATCATTTTTTAGCCCTTCAATGGAATGACTACCACCACAGACCTCTGGAGGAGTTTGCAACTGAGGTGTATGCTTTTTTCGAGAGCCGATACGAAGAGTTGCCTCCTAGAGCTCAACACCTGTTGCCCTACATGATCAGGCATAATTGGCTGGTGGCATACCGGCATTATAATGGATTGGAGCGTGTGCTGCAGGGCATGTCCCGAAGGACAAAGTTTGACTCCAACATGGCAGAGGCGGTTTTGGAACTCAGGAAATACGAGACGGAACTTCGCTCCGATTTTTCCAGCTTCTTCCCTGAACTGATTGCAGCAAGCAAACGTTTTTTAGAAGAGAATTAAGGGGGCCATACATTTAAAATTGTACCTTGGTACCCTCAGTAAAGTAGTTATGAACGCAGCTCAAGCACATCTCGCAATCAATCATTTTCCGGTAATAGGTACACTCCTGGCGGTGGGGATTTTACTTGCGGGGATATTGTTGAATCAGGTGGCCTATCGTAAGCTGGCCTATGTTCTCTTGTTGATTTTTGGGTTAATGAGCCCTATTGTGGAATCCTCAGGAGAGAATGCCGAGGAATTGGTCGAGGAAATCAGCGGAGTGTCACATTCCCAGATCCATGAGCATGAAGACCAGGCCGAACTGGCGGTTTTGGGGATGTATGTGCTGGCTGCTCTTTCTGTGTTTGGCTTTTGGGCCGAGTGGAAAGAACTCAGGCAGCGAAAAGCACTTTCATTCATCAGCCTGGGTGCAGGACTGATTGTATTTCTCCTTATGGCCAGGACAGCACATAGCGGGGGGCTAATCAGGCATCCCGAAATCAATAGCTCTTTTCAGCAAAGTGAAAAAAGTGAGGATGAATAAGGAATTATATATCTTTGATCAAAAACTAAACACCTTTCAATGTCATCGTTCTCATCACAAGGTCGCTCTAAAGACTACCTGACAATACATTTGCGCAATCTGGTCGCAATGGCCCGGGCGGATGGTCAATTGGACAATGCTGAAATTTTGTTTCTCTATAAAGTAGGAAAAAGATACCAGCTTAACCCTCAACTCATTGCAGACATACTTTCTGAGAAGCATACCGATTACGAAGTCAACACCACCAAAGTTGAAGACAATCTGGAGCAACTGACCGATTTGGTTGGGATGATGGTTGCAGATGGTATTGTGAGAGAGAAAGAAATGGATTTTTGCAAAAAGATGTGCGGCCGCTTTGGCTTTCGGCTCGAGGTGATTGACCTGCTGGTGGATTTGTACAAGAAAGAAAAAATCACCCCATTGGAGTGGGATGATGTTAAACTCAAAGCGTTGAGCCTTCGCTGAGATTTTCCCTACCCAAAGTAGTCCATCGCTACCCTGAACGTATTGGCATGAGCCTCGATGACATCAGCAATCTTGGGTGAGTAACCACCTCCCATACTGGCTACGATGGGTATTTTGTGGCGATGTGCAAGCCCAAAAACGATCTGATCTCTTTGCTTGCAGCCTTCACGGCTGATCCCCAGCTTACCTAAGGCATCCGTGGCCAAAATATCAACTCCACTTTGGAAGAAAATAAATCCCGGCTCCAGCCGATCAAGCAAGTCTTGTAGGTGATCGTTCAACAGTCGGAGGTAGGCCTTATCGTCTATCCAATCCACAAGAGGTACATCCAAATCACTCTGTTCCTTAAACATGGGGTAATTGTTCATCCCGTGCATAGAGAATGTAAATACCTGCGGCTCGTCCTTAAAAATGGATGCTGTACCATTGCCCTGATGTACATCGAGATCAACAACGAGCACTTGTTTGCGCTCAAGTAAAGGCAATATCGATACAGCAGCTAGCGCAATATCGTTGAGCAGGCAGAAGCCCTCGCCCCGGTCTCTGAAGGCGTGGTGGGTACCTCCGGCAATGTTGAGGGCCGCACCGCTTTGAAGTGCCATTTTTGCCGCATCAACTGTTCCTTGCATGATGACCCTCTCCCGGTGCACCAGTTCTGCTGAAAGAGGGAAACCGGTTCTTCGTTCTTCCTGTCGGCTTAGTTGTAAGGATTTTAGCTTATGCCAGTACTCCTCTTCATGCACTGCCAGCAGGCTTTCTTCGGAAAGAGGGGAGGGAGTAAACAATTGACTTTCCACGATACTGCCTTCATAGAGCAGTTGCTCAGGAAGTAAATGATATTTCTCCATAGGAAATCGATGCCCCTGAGGTAAGGGGTGAGCATACACAGGGCTCCAGGCGATAGGTATCATGTTAAGAGAAAACGGCGACATTGCCATGTTGGTTCATGGCAAATGAAAATGATCAAGCAGCTATGAAATCTAAGTCAGGAGGTACATCTTTGAGAAAAAACACAAATGTCAAACATCCTCATCACCGGTGCTACCAACGGGATCGGCAAAGAAACTGCAAAGGCCCTGGCTAAAAGTGGCCACGAGCTGATTTTGATCAACCGCAACAAAACAGCCACTCAAGCCTTGCAAAAGGAGCTTAAAGCCCTGGGAGCCTCATTCGTCCATCTCTATCAGGCCGATCTGTCGTTGATGAAAGAAGTAAAGCGGGTAGCTGCTGAGGTGTTGGAGAAACATAAGGAAATTGATGTGCTGCTGAACAATGCAGGATTGATCGCCGGAGCAAAGCACATGACTTCAGAGGGAATAGAGGTTACCCTTGCGACCAATCATCTTGCTCCTGTGGTTTTGACAGGTATGCTGTTGCCAGCCATCCAGAGAAGCAAGATGAAAAGAGTAGTTAACGTGGCTTCCGAAGCACACAAATGGATTCGACTTGATCCTAAAGATTTGAACATGACAGGCACTTATGAGCCTCTTCGTTGCTACGGGAACACAAAACTGATGAACATCCTGCACATCAAGAAGCTGGTTACACTGCCGGTTTTGAGCAGTATCAGTTGCTATGCCTTGCACCCCGGGGCAGTTCGTACAAGGTTTGGCGACTCCTCAACCCTTTTTATGAGGCTAATGATCAAGCTCTTCTCACCCATCATGCTAAGTGCTCAGCAGGGAGCAGAGACCAGCATCTACTTGTGTACTGAACAAGAGCTGAATGCACCTAATGGCTCCTATTTTGTGAAGTCCCACCCTACGACACCTCAGCCTTCTGCACTAGACACGAAGCTGAGAGATGAAGTATGGGAGGCAAGTCTGGCGATGTTGCGCTCGGTGGGCATCGATACAGAAAAGCTGTACCAAAGCTGACATGCTCAAGGGCTACGCAGAAAAAATCAGGCTGCAGCGATGGGTCGCCTGGGTAGGCATGGCCCTGCTGCTGATCAAGTTTATTGCGTTTTTTATTACCCAGTCCAATGCGATCCTCACAGATGCTATGGAAAGCATTGTGAATGTAGTCGCCGGGTGGATTGCTTTTTACAGTTTGATTGTTGCCTCCAGACCAAGAGATGAGGATCATCCCTATGGGCATGGAAAGATGGAATACATCTCAGCAAGCATTGAAGGAGCACTTATCGTGGCTGCTGCGCTTGCCATTCTGTTCAAGTCGGGCTACAATTTGCTTCATCCTCAGCAACTTCAAAGGCTTGACATGGGCATAGTGCTCACGGCCTGTGCAGGTTTGGTAAATTATTTTTTTGGAAGATATCTGAGTAAAAAAGGAGCAAGCACCCACTCCATTACCCTTGTAGCAGGTGGAAAACACTTGCTTTCCGATGCTTACTCCTCACTGGGTCTTATCGTTGGGCTGGCCATAGCATGGGTCAGCGGTTTGGTTTGGGTTGACAATCTGGTGGCCTTAGGATTTGGTGTATACATCGGATACATGGGGGTAAGGATTTTAAAGCAGTCTGTTGATGGCATCATGGATAAATCTGATGTTCAAACCATTAAAGAACTGATTGAGCTTCTGGAGAAAAACCGCAAACCCCACTGGATCGATATTCACAACCTAAGAGTGATCAATTACGGAAGCCGTTTGCACCTTGACTGCCATGTGACGGTTCCCTGGTATTACAATGTGAAACAAGGGCACGACGTGATAGCTGAGATTGATCTTTTGATCCAAAAAGAAGCCCAAAGGGAAATGGAATTTTTCATTCACACAGACCCTTGCCTGCCTGACTCATGTTCCATTTGCAAGGTGGCTGATTGCCCTGAACGAAAAAAGACTTTTGAGCTCACCGTGAACTGGAATTGGGAGAATGTCACCTCCAATCAGAAACACAGTATGAAAACGACTTGAATGGAGGAACTAGCTGCTCCAGCGCTCAATCAGCAGACCTATGGAAGCGATGATGGCAAGGCAAAGTATGCACATCAGGATGAAGCGCAGTACTTTTGGCATCTTAAACCTTGGGTTTAGGGCGATGAACTGTGAAAACACGGGCAATGTTAAACCCAAAATGCACATCTCCATCTCCCCAGTTGCCTACTGTTTCGGCGATAAAGCCTTTCTCGATCATGGAGGTAGAGTTGGTGAAATGCAATTGAAACACATGCCCACCGGTTTCGATGTCGAAACCAATCGAGAAGCTGTTTCTGAAGCCCGGACGAAGCTGGTCAGGCAGCACATAGTGGTATTCGGAGTTGATGGCTACCCTTTTGCTTAGTTTGTAACGCAATGCCCCACCCATCGATATGACATCATTCTTTTCCTGGTCTTTTTCAGTTACCAGATTTCTGTGGATAAGGGTGGGCATGACCTGTGCAGAGAAATTTTCTGAAAATTTCCTGCCAAGGATCAATTGATGAACATAGCTAAGCCGGGCATCGAAAGGATCTCTTCGATTGGGATCGCTGTTGCGTAGGCTGTTGATGGCGATAGAGGAAAACCAGCTCAAAGTAATAGGCATATTTTTGGCCCCGCTGCTTTGCCTGAGGAGTTTGTATTTGAAAAAACCATCAAATGTTTTTTGAAAGCTGCTTCTACCGAAACCGACCATCAGGCGATCACTTACTCCGTAGTCAAGACCAAGCCGTACCGTGGCATTATCGAGACCCCAAAGCTCATAAGGACCCGAATTGAGAAAGCCAAAGCGGTGGGCGATTTTAACATCGAGTACACCCGCTGCGGTGTTTTCAAAGGATTGTCCATTAATCACTCGTGTGGTTTTGAAACCTGCCTTAGCATATTCTATTGCAGGCGGCTCATCACCCAGCAATGAAAGGAGATCGTCTTGTGCCTGTAGCGCAATGGGCATGCTGAGAAAGTAAATCAGAATGATTTTTTTCATCGCTTTAACTCCTCAAGTGTCAACTGTACAGTCACCTTGATCTCTTTTGAGATATTGTTTTCCACCACTTTGGGGATGTTGATATTGTAATCTGCCGGCTTCACCATGAGAATGGCATTAACCATCAGTTTGCCATCTTTTACCTCGATCGTAGCAGGTATATTCACCGGCTTGTTTACACCATGCAAATTAAAGTCACCAATGACAGTAACAGGATGGCTTCCATTTTTACCCAATTGCCCGGCATCAAATCCGCTCACCTTTGCTTTCAGAACCGCTTTTGGGTACTTGTCTGATTCAACATAGTTTTCATTAAAATGCTCTTGCATCAGGGCCTTTTTAAACTCAAAAGCCTTGAGCAGGATGGCAACTTCTACTGCTCCGGTTCCCATATCCAGTACGGTACTCGCTTTGTAGTTGTGTGCGTCAATGTCTTCCACATCAGTCTTAGAAAAGAAGGAAACATGGCCTTCACGTGTGAAATACTTTTGGGCAAAAGCCAATTGTGAGATCAACACAAAGGCGAGAAAGCTTAGTTTTTTCATTTGGTTATTGATTTTTAATTGAACATCTCACCAGCACCACATCCATGGTGTAGCCGGTGCAAATACCCTTTACGATAACTTGATCGCCTGGAGTTGGTAAAGGATTGGGGACTTGGCCGGGCGAGATTTCGCATGCGATAACAAAAGGTTCGTTGCCTGTTTCCAGCATCACGGTCAGGTTTTCGGGACTTGGTTGGGTCACTTCGATCACTACTCCAGTTATTTCAATGATTTTGTTGAGGTATTTGGCATTTGATGAAGTTTCGTCTGTTTGAAAATCATTAAACAGTTCGTTTGCACTTAGCGAAAACGCAGCCTGCTCATCTGCCGCTTCCCGATGTGGCTTGTTGTATTGCAGATAGGCGATCACTACCCCAATAGCTATCACGCCAAGGGCTATCAGTAAAATCTGTTTGGATTTCATGTTCGTTTAGTTGTTGGGTGCACCCTCATTGAGCCAACTTTGCAATTGTTGTAGCTCACAGGCACTTAGGCCGCCTGAGGGGGGCATGTCTTTGACTACCAGTGTTCTGTTTCTAAAGCTTCCATTATCTACTTTGGCTTTTACCCCGCTGTAAGTGCTGAAGTCGCCATTGCCGGTTCCTCCGGCCTTGTGGCAGACGATGCAATGATTGTTGATCAGAGGGCGAATAGAACTTGAAAATTTAACTGCCGAAGTATCACACTTTTCAGCGCCTGGTTTGATCAGGTCTTTCTCCTCTTTATAACTGCAATGGATCAAAAACAGAGTAAGAAAGCAAAGCAGGGAGAGATTAACTAGTTTTTTCATCATGCTGGAAAAACAAAACCCCTCAAGACTTAGGTTCCTGAGGGGTTTTGGAGTGTGAAAATTTATTCGGCTATTTTGATGACTTGAGTGGCTCTGCCTTTTGCTCCTACTAGTTGAGCAACATAGAGACCTTCTGCCAAATCCTTAGGAAGTCTGATTTCCAATTCACCGCTGTTCCAGTCGCTGGCTTGCATAGTTTGAGAATAAACAGCTCTGCCTTGCAGGTCATTGATCAAGAAATCAGCAGATTGACCACCTAGATCACCTGATTTAATTCTTACGAATTGAGCAGCAGGATTTGGGTAAATTTCCATCGTCTGCTTTTGAATGGAGGCCACAGGAAGTCCTTGAACGGTAGAGGCAGTGATTACTCTGCTGGTCGTGTAAATGTTGTCTCCGCCTGTTGAACCGTTGTTGTTGGCAGCATTTCCGGCAGCAAAAAAAGTAACATTCCCTACTGCTACTGAAGGAGCAGTCCAGTTGCACGTCCATGAGGTCTGGAATGTGCCCCCTGAGGTGTGCTCGATATAGATATCAGATCCAGAAGGAGCTGCTTGAGTGGTGCTTGCTGATGTTACAGCCAACGTACCTGCGTTCACATTATTTCCTGCTCCACTTCTGGCTACCAATTGAAACCCATGTCTTGGTCTAGAAGAAACAAAACTTACCGTTACTTGATAAGTTTGGCCGGGGACATATTGGTTGTTAGCTCCTGAGAACGTGATGCTAAGTTGTTCAGGACCCGCATTGAGGCCTGCACCACTATGGCAGTTTGCACAGGTGCCATTTCCCGGAGCTCCAGCTACTGCATTGGGTGGTCCACCGCTATTTGTAAAGGCTGGAGTTTGCCATACTGTAAAGGCGATGATCAAAATGGAAAGAGTTGCAAATAAAATTTTTAATTTCATAATGTTGGGTTTAAGATGTTTTTGTCAAAAGTACTGCTAGATACTGAATGACAACCTTTTGGTAAACAAAAAGTTTGTATTTTTTTTGATTACTAAGTCAATTTGCCTGTTTAAGTGCTAATACACCAGGCAGTGCTTTTCCTTCCATATATTCCAGAAGGGCTCCGCCACCAGTAGAAACATAGCTTACACGATCGCCAAACCCAAACTGATTAACAGCTGCCGCAGAGTCGCCCCCACCTATGAGTGAAAAAGCTCCTTTGCTTGTAGCTTCGGCCACAGCTTCAGCAATCGATTTAGTCCCCTTTTCAAAAGCAGGCATTTCAAATACTCCCATGGGCCCGTTCCACAAGATCGTCTTTGATTTTAGGATGGCTTTTCTGAATACTTCGATAGCCTGTGGACCGATATCGAGGCCCATCCATCCGGAAGGGATGGCGTGGTTCATCACCGTTTGAGTGGCTGCAGCGGCATCGAACTTGTCACCAGCGATGCTGTCGATGGGGAGCAACAGATCAACTCCCTTTATTTTTGCCTTTTCGATTAAACTTTTGGCCAGATCGAGTCGATCTTCTTCTACCAGTGAGTTGCCGATGCTGCCTCCCATCGCTTTGAAAAAAGTATACGCCATGCCTCCACCGATGATCAACGTATCTACTTTGTCCAACAGCTGATCGATGATGAGTATCTTGTCCGAAATTTTGGCACCGCCCATGATAGCAAGGAAGGGCTTAGAGGCGTTTTTCATTACTTTATCTGCATTTTCCAGCTCTGCCTGCATCACATAGCCACAGACTTTGTCTTTGAAAAACTGGGCCATCACCGCTGTGGAAGCATGGGCACGGTGAGCGGTACCAAAAGCGTCATTCACATACACATCGCCATATCTGGCCAGCTTTTTGGCAAATTCGATCTCTCCTTTTTCTTCCTGCTTGTAAAAACGCAGGTTTTCCAACAGCAGCAATTCACCCGGCTTCAATGCCTTTGACTTGGCAAGCGCTTGATCAGAGATACAGTCCTCTGCAAAAAGCACTTTGGCACCTGTCTGCAGCTCGAGTTCAGCAAGGATATGACGCAAGGAATACTTATCCTCAGGTCCTTCCTTTGGCCTGCCCAGGTGCGACATCAACACAGCTGAGCCACCATCGGCTAGTATCTTTTTGAGGGTGGGTATGGTGGCCCGGATGCGGGTATCGTCGGTAATGTTGAAGCCTTTATCGAGGGGCACATTGAAGTCCACACGCACTACGGCCTTTTTGCCTGCAAAGGAGAATTGATCGAGGTATAGCATAGAGCAAAAATAAGAGATGGAGACCAAGCTTAAACAAAAATGACCAAGCCTTTTCTACTGGCCTGGAAATTTCTTTTGGTAATGTTTCGAATGAATGATGCTTTTCGGGGATGGTTCAGCATTTGTTCAAGAGCTTGTTTTGTAGAAAAAGGCATTTGCGATTATTGGAAAAACGGCCTCCGGAAAACGCAGAGGGCGTTTTTTTATGGTTTTGGCCAAAAGGGTGCTCAAAAACACCTGTAAAATCGGAAAAACAAATTATTGGAGGAGGAGAGGAGGTGGCTGAAATTTGAAGAATGGTTTTTCATCACCAGTCGTTTGATAAAAGAATACAGCCATGAAAAAATTAAGGTTATTGAGTATTTTCTGCCTTGCCGTGACCCAGGCCTTTGCCCAATTTTCACAACCGGGTGAGTTGGATACGACGTTTAATCCTGGCACTGGGGCAAATGATTTCATTTTATCTATTGCCCTTCAGCCCGACGGAAAGATGCTAATCGGAGGAATTTTCACCAGCTATAACGGCACAACCCGCAACCGGATAGCCCGCCTAAATTCAGAAGGAAGCCTAGATTTTGGCTTCAACCCAGGCATCGGGGTATCAGGAGGACCAAACCAAACTGTCAATTCCATTTCCCTTCAACCCGATGGCAAGGTGTTGATTGGGGGTGAATTCACTAATTACAACGGTGCTTCTCGCAACCGGATCGCTCGCCTGAATCAAGATGGCAGCTTGGATGCCAGTTTCAATCCAGGCAACGGTGCGAATGATTTGGTGAATTCCTTTGCCCTTCAGCCCGATGGCAAGGTGTTGATTGGAGGTTTTTTCACCAGCTACAACGGTATATCCCGAAACTATATCACTCGCTTGAATGCCAATGGCAGTCTAGATGCCACCTTTAACCCCGGAACTGGCACAAATAACTTGGTATATGCTATAGCCCTACAACCAGATAGTAAAGTGTTGATCGGTGGCCTTTTCACAACTTACAATGGTGCTTCCCGCAACCGTGTCGCCCGTCTGAATGCCGACGGTGGTCTGGATACCACCTTTAACCCGGGCATTGGTGCAAATGATAGGGTCTTGTCTCTTGCCCTTCAGTCAGATGGCAAGGTTTTGATTGGCGGTTTTTTCACCAGCTATAACGGTACACCCCGCAACTATATTGCCCGCCTTAATTCAGATGGCAGGCTAGATAGCACCTTCAACTCTGGCACCGGAGCAAATGAAAGGGTCTTGACTTTAGCTCTTCAACCCAATGGTAAGGTGTTAATCGGAGGCTGGTTTACCAATTACAATGGCGCTTCTCGTAACCGGATTGCCCGCCTGAATGGAGACGGAAGCTTAGATGTCGACTTCAATCCGGGCACTGGTGTATCAGGAGGATTAATCCAATCTGTCTATTCCTTTTCCCTTCAACCCGATGGCAAGGCACTCTGTGGGGGAGAATTTACAAGTTACAATGGTGTAGGGAGAAATCGGATTGCCCGAGTATTGACAAATACATTAACGCTTCACAATCAGCTTTCCGAGTTTCTGAAGCCGGTTCAAATATACCCCAACCCCTTTATTGAGTCCGTCCGAATAGTCAATCAAAAGCCCTTCCAATACGAACTCTACACCATTGAAGGTAAATTACATGCCACTGGCTTTTCCAGCAGCCCTGAGCTAAGCCTCCACTTCTGCATGGCTATCCGGCACTTATATCCTTCGCATCATCACAGAAGAGGGGGTATCGGTCAGGAAGTTGGTGAAGGAGTATTATGTGGAGATCATGAATTTGTTAAATAATATTTCTCCCTTTTTATTAAATTATAGCATCGAGGCTTTCGTGTTATTTAATTATCTTATAGTTTTGTTGGGCAAGGTTTTTTATGAGATATTTAATATTAAAAATCATTTTTATTTCATTTTCACTTAGTGTAAATGCTCAATTCTCACAGCCGGGTGAGTTGGATACGACGTTTAATTTTGGAAGACCACATGGTTTTTTCTCTGATCCGGCGAACCCAGAACCGGGGGAAGGGACAAATAGTACCATCATTTCCCTCACCCTTCAACCTGATGGCAAGGTGCTGATAGGGGGGACTTTCGAAATCTATAATGGCATGCGCCGAAACCGGATCGCCCGCCTGAATGCTGACGGCAACCTGGATACCACCTTTAACCCGGGCACCGGGGCTAATGATTGGGTCAGGTACTTTTTCCTTCAACCCGATGGCAAGGTGCTTATCGGGGGTGATTTCACTGGCTACACCAGCACTTCCCGAAACAGAATTGCCCGCCTGAATGCGGACGGCAGCCTGGATACCACTTTCAATCCGGGCACCGGGGCGAATAGTAGCGTCCAGTCCCTCGCCCTTCAATCCGATGGCAAGGTGCTGATCGGGGGATTTTTCACCAGCTACAACGGCACACCTTGCAACTATATCGCCCGCCTTAATGCTGACGGCAGCCTGGATACCACTTTCAATCCAGGTACCGGGGCGAATAGTAGCATCTGGTCCCTCGCCCTTCAACCCAATGGTAAGGTGCTGGTCGGGGGCATGTTCACCAGTTACAACGGCACACCTTGCAACTATATCGCCCGACTGAATGCGGACGGCAGCCTGGATACCAGTTTCAATCCGGGCACCGGGGCGAATAGTAGCATCTGGTACCTCGCACTTCAACCCGATGGCAAGGTGCTTACCGGGGGTGATTTCACCAGCTACAACGGCACTTCCCGAAACAGAATTGCCCGCCTGAATGCGGACGGCAGCCTGGATACCACTTTCAATCCGGGCACCGGGGCGAATAGTAGCGTCACGACCCTCGCCCTTCAACCCGATGGCAAGGTACTGATCGGGGGATTTTTCACCAGCTACAACGGCACACCTTGCAACTATATCGCTCGCCTTAATGCTGACGGCAGCCTGGATACGACCTTCAACATAGGCACTGGGGCTGATGGAACAGTCCATTCTCTCGCTCTTCAACCCGATGGTAGGGTGTTGATTGGGGGAGGGTTTACCAGCTACAACAGTATTGGCTGTAACCGGATAGCCCGCCTGAATGCCGATGGCAGTCTGGATGCTACCTTCAACCCAGGTATCGGGGCGAATAGCAGCATCGGGCCCCTCGCCCTTCAACCCGATGGCAAGGTGCTGATTGGGGGATGGCTCACCAGTTACAACGGTATGCCCCGAAATTGCATTGCCCGCTTGAATGCTGACGCCCGTACGGATACTACATTCAACCCGGGCACAGGGGCGAATAGTTTCGTCCATTCCTTCGCCCTTCAACCCGATGGCAAGGTGTTGATTGGTGGATCTTTCTCCAGCTACAACGACATTCCCAGCTACCGGATCGCCCGCCTAAATACCAATGGTAGCCTAGATACCACTTTCAAACCTGGTACAGGAACGGATTTTTTTGTTTTGTCCCTCGCCCTTCAACCCGATGGCAAGGTGCTGATCGGGGGAGAATTCGCTAGTTACAACGGCACGCCCCGTAACTGCATCGCCCGCCTGAATGCCGACGGCAGCCTGGATACCACTTTCAATCCGGGCACCGGGGCGAATAGCAGCATCGGGCCTCTCGCCCTTCAACCCGATAGCAAGGTGCTGATCGGGGGAAATTTCACCAGCTACAACGGTACGCCCCGTAACTACATCGCCCGCCTGAATGCTGACGGCAGTCTGGATTCCACCTTCAACCCGGGCACGGGGGTAGGAGGAGTACAATTTCAAGAAGTCCGCTCCGTCGCTCTTCAACCCGATGGCAAGGTGCTGATCGGAGGATTTTTCACCAGCTACAACGGTACGCCCCGCAACAGTATCGCCCGCCTGAATGCTGACGGCAGCCTTGATACCACTTTCAATCCGGGCACTGGGACATATGTGGTCAATTCTTTTGCCCTTCAACCCGATGGTAAGGTGTTGATCGGGGGATTTTTCGCCAGTTACAACGACACGCCCCGTTACTGCATCGCCCGCCTGAATGCCGACGGCAGCATAGATACCACTTTCAATCCGGGCACCGGGACAAATGGGGCTGTGAATTCCCTTGCCCTTCAACCCGATGGTAGTAAGGTGCTAATCGTGGGAGATTTCACGATTTACAACGGTTTTTACCGTCCCAGAATTGCTCGCATTTTGACAGAATCCATTTCAGTGGGTATTCCAGATGAGTTTGAAATCAATACATCATTCCATCTCTTCCCCAACCCATTTATCCATCAATTCCACATTGTTGCTCCTCAACCTTTCCACTATCAAATCTTCAGCATCGAAGGAAGGGCATTTGAGAATGGCTATTCCCCAAACCCCGAGCTAAGCCTCTCCACCTCTGCATGGCCATCCGGCACTTATATCCTTCGCATCATAACAGAGGAGGGGGTATCGGTCAGGAAGTTGGTGAAGGAGTAGGAGGTCAACTTCTGGCCTTGACTGGGTGCAAGGCGTTTACCAATTCTTCATTGAGTAGAGGACTGAGCAGTCTGATCTTCTAACCTTTTTTGAACTCAGGAGGGGTATATAATGCAAATCATAACATTCCGGTAATATATAATCGGTAGATTTGTTAAAAACCCCAAGGACATGAAATCTGCTCCCTTCTTCCTGACCT
>JAIYAX010000009.1 GCA_027488815.1 Cytophagaceae bacterium | reverse complement strand
TACAGCCTGCCACCGTGATCACATACCTGATGTTGTGCGTGCCTACCCCTGCCGTAGCCGGATTGAATGTACTGCCCGCTATGCCCGGACCGCTGAACGTGCCGCCAACTGTCGTCGGGGTCAAGGTCACTGTTGCCGCATTCACACAATAAGGGCCTGAAAGTCCACTGAACGTAGCATTCGGAAGCGGATTCACCGTCACACTCACTCCACCCATACTATCCACACAACCAGAAGCATTGCGGACTGCTACGCTGAACACATCTGAACTGGCTGCATTGGTGATAATTAATGAGTCAGTCAGACTATTTTGTTCAATTATCCCATTTCTGTAAAACCTATAGTTCGATTGACCTATTGGGCCAGCCTTAAAGATTACGGTGTCACCAGAACAAATGGTAGAAGGATTTGCTGAAATGGCAGCGACTGGAGGTGCCACTACATTAATGTAATTGTTCTTCGTCTCAACGTCTAAAGGGCCACCATTATCAACAGTAAGCGATACTGTTTTTAGTCCAGGTGTAGAATAGGTAACCGTTGGTGGTATTTCAGTGGCTGCTGTTGGAGGACTTGCCCCAGTTCCAAAATTCCATAGGTATGTTGATGTAATTATCGTACCTGATGAGTTATTAGTGAATGTTACGGGCTGACCTACACAAGCTATTGTATCTGGAGTACTGAAATCAGCAGTTAGGTTGCACCCACTTAGCGTTAAGGGAAAGTTTGTGGTTCCGGCAGGGCAGTTGAACTCATTTGTTTCAATTACAGTAATTGTTCCACTGGATGCACTAACACCTATATTAAATGTGATCTCAAAAGTTCCCTGTCCGCTTGTAATTGTGAACCCGGTAGGTACAGTCCAAGCATATATTGAGTTTAGATTATTTGTAACGCTAAGGGTATTGCCTGATGTTCCACAAATAAAATTCGTTGGAGCATTGTTAACGACTAAATTACTTGCTGGCTTCACCCATATCGTATCTCTAATGGTATCTCCGGCACATCCTCCCTGAGTGGGTACAAAAGCGTAAACTACATATCCAAGTCCAATTCCTGTAGCAGTAAGAGACTGAGCTATGGTAAAAGTACCGGAATTACTTCCATTGCTGGCTCCACTCGCATCTACTTGTATAACTGTCCAATTAACTGTTGCACCTCCGGAAGGGGTAACAGTAATATTGGTGCTACTTCCCGAACAAAGACTATCTATTCCATTGGTATTAATAGATAGAGTTGGTTTAGGAGCAATAACAGTATTGAAAGTGGAACCAGCTGTGGAGTTATCACAGCCATTGGCATCTTCTACATCGGTAATTTGGAAAGTATTGCTGCCAGCATTGCTTGCCTCAAGAGTTAAGAAAAAAGGACTAGAAATAACATTTTTTAACTGGATATCGCCCCCACCGGAGGTATCTATATCCACATCCCAAGGACTGGTGCCTGTTAGATTTATTCTAAATCGAATGGAGTCACCAAGGCAAACAGGATCAAGAGGTGATAACCTTGTTAATGTTGCCGTCGGCAATGGAAACACCGTCACCACAATCGGCCCCAAAGTATCGCTGCAGCCTCCCCTACTTACTACTACCCGGAATGTATCGTTGTTTACTAAACTACCTACACTAGGAAAAGAGCCTGAATTATTAGATGCTATCGGGCTTCCGAAATTTCCATTCTTAGAAAGCGTATAAGTAAAGGTATTATCACTTGGTACAACGGTAAAATCCACCGTCTGACTTGCACATACCGAGCTAACACTGGGCGTGAACGAAAAGGCAGGGAAGTTGTTGAGTTGGATAACACTAGGGTTGATGAAAAATGCGTTAGCTCTTATGCTATTACCAGTATTATACTCAATAATATCCCCTTGGGCAGGACCAAACCTCCTCCATGTAAGGTTTACATCCTCTGCGCAATTTCTTATTGGTATAGCAATCCTGGCGATTCTGGTAGGAATTACGGGAATTACTGTACCTCCAGAAACTTCTTTTTGTCGAACTAATAAGTTTAATACTGCTGTATCTGGAACTCCGGGAAAAGCGTCTGGGATCACCAAACGGCTTAGCAGCATTGGATCGTACTTAGAAGGGTTGGCTATTGCATCAAAAGGACCATTGAAGGCAGGTAAAATAGCTGCTCTATGGAAAAAAAGACCAGCAGTATCTGAGAGATTTATTACAAAATTGGAGACACCCAATTCGGGTGAAATGGTACCTGTGTGTCGTATATTGACATCTACTTTAAGAGAGTCATTTTCAATTATACTTGATAAAGTAAGCTCAAAGTTCTGCGCCATAGACGAGCTATGCACACCTAGGAAAAAAATCAAGCCCACTAGCAGTTTCCGGAGGCCTTGTAAGAACGTATTTCGTCCTTTGGAAGAAGCTCCTTGGTTGTAGTTGTTCTCTAGATTACAGCATTTTTCGCTGATACTCAACATGCTAGGATGTTATTGTAGTTTTCAGATTTGGTCAGGTAGGCTTACTTCGCTATCAATTTGATGATTTTATTTTGATTTCTGAATGAAGCCCTAAGAAAGTAAGTGCCGGCAGCATCTTCCATTTCTTTGATTTTGATGGGTATGGTGTAAACTCCTTTGTCTTTCCATGTCTGTTGTTCGATGGTTTTTATCACTTTACCCTGTGCGTCTATGATGTCCAGATTAAGTTTGGTGCCGGAACTTAGGGTCAGAAAAGCATTGGTCTGATCCCGGAAGGGATTGGGGTATACTTTAAGATCGTCCACCAGTAATTCATCCTCCAGCTGAGCTACGTTGAAGCTGATCTCATTGGAATATACCCAGCCGCAAGGGCCTTGTAATCCGGCTTTGTATAATCCGGCCTGATTCATCAGAAGCATGCCGCCAGTATCTCCTGCTAATATTTGCCCATTCAAAAACCATTGTAAAGTGTATCCCTGAGCATAAGAGACCGTCAACATATTACCTGACTGATTCACCAATGGTGCAGGGGGCTGAACCGCTGCTTGTACCTGAACGGAAGCAGGAGCTGACTTACAGATACAATTGTTTGCCAAAGCGGCATAATTTCCAGGTTGGCTAACCCAAAACCCGGTGCCGGTACCTATCACCAGACTATCAGCAGCATTGATCCAGCTGATATTTGATCCGGATGCACTAAGTTGAATGCTGTCCCCCGGACAAAGGAATTGAGGACCTACTGTACTCAGAATTGGCGCTGATGGGCTCAAGCAAAGGGGAATGTTTGGTGGATTACTGAAGGTAATATATGGCTTGAGGTTGTTCTTTTGGTAATCTGTAATGGCACCTCTTTGGGTTAGCCAAGAAAGATTGGCATACTGACAGGCATCAGTGATGGGAATACGCACTCCTGCAATCTGCTGTCTTTGAGCGGTAATGGCCACACCAGTACCAGTGGTTCCAAAGCTTCTACGGGTGGTGATGTTCACAAACTGAGAGCCTTGGAGGAGCATGTTCTCATAGGAATTGGGGCTCATGTTATCATCAAATGCTCCTTGTTGGCTAAAGGTCTTAGCAGAGAGGTCTAACGCCTGTTGATTTACCTCAAACACAAAATTAGCTGGACCAAGGCTTAGGTCATTGCCGGTCAGTTTTTTAACAAACAAGTTCACCAGAAGCCCGGAGGTATCAACGGCAGGCTCCATTTCCAGTAGCCAGGTTGTTTGTTGGCCGTAGGATGGCAAACAGGGTAGTAAAGCAAAAAATAACAGGTATAAGGTTCTTTTCATGGCTACCTGTGCTTATGGAACTGTAGAAAAATAAAGGGAGAAACTACCTTCACGGGTGAGATCGACATCTAGTGAATTGACTTGACCGTTAAGATCCACATCAGCCGATCTATAGCCTGTTAGAATAGGACTGTTTGCAAATACCACATCGAACTCATCCCCTGCATTGACTTCCTGGTTGTTGTTTCGGGCATTGCCGGCGTACATCCCAACCGCAGAAGTCCCGGTTAATATCGCTGCTCCACCGCCATAAACATTTGCTAAATTGGTTAAATCTGTAGATCCGTCTCCATTGGTCACTAAGTTAATGGAGCTAGAAGACATAAGCTTTAGGTGGTTGCGGTGGCTGATGACCACATGGTAGATGCCATTATCTAAATTGGCAAATGTGATGGTGGAGTCGGTTATGGTTCTGAAATCCCTAACGCTGCCATCGGCCATCAGCCAGGCAGGGATGGTGACCGCATCAACGCATGTTGGGCAAGGTCTTAGAGAAACCGAAATGCTGTCAATCACTGTACTTAGAATAGGAAGATATTCAGCATTGACATAACTATTAAATCTTTCTGCAAGGGTATCGACATAGGCCGGGTCCGTTGTCATTTGAGAGGTATTAACAAGGTGCCGACCTTGTGCGATGACTTTTAGACTGAGCTTAACATTGCGGCTGATAGCTAATGCGATATAATTCAGGTCAGGTGTTTTCTCTGATCGAACCGACCGGATCGATCCTGCACTTTCTGTGTCTGATCGGCCTAAAGACTCATAAACTCCACTTTCTGAGTTAGACTGGGCAACGATCATGGTGTCAACACCAACTAATCCTATAGTGCTTGTAGTGGCGATAGGGTTCACCTTGTATCCATTATGAGTGCCAGTTACATCCAGTTCCCAGGCAATATCGTTGTTTAAGACGCTGGCAACATCGAACGAACCAGAACCTGTTGAGGCAGGATTAAGTGTTCTAACGGAGAAAGAAGGATTTGTGGCCAGAGTGCCATTAAAATCCCCAATAAGAAAGGGGGTAAAGTTGATTCCAATCCCCACTGGGAAGTAAAGTGAGTCAAGCTGATCTACTCCTGCATTGCTTTCGACCCTTCTTTCAAGGGTACCTGAAATATGTCCACCAAGAAACGGGGCATAGGGTGCTGGCCTTAACACTCTGGCGTTGCTATCTAAAAATACTTTTTTTCCCGTCGCTGTGACGATCTGCCCTTCTGTGAGTGTGAGTAAATTTGTTACCCTAATATCTTCCAAGGCTGTTTTTGTGACGTTGATGTTGTTGGTATTTAATCTCAGGTTATGAAAAGGATGAGTTCCATTATTGATAAAGCTATTTCCTCCTCCTCCAAAAGTTACAGTACCGGTATCACTGTAGTTGCCTGTGTTAACCCAGTTAGAGTCAGTGCGGATGAGGCCTATATTGGTGATCTGGCCTGTAGGCGAATTGACCTGAACATTTCTTCGGATATAAGCAATCCCATTTTGTTGGTTAAAGTGTGCAGTACTCGAAATAATGAGGTCTCTTAAAATGGCAGCAGTATCATTCGCACTGGAATTGATGAATTGAGCTGAGCCTAAAAGAATGAGTGAGGAGTCGCATTTGAAAAAACCTCCACTCGTGATGTTATTCCGAACAATTCCATTTCCCACAACCGTTACATTTTTGTTGGTGTTGAACTGACTGGTATTGGTGATTGATCCTGTATTGCTGACGTTGATGTCCATACCCTGAGCACTTATGGTAAAGCTCCCATTGTTTGTAAGGGTATCGTTAAGGGTAAATAATGCTGTGGGATTGTTGTTGACTATCGTTAGGATGGTTCCAGATCCAACATTCAATTTAGTGCCAACAAATACTTGCCCTTGAGCCAATAAAGGACACAGTATCCAAATAAAGCTGATCAGTCGGTTCGTTAAGGTCATAGCCGTTTTTACACGTTCTTTAATACGATCAGGTTTGAAAAGTAACCTTTTCATCCCTATGCTAAGAGCTTTACAGTCTTTAGCAAAAGTAAAAATAGGGGTTTTGAAAGAAGTAACCTAAAGCGTGAATATTTTTAAGCCTGAATTTTAATAGTCAAAGGCTGATATGTACAGGTGGATCTATGGAAATTATTGCAGGCTGGCCTTCTTTACAAGTGCGCTTTTCATCCTTCCAGTTTTGTACCTAAGTGTCAGATGGGGAAAGACTTATGCTACCGCCGGCCGCATTTATCAGGGTTGGGCGAGAGCAGTCTTTACCCTCTGTGGCATCCACCTGAAGAAACAGGGTTTTGAGCAACTGAATACGATCTCCGACCCGGTGATTCTCTGCCCCAACCATAGCTCTTACTTTGATATCCCTCTGCTCTATCATGTATTGCCAGCCACGGTGGCATTTATGGGCAAGTCTGAGTTGGGAAGGCTGCCGGTTTTTGGTTACTGCTTTCGTCAGGTGCACATCAGCGTGAACCGTAAGAGCCCCAAGGGCAAAGCCAAAAGTCTGGAAAAAGCCAGAGAGATGCTGAAAAAGGGTCGTAGTGTGGTCATCTTCCCGGAGGGAACGATCGAAGCCTCCATACAGCCCGGTTTACTACCTTTCAAGGACGGTGCCTTTAAACTGGCTATAGAAGAACAGGTGCCCATCATACCGGTAGTCATGCCATACAACTGGATATTCATGCCCGATGATGGACGGTTCCTTCCCAGAAGAGCTGCTCTGGAGATAAAACTGCTGGAGCCTATCCTACCCGAAAAAGAGGCTGACCCTAATCACCTAAAGTTAAAGGTCAGAGCCCTTTTGGAAGAAGAGTTGAGGAGGAAGAATGGATGTTCCTAAACCTTTTTTGGTGTTTCGGGTGGCAGCAGCGGGTGGATCACCAGCAAGATTTTGTTTTAACCCTTCCTTTTTGATGGAACCTGTGCTTGATGCCCGTTTGGAACACCATCAGGGGCATAGCTAGCTCTGATCACGAGACTTTCTTAAAAACCTCTGCTTCAAGTCGATGGATTCTTTAACCATAGTCTGCTAGTTTCATCACAGATAAGCGCAATTCTCCCAATACCAAATTGGTTTTAGCTTGTTCGCCTCTCAGTTCGCTTATGGCAATGTTGGTTTTAACCTGTTCCTCACGCATACCCTTCATGTCCATTCGCATCTCATGAACCTCGGCCAACAGCTCTGTCATCATTTCGATCTATCTTTGCTCATTGTTCATCATTCAAAGATAACTGATTTTTTAAAGTTCTTTGCCCCAAGCTAGCGCAAGTCTGTGACTTGTGCCACTTTTAATACATGTCTTTAACTTGTGCCATTCTATATTCAAATTCTTAGTTTTGTAAGAGTTGCATATTTACTCTGCATGAGCACTAAATATAAATTCCGCAATCCTGATGGTGTATATTTTGTCACTTTTACGGTAGTAGAATGGGTGGATGTTTTCACTAGAAAAGAATACAGAGACATTTAGATTGAGAATTTGAAGTATTGTCAAACTAACAAGGGACTTGAAATATTTGCTTGGTGCATCATGAGCAATCATGTCCATTTGATCATCAGGGCAAAAGAAGGGTTGGTACTTCAAGATATATTAAGAGACTTCAAAAAGTTTACTAGTAAAAGGATTTTCGAAGCTATAGCGTCAAATCCAGGTGAAAGCAGAAAAGAATGGATGGTAGAAATTTTCAGAGAGCATGGTAGAAAGAACAGTAATAATACAACTATCCAGTTTGGGCGTCAAGATAATAGGCCTATTGAAGTTTTCAGCCAAGATGTTATTGCACAAAAACTAAAAAATTTACATAACAATCCTGTAGAAGCAAGTATAGTAGGCAAGGAAGAAGATTATTTGTATAGTAGTGCCAGAGATTATTTTGAAGGTAAAAATGTAGGTATGTTAACGTTAGAATGGTTATAAGTCAAAGAGGCACAAGTCGCAGACTTGCGCCAGCAGTGCTTGATGCTGATGTGCCACACCAACAAGGGCATATCCGGGTTATTGCTTAATTTTACGCTGCCTTATGAACATCGACCACTCTACCATACAAAAAATCGCCCACCTATCCCGCCTTCAAATTGATCCGGCGCAAGAGGAGGCTTACCTCAAAGACCTCAATGCCATCCTGGCTTGGGTGGATCAACTCAAGACCATCGATACTACAGGTGTCGAGCCACTGATCCACCTCAACGATGCCGTAAACGTACTTCGGGAAGACATACCCCAGGCTCCACTCCCCCATGCAACGGCCTTAAACCTGGCACCTCAGAAAAATTCAGACTACTACCTGGTGCCTAAAGTGATGGACCAGCCGGGAGAATGATGGAATCCGGTTTGAATTATTGGCAGTCCTGGCAAAGCCAAAACAGATTTCTTTTCTATTTGCTTGCTTCCCTGGCCTTACTGGCTCTGGGGCTAATGACCTGGGTCATTCTAGGCTCTGAAAGTGCCGTTTATCACTATGCTCTACAAACTGAGGTTAGGACAGCCTGGCTTCAGGCGGAGCCCATCAGCAGTTCTCTTGGGCCGATCCCACTTGCAGATGAAATCATACTCCTTTACCAAAAAGCTGAAGTGTCCGTCAAATCCATTGACCCGGTGTACAGGGGGATTTATTTTGCCTCGTTCATGGCTTTCCTTTCCATTGGTCTTGCCGTTGCCAGCAAGTTGAGCAAAATCTATTTCTACCTGGCCATGGCCGCTTTGCTATTTTACTTTGCCTTTGTCGGTTTAGAAAACCTTGATTTCCCTTATGATACAGGCTATTTGTTGTTTATCATTTCATGCTTATTTTTCATCAGTCCTGCTTATTACTTTTTTGCCTTCAAACCCAAAACCAAATTACCTAAAAGGATACTCACTTTTCTTGTCATCTCTGCGATCTATACTGCTTTGCTTTTACTTACAGTTCCGTCGAGGCTCCCAATTGTTCACCTGCTGAGTTACAGCTCACTTTGGCTTTGTTTCTCAGTCCTTATTTTCTCATTTATCGTAGGTTTTGACCTGATCTATGCCTTCCTGATTCTGAGTACCTCAAGCACCTCTGCCAAGCCCGGACGCAGGGTTTGGCTCTTTTCTATCGTCAGCATCATTTACCTTTTAAACCTACTGCTTCTTTACCTAAAAAACACCAAAGTGATTGAGCTGGAAATCATTTATGTTCATGCCTTTTTGGTGCTGGGATTGTCAGGAATTGCAGGGATATGGGGTGTATGGTTTCGGCGCACCTTATCCTCCTCCATTATGCCCGTAGGCAGCCTTCAGCTCTTCTGGTATTTGAGCTGGATGTGTTTCAGTTTTTTAACCATCACCTATTTCTACCTCAGTGCTCAGGACTCCATCCTCGAAGTACTTGAAGATGGGATTTTGTACACACATCTCAGCCTTGGGGTTTTGTTTTTACTGTATGTGTTAAGGAATTTCTCCGGTGCCATTGCCCAGAACTTAAAAGCATGGCAGGTCGCCTATCAGCCTCGCACATGGCCTTTTATCATGGTAAGAGGTGCAGCTGCAATTGCTATCCTGGCTTTCATTTTCAAGTCCAATTATTACGGATATTTCCAAATGATGGCCGGCTACAACAACGCACTTGCCGACATGCATATGGAACGTAGTGAGTACCATATCGCTGAAACTTACTACCAGTCAGGTGCCATCTTCGATAACTTCAATCAAAAGTCAAATTTTGCGCTTGCAGAACATGCCAGACGTAAAGCGGAGCCGGAAACAGCTGCTGCTTACCTGGAGCGTTCCATTAAAAAACAGGGTACTGCAGAGGCGTATCTTGAGCTGTCAAATACCTACCTGAAATTGGGTAAAACCCTCGAGGCTCACTTAAGCCTTCAGGATGGTCTTGAAAAATACCCGGATCATCCGGGACTGCAACTGAATGCAGGTCTTACGAGCCTTTCCCTTCAGATGATCGATTCTGCCCTTGTACTTTTTGAAAAATCAGGAAGCTCCGCTTTCTTTTCAGAAGCTTCAAAGATCAATATTGCTTCATTGGCCATAGAAAAGGGCTTTGCCAAAGAGGCGAAAGAGCTTGTGCAACATCTCAAACCCGGGTTGAAAAAAAGCAGTTTGCAGTGCCTTATCCAACCCGACATCAATGTGTCCCCACCCGCTGACTGGGAGGCAGCAGATCAATCTTCTCGCCATGCTTTTTTGATCAATACGGGCAAGCGATTGTCCAACGTTGTTCCTAACGTAAATCGTCTGATTGCAAAAGAGCAGGAATTGGATAGCAACGGTCTCTATTCTGATCCATTGGCATTAGCCGCTTTGTCCCATGCACTAAAAAGTGGGCGTGTGTTAACTGGTCTTGAGGTAATCGGCACTCAGGATAATTTCGGAAATGCCGCACTAGGTCCATTGTATTACCAAACTGGCCTGCATTTCCTGAGAGCTGGCTCTTATGATCTGGCACTTGATTTTTTCAAGAAAACCGAACTGCTCTACGATGCACAGGCAAGAATGCTGAGATTTTACCTGGAACTCATTTGTGAAAACAAAGCTGACAGTACCCTTTTGCCTGATCCAAGAGCATTGCCCTTGGCTCAGCAGAAAGAGTGGCAAAACCAATGCAGGAAGGCCATCACTGAACCCGATGCCTCCACTGAGGCCGGCTGGATACATAAAATCAAAAGCCCGGAAACAGATCGAAGGCTGCCCATTAAAGAGTTGGAAAACAGGCGTTATTCAGATGGGTTTATTCTGGAAAAAGCAGCTATTGGTTTAGACCGGGGAGACTTGTCTCTGGCTACCGAATGGCTGGAGGCTTATCAGGTGTTGGGCTTTCCTGAGAACACCCGATTGATCAGGCTCCAAAACGAACTGCGCTTTCTTACCTATGGAGACACACTGGCTGCAAAAGCGTTAAGAGGTACAACTGGTTCCGAGGATAGCCTTCAGTCCAGAAGATTGGCTCCCGGAAGAATGGTCTCCTGGCTGCTGGATGCAGAAAAATTGAAAGAAAGAGGAAATAAAACCGCTGCTTATGAAGTGCTCATCGAAGGCTTAAGAATTTCACCTTACGACATCTACCTACATCAGCAATATGCTTTGACTTGTCTGGAGATCGGGCTAAGTTCTTATGCAGATCATAGTCTTGCCCTTTTGAAGGAAAAAATGAAAGCTGCCGACTACCATCGATTTGAACAAATCTATACGAACAGGAAGCAACTCGTGGAAAAAGAAAAAGAGAAATGGTAAAAGGCCCTTATGTTGCAGACATGACGAAAGAACCACTGATCCGAACTGAGTCTCTTTCCAGGGTTTATAAAATGGGACATGAGACCATTTACGCTCTCAAATCGGTGAGCATTGAAATCCAAAGGGGAGAATATGTGGCTTTTATGGGTCCATCCGGTTCCGGAAAATCTACTCTGATGAACCTGATCGGCTGTCTGGATACACCGACTACCGGCAGCTATGTGCTTAACGGCAAGGATGTTAGCAATATGGATGAAAACGAACTGGCCGAGATCAGGAACAAAGAAATCGGCTTCGTCTTTCAAACCTTCAACCTGCTTCCAAGAGCCACGGCCATGGAAAATGTGGCCTTACCTCTGGTGTATGCCGGATATGGCAAAACAGATCGTATAAAAAAAGCCAGTAAGGCATTAGAGGAAGTTTCACTTATTGATCGTGCCACCCACAAGCCCAATGAACTTTCAGGTGGTCAAAGACAACGGGTAGCCATAGCCAGAGCACTTGTCAACGACCCCAGTATTATACTCGCTGATGAGCCTACAGGAAACCTGGATACCAAAACGTCCTACGACATCATGAACTTGTTTGACATTCTCCATAAAAGAGGTAATACCATCATCATGGTAACGCACGAGGAGGATATTGCAAGATTTGCCCACCGCATAGTAAGGCTAAGAGACGGCCTGGTGGAAAGTGACAAACAAAACGATCAGATCAGGTCTACCACTGCTCCGGCCAACTGATTAAAATTAGATTCTTATATATGTAACTTTTATGTTTTGTTTGTGGTATAAGGTCTACCCTTACACCATACTATGAACAAACAACTTAAATTCAGCATTTCCCTGTTGATTGCCTTGAGTACAGGTTTGCTTGTACTGTTGGTATTTGACAAGCTTGGGCAAACCATTTTTGCTCCTTTGAAAGCAGACCAATCCCTGATTTACATTAAAAATACCGTTGAGCTTTGTATGGAGCAATACCTGTTTCATATTCTGACCTTTGTGGCAGCAGCGATGGCCGGATCCTTTTTGGGCAATCTATTGTTCAAAGAGCCCAATCGTTTCTTGTTCTCCTGCATGGGCGTGGTATTGGCCATTGTTTTCGTAGCCTATCTTACCCAACTCAGCCCACCTGCCTGGGTGGTGATCAGCGGGCTGTTCAGCATCCCCATTTTTTCTTTCTTTGGATACCGATTTGCCTTGAGGCTTCACTACTAGTTGCTTCTGTGTATTTTGGCTGCTTAATCATCAGGCAGCATGAAAATCTATACTAAAACCGGCGATGCCGGAGAAACATCTCTGTTCGGGGGCAAGCGGGTATTAAAGTCTGACCTTCGTATCGACGCCTATGGAACGGTTGATGAGTTGAATTCCTGGATTGGCCTAATTGCAGATCAGGACGAACAAAACCTGCGTAAATCATTTCTGAGAGAAATCCAGGATCGATTGTTCACCATAGGATCTGAACTAGCTGCTGACCCGGAAAAGCCAAAACTTAAAAAACCGGATTTACACGAGTCGGATGTGCAGCTCCTTGAACAAGCCATGGATCAAATGGATGAGGAATTGCCTGAGAT
Organism: Cytophagaceae bacterium; assembly: GCA_027488815.1. Taxonomy (GTDB): domain Bacteria; phylum Bacteroidota; class Bacteroidia; order Cytophagales; family JAIYAX01; genus JAIYAX01. The sequence goes on along the minus strand of JAIYAX010000009.1, from coordinate 153,872 downwards.
GCGGAACTTCATCTTACCGGGTGGCAACTTGAAGGCCTCACAAATTCATATTGCCCGGTGTGTATGCCGTAGGGCAGAACGCCTCGTAGTTGCGCTTCATACAGAGCAAGCAGTTGCACCGTTGGTATTGCTCTACCTCAACCGACTTTCTGACTATCTTTTTGTGCTTTCCAGAAAAGTAGCCAAGGAATTAAATTCTGAAGAGATCGCCTGGAAACCAAGATATTGAAATGATTTATTGTTTTTTATGACAAACTCCGTATAACATTTGGAAACTAACTCTCGTTAGCCTTGAAATTGGAATATAGTTTGTCTTAATTTGACCTCAAATCAGCTGCCGTATGACTGAAACACAAACCATCGCCATTCAAAAAGTGTCCAAGAGCCGTCTTCCGGATGTTGATTTTGATCATATTCCATTTGGACGCATTTTTACTGACCATATGTTTGTCGCTGACTACGCCGATGGGCAATGGAAAAACCTGCGCATTCAGCCCTATGGTCCCTTGGCATTAACCCCCTCTATTTCAGCACTTCATTACGGACAATCCATCTTTGAAGGCATGAAAGCCTATCGCATGGAGGATGGTTCGATCAACCTGTTCAGACCTTTTGACAATCTTAAAAGGATACAGACATCTGCTGAACGCATGTGCATGCCCTTCTTGCCTGAGGAAGTGTTCATGGAAGGCCTAAAGGCATTGCTTCACATCGATCAGGCTTGGGTACCAGAGAAAGAAACAGACTCTTTGTACATCAGGCCATTTATGTTTGCCACAGATGATTATGTGGGCATCAGACCCAGTGATACTTATTCCTTTGTCATTTTTTGCTGTCCGGTGGGGGCTTATTACAGCGAGCCTGTGAAAGTAAAGGTAGAAACCTATTACTCCAGAAGTATGGAAGGAGGGACGGGATTTGCCAAAGCAGCAGGTAACTACGCAGCGGCCTTATATCCGGCAAAGCAGGCTCAGGCAAAAGGGTACCATCAACTGGTATGGACAGATAGCAAAACGCATCAGTTCATCGAAGAATCAGGAACCATGAATGTGATGTTCGTTGTTGGAGATACCCTGATTACCGCACCTGCCGATGAAAAAATTCTGAAAGGGGTCACCCGTGACAGCGTACTTACCCTGGCCAGAGACTGGGGACTGAACGTAGAAGAGCGGCCGGTCAGAGTATCAGAGATTGCTGAAGCCCAGAAAAAAGGAACCTTGAAAGAGGCTTTTGGCACCGGAACAGCAGCCACCATAGCACATATTGTGTTGATGAATATTGAAGGTGAAGACTACCATCTCCCTTCTGTGGAAGGAAGAGTTTGGTCAAATCGATTTCTAAAAACATTGGATGACATCAAAAGAGGCAAAATGATTGATAAATTTGCCTGGAATTTCATCCTGTAAAGGATTTAAACAAAGACATGACAGACGAAAAAATAAAGGATGTTAAAAGCAGAATTTCTGCTTTGAGGGGGTTTCTTTGACTACGATCGCAAGAAAAGTCAAATTGAAGAACTAGACATCAAATCGAGTGCACCGGGCTTTTGGGACGATGCAAGAAAGGCCGAAACTTTGCTAAAGGAGAATAAGACCCTCAAAATGTGGGTCTCCGACTTTGATCATATCCATAGCCTGCTAGAGGATTTTGAAACTCTTAAGGAATTTTATGAAGAGGGTGAAGCCAATAGAGAAGAAGTAGAAAAAAGCTTCCTTCAGCTCGAACATCAACTTGAAGAGCTTGAGTTCAGGCGTATGCTGAGTGAGGAGGAGGACCAACTTCCAGCTATCATGGAAATTAATCCAGGCGCAGGTGGTACCGAGAGCAATGATTGGGCAGAAATGCTCATGCGTATGTACATCATGTGGGGTGAACGGCATGGCATGAAGGTAAAAGAAATCGATTACCAACCCGGTGAAGTAGCCGGTTTAAAATCAGCTACTCTGGAGTTTGATGGCGCCTTTGCCTTTGGCTACCTGAAAGCTGAAGTAGGTGTACACCGATTGGTCAGAGTTTCCCCTTTTGACTCCAATGCCCGAAGACACACCTCCTTTGCCTCCATTTTTGTATACCCCAAAGTAGATGATACCATCAATATCGAGATCAATCCTGCTGACGTGGAATTACATACTTCAAGGTCAGGTGGTGCAGGAGGGCAGAATGTAAACAAGGTAGAAACCAAAGTACAGTTGACACACCGGCCAACCGGAATTGTGGTTGTTTGTCAGGTGGAGCGGTCCCAGATGGCCAACCGGGAGCTTGCAATGCAAATGCTTAAATCAAGGCTGTACCAAATGGAAGTCGATAAACGGAATGCCGAGCGAGCAAAAATAGAAGGCACCAAACTGAGGGTAGACTTTGGCTCGCAAATCAGAAACTATGTGATGCACCCTTACAAACTGGTGAAAGACGTAAGGACAGACCACGAGCGCACCGACGTTCAAAATGTTATGGACGGAGATATCGATGATTTCATAAAGGCATTCCTGATGCAAAACTGATCCTTTTAGTCTATGGAGCAGGTCATGTAATATTTGACTAAAAGAGATCATTTGAATTGATAATCAACCGCTAATTTTATCGCTACAATGGCATGTAGCTAAAAAGCTATGAGGCCTGCAAAAGAAATTGGTGGAAAAACTAGCGGTAAATACAACGATCTTCGAGTGGGCAAACCCAGAAACGAATTATCGTGTACAAATCAGTCAAATCCGGCCGAATGTCATAGAAACTGTCTCATCCGGAGACCCTAATAAAAATGACCTCATCAAGGTCTTCAATTACCTTGATATGGTTTTTGAGGCCAATAGGAAGGTTAACCCATCAGGTAAGTTTTTTCACATCCTCGTCATCAAAGACGATCAGGCTTTCCCCATCATCAACAGGATTTATGCAGTAAACAGGTGCATCAGGATCATCAGACAAAACTGGGTTGATCAAAGTTATCTGGCTTCTGAAACCAAATGGGCCTACCTCCTGGGTCTGGTGCTAAATAAAGTAATAGGCGCAAACCATGTGAAGTTTGCGAGCAATACGGACGAGGCGTTGATTGACATTGACCGGAACTTATTTTCTGTTGATCGCCCGGAGCTGGAAATAGACGAGTATGCTCAACTGAGCAAGGAAGAACTGGCTGGAGAACTTCGTCGAGTAAAAGCCCAATTGGTTGAACAAACTGAACTGTTGGCAGCAAGGCTATCCATTTTGTCATGGACTAAAAACCATCAGGAAATCCCCGGACATGAAATCGCCGAAGAGTTTAGACCGATACATGAGGCCGCAAATCTGCTGGAGCGTGATCTAGAGCATTTTAAAGAAGAACTGGCTCATATACAGCTTAAGCAAGAAAACGGGGTACTAAGTCCCAGCCGCTCATTTGAGCAGAATGAGCGAAATCTTCGCCTGCTTTTAGATCATTCCGATGAGGCTATATGTGTGATCAGCAAAGACAGAATATTCCTTGATTTCAATAAAAACTTGGAGATCAACCTGCTTGCACTTACCGGCATGCATGTGTATAGGGGTATGCCTATGAGCGAAATCGATGAGAAAGAAGCTGTCAATTTACTTTGGGAAGAAGGCCTGACCGAGGCATTTGAGGGTTTACATGTGGAGAAAACCATCCCATTGAGCATATTAGATCAGGTGAGGCATTTTCAACTCAAATTTGTGCCGGTCCAGTACATTCAAAAAATTGAACATGTCATCATCTTTCAGAGAGATATCACTGAGCGGTATTTGAGAGAGCAAAACCTGAAAGAGAAAAATGAGTTTATCGATAACCTGATTAATACTGTGCCCGGGCTCATTTATGTTTACAACCACGAGCTCAAAAAAACCGTTTTTCAAAGTCGCCCAGCTCAGTCGCTTTTTACTTACCATAAAAAGCAACCCAATCAGGAGTACCTGGCCATTGAGGGTGTTGTCCACAGCAACTTTAAATCTGACTTTAGTGAACGTCAGCAAAAGTGGCTGTACGCCAGGGACTCTGATGTGCTCGAGATGGAATTTCTGGTCGAAGATGGCATAGGCTTAAGTGAATGGGTCATCAGCCGGGAAAAGGTGTTTAAAAGAAACGCTGAGGGTAAGGTGCTGGAAACCATAGGGTTTGCAAATAGTAATCAAAGCAAAAAAAGCACAGAGGAAAAACTTGTTACCCGACTGCTTACCGAAAAAATAGTATCAGCAGCTTCTTCCAAACTGATCGGGCTCACCTTGCAGAATTATGTATCTGTTTTTGATGAAATATTAACTGATCTCAGCCAACATGGTCTTATGGACGGTGTGTTTACACAACTGTGGGGGTCAAATTTCAGCCCTGAAAGGAGCTTTATCTGCTGGTCTGAGAAGCATCCGGAAGAACAAAGAATTCAAATCCTTAAAGGTGAACTGTTTCATCTGAAGTGGATTAAAAATGTATTTTCCGACAGTGACTTTTTGTTGTACGGCCATGCTAAGGAAATACCAAACGAGGCTTTCTTTAACCAGTCACTGGCGAAGCAGCTTGAGGCAGAAAAATTCTTACTCCTTCCTATCGTATCTCCTTCAGGGAAAAATGGCGTGTTTGTGGTGTTCAAAAAGGCTGGAGCAAGGGATTGGCATTTTGAGCAAATTCAATTATTCATTTTGCTTAGTGAAATGATTTCCAATGCCTTGGAGAAGTTAAGGTATGAACGTGAAATCAATGCACAAAACAGCAAGCTCTCCTCTATACTTGAGAATACCAGTGATAGTGCCTGGTCGGTTGACTTGAATTTTTCCATTCTTACGTTCAATTCATCGTTTCAGTCTTCATTCAAAAACACCTACGGACATCTGCTCCATATCGGAGCCATGTTGGAGGAACTGGTACCGGAGGAGCATTGGTCAGTTTGGAAAAGCCTGTACAGGAGGTCATTCAATGGGGAAAAGTTCAATACGGAATGGGTAGTCGAGAGCGACATATATGAACTTAGCTTTCATCCCATCGTTGAGAATGGTCAAGTGATTGGCAGTACAGTCGTTGCAAGAAACATCACCTATCGGTCGATTTTTGAGCGTAAGCTTCGAAATTCAGAAAACATGCTCACTGCCATCATCAACAACAGTGACGAGATGATCTGGATGGTGGACCGTGACCTTCGACTTATAAAATATAACAAGAAGCTCGAGGAGCTTATCCTTTTTGTTCTACAGACCCAACTTGAACCGGGTATGTATGTGATTTTTGAAAACCAACCGGAAGAGAACAAGCAGTTTTGGCTTGCGCTATACAGCAGAGCATTGGCAGGTGAAAAGATCCTTCAGGAGTGGAGTTTACAAGGCTTCATTTATGAGATTTCGATCAACCCGATAACCGAAGGCAACCTGATAAAATATCTCGGGGTGTATATGAAAAACATCACCGAGAGAAAGAAGGTAGAAAACACCATTCGTGAGCAAAATGAAGAGCTTAGCAAAGTAAACAAGGAGTTGGATAGCTTTGTGTATAAAGCCTCCCACGATCTGAGGGCACCACTTGTATCCATGCTCGGGCTGATAAATATCACCCGTTTAGAGAAGGAAGAGGAGAAAAAAATCGCCTATCTGGAGATGCAGGAAAAAAGCATCAGGAAACTCGATAAGTACATTAAAGACATCATCGACTACTCCCGTAACGCAAGGCAAGGAGTGGTCGCTGAAGCAGTTGATCTGGAACGTATGATTGATGAGATCATTGAACAGAACAAATTCACAGCTGAAGCCGAGCGCCTGCGCCTCATCAAATCCATAGAAATGCCTGAAGGGTTTAAAACGGACCCAAGAAGGCTGGAAGTTGTGTTGAACAACCTGATTTCCAATGCAATTCGCTACAGTGACCCTTCCAAACCAACAATAGAAATTGAGTTCAACTTATCACCTTATGAAAAGGGTGTTAAAATAGAGCTGAAAGACAATGGCATTGGCATAGGTGAGGAGCATCATCACAAAGTCTTCGACATGTTTTACAGGGCTACCACCAGCCGCACCGGATCGGGTCTTGGGCTATACATAGTACGTGAAAGTGTGTTAAAGCTGGGCGGAACCATACAGATGGACTCCAAACCCGGTAGAGGTACAACGTTTACGCTGATAATACCAGAGCTAAGCCTAGAGGATGAAACGGCTTAAATCCGGATTTTGAACGATGCTTTGCAGTCGCTCATTGACCAAAGCCGAAGTAATTTGTATAGTGCTTCCGGGGACCAACCGCTCTGGCATATCAAATAAGAAATCATTAAGCAGCTTACTCATTACCGTCTGAAGACGCCTTGCACCGATGTTTTCCTGATCGGCATTTAGCCTCCAGGCGATTTCTGCAATGGTATCAATCGCTTCATCTTCAAACTTCAGGCTTACTTTCTCGGCCTCGAACAAGGAGATGTACTGAGCAGTTAGTGCATTTCTGGGCTCTTTTAAAATCCTTACAAAATCAGCCTTAGAAAGAGCGTTCAGTTCCACCCGAATGGGGAAACGACCCTGCAATTCTGGAATTAGGTCGGAAGGCTTTGAAACATGAAAAGCTCCTGCAGCTATGAAAAGAATATGTTCAGTAGGTAAAACCCCATATTTGGTTTGTACAGCGCTTCCTTCTACGATGGGTAAAAGGTCCCTTTGCACTCCTTCACGGCTTACATCAGCCCCTCCCCGATCGGCACTTTTTGCAATCTTATCGATCTCATCAATGAAAATAATCCCATGCTGAGCGGCAAGTACCAGGGCCTCCTCCTTAACCTCATCCATGTCAATGAGCCGGTTGAGCTCTTCTTCCATTAAATACTTTCTGGCTTCGGAAATAGGCAGTTTTCTTTTCTTTTGCCTTTTGGGCATCATGTTGCCTATCATTTCCTGTAGGTTCGCCATAGCGTTTTCATCTATGCCGGGGACTCCCATCACTCCTACCTGACCTGCCATATTCTGGCTCACATTGATCTCAATTTTACGATCTTCGAGCTCGCCGTCTTTTAGTTTTTTGCGGAAATGCGACCGTGTTTGCTCATATACCGGATCATTTATGCTATGCTGCTGTGCAGGGAGAAGTCCATCCAAAAGCAGGTCCTCCACCTGCTCCTCAGCCTTCTCTTTTACGGCTTCTTTTTTCCTGAGTTTTACCAGGCTGATGGCTTGTTCAGCTAGGTCTCGCACCATCCCTTCTACATCTCTTCCGACATAGCCTACCTCCGTAAACTTGGAAGCTTCCACCTTAACAAAAGGAGCTTCAGCCAGTTTGGCCAGCCTCCGGGCAATTTCCGTTTTCCCCACCCCGGTTGCGCCTATCATCAGGATGTTGTTGGGGACTATATCTTCTCTGATGCCCTCGGGCACCTGCATTCGCCTCCATCTGTTTCGCAGTGCAATGGCAACATGCCGTTTGGCTTCCTCCTGACCGATGATGTATTTGTTAAGTTCCTGAACGATCTGAGCAGGAGTTAAAGCGTTGTTCATGAAGCAGGTTGGTTAGTTCAATGGAAGATTATCAGCACCAGACGGAGCAGCAGTTGAGGAAGCTTTGCTTAAGCGTGTGGTCACGGAGATGACACTAGTCCCTCCTGCAACGTGGTAAAATGCACGGGTAAAACCAAAGTCAAATCGTTTGATACGAACAAATGCTCCAATGCTAAAACCTGCGCCTCCTGAGCGCTCTTCCAGTCGCAATTCCCTACGCCGAAGGTAATTGTATCCTGCCCTGATGTTGAAGTTCTTACTAAAAACAAGCTCTGCTCCAAATACAAAATGCCGCCCGATAATGTCAACAATCGTTTTCTCTTCTTTGATTTCTTCCCCATTGGCATCCAGTTGTCCGGGCTTGTTTGGATCTAAATAAGTGATATCGTACCGGTTGAGGTATTGTATTCCTCCGGAAAACCGTACGGGCATATTCTCCGGCTTAAATGATCCGCCGGCCACTACCTGAAAAGGAAGATTCATGTCTGACTCAGGTGTAAATTTCTGCAAGACAGCTCCTACATTTCTGATGGCCAAACCAAATGCCAGATCTTTGTCCGGGTGTACAAATAGCCCTCCGATGTCTGCTGCAATGGCATAGCTTCTGAACTCGTCAACTTGTGAACCGATCCATTTTACACTCAAACCCAGCCGATAGTTTTCCTGGGTGAATGACTTACCAATGCTGAGGGCATAATCACTAGCTGAAAAAGTACCCAGCACGTTTCCTGTAGGGTCGGTTTTGTCCATGGTGCCATAGCTCAGGTAGTTTAAAGAGGCCGCCCATAGCCCTGATTTTGGCCTGCTCCAGGCATAGTTGACGGTATTGTTGACAATACCCGCATAGTAGGGTTGAACATTCACGGCCAGCCTGCCTGTTTGCTCTTCATTGATCACTGCCGGGTTGGTCGTCCACATGTTCACATCATCACCCCTGTGTGAAACGTTCACACCTCCAATTCCCGCAAGTCTGGCGTTGTTGGGCAAGTTGAGAAAGTCATAGGATGCTACACCACCTATCTGAGCATGGGAGTAGCTAACTATCAATGACAGCACAACAAAAGGCAGGTTCTTTAGCTTAAGCATCGTACACAAATCTAGTCTGAACATGCAGACAACGCACAATAGGGTAAATAATTATCTGTCTCCCTCCTTGTTGCTGACATGCTGATCATCCGGAATGCTCAAATCGATGGGTTTCGAGACTTGCTCCTGAAGAAGTGCAATTTGCAATACCTCATCGACCGTGTCGACATAGTGGATCGCCAGGTCACCCAAATACGCTGACTCGATCTCCTCAATATCTTTCCGGTTTCTTTTACTGATTACGATCTCTCTGATCCCAGACCTTCTTGCAGCGAGTATTTTTTCTTTGATCCCGCCTACAGGCAATACTTTTCCTCGCAAGGTGATTTCACCTGTCATAGCTAGCTTGTCTTTGACTTTGCGTTGGGTAAACACTGAGGCCAGTGCAGTCGCTATGGTGATCCCTGCTGAGGGGCCATCTTTCGGAACAGCACCTGCCGGTACGTGAATGTGTAAATCAAAAAAGTCAAACACCCGATGGTCAAGGGACAATGCAGATGCGTTAGCCTTTAAAAAAGATAAAGCTGCCATAGCCGATTCTTTCATGACATCTCCAAGTTGACCTGAGAGGGTAAGTCTCCCTTTGCCACGACTTAAGCTTGCCTCAATAAAAAGGATCTCCCCGCCGGAGGAGGTCCAGGCAAGGCCAGTTACCACTCCTGCAAAGCGGTTGTCCTGATAAAGTTCTGTATCAAAAACCTCAACTCCCAATACCTTCGCCACCATATCTTCGGAGACATTGCTGTCATACGTTTCTTTAAGGGCAATTTTCTTGGCCATGGCTCTAATGACCGAGGCAAGCTTACGCTCCAGACTACGCACTCCTGACTCCCTAGTGTAATCGCTGATGATCTTTAAAAGGGTTTTCTTTGGGAACCGAAGTTGATTCTTTTTCAAACCATGCTCGTCCAGTTGCTTGGGCACCAAATGCCTTTGGGCAATCTCCAGCTTCTCTTCCACTGTGTAGCCGCTCATCTCTATGATTTCCATTCGGTCCCTAAGAGCAGGATGTATAGAATCCAATGAGTTGCAGGTAGCGATGAATAAAACTCTGCTCAAATCGTATTCCTGCTCAAGGTAATTGTCAACAAAGGTACTGTTCTGCTCAGGGTCAAGCACCTCCAATAAGGCTGAAGAAGGATCACCCCTGAAATCGGAGCCAATTTTATCGATCTCATCCAGGATAAAAACGGGATTGGATGATTTTACTTTTTTGATGTTCTGAATGATACGTCCCGGCATTGCCCCAACGTAGGTCTTACGGTGTCCCCTGATTTCGGCTTCATCTTTCAACCCACCAAGGGACATGCGGATGTATTTCCTACCCAGTGATTTTGCAATGCTTCGGCCAAGAGAAGTCTTTCCTATACCGGGAGGACCGTAAAAGCACAGAATTGGTGCTTTGAGATTGTTTTTCAGCTTCAAGACAGCCAGGTATTCAATGATGCGCTCCTTGATCATTTCCAGACCAAAGTGATCTTCGTTAAGTATTTTCTCCGCCCTCTTGAGGTTAAAATGATCCTTGGTAAATTCATTCCAGGGCAACTCCACCAGCAACTCCAGATAATTCATGGCTACGGGGTATTCAGCGGCAGCAGGGTTGAGGCGTTGAAGTTTGTCCAGCTCCTTTTTGAAATGCAAAGCCACCTGCTCAGGCCATTTCTTCTTTTGCCCTTTCTCTCTCAGGTTTTCGATTTCCTTCTCCGGGCTGTCAATGCCAAGCTCTTCCTGTAGTGCTTTGATTTGCTGCCTGATGAAGTACTCTCGCTGCTGCATATCAATGTCCATGTTGACCTTGCTCTGGATTTCCTGCTTTAGTTCAAGCATTTGCAGGTCTTTCATCATGTGCTCGAGCAACTTAGTCGCTTTTTGAACGCCGTCATTGATCTCCAGCAAATGCTGCTTGTCCTTAACCTCAGCATTGAGGTTTGAGCAAAGGAAATGGGTAAGAAAACTCAGACTTTCAATGTTCTCGAGAGCAATCTGTGCTTCCTGAGGAATGCTGGGATTGATTTTGAGCATTTTCATCGCTGTATCTTTCAGCGATTGCATCAATGCTTTTGTTTCTTTTTTATCAGGCTCAGGAAACTGTTCCATCAAATGTTTGATCTTACCTACCAGATAAGGCTCGCTGCTGCTGATGGATTCCAACTCAAACCTACGCTGACCTTGTATGATGATCGTGGTGTTACCATCAGGCAAAACCAGCATCTTCAATATTCTGGCGATCGAGCCCACTTTGTAGATGGTGTCAAAATCAGGTTCTTCTGCACTGGGCTGAGACTGTGCCACCACACCTATGATTCGGTCGCCCCGGTAGGCTTTCTTCACCAGTCTGATTGATTTTTGCCTTCCGACTGTGATCGGTATTACAACTCCGGGATAGAGCACAGTATTCTTTACCGGCAGAATAGGCAATTCCTCAGGAAGCCCTTCTTTTTGCATCTCACTCTCCTCTTCTGGGGAGAGAAGGGGTATAAATTCTCCGGTATCGTCGTCGGCAACTGTTGTAATGACCAGTTCCTGGATTTTCTTTTGTTTCATGTGCTTGAATACTGCCAAAATGGCAAAAATCGAAGACGCTTTGGGCCGATTCGCCGGCCAAGCAGGGTGACAAACTTAAGGTTCAATTGATATGCCAAGCTAGTTGAAAACGTAGTGGCTGAATGGTTTTTCTATCTTTGCGTACATTCATGCGCTTGTAAAATTACCTTGCATCTGTTTTGAAACCGATTTGCACTGTTATCCTGTTGGCCATTGTCCTGTTGTCTAACACACAACTACTTCATGCTCAGGAGCAAATAACGGATTCGACCTACAATGTACCTGCTACAATCAACAAAAGCTCAAAAAAAAGGCGAAATACAGCCCTCAATGACTATCTGAGCTTTCCGAACATCAACAAGATTCCCTACTACTACAACAAAAAGCAGCTAAAGGCTATTGCTCGTCTGGAAAAGAAACAGAAGTACAAAAAAGCACTTACCAGATTACGAAAATACGTGAACCAGTTTGGGGTTCAGAATTTTAGGAAAGATGCCTATCTCATCTGGAGGCTGGCGCAGCTAAATGAGCGTATGGGGGCCAAAGACACTGCTGTTCAAATGTATCGTCTGGTCTTAAAGCATCATCGTGAAAATTCCCTGACTGTAAAACTCTATTACGACTCCTTGATGCAGAATCGTCAGGATGCTTTTGTGCCGCTGGATTATTACTATCAATTGGTGGAATACCGAAAAGCAGTTGACACACTGGTAGCGCCGAAAAGTGTGCTTACCAATATGGGTAACAAGATCAATTCCAAAGACGAGGATTATGGGCCAATGCTTACAGTGAATGGCAATAAGCTGTTTTTTACCTCCAAAAGGATCAAAGCGGGGTTTGCTGAGGTACCGGATGAAGATATTTTTTATTCTACAGACGACTATGGAAACTGGGAGCAGGCAAAACCTCTGAGAGGGCTTAATACGACGTTCAATGAAGGCTCTGTATGCTTAAGCCGTGACGGAAAGACCATTTACTTTAGCCGCTGCAACAGTCCGGACTCTTATGGAAACTGTGACCTGTTCACGGCCAGGCTGAGCGAAGATAGCGTGTGGGTGGATGTGAAAAATATGGGGATCATGATCAACAGTACCTCATGGGACTCTCATCCTTCCTTGTCACACTCGGGCGACACGCTGTATTTTGCCTCTGACCGAATGGGCGGCTTTGGTGACAGCGACATCTACTTCACAGTAAAAAACAAAAAAGGGGAATGGCAACAGGCCAGAAATCTGGGCCCGATCATCAACACCAAAAAAAATGAGGTGAGCCCATACTATCACCCACAATTCGATGTCCTGTACTTTAGTTCGGATGGGCATCTGGTGAACTTTGGTGATTTTGACATCTTCAAATCTTACCGGATTAATGGTAAATGGACTGAGCCTAAAAACATTGGCCCATTAATCAACAGTACAGGCAACGAGTACTATTTCACCATTGACTTTGACTCCAAAGACCTTTTCTATGCCAAAAGTGATGGCAAGGATAAGAGGAACCTCGACATCTACTCGTTCCCGGTACCCATGTCGGCACAGGCATTGGCCACTACCGGACTTTCCGGATCGATCATCAACCCGGAAACGGGCAACCCTTATCATGGAATTGTATCAGTCATTGATCTGGACAGCAGAATTGAAGTTGAACCCAAGTTCACCCGCTCAGATGGCTCCTTTGAGTTTGATCTGATTGATAAAAACAGCTACCTGCTGGTCATTCAAGGAGATGATTTCTTTAGGGTAGAGCAACTGATTTACCTTGACGGGGACACTGAGGTAGAGGTGGAAACAAAGCCTATCCGAAAAAAATGGAAATTTGTTTCGATCGAATTTGAAGAAAATTCCTCCAATATTCTGGATACCATGAAAGCGGACCTCACCCGTGTGATCAAGTTTCTGGCGGATAATCCTGAGTACAAGTTGATCATCACCGGGCATACCGATCAAAAAGGAAATCCTGAGGCAAACATGAAGCTCTCTCAAGACCGGGCAGAGTCCATCCGAAGCTTCATTTTAGGTGGAGGAGGCTTCAATCCATCCCGTGTCGAAGCCGTCGGCATGGGCAGCACAGCACCGATCTTTGAAGTGGAGGTAGATGAGGAGCAGCGAAAACTAAACCGACGAGTTGAGTTCCAGATTGTAAAAATCGGAGAGCTACCTGATATCGAGAGCCCAGCGGAAGATTTCTAAGTACAGTCAGTCAAACGCCGCTTCCTGAAGATTACGGTCAAAAACAACTGTTCGCCTGCCTCCTGATCTTTGTAAATTCAGAAGATTGGTCTGATCATCAAAAAGTTCGAGAAGAACAATATTCTTGATTTCTACTTTATCATTTACCTTTTCAAATGGAAACTCGAAATAGAGATAACAGACATCCTGATCAAACTCCTTACCCAGGTAGTGTGCGCCGACACTTTTTCCATTGAGCTTCAACATCCAGTTTTTACTCAGATAGCTTGTAAGGGCGAGCTCCATCTCTGGAGCTGAATTGAGTTTAAACTTTGTACCGGTCTGTAGGCTAAGTGCTGCCTCAAGGTCATCGGTAAATACTCTCAAAGAGACTTCATAAACCATCTCCTTGCTGTTCTGCTTAACCTCAGATAGTGAAGCATGGAAATCATGGAGTGCCCAGCAGATTAAAAAAACTCCAAAAGCAAGACTTGCAATTTTCATTAACGTGGAGGAGGTAGCTGAGCCATCACTTGTGAAGCGATCTTAGGTAGGTTCTGCTCTAAAATCTTGTAAAGGTCGTTTTCATTGGAGTGGTATTCTACCTTGATCCGGTCTCCGGCAAGGCGCTCTCCTGCCTTGTTGAATATGGTATAATGTGCCACAAAGTTTCGCTCATAGTCTTTTCTTGCCCGATCGAGGCAATGCTCATAATCGGTATGGATCTCGAATTGGTTAACAAAGATCACATAGTCAGCAAGATAGCGTTGCTGAAGATGAGGGAACAGGCCAGGATCTTTCACCGTTGCCCCGATATGCCGGCTGTCCTCTTTAGCCAGCGTTTGCTTTTTCTCAGGACTAACAAAGCTGTTCAAAGTCTCGCTGAGCCCTTTTCGGTTTGTTTCAGTTTGGTCGCTCACTGCCCCTTGTGGAGCCAACATAGGAGTAAGGGGCTGCACTGTTTCATAGCTTACTCCAGAATAGAAACGATTGAGCTCCGAAATGGAGTCACTTACTTTGCCTCCCAGCATGTGCAGCACATCAAATCCTTGAGGCTCAAGAAGTATGTTCAGCCTTTTCCGAAAGGCATAGCGCACCTGTTGAGCAGGCACACGGGTGCGCTGAGAGATGTCCAGATCGGCATCGCTAAAGTAAAGCCTTGGGTCAAAGGGAACAATAAGCACTCGTGGCAGACCACTTTCATTGGGCACTATGCCATCCATTCGTTCGGTTCTTGTGTTTTCGACGGGTTTCGATCTTGGGTTTTGGATATCAGAAAGCACATCACTTTCCTCCTCTTCATAATCGATCACAGCCATTTCCCCAGCTCTTAATCCTTGTGGGTTCCAGCGTTGCAGTTGCGCAGTAGGCACTCCAAAACGTTTGGACAATGCAAAATAAGTATCTCCTTTTTCGACTTTATGAAATACCGGACGTCCTTTGGGCATGAGCTCCAGCCGATAGGGTAAAACCACCTGCTGCCCCGGGCGGATCACCGGTCCACTTCCCTGATTATTTTCCAGAAATTCCTCAAATGTGAAGCCATAGCGACGGGCAATATCCACCAGTTCCTCACCAGCACCTACACGATAGTTCATGAACACCAGCCCGTTTTCTTTGTAGCTTGAAATACTATCGCCCTGTTGTGCAAAAGTGCTGAAAGACTGGAAAAACAGGTAGGAAAATAGCAGAATTCGTAAGTTCATAACCAAGTTTAATTGGTTACAAATTACTCAAAGACAGAAGTTTAGTTGCAATAAATCAGCGGTAGTTATGCACACGCCTTTGATCAGGTAAAGAGCCGCACGATGTCATTGTAAAAGGCAAAGACCATAAGGCTTAGCAAAATGACCATGCCCACTCTTTGCGCATATTCCAAAAACTTATCTGAAGGTTTACGACCGGACACCATTTCAAACAGTAAAAAAACCACATGACCTCCATCGAGTGCAGGTATCGGAAGCAGGTTCATAAATGCAAGTACCATGGAAAGAAGGCCTGTAATGCTCCAAAAGTTAAGCCAGCTCCAGTAGCCACCAAATTCACGAGCTATGCCTATAGGTCCACTAAGTGCTTTCTGTGGATCAATCTCTCTTCTAAATAGTTTGCCAATGGCTCTTCCTTGATCATTAATAATGGTAAATGATCTTAAGGTCCCTACGGTTACAGCTTCTAAAAAGCCAAAAGGCCTGCGCTCCATTTTAGTCAACAATTTGGGTTTAAACCCAAGTAGACCATCTTCACTTAATTTTGCTGTGAGGGGTAAAGTGTCTTGAGCCCTTAGAATCAAAAGGTTTATTTGTTTTTGCTTATTAGCCGATAACTCTATCTGGAGTTGGTCAAAGAAATGAGTTGAGTTCTGGTTTACCTGCAGAATTCTATCGCCGGACTTTAGGCCTGCTTTTTCAGCAGGAGTGCCCGGCTGCACTTTCTCTACCTCGAACTCATGCCGGATGTTGATAAACCTTCCCATTGCCCCTTTGTCGGCCAATTTATTGGCAAAATCAGCAGGCACATCTATCTGCATTTCCTTTCCTTCTCTACTGACGGTGTAATAAGCATTGCTTCCCAGTATCACGTCGGTGGAAAACAAATCAGCATCTCGCTTGAATTCCTTACCGCTAATGTTGATGATACGGTCACCCGTTTGCAAACCAATTTCTTTACCCAACTCAAGTGCTACAATACCGTGCTTGTTAATTTCATCAGCTGGCACATAGTTATCGCCAGTGTATAATGCCATTCCGATGAAAATGAGGATACCAACGATGACGTTGACGAAGACACCTCCCAACATGACGATTAGCCGCTGCCAGGCTGGCTTTGAGCGAAACTCCCAGGGTTGTGGCTCTGCAGACAGTTGTTTGGTATCCATAGATTCGTCTACCATACCGGAAATCTTCACAAATCCTCCGAGAGGAATTGCCCCTAAGCCGTACTCGGTGTCACCTTTTTTGAAGCTGAAAAGGCGTGGAGGAAAGCCAATAAAGAATTTTTCTACCCGCATACCAAACACTCTGGCGGCTACCATGTGCCCCAGTTCGTGAACTCCAACCAATATTAAAATTGCCAGTATCAATTGACCGGCCATGATCAATCCTTCCATTTCTGATTATGCGATAAGCTCCAAAGCCTTAATTCTTGTGTCCTGATCTGTTTGGATATAGGTCTCGAGGTCAGGATCTGAGATGAACGCTATCCTGTCCATGCACTCTTCAATGACTTCTGACATTTCCAGAAAACCGATTTTGTCTTTCAAAAAGCATTCCACAGCGATTTCATTAGCTGCATTGAGCACGCAAGGCATATTACCTGCCTTTTTCATGGCAGAGTAAGCTAAATCCAGATTTCTGAATGTCGAAATGTCAGGTTCCTCAAAGGTCAGACTTGGGTATTTGCTAAAGTCAAACCTTGGATAATCGTTGTTCAGCCGCCCGGGATAGCCAAGTGCATACTGTATCGGCAGCTTCATATCAGGCAGTCCCATTTGTGCCTTGATCGAGCCATCCTGAAATTGCACCATACTGTGAATGATGCTTTGGGGATGAACAATTACTTGAATTTGCTCTTCCTTAACGGCGAAAAGCCACTTGGCCTCAATCACTTCCAGGCCCTTGTTCATCAGACTGGCAGAGTCGATGGTAATCTTGGCTCCCATGCTCCAATTGGGATGTTTCAGAGCCTGTAGTTTAGTGACTTGTGCTAGTTCATCACGCTTTTTGCCTCTGAAAGGTCCTCCGGAAGCAGTAAGAATGAGCTTTTCGATGGGGTTTTGCCACTCCCCTGCCAGGCATTGAAAAATAGCTGAGTGCTCTGAGTCAACCGGATAGATATTGACTCCATGCTTCTTAGCCAGTTGGGTGATCAGTGCCCCGGCAACAACCAGGGTTTCTTTATTGGCCAATGCAATGGTATGTCCAGCCTTGATAGCTTCAATAGTCGGCAGAAGACCTGAGTAGCCCACCATAGCCGTAAGTACGATATCCAGTTGATCTTGCTGCATCAACTGGGCAATAGCGTGGTGACCTGTATAGACTTTGATTCCCAGGGGATCCAAAGCAGCAAACACCTTGTCGTAGAGCTGTTCATTGGCGATGACAACCGATCCAGGTCTGAATTCGGCTGCCTGAGCCACCAATAGCTCTGCATTGTTATGGGCAGTAAGTACTTCCACTTCAAATACCTCCGGATGCAGACTGATGACCTCCAGAGCCTGTGTACCTATCGAACCGGTTGAGCCTAAAATGGCAATCTTCTTCTTTTGATTCTCTTCTTTCATACTCAAAATCTAAGCACAGGTCATTCTTCCAGCCTGAGTAAAGAATCTGCCAATACCCTATCATTTGATAGTCTGGGAACCTTGTTTTGTCCACCCAGCTTACCCTGGCTTTTCATGTATCGAACAAATGCTCCTTTGCTCAGAGGTTTAACTTTCAGCGGACACAAAATGTTGCCGGTGATAAGATCGTCATAATAGGAATTAAAGCTCCTCAAGGACAGATCCAGTTGAGCAGAGAACGCCATCAAATCATGTGGTGGTATTTCAAACTCGATCAACCATTCATGATGAGACAATCCTTCTGATGGGTTAACGACAGGCGCAACTGAAAACTCGGTCACCTGCACTTCGGGAAAATCAATTCTGGCCATTGCCATTGCTTTTTCCACTTCTTCTCCAATCACATGCTCCCCAAACGCTGAAATAAAGTGTTTGATCCGGCCTGTGACCAGGATTTTATACGGGCTGAGGCTGGTAAACTTTACCATATCACCGATCGAATAAGCCCATAAACCGGCGTTGGTACTCATCACCAGAGCATAGTTTACTCCAGTTTTTACTTCATCTATGGTAAGACGGGGTGGCTGATCGCTGAAGTACTGGTCAGCCGGGATAAACTCGAAAAATATGCCCTGATCAGCCAGCAAGAGCAGCGATGGATCTTCCTGCTGATTTTGGAATGCGATAAAACCTTCAGAAGCCGGATAGGTCTCAATACTTGGGATTTGTCTTCCTATGCTTTCGAAAAGACGTTTACGGTATGGCTCAAAATTCACCCCTCCGTAAACAAACATTTGAAGGTTTGGAAAGACATCAATGACGGGCTTTGAGGTCTTTTCAATCAGTTGGTCAAAATACATCTGAACCCAGGGAGGAATACCGGAAATAAGGCTGAGATCTTGTCCAAGCGTAAGTTTTACAATGGCCTTCAATTTTTCTTCCCAGTCTTCTATGCAGTTGGTCTGGTAATCAGGTAATTGATTGCTCCTGAGATACCCGGGCACATGGTGGTTGACGATACCTGAAAGTCTACCGGTTAGCACCCCTCCTACTTCCTCCAATGTGGGGCTTCCTGACAAAAACATGAGCTTCCCGTCTAAAAAACGCCCATCAGATTTCTCAAAAATATAGGCCAGCAAGGCATCACGGGCTGCGCTGATGTGAAAGGGCATGCTCTCCCTAGAAACCGGAATGTATTTGGTACCGGAAGTCGTACCCGATGTTTTTGCAAAGTAGGCAGGTTTGCCCGGCCACAATACGTTGGACTTGCCGGATTTGATAAGCTCTATGTAGTCACGCAATCCTTCATAATCCCTGACAGGGACTTGCCTTATATAGTCACGATGATCCTTGATATCAGCAAATCCATGATCGGCACCAAACTGAGTGCCTGAACCCTTTCGGATAAGGTTTAAAAACCACTTTGATTGAGCGTGACCAGGCTCAGTAACCCATTGCTGATGTTTGCTCCATATCCATTTGGAAAGTGGCCGGCTTAGTACGGAACGAATACCCATTTCATCAAAGATTGTAAAAATCAAAAAAACCTTACACCGTGTTCAATCCCTAGCTGTTCGACGGAGAATATTCCGACAAATATGGGTGATTCGAAGGTCTGCACAATGAGCCTACTACTTGCATCAATGTCTTTCTTAAATCTGGGCCAAGCGTAACCAAATGGATTGAAATGAATGGAAAGAAAATATTCCGAACCTTCCTGCTGAGTATCCTATTCGTTGTTTCTCTGCTACTGGCTAACTTTTTCATCGTGCTTGTGGAGTTGGATGCCAGTCGTTTTGATGGGCTCATCCTTAATCTTTCCGGCAAACAACGGATGTTGAGTCAACGGATTTTAGTGTACACGAAAGCCTATGCCCAGCCGCAACGTCAGCTTGCAGCCAGGGACTCCCTTCATGAATTGCTGAGGGTTTGGGAAAGTTCAGCGATAAGAATCGATCAATTTGTGGAGCGCACCACCTTTTATTACAGCCCTTTGCTCAAATCTTACAGGGCCGACAATAAGGTATCTCTTGAGCTTCTTCAATCCTGCAAGAGAGAAATCATGGACTTATTACGCTCCAATGATATCGATGAAAACCAGCTGCTTACCATTGAGAAAAAGTTGACTGAATTTCTTTACTCTATGGATAAAACGGTAGCCAGCTACCAGCTTTTTCATGAACAAAAACTGCTTATCCTTACGTATCTGGAGATATTTGGTTTGATTCTGAGTCTGCTTATCATTTTTATCATCATAGGCCGAATTGCTTATCCAGCACAAAAACGTGCTGCTATCGCCGAGGAAACCCTACACTCACTTAACCACCAGCTAAGCTGGGCGATGGAGCAATCCAGGCTAGCCGGATTTACCCTTCAAATCAGCACCGGAACTCTCAAATGGACGGGAGAGCCAGAGAAAATTCTGGGAAATTCGGCTTTTCAACTCTCTACCTTGGAAAGTTTGATGTGCAAAATGGACCCTGCCAATCAGAACATATTACAACAGGCCATTGATCAACTGAAGAAAGACAAAAAAAGAAGTTACTTCGAATGTAAACTTGACAAAGGCAATCAGGTGCAGACAATCATCATGGGCCAACTGGAGTTTGCAGGGATAAGCGGTGAAGAGGAACGGCTGATACAAGGAATACTCCAGGACATTACAAAGTACCGCTTACTGAAAAACGAGGTAGAAAAAAGTCATCGGCTGTTTGACACTGTAATTCAGAGCTCTCCTGATGCTTTGTTTTTTGTAATTCTTCCTGATAACACCATCATTGACTGCAATGAAACAGCATTGGAGATGTTTGGATACTCTTTCAAGGAAGATCTGATTGGGACTCTTGGGGAAAAACTTCAGGTAGAGCCCTTCAATCAGCAACAGGTTCAGACAGCCTGGGAAAGCATCAACAGCAAGGGCTTCTATGTGGTGCAGGTGGACTACAAAAGAAAAGACGGAAGTATTTTCAATGGCATGCTTCACATTAGCATGTTGCGTGAGTTTGATCTTCATGTTGTAAGAGTTACCGATATCTCAGATCGGTTTCATCGAGACAAGGCGCTTCAAGAGCTTAAAAATGAGCTTGAAGAAGCTCATGAACTTTCAGGCTTAGGCAGCTGGAGCCACCAGATTGGCTCCCGGCACCTCCATATGAGCAAGCAGGCTTGTGCGTTGCTTGGCTATACCAATCCTGAGCTGCGCTTCACCTTTGATGATTTCAGCAGACTCGTCCATCCTGATGACCGAAAAAGGCTGGCAGAAGCGATGGAAAATTGCTTCCAATCTGCAGGTCATTTCAGTCAGGAAGTACGTTTTCTTCATCAATCCGGGAATTATATATGGTTACTGGCACAGGGCAAGCCAAAGTATGGGTCGGCTGGGCAGGTTGTTGGTGTTCTGGGTGCATTCATGGACATTAACTCCCGCAAGCTTACCGAGCTTGAAAATCGCCTTTTAGCCAATGTGGCTGATAAAACCAATAATGGGGTAATTATTTCTAACCCTGACGGGCTCACCACCTGGATCAACTCAGGCTTTACACGCATAAGTGGCTATACTCTTGATGATTTACGGGACAAAAAACCCGGTCAGGTGTTGCAGGGGCCTTTAAGCGATCGGGCAACGATTAAACGAATATCGGTCAAGCTCAAGCGAAAAGAAGGCTTTAATGAAGAAATCATCAATTATTCCAAAGAAGGAAAAGCCTATTGGGCGCAGATAAACGCCAGCCCGGTTTTCAATGAATTCGGAGCTTTGCAATACTTTATTGCTATTCAGCATGATGTCACCGAACGAAAAGAGACAGAACAGAAAATCATTGAAAGCCGTGAAAAATACAAGCAGGCGCAGATGCTTGCACATCTCGGACACTGGTCTATACGGTTCAAACCTCAGTCAGTAGACTGGTCTGATGAGCTATATGAGATTTATGGTAGAGACAGAGCTTTGGGATCTCCAAGTGTGACTGAGTATTTTGAAGAAATCCTCTTTCAGGACGACATTGGCCACTCATTGGAACAGGTAGAAAAAGCTCAAAAAGAAGGTTTCTCTCAGTTTATTCAGAGAGTTAAACGTCCAGATGGTAGCATCAGGTACCTGGAAACCAACTGCCAGCCTTTTTATGAAGAAGGAAAAATACGGGGTATAAACGGGACCTGTATTGATATTACAGAAAAAGTGCTTGCTGAGCAGTTACTGATCGTAGAAAAGAAAAAGGCAGAGGAGGCTTCTAAAGCCAAAGCAGATTTTCTTTCCACCATGTCACATGAGATCCGAACGCCACTCAATGCCATCATAGGCTTATCTCATCTGCTTCTACAAAATCAGCCAAGGAAAGATCAAGAAGAAAACCTCAAAACCCTTCGTTTCTCAGGAGAAAATCTCCTCTCCCTCATCAACGACATACTTGATTTCTCAAAAATAGAGGCCGGTAAAATTCAGATTGAGCAGGAAACCTTTGATTTTTCTGAGCTTATCCGCTCCATACAACACACTTTTGCGTTCAAAGCGACAGAGAAAGAAGTCGAATTCAGAACTGCTCTACCTGAAAATCTACCCAGGCATTTGATAGGGGACTCTGTTCGATTGACTCAAATACTGAACAACCTTTTAGGCAATGCCTTCAAATTCACTGATGCCGGATACGTTGGGCTATTTATCAAACAAATAGAACAAACGGAGCAGTTCTGCCGACTGGAATTTCATGTTGAGGACACAGGTATTGGAGTCAGCCAGGAGCAGCAAAAAAGCATCTTCGACAGTTTTACTCAGGCCTCCGCATCCATTACGAGAAAGTACGGAGGCACCGGCTTGGGTCTTTCTATTACAAAAAAACTGCTTGAGCTTCTGGAATCGGATATCCACTTAAAAAGCAAACCCGGTGAAGGTTCAACTTTTAGCTTTGAACTCCGATTTGAAATCCCTACTCAGGCTACTGATAGAGGCAAAAAACAGGATGTGTTTCATGAACTTTCACTCCTTGAGGGTAAAAAGGTCTTACTGGCAGAAGACAATAAAATCAATGTGATGGTAGCCCGTCAGTTTTTAGAGAACTGGAAGTTTTCAGTTGATGTAGCTGAAAACGGGTTGAGAGTACTGGAGCTTTTAAGGAACAACACGTATGATGTGGTGCTCATGGATATACAAATGCCTGAGATGGATGGACTTACGGCAGCTTCCATTATCAAAAAGGAAAACCTGGGTAACGGGGTTCCCATGATTGCACTTACCGCTTCTGCCCTTGCAGAGGTACAGGAGCAGGTTTTTCAGGCAGGAATGGTAGATTTTGTAACCAAACCATTCCAACCGGATGAACTACGACTGAAGGTATCCAAAGCGATTGCAGCCTATAAAGGATTGGTCTAGACCATATTCTATTTGATTAAAAGTTTGTGCATGGTTTTTGATCAGGGGCCTGCGTTCAACTAAAGAATGAAAGGTCTATGTTCGGCAGATATGTATTTCTGATCCTCCTAAGCTTAATCAGTGGTTTTGCTGGAGCTTATTTCTTTCAAAGCACCCTTGCCTCCAAAGCACCCACTGCGATTCCCGCTAGCCAACATGCTTTTCCAAATTCCAATTCGTTGGTAACACCTACACTTCTGGCTTCTTCAAGGCAAAACGGAGAAGGGGAGACCATTCCGATGGATTTTGTTATGGCATCTGAGCGTTCAACCCGAAGTGTTGTGTACATAAAAACGACAGTTAAAGGGCGGGTTCAAATGGATTGGCTGGACTTCTTCTTTCAAGGAGGCAGGGAGCAACAAGTAATCAGCTCAGGCTCAGGGGTCATTTTTAGCAAGGATGGGTACATCATCACCAACCATCACGTGATCGATGGTGCTTCGCAAATTCAGGTGATTCATGAGCGCTCTTTGTACGAGGCTAAGGTAATCGGTAAGGACCCATCTACCGATCTGGCGCTGCTAAAAATAGAAGCCGAGAATCTCCCTGCAGCCGTAATTGGGTCCTCCAGAAAACTAAAGGTCGGGGAATGGGTAATTGCCGTTGGGAACCCATTTAACCTGACTTCAACTGTTACTGCCGGAATTGTAAGTGCCAAAGGCCGAAACATCAACATCTTAAATTCCCAATTCCCGATCGAGTCATTTATCCAAACCGATGCTGCCATTAATCCTGGCAATAGCGGAGGAGCTTTGGTCAACATTGAGGGCGAACTAGTAGGGATCAATACTGCCATTTTGTCCAGAACAGGTTCCTATGCAGGGTATGGGTTTGCCGTGCCGGTAGATATCGTAGCTAAAGTTGCTTCTGATTTCAGAGAATATGGAGAAATCCAAAAAGCGTTTTTAGGTGCCAAGGTGATGGAGTTTGACTCCAAATTTGCCGAGCAGAACAAGCTGAAAATACTAAACGGTGTGGTCATCAGCTATCTGGACTCTGAAGGCTCAGCAGAAAAAGCAGGACTTCAACAGAACGATGTGATCGTAGAAATCAGCGGATCCAGCATCAATTCTCAGGCTGAATTTGATGAGCAACTGTCGTACTACCGACCAGGCGATGCAGTGGAAATCAAAGTGAACCGGAGCGGTCAGATTTTGAGTAAAAAAGTTACTCTTTCGAACCGGCTCGGCACTTTCAATATTCTACGAAGGGTGATTGTTCCGGCTCCCGAAATAGGTGCTGACATTGAAGAGCTTTCCAAAGAGGAGCTCAAGAAACTCAATCTCAATGCAGGTATTCGTGTGCTCAACCTAAGCAATGGGCTGCTTAGCCGTATCGGCATTGAAGAGGGATTTGTGATCATCAGCATCAACAAGGTGATCCTGACTGATGCAAGAGAGGCTATTCAGGTTTTGAAAAACATGCGGGGAAGGATCGTGCTGGAGGGCATGACCTCTAATGGTGTGAGGGGCTATTACTCGCTTTACCTATAAGGAAGCCAGTTTATTCCTTAGCTCTTGCCTGATGGCATAAAAAATTGAGGGCTCTTGAATGAGTTGTTGTTGAGCGGATTTTAGCCAATCGCTGATCTCTTTTTTCCCAGCAAGCCATAGGCGAAGCTCCAGCTCAACCAACTGCTGAAACCAGAAGTGCTCCTGCTCTCGACGCCTTTGCTCGAAAAAGCCTTGTGAGCGACTGTTTTGAACAAACTGAGACAACAAGTCGATAAGTTCCTGCAATCCGGAACCCTCAATCGATGAAGCCAGAAGAACCGGGGTATGCCAGCCCTGTTGGCGTGGAGGCAGCCAGTGGAGCGCAGTTTCATATTCTGATTTGGCTCTAAGTGAAGCGGACTTGTTATCACCGTCTGCCTTATTGATCACAATGGCATGTGCCAATTCCATTATTCCCCTTTTAATGCCTTGCAATTCATCCCCTGCACCGGCAAGCATGAGCAAAAGAAAAAAGTCAACCATTTGATCCACAACGGTTTCAGATTGACCAACGCCGACGGTTTCAACGATGACAAAATCAAATCCTGCTGCTTCACAAAGCAGGATCACTTCACGGGTATGCTGCGAAGTTCCACCCAAATGTCCTGCACTAGGGCTTGGCCGCACATAAGCCATGGCTGCTTTTGAAAGCCTGTCCATCCGGGTTTTATCTCCAAGAATGCTCCCTTTGCCGATCACACTGGATGGATCAATGCTCAACACAGCCACTTTGTGCCCTTGCCCGATGAGAAGCATGCCAAAGGCTTCAATAAAGGTACTTTTGCCTACTCCGGGAACTCCTGTAATGCCCAGGCGCATGCTTTTACCCGAATAGGGATAGACTGACTCCAATACTCGGGCAGCCAGGTCCTGATCAGATGGCAATGTGCTTTCGATCAAGGTGATCGCCCTGGCTAAAATGATTTTATTGCCTTTACGTATACCGTCCAGGTATTGCTCAGCACTCAATCGGCTCATACTCTTGAATTAATTCAAAGGTAAAATTCATTTAACATATGGCTGCTACTAAAAAATCTCCATTTTTGGGAATATGACAAACCTATGATCTCCAAGGTATTTCGATTTATCTTTTCCCTTCATCATTTATTCATATCACTTATAGTTGCCGGATTGCTGGTCTTGTTATCGCTTATTCCTTTCAAAGGTGACTTCTTAAACCCGATTGAACAAGCCTTGAGCGATTTTGAGCTGACTGACATTGTTTTCTCACAACTACGTGATCAACAGCCACCCGATACCAGTATTGTCATCGTGAACATCGGTGAAGAAGATGAATACTCAAGAGCAAGGATAGCTAAGCAGATCTTCAACCTAAACCGTTTCGGGCCCAAAGTGATTGGTATTGATGCCTTTTTCAGAGCTAAAAAAGACACTGTCATGGATGCCTTCCTTCAGGCAGCATTAGCAAGCACTTCCAATTTGGTGCTGGTCAGCAAGTTGAACTATTTGAATGAGCAAACCAATGTATACGACACCCTGGAGACCTCTAACCCAGAGCTGTTTATGCCATTTGCCAGCTCCGGTTTTGCCAACCTGATCACCGAGGGAATAGATGAATTCAGAACCTCCAGAGCCTTCAGCCCCATAGAAAAAGTAAGAGATACCACGGAGCTGGCCTTCCCCTTGCAGGTTTCTGCAATACAAGATCCTCAGGCTGTTCAGCAGTTTCTTAATCGAAAAAACGAAATCGAGTATATCAACTACCGTGGCAACATGGACAAATTCTATGTCATCGATGTGGACCAATCCCTTGACGAGCAGGCAGATTTCTCTTTCATCAAAGATAAAATAGTGCTGATGGGCTACATGGGCAAAAACCTAAGCCATAACACCTGGGGCGAAGACAAGTTTTTCACTCCCTTGAACAAGAAATTTGCGGGTAAGTCATTTCCTGACATGTACGGAATAGTCGTTCATGCCAATATCGTCTCTATGGTGCTAAACAAAGACTATATCGATGTGATGTCCACAGAACTCTCGTACTTGATTGGCTTTATTATTCTGTATCTCAATGTCGTGGTATTCAGCTTCTTTATCCGTAAGATACCTCTGGCTTATGGAGCAGTCACCATAGTTTGGCAACTTTTTGTAACTATCTTATTGCTGTTTGTCGTATTAATGCTGTTTAACTATGTCCACTACAAAGCTGATTTCACCACAGGTATCATTGCCGTGCTTTTAGCTGCCGACATCAGCGATGTTTATTTCAGTATCACAGGAATTACCCAACGAACAACACAATCTGCAAAAAATCCAAACACATGAAAAATAAGATGATCATTATTGCCATCCTGACCTTTTTTGGGGCAGGGGCAATAGCACAGCCAAAGGATGCCTTCAAAGTACTTGCAACCAAAGGAAACAACACTGTAATGAATGCAGGCACAACGACTGCTGTGCCACTAACACTTGGAGCCAAATTGTATGAAAATCAAGAAATCTCTATGCAAGAAGGTGGTTACCTGAGCCTGATACATTTGAGTGGGAAATCCCTGGAACTCAAAAAAGGCGGGAAGTATCAAATAGTTGACTTGGTAAAAAACCTTCAGTCAAACCAATCAGGAATGGCAGCAAAGTATGCCAACTTCGTATTGGGTGAATTGACTAAAAACGATCAGGACATCAACAAAGAGCATCGTAAAAATATGACTGTAACCGGGTCCGTTGAGCGCTCAACAAGTTCGGATGCCATTCGAGTAAATCTTCCTAAAAGTCTGGTTATCTGGGACAAAAGCCTGCCCATTCAGATCAGCAATGGTTCTGAAAGCGAAACAGGCTACCACTTCGTGGTGATGAACCTTTTTGAAGAAAAAATTGCAGAAGGGGATTTCAAAGGAACTGTGCAAACCATCAACTTTCCTGATAACAAAGATCTTGAGGCACAGGGCGCTTTGCTTCAGATCAGTAGCATGAGCAACCCTGCCCTTAAATCAGCGATGATCAGTATACGGTTACCCGATGCAGGGAGCCGCTCCAAAATAGAAGGAGAACTGGCCATGCTTCAACAGGAATTGCCAGAACAGAATGCTACCAATAAGTTGGTGATGGCCACCTATTTTGAGGAGAAAAAATTGTTTCTGGAAGCCTATAAATCATATCAGGCTGCTCTGGCTATGGAGCCTGAAGTGGAGGCTTTCCGAATTGCTTTTGAGCAGTTTCTAAAGAGAAATGGCCTATAGGACAGGCTGCTTCTGATCCGGATGAACGAATGCAAAGCCGGTAACTCCATCCTGAGTGATGTAATCGACTTCCAGGCCAAGGAGGTACATGGTGTGCTTCTTGTCAACCAAAACGAGTAAGTCATCCAGAAAAAAATGATCATCGCTTTCTCCGGGTTTGTCAAAACCAAGGAGAAAGGATATGCCTGATGAGCCACATCCACCTCCGCCCTTTACCCCTACTCTAAGTCCATACTCCGGGCTTATTCCTTTGGCCTGTCGTATCCGATGGATATGCTCTTTTGCGAGTGGGCTAAAGCTGACGGGTATACTTTTCAAAAACTCTGGCATGTGACAAATTTACACACAAGCATATGAAATGCAGAAAGGCTTGTAAATTGGAGCTGAATTAATATGGAAGCCATCAACGACTTTATCAAAATACTATTGCCTGCAGCGCTGGTCTTGTTAGCGATGTACCTGACTGTGAAAGCCCTGGTTGAACGAAGGGTAGAAAAGGCTGATCAAGGCAGCAAATTTCAGACCTCCGGACCACCAAACCCATCTCTGTTGGCCATAAGGATGCAGGCCTTTGAACGCCTTGTGCTTTACCTAGAGCGCATTCATCCTGAAAATTTATTGCTAAGGATCAACCGACCTGGGATAAGCAACCGTGATCTTCAACAAATGATGCTCAACGACATCCGGGAAGAGTATGGGCATAATCTCGCTCAGCAGATTTATGTCTCTGAAAAATCATGGAATCTGCTAAAGGATGCCAAGGAAGAAATCAACATACTAATCAATCGCTCTGCTGATCAGGTCAACGGAGAGAATCGCTCAATGGAACTTGCCCGGGTGATTTTGGAAGAATTGATGCGAAGCAATTATAAGCCCACTGAAAAGGCCATCTCACAACTCAAAGCAGAGGCTCGCCAACTTTTAGGCTAGGCCTTCACCATTGAGTTGCCGTTGAGCAGTCTGCTTTTGAATTTGGTTTGCAATTCATTTACATTCTGTCTGGTACGCTTTTCAAGGCCATAGAGGTCTTCAATGGTGGTGATGGCGTGGATGACCGTAGAGTGGTCTCTGCCGCCAAAGTGATGCCCTATGGATTTCAAGGATAGCAAGGTGTACTTTTTAGCGAAGTACATAGCGATTTGCCTTGCCTCAACCACTTCTTTTTTACGTGTTTTGGCTTTGAGTAACTCTGGACTTACTTTGAAAAACTCAGCTACTACTTTCTGGATGTAGTCAATATTAACTTCTGTTTCTATTTCATTGACCACATGCTGCAAGGCCTCTTTTGCCAGGTCCAAATCGATGGGCTGCTTGCTGAGAGTCGACCTGAAAATAACTGAATTCAGCACTCCTTCAAGATCTCTGACATGAGTATTCACTGAGTAAGCGATATACTCTGCTACATTATGGGGTATACCTACCCCTTCCTGATCTGCCTTCTTGTAGATAATGGCAATCTTGGTTTCCAGGTCAGGTATACGCACATCGGCTGTAAGGCCCCATTTAAATCTTGAAAGCAGTCGGTCATCAATTCCTTCCAGTTCAGCAGGTTTACGATCACTGGTCAGAATGATCTGCTTGCCGGAGTGGTGCAACTCATTGAAAATATTGAAAAAGATATCCTGTGTCTTCTCTCTGTGTGCCAGCAAATGAATATCATCAATCATAAGTAAATCCACCTGAATGAAATAGTGGAAGAACCCCTGACTGTTATTGTTTCTCAAGGCATCAACAAACTGATTGGTGAACCTGTCCAGCGACATGTAGACCACAAACTTTTCTGGATAAAGGTGCTTTACCTGATTTCCGATCGCATGCAACAAGTGGGTTTTGCCCAAGCCTGTTCCTCCATAAACCATCAATGGGTTAAAGGCATTTACGCCCGGTTTGGTAGCAACGGATATGCCTGCTGAGCGAGCCAGGTTGTTGCAGTCTCCTTCGATGTAGTTGTCGAAGGTAAATGCAGGATTGAGATTCGAAATCTGCTTGGCAGGATCCAGCGGTTTCAGTTCAAAAGGGTTGATGTAAGGTTTGTCCTTATTTTGACCTGATTCTTGCAAAAAATCGGCTCCTGATTTGCTTGTGGGCAGATTGATGGTGTAGGGCTTGTTTTTGGAGTTGCCTTTATCTACGATGATAGAATACTCCAGCTTGCCCGCAGGCCCCAATTCGGCTACTATGGCCTTTCTCAAAACGTTAACGTAGTGCTCTTCAAGCCATTCGTAAAAAAACTGACTTGGCACTTGGATGGTCAAAACGTTATTAACCAGCCTTAAAGGCAAAATAGGCACAAACCAAGTCTTAAAAGGCTGATCTCCAATGCTTTCCTTTACAATCCGGAGACAATTCTCCCAAACTTGGTTGTGGCTTCTATTCATATCTTACTCGTTTTAATTGCACCCGAATCCACTTTGTTAATTCTGACCGGGAGGGCAAAAATGAAAAACAAATTTTTCAAAAAAAAGCTATCCGGATATTGACTTTTCAGAAACCTCAACAGATGTGGATAAGGCAAGGGTTTTATTTAAATTTCTTGAAAAAGTGAAATCTAATCTTCCTAAAATGATACCCGACCAGCCAACCTGATGAATAAGCGTCTCCCAGTTTCCCGGACCCTTAATGATGTAAGGTTTTTCCATAAAAGTGTGGGTATGTCCTCCTAAAATCAGGTCAATTCCACTCAAACTCTGGGCTAATCGCACATCTGAAATTTTATCTGAGGCATATTCCAGACCCAAATGAGAAAGACAAATCACCATGTGGCAACCCTCAGCTCGTAGCTCCGTCACTTTCTGTTTGGCGACATTTATCGGATCGAGGTATCGTGTATTGCCATAAAGCGATTGACCTACAAGTCCATCCAACTCGATCCCAAGCCCGAAAATACCGACTTTCACAGGCCCTTTCTCCAGAATCAACTTATCCCTGATCTTACCGGATAGTCGGGTATCACTGAAATCGTAGTTGGAAGAAACAAATGGGAATGTGGCTTTGGGTAACTGTTTGTCGAAACCCTCAAGCCCATTATCAAAATCATGATTACCCATCGTGGCGGCATCGTAACCCATAAGGCTCATCAATTTAAACTCGAGCTCTCCTCCGTAATAGTTGAAATAAGGTGTGCCCTGAAAGATGTCACCTGAGTCCAGCAAGAGCACCGGATGGCCTTCATTTCGTACCGATCTGATCAATGCTGCACGCTGAGCCATGCCTCCCATGCCTCCCCATTTTCTACCATCGTTTGGCAAAGGGTCAATTCTTGAGTGCATATCATTGGTATGAAGCACAACCAGCCTGAACTCCTTTTCCTTAGCCAGTAGCCAATCAGGCATAAGGGTTACTACACCTCCGGCGATCAGACTTTTGGTAATAAATGACCTTCTATTCATGACTGTCTTCTTCTATGATGATGGCCCGGCCGTCTATTTCAGCCTGTATCGTATCGCCAGCTTTATGTTGCTCACGGACGTAGTCAATAATCGCATCTCTAACCTTGTAATGGGCCGAAACAGCGCTCTCCGATGCCGTTAAAAAGCCCATTTGATCACCTCCGGTAGCGAGGTAGTCGGATATTGCCAAGGAATAGAACCTGGTGGGGTCATAGGGCTCTCCTCCGATATTCAGTGAATGAATATGCCCATAGTGGTCAAAAACAACTTTGCTATTGGAAACGCTGAGGTTCTTCCGCTGGTACATGTAGGTAAAAAGCTGTTCCACCTGTCGGCCATGAATTCTCAGCAACAAAAGCTCATTGTCAAAAGGCATCAATTCAAAAATATCGCCCACCTTAAGATAACCTTTCTTTAAGGGAGTTCGAAGGCCCCCGTTGGTGACAGCAGCCATGTCAACTAAGGTATCATACACTTCAGAAGCTTTGACGAGCAATAGATCAGACACAAAATTCCCAAGGAGGTTTTCCCCATCGCCCTTCATCAAATCGATGGAAAGAAACCCAATGGTATCATTCATCGCCTTCTCCAGACCTTGCCGATAGGGATTAATCAACACCAGCATTTGGCTGTCTTGTAAGGCCTCAGAATGAACTTCCAGTTTGGTAGCCATTGATAAAGAGGGTGCCCAGGTCTGCTGCCGGCATGAACCCAGCCAAAGCAGGAAAAATAAGCCGATAAGGGCATTTTTGTGGGTAAACAAATGACGACCTGACATGACAACAAAGCTACCATTCTTCAAAAACATTTACCTTTACCTTGTTCTGATATTCGCATGAAAAGTATGTCCGCCGATGATCCCAAAGTGTGGATCGATTTCCCCCCTCTCAGTACCGCTGACTGGCTGCTACACATTAACAAAGAACTTAAAGAGGGAACCTGGGAAGAGAAGCTCATCCAGAATGCGAGCCCCTACTTGAAAATAAAGCCGGTTTATAGGTCTGAAGACCGTGAACTGTCCGGCCAAATCCGTAATTACTCAGGCTGGCTCACCCGTCAAAATCTGCTTTGGAGCGGTCAGGAAGCAACTTTAAGCCGGGCACTTGGATTAAAAGAGGCAGGTGTAAATGCTTTTCGGGTTCTGCTTGGGCAAGAGTGCGGCAAAGCAGAATTACAGGCTTTTTTAGATGGAATAAAAGCACCTGTCACTTTTGCAATGAGTGGATGGGAACCTTCAGATGACTATTGCCTGAGCCTCTGCAAGCTTAAAAGTCAGGAGAGCGTTGCTTTGAGGTTTAACTGGCAATTAAAACCTGACTCCTTCCTTTCCCAATATGCACATCAGGCTATTGAAAATCCATTGTTTTACCCATTTATACTAAGCACTTCGGGCGAAAAGGCTCCCGAAGATCAAATTGCGGAGATTTTGGTTCAGGGAACGAGATTGTTTTCCCTGGCAAAATCTCCTGCTGACCTTGCTCCCCGCTGTGTTTTGGAGCTTTCGATAGGAACTTCCTTTTTCCCACAGATCGCAAAACTCAGAGCTGCCCGACTAGCATGGGCTCAGCTGGCGTTGCAGCATGAAATCCCATTAGAAAAAGCCTATACCTTCCTTTTAGGGGAAGTCATTCCTCCTGCTGCTGATGCAAAAGAACCGCTTCTTCCGCTCATAGCTAATGGAAGTCAGGCATTAGCTGCCGTGCTTGGTGGCTGTGACTCAGTGTACATTCCTCCTCACCTGGCAAATGATTTTCAGGCGATACGTCTGGCGGTGAACGCTCTTCACCTGATCAGGGAAGAAAGCCTGTTGTTTCACACCGCAGATCCCGGTGCAGGAGCTTATTACCTGGAAAATATCACTTTGGAGTTTTGCCGGAAAGCTTTCTTACTGGCAGAAGAGCAAGGGGCTCAGGGCTTAAAGCCGGAGCAGATCGAAAACCCTTTCCCTTCAGGCAGCCAACCTGCTATTCAGGGGCCTTACAAGTCCGGCTATACTTCTGATGACCTCATCATGAAAAGTCTCGAAGGCTTTGGTGCCGGATCAGCACCATTTCTGCGGGGCCCTTACGCTTCGATGTATACCATCCGGCCCTGGACCATTCGACAGTATGCCGGCTTCTCTACGGCTGAGGAGTCCAATGCGTTCTACAAAAGAAACCTGGCAGCCGGTCAAATGGGCCTTTCTGTAGCGTTTGACCTGGCAACTCACAGAGGCTATGACTCCGATCACCCAAGGGTAAAAGGAGATGTGGGCAAAGCAGGAGTAGCCATCGATACCCTGGAGGATATGAAAAGGCTCTTTGATGGCATACCTCTGGATAAAATGTCGGTATCGATGACCATGAACGGGGCTGTGTTGCCGATCATGGCTTTTTACATCGTGGCATCTGAGGAGCAGGGTGTTTCTGCTCAACAACTTAATGGCACCATCCAGAATGATATTCTCAAAGAATTTATGGTGCGCAATACCTACATCTACCCTCCAGGGCCAAGCATGCGCATCATCGGTGACATCTTTGCCTACACATCGAAGCACATGCCCAAATTTAACTCCATCAGCATCAGTGGCTACCACATGCAGGAGGCCGGAGCGACTGCCGACTTAGAGCTGGCCTATACCCTTGCCGATGGTATGGAGTATTTGAAAACAGGGATAAATGCCGGGCTGGACATTGATGATTTTGCTCCCAGGCTTTCCTTTTTCTGGGGCATTGGGATGAACTACTTTGAAGAGATCGCCAAAATGCGGGCTGCACGAGTGCTTTGGGCCGGAATGGTGAGGTCATTTGGTGCTAAGAACGAAAAATCTATGGCGCTCCGCACCCACTGTCAAACCTCCGGGTGGAGCCTCACAGAGCAAGATCCTTACAATAACATCGCAAGAACCTGCATTGAAGCGCAGGCAGCCGTCATGGGAGGTACGCAATCGCTGCACACCAATGCCCTGGATGAGGCTATTGCTCTTCCATCAGACTTTTCAGCAAGGGTTGCACGGAACACCCAACTGTACCTGCAAAAAAATACCGGCCTTTGCCATGTGGTGGACCCCTGGGGAGGAAGCTACCTGCTGGAGTCACTTACCGAGTCATTGATCCATAAGGCTGCTGAGCATTTAAAGGAAATCAATGAAATGGGAGGCATGGCAAAAGCCATAGAGTCAGGCTACCCCAAAATGAAAATTGAAGAGGCCGCTGCACGCAGGCAGGCAAGAATTGACTCCGGAAAGGATCAGATCATTGGCGTGAACTCATTCAGAAACAAGCAGAAAACCGATATGGACTTACTTGAGGTAGACAATACCACGGTAAGGGAAGCGCAGATCAGAGGTATTGAAAATACCCGACACCTCAGAAATGAAAATCAGGTTAAAAGCTGCCTTCAACATCTGGAAGAGGCTGCAAAGTCCAGTCAGGCCAATCTTTTGGAGTTTTGCATTGAAGCCGCCAGAGTCAGAGCAACTTTGGGTGAGATATCAATGGCTATGGAAAAGGTATTTGGCAGACATCAGGCCACTACTAGAACCTTCACAGGTGTTTATGCTCAAGAAGCCTCAAGCAATGAAGTTTTTGCCAAAGCACGTGAACTTTCTGATCAGTTTGCGGCTATGGAAGGCCGGCGTCCACGAATACTAGTTGCCAAGATGGGACAAGATGGGCATGACAGGGGAGCAAAAGTGATTTCGACGGGTTTTGCGGACTTAGGCTTTGACGTTGACATCGGTCCTCTCTTTCAAACCCCGGAAGAAGTAGCCATGCAGGCTGCTGAAAACGATGTACATATCGTAGGGGCCAGCAGTCTGGCTGCCGGGCATAAAACCTTGATTCCAGACTTGATTGAGGAACTCAAGAGACTAGGCAGACCGGACATCATGGTGGTAGCTGGTGGTGTAATTCCACCCAATGATTATGACTATTTAAAGCTAAGAGGCGTGGCTGCGATTTTTGGGCCGGGTACGGTCATTCCGGAAGCAGCGACCTCTCTTTTACACCTTTTGATCGATCGATCAAGGCAGACTTAAACGGCTGAATTAAGCCTGAAACGATGAAAAAATGTCTTTTTGTAAGTTTAATCTTGCTTACCGGGCTGGTTGGTTCGGCCTCAGCTCAAAACAAATCCGTAGAGAAAATTGAGCTATCTCTCGCAAAAGGGAACTACCTGGAGGCAAAAAAGCTTAACAAATCGTTCCTGAAGAAAAACAAAAACGGCTCTCTTCTGCTCTCAAAAGCTTACCTTTTACAAGCTGAAGTGCATGCCGGGCTGGGGGAATTTAGCAGTGTCAAACCTCAACTTAATTATGCTCTTGGTCTGCTGGGCTCAGAGGATAGTTTGTATGCTTTATCAGTTGTGAGAGCTTCATTCATCTTTTTAATTGCCGGGCTGCCAAGGCAAGCGGCAGAGTATATGAGCTTGGCGGAAGGAAGCAAATGGAGCAACAGGTTAGCAAAAGAGCCGGATTATGTACGTAGCAAGACCAAACTTTTACTGCACCAAGGACTGTACTATGAGGCTGATAGCCTAATACCTTTATTGGAGGGGTTGGCCATAGAAGCCGCTAAAAGGAAATCCGTTTTTGAATGGAAAAAGAAGAAGCTGAAGGAACGCATACTAAGTAAATGGGAGTTGCAGGAAACCCAGCGATTTGCGGGAGATGCCATCAACCTGAAAATTGCATGCGCCTTGAAAAGAGGCAACCTGACTCTGGCGGCTGATCTCATCAAAAAAGAAGAGAAGAACCAGAAAAACCTATTAGGGACTTCCGACAGGATTTATCTGGATTTTAAAAGGTTGGAAGCCTTATTGTTTGAGAAAAAACAAGAGTATCGGGAGAGCTATAAGCTTTTAGATAAGCTCATCCTGGACTGCAAAGGAAGTAGCAAAGGTGTCAATTACAGTCGTTCTTCCCTGCAGGTTTTTGAAATGATCAGGTCTAAAATCTACCTTCATCTTCTCCTTGACGATCCGCTTTCTGCTGAGTCTGAAAATGACCGCTACCTGAAATTTTTAAGGGTTTACGCTAAGAAGAACCTCTTCCAAACAGAGCTGCGTTCTTTGGCTACCGATCAAATCAGTATTGTTCGTCGAAATGTGCTTTCTGCTGAAAAGTCGCTTTTAAAAAAGCTGGACAACAAAGAGCGGATCCCTGAAGATCATGAACTCAGATTGGATCTTTATAAGGCATTAAGTAGTCTCCACAACCGACAAAACTTAACAGAGAAGGTTTTGGATGATCAAAAGCAGATCATTCAACATCAGGAACAATTGTATCCGCTTGGGAGTGCCAAACTGGCTATGGCAAAGCTGGAGCTCTTGCAGATCAGACTGGCTCAGGAAAACGATTTCGCTCTACTTAAAAATGAGATGAAGCAAACAACTGGGCTTGTCATTGACAAACAATTTCATCAGAAATCGCCAGCGATGTTTTATAAAAACACCCTCGATGCAGAACTATTAAGTCTGGAAGATCAAAATCGCAAAGCTTACGACCTTATCGTTCAGACAAAGAATGAATGCAAGGAACTATTAGGTGAAAAAAATGAAGTTTATGCTTCCTTGCTCAGTCAACAGGCCATTTATGCCATGGAACTAGGCAAGCTGGAAGAATCAGCTCAGTTGTTTGAACAATCACTCGATCTGCTCAAAGAAGAAAAGGGAACGAAAAGCAAAGAGTACATTCAAACCCTGCAATCTTATGCCCGACTGTTTCTACTACAGGCCAATTATGAAAAGGCTGAGAACATATTGGACCGATCGGAAGTCCTCGACAAAAGAGCCAGCCGAAACTTAAAAAAAGAACAGAATCTGCAACTGGCAGCAAGCCGGGCGGTGATTTTAATGAGGAGAGGACAATACCAGGAAGCCGGAGAATACCTGAAGACTTTAAAAACAAACTTTATCTCTAAGTATGGGGCAGAGCATCGCTTGCTTTATGACACCTATATGGAAGAAGCCGCCTTGCAACTGATCTCAGGGCAATATGCAGAGGCAGGGCAGTCGATCAACATAGCTGTAAGCATCTGTGAAAAAGTATACCCCAAAGCCTCGTTGAAACTTAACGAAGCGCTGTTTATGAGATCGCAGGTGCTGCATGCAATGGGTGACTATAAAGAAGCCGAAAAACTATTGCGTACGGTACTAGCTTCAAGCACCTCACTTCTGGAACCGGGGCATTATCGATTAGCAGGTATTTATAACCAGCTAGGCCTAACCACATTTATCGGCGGTTCGGGTAAGGCCGAAGCTGAAAAAAACTTCAAAGAGGCCTATCGGATTGGGAAAGAAGCCCTCAGTGAAAAACATCCACTCACGGCTGACTATGCCAAAAACCTGGCGTACTACTATATCGAGACAGGCCAGGCTGAAGAGGCATTGAAGCTTCTGACTTCAAGTGAAGAGATTCACCGTGAGATCTATGGAAAAAGGAGCTTAAAAGTAGCCGAGATCAAGTACCTGCTTGGAGACCTTCTCAGCTTGCAGGGAGAGTATAAATCAGCAGCCAGCCGGTATGAAGATGCCATCAAGTTTATCACTGAAACATTCGGTCAGGAACATCCCGAGCTGGTCAAAGTAAGGGGCAAGCAAGCCCGGATGTATTACAGTTCTGGTCGTTGGCAGGAAGCGGCTCAGGTCCTTCAATTAACTACGGAGAAGTACCTCTCCTTCACCACAACGTATTTCCCCACCCTGAGCGATCGGCAAAAGAGCCAATACTGGAACAGTATCAAACCTGATTTCCAGCTATTTGCCCATATAGCTGCCAGCAAGTCCAAAGAAGACCCGGCATTGGCAGGCTTGCTTTATGACCATACCCTCAACACAAAAGCCATTCTGCTAAGCTCCTCTCTGAAAATACGGGAGACCATTCGCAGCAAAGGGGATACGGTTCTATCACAGCTTTTTGATGACTGGGTAGCCAACAGGGAACTGCTTTCCTCTTCGCTTTCCATGAGCATGGAAGATCTTCTTTTGGCAGGCATCAGCATTCCTCAACTGGAAAAGAATATCGAGGAGCTGGAACGAAAACTAAATGCAAGCTCTGAGGAAGTGACGAAAAGCATTTTCCAAAAGAAAGTGAGCTGGAAAGAGGTTCAGGCCAGCCTAAAACCAAATGAAGTAGCTGTTGAAATCCTTAGGTTTCCAACGTTTAACAGAAACTTCACAGACACCATTCAATATGTGGCTTTGGTCTTAAGGAAAGAGGACGCTTTACCTAAGCTAGTCCTTTTACCCAATGGAAACGATATGGAAGGGAAGTTTTACAAATACTACCGAAATGCCTTTAAGTTCGGTAACGATGACTTGCTTTCTTATCAAAATTACTGGGCACCTGTCAAAGACTTAATCCCTGATGGTGCATTAATCATCCTGTCAGCCGACGGTATTTACAGCCAAATCAATGTGTTAACCCTAAGAGACCCCGACGGTAAATATGTTCTTGACCGAAACGACCTGGCACTTGTTTCAAACACCAAGGATCTACTGCAGAGAAAGGAAAATACCGGCATCAGTGGTAAACAACTGGTATTGCTGGGTAATCCTGAATACTATGAGGAGCTGAATCCTGATGATCTGCCTCCGGGAGCACGAATTGAAAACCTGAAGGGTGCTGAAGACGAGATTTATAGCATCAGGACCTTGTTCAGAGGAACAGACTGGAAAAGTACGATGCTGATCAATGAGCAGGTGACCGAGGATACAATCAAAAGCATGAGCCAGCTTGACCTCATTCACATCGCAACTCACGGTTTCTTTTTGGATAATCGCCAAACCAACACCAACACTGCCTTACAGGAAACAGCTCAAAATCCTTTGCTTCGTTCAGGGCTGCTCCTGACCGGATCTGGTGATTTCTTTCAGGAAAATGTATACGAGCTCAATAAACGACCCGGCATTCTTACAGCGTTTGAAGTCATGAATATGAACTTTGAAAACACAGAACTCGTGGTACTAAGTGCTTGCGAGACTGGCAGTGGGGAAGTTGTCACAGGAGAAGGGGTGTTTGGTCTGCAAAGGGCATTCATGGTGGCAGGTGCTGATGCTATGGTAATGAGTTTGTTTAAGGTCTCGGATGAAACCACTCAGGAACTCATGCAATCGTTTTATGTGGAGTTGATCAAAACCGGCAAAATCAGGGAGTCATTTATAAAAGCAATGCGTGATCTCCGGGAGAAATACGACAAACCCATCAATTGGGGAGCCTTCACGATGGTTGGAGGTATTTAAACAGAGTCAGTCTTTTCTTTCTGAGGCTCTTCAGGCTACCTGTTTAAGGTCAATTCTACTTCTGCCCGCTCAGAGATACCCCCGATCGGTGGATTTAGTTTGGAAACCGATAGACTGATGGTTTGCACGTTTGTAAACCGGTCGAATACTGCCTGTCCGATACGAAAAGCCACATGCTCCAATAGTCTGGATTTTTCCTGCATGCAGGCCCTCACGAGGGCATACAACTCCTCATAGTTGATGGTTTCAGCTAGCTGGTCACTTACCGAAGGCATGGTTAAATCAGCAGTAACTGTGAGGTTGACCACGTACTTGTTACCGATCTTTTGCTCTTCGTTGTAGTAGCCATGGTAGGCAAAAAACTCAAGCCCTTTTAGCGATACTTTACTGTCAATCAATTTCATCAAAAAATGATTTTTCACTGTTGGGTTCAGGGACTTCGAGTTTGATCTCTTGCGGGTCATTAGGAACAACTACAGGCTCTGCATCAGGCTGGCTCTCAGGGACAACTTCAGCCTCGTTTGGCTTTTTGGCCTGAGATTTAAAAGGCTGAAAATCTTTCTTCAAAAGCGCTTTAATATCAGCTGCCTGTGTGGATTTCTTCAACTTCTCCGCTTTGGCTATGGTATCTTCGGCAAGGTGCTTCAGCTCCTGATAAAGGTGTGACTTGTGGTTTTCGATCTCTTTAATAATCCCCTCTGTTTCTCTTAGCTCTGCCCTTACCTCTTCCCATATCTTTCGGGCTTGTGTCTCAGCATCTTGTACCATTTGTCTGGCCAATAGTGAAGCTTCTTCTTTCATCAGGTCGGCTTGTCGCTTTGCCTGATCTACAAGATTGGCACCCGTGTCTTCGGCAGTCTTAAGTGTTTTGTAAAGGGAGCTTTCTACCTCTCTGAGTTTATTCACCTCTTTTTCGGCCAACTCAAGTCTTATCTTCATCTCACGTAACTCGTCTTGTTGCTTCTCCCATTCTTTAGATAAAGAAAGCAGATAGGCATCTACCTCATCTTTATCGTAGCCTCTGAAGTTTTTCTCAAACGTTTTCTGGCGTATATCAAGTGGCGTGATTTTCATAATCAATTGTTATTCTGGGTATTGTATTGACCACTGCGAAATGGTCCGGTCATCACTGCAAGATATTAAGACTTCATCGGAGTTGCCCCATAAAACTTTGTTGACCGAGGTTCCATGTCCGGCATGCCTCGCCCTGTCAATGACTTTGATTAGTTTCAGCGGTTCCAGCTCCCAAAGTTTGATGGATTTATCCATACTTCCTGTAGCCATATATTTCCCTGAGGGGCTGATCTGCAAGCTGTTGATCGCAAAAAGGTGAGCGTTAACTGATTCAGCCAGCTGGTAATCAGTAGTGAACCATACCTTAAGTCTGGCATCTCTACCGGCAGTATACAGCCATTTGCTGTCAGGGCTGTACTGTAGGGTGAACACAGAATTTTCATGAGCCTGAAGGGTATGCAAGAGCTTGCCACTTTGGGCATCAAACACCCTTACCAGATGGTCACTATAGCCAACTGCCACCTGTTGAAGCAAAGGGTGATAGGCCAGACACCTTGCACTCTTTTCCGAATAACGCATCACCCCTTTTGGCTGAAGTTGCTCCGGTTCAAACAAAAGCAAAGTACCATCGCCACAGGCCACCCATATTTTGCTCCCATCTGACAGCAGGTCAAAGACCGGGCTATTCTTAATGGGTGCTTGAGCCTTTACGTCTCGTGTAGTCAAATCAATCAAGAAGAGGCCTTCATAGTTTTGAGCTACCAGAAGACTTTGTACCTCAGGCAAATACCGGATCGCATAAACCGACTGCTCCATTTTAGCGAACAATTTCCCCAAATCCGGTTGATCTTCTGTCCAGGCCACTACCATTCCATCTCCTCCGCTTGAAAAGAACTCACCCGGCCTCCTTCCTTTGGCTAGTGTATAAACGCAGTCTTTATGTCCTGTAAATGTTTCTGTGCGTTCAACCTGTATCTTTGCCATGATCAGAGCAAATTTAAGCTCATTCGGCTCAAAGTAGTCAACGAATTCAATAAATGCCCCTGGAGAAGCTTTATTCACCTGCCCCCGGACAACTGCTCGTCTTTTGGAAAATTCAAGAAAGCCCGGATCAATTGGTTGAAATGGTCATGTCGCACTATGGCGGGGTGAGTGAACTGGATTGGATTAAGAACGAAGGGCAAAGAAGCCAATCGTTGGCCGTGCGTATCGCTGCCTGGCACGGGTTTAAGGCTTTGGGCATGGATCCTGTACTCATCCCCAGAAGAGAAAAAGGCCCTCCTCGGCTAGTCTCAGGATTTATAAGCATGAGTCATTGCCCGGAGCTTGCAGCCGTATTCCTTTCTGTTTTAAGCCCGGTAGGTATTGATATTGAAGAACCAAGGGAGCAGTTTTTCGGATTAAAAAAACGATTCCTCAACAAGAGTGAGTTGGACTGGGTGGCAAATGATCTTCCTAAGATCACCATGTGCTGGACTGTGAAAGAGGCTGTTTATAAACTCATGAGAACTCCTGGTTTGTCATTCAGGTCTGACCTGTCTATCGAACCTACTGCTGCAAGGGCTAACGTAAAGGTCAGAGTTAAAAAAGGAGATCATTCCATACAACTCGTGGTCCAAACCCAGGAGGTTGCCGGCCACTGTCTGGCTTTTGTAAGCGATCCTCTATTTGCTGGCAGCCTCCACTAGGCTGATGAGTGCTTCAATCTCTTGAACCTTCTCTGCCTGACCCGTTTTCTCAAACGAAACCATCAGATTTCTCAACACCCTCAAGATGATGTCCAGAGATGTGCAAGGCTGGTAAAAAATATCGTTTTTGGAGAGATTGAGATGTTGAATGTAATTGTCAATATCAGATCGTGTAAAGATAAGTCCTTTGTTAAAGGCATTCACATAAAACTGCGTTTCTCTGGTTTTATACGTGAGGATGAATAGGTTAGGCAGATTGACCCCAAAGATGGGTAATCCCAGCCGTTGCGAGATAAGCAGGTAGACTGAGCAAAGGGCGATTGGGTTTCCTTTCTTACTTTCCAGCACCAGATTGATCATAGAGTTGGCGGCTGAATGAAAGTTTTTAGTGTTTGCACTGAATTTTAACTTATTAAATATCAAGTCATTCATGGCCAAAACCTGCTCCCTTGGTGTGTCTTCCAGCTTTACATTGGCTCTAGCAAGCTCAACAAAGTCTGAAATCTGCTTTTCCAGCTCTTCCCTTGAAAGGTCCGGGTACTGATAGGTAGCAATGATCCAAAGGCCTTCCAACAAATCATGGTTAGTTCCCTGAAGCCAACCATGGAGCCGACTGCGCATCATGTCAAAATGAAGGCTGTGAATAAGCTCTTCGATACGTTTTTGCACGATCGGGTTAAACTGGGTCTCCCAGCTTCGCTCTAGAACTGGAATGACCGACTCCCCCAGTGAAAGCAACCGTTGCTCCACATGGCTGATAACCTCTTCGTCTGTGTCCTCCAGCAAAGAGATAAGTGCCTCCAGCTCTTTATCCGAAAGCGCTTTTTCGTCGGATTGCCTGCTGTTCATTAGGTTTGAATTACACCTACATTGTAGGCCTGTGTGATGGGTGCATGGTCAGCAGCAGCAATTCCAGTAGAAATCCAGCGGCGGGTATCAAGCGGGTCAATTACAGCATCTACCCAAAGCCTGGAGGCCGCATAATAAGGTGAGAGCTGGGCATTGTACTGAGCGGCTATTTCATCCAGCATTTTTTTCTCTTCTTCAGGAGTTAATGCGGTTCCTTTGGCTTTCATTGCTGACACTTTGATTTGAAGCAATGTTTTGGCTGCTGCGGCACCGCTCATGACAGCGATCTGCGCACTGGGCCAGGCAACAATCAGTCGGGGATCATAAGCCTTTCCACACATGGCATAGTTACCTGCACCGTACGAGTTGCCTATGATGATGGTAAACTTAGGTACCACAGAATTTGACATGGCATTGACCATTTTAGCTCCATCTTTAATGATGCCTCCATGCTCAGAACGAGAACCCACCATAAAACCGGTCACATCTTGTAAAAAGACAAGTGGTATGCGCTTCTGGTTACAATTCATGATAAATCTGGCAGATTTATCTGCTGAGTCGGAGTAAATCACTCCACCCATCTGCATTTCTTTTTTACCCGACTTTACCATGAGGCGCTGGTTAGCAACAATGCCTACTGCCCAGCCGTCAATACGAGCAAGCCCACAAAGAATGCTTTTCCCATAGTCTTTTTTATACTCATCAAACTGAGAGTCATCCACCAGACGATGGATGATCTCCAGCATGTTGTATGGTTTTACACGGTCGGCAGGCAACGCATGATAGATTTCAGAGGGTTCCAGCTTGGGGGCTATGCTCTTCTCACGGCTAAAACCAGCTTTGGGCTTGTCACCCATCTTGCTAAAGATGCCTTTGATGGCATCCAGACAGGCTTTGTCATTAGGGTATTTGTTATCAGTCACTCCTGATATTTCACAATGAGTGCTTGCTCCCCCAAGAGTTTCATTGTCTACTTCTTCGCCTATGGCTGATTTGACCAGATAACTTCCAGCTAAAAACACAGAACCGGTCCCTTCAACAATCAG
Source organism: Cytophagaceae bacterium (assembly GCA_027488815.1). GTDB lineage: Bacteria > Bacteroidota > Bacteroidia > Cytophagales > JAIYAX01 > JAIYAX01. The sequence goes on along the minus strand of JAIYAX010000009.1, from coordinate 110,049 downwards.
CGCTTCATCGCTCATGATCGGCAGATAGGCTCCGCCTGCTACGCAGCTTCCCATGATAGCTGCTACCTGTACAATGCCCATCGAGGACATGATAGCGTTGTTTCTGAAAATTCGTCCGAAGTGCTCTTTATCAGGAAACACCTCTGCCTGCATAGGTAAAAATACCCCTGCACTGTCAACCAAATAGACTGTTGGCAGCCTGTTTTCAATAGCGATCTCCTGAGCTCTGAGATTCTTCTTTGCAGTTATGGGAAACCAGGCACCTGCTTTTACTGTTGCGTCGTTGGCGACAATCATTGCCATTCTTCCTGAGATGTAGCCAATGCCGGTTACGACACCTGCTGAGGGGCAACCTCCTTCATCCTCATACATCCCATCTGCCACAAAAGTGCCGATCTCTAAAAATTCAGTGCCCTTGTCGATGAGATAGTCGATCCTTTCCCGGGCAGTCAGTTTGCCCTTTTTATGCTCTGATTCTATTTTCTTCTCTCCACCGCCCAGCTTTGTTTTAGCTGTTTTCTGCCGTAGCTGAGAGAGCAGCAACTTCATTGCATCAGCGTTTTTCTCTTTTTCTAGGTCGATAGACATGATGTAGGATTTAAGTCAGATGAGTAGTTAATGAAATATGAAAGGCTTATTCTGAATTTTGTTCGATGATATACACCTCTTCACCCGGCTTTTTCATGAGGTAGCGCTCTCTGGCAAATCGTTCGAGCAGTTCTTCATCCAGAAGCAAAGAAGTTTTCTCCTGCTCCAATTTGCTGATCATTTCAAGATAATACAACTTTTCCCTTTCGAGCTCTCTGATCCTGCTCTTAAGACGCCATTGGTTTACAAGGTCATTTTCATCGAAAAAGACCATCCAGATAAGAAATACTAAGCTCGCAAGAACATAAAAGCTGGTGAGTAGCTTTAGCACCTTTTTTCCTGCTGCCATCTATGAAAATCCTTAAAAATCCTTTCCTGGATAAATGGCTACATCGCCTAACTCTTCTTCGATCCTGAGCAACTGGTTGTACTTGGCCATGCGATCACTACGAGAGGCTGAACCGGTTTTAATTTGGCCGGTATTCAATGCAACTGCAAGGTCAGCGATGGTGGTATCTTCAGTTTCGCCGCTTCGATGCGACATAATGCTTTTGTAGCTGTTCCTATGAGCCATGTTAACAGCAGCAATGGTTTCTGTAAGGGTACCAATTTGATTCACCTTCACAAGAATCGCATTGCCTACTCCTTGATCAATTCCTTTTTTAAGTCTTTTTACATTGGTGACAAAAAGGTCATCTCCTACCAACTGAATTTTCTTTCCAACCTTGTCAGTAAGTGATTTCCAACCTTTCCAATCGTCTTCAGCCATGCCATCTTCAATCGACAAAATGGGGTATTTTTTGCACCACTCTTCCCAATAGGCCGCCATTTCTTCAGAGCTTAATTTTTGCCCACTTGACTTTTTAAATACATAAAGCCCGCTTTTCTCATCGTAAAACTCCGTCGAGGCCGCATCAAGGGCAATGTAGATATCCTTGCCGGGTTTATAGCCAGCTGCTTCGATGGCCTTCAGTACGATCTCAATCGCTTCCTCGTTTGACTTGATGTTAGGAGCAAACCCACCTTCATCACCAACATTGGTTGAGTATCCGGCCTTTGAAAGCACTTTTTTCAAATGATGAAAAACTTCAACGCCCATACGAAGTGCCTCAGAGAAGGTGTCTGCTTTTACGGGCATGATCATGAATTCCTGAAAATCGATGCTGTTGTCAGCATGGCTTCCACCATTGAGAATGTTCATCAGAGGGACCGGAAGAGTTGATGCACTCACTCCACCAATGTACCGATAAAGGGGCTGATCCAGTTCTTCTGCGGCCGCTCGTGCTACAGCGAGTGAAACTCCCAGCATAGCGTTGGCACCCAGCTTACTTTTGTTCTCTGTTCCATCAAGCTTAAGTAGCAGCTGGTCAATCTCAGCCTGATCGAACACGTAGAGGCCTTCTAATTCGTTGGCAATTTCATTATTCACGTGAGAAACGGCTTTTTCAACCCCTTTACCCAGGTACCTTTTGGAGTCTCCATCACGTAGCTCAACGGCTTCATGCGCTCCGGTAGAGGCACCTGAGGGCACTGCAGCCCGGCCAAGAATGCCATTTTCAGTGATGACATCTACTTCAATAGTAGGATTGCCACGGGAGTCTAAAATCTGTCTTGCGAAAATGCTGTCAATGTAACTCATGTCTTATGCTGGTTTAGATAAAATCGTTTTGAACTGATCGAACAAATAGGTGGAGTCATGTGGGCCGGGAGAAGCTTCAGGGTGGTACTGAACAGAAAACACAGGCCGTCCCTTTAGCATAACGCCTTCCACAGTAGAATCATTTAGGTTGATATGCGTGAGATCCAAGTCTTTATGATGTGTTAAGTCATCGGCCAACACACAAAAACCATGGTTTTGGGAAGTCACTTCCGATCGGCCTGAGATTAGGTTTTTAACCGGATGGTTGAGGCCTCTGTGGCCATGATGCATCTTATACGTCTTGACCCCTTGAGAAAGGCACAATATCTGATGACCCAGACAAATCCCAAAGAGGGGATGCTGTTGATCAACAATTTGTTTGACAGCATCGATGGCATAGGGCATAGCCGATGGATCTCCCGGGCCATTGGAGATAAAATAACCCTGGGGTGACCAAGCCAGCATATCCTGATAGGTGGTTTTCGCAGGAAACACCTTCAGCCACATGTTGCGTCGGGCAAGGTGATTCAGAATGCTTTTCTTAACACCCAGATCCAGCACAGCTACCCGAATGTCATTGCCCTCGCCCACTTCATAGGGGCTTTGGGTAGAAATGATTGAAGAAAGTTCAAGCCCTTCCATGCTGGGGACTTTATTAAGCAGGGTTTGAAGCTCCTCTTTTTGAGTGGTCTCACTGGATATGATCGCATTCATGGCTCCTTTGCTTCTCACGTAGCGAACAAGAGCTCTGGTGTCAATCCCGGAAATGCCTACAATTTTGTGCTTTTCAAAATAGCTCTGCAACGACTCCTCTGCATTAATCCTTGAAAAAACCTCAGAAAAATCCCTACAAATCAGACCATTAAATTTTGGAGCTGACGACTCGTTTTCACTTTCATGAGTACCATAGTTGCCTATGTGGGTCATGGTGTTGATGATGAGTTGCCCGTAGTAGGAAGGATCAGTATAGATTTCCTGATACCCGGTCATGCCTGTGTTGAAGCACAATTCACCGCTGCAAGTACCCTGATATCCGAGTGATTTTCCCTGATAGTAGGTTCCGTCTTCAAGCAATAATGCAGCAGGCTTAAATCCGGAAGTAAGATTTTGGTTCATTAAAGGTCAAAAATAAAAAAAGGGATTTGAATGCCTTCAAATCCCTTTGATAATTATGCACCGTCAGGTTATTCTGACTTCGGCTCTTCGGTCGCTTCAGTACCTGTAGTATCCTCAGCAGGCTTAGAAGCCTCTTTTTTAGCAATGGTTTTCTTTGCTTCAACAGCAGCAACTTCTGTTGTTTTGGCTTTAGTTCCACGGCGGCTTCTTCTGGTCTTAGCCTTCTCAGTACTTGCTGCTTCCAGCATAGTCGTATTGAAATCGACCAGCTCCATGATACACATGTCTGCATTATCACCAGCTCTGCTTCCCAGCTTGATGATTCTGGTATAGCCACCTGGTCTGGTTGCGGTCTTTTCAGCCACTTGTCCAAACAACTCCTTTATGGTATCCTTGTTTTGAAGGAAACTAAAGGCGGTACGACGAGAGTGAGTAGAGTCAGCTTTGGCTCTTGTGATCAGCGGCTCGACATATTTTCTCAATTCCTTGGCCTTGGCCAAAGTAGTGGTGATCCTCTTGTGTATGATCAAAGAGGAAGCCATATTGGACATTAGCGCATCTTTATGCTGCGAGGTTCTGCCCAGATGATTATCTTTCTTTCCGTGTCTCATGATTAATCTTCGTCGAGTTTATATTTGGAGACATCCATACCAAAAGTTAACCCTTTCTCAGCTACCAACTGCTCAAGTTCAGTAAGCGACTTCTTTCCAAAGTTTCTGAACTTCATCATGTCAGACACTTCAAGTCTTACCAGATCACCAAGAGTTTTGATATCTGCTGCTTTGAGGCAGTTGTACGCTCTTACTGAAAGATCCATATCAGACAGATTGGTCTTTAGCAATTTACGCATCTGCAATACGCTCTCATCGATTTCAGGGAGCTCCACTTCTTTATGGTCATCCACTGAAATGTTCTCATCAGAGAACAGCCTGAAATGCTGAATCAGGATTTTTGCTGCACCTTTAAGTGCTTCTTCTGGATGGATTGAGCCATCCGTTTCAATGTCAAGAATTAGTTTTTCAAAGTCAGTTCTTTGCTCTACCCTTGTGTTCTCGACACTATACTTTACATTCTTGATGGGAGTAAAGATGGCATCAATAGGAATAAAGCCAAACACCTGCTCTGCGGGTTTGTTGTCCTCAGCAGGCACATATCCTCTTCCTTTGTCAACGGTCAGCTCAATGTCAATGTTCAGGTTAGCATTGATAGTGCAGATCACCAGTTCAGGATTTAACACCTTGAAGCTTGATGAAAAACGTTCTAGATCACCGGCCTTAAACTCAGAAAGTCCTTTGAGCGGAATAGATATTTTGGTGTCGATATGGTCCGATACTTTTTTAAGACGGATCATCTTTAAGTTCAGAACAACCTCTGATACATCTTCGACTATACCTTCGATCGTAGAGAACTCATGAAGCACACCGGGTATTTTCACACCAGTGACAGCATACCCTTCAAGAGATGAGAGGAGTATTCGTCTGATGGCATTACCGATGGTTACTCCATAGCCTTTTTCAAGTGGCTTGAATTCAAACAGGCCGTGAAAATCATCGGCTTTCTCCATCACCACTTTCTCAGGCATTTGGAATGCGAGTATTGACATACGCTGGTTTTGTTTTAAATTATTTTGAATACAATTCGACGATCAGCTGCTCATGTATCGTCTCCGGGATCTGATCCCTTTCCGGATAGCTGATAAACTTTCCGGTGTACTGAGAACCATCCCACTCCAGCCAGTTAAACCTTTTGGTCGAACGTGCAGAAAGGCTTTCGGTAATGGTTTCCAGTGTTTTTGACTTTTCACGCACAGAAATAGTATCGCCGGGTCTTAATGAATAAGATGGGATGTTTACAATTTCCCCGTTGATGAGGATGTGCTTGTGAAGAACCAATTGTCTTGCTGCCCTTCTGGAAGGAGCTATACCAAGGCGGTAAACGGTGTTATCAATTCTTGCCTCAAGGAACTTCAGCAAGTTAACACCTGTGATGCCATCTTTTCTGGAGGCGAGGTCAAAGGTTTTGGCAAACTGTCTCTCCAACACTCCGTAGATGTATTTTGCTTTCTGCTTCTCCATCAACTGCACTGCGTATTCAGACTTCTTGCTGCGTCTGTTACGTCCATGCATACCCGGAGGGTAATTCTTCTTCTTGAGCGCTTTTGAGTCGCCCAAAATGGGTTCTCCAAACTTACGCCCGATTTTGACTTTGGGTCCTGTATATCTTGCCATGGAATATCCTGAAACTGTAATTAAACTCTTCTCCTTTTCGGTGGGCGGCAGCCATTGTGTGGCAGCGGGGTAATGTCCTTGATGGTCGATATCTCGAAGCCAACATTCGACAGTGTTCTGATGGCACTTTCCCTACCTGCACCCGGACCTTTTACAAACACTTCAAGCTTGCGCATACCAAGATCAAAAGCAGCCTGGCCACAATTGGTAGCAGCCATTAACGCTGCATAGGGTGTATTTTTCTTGGATCCCTTAAAGCCCATCTTACCGGCAGAAGCCCAGGATACGACCTGGCCTGCATTGTTGGTAATGGAAATGATGATGTTGTTGAATGAAGCCCTGATATGCGCCTGTCCTGATACCTCAACGGCTACTACCCTCTTCTTGGCTTTATCCTTTCTTTTAGTTGCTGTACTCATTACTTAGTCGCTTTTTTCTTGTTCGCAACGGTTTTTCTCTTTCCCTTTCTGGTACGGGAGTTATTCTTTGTCTTCTGACCACGTACAGGCAAGCCTTTACGGTGGCGAAGCCCACGGTAGCATCCGATGTCCATGAGGCGCTTGATGCTCAGCTGAACGTTTGATTTCAAAACACCCTCTACCTTGTGCTCGGCAGAGATGATTGCTCTGATGGCATTAGCCTCTTCTTCAGTCCACTCTCCTGCTTTTTTGTCAAAATTGACACCAGCCTTGCTGAGAATGTTCTGTGCAGAACGCCTGCCTATACCAAAAATATAGGTGAGGGCGATCTCGCCTCTTTTCTTGTCTGGAATGTCTACTCCTGCTACTCTGGCCATGGGTTATCCTTGTCTTTGCTTAAACCTTGGGTTCTTCTTGTTGATGATGTAGAGCTTTCCCTTTCTGCGTACAACTTTGCACTCAGTGCTCCTCTTTTTTACTGAAGCTTTCACTTTCATAACGCTTCTTATTTATATCGGTAAGTAATTCTTCCTTTTGTTAAATCGTATGGAGACATCTCCAGTTTCACTTTATCCCCTGGCAGAATACGTATGTAATTCATGCGCATTTTACCTGAGATGTGTGCAATAACGATGTGGCCGTTTTCCAATTCTACTCTGAACATCGCATTTGAAAGTGCTTCCACAATGGTACCGTCTTGTTCTATTGATGACTGTTTGGCCATTGATTTAGGCGACTGCTACATTTTGGTTGCGGCCCTTAATCCTTCCTGATTTCATCATACCGTCATAATGACGCATGAGCAAATAACTCTCAATTTGTTGAAGTGTGTCCAATATCACTCCAACCATGATGAGCAACGAAGTACCGCCGTAGAACTGTGAGAATTCTCTGGAAACTCCGAACAAACTTGCAAGGGCAGGAAGTATTGCGATCACTGCCAGAAATAGCGAGCCCGGGAATGTAATCCTGCTCAATACCTCATCAATAAACTCTGCGGTTGATTTGCCGGGCTTCACTCCGGGGACAAATCCTCCATTCCGTTTCATATCGTCCGCAATCTGATTTGAGTTTACAGATATAGCGGTGTAGAAAAAAGTAAATACGATGATAAGCACAGCAAACAACAGGTTGTATTGCCAGGAGGTATAATCCGAAAAAGTTGATCCGATGTAGCTGGCAATCTCTGAGTTGTCCGCCCAAATACTGGACACCATCGCTGGCAAAAACATAAGAGATTGAGCAAAAATGATCGGCATTACTCCGCTGGCATTCACCTTAAGAGGAATATATTGCCTTTGACCTCCGTATACTTTATTCCCAACAACTTGCTTGGCATACTGCACAGGGATTTTTCGTGTTGCCGTAGTAAGCATTACGGTACCCATTACCACAAAGAACAAAGCAACGATCTCAAGAATAAAGAGAATAGCTCCGCTCATTCCTCTGCTGATGGCTTCACCAGCGATACTTCCGGGGAACCTGGAGATGATACCAATCATAATCAGCATGGAAATTCCATTGCCGATGCCTTTATCTGTTATCTTTTCTCCAATCCACATACAGAAGATAGTTCCTGCGGAAAGAACGACCATACTTGTGATGGTGAACAGGGTTCTGTCAATTAAAATAGCCTCAGCAGGAATAGTGGCTGTCACATAACCAATGGACTGAGCGATGGTAATGAAGATGGTAAGTACCCTGGTGATTTGGTTAATCTTCTTTCTGCCTGACTCCCCTTCCTTTTGCATCTTTTGGAAGTAGGGAACCGCCACCGTAAGCAATTGCAATACGATAGAAGCAGAAATGTAAGGCATTATGCCCAGTCCAAAAATGGAAGCATTGCTGAAGGCTCCGCCAAGGAACGTATCCAGAAGACCAAAAATTCCCTCAGAAGATCCGGTAAGCTTGCTTGGGTCAACACCCGGGAGAACTACAAAAGAACCAAGTCTGAATATCACCAAAAACCCAATGGTATTGATGATCCTGATTCTCAGGTCTTCAATAGCAAAGATATTCTTAAGGGTTTGGATAAATTTATTCATGAACTCGATTAGATTTTTGTAATGCTTCCTCCTGCTTTTTCAATTGCTTCCTGAGCTGTTTGAGAAAAAGCGTTTGCTGTTACTTGTAGTGCTGATTTAAGTTCTCCTCTGCCTAGTACTTTCACCAGATCTTTTCCGGAGGTTAGTCCATTTGCTTTAAGGAGTTCAAGGGTGATCTGGCTTGAGCCTGTTTTTTCAGAAAGTGCCTGAAGTGCATCCAGGTTAATTACTTTGTAATCAACTCTGTTGATATTAGTGAAGCCAAACTTAGGTATACGGCGCTGCAAAGGCATCTGACCACCTTCAAAGCCCAGCTTTCTTGAATAACCGGAGCGAGACTGTGCACCTTTATGTCCACGGGTAGATGTTCCACCCATCCCAGAACCGGTACCTCGGCCATAGCGCTTCTTGGTTTTTACAGAACCTTTTGCAGGTTTTAGATTACTTAAATTCATCTTTAGATTTCTTTAACGCTTACCAGATGACTTACTTTTTTCACCATTCCGGCGATTTGAGGTGTAAACTCAATCTCACGGCTTTTATTGATACGTCCAAGTCCAAGTGACTTGATGGTATCTTTTTGATCCTTAGGCCTGTCGATGGTGCTTCTTACCTGAGTGATGATGACTTTTGCCATGAGTTCCTATCCTTTAAAAACTTTAGTTAACTCTACCCCTCTTTGTTCTGCAACGTCGATTGGGCTGCGCATTTTTGATAAGGCATCAAAAGTGGCTTTCACAACGTTGTGTGGGTTACTGCTACCTTTTGATTTTGCCAATACATCTTTTACTCCGGCACTTTCAAGTACGGCACGCATGGCACCTCCGGCGATAACACCTGTACCGGGTGCTGCAGGTTTCAGGAATATAAATCCACCTGAAAACTTTCCATGAATATCATGAGGAACGGTTCCTTTCATTAAAGGCACTTTGATCAGATGTTTTTTGGCATCATCAACACCTTTGGTGATAGCATCAGTTACTTCATTGGCTTTACCAAGTCCATAGCCTACAACACCGTCTCCATTTCCTACAACAACAATGGCCGAGAAGCTGAAACGACGTCCGCCTTTTACCACTTTTGCCACACGGTTAATAGCTACTACTCGTTCTTTAAGTTCAAGCTCGCTGGCCTTGATGGTCCTTATGTTAAGTTTTGACATAACGTATTAAAATTTTAAGCCCCCTTCTCTTGCCCCTTCAGCCAATGACTTTACACGGCCATGAAAAAGGTAACCTCCACGGTCAAACACGGCAGAAGTAATACCTGCGGCGATTGCTTTTTCGGCCAACATTTTTCCTACTTCATTTGATTGGTCAACTTTGTTGCCTTTCTTATCCATCTTAGCCGAAGATGCTGAAGCAAGGGTAAGGCCATTCAAATCGTCAATGAGCTGAGCGTAGATAAATACGTTGCTCCTGAAGACCGATAGTCTGGGCTTTTGCGCAGTACCAAATATCTTGGCCCTAATGGCCTTGCGAAGCTTGGCTCTGCGTTTAACTTTTTGAAGAACTGATGCCATAGTTGTACCTTATTTTTTAGCTGATGTTTTGCCAGCTTTTCTTCTGATGGACTCTCCAACAAAACGGATCCCTTTGCCTTTGTAGGGTTCAACTTTTCTGAAGGAGCGGATTTTTGCAGCGATTTGACCGATCAGCTGCTTGTCATTTGACTTCAGGCTTACGATAGGATTTTTACCCTTTTCAGTCACAGCCGTAGCTGAAACTTCACTTGGTAAGACAAGAAAAATAGAGTGTGAATAGCCAAGGCTAAACTCCAGAATATTGCCGTTGGCAGTGGCTTTGTAACCCACACCTACAAGCTCCAGATTGGTAGTAAAGCCGTTGCTTACTCCATTTACCATATTGTTAATCAATGAACGGTACAAGCCGTGCATTGCTTTGTGTCTTTTTTGCTCAGTTGGTCTGCTGAGGGTTACTTTATTCCCTTCGAGACTGACTGTAATGTCTCTGTCTACTTTCTGCACAAGTTCACCGTTAGGTCCTTTGACCTTCACTTCATTGGCAGGAGAGATGCTTACCTCTACTTTGGCAGGCAGCTCTATTGGTAATTTTCCTATCCGTGACATTTCTCCTCTATCTATTGATTAATACACGTAACAGAGTACTTCTCCACCTACATTAAGGTCACGAGCTTCTTTGTCCGTCATCACCCCTTTGTTGGTGCTTACGATTGCGATGCCAAGACCATTCAATACTCTCGGGATCTCCGTAGATCCGCAATACTTACGCAGACCAGGAGTACTAATCCTTTGCAATTTTACGATTGCCGGTTGCTTGGTAATGGGATTGTACTTTAATGCTATTTTGATTTTGCCCTGAACTTGCTCATCCTCAAACTTATAGTTGAGAATGTAACCTTTGTCAAAAAGGATCTTGGTAATTTCCTTCTTAAGGTTAGATGCAGGTATCTCCACAATGCGGTGATTGGCTTTTACCGCATTTCTCAACCTGGTGAGATAATCTGATATGGGGTCTGTCATTTTACTTCTCTTTTTGAAAAGGGCTGCAAAGATAGGATTTCTTTTCCGTAATTCAAATTACCAGCTGGCTTTAGTTAGTCCGGGGATTTTCCCTGCTAATGCCATTTCTCTAAAGGTAACCCGGTTAATTCCGAATTTACGCATATAGCCTTTGGGCCTGCCGGTAAGCTTACAGCGATTGTGCAAACGAACGGGAGAAGCATTTCTTGGCAACTTGTCCAGACCGATATAATCACCGGCCTCTTTCAATGCTTTGCGTTTAGCAGCATACTTGGTAACGTCTGCTACTCTTTTTCTTTCTCTTGCCTTTACTGATTCTTTAGCCATGTGGTCTGTTATTTTTGATTGGCAAAGGGCATTCCGAAGGCCTTCAACAATGAAAGACTTTCAAGATCCGTATTTGCAGTAGTTACAAAGGTGATGTCCATACCCGAGATGCGGCTAACCTTATCGATGCTTATCTCCGGGAAAATGATCTGCTCTTTTACTCCTAGTGTATAGTTTCCACGGCCATCAAACCCTTTGTCTGAGATACCACGGAAGTCACGTACACGGGGAAGTGCTATTGTCATGAGACGATCTAAAAATTCATACATGCGTTCTCCACGTAGCGTTACTTTAGCACCGATAGGCATATTCTCTCTCAGTTTAAAGTTAGAAACCGCCTTCTTTGAACGGGTAGCAACTGCTTTTTGACCGGAGATGGTTGTCAATTCCTCAACACCTACATCCACCAGTTTTTTATCTGTTACAGCTATGCCAATACCTTTATTGATCACGATCTTATCAATCTTAGGCACTTGCATAGTGCTTTTGTAATTGAATTCCTTTTGAAGCGCAGGAACAACCTCTTTCAGGTACCTGTCTTTAAGTCTTGGATTAGCCATTTTTAATGAATTCTCCTGTTTTCTTTGAATACCTCTGAAGTTTGCCTTCAGTATTAAGTTTTCTACCTACTCGGGTAGCCTTGCCTGTAGAAGGGTCAACGACTGCCAATTTTGACATTCTGATGGCTGCCTCCTGTTTTACGATACCTCCATTTGGAGTTTTCGCAGTTGGCTTGGTGTGCTTGGTCACCATGTTAACACCTTCAACGATAGCGGTTTCCTTTTCGCTGTCGATTTCGAGTACCCGGCCTGTCTTACCCTTGCTGTTGCCGGAGAGCACGAGTACGGTATCATTTTTTCTGATGTGAAATTTCTTCATGACTTTGGGATGGCTTGGGTTTTAAAGCACTTCAGGGGCCAGTGAAACGATTTTCATGAATTGCTTTTCTCTCAACTCTCTGGCTACAGGTCCGAAAATCCTGGTGCCACGAGGTTCATCGTTGTTGTTAAGCAATACGACGGCATTGTCTTCAAACCTGATGTAGGAGCCGTCTTTTCTGCGCACTTCCTTTTTGGTCCGAACTACCACGGCTTTAGAAACGGATCCTTTCTTCATGTTGGATGAAGAAACAGAAGTCTTAACCGCTACAACCACTTTGTCCCCAACAGAAGCATATTTCCTTCCCGTTCCGCCCAAAACACGGATTACGAGCACTTCTTTTGCTCCGCTGTTATCAGCTACTCCCAGTCTGCTTTCCTGTTGTACCATGGTTATTTCGCTTTTTCAATGATCTCTACCAGTCTCCAGCGCTTATTCTTGCTCAAAGGTCTGGTTTCCATAATTTTTACAGTATCCCCAACACCACACTGGTTTTGCTCATCATGAGCCATAAGTTTGGTGGTTTTGTGGATGAACTTGCCATAGATCGGGTGCTTTACCTTACGCTCTATAGCGACGGTGATGGACTTTTCCATTTTATTGCTTACCACCTTACCGACTCTTTCTTTTCTTAAGCTTCTATCAATCTGCTCCATGTTCTTTATTTCGCTGAATTGTTCTTTTGAGCGAGAATGGTTTCAATCCTTGCTATGTTTCTCCTTTGCTCACGGAGTACCATTGGATTTTCAATGGGGGAAATAGCATGGGCAAACTGTGTTTTCTTGTGTGCTTCTTTCTCAGCAAACAGTTTGTCCTTCAATTCTTCGACATTCAGTCCGTGTAAATCTTTTGCTTTCATGCTCAGCCTTCGTAGTCAGGTCTTACAACAAATCTTGTCTTTACTGGGAGCTTTTGTGCTGCCAATGCCAATGCTTCAGTGGCCATTTCTTTTGAAATGCCTCCTGCTTCGAATAGGATGGTGCCTGGCTTAATTACAGCTACCCAATATTCTGGAGCACCTTTACCTTTACCCATACGTACTTCAGCCGGTTTTTTGGTAATAGGCTTGTCAGGGAAAATCCTGATCCAAACCTGACCTTCTCTCTTCATTGCACGGGTCATGGCAATACGAGCGGCTTCGATCTGCCTGGCAGTGATCCATCCGGCCTCAAGTGATTTCACTCCGAAGCTTCCAAAGTCAACTGTATGACCTTTGGTAGCCAAGCCTTTAATCCTGCCTTTATGTGCTTTTCTAAACTTTGTCCTTTTCGGTTGTAACATGGCCCTTAAAGCTTATGATTCCTTATTTCTTCTTCTTTTACCTCCGTCATTTCCAGGCCGACGGCGGTTAGGTTGGTTACCCATTCCCTGGTTTCCACCTGTATTGTTTCCGGTAGTTGCAGATCCTACATTAGGAGAAAGGTCACGCTTTCCGTACACTTCCCCTTTGAAAATCCACACTTTGATCCCTATTTTACCATAGACAGTCAATGCCTCGGAAATGTCATAATCAATGTCAGCACGAAGGGTATGCAATGGAACTCTACCTTCTTTGTACTGCTCTGTTCTTGCCATTTCGGCACCACCTAAGCGGCCTGAAACCTTTACTTTAATTCCTTGGGCACCAACACGCATGGCAGAGGCAATTGCTTGCTTCATTGCCCTACGGTATGAAATTCTTGCTTCTAATTGCTGAGCGATAGCTTCTCCAACCAGTTTGGCATCGATCTCTGGTCTTCTTACTTCCAGAATATTAATCTGAACTTCTTTACCGGTTAGCTTCTTGAGTTCTTCTTTGATTTTGTCTACCTCTCCTCCTCCTTTTCCAATCACCACACCCGGACGAGCAGTGTTGATGGTAAGAGTGATTTTGTTTAATGTACGCTCAATAACCACTTTTGAAATTCCACCTTTAGGAATTCGGGCACTGACATACTTTCTTATTTTTTCGTCTTCGACAAGCTTGTCAGAAAACTGCTTACCTCCAAACCAGTTAGAGTCCCATCCTCTGATGATGCCAAGTCTAAAACCTGTTGGATTTACTTTTTGTCCCATGATTGTTTGGATCAGTCTTTTTGTTCTGAATTTTCGACCTTGTTGGAGCCGGCTACTACTATGGTTACGTGGTTAGAGCGCTTCCTGATCCGGTGAGCTCTGCCCTGAGGTGCAGGTCTGAGTCTTTTCAAACTGCGACCTTCATCCACTTGTACTGATTTCACGTACAGGTTGGCATTTTCAACACGCTCGCCCTCATGCTTTTGCTGCCAGTTTGAGATGGCTGACAACAGCAGTTTTTCGATCTTTGGAGCACCTGATTTTGCCTCAAACTTCAAAATGTTGAGTGCCTGATTGACCTGCTTACCTCTGATGAGATCAGCGACAAGGCGCATTTTCCTTGGTGAGGTGGGTACGTTTTTAAGTTTTGCTACGGCTTCCATCGGTATTATCCTTTTCTGTTTCCGGAGTGTCCTCTAAAAGTGCGGGTAGGCGCAAATTCTCCAAGTTTGTGTCCTACCATGTTTTCCGTCACATACACTGGTATAAACTTGTTACCATTGTGTACTGCAAAGGTGTGACCTACGAAGTCAGGTGATATCATAGATCTGCGGGACCAAGTTTTGATCACTGACTTCTTTCCCACAGTATTCATTCCATTGATTTTGTTTTCCAGTCGGAAGTCAATGTAAGGACCTTTTTTAAGCGACCTTGCCATAATTATTTTCTTCTGCTAATGATGAGACGATCAGAGTATTTCTTTGGAGAGCGGGTCTTCTTGCCTTTAGCAAGCAATCCATTTCTAGATCTTGGGTGACCACCAGATGCTCTACCTTCACCACCACCCATGGGGTGATCGACAGGGTTCATAGCCACACCTCTTGTGCGTGGCCTAACTCCTAACCAACGGTTACGGCCTGCTTTACCGAGTACAACGTTCATGTGATCTGAATTAGATACAGAACCGACTGTAGCCAGGCACTCTGTGCGAACCATTCTCATTTCACCTGATGGCAACTTAAGGGTAGCCATTTCGCCTTCACGGGCTACTAACTGAGCGTAAGTGCCTGCTGAACGGGCCATTTGTGCGCCGTTACCGGCTCTCAATTCGATGCAATGAACAATGGTACCGATAGGGATATTCTTCAAAGGAAGGGTGTTACCTACTTCAGGAGCTACTTGCTCTCCAGAAATAACGGTCGTGCCTACCTGAAGACCCTCAGGTGCAATGATGTATCTTTTCTCTCCGTCAGCATAAAACAACAAGGCTATGCGGGCTGAGCGATTGGGATCGTATTCAATAGAAGCGACTTTCGCAGGGATATTGAACTTGTCACTTCTTTTAAAGTCGATGATACGATAAAGTTTCTTGTGACCTCCGCCAATGTAACGGGAGGTCATTCTACCGTTGCTGTTTCTTCCGCCTGTTTTGGATTTACCAGCAACCAAGCTTTTCTCTGGCTTTGACTTGGTAATCTCCGTAAATGCGGGAGCCAATCTAAAGCGAAGGCTGGGGGTAGTGGGGTTTAATTTCTTAACTGCCATGGCTTCCTAATATTAGATTCCGCTGTAGAAATCGATGATGTCACCTTCAGCCAATTTTACGATGGCCTTTTTAAATGCTCCAGTATGGCCTACAACAACTTTGGTTTTAGTGTATCTGGACTTCTTTTTACCCGGGATCACGGCTGTATTTACATCTACGACCTTAACTCCGTACATCTTTTCAACCGCCTGACGGATCTGAATTTTGTTGGCACTCTTTTTCACGATAAAGCCGAAATATCCGGCCTCATTCTGAGCACTCATTTTTTCCGTAACCAGTGGTTTTACTAAAATATCTTCCATCTGCTTGGATTAATTGAGTATGGTTTTAATTTTTTCAATTGAGCCCTCTGAAATGAAAAGCTTTTCGCAGTTCATCAAAGCATAGGTATTCAGGTCATCAGCACGCATTACATTGGCCTTTTCAATGTTTCTGCTGGAAAGCACTACATTGTTGTTACTCTCCGGAAATACAAAAAGGGATTTGGATTGATCAGGATTAAGAGCGGCAAAAACCTTTACAAATTCTTTGGTTTTATGTGTCTCCATGCTGAAATCTTCAATCACATAGATGCTATTGGCTTTGGCTTTATGAGAGATAGCAGATTTACGTGCTACCTGCTTGGTTTTCTTGTTTACTTTGATATCGTAATCTCTTGGAACGGGTCCAAACACACGACCACCGCCTCTAAACAAAGGAGATTTCATAGATCCTGCCCTGGCTCCACCAGTACCTTTTTGCTTTTTAAGCTTCTTGGTAGTTCGGGCTATCTCAGCACGTTGCTTTGACTTGTGAGTACCTTGACGCTGTGCAGCCAGATATCTCTTGATATCAAGATATATTGCGTGATCATTTGGCTCCGCCATGAGGATCTGATCATCTAAAGTGACCGTTCTTCCGGTCTCTTTGCCCTCTTTAGTTAATACGTTGAGTTTCATTATCTCTCCAGTAATACGAAACTATTGTTATGACCCGGTACTGAGCCTGACACTAAAAGCAGGTTTTTCTCAGGCATGATTTTGACTACTTTAAGGTTTTGAACCTTCACCCTGTTGCCACCGGTACGACCGGCCATGCGTGTGCCAGGAAATACTCTGGCAGGGAAAGAACAAGCACCTACTGAACCAGGGTGTCTCTGGCGGTTGTGCTGACCGTGGGTTTGACCTCCAACTCCGGAGAAACCATGTCGTTTTACCACCCCCTGAAAACCCTTACCTTTAGAAGTACCGATGGCATCGATAAAATCACCCTCAATAAATACATCGGCAGCGGCTACGGTCTCACCTAAAGACAATTCCTTGTCATAAGTTTTGAACTCAGCCAGTTTACGCTTGGGCGTAGTGCCGGCTTTTTTGAAATGGCCTTTGAGTGATTGATTCGTATTCTTTTCTTTTGCCTCAGCAAATCCAAGTTGATAGGCGCTATAGCCATCGTTTTCGACGGTTTTTACCTGTGTTACAACACATGGACCTGTCTCAATCACTGTTACAGCAAGGTTATTACCCTCTTCTGTAAAGATGCTGGTCATTCCGATTTTTTTTCCAATAAGCCCTGACATCGCTTTGATATTGATTACTTCACTAACAGCTAGCAAAAAGGACTGCAAAGTTAGTGAAAAGAGTGAAACATTTTTATGTGCCTTTAAAAAATAATTACGGCAGTAGACAAAAAAAGAGAACCAACGCTAATTGGTTCTCTTTCAACAAACTAGGTAAGGGTCAGACCTTGATTTCTACCTCTACTCCGCTTGGTAATTCGAGTTTCATCAGAGCATCAATCGTCTTGGTGCTGGTTGAGTAGATATCAACCAGACGTTTGTACGTGCAAAGTTGAAATTGTTCTCTTGATTTTTTGTTCACGTGAGGAGAACGAAGTACTGTAAAGCGCTCCTTAACAGTAGGCAAGGGGATAGGTCCACTTACGATAGCTCCTGTTGACTTTACTGCCCTAACGATTTTCTCTGATGATTTGTCAACCAGATTATGGTCGTAAGACTTTAGTTTTATTCTGATTTTCTGATTCATGGTCTTATTTCTTTAGACAGTAGCACCTTTTTCCCTGGCTACGATAGCTTCGGCAAGGTTGGCAGGTACCAGTTCATAATGTGCAAAAGTAAGGTTTGCTGTTGCCCGGCCTGATGAGATAGTCCTTAGGTCAGTCACATAGCCAAATAATTCAGAAAGCGGAACATCGGCTTTGATCACCTGAGAAGTGCCTCTGGTGTCCATTCCTTTCATAATTCCTCTTCTTCTGTTCAAGTCACCAGTGATAGGACCTGTGTATTCATCAGGAGTCACCACCTCCACTGCCATAATTGGCTCAAGCAGCTTAGGTCCTGCATTTCTTGCAGCTTCCTTAAATCCAATTCTTGCGGCCATTTCGAAAGACAAGGAGTCAGAGTCAACGTCATGGTAGGAACCATGGAACAGTCTCACTTTCATTGTCTCAATAGGATACCCAGCCAGGATACCATTCTTCATGGCTTCTTCAAATCCTTTCTGAACGGGTGCAATAAATTCTCTTGGAATAACTCCACCAACGATTTCATTTACAAACTCCAGACCTTGCTTACCATCAGTTCTTGGAGCGATTTCAAAAACGATGTCGGCAAACTTACCACGACCACCGGTTTGCTTCTTGTAAACCTCACGATGTTCGAAGTTTTTGGTAAGGGTTTCTTTATAAGCCACTTGAGGTGCACCCTGATTGATTTCTACTTTGAACTCACGTTTCAGACGATCAATGATGATTTCAAGGTGAAGTTCGCCCATTCCTCTCAGGATGGTTTGACCTGTCTCCTGATCTGTATTTACCCTAAGTGTTGGATCTTCTTCCACCAGCTTAGAGATGGCCATACCTAATTTATCTACATCGGCTTGTGCCTTGGGTTCGATGGCATACCCAATTACCGGATCAGGGAATACCATTGACTCCAGAACAATCTTTGCATTTTCTGCGCAAAGAGTATCACCAGTTTTGATGTCTTTGAAACCTACAACCGCTCCGATATCACCTGCCGCCAAACGCTCAATTTGATTTTGCTTGTTAGCATGCATCTGGAAAATACGAGAGATACGCTCTTTGTTTTCAGAGCGAGAGTTAAAAACATAAGAACCTGACTCGAGTACTCCGCTATAGGCTCTTACGAAACATAAGCGTCCAACGAACGGGTCGGTAGCGATTTTAAAAGCAAGTCCGGCGAAAGGTTCAGATTCCATCGGCCTTCTGATGGTTTCTTCACCGGTATCGGGATTTGTTCCTACGATACTTTCACGATCCATCGGTGATGGTAATAACTCCATCACATAATCAAGCATGGTTTGAACTCCTTTGTTCTTAAAGGATGATCCACAAACCATAGGCACGATTTTCATGCTGATGGTAGCTTCACGCAAGGCCTTAAAAATTTCCTGTTCAGTGATGGTTTCAGGTGCATCGAAAAAACGCTCCATCAGTGACTCATCAAATTCTGCTACTGCTTCGAGAAGCTGCTCACGATAAATGGCGGCCTCTTCCTTCATATCATCAGGGATTGGAACTACTTCATAAGTCATTCCTTTATCAGTTTCATTCCAGATGATACCTCTGTTGTTTACCAGATCAACTACACCTTTGAAATTGTCTTCTTCACCTATAGGCAACTGCAATGGCACTGCCTTGCTGCCTAACATTTCTTTCACTTGCTTCACTACATTGAGGAAGTCAGCGCCGGAGCGATCCATCTTGTTGACAAAGCCGATACGGGCCACTTTATAATTATCAGCAAGTCTCCAGTTAGTTTCTGACTGAGGCTCAACGCCATCAACAGCGCTAAACAAAAATACAAGACCATCTAATACACGCAGTGAGCGGTTTACTTCTACTGTGAAGTCAACGTGGCCCGGGGTATCGATGATGTTGACGTTATACTTATTGCCTCTGTAGTTCCAATATACTGTAGTGGCCGCAGAGGTAATGGTGATTCCTCTTTCTTGTTCCTGGGCCATCCAGTCCATGGTAGCAGCACCATCATGAACCTCCCCTATTTTGTGGTTTACACCAGCGTAATATAGAATACGCTCTGTAGTGGTAGTTTTACCGGCATCAATATGGGCTGCAATACCGATATTTCTGGTGAACTTTAAGTCCCTTGACATGAGTTTTGGATGGTAATTAGAATCGGAAGTGAGAGAATGCCTTATTGGCCTCAGCCATACGATGGGTATCGTCTTTTTTCTTAACTGCGGAACCTTCACCTTTGGAAGCAGCAATGATTTCGGCTGCTAATTTTTCGGTCATGGTTTTTTCGCCTCTTTTACGTGAATAGTTAATAAGCCACTTGATGCCTAATGACACTTTGCGATCGGGACGTACTTCGGTAGGAACTTGAAAAGTGGCACCTCCCACACGGCGACTTCTTACTTCAACGGAGGGTGATATGTTGGCGAGCGCCCTTTTCCATACTTCTACTCCGGGTTCGCTGGTCTTTTTCTCGACCAGAGTACAGGCATCATAGAATATGTCATAGGCAATACTCTTTTTACCATCGTACATGAGGTTATTCACGAACTTGGTAACCAGCACATCATGGAACTTAGGGTCTGGAAGAATATAACGTTTCTTCGGTTTAGCCTTTCTCATGATTGTTTCTTCTTGCTTTTGGGTTTAAATTATTTCTTTTTGGCTGGAGCTGCAGCACCTGCTTTTGGCCTCTTTGCTCCATATTTTGAACGTGACTGGAGTCTACCACTCACTCCGGCGGTATCCAAGGCACCTCTTACGATATGGTACCTTACTCCCGGAAGGTCTTTTACCCTGCCTCCACGGATCAACACGATAGAGTGCTCCTGAAGGTTATGTCCTTCACCGGGTATGTAGGCGTTCACCTCTTTACCGGTCTTGGCCAATCTTACCCTAGCCACCTTTCTCATCGCTGAATTAGGTTTCTTAGGAGTAGTAGTATATACCCTTGTACATACTCCCCTCTTTTGAGGACAGGAGTCCAAGGCAGGTGACTTTGATTTTGTGGTAAGTTCGGTTCTACCCTTCCTTACTAATTGCTGAATAGTAGGCATTTATGTCGATTTCGTGTGTTATCCTCGAAAAGGGAGCGCAAAATTAGAGTAAATACTTTTCAATTACAATAACTTAGGCTCCTATTTTATGCTTGACCAATGGTTCCCCCAAAATTCATAGGAAACCCAGGGCTTGGGCCCTGATCTGCTATGGGTCCAAAGGCATCTTCAAACTTTTGAATATTGTCATTCAAAGCTGAGAGCAGTCTTTTGGCATGGTCCGGAGTAATGATGATCCTAGCCTTCACTTTTGCCTTGGGTACTCCGGGCATCATGCGGATAAAATCAATCACAAACTCACCATTGGAGTGTGCTATCATCGCTAAGTTGGCATAAATACCTTCAGCAATGTCTTCAGTCAGCTCAATATTGATCTGATTCTGATTGAGGTTTGGATCTTCTGACATGGCTGCTTAGTCCTGATATTCTTCTTTTCTTTTCCGTGAGTAGGTTTCTTTGGCCGTCACAAGAGACTCGTACTCTTCTTTATTGCCAACGATAATATCATTGTACTCACGCATACCTGTACCGGCCGGGATCAAATGTCCTACGATTACGTTCTCCTTCAATCCCAACAACAAATCCATTTTACCTCTTATGGAAGCTTCGCTCAATACCTTGGTAGTTTCCTGGAAAGAAGCTGCAGAGATAAAGCTTTCAGTTCCTAATGAGGCTTGTGTGATACCTTGAAGTGTCGGTCTTGAAACGGCTGGAAGTGCATCACGCACAGTGACCAATTTTAAGTCTTTGCGTTTTAAGCTGCTGTTCTCGTCTCTTAGTTTTCTGGCCGTTACAATTTGGCCGGGGCGCAGATTTTCAGAATTACCAGAGTCGATTACTACTTTCTTGTCCATGATGGTGTCATTCTCTTCCATGAAAGAGATTTTGTCAACCACCTGACCCTGAAGGAAGTTGGTATCGCCAGCTTCCAGTATTTCTACCTTCTGCATCATCTGACGTACGATCGCTTCAATATGCTTGTCGTTAATTTTTACCCCTTGCAGACGGTAAACTTCCTGAATTTCATTAACCAGGTACTCCTGCACAGCAGTAGGTCCTTTGATAGCAAGAATATCAGAAGGTGTAATGGCTCCATCTGTTAATGGGATACCGGCTCTAACGAAGTCATTATCTTGAACAAGGATGTGCTTTGACAAAGGTGCCAGATACTTCTTCTTCACTCCGTCTTTGGAGTCAATAAAGATTTCCCTGTTTCCTCTCTTAATTCCTCCGTAGGTTACGACACCATCAATTTCACTTACAACAGCAGGATTTGATGGGTTTCTGGCTTCAAACAATTCAGTTACTCTTGGCAGACCACCGGTAATGTCACGGGTTTTGCCAATCGCTCTTGGGATTTTGGCCAGTACCTGACCTGCTTTGATTGCTACTCCGTTTTCAACCACAAGGTGAGCACCTACAGGCATGTTGTAGGCTTTTGAATCCCCCTTCTTCGCATGAACGATGATGGCTGGGTTTTTCGCCTTGTCTTTGGTTTCGATGATCACTTTCTCACGGTGACCGGTTTGCTCATCGGCTTCCTCTTTGAAGGTTATACTTTCTTCGATGGCTTCAAATTCAATTTTGCCATCAAATTCAGACATGATCACCGCATTATAGGGATCCCAGTTACAAAGTTCCTTTCCTTTCTGAACCTTCTCTCCATCTTTTACCTTCAAGTATGAACCGTAAGGTACGTTGTTGGTCATCAACACTTTCTGGGTGTTGGTATCAATCACACGTATTTCACCTGATCGACCCATTACAACCTCTACGCCTTCTCCTTCATTATTGGTCGATTTAACGGTTCTGATATCTTCAAGCTGAACAATTCCTTCGAATTTTGCTCTGATGCTTGCTTCTACAGCGATGTTGGAAGCGGTACCCCCAACGTGGAAGGTACGCAAGGTAAGTTGAGTTCCAGGCTCCCCGATAGACTGGGCAGCGATTACTCCAACAGCTTCACCTATCTGCGACATACGTCCTGTTGCCAGGTTTCTGCCATAGCATTTTGAGCAAACGCCTCTTTTCGTTTCACAGGTCAATACGGAACGTATTTCAACTGTTTCGATCGTGGAGTTATCGATATAAATGGCAACCTCTTCAGTGATCTCTTCTCCGGATGAAACCAATAAGGCATTGGTATGGGGGTCATAGAGATCGTGAAGGGATACTCTTCCTAAAATCCGTTCAGAAAGAGGTTCAACGATTTCTTCATTGTCTTTAAGGGCAGAAACTGCCAATCCTCTTAAGGTACCACAGTCTTGCTCATTGATCACAAGGTCCTGAGCTACATCATGCAGACGACGTGTAAGGTAACCTGCATCAGCGGTTTTCAAAGCGGTATCAGCTAGTCCTTTACGGGCACCGTGGGTAGAGATAAAGTACTCGATTACATCAAGTCCTTCTTTAAAGTTAGAAAGAATTGGGTTCTCGATGATCTCACCTACTGATCCCTGAAGGTTCTTCTGAGGCTTAGCCATCAGACCTCTCATTCCACCTAACTGTCTGATCTGCTCTCTAGAACCTCTGGCTCCTGAGTGCATCATCATGTAGATGGAGTTGAAGCCCTGGTTATCATTTTCCAGCTGCTTCATCAAGGTTTCGGTGATTTGGTTATTCACCCTGGTCCAGATATCAATAACCTGGTTATAACGCTCATTGTCAGTAATCAGACCCATGAGGTAGTTGTTCCAAACGGAGTCAACCTCGGCTTTGGCGTTATCGATCAAAACTGTTTTATCTGATGGGATCTTCACATCGCTCAATCCGATCGAAAGACCACCACGGAATGCTGACTGGAAGCCTAGCTCCTTTATCTCATCCAAAAACTGAGCAGTACGTGCAGTTCCGCATATTTTAAATACCATGGCAATGATTTGCTGCAACTTCTTCTTGGTCAACAGCTCGTTCACATAGCCTACTTCTTCAGGGATGCATCGGTTGAAAAGAATTCTGCCTGCTACCGTTTCGATTATTTTTTCGACGAGCTCGCCTTTCTCATTACGAACCTTCACTTTCACTTTTACAAAGGCATGCTGGGAAAGCTTACCTTCATTGATGGCGATAATTACCTCCTGATAGCCATAGAACGTTTTTCCTTCACCTACGACGATTTCTTCTGGGGTAGTTTTCTTGCCTTTAGTTACGTAGTAAAGGCCAAGCACCATGTCTTGAGAAGGCACGGTAATAGGGGCTCCATTGGCAGGGTTCAGGATGTTGTGCGATGCCAACATCAAAAGGCTTGCTTCAAGAATGGCCTCATGACCCAGAGGAACGTGAACAGCCATTTGGTCACCGTCAAAATCGGCATTGAATGCGGTACAAACCAATGGGTGCAACTGAATAGCCTTACCCTCGATCAACTTAGGCTGGAAGGCCTGAATACCAAGTCTGTGAAGTGTTGGAGCTCTGTTGAGCAACACAGGGTGACCTTTAAGTACGTTCTCAAGGATATCCCAAACCACAGGGTCTTTGCGATCAACGATTTTCTTGGCTGACTTCACCGTCTTCACAATACCTCTTTCGATCAGCTTGCGGATGATGAATGGCTTAAACAACTCAGCAGCCATATCCTTTGGCAATCCGCACTCGTGTAGTTTAAGTTCAGGTCCAACAACGATCACAGAACGACCGGAGTAATCCACCCTTTTACCAAGCAGGTTTTGACGGAAACGTCCCTGCTTACCTTTAAGCATGTCTGAAAGTGACTTCAGCGCACGGTTACCTTCCGCACGAACGGCATTTACTTTTCTGGAATTGTCGAATAATGAGTCAACAGCTTCCTGAAGCATACGTTTCTCATTTCTCAAGATCACCTCAGGTGCTTTGATCTCGATAAGTCTCTTAAGTCGGTTGTTTCTGATGATTACCCTTCTGTAAAGGTCGTTCAAGTCAGAAGTTGCAAAACGTCCGCCATCAAGGGGCACTAAGGGGCGTAGTTCTGGTGGGATGACCGGCACCATGCGGATAATCATCCACTCCGGCTTATTTTCAATACGTGTCTGTGCGTCACGGAAAGCCTCAACCACTTTCAGTCTCTTTAAGGCTTCAGCTTTTCTCTGCTGAGAAGTATCATTTTCAGCGCTATGGCGCAGACTATAGCTCAATTCATCGAGATTTGTGCGTGAAAGCAACATTTGAAGAGCTTCAGCACCCATTTTTGCGATGAACTTGTTCGGATCCAAATCATCCAACTCCTGATTATCTCTTGGAAGTTTGTCAAGGATATCCAGGTATTCGTCTTCTGTGAGGAAGTCCATTTGGTTGATCCCATCGGCGGCTTTGATACCCGGCTGAACGACTACATATCGCTCGTAATAAATGATTTGATCCAGCTTTTTAGTTGGGAGTCCAAGCAAGTAACCAATCTTGTTGGGCAATGACTTGAAATACCAGATATGAGCTACCGGAACCACTAGTTCGATGTGACCCATACGCTCACGGCGTACCTTCTTTTCAGTCACTTCTACCCCACAACGGTCGCAAATGATCCCTTTGTATCTGATCCTTTTGTATTTGCCGCAATGGCATTCCCAATCTTTTACCGGTCCAAAAATTTTCTCACAAAACAAGCCACCCATTTCAGGCTTATACGTCCTGTAATTGATGGTTTCAGGCTCAGTTACCTGTCCATGTGAGCTTTCAAGTATAGATTCAGGAGAAGCCAGACTGATGGTGATTCTGGTGAAGTCCTGATTTAGTTTTCTGTTTTTTCTGAATGCCATGATGAGTTAATTTCTGTTAGAACAAGTATCCGGGCCCTGAAAAGGACCCGGAGAATCTATTAGTCTAATGTGATTTCTAGCGCAAGGCCCCTTAATTCATGAACCAATACATTGAATGACTCAGGAATATTCGGCTTAGGCATGTTTTCACCCTTCACAATGGCCTCATATGCCTTGGCACGGCCAATGACATCATCGGATTTTACAGTGAGGATTTCCTGAAGAACATGCGATGCACCGAAGGCTTCAAGTGCCCATACTTCCATTTCTCCGAAACGCTGACCACCAAACTGGGCTTTACCACCAAGGGGCTGCTGAGTGATGAGAGAGTAAGGTCCGATTGAACGGGCGTGCATCTTATCATCCACCAAGTGACCTAATTTAAGCATGTATATAATACCTACTGTCACTTTTTGGTCAAAACGACGACCTGTCAATCCATCATGGAGATAGGTTCTGCCGAATTCCGGAAGCTTGGCATCATTAAGTTCTTTAACTACTTCAAGCTCAGTAGCGCCATCAAAGATCGGAGTGGCATATCGCTTACCAAGACGCTTTCCGGCCCAGCCTAATACCGTTTCATATATCTGACCAAGGTTCATCCTGCTGGGTACACCAAGCGGGTTGAGCACGATGTCCATTGGGGTTCCATCTTCAAGGAAAGGCATGTCTTCTTCACGCACAATTTTGGCAACTACCCCTTTGTTACCGTGTCGGCCTGCCATCTTATCCCCTACTTTCAGCTTACGCTTTTTGGCGATATAAACTTTGGCCAGCTTCACAATACCTGTAGGTAGCTCATCGCCAACTTCCAGCGTAAATCTTTCTCTCTTGAACTTACCTGTGATCTCGTTTCTTTTCTTGTTGTAATTGGTCACAAGAAGAACCAGCTTCTGATTGATCTGCTCATCATCTGTCCAGTTGCTGAGATTCAGATCAGAAATAAGGTTTACTTCTTCAGGTACGTTATAATTGCTTTCGTCTCTGAAATGATTTTGCTCAGGGAACAGGTTCTCAGTAACATTCTTACGGTTGAACTTGGTTCCTTTTGACATGATTTCCTCACCAAACTTATGTTTGATGCCCTTACAGGTTTTGCCTTCTAACAGGGTAAGGAGCTTGTCAATCAATTGATCACGAAGAGCTGTCAGATCCTTGCTGTATCTTGACTTCAGGATTTCGACATCCTTTTTAGATTTGATACGGATATCTTTATCCTTTTTAGGACGAGAGAACAGTTTGGTGTCGATCACTACTCCACGCAGCGAAGGTGGTGCCTTCATAGATGCATCCTTCACATCACCGGCCTTATCTCCAAAGATGGCACGAAGGAGTTTCTCCTCAGGGGTTGGATCTGTCTCTCCTTTTGGAGTGATCTTTCCAATGAGGATATCGCCTTCCTTCACTTCAGCACCAACTCTGATGATACCGTTCTCATCCAGATTCTTTACTGCTTCCTCGCTAACATTTGGAATTTCTGAAGTTAACTCTTCCTCACCTCTGCGGGTGTCTCTTACTTCAAGCTCAAATTCTTCAATGTGGATAGAGGTAAAGATATCTTCACGAACCACTTTTTCATTGATCACAATCGCATCTTCGAAGTTGTATCCCTGCCAGGGCATGAAAGCAACAAGCAGGTTTCTTCCAAGTGCAAGCTCGCCGCCCTGGGTAGCATAACCCTCACATAGCACCTGGCCTTTGTTCACTCTTTCGCCCTTTCTGACGATGGGCTTAAGGTTTATGCAGGTGTCCTGATTGGTACGACGGAACTTAATGAGATCGTAAATCTTATATTCAGTATTGAAGCTCACGAGACGATCTGAGTCTGTGAGATCATATTTGATGACAATTTTCTTTGAGTCTACGTAGTCCACTACTCCTTCACCTTCAGAAGTGATCAGGGTACGTGAGTCGGAGGCTACTCTGGCTTCCAGACCTGTACCGACAATGGGGGCCTCAGGACGAAGCAATGGAACAGCCTGACGTTGCATGTTAGAGCCCATCAAGGCACGGTTGGCATCATCATGCTCCAGGAAAGGAATAAGCGAGGCAGCTACTGATACGATCTGGTTAGGAGCAATGTCCATAAATGCCAGTTTTGAAGGCTCCACTACAGGGAAATCTCCTTCAAACCTTGCTTTAACCTTATCGTCTTTAAACTCCCCTTTATCGCTTACGACCACATTCGCCTGTGCGATGTATTGGTTATCTTCTTCTTCAGCCGTGAGAAACACAGGAGGTTCAGAAATACGAACTTTTCCAGAGTCCACCTTCATGTATGGTGTTTCTATAAAGCCCATACTATTCACCTTGGCATGAACGCAAAGAGAAGAGATCAGACCGATATTGGGTCCTTCTGGAGTTTCAATAGTACAAAGGCGACCGTAGTGGGTATAGTGAACGTCACGAACTTCAAATCCAGCACGCTCTCTTGAAAGACCACCTGGGCCAAGTGCCGACATTCTCCTTTTGTGTGTGATCTCCGCCAATGGGTTCGTTTGATCCATAAACTGGCTCAACTGATTGGTTCCGAAGAAACTGTTGATCACTGAAGATAGTGTTCTGGCATTGATCAGGTCAACGGGCTTAAAATCTTCGTTGTCCCGTACATTCATACGCTCTTTGATGGTGCGTGCCATACGAGCAAGACCTACTCCAAACTGGCTGTACAATTGCTCACCAACTGTTCTTACCCTTCTGTTGCTCAGGTGATCAATATCATCAACCACAGATTTTGAATTGATCAGACCGATTAGGTATTTAACGATTTCGATGATATCCTGAGTAGTCAAGACCCTCACTTCAAAACCGATTGCCAGGTTGAGTTTTTTGTTGATCCTGTAACGACCTACTTCGCCTAGATCATAACGTTTGTCAGAGAAGAATAGGTTTTGGATGATGTCTCTGGCTGTTTGTTCATCCGGAGCTTCTGTATTTCTAAGCTGACGGTAGATTTGTTCAACAGCCTCTTTCTCTGAGTTAGAATTATCTTTTTGTAGGGTATTGTAGATAATAGCATAGTCAGCGATGTTCACATCATCACGGTGGAGGATGACTGATTTTACTCCTGAGTTCAGGATGGTTTCAATATCTTCCTGCTGAATGGTGGAGTCACGCTCAAGTAGAACCTCATTACGATCGATGGACACCACCTCGCCCGTGTCTTCATCCACAAAATCTTCAGTCCAGGTTCTCAGTACCCTGGCTGCCAGTTTTCTGCCGACAATCTTTTTAAGTGCATTTTGAGTAGCGTTTACCTCTTCTGACAATCCAAAAAGATCAAGGATGTCTTTATCACTACCAAATCCGATGGCTCTTAAGAGGGTAGTAACCGGAAACTTCTTTTTACGATCGATGTAGGCATACATCACATTGTTCACATCAGTTGCAAACTCGATCCAGCTTCCTTTGAAAGGGATAATTCTTGCAGAATAAAGCTTTGTACCATTGGTATGCTTGCTCTGGGCAAAAAACACCCCTGGTGAACGGTGAAGCTGAGAAACGATAACCCTTTCTGCTCCGTTGATCACAAATGATCCACGGTCGGTCATGTAAGGTATATTTCCAAGAAATACTTCCTGCTCGATGGTCTGGAATCCTTCGTTGTCCTCGTCGTTGCAGAGCAAACGAAGCTTTGCCTTCAAAGGAACGCTATAGGTAAGACCACGCTCGATGCACTCATCTACTGAGTACTTCGGAGGGTCAACCATATAATCAACGAATTCAAGAACAAAATTTTCTCTGGAGTCGCTGATGGGGAAATTCTCAGCGAATACTTTGTAGAGACCCTCTTTTGTGCGGTTTTCAGTTGGAGTTTCTAACTGGAAAAAATCTTTGAAGGACTGAATTTGAACATCCAGAAAATCAGGATAGTCCACAAATGCTTTTGCTTTTGCGAAGCTAATTCGATTATTTTTTGTCAAGACCTTAAGGTATTTGTGAAATCAAAATGTAAGCCCCAATAGGGGTACAAACAGGTATAAACGGGAAAAGACCCCGAAAAAATCGGGGCCTGATATCAGGTAGGCAGAGCAAGTACCTTAACGGCAACTTACTTGATTTCTACCTCAGCGCCAGCTTCTTCCAGTTGCTTTTTCAGCGCATCAGCTTCATCTTTAGAGATGCCTTCTTTAACGGCTTTTGGTGCGCCATCTACCAGATCCTTGGCTTCTTTCAAACCAAGACCAGTAAGATCTTTAACCAGCTTAACTACAGCCAGCTTAGCACCACCTGGGCTTTTAAGAATGACATCAAAAGTGGTTTTCTCTTCAGCTACAGGAGCAGCAGCACCCGCACCTGCACCTCCGGCTACCATTACTGGTGCGGCGGCTGCCGGTTCGATACCGTACTCGTCCTTCAATATAGCTGCAAGTTCATTAACTTCTTTTACGGTAAGATTTACCAGTTGCTCTGCAAACGCTTTAAGATCTGCCATTGTGATTGAAAATTATTTTTGTGGGTTGATGAATGATTATTGAGGTCTTTCAGAAAGGGTTTTAACGATACCTGCCAACTTGTTCTTTCCGCTCTGAAGTCCGGAGATAACATTTTTAGCTGGAGATTGAAGAATACCGATGATATCTCCAATGAGCTCGTTCTTGGTCTTGAGGTTCAAGAGAGCATCAAGCTGATCGGCGCCCACATAGGACTCCATTTCAATGCTTGCTGCTTTGAAGCGCACATTCTTTTCAGGTGACTGCCTCGCAAATTCCTTGAGGAGGGTAGCGGGCAACTTACCTGATTCAGGGCTGAAAATGATGCCGCTGGTGCCTTTAAGTACTGACTTTCTAAAGGTTTCAGCATCTCCGTTGATACGCTCAAGCGCCTTAGCAATGAGTGTATTTTTATACACTTTGTATTCCAGACCCTTGTTAAAACAAAGTCTTCTGAAGTTGTTGATTTGGCTTACACTTAGACCTGATGAGTCAGCGATGTAAAAGTATGGAGTACTTTTAAGCTTGCCAGCCAGCTCTTCTATTATCTGTCCTTTCTCTTCCCTTGTCATGACTTATATTCCTACAATGGAACTTTTATCGATCTTCACTCCAGGACTCATGGTCGTGGAGATGGTAATACTTTTAAAATAGGTGCCTTTTGATGATGAAGGCTTAAGCTTTGCCAATGTCAGAAGCACTTCCTGCACATTGTCTTTAATTTTTTCAGGGCTGAAGCTCACTTTACCCACGCTGGTGTGAATGATACCTGTTTTGTCAACTTTGAAGTCAATCTTACCGGCTTTCACATCTCTGACTGCTTTACCTACTTCAGGTGTTACCGTTCCAGCCTTTGGGTTTGGCATAAGGTTTCTTGGTCCAAGAATTTTACCTAAACGACCTACTTTCGCCATGACAGCAGGCATGGTGATGATCACGTCGATATCTGTCCAGCCTTGTTCGATCTTTTGGATATAATCATCAAGACCTACATAGTCAGCGCCTGCTTCCTTTGCCTCCTCTGCTTTTTCAGGAGTACAAAGCACAAGAACACGTACATTTTTTCCTGTACCATGTGGTAGGGCAACGATGCCTCTCACCATTTGATCAGATTTGCGTGGATCTACCCCAAGGCGTACATCGATATCAACCGAAGAGTCGAACTTGGTGCAGTTGATGTCTTTTAGCAAGGAAGAGGCATCTTCAAGAGAATACTCTTTAGATACGTCAAATTTGGTGAGAGCGAGTTTTTGTTTCTTAGTAAGCTTACCCATGTCCTTATTTCTCAAAAGGTGAGTTTCCAGTAACTGTTATCCCCATACTACGGGCGGTGCCTGCAATCATTTTCATGGCGGACTCCAGCTTGAAAGCATTGAGATCCGGCATTTTGATTTTGGCTATTTCTGCCACCTGATCCCATGTCACAGAACCGATTTTGTTTCGGTTGGGTTCGTTAGAGCCTTTCTGCTTCTTTGCTGCCTCAAGTAACAACACCGGTGCAGGTGGAGTTTTGATGACAAAGTCAAAAGACTTATCGGTGTAGTACGTGATTAACACGGGCAACACCTGCCCCATTTTATCCTGAGTTCTGCCGTTGAACTGCTTGCAGAATTCCATAATATTGATCCCTTTAGAACCTAAAGCAGGACCTATTGGCGGCGCCGGATTTGCCTGACCACCTTTTACCTGAAGCTTTACGAAGCCTCCAATTTCTTTAGCCATTTTCTGTAATTATGACTGTTTTTCTACTTGCATATAATTCAACTCAACGGGGGTGTTTCTTCCGAAGATTTTCACCTCCACATTAAGCTTCTTTTTCTCTTCAAAGACCTCCTGTATGGTGCCGATAAACCCATTGAAAGGCCCATCCATCACTTTTACTGTTTCTCCGACAATGAAAGGTTTTTGCATCCTTACATCATCTTCGAATACTTCTTCTTCTTTGCCCAAAATCCGGCTCACTTCAGCAGGTCTCAGTGCCACAGGCACTTTGGAGTTAGCTGTTGATCCCGAACCCAGAAATCCCAAAATCCCGGGTATACTGGTGATTGTGTGCATGGCCTCACCGTGGGTAAGGTCTGCTGAAATCAGTACATAGCCCGGAAAGTAATTGCGCTCTCTGATCCTTTTCTTTCCGTTCCGCATTTCCATCACCTTTTCAGAGGGGATGACAATTTCAGGAATGGCGTCCACCAGTTTCTGACGGGCAACTTCGTTTTCGAGGTAGGACTTAATCTTTCTTTCCTGACCGCTAATTACCCGTACGACATACCATTTTAACTCACTCATTATTGGGAATGGTTAAAATGATTGATAGAAATAGGTCATGCCTTTGTCGAAAACAAAATCGATGGCACCAATAAACAGGGCGAAGATTAATGAAGCAACCAGAACTAATATAGAACTGCTCTGCAACTCAGCATATGTTGGCCAAGTTACTTTGTTCTTCATTTCGTCGAAGGAAGCTTTGATGTATTCTGTTACCTTGTTCATACCTTTTTTTAACGCACGGGTGGAGAGACTCGAACTCCCAGCCAACGGTTTTGGAGACCGCTACTCTACCAATTGAGCTACACCCGTAGAAATTACCTTTTCAAAAGGGAGTGCAAAGATAGAGGAAAGTTTTTTAAAAAAAAAGGCACTACCGTTAAAGTAGCACCTTTTTGAAAAAAATTAGTCTAAGATCTCAGTTACCTGTCCGGCACCTACTGTACGACCTCCTTCACGGATCGCAAAACGTAGACCTTTCTCCATAGCAACCTTGTTGATCAAGTTTACCTCAATGGTGATGTTGTCACCAGGCATAACCATTTCAACATTTGCA
This sequence comes from Cytophagaceae bacterium, assembly GCA_027488815.1. Lineage (GTDB taxonomy): Bacteria > Bacteroidota > Bacteroidia > Cytophagales > JAIYAX01 > JAIYAX01. The sequence goes on along the minus strand of JAIYAX010000009.1, from coordinate 77,726 downwards.
GGGAGTTGAATTTCTCCTGTAACGTCAGTGGTACGCAAGTAAAACTGTGGTCTGTATCTGTTAAAGAAAGGAGTATGACGTCCACCTTCTTCTTTTGACAGAACGTAAACTTCAGCCTTGAATTTAGCGTGAGGAGTTACAGAACCAGGCTTGCAGATTACCATACCACGTCGGATATCGGTTTTTTCAATACCACGAAGCAACAGACCTACGTTGTCACCGGCTTCACCTCTGTCCAAAATTTTTCTGAACATTTCTACTCCGGTCACAGTCGACTTAAGGTTTTCTGCGCCCATTCCGAGGATATCAACAGCATCTCCTGAGTTGATGATACCTCTTTCGATACGGCCGGTAGCCACGGTACCACGACCTGTTATGGAGAATACGTCTTCAACAGGCATTAAGAATGGTAGGTCTACAAGACGCTTTGGAATAGGGATGTAACTATCAACAGCCTCCATTAACTCTTCAATGGTTTTAACCCATTGTGCATCATCATTTAGACCTCCAAGAGCAGACCCACGAATGACAGGGATATCATCGCCTGGAAATTCGTAGAAGCTAAGAAGTTCTCTAACTTCCATTTCAACAAGATCTAACAATTCAGGATCGTCAACCAAGTCAACTTTGTTCATGAAAACGACAAGTGAGGGAACGCCTACCTGACGAGCAAGAAGGATGTGCTCACGGGTTTGAGGCATTGGGCCATCTGTAGCGGCAACCACTAGAATAGCACCATCCATCTGAGCAGCACCTGTAACCATGTTCTTTACATAGTCAGCGTGACCCGGGCAGTCAACGTGTGCGTAGTGGCGATTTTTTGTTTGATACTCTACGTGAGAGGTGTTGATGGTGATACCTCTTTCTTTCTCTTCAGGTGCATTATCAATAGAAGAGAAATCTCTTATCTGCACTGAAGGGTCATTCTTTGCAAGCACTTTGGTGATTGCAGCTGTAAGTGTGGTTTTACCATGGTCAACGTGACCGATAGTGCCTATGTTCACGTGGGGTTTGGAACGGTCAAAATTCTCTTTAGCCATTGTTTCAGAATTCTCGGTTTAACTTAATTGTGTGTCGAATTGGGTTTGTGGTTTTGTTTAATCTATGAGCCAATGACGGGAATTGAACCCGTGACCCCTTCCTTACCAAGGAAGTACTCTACCCCTGAGCTACATCGGCTTTTGAAAATCCTTCTGATTTTCATGTTCTTTCAAAAACCAAAAGATAAACTCCGGTAGTGGAGTCTTACTCTTGGTCTTTTTTAAGAACCAGAGCGGGAGACGAGGCTCGAACCCGCGACCTACAGCTTGGAAGGCTGTCGCTCTACCAACTGAGCTACTCCCGCTTATTATCTTTCGATCAGAGTCCTGTGGGGCGAGATGGATTCGAACCACCGAAGACATAAGTCAGCAGATTTACAGTCTGCCCCATTTGGCCACTCTGGTATCGCCCCGAATCTTCAAACAGAGGCCGAAATGAGCAACTGTCTAAAAACGGATTGCAAAAGTAGTGGTAAATATTGTTTTGTCAAACCCTCTAAAAAAATTTATTGGGCTTATTCAAACATTCTAAAAACGGCCTGAGAGCCGGCATTTTTTTCCCTGCTAACTAATTCTTTCAATGCCTCCTCTACCCCTGGTTCCTGCTTAAATAGTTGCAGAGATTGAAATACGGCCAACTTGGTAAATGGCTCATGGCCACTTTCTCCCCATGTCTTGAGAAAGTTGATACAGTCCTGTTTGTGTTTAGGATCATGCGCAGCTACATACTTGCCTATTTCATTTAGCAATACAAACTGCTGATAACTGTCAGGGCTCCTGACAATCTTTGCTTTGAACCAATCAAACTTTCCTTCAATTCCGGCAGTAGCATAGTAGCCGGCAAGTACCATGACTACCTGACTGTTTTTCTCTTGCTCAAACCTGGCAGCTAAAAGTGGAGACTCTGGCACTTTTGATTCAAACAAAATCTCTAAGGCTTTTGAAAGAACACTATAAGAGGAGTCAGAAATAAGCTTCCTGGCAGTTTGAACGGCTAATTCTTTGGAACGCTCAGGAATGGCAGCCAATGCAGCCACCCGTACAGCTGATTTGGGATCGGAGAAGGCAAGCTGGGTGAGCAAGAAATCGGTTCCTTTGAACTCCTTCTCTTTGAAGGATGCCAGCAACTCCACTCCCTTTTCTCTTACGGCCCAAAAAGGGTCTTTTATAGCCTTCATCAGTATGTTATAATATAAAGGAGAAGGATTGGCATGCGAGAGCCGTCGAAGAAGATCATACCGCACTCCCAAAAGGGGGAGTTTGGTTTGTAATGAAGCAAGTTGTTCAGTGCTGAAATCCTGAATGATTTCACCCGGAACCATACGGTCTGGATCGGCATAAATCCAGTCCGGTTGGGTGAAGTTGGGGAGATGAATTTTCCCAGCTGCCTTTTCAATCCAAAGCCTATGCTCGGTCACCCTGCCGTCTTGACGTATAAATACAGGCAAGTGAAACTCAAAGATCTGATCCCCTTCTGCCCTTTGCGCCTGTTCGTAGATGATCCACAAGCCGGAGGTATCAGAGACCTCATGGCTCAGCCGAATAACAGGATGACCGGGACTTTCAAACCATGTCTTAAAAAAGTGGCTCAAGTCAAGCCCTGAGACCTCTTCAAAAGATTTACGCAAATCACTCAGTTCAACCGAGCTGAATTTATGGCGATCAATGTACAGCCTGAGTGACCTGAAAAATGCAGTATCACCAAGCAGATGCCGCAAGTACCTGAGGTTCTGTCCTCCTTTGGCATAGGTATGGTTGTCAAACAATCCTGCTTCATCCGAATACCTGTTACGTACTATTTCTACTTTTTTGGACCTTGCTTCGGAGAGATACAGGTTAAGCTGCATCAAAGCATTGTAATCTGAGGCATCTTTCCCTTCGGTATTTTCCATCCACAGGTATTCAGAATAGTTTGCGAAAGCTTCATTCAAAGTGAGCTGCCCCCAACTTTCGCAAGTAAGCAGGTTGCCAAACCATTGATGAAAAAGCTCGTGGGCTATGATGAAGTCCCAGTTCTGATCGATTTGCTCTCGCTCTGTTTGTAGAAGCTCTTCCATAAATACGGAAGCCGAGGTATTTTCCATGGCACCGGACACAAATCTCCGTACAGCCACTTGTGCATACTTATCCCATGGATACGGTTCGTCCAGAAGCTTTGAAAAATAGTTGATCATATCGGGTGTACGACCGAATACGGCTTTTGCTGAACTTTCATATTCAGGCTCAACGTAATAGGATATCTCCAAATCATCTAGCTTGTCTTTGACAACCCTAAACTCTCCAACTACCAGTACGCATAAATAAGGAGCATGTGGTTTACTTTGAAGCCAGTAATCTGTTCTACGCCCCTCAGTTTTGTAGGTGCTGTAAACCAGTTGTCCATTTGAAAGGGTAGTAAACTGGCTATCAACTGTGATCAGTAGTTCCTGAGTACATCGCTCATTTGGCTGATCTAGTGTAGGAAACCATCTGGAGCTGTTGCTGGTCTCGCCTTGTGTCCATAGCTGCCTGGGCAGGTAATCAAGAGTATCCAAAGGATCGATGAAATACATCCCTTTGTCTTCTCTGGAAAGGTTGGGAACTGCATAATTTCTGTTGTTGGACCGGTAACGAATGACTAGGTCGAGGGTATCCTTCTCGTTAAATATACGGTTTGCTTTGCAGGTTAATTTATTTCCATCATAACTCGTAAGCAAAGGAATGGAGTCTCCGTCAATCCAGAGGGAGCTTTCCAGAATGCTCATGCTTTTGGCATCAATGATAAAACTGTCTGTATCGTATAAGAATGGCCTTAAAGAAAGCGTAGCTGTACCTTCAACAGCTTGCTGACGCCAATCGATCTCCAGTTCAAGCCGTGTATGAAGAAGATCGAGCATTCGGGGAACTGAAGGCCTGTATGGAAGAGGAGCCAATGCAAAAGAGGTATCCTTCAGGTAAATGGAAGGATTGTTTATTTTTGCCACTCTTGACTTGCCCTGAATAAGTTTGCAAGAGGGTGTCAAGAACAGACAACCTGCAAGGATACTCAGTAAAAAACTACGCCGGACACATTGCATATACAACGATAAATGCTCAAAATTGGTGTTTCATTTTAATTTACCATTAATCTCCTGAAATATTGTGGAAATAAAGACCAATAGTGGAAGAACCATACAGTTTGCCGAAAGAGAAGGTAAATGGCATATCAATTCAGAGGAAGTACCTGCAGACTTGCTTGAGCATGGTCAGGGAAGCTATCATGTGTTGGTAGCCGGAAAGGGTTATGAGGTCTACCTTTTGAAAAGCCCTGCAGATGGCCATGGTTATTTCATTCGGGTAAATGGAAAAGAATTTGAGGTAAGCGTGAAGAGCAAAACAGAATTGCTGCTTGAAAAAATGGGAATGAAGAAAGAAGGAGGATCAACGCAGCAGGAACTAAAAGCTCCAATGCCGGGATTGATCTCAAGTGTGTTGGTTAAAGAAGGACAAAAGGTTCAAAAAGGAGACCCTTTGTTGATATTAGAAGCGATGAAGATGGAAAATGTTTTGAAATCCCCAAGAGACGGTGAGATCAAGCATATCAAAATAAAGGAGAAACAGAGTGTTGAGAAAAATGATCTGCTTCTCACCTTTGTTTAAACCATGATAAATAATTCAGCTTCTGTATATTTGTCCGGTTTGAAGCAGCTGTTTTGATTAGCACATGAAGTATAAACGAATCTTGTTGAAGTTGAGTGGGGAAGCACTTGAGGGGAGTAAAGACTATGGAATTGATCCTGTAAGGCTTCAGCATTATGCCGAAGATGTAAAGCAAGTGGTAGATCTTGGGGTGCAGGTGGCGATTGTGATTGGTGGGGGCAACTTTTTCAGAGGAGTAGATGCAGAAGCTTCAGGGATAGACCGTGTCCAAGGGGACTATATGGGCATGCTTGCAACTGTGATCAACGGGATGGCACTGCAAAGCGCAATGGAGCGCCTTGGACTCTACACTCGTCTACAATCAGGAATCAAAATGGAGCAAGTATGTGAACCCTTTATAAAAAGGAGAGCGGTTCGCCATTTGGAAAAAGGAAGAGTTGTCATTTTTGGAGCCGGTATTGGCAGTCCCTACTTCACCACCGACTCGGCAGCCAGCCTAAGAGCAATTGAAATCGGTGCTGACGTCGTCCTTAAAGGAACCCGAGTGGATGGCATTTATACTTCTGATCCGGAAAAAAATCCATCCGCTGAACGCTACACCAAAATATCATTTACAGAGGTCTATCAGAAAGGCCTCAATGTTATGGACATGACAGCCATCACTCTTTGTCAGGAAAACAACCTGCCCATCATCGTCTTTGACATGAATAAAAGGGGCAATCTGCTGAAAGTACTCAGTGGTGAAAGTGTAGGGACACTGGTGACGGCCTAAGTTTAGAATTTGAATATGAACGAAGACATTAAGTTTTTGCTGGACAGTGCCAAAGACGATATGGAAAAAGCACTTCAGCATACCGCTCACGAACTCAACAAAATCAGAGCCGGGAAGGCACGAGCCAATATGGTTGATGGGATCATGGTTGATTACTATGGGTCTATGGTTCCTATTTCCCAAGTAGCAACTGTCAACACTCCTGATGCCCGCTCTATTCTGATCAAACCCTGGGAAAAGGGGATGCTCTCCGAAATCGAAAGATCCATTAACAATTCCGACATTGGTATCCGTCCGCAAGGTGATGGTGAGCAGATCAGGTTAAACATTCCACCTCTTACAGAAGAGCGGCGTAGAGACCTGGTGAAGCAATCCAAATCAGAAGTCGAGACCGGTAAAGTTCGTGTCCGGACCATCAGAAAAGACACAAATGAAGAGCTCAAGAAACTTTTGAAGGATGGGGTTTCAGAAGATGAAACCAAGACCGGAGAAGAAAAAGTACAACAACTGACTGATCAATACATCAACAAGCTGGATCAAATGTTAACCGGCAAAGAACAGGAAATCATGACAGTCTGATTTCAATTCACAACAATTTAAACCTTACAAACATGCTTTTAGACATTTTATTACTTGGTGGAGGAATTGCTCTGGTTATTTTAGGAGCCAACTGGCTTGTGGATGGAGCCTCTGCCCTTGCCCTTCGCTTAAACATTCCCCCATTGATCATTGGCCTCACTGTAGTAGCCTTTGGTACCTCCACACCTGAATTGACTGTAAGTGTAATCTCTGCTTACACCGGCAAGACAGACATAGCGGTTGGGAACATCGTTGGTTCCAACATTTTCAATATTCTGTTCATTCTGGGGGTCTCTTCGTTGATTACCCCACTCAAAGTAGCTAGCAGTACAGTTTGGAAAGAAATTCCCCTAAGTCTGCTTGCTGCCATTGTTCTTTACATCGGTGTCAATGATGTGATTATTGATCAGGGCCCAATAGCTATCATCTCCAGAATTGATGGAATTATACTCCTTTTGTTCTTTGTCATTTTTCTCTATTACACCTTTATTCAGTCAAGGGTTGGTGCGAATGCAGGGGATGAAGAAGATATTAAACCGATGGCTATCTGGAAATCTGTGGTTTTCATTGCAATAGGACTTGTGGCCCTGGTTTATGGCGGTAAGTTTATGGTTGACGGTGCTTCTCATATCGCACTTGGAATGGGCGTTCCTGAGGCTATTGTTGGATTAACCATAGTCGCTATCGGTACCTCAATGCCGGAACTTGCTACATCAGTCGTAGCGGCTTACAAAAAGAAATCAGATATCGCCGTAGGTAACGTGGTAGGCTCCAATATTTTCAACATCTTCTTCATTTTAGGTGTTTCGGCAACGGTAGCCCCCCTGCCACTTGGCAATATCTCCCAGGTCGATCTTTGGCTGAATATCATTGCCAGCGTACTATTGTTCATGACTGCTTATATAGGAAGGGGACATAAACTGACCAGACTTGAAGGGGTCTTGTTATTGCTTGTTTACATGGCTTACATGGTTTACCTGATCCGCATCAGCTAAGCCTTTCTTTGTTTTATCAACATTATTGACGACATCCATGCTATCAGAACGTATCAGGGGCCTTTCTGAGTCACAAACGCTTGAAATGGCCAAAAAAGCCCGGGAGCTATCTGAAAGCGGAATTAAAGTCATCAACCTGAGCCTGGGTGAGCCGGATTTTTCTACTCCGGTTCACATTCGTAAGGCCGCAGCCAAAGCCATTGAAGGGGGCTACACCTATTACCCTCCTGTCGCAGGCTATGCTGATTTGCGAAAAGCGATAGCTGAAAAGCTACGACGGGACAATGGCCTCTATTGCGAGCCCAAAAACATTGTGGTCTCGGCAGGTGCAAAACAATCCATCGCTAATGTGATGATGTGTCTGGTCAACCCGGGAGATGAAGTGGTCGTGCTTTGCCCCTATTGGGTATCGTACCTGGAAATTATCAAACTGGCCGAAGGAGTTCCGGTGCTTGTTGAAGGACCATTAAGCCAAGGCTTTAAAGTTAAACCTGAGCAATTGGCAGCTGCCATTACGCCCAAAACTAAAGCCATCATTTTCTCCTCCCCTTGCAATCCAACAGGAGCTGTTTGGTCCAAAGAGGAGTTGATGGCCTATGCGGAAGTGCTCAGGGCACATCCAGGGGTTTACCTTATTTCGGATGAAATTTACGAGTATATCAATTTTACCGGAGAGCATTTCAGCATTGGCAGCGTTGCGGATATTGCGGACAGAGTGATCACCATCAATGGTTTTTCAAAAGGCTTTGCCATGACCGGCTGGAGGGTAGGCTATATGGCAGCGGCAGCCCCAATTGCAGCAGCTTGCGAAAAGATGCAGGGTCAGATCACTTCAGGTACCTGCTCAATAGCCCAAAGAGCTGCTTATTCGGCCATTACAGAAAGCCTGCAGCCTACTTTTGATATGGCTATGGTCTTCATGCAGCGCAGAGATCTAATGCTGGAGTTGATCAGGCAGATCCCAGGTATCGACTGCCCTAAGCCTGACGGGGCCTTTTACCTTTTTCCATCCGTTGAAAAGTTCCTTGGCAAAACCTACAGAGGCCAAAAGATTACAAGCCCAGCTGAGATTTGCCTTAATTTGTTGAGAGATTATCATGTGTCAACAGTAACAGGTGAGGCATTTGGGAGCGATACCTGTATCCGACTTTCTTATGCAGCCTCTGATGAACAAATTCGTGAAGCCATCTCCAAGCTTGGTGCCTTTTTGGCGGAGTTCCAATAATGACAAAACGATATACCAGACAGGCAATTGATCAGGAGCTTGACCGGCTTAATGTTCTTATCATAGGAGATGTCATGATTGACTCTTACCTCTGGGGTACGGTGGAGCGTATTTCACCCGAGGCTCCGGTACCGGTGCTTAGCGTGAAAAAGCGTGAAAAACGGCTGGGAGGTGCAGGCAATGTGATCATGAATGTTAAAGCCCTGGGCTGCACGCCCTTGATTGCCTCTGTGATCGGTCAGGACGAAGAGGGGAAAAATTTTTTAGAAATACTTGCTGAGCATGGGATCAGCAGCGATTCGGTCGTAATTTCAGATAAAAGAAGCACCACTGTAAAACATCGGGTGATTGGTGGTACTCAACATTTGCTCCGGGTAGACTCCGAGACCGATGCCCCTCTAGATGAAGCTGAACGAATGGCTTTACTGCAAAAAATCGAAAAGGTGCTGCCGCAGGCAGACGTGGTCCTTTTTCAGGATTATGACAAAGGAGTGATCGACAAGGTGCTCATTTCGTCGGTTATCGATCAGGCACAAAAGCTGGGAATACCTACTGTAGTGGACCCAAAGCGAAGAAACTTTTTGCATTACCATCATGCGACATTGTTCAAACCCAATCTGAAAGAAATCAAAGAAGGTCTTGGGCTTGAAAATGCACCCAAAAGCTTTGAAGAGCTTAGGGATGCCGCTCAGAGACTCAGAGATAAAATGCACATCTCTCAGGCACTGATCACCCTCAGCGAAGCGGGTGTGTTCATTGATGATGGCAAAACTCAAAAAATCATCCCTGCGCATAAACGGGAAATTGCCGATGTATCAGGTGCCGGTGATACCGTAATCAGCATCGCTGCTGCTTGTATGGCCTTACAAACCTCTCCAGAATTTATGGCAGCCCTGAGTAATCTGGGTGGCGGGCTTGTATGCGAGCAGGTAGGCGTAGTGCCCATTGACAAACAAAAGCTGCTCAATGAAGCCGAAAAAAGCGGACTACTGGGATAGTTTCAACCCCAGAGTAGAGCAACTGAACAAGTTTCTTTATCCCGCCAAGCAAAGGGCTTATGGGGTGATGAAATGGATTTCAAACCTCAACATATTCTTTGGAATTGCACTTGTTGTTTATGCCTATGGTTTTAACCTGAGCAAGGAGCAGCTTGCCGATGCCTTTCTGGCCACAGATATTAGTCTGGGCATATTTCTGCTGATCTATCTGTTTCGAATCCTTTTCTCTTTTCGCAGGGCTGACTTTTTGCTGCGGACCTGGTTTGAAGGGGTGCTTATGTTTCTCATTGCCATCAACGGATTTTCTCATCTTATTTTCAACATCAGGATCATCGAAAATATGCTCATCGGTGTGGGCATTAACGAGCCATATGAGTTTTACCGTATAGGCTTAATGTTTTTTATGCTGCTCCTTCTCTTGGTTGAAGGTGTTAAGCTCACTACCCGTTTTTCCAATCTCAAGCTGAAGCCGGCTACCACCTTTATCGGTAGCTTTCTTATCCTTATCCTCATTGGTGCATTGCTGTTAATGATGCCTGCCATGAGTCGTATCGGCACTTCACTTTCATTTATTGATGCTCTTTTTACCTCAGTGAGCGCCAGTTGCGTGACAGGACTTACGGTGGTTGACACTGCTCATTTTTTTTCACTCAAAGGTCAAATTGTAATCCTCATCCTCATCCAGCTAGGAGGTCTGGGGATCGTTTCATTTGCCACTTTTTTTGCCACCTTCATCCGAAAAGGGGTAGGCCTTAAACATCAGTCCATTATTCAGGACTTTTTAAGTGCCGAAACACTGGGTGGCTCAAAGGGTCTGCTTCGGCAGATCATAGGGATCACTTTTGGCCTTGAAATAGCTGGGGCATTGCTCATGTATATTTCATGGGGCCCTGAAGTGGTCTTTTCGCATTGGGCTGAGAAATTGTTTTTCTCTTTGTTTCATTCGATTTCCGCTTTTTGTAACGCAGGCTTTTCCACTTTTGAAAACGGGATCGTCAATCCTATGGTTCAGCAGGGGTATATCTTTCAGCTTCTGATTTGCGCCCAGATCATTTTGGGAGGCATCGGAATACCTGTACTTCAGGATGTGTTCTCTATTGAAAAAATGCGTGAGCGAATGAAATACCCCTGGAAAGAGTGGAAGCTGGGCTCAAAAATTGCTATCTACACCTCTATTCTGCTGATTGTCTTTGGGGTGATGTGGATGTATGTATTGGAGTACCACACCCTGATGGCCGGGAAACGTACCGGCGAAAGGCTCCTGATGTCGTTTTTTCTTATTGTGAACACCCGTACTGCCGGATTTAACAGTTTCGACTTATCCCTGCTCAGTGCTCCTTCGGTCATCCTATGTGTGTTCCTGATGTTTGTAGGAGCCTCTCCAGGATCCACAGGAGGAGGAATCAAAACCACCACATTCTACCTGATCCTCGTGACGGCAGTAGCCACCATCAAAGGAGAAAAAAGCATCTCCATTGAGAAGCGATCTATTTCTAACGAATTGATATTTAAGGCTTTTGCGGTGTTTACTTTTGCTGTCTCGTTTAACATCATTGCCATCTTCCTGTTAAGCATTACCGAAAGTGGTGTAGCTGTTGAGCGATTGGTGTTTGAGCAGTTCTCTGCATTTGGTACTGTTGGTTTGAGCATGGGGCTCACTCCTTCATTAAGCGCTGCAGGAAAGATCATTGTTTTGAGCTCGATGTTTGTGGGTCGTGTGGGTCTGCTTACCCTGGCTCTCGCCCTCAGTAATAAGGTCATCTCTACCTCTTACAAATACCCTTCAGAGCATATCATGGTTGCCTGATGAACTCGCAGGCACTGAAATCTGCATTGGGCAATACAGATATTTACCTGATTGATGCCATTTTAAAAGGATATTTTGACCCATGTAGCAGATTGCTGGATGCAGGCTGTGGTGAGGGAAGGAATTTAACCTGGTTTTTGGGACAGATGGATGCTATTTATGGAATTGACCTCAACGAAAGTGCCCTGCTTTATGCCAAAATCTACTGCCGCAGCCTGAACAAGAAAGTAGCAGAGGAAAACTTTCTTAAGGCAGACCTTGCTCAGAATCCATTCCCAAATGATTTTTTTGATGCTGCCATTTCCATAGCAGTCTTACACTTTGCGCAAAACCGGGAGCATTTTACCCAGCAGTGGAATGAACTCGTTCGTGTTTGCCGGCCGGGCGGATTGCTGTTCTTAAGGTTAAGCACCTTAATGGGAATGGATTACATACCTGAACCTGTTGAAAATGACTGGTTCTTATTGAAATCCTCCGACATCTGGTACTTGCCTGATCAAAAGCAGCTTGAGGAATTAATACAAGCAAACCGTTTGCAATTACTCGAGCCCATGAAGTCTGTATGTGTTCATGGGCAACGGAGTATGAGTACTCTTATCCTGAGAAAGCCGGCCTAGCGAGGGCTTAGCTCAATCTCTGAATAGGAGCCACTTAAGTCGAATATAGTGGAGGATTGAGCTGAGCCATAGTTGATCTGAACCTGCTCACTGTTTATGCCCTTTTCAATTTTAGAACTTTGAATTCGGCTTGTCGGATAATCAAGACTTCCAAAGCTCATGTTGCCTTTTAGCATAAAATTGAGCCCTGAAGGGTAACTGATCTCCACATTAGAGAAGGAGGCATTTACTTTAACCAAATCCAGACTACCTGAAGTGAGGTTTACATCCAGATCGCCCACGTATTTGATTTGCACATCAAGGGATTTGCTAAGCTGCTCTATGTTGAAGTCACTTGTGAAACTTGCTGAACCGCTTACCTGTGAAGCCTCACCAATTTCAATTTTGCCATACTTAGAGGTCAGTGTAAGGTTGCCTACTTTTCCGAGGTTTAAGGTGGAGAAATCATCTTTAAGTTGAAGCTCAGTCACACGCTCAATTTTTGCATTGGAATACTCTATTTTGATCTGCGCCGAGTTTGCTGACTTAAGACTTAAGTTTCCAAAAGCTACTTTGATATCGGTTTTGCCTTTGAGTTCCTCCGCTTTCAGGTGACCATAAGAAACCTTTAGATCCTGAGAAGTCATGTGATTACCAAGGTACAGATCACCAAAAGAATGCTTTGCTTTGATGGGGTTTTGAGAGGACATATTGATCGTCATATTGACCTCGAGCCTTTCTTTGGAATTGGTTTTCATCTTTTCAGGTAATATGCTGGTGACTTTGAGGCCACCGTTTTCTTCTAAAAACTCAATTTGAATTTCGCTGAGCAATTTGGCGGCATCTTTATCATTCTGGCGAATCACAATGATTTCAATGGCTACCTGCACTTGTCCGGCAGGCAGGTTGGTGTTGATATGCACTTTGCCAAACTTATTACTCAAGTCGACGGTACCGTTTGGAGTGATCTTAAACTCTTTGTTCACTTTCTTAGAAACCTGAACATCAGAAGCTTTGGTTTGAGCGTATGGCAGGTACAGCATTGCTGCGACAGCCAAGATGATGCGTGTGGATTTGTTCATGATTTGTGATGTTTACTCTGACTATGTGGATAAAGACTATATCGGAGAACTCTCTCCATTGCTGCCGTTTTTGGTTTCAGATCGGCGATCTTTAAATTGTTCAAGAAGTTGCAGCTGACGCTGGAGAAGCTCCATTCTAAGCTTCAGGTTTGTTGTCATGGCATCCATGACTGCTTCAGGATTTGAGGCATGAGGTAGTTTGGTCCTCAGTTGCAGGTAAAGGCTATCCATTCTAAGTAGTTCGGAGGTCATCTCCACAAACAACTGTGGATCACCTTTACTCAGATCGGCGAGTTCTTTCTTACCTTCCTCCAATCTCGTATTGTAGAATTGCTCGACCTGTTTGAACTCAGGAGGCAAGTCGACCGGCAGGCTTTCACTGCTTGCCAGGTTAACTTCATTGGGTCTGAATTTATCGATCAGGAGGGTAAGCGAAAGCCCAAGGAAAAGCACAGCAGCGACTTTCCATACCCAAAGTACAGGGCGACTTCGCTCTTGTTTGCTTTTCTCCGCATCGAGTTTTTGCTCGATTTGGCTCCAGACGGCATCTGAGGGCTCAAGGTCATCAAAAGCCTCACGGTTTTCATCCGCCCATTTTTTCAATTTATCTTCCATAAGTTCTAAGTCCGGTTGAGTTGAGCATATTCCTTAGTTTCTGCTTCGCTCTCAAGTATTGTGATTTTGATGTTGACTCGGTGATGTTCAGGTATCCTGCGATTTCTGTATGGTCGTAACCCTCGAGCAAATACAAGCTTAAAATGACCCTGTATCCTTCAGGCAACCGGTTGATTGCCTCTTTTACCTCGGTGACTTGTTCCATCCAATCTTGTTCTTCAGCAGGTTCTGTTGCCAAACCCTGTTGTTCATCGTCTATTTCTTCCCAGGAAGCTTTTCGTTTCCTGACCTGGCTCAAGGCCTGATTCACGACGATTTTTTTCATCCAACTGCCAAAGCTGCTTTCGCCTTTGTAATGATCCAGATTGCGAAATACGCTGATAAAGGATTCCTGAAGTATGTCTTCGGCCTCGGCGGTATTTTGAACAATCCTGTAAGCGGTGTTGAGCATTGCTTTGGAATAGAGTTTATACAATTCATACTGTGCGCTTCTCTCGCCGGATTTACAGCGATCAATTACTGCCTGGTGCAGGTTATGGTAATTTTGAGTTTGCACAATATAATTTTCAGTCCAAAGACTACGACGAACTTAAAGAGTTGCATCTGAAGCTCAATTTTTTTTAGTGACTCTAATGAACAGGGATCACAGCCCTATGCCCATCTTTGCGGAAAGTGTATTCTTCCGTTCACATCTTTCCTCCTCTGGCTCTGAGCGCAGAAGCCACCCTGCCGATTTCCAAAAGCGACAGCAACCGTTTGGCCATCCTGGCTGCTTTGAGTGGTGCAGACCTGTCAGAGATACCTCTTAGCACTGCCGCTGACACCCAATTGCTCCTTAAAGGTTTAACCTCTACATCTCATACAGTCGATTGCGCTGATGCTGGTACGACCATACGTTTCCTTTGTGCTTACTTTTATTTAAAAAACCGCCCGGCAATACTCACATGCAGTGAAGGTATGAAACGCCGTCCGATCGGGCCATTGGTGGAAGCTCTGCGGATTTTAGGTGCTCAAATCGAATATCTGGAAAAAGAGGGATATCCCCCTTTGGAAATCAAAGGCCGAACTGCTCTGCCTGAAAAAGCAATTCTGAGCATAGATGGAAGTCTTAGCTCTCAGTTCAGCTCAGCACTCTTGCTGATTGCTCCCTTTTTCCCTCAGGGAATGGAACTGGAGCTGGTAGGGGAGCAAAGCTCTTCTTCCTATATCGATTTAACTTTGTCAAGCCTGTCAAGGGCGGGGCAATCCTACCGAAAAGAAGGACAGAGAATTTTGGTTTCGCCTTGGAATGGACCTCCGCTACATCAGGCAAATGCAGAGAGCGATTGGTCTTCAGCCTCTTACTGGTATGGCATGATTGCACTTTCTGCCATCGGAGAAAGCCTATTGCTTCCTGGCTTGCGTCTTGATAGTGCTCAGGGAGACCGTATTGCTGCTCAGTATTTTGAATATTTGGGGGTAAATACATCAGAAAGACCTGAAGGGATTAGTATCGCCAAGGTTGAAGCTCCCTTGTTACCCCTTCTGCAATTCAATTTCAGGCAATGTCCCGATTTATGCCCGGCAATAGTATTGACGTGTGCCGCTTTAGGGCAAACGCTGCTTGCGGAAGGCTTGCAAACGTTGCCGCTCAAAGAAAGTCACCGGATTTTGGCCTTGGGTAATCTTTTAAAGTCTATGAACGTGACAGTTGAAACCGATGAAACAAGTTATTTGAGAATCCAAGGAAAAGCAGTCTGGGAAGCAGAGAAGCCTTTCCCGGTGTTTAAGGATCACCGAATGGCCATGTCTTTGGCAATATTAGGGAGAACACAGGAGATAAGGATCGCTGATCCTATGGTAGTTAAAAAGTCATTTCCCGAGTTCTGGAAAGCTTTTGCTCAATCAGGATTCAAACTGATTTTTTGCTGAACAGCACCTTCCTCTCTGAACAGCCAGGGAAAACGAACTTCAAGCTCTGCCTCCAGAAGTTCATCCATTTGAGCCTTTTGCAAGGTTTTGGCCTTTGAAAGTTGCTCTACCGTAAGTCCCAGCACACCCCTGAGGTCGGCCTTGTACAAGTTGGCGTCGCTAAAATCGGCCTCGATCAACTGGGCTTTATGAAAGCAGGCCTCCATCAACATGGCTCCTGAAAAATTGGTTTTGATCAACATCGCCTCTGAAAAATCAGCCCGGATAGCTACTGCCAGATTAAAATTAGCCCCTGCCAGCATAGCCTTCCGAAAAATGGCTTCATTGAGTTTGGCCGTATCAAAATCCACCTGATTGGCCCGTATGCCGCTCATGTCTGCTCCCATCAGGTTGGCCAGGCTCAGATCAGTAAAGTTCAGGTTGGAACCGGCAAGGTTGATGTACTCCAACTTGGCATTGCGCATGTGGCATTCATATAGCTCCAGCTGATGTATTTTATGCTTGTTGAGACGCTTGATACTGCCTACGATTTTGAACATCGCCTCATCGTTGTTCCAGTTTCTGAAATCATCAATTTCTTCCTGATACCCTCTGATAAGGGCCTTTCGCTCCCCAAGTTTATTGATCCAAAGGAGAAAGATACCAATGACAAGTAAGTCAAATACCGTCCCAAAACCTTCTGCCATCAGGTTGGAACTGAACTGCTCATAGTTGTATAAAAACTGCCTGAAACTCACCGAAAGCATGAGCAAAAGCATAAACACAAAGACCATGAAGGTCGCCAAAAGCGGTCTTTCTGTGATTTCTGAAAACCACAGGCTGAGTTCTCCAAGCTTTTTTCTGGCGTACTTCAACATCTAATCTGTATTTAGAGCAGGAGAGGGTGCTTTTTTTAACCCTTGATTCCCGGTTTCAAGTACATCAAGTCGGTTGAAATAAAAGGAACTTTTTGGGCCTTTTTCATACATCAGTCAAAAAGCCAGTGGACATGAATCTGAGATCAGTTTCTCTGCAACCAGCTTAAGACTTTAGGGTAAAGCTCCTGACCTGCCGAAGGGTGTGTAAGCAGGCTAACATGGGTATAGTCGACAGTGTACCCGGTATCCTTGCCACAAAGCAAAAGCTCTTCCGGGTGATAGCCACATTCTTTCATGAATATACGTACGTCTTTTGCATGGCCAAGCACATGGTCGTGACTACCCGTCAAAAACAGGGCAGATGGAAGTTTGGTAAATGACCTTGGGAGCCGATAATCCCATTGATCTGATGGGTCAATCCATTTCTTGTCCCAAACCAGACGTAATGTTTCCTCATGCATGGCCTTACTTTCATTGTCGGAGCCCATACCCCAATTCTTTGCAGGCAGATATCCATATCTTTTTTTGAGTAGAAAGGAGAGTGTCACCCAAAAGCCTTCGACCATCACCAACCTTCGTAAGCTCAACACTGAAATTCTTCTTTTGGTACCCCAGCAAACCACCGCTGATGGCTGCTGTATAAATGCTCTGAACAAAGCCTGAAAGATGAGTACACCACCCCAACTATGGCCCATCCAGATCAATGGGGAAGGGTCAGAATATTCTTTGGCAAGCTGTTCATACAACACAAAATCGTGTTTGATGATCTCCAGATTTCCGAAACGACTCTCCGAATTGATAAGTGGCCTGGACTCTCCCCTACCCCTAAGGTCAGGTACAAATACTTCATAACCCTGAGAAGCCAGGTATGGAGCCAATCCTTTACCGGATTTCGAGTAAAAGATACGGCCGTTCTCCACGCTGCCATGAATAAGCACTATCCCCTTTCCTTTACCGCTTGCCGATGGAAAATACCTGACCGCCAACTGATCAGCTCCATTCCCATGAAGGATGATCAGCCTGGACTCAGGGGAGGCCTGGGACATCTGTTTTTTGAATTTTGATGCCCGCTGAAAGCAGATAGGGAAGGCTGTCGGTGCGCATGTAGTGCTTAAGGCTTAATCCATACTGACCGGCATAGGGGAGCTTACGGTTTTGTAAAAAAAGAAATACATGCTGCCGGATATCACCAAATCCACTCCCTTTGAGTTCCCCCGTTTTAGGGTCAGATAGCATCATTTCATCCAGTCTGGTTTCTATGACATTGCCCATGCTGTCTATGAGGGTATAGCGCAAAAACAAGTTACTGTAAGGGTACCTTAGCTCTGTTCTCAATAAATAAAGGAAATCATATCCCTTGCTTGTATCAGGGATGTCAATTGTAAAATTCAGGGTACTGTCTGCCCTCCAGCCTTCAGCAGGTAGGTTTCTGACTTGTTCGCTCAGTACAGCCGGGTCAGTACAACTGTTGCAAAAGAGTAGTCCTGCGAACAGGATCATCAAGGATTTCTTCAAGTGTCAGAGGGTGGGTTAGTGGAGGCTGTGGATGGGTTTTGTCCACCTTTGCGCTTCTTTTTCTTTCGTTTCTTCTTTTTCCGTTGCTGGTCAAGCTTACTGTCGAGTCGGGTAAGCTCACCGGTAACGATAGCTGTGGCAGTATTTTGGGGTTTTGAAGCCTGTGTAGCCTCCTCTTCTGTTAGAAAGTCCACTGTCTTGCCCTTGGCTGAAAACTCGATCAGTTGTTTAACTCTTTCTGTAGACACAGGTATCCAGTTGGACTCATCATCACGGTAAGCAAACCACATGAGCTTCCGGAAGATATCCGTTTTTTGAAGCCTGGCTTCCCCACGCTGTGTACGAATGCTTCCCTCCACTTCAGGAATATCCTTGAGGGCTTCCATGTAGGTATCCAACTCATAGTTAAGGCAACACTTCAGTCGTCCACATTGCCCGGAGAGCTTTGCAGGGTTAAGGCTAAGATTTTGATAGCGTGCAGCCGAAGTGGCTACATTCTTAAAATCTGCCA
This sequence comes from Cytophagaceae bacterium, assembly GCA_027488815.1. Lineage (GTDB taxonomy): Bacteria > Bacteroidota > Bacteroidia > Cytophagales > JAIYAX01 > JAIYAX01. The sequence goes on along the minus strand of JAIYAX010000009.1, from coordinate 59,605 downwards.
GCCAGGTGCTGCAGCATAGTTCACGGCCACATACACCCAGACCACCCAGTCGACCAGCCTCTTGCCTCAAGCTGATCTGCTTCATTTCAATTCTTACCTTAAACTCCGAGGCCATGGTTTTGATCAGTTCCCTGAAGTCCACCCGCTCCTCTGCTGAGTAATAAAAAATAGCCTTGGTATTATCAGCCTGAAACTCCACATCGGAAAGCTTCATTTGCAGATTATGCTGTAAAATCAGTTCCCGGCTACGATACATAGAGGCCATTTCTCTGTTTCTGGCCTGCTCATACTTCTCGAGATCTTTGGCCGTTGCCATCCGGTAAATGGTCTTAAGGTCGCTGCTTTCCGGGTCGACTTTTTTCTTCTGCATCTGTAACCTTACCAGCTCGCCCATCATGCTCACATGACCAATGTGGTGACCGCCCTGAGTTTCAACTACTACTGCATCGCCAGTCACCAGTTCCAGATCGTTGGTATTGTGGTAAAAATCTTTCCGGCCATTTTTGAACCTGACCTCCACAAACCGAAAGCGGATGCCATCTACTGGCAACTCCATACGGCTGATCCAGTCAAACACATTCATTTTGTTGCAACCTCCTGTTTTACAGCCGCCGTTGTTTTTACAACCCCCTACTGCAGTGCCACAAGCACCTGAACTACATGATGTACAAGCTCCCATTTTTCAATGCTCTGCTTTGCGAATATAGTTGATGATATCCTGGCCTATGTCTTTTCGGTAAGTAGCCCCTTCAAAAGTAATGGTATTGATGTATTGGTAGCTACTTTCTGCCGCCGCTTCAAGGTCATCGGCCAGGGAGGTGATGGCCAACACACGCCCTCCCGAGGAGAGGTAGCTGCCATCCGGCTCTTTGCGGGTGCCGGCATGAAAAACGAGTGTTTCTGCCCCTGCCGGCTGAGTAAACACTATTTTTTTACCTTTTTCAGGTGCATCGGGATAGCCCTTAGCGGCAACGATCACGGTTAATGCCTTCTTTTCTGCCAGCTTCAGTTCAGCATGGGCTCCCAGTCGTTGCTCGGCACAAGCCAGTAAAAGGTCCATAAAATCAGAATCAATTCGGGGCAATACGGCTTCTGTTTCAGGGTCACCCATCCGGCAGTTATACTCAATCACATAAGGTTCCTGGTTAACTTTCATGAGGCCAAAGAAAATGAAGCCTGAATAGAAAATGCCTTCACTTTGCAAAGCCTCCAGAGTAGGTCTGATGATTTTGCGCTCCACCTTTTCTCGCAGCTCTTCGTTGAAGAAAGGGACCGGAGAAACGGCACCCATTCCTCCTGTATTGGGCCCTTGATCTCCGTCAGCTACACGTTTATAGTCTTTGGCTTCGGGAAGCAACACAAAGTTCTGACCATCGGTAAGGATAAAAACCGATAATTCAATTCCTTTTAAAAACTCTTCAATAACTACCTGCTGACCTGCTTCGCCAAACCGGGCTTGCTCCAGGATTGATCTTGTGGTTTCCAGCGCTTCGGCAGTGTTTTCCGAAATAATCACTCCCTTGCCTGCTGCCAGCCCGTCGGCTTTTATCACGACCGGCAATGGATGGGCTGCAACATATTCCAATGCTTCCAGCAATTGCCCTCGGGTGAAGGATCGATACCTTGCAGTGGGAATGTCATATTTCTGCATCAGCACTTTTGAAAAGGCCTTGCTTCCTTCCAATCTTGCTGCTGAGGCTGTAGGCCCAATCACCATTAGCTCCGGAAGATGAACATTCAGGTAATCCACAAGGCCCTCAACGAGGGGTTGTTCAGGCCCTATCAGCACCAGATGAATGCCATGCTGCTTACAGGCTGCTGCAATCCCTGAAGGGTCTGCTAAATTGAGTTCTACCCTTTCAGCATACAGATCACTGCCTCCATTGCCGGGGCCTATGTACAGCTTGGGGGCAGATGTGCTGCGTGACAGCAGCTCTGCAAAAGCATTTTCTCGACCTCCTGAGCCCAGGATTAATACATTCATGTTGTTTTACTTATGGCATTAGGCCAGACCTCAAAAATAAAAGAAGTATCTCTCTTTCCGGGACTTGTACCTAAAGAACATAAAAAAACCGGACCAAGTCCGGTTATGCCACTAGTTGGCATATTCACTCAGGAATTTGATCCGCATGAGCCGTAGCTCCTCTTCGGTAAATTCCTCTTCCAACTCCTTAAATGCCGTGCCGATATGATCCGTCAGTGCACCCAGAAAATAGTCATAAATCTGCTGCTGACGATCTTCTTCAATGATGTGATCGATGTAGTAATCAATATTCAGCTTGGTGCCGGAGTAGCAGATATGCTCCATTTCTTGCAGGAGCTCATCCATACTGATGCTCTTTTGACTACAGATATCATCCAGGTCAACTTTCCGGTCGATTTGCTGGATCACAAATATTTTCAGCTTGGATTTATTGACAGCTGTTTTTACCACTACATCAGCCGCTGTCTCAATTTCGTTTTCCGTCACATAATGGGTGATCAGTTCGAGAAAGGGCTTACCGAATTTCTGTACTTTGCCCATTCCAACCCCATTGATCTGAGCCATTTCCTCAGGTGATGTGGGATAAGTGGTGGCCATTTCCTCAAGGGAAGGGTCCTGAAAAATGACATAGGGAGGTAGATTTCTCTCTTTCGCAATCTTCTTCCGCAGGCCTTTGAGTAACTCAAACAAGGCATCGTCATAGGATTTGCCTCCGGCTGACCCTACCTGATCGTCTTTTTCATCTTCAAGCAAATCTGCTTCAAAGTCATGGTCTTTGACAAACCTCAACTCATATGGATTTTCCAGAAAAGCAGTTCCCTTTTCAGTCACCTTGATGACGCCGTAGTTCTCTATTTCTTTTTCAAAAAAGCCGTTAACCGCCAGTTGTCTTAGGATCGTGTTCCAGTATTTGGCATCCTTCTCCTTTCCTGCCCCAAAGATGTCCAGCTTGTCATGATGGTAGCTTTCGACATAGTCGTTCATCACTCCCATGAGCACATCGCTCAGGTGACTGATTCCGAATCGCTGATCGGTATCTAGGGCTGCTCTGATGGCAAACTTGGCATCTTCAGTGGCCTCAAACCGCTCTCTGGGATGGCGGCAGTTATCACACATGCCTGGCTTACACTCTGCCTCGTCGTATACTTCTCCAAAATAATTGAGGATAAATTTCCTTCTGCATAGGCCGGTTTCTGCAAAAGCAGTCATCTCCTCGAGCAGGTACTTGGCGTTTTCACGCTCGGTAACGGCTTTGTCTTTGTTGAATTTCTCCAGCTTGATGATATCGTTCTCTGAAAAGAACATCACACAATTGCCTTCCAACCCGTCTCTGCCGGCTCTTCCTGTTTCCTGATAGTAGCCTTCCAGTGATTTGGGGGCATCATAGTGGATCACAAAGCGCACATCCGGCTTGTCAATACCCATTCCAAAAGCGATGGTGGCAACGATCACATCCGCCTGTTCGTTGAGAAAGGCATCCTGATTGTTTTCACGCACATGGCTGTCGAGCCCGGCATGATAGGGCAAAGCCTTTATGTCGTTAACCCGTAAAAACTCAGCCAGTTCCTCTACTTTTTTACGGCTGAGACAATAGATAATGCCCGACTTACCTTTGTGGTTTTTGATGAACTTAATCAAGGCCTTGTTCACATTAACCTTTGGCTTGACCTCGTAGTAGAGGTTTTTGCGGTTAAAGGAAGACCTGTAAATATTGGCATCTTCGATCTCCAGGTTCTTGAGGATATCCTCCTGTACCTTAGGGGTCGCTGTAGCGGTAAGTGCAATGATGGGCAGGTTACCCAACTGATCGATAATGTACTTGATACGGCGGTATTCCGGTCGAAAGTCATGCCCCCATTCGGAAATACAATGTGCCTCATCAATGGCTACGAAAGATAATTTGGCATTGTTCAAAAAGAGGATATTCTCATCCTTTGTCAGCGACTCGGGAGCAACGTAGAGCAGTTTGCATTCGCCGGAAAGCACCTCTTTTTTTACCCTGTTCATCTCCGATTTGTTTAGGGTGGAGTTGAGGAACTGGGCATTTATTCCAAAGGCATTCAGCTGATCCACCTGATTTTTCATCAGGGCGATCAGGGGAGAGATAACGATAGCGGTGCCATCAGAAACGATGGCCGGCAATTGGTAGCAAAGGGACTTTCCTGCCCCGGTGGGCATGATAACAAAGGTATTCTTGCCCTCGAGGATGCTGTTCATAACGGCTTCCTGATTTCCCCTGAAGGCACTAAAGCCAAATACTTCTTTCAGCTTGGCTTTTAAATGTGAAGACACTACTTCAGCCAGGGTTTCACTCATGATAAAATTTCAATTCTAGTGTTGTAAAAAATAAAAATACAGCGGTTTCAGGAGATTTATGTCCCTGATCATTTTTTAGGTTTTAACAATAGCTCTCATACACCTCAAGCTATTCGTATGGGTAACGAAAAGCCAAACCATTTGTTTACCCTATGTCAACCTAAGGGCAAAGTAATAAAAAAGCCTGAGTCTTTCAACTTTTTTGTTTCAGGGGGCCTGATTATTGCTCAAATAAAAAGAGTAACCAGCCTTTTTTTATGTTTATTTCGCAGCATTTATTACAACAACAGGTCAATGGATAAAAATTGCTATGCGGTTGTGATGGCCGGGGGTATTGGAAGCCGTTTTTGGCCATTTAGCCGTACCCATCATCCCAAGCAGTTTCATGATGTATTGGGAACCGGTAAGACCATGCTTCAAGAAACTGTTGATCGTTTTGAAGGTCTGATCCCCAGGGAAAACATTCTGGTGGTGACCAGCCTTGAGTACCGTGATCTTGTGCTTCGGGATTTGCCCTGGATCAAACCCAGACGGCTTTTATTAGAGCCTGTAAGGCGCAATACGGCTCCTTGTATCGCTTATGCCAGCTACATCATCAGCCTGGAAAATCCGCAAGCCTCCATCATCGTATGCCCCAGCGACCATGTCATTACTAAACCGGAAGCTTTCCGAAACATCGTTGATCATGGCTTGCAGGCTGTAAAGGGCAGGGATATTTTGCTTACCTTAGGAATCAAACCCCATCGCCCGGATACTGGCTATGGCTATATACAATTCCACGATGAAGGCCAGGGGATGATCAAAAAGGTGAAAACCTTTACTGAAAAGCCGGAACTGGAGCTCGCCCGAAAATTCATTGAGAGTGGGGATTTTGTCTGGAATGCAGGGATCTTTATCTGGAACTGCAAAGCGATTATGGCGAGTTTCAAAGAATACCTCACCTACCTCTGGGAGATATTCGAGCAAGGCAAATCTAAACTGAGCACTTCGGAAGAAAGCACTTTCATAGAGCAGGTGTACGCCCAAAGCAAAAATATCTCGATTGACTATGCCATCCTGGAGAAAGCGGCGAATGTGTATGTGATCCCGGCAGAGTTTGGCTGGTCAGATCTGGGCACCTGGAAATCGCTGTACGAACTTTCCGACAAAAATGAAGATGGTAACGTTGTATCCGGGAATGTGATGCTTTACCAGTCCAGAAACAACATCATCAAAACTTCTGAGGATCGGCTAACGGTAGTGTTTGGCCTGGATGATTTTATTGTAGCCGAACATGATGGGGTGACCATGATATGCCCCAAGCAGGAAGAACAGCGGGTTAAGGAATTTGTGGCTGACCTTAAGTCCGGTAAAAACAACGAATATATTTAGCTTTCCTTTCGAGCCCGCAAGGCCTGATACAGCAGCACTCCAGCCGATACGGATACATTGAGCGAGCCAATGCTGCCTGCCATCGGTATGGCGACCAATTCGTCGGCCACCCTTAGTATCTCTGAAGATATACCGTCTTCCTCAGAGCCTAGAATAATGGCCAAAGGGCCTGTGAAATCTGCTTCAAATAGTCCGGTACTGCCTCTCTCGGTGGCGGCAACCAACCGCAGGCCGCAGTCTTTCAGGTAACGGAGGGATTGCTCCAGATGAGCTTCCTTGCAGACAGGTACGTGCATCAGGGCACCGGCACTGGCTTTGATAGCATCGCTGTTGATCTGGGCTGAACCCTTTGATGGCACCACCAGGGCATGAACCCCGGCAGCCTCAGCCGTTCGGGCGATAGCTCCCAGATTTCGTACGTCGGTGATCCTGTCAAGCACCAGCACCAAGGGCATCTGTGCTGACTCAAAGCAGTTGGCAATAATGTTTTCAAGGGAAGCATAGCTGATCTGCGAGATCCAGGCGATGATCCCCTGATGGTTTTTGCGGGTGATGAGGTTGAGGCGGCTGAGTGGCACTTTTTGAATTTCAACCCCTTTGCTCCTTGCCAGCGTGATAAGTCCTGAAGTGCTCTGGTGCTCCGCCTCACGATGGATCATGATTTTATCAATACCTGTGCCGGCCTGAAGGGCTTCCATCACCGGATGAAAGCCAAAAATCATTTGAGCACTTCCCAATTGGTTCATTTCTTTTCTTCGCTAAGTCCTTTCCTGATCTGCTCTACGGCACTGTACCAAAAAATGTCATACTCCACCTGCCTGACCAACTCAAAATGATACGCTGAAAACAGGTTGGGTTTACGGACAAAGACAAATCGCTGCTCCGATGCTGCTGTTTTTTTGGAATACTCCCATTCCTCAGACTGGTCAAATCTACGCACTTTTGAAGGTGGGCCAAAAACGGTGTAGACCAGGCCCCGATCCGTTTTCCAACCTTCCTTGTAGGTGGTAAAGTACAAATTGGCAAACTCCACCCTGCGGTAATAGTTTCTGATCATTTGCCTGCCAAATTCACGGTTGCCTCCCTGAGCCAGCCAGAAGTTATCGAGCTCTCTCTTGGGGTTTACCGCCTTGATGATCTTGGCTCGCTCATCCGTGGTGGTGATGTAGATGAGTGCATCGATCAGCTCTTTTGAGCGGGAAGGCCTTGGGAAACGGTAGCACCCGACTCTTATCGAAAAGCCTTGGGCATCATTGGTATCTTTTTGAAACAAGTAAAGCCCGGGTTGGGTCAGCATGAAGGGTTTTTTCAATGCGATCGCAAAAGTGGTGTCAATGGCCAGCTGCTGGTCTTCGTTGCGGAAGGAGACCGCCATTGGGGGTGCGGCCGGTCTGAACTCCTGACTGTAGTAGGTGACAAACAATTGTTCTTCCCGATCATCTATGTTACGAAGTACAAGGGTATCGTCACAGTTGGCATAGTGCTCCATGATTGGCATTCCATTGGCGTAGGTGACCATGTAATTAAGTTCCAGAGTATTTTCTTTGGAGGGCAAAGACAGATAATGCACCCTGCTGACTTCATTCACCTTATCCTGAAAGCTGAGAAGGGCCAACCCACCTGCCATCTCATCTAAGCCGACTTCAAAAGTAAAAAGCACACCCTGGCTCACCGGAAAAATCTGATAATCTTCCCATTGGAGTGTGTCCATTAATAAAGGCCTGCGGTCGGAGTGCGATGCGAAAAACTCAAAGACTGGAACAAACTTACGGTCGATCATGAGCCGGTCACTTTGCTCGTCCACCAGAGCCGGATTAAGCAAAAAGAAAACCTTATGCCCAGCAGGAGACTTATGAAAAGCATAGCGGGGTTTGTAGCCTTCCAACTCATTGTACTCTTGTGAATAATTGATTTTGGAAGGAAGCAGCCTGGCACCACAAGCCGTGAGCAGCCATGAGCCCAGCCCCAATACCATTAAACGTATCAGTGCCTTTCTCTGGGTCATGCTGTAGATTGGGCCTCAAGCTGGCTTTGCAGCAGCGCAAGCCCATCTTTGAAGGTATGTGGGCTGTAGCCCAATTCGGTACGTGCCTTGTCAATGATAAATCCTGTACGTGGAGGCCGGCTGGCCGGCTGGCTGAAGGTGCCTGCATTTGCCCGATGGATCAGCTTTTTATCCAGCTTAAAATGATCTGCCACCGCCTGAGCAATGTCGTAAGGAGTGAAAAGATCAGGTCCGGAAAGATGGTAGATGCCTTTGGAGGCATTGTCAACGATCAGGTAGCAGCCCATCGCCAGATCCTCGGCAAGGGTGGGTGTGCGCCACTGGTCATCAACCACCTGAATTTCCTTACCTGCCATCAGGTTTTGCCGGGCCCACAGTACGATATTGCTTCTGCTCAGTCCTGGCGCATAGCCGTACACCAATACTGTCCGGGCGATGGCCCATTGCAGCCCTGTGGTGGATTGAATGATCTGCTCTGCTTTGAGCTTGGTTTGACCATAAAAACTGATCGGTGCGGGTTTATCTGTTTCTCGGTATGGACCGTTCTTACCGTCAAAAATAAAGTCAGTGGAAAGGTGCAAGAGAAAAATCCCCATTTTACTACATACTCTTGACAGTATTTCAACAGCGGTGACATTCTGCTTCAGGCATTCCTCGTGATTAAGTTCACATTGATCCACATTGGTCATAGCAGCGGTATGAATAACCGCCTGAGGAGCCAGATAACTAAGCACAGCTTCCACCTGACTTTCCTCAGCAATGTCAAGTGCCTGATACGTAGCGTTGGAGGGCAGCTTTTGAAAGCGGTTCACCCCTCGGGAGGTGGCAAAAATAATATGGTCCTTATGCTTGCCGTAAAGTTCGATAAGCTTGGAGCCAAGCAATCCATTGGCTCCTGTGATTAATACCCTGTCCATCCCGGAACCTATTTATCAGCTTTCTTTTTCTCAGCAGCCGGATACTGATAGCCTGTTCGTTCCGTAATCTTCTTTTTCTTGAGCAGCTCGGCTTTGAGGGTCATGCTAATGTTTTTGAGGGGGCGGTCACTAGGTCCTTTGGGCTGCACGGCAATCTTCTCGATGACTTCCAGACCCTTAACCACCTGGCCGAACACGGTATATTGACCGTCTAAAAAAGGAGTTCCATTTCGGTTTTCGACGATATAGAATTGCGATCCGCTGGACTCCTTCTTGGGGTTGATGTTATCGCCTTGTCTTGCAGCCGCCAGACTGCCGAACACATGTTTATAGCCTGCACTAAACTCCGCTGGCAAGGTGTAGCCAGGGCCTCCGATGCCATCGTTATTGGGGTCATCGTCTTTGGAGTAGGGGTCGCCACCCTGGATCATGAAATTATCGATGATGCGGTGGAAAGTGGTGCCATTGTAGTACTTGTTGTTGACCAGTTTCACGAAGTTTTCCTTATGCCGAGGGGTCTCGTCAAACAGGATAAGCTCCATATCTCCGAACTCGGTACTGATGGTGATGAGGTAGTCTTTTTTCTTGTTGGGTTTCTGCGCCTGTGCGCTGATGGCCATTGTCAGCAGCAGTATGGCTGCCCATGTGATTGATTTCATTCTTTTGTTTTTCGTTTTTTCTTCAATAAACTCGTCTTGTCTGAACAGACCTAAACCAATCCCTCAAGCAAATATCCTACCCAATAGCTTAAACCTGCTGCAGCAGCTCCTAAAAACAGTGTCTCAGCAATGGCTTTTAGCTTGTGGGTATGGGTCACGATCGCTTTCAGGAATCCAATCAGCACAAAAGTAAGGGAAGTCAGCAGACAACTGATGCCAAACAATGGCAATGTGCTCCCAAAGGAATAGTCCCAAAGGTAAGCAAGTAATGGGACCAGGCCCATGATTAAAAAAGAAGCAAATGTGACAGCACCCATGGCCAGAGGTGATTTGTTTTCCGGCATCATCTCCAGCTCTTCACGCATCATCACATCTACCCAGATGTCCTTGTTCTGAGTGATCTTAGCCACGATTTGCTCCAGAAGCTCTCCTTCAAAACCGTACTTGCGGTAGATGTCCCGCACTTCTTCTTTCTCTTTTTCGGGGATATGCTCCACCTCCCAGTATTCAATTCTACGGTGCTTCTCGTAATTGTCTTTTTCAGATTTAGTAGACAGGTAGCTGCCAACGGACATGGCAAAACCGTCTGCAATTAAGTTCGCAAGCCCCAGAATAATCACGATACCGCTGGGCAAGCCTGCTCCTGTCGCCCCGGCCACCACAGCAAAAGTGGTCACACTGCCATCGATGCCACCATAGACAAACTCCCCGAGGTACTCTTGTACGGAAGCAACCCATCCCTGATGACCGTGTACCTGTTCATGTGTCATGCTCATGAGCCTGCAAAGTAAGGGATTAAATGCCTATTTGGTCTTTGCGCCTGCGTTTTCCGGGCAGATTTCGCTCAATAAATTCAATAATCTTTCCTGCAATGTTGACCCCGGTGGCTCCCTCAATACCCTCCAAACCCGGAGAGGAGTTCACCTCCAGAATAAGCGGTCCACGATTGGAAATGAGCATATCCACCCCGGCAATGTCCAGACCCAGGACTTTACAGGCCTGAAGGGCGGCATCTCTTTCGATCCGGTTGAGCTTGATCACCCTGCCCTTGCCACCACGGTGCAAGTTGGACCTGAACTCTCCTTCCTTCCCTTGCCTTTTCATGGCGCCGACCACCTTACCGTCTACCACAAACGCCCTGATGTCGGATCCTCCGCTCTCTTTGATGAATTCCTGGATCATGATGTTGGCATCCAGACCATAAAAGGCTTCAATGGCTGATTTTGCAGTATTTCTGGTTTCTGCCAATACGACCCCGATCCCCTGTGTGCCTTCCAGCAACTTGATGATAAGGGGGGTGCCTCCTACTTCTTTGATTAGCTCATCAACATCTTTAGGGTGATAAGCAAAAGCGGTTTTGGGCATGCCTATGCCTGAACGACTTAAAATCTGCATGGTGCGGAGTTTGTCACGGGATCGGCTGATGGCCTGAGACTTGACCGCTGAAAATGCCCCCATGGTTTCGAACTGGCGGACAATGGCTGTTCCATAGAAGGTGACCGAAGCTCCGATACGAGGGATGATGGCATCAACTCCGCTGATTACCCTCCCTTTGTAAATGATCCCCGGATTACCTTGCTCCATCACCACGGAGCATTTGAGATGGTCAATGACTTCGACCAGATGGCCTCGTTGCTGGGCAGCCTCTACCAGGCGGCGGGTAGAATAAAGGCCCGGATTTCTGGACAAGATGATGAGATTCATCGTTTTTATTTTTTTAGGCTAAGGTTCTTTTGACTCACATCGACCAAAAACCTGCCTTTCAGCAATTTACGACCTAAAAGAACAGGGCTGCGCATGGTAGAGCGGTTGGTAAGTGAAAATTCGGTGCGGATGTTTTTACCCATCAGTCTGATGTGGGTTCTGATCACATATCTGATCTCGGACAAACCATTGGAACTGGTCACCTTTCTCAGGACAAAGTCTTTGAAGCGGTATTGCTTACGTGGGCTGCCGGGGTGGTTCATTCCGGCCACGCTGAACAAGAGGTAATACTCTCCCCCTATCCGCCTGGTGCGAATGCCCACAGCGTGGATTGAGCTGGTATATGCGCCTGTGTCCGTTTTCACCGGAATTTGGTAAAGCTCCAGATCAGGGAAGTCTGCCAGATCGGAGCGGCCAATGATGGGTAAGGCTAGCTTTTTTTTAGTTAATGATGGGCTCAATTCACAAAAAGATCATCTGAGCAGTAAAAAATTAACCCAAACTTAACGTAAAAAGGCTTTCACTGTAGTTGCTCATGCAACAAGAGCGATGTATCGAAGAAAGTAAGGCGGGAATTGGCATTGCGCTCAAGATGGTAGCCGGTATCGTTTAAAATCTTAAGCAAGGCTTCGCAGCGCTCGAGGCTGAGTTTGGTGCTTAGCCTGCGTATGATCTCTTTACGCTCTTCCGGCAGCCGCAGCAATTCTTCCGTAGCAAATCGGTACACCATGCTCTCCCTTACCAATTGAAAGGCTTGCTGAATGACTGCTTTCTGATCTTGCTTGTTCAGCTTAGCAAAGGCGTCGCTGCGTTCGCTCAGGCCAGCGGCATTGAGGTCACGGCTGTCTCTGAACCATTGAAGGGCAAAATTGACCGCATCGGTGCCCTCGGAATTCAGCCATGCCAGTGCTTTCAGGATGCTGCCCTCGGACCTTCCGGCGATCAAGACTGCCTCCGATGTGGAAAGCTGATGCTCCCCCTCCAGATAGCTTTGGATCTCCTCCGAGTTGAAGGGCTGTACGTGAATGATTTGTGTTCTCGATAAAATGGTGGCCATCACCTTGTCCGGTTCTTCTGATATCAGGATAAACAGGGTCTGAGCGGGTGGCTCCTCCAGCAATTTGAGCAAACGATTGCCCGCTGTGGGATTCATCATTTCCGGTAACCACAGGAAGATCAATTTATATCTGCCTTCAAACGCTTTGAGTGAGGCCGCTTTGTTGATCACCCTGCTTTCGTTTTTTGAAATCAGGAAGGCCTTACCTGTGCTTTGCACCGCCTCAGCCCAGCCGTTGAGCTCCGGAAAATGATGGGTCTGCCAGAGGTTGCGCCACTCCGGCAGAAAAGGCATTTCAGGTTCACCCTGATCACTTTCAGCAGCTCCCGGAACCGGGTAGATAAAATGCAGGTCCGGGTGAATGCCTTTGTCGTATTTGTGGCAAGCGGCACATTGCCCGCAACTGTCCCTGCCTGCCTGCTGGTTCTCACAAAGCAGATAGGCCCCTAGTGCCTTCGCCAATGAAAAAGCTGCTGAACCCGGGTCACCATGAAACAGCAAGGCATGAGGTACATGCCCGGATTGAGCAGCTGATACCAGTCGCTCTTTGATGGTGGCTGAGCCGATGACCTTTGCAAACCTCATATCAGAAAAAAGCGCTTACGGTTACGGTGGCTAAGCTGATGCACATGACGAAGCATCTCTTTCATTTCGGATGTTAATGTCAATTGGCGTCGGGCCATCACCTTGGCTGTGGTATCCAGCATTTTATCAATCTGATACTCTTCCCATTTCTGCTGAGGGCCTCCCCATGAAAAAGAGGGAATAAATGTTTCAGGAAATCCTCCCCCAAACACATTGGCCCCCACTCCCACCACAGTGCCGGTGTTGAACATGGTATTGATTCCGGCCTTGCTATGGTCGCCCATGATGAGCCCGCAAAACTGAAGTCCGGTGTCTACCATCGCCTCTTTCTCATAGCTCCATACTTTTACCGAAGCATAGTTGTTTTTCAGATTGCTGCAATTGGTATCTGCCCCCAAGTTGCACCAGCTTCCGATCACGGAATTGCCCAAAAAGCCTTCATGGGCCTTGTTGCTAAAGCTATGAAACACCGAATTGGAAATCTCCCCTCCCACTTTGCAGCCCGGACCTATGGTGGTATCTCCCCTCAACCTGCTGCCTGGGCTGACGACTGCTCCTTCGCCAATAGATAAGGGGCCTTTTAGTATGGCACCTTCCTGAATGTCAGCATCCTTGCCTATGTACACAGGACCTGCCTCAGCGTTGATGATGGCCGCCCTGATGCGGGCGCCCGGCTCGATAAAAAGCTGCTCCGGATGGTACACCCTTGTGTATGGGTCGTCTACTGGTTCTGACACCCTTCCGGCTGTAAGAAGCTTTACATCCGAGATGATCTCCTCTCCGTTGAGCCGAAAAATATCCCATGGCTCCCGGATGAACCTGATGATGCCCCTAAAAGCTTTAACCTGAGAAGGTGCCGCCTCCCCTTTGACGAAGGCAAGTGCATCGTTGGCTGAGCAACGGTAGGCGATAAACTCATCTTGCTGGTAAAGTGCCACCCCCAGAGGTAAAGCGGCCAGTTCCCTGACCAAATCCATCGTGGGCAACAGGCCTCCATGCAGCAGCAACTGATCCTGTTGAATCTGCAAGGGATATAAGGATTGAAGGTATGTCTCGCCCCAGCAGGAGGCCCCGAACCTGGTAAAACACTCCCACTTTTCACGAATGGTGAGCACACCAACCCTCAGCTCACCGATGGGTCTTGTAAAGGTCAGTGGCAATAAGCGCTTTCGTGCAGCCGGGACATCATATAGCAGGCAGGAAGGTATAGGCATGGTGAACAGTAAAAAACAAAAATAAAAAAGTCCCCTGAGGGAGGGGACTTAATTTCAAAACAGGTGGGAACCTGATTACTTTTTGTAACGCTTCATAAACTTTTCCACACGGCCGGCAGTATCCACAAACAGGTTTTTGCCGGTGTAGAAAGGATGTGAGGCTGAGCTAACTTCCACTTTGATGACCGGATAGGTTTTTCCGTCTTCCCAAACGATCGTCTCAGGAGAAGTCATGGTTGAGCGTGTCAGAAACTTAAAATCACTTGAGCTGTCAGCAAATACCACATCATGGTATTTTGGATGTATGTCTTTTTTCATGGTCTTTCGATGCCTGTCCTTTTCAAAAGGACTGCAAAATTAATGCTTCGGTTGAAACATACAACAATGGTCGTCAATTTTTCCTGTAAGCTACCTCATCACCTGCACCCAGCCTGTGTGTTGTTAGGGATTATATTAATTGTGTTGCTTTGCAGATGTGGAAAGAAATACGAATGCTCCTGCTTCTGGTCTTTTTGCCTTGCCTGTCAGTAAAGGCACAAATTGCTGCGAAAGACCAAATCGATCAATTGCTCAGTGCCTGGCATCAAAAAGCGGCATTGGCTGACAGCAGCTTTTTTGATGATCTGTCAGAAAATGCGGTATACATCGGTACCGATGCCGGGGAGCGCTGGAGCAAAAAGGACTTTATGCGCTACGCCATGCCTTACTTCCGCAGAGGAAAAGCTTGGAACTTTAAAGCGGCTGAACGAAACATTATCTTGCATCCCAGCGGCCAAAGTGCCTGGGCAGATGAGTTGTTGGACACCTGGATGGGACCTTGCAGAGCCACCGCCCTGCTGCTGAAATCTAAAAAAGGATGGAAAATCGTTCACTACCAACTCAGTGTGGCCGTACCCAATGAATTGATGAAAGAATATCTGACCCTGAATGAGAGAAAAGACAGCTTGAATGCAAGTGCTTCGGCAAAAGTGGTTGAGCAACAGCTACAAGCCTATAACAAAAGAGACCTTAATGCCTTTTTGGAAACCTTTTCTGATACAGTAGCCCTGTACCGATGGGGAAACGCTACACCTGTTGCCAAAGGAAGGGCTGAACTTGAAAAACTCTATGGAGACTTGTTTGAAAGCTCACCAAATCTAAACAGCAGACTGCTCAACAGAGTGGCTCTGGGCCCTAAAGTAATTGACCATGAATGGATCACCGGAAGGGCAGGCCAGGAACAGGGCCTTGAACTGCTGATGCTTTATGAAGTAAAAGAGGGTAAAATCATTTCTGCCCATAGGTTGCAGGCGTTCCCCTGAGGCCGACTAAAGGTATACTGGGGGATAAAGATTAACTGAGGCTTAAAGCATACAGTTGCCAACAGTAGAAAATTTAAATGGTACGACCCTGTCTATCGGTTAGTACTATCAACGGCCTTTAGTCGACAAGCTGTAAAGTGAATTTAGTAGTTAATCCCTGATCAGTTTGGCAGATCGATTGCTGCCTTTCAGTCTGAGGTGATAGATTCCGGAGGCTTGATTAATCATAGAAATCTCATCCGTTCCAGGCTTTAGCAATTGCCCAAACACCAATCGACCCTGAGCATCATAGATTTCAACAAACTCCTCTTGCTCCAGGTCAAGTCTGAAACCTGAGCTTACCGGATTGGGGTATAGATTCAAGCCCTTGTTACTAATCATCGGCTTAGGCTCAAGTCCTAAAGCCAAAAGGGCACAACAGTTGCCGCCTGAAGATAAGTTGAGGGTATCACCTGTCCAGCAGCTATAAGTGGTGGTATGGCTACGAAGGATAGCCGTAGGGAACTGTTGCTGAATGTAATGTTCAATTTGATCAGGGGTGTTGCAGCCTCCCTGATTAACGTTGGTTTGGCAGGAGAGTCCACAGCTGATGGTTGATGAGCCAAATGAGTTTGTCAAAGTGCTGACCGGTGATAGGGAGACTACTGAGCTGCCTCCAGCCCCCAATCCATTGATCTGCACCAAACCTAAGTTGAGGCTGCAACTGTTGTCAACTGAGTCTGCCGCACCGGCGTAATGAACCCCTGTGACATTCGAAGCAAAAGGACCTATCAGATTCAACACAACCGTTTCATAGGTCACAATTCCGATCTTAATGTCAGGCACATTTACATCAACATTGAGGTAAAGTACTCCTCCCTCATAGTTTGAATAAATGAATAAATTGCCTGTAGGGTTGCAAACAGACTGGCTAAAGCAAATGTTTGTCAGGAGAACAAATGCCAAAAGGGTAAAATTTTTTCTCATTTTATTTTTTTGTAGGCAAAATAGGAACAATTGCATAATACTCAAAATCGCAATAGGGCCTAAGATCAAGGTTAAAATCATAGGTTTGTAAAAATTTGTCTATGGATACGTCTACACAGGTTTTAAGCAAAGAAAAGATGAGGTTGATCATCTCCAGATTGGCCTATGAGATCTACGAGCAGCATTTTGACTGTGAACGACTGATATTGGCTGCCGTGACCGGTAATGGAGAAAAGCTGGCGAAAAAGCTGCTGGATGAACTGAAGTTGGTAGGCTGTAAACAGGCGAGTTTGAGCAGACTGAAAATCGACAAGCAAGACCCGGTAAAAAGTGAAGTGGCTCTGCAACCGGAAACTGAGCTTTCCGGGGCCGTAGTAGTGGTGGTTGATGATGTGTTGAACAGCGGAAAAACCCTCATGTATGCCTTGAGGCCTTTGCTCCGCTATGACTTGCTCAGGTTGCAGGTAGCTGTACTGGTTGATCGTGGCCACCACCAATTCCCGGTAGGCGTGAATTTCTGTGGATATCAACTGGCCACAACCCTTCAGGAGCATATCCGGGTGTCTTTTGAGCCGGGTGAGGAAGGGGTTTATTTGCATTGAAGCGAATGGTATAGGCTTTCATAACAACATAAGTTTCCTAGGATAATGCTACAGGGATATAAGGGCTAAGCTACAGGGCATTGAGAATGCCTTGATAGCAACCTAATGCATAACACGGAGCCAATATAGCTTTCCAAAGTTGAATAAGTCTAAAATTAATACACAAAATGTGTAACGCAAAATGTGTAACTTTGTGAAATGATCAAGCCAGAAAACCCTTTTGTGCTTTCGGGATATTTCGGAGAGGAATACTTCTGTGATCGCAAATCAGAGACAGAAAGGATCATTGAGCATGCAAGCAATGGCACAAATACCACCCTGATGTCCATCAGGAGAATGGGAAAAACGGGCCTTATTCATCATGTATTGGACTTGATGGAGAAAAAGAAGAGCTTCAAATCCATCTATCTGGACATCTATGCAACACAAAATTTGGCAGAGATGACCAATCAGCTCGCAGGGGCTGTACTAATCACCTTTACAGAGAAACATACGGTTGGCAGGAAGTTCATGGAATGGATCAAAAGCCTTAGACCCGTCATCAGTATCGATCCAATCACAGGAAACCCTCAGGTAAGTATTGAGTTCAAGGAGACCATAGAGTATGAGAAGACTTTAGGGGGAATTTTCAGATTTCTGGATGCTCAAGGTCAGCATATTTTTCTGGCGATTGATGAGTTTCAGCAGATTTTGAATTACCCTGAGCAAAATGTAGAGGCCCTTATCAGAACCAACATCCAACCTCTTAAACACGTAAGGATGCTCTTTAGCGGCAGCAATCAGCATTTGCTTACGGAGATGTTTCATAGTGGCAAACGACCCTTTTATCAAAGCTCACAGACACTGAAACTGGGAGCAATAACCAATGAAGCCTATACAGAGTTTATCAGATCAAAATACACTCAGTCGAAGCGATCGATTTCAGATGAGGCTATCGATTTTGTACTTGATTATACAAGATCGCATACCTACTACACGCAGAAACTGATGAACAGGATATTCAGTACGGGTATAAAAAAAGTAGTGGCAGAGCAAGCCAGATTGGTCAGCCATAGCTTATTGCTTGAGACAGAGCATGTTTTTTACCAGTATAGACAGCTACTCACATCTGCACAATGGCAAATGCTCAGGGCCATTGCCAGGGAGGGTAAGCTTTATCAACCGCATTCGAAAGAGTTTAATGGGAAATACAGGCTGGGGCAGACATCCGTGATTACAAGGTCAATAGATGCACTCATGACCAAGGAAATGATCTTTCAGGAAACAGACGATAGAGGTACCTATTATCAGGTTTATGACTGCTTTCTTTCGAGGTGGTTGGAAGTGAGGTAGTATTTTAATTGTATTTGTTCTGCTGCGAACTAACTAGTCAAAATATATTGAGGTGACTTATTTTTAGGACAAGATGGTCTTACTAGATAAAAATACATGATGAAGAAAATGAATACCCGTAAATGCTTTGATCTAAAATAAAATCGGGCTTGCCCAAGAAGAACAAGCCCGATCGATTCTAACAACAGCAGCTTAAAGCTATTCGATTACAATACGTCTTCTGAGGGTTTTTCCGTTAGCAATCATTTGGACCAGATAAATACCTGAGGGTAAGGAATCAACCCTAAGCTGCACTAGTTCCTCCCCGGGATAAAGCTGTTTTACCTGTACTGCCTTACCCTGCATATCCAAGATCTGCAAAGTGGCTTGCGCTTTCTGAGTAGGGAATTTCACAAACAATTCAATGTTGACAGGAACAGGATATACTTCAAAATCCAATGCTGCGTTCAATTCTTGATCTGATCCCAGCACAAGAATATTAACATTTGCAATTGAAACTACCGGACCTCCACAACTATTTGAGGCTTGCAAGGTGACCAGATAACTACCAATTGCAGGATAGTTGTAAACGGGGTTCACCGCTGTTGAAGTACCGATGCTGTTGCCAAAATCCCATGAATATGTACTACCCCCACTGGTGGCATTGAAGAATGAGACCGTACTTTGGTTCACAGAAAAAGTAAATGCAGGTACTGGAGGTACAGAAGCATTATTCACGGTAACTGAGTCTACACCTGGGCACCCTGATGAGTTGGATACCTCCCAGTCATAAAAGTAATAGTAAAGGTCATTTCGGGCAGTGTTGGTAGGCGCCGCCGTCAACGTACTGGTTTGTATGATCAGGTTTCCGGGGAAAACGAAGGGATAACCATAGTTACCTCCCACAGGTGCCGAGGCTGATGGATTAAACACCAATCCGGTGACTGGGCTAACAAACTGTCTTGGACGCAGCTTGTAATTGGTCCCCGGAAGTAAATTAAAATTCAGATTTACCCTTTGCGGAATAACCGAGGCTATCGGGTTGGTTTGAACCGTGACTGTTGCGGTATGAATGATGTTGCTGTTGCCATCAATGACATCAATGGTCAGAGATCCGGAAGCACCGGCAGTCCCTACAGGATGTAAGAGCACCGAATTGAGCCTGCATGGGGCCAGGACGTCAAACACCAGTCCAAAGTTGGTGGTGCCTGCACCTGAAGTACCACTACCCAGAATGGCAGGTAAACCCATCTTCACCGTCTGCCCTATATCATTGGCAAAGTAAAAAGTAGTAGCGCTGTTGATGGGAGCGGTCAGGAGGGTATCGCCCGAAGCCAATGATTGGGTAAGTGCAGAATTTGAAAACCATTGAATGCTTTGACTACCATCAGCTATCAAAAGCGCAGGTGTGCCAGGGCAAACCTGTGGGTTAGTAGTAATCAAAGTTGGATTGTTTTGCTTCTGAACGGCTGTAGTAGCTCCGCTCAAAGTATCGTTGGCTGCATTTCCATCGCCGCTGAGGGACACACTGTAAGCTGCAGTGTAATTACCGGCAGTTGTAAAATTCAATATGCCAAGAGTGACTGTATCAATGGCAGCTGGGCCAAGGTTCAGATTAAAGGTATTGCTCAGGCTGACAGGAGCCGGCCCGGCCAAGGTTGCAGTCGCAGTAAAAGTCGTCACCGGAGAAGATCCAAGGTTTCTCACCACCATACGGATGTTGACTGAGGAGCTTGTACAGGATCGGAATGGCAGTCCAATGACAGATAAAAGTGCCAAATCATTTGAAACAGGGATGTATTCCACAGCCCCAATATCCGGGTTGGTGGTTGAGCGGCTGTTTCCAAAAACATCTGTTGTAATGCCTGGTAGCGCTTTTGCAAGGCCGTTGAGGGAAGCATTCTGTGGGGTAAACATTGCCGTTCCTCCATACGCCGGGTCTCCGCTAACCGATAAATTATCCCTGCCGGATGCGATCCGTAGGCTGCTTAAGGTTGTATGGTTGCTGGTCCAGTAGGCAATGTTGGTACCATTTGACCAGATGTTGTTGTTATTGGATGAGTCTATACCTGTCACAGAAGCATCACCGATAAAGTAGGCAAAGCCCTGGCCAGTATTCACAAATGAGTTGTTGTAAATATTGATGCCCAGTGCATTGGTTCCGATGACGTTGAACACCCGTGCATTGGCCGTATTCACCACAGTGATCCATGCACTGTTGTAAGCCACCTCTACGAATTGGGAACTATCCTCCAGTGAAATCCCACGGCTGTTGCTGGCGGCGGTACCGCCTACTTTCACAGTATTGTTGATGATGGTCGCCCTGTTTGCAAGGGTACCACGGGCATCTCTTACCCTGATGCCATTAAACCCGTTTTCTGCATTCACCTGGTTCCGTTCTATCGTAAACCCATTGACCACAAACCTGAGGCTGATACCAAAATAGTCCAGGGTAGACGTTGTATTGTTCCGGTTGATGATGTTGTTTCTGATGATCGGGTTGGACTGATGCAAGGCAAAAACCCCGGTGTAGAAGTTATTCATGGTGCAGTTTTCGATGATCAAACCCGAAGCCTTTGTTGTTCCTGTGGAGCCGTTGAGCCATACGCTGCTTCCATTTCCGCTGAAGCTACAGTTTCTTATCTCCAGATTATTCTCGTTTTGTGCATCAGAGCTGAAAATACAAGCCCTTACACCGGAAGCGTCAGCAGATAGCGGGCCTGCCTGAGCGAGGAACCTGCAATTGGCAAATTGAACATTGTCAGACCCGTTCAGTTCGATGATCCTTGAGTTGGCCTGGGTGGTTCCGCTTCGCTCCAGTGTCAATCGGTTGAAGCGCAGGTTGTCAGCACCGTTGATGAACAAAGTGAAGTTATTGGTCGCACTGGTCGAAGCTGCGTTTGTGATAAAAACCAGACTGCTGTCACCATTCTCTGAAGCAAATGTGATGGTATTCACTGCGCTACTACCGATCACCGGATTAAGTGTAAATGCTCCAGTGTAGGATCCGGGCCTGAAGTTAAAGGTCACCGGACCTGTAATTCCTAAATTGTTCAGGTCATTGATCACCTGATCAATACTGTCATAGTTAGGATTGGTTCCACCTACGGTGTAGATACCATTCAGGGCAGCTTTGATTTGCCTGTTACCCGCAGGGCCGGTGGTGGTAGGGACAAAAGTGTTTCCACCTAAAACCAAGCCATTACATTCTGCATCGACAACCTGATTTGGAATAGCTGATGGGCTGATGTCATAATTCAACCAGAAGATATTTGTACCTGGGGTCAATGTCTGGCTACCGGTAACAGAAAATGAACCAGATGGATTGATGACCGCCGACCCAAACTGATTGCTGGTATCAAACAAGGTAGAGTTACCGGTAAAATAAACCCTGGCTCTGGAGATGTTGGCAGCGCTAGTACTACCCGCAGTACTGAAGTTGAATTGGGTAAGCGAAAGTGGATTAAGCGTACCTGAAACCACGACCGGTACTCTAATGATTGCCCTGTTGAAATCACCCGGGAAAACAATTCCCAAAATCTGAACCGTATTGCTTGAGCTGTAAGCCATGTTGATTGGGCCTGAGGTAGAGGCCACCGTAGCCGTACTGTAATTGAATGCGAGATCACGGGCAATTACCGCATAGGTGTAGCTGATGGAACTGTTGGCAGAGCTATCAGTAAATGAATTCGGATTACCACTTAAAGAGCCTATAACCCTCCAGGTGATGCCTCCCTGCACCACTGTGTCTATACCCGCTGCTCCACCCAATGGGCTATACATAGCCTGTGGGTTAAGCACGGGGGCAGTAGCTCCTACAATTTCGGTTCTTAGGATTACAGCACCGCCGATGCCACTGCTATCCGGACCAAGGTCAGTGCCTGGTGTCCAGGTTAAATCATATCCAACTCCGGGGATGGCACTTAATCCACTCACTGCTGCCGGGGCGATCGTATCCGGTACATTCGTAGTAGAGGCATAAATGATAAAATCATCGAGGAACAAGGTAGTGCCTGTGGTACTGGTTGATCGAAAAGCCCTCAAAGCAGGGCTGTAGCTACCTGCAGCGACCGTATTGTTTGAAACGGATATCACTCTTACAAACCCGGTGTTACTCAGGTTAGGAGCTTGTCCTGTACTGGTTGAGGAAGGGTTTAAAGTATTGGTTGAACCGGACCTGAAGCCAAGGTTAACCCTGCCGTTGTTGTTGGTATCTCTCCCCCAGCACATGGTGACCAGCCAAAAACCTGCTGAGGGTGTAGTTACCGTGGGCACTGTATTTCCCATGGTGGTTCCGGTTGTTGCAGGGTCTGTGATGCTCATGGCTTGTTTGCCTGAGCGCACGCCCGTTGGGTTTGTTGCGGAGTTGATGGTGCTCCATGTACCCGTTACAGCAGACCAGCCCGCAGGTGGAGTAGCAGCCGGTGCTTCAAACCCGTAATTCTGTGCAAAAAGTGGCCCTGACGAGCAGATACCCGCCAAAAGCAGAAAGATCAGATGTCGCATGTCTAAAGTTGTTTTGGTTGTGAAATACAAATTAGACAAAAAAATATTAGAAGAAGGCAATGATTTTTCTAAAAATTGTTTGGGTCGCCTAGAAAAATGACAAGCTAATCTTACTACAATTCAGGCATTTACAATGCAAGCCATCCTTCTATACTCTATATCTGCCGAGCCATCTCGTCAGGTAGTTCGAATTTAAATTTTTGCCAAACAAGTCCAAGACTTCTTTTGTTATCTTTGCAGCGTTTTTGGCTTTTGGGCCCGATGTTCATGTACAAAGTCACCTTTTTATTTATTTGCTTGTTCCTTTTTTCTGACGATTTCAGTTTGATTCGTCAATCCGGACAGGTGCTTTTAGATATGACCGAACGTATCCCAGTTCAAAACTCTACTGCTAATAATGAACAGGAAAGTCCATTAAGTGTGATCGAGGTCAATCAGGCTGATGGTGAACACCAAAGCCTGCCAAGTGTAATGATTGTTCGCATGCTGATTATGACTTCTTTTTGTCAGTTTCAACCCTACAGCTGTACTTTTCCACAAGTGCCTGCCTGTGCCAAGGATCGACCTCCCAGGCTGATCGCTTAAGTTTTACATCTCTGCCTAAGCGCAGCAATCTCCTTTCATTTTACCAAAACAACCTCTCTAACAAGGGAGGCTTATTACTCATGATTAAACCTATTCTTTTGAAAACAGGCATGGTTACCTTGTTTGGGCTCATGCTCATGCAGTGTAATCAAGTGAAAACCCAGGCTCCGCCGGAGACCTTCGAAGTGGTACATCCGCTCGTGGTAGATACTTTTCTTTACCGGGAGTTTGTTTGCAACATCGCCTCTGTGAGGTATGTCGAAGTTCGCAGCAGGGTAAAAGGCTACCTGGAAAAAATCCATGTCGATGAAGGTAAAGAGGTGAGCTCGGGTCAACTGCTGTTCTCCATCAGTACCAAGGAGTATGAGAAAGAGTTGGAAAAAACTGAAGCCAGTTACAAAAGTTCCATTGCCGACCTCAAGGCTTCAGAAGTTGAATTGAAAAATGTCAAAACCCTGCTGGACAAGGGGATTGTGTCCTACACCGAGTTGGAATTGATTCAAGCCAAGGTGGATGCGCTCAAGGCCAAAGTGGAAGAAACGGATGCTTTCCGTGAGCAGGCCAATTTGCAACTGGGATTTGCCAAAATCAAAGCTCCCTACGGCGGGATCATCAACAGAATCCCGTACAAAATGGGTAGCCTGATCGATGAGGGCAGTATGCTCACAACCATCTCCGATAACTCAGAGGTATTTGCCTACTTCAATATTTCGGAGACCGACTACCTCAATATGAAAAGTTCTGAGGATGCCGAAACGACAAAAGTGTTGCTCAAACTGGCTGACAACACCCTCTACCCCTACCCCGGTAAAATTGAAACCATCGAGGCCGAGTTTGATCAGTCTTCCGGTAACATCGCCATCAGAGCTCGCTTCCCGAACCCAAAGGAAACACTTCGCCACGGCGCCAATGGCAAGGTGCTGGTTAAGAGAAGCCTGAAAAACAAGCTAATGATTCCTCAAAAATCCACCTTTGAAATTCTGGATAAAGTGTATGTGTTTGTGATCAAGCCCGATAGTACTTTGGAACAGCTTAACATCATGCCTGAAGAACGCATCAAAGGCTACTATTTGCTGAGCTCCGGACTGAAGAGCAGCGACATGATCTTATACGAAGGTGTTGAAAACGTGAGACAGGGATTAAAGCTGAGCCCCAGACTGGTTTCTATGGACTCGTTGCTTCTGCCCATCAAACAAGTGGTCACCGATAACCGCTAGGATTTATGTTTCAACTATTTATCCGAAGGCCGGTGCTTTCACTGGTTATTTCGATTCTCATCACTATGCTTGGTATTATTGCCTTGCTCCAAATGCCGGTGAGCCAGTTCCCGGACATCGCTCCTCCTGAGGTAAACGTCACCACTAAATATACCGGAGCCAATGCCGAAACCAGTGTAAAGGCCGTAGTGACAACCCTTGAAAGGGCCATCAATGGTGTGCCCGGTATGTCGTACATGTCTTCTGTATCCGGAAATGACGGGGTGAGTGTCATACAGATCGTTTTTAAGCAAGGCACCAACCCAGACATTGCAGCAGTAAATGTTCAAAATCGTGTATCAACATCCTTAGATGAATTACCTGAAGAAGTAATCAAGGCAGGTGTTCAGGTAGAAAAGGTACAGAACAGTATGTTGTTGTACATCAACATTCTGAGCAAGGATACTGCTCTGGATGAGAAATTCTTATGGAACTTCACCGACATCAACGTACTGAAAGAACTTAAACGAATTGACGGGGTGGGTTATGCCGAAATCATTGGCTCCAAAGAATTTGCGATGAGGATCTGGCTCAAGCCGGACAGGATGTTGATGTATGGAATCTCTGCCCCGGAGGTCATCCAGATGCTCAAGGCTCAAAACGTGGAAGCAGCCCCCGGGAAAATCGGTGAAAGCTCAGGCAAAATGGCTCAGGAACTCCAATATGTACTTCGCTACACCGGAAAATTCATCAGTGAAGAGGCCTACCGTAACCTGATCATCAAAAGTACTTCAAATGGAGAATTGGTCAGAATTAAGGACATAGCCGAAGTAGATTTTGATGCCCAGAACTATGGGGTGATCTCCTCGGAAAATGGCAAACCTTCTGCTGCCATTATGCTAAAGCAGCGCCCCGGCAGCAATGCCCAGCAAGTAATCACCAACATCAAATCCAAGATGGCGGAGATCAGCAAATCTACCTTTCCTCCGGGGATGGAATACACGGTAAGCTATGATGTTTCCCAGTTTTTGGATGCCTCCATCCATGAAGTAATCAAGACCCTGATCGAAGCCTTTATTCTGGTAGCAATGGTGGTTTATCTGTTTTTGCAGGATGGAAGATCTACCATCATCCCCATTATTGCGGTCCCGGTTTCTTTGGTGGGAACCTTTTTCTTCATGCAAATGCTGGGCTTTTCGCTCAACCTGATCACACTGTTTGCGATGGTGCTTGCCATAGGTATTGTGGTGGACAATGCTATTGTGGTTATTGAGGCAGTCCACGCCAAAATGCATGGGACCAAGATCAGTGCCAGACGGGCTACAGAATTGGCGATGGGAGAGATATCCGGTGCAATCATCGCCATTACCCTGGTGATGTCAGCGGTGTTTATTCCTGTTTCTTTCCTCGATGGGCCTACGGGTGTGTTTTACCGTCAGTTCTCCCTTACCATGGCCATCTCGATTGTGCTTTCCGGGGTAACCGCCTTGACCCTTACACCAGCCTTGTGTGCCTTGTTCTTAAAAAATACGCACACCGATCATGGGGATAAAAAACCTTATGGGATCGGGATTTTCTTTGCCTGGTTCAACCGTTGGTACAATGGCCTTGAGGACAAATATCAGCAGTTGCTGTACCTGATTGCTCACCGCCGAACCGTTACCTATGGGATGCTTCTGGGCTTCAGTCTTTCAACCGGACTGCTGGGCAGTTTTGTACCCGGAGGTTTTATACCTGAAGAGGATCAAGGTACCATATATGCCAATATCACAGCACCCGTCGGTGCGACACTGGAGCGAACAGCCAAAGCCGTCGACGAGGTTCAATACATCGCCGGGCAACAAAAAGAGGTTAACTCTGTTTCCAGTTTGTCGGGTTACAGCCTGCTCTCAGAAGGTACCGGAGCGGTGTATGGGATGAACCTGATCAGTTTGAAAAAATGGGATGAACGGGAAAGCAGCGATAAAGAGCTAATCACCCGATTCAAGGATTTAACAGGACACATCAAGGATGCGAACATCGAGTTTTTCACTCCTCCACCGGTGCCGGGCTATGGTACAGCAGGTGGTTTTGAAATGCGTATGCTGGACAAAACCGGCTCTGGTGATCTGGGCAGAATGCAGGAGGTGGCCAACGAATTTGTGCAAAAGCTCAATGACCGTCCAGAGATCAAAGATGCTTTCACGACGTTCAACGCCAAATTTCCTCAGTTCCTGATCAAGATTGACATCGAAAAGGCCGCTCAAAAAGGTGTCACTGCCGACAATGCCATGAGTACGCTTCAAACCTTGTTGGGCAGCGAGTATGCAACCAACTTTATTCGCTTTTCTCAAATGTACAAAGTGATGGTTCAAGCCTTGCCGGAGTACCGTGCCAATCCTCACGACATCATGAAGTTATACATCAAAAATGATCAGGACCAAATGGTTCCCTTTTCGGCATTCCTGTCTATTGAGAAAGTATATGGGCCGGAACAGATCACCCGCTACAACATGTACACCTCTGCTTTGATCAATGGACAGCCGGAGACTGGGTACTCCAGTGGCGATGCCATCAGGGCCATCAAAGAGGTAGCTGCGAAGGATTTGCCCAAAGGCTTTGGCTATGATTGGGCTGGTCCTACACGTGATCAGGCCAATGCCGGTAACCAGGCAGTGGTGATTTTCCTGATCAGCCTCCTGTTTGTCTACCTGCTGCTTGCCGCACAGTACGAGAGCTTCCTGTTGCCTCTTCCGGTGATTTTGTCATTGCCGGTGGGTCTGTTCGGAGCCTTTTTGTTTCTGTACCTCATGGGGCTGGAAAACAACATTTACGCTCAGATCGCCATGATCATGCTCATTGGTATCCTGGGTAAAAACGCCATTCTGATCATTGAATTTGCGGTGATGAAACAAAAAGAAGGTTATACCCCAAGAGAGGCTGCTATCTACGGAGCCAAAGCACGACTCAGGCCTATCTTGATGACCTCTTTTGCCTTTATTGCCGGTCTGATCCCCTTGATGCTGGCAAGTGGTGCCGGTCGAATAGGCAACAACACCATTGGTTCTGCTTCTGCGGGTGGTATGTTGCTCGGAACACTTCTCGGTGTCATCATCGTTCCCGGCTTGTACATCATCTTCTCAGAGATGGGTACCTATTTTACAAAGCAGCGCAAAAGAAATCCAAGCCCAAAAAGACATGAGTAATAAGTTAATCCTCCTTTTTATTGTCGGACTTGTATGGATTACAGGCTGTAGCGTTCAGGAGGTTAAGCCCCGTTTGTCCGGAAACCTGCCTGAAAAATTCAGCAAAGTTTCAGAGGCAGATAGCAATGTGGCCAACCTGACCTGGAATTATTTCTTCAAGGATAGCCTGCTGGTCCAATTGATTGATACAGCATTGCTTTACAACCCCGACCTACAGATTGCCATGCAGCGTGTCGAAATTGCCCGTGCAGATGTGAAGGCGGCAAAAGGAGCATTGCTTCCAACTGCAACCGTAGGGCCGGCACTCGGCATACGCAGATTTGGACTTTATACCATGGACGGGGCGGGTAACATAGCCACAGAAATGACTCCGGGAAACATCGTGCCTATCGATCTGCCTGACCTCTATTTGGGAGCTCAAGCCAGTTGGGAAGCTGATGTATGGGGTAAACTAAGGGCTCAGAAAAAGTCGGCGCAAGCACGTTTCCTTTCAACGATTGAGGGGGTGCACCTGCTCAAATCCAGTCTGGTGGCTGAAATTGCTTCCTCTTACTACGAGCTGATTGCGGCAGATTATGAGCTTGAGGTGATCCGGCAAACCATCTTAAATGAGCAACAGGCCTTGGATGTGATCTTGTTGCAAAAAGAAGCAGGACGGGCCAATGAACTTGCTGTGGAGCAGTTTGAGGCTCAACTTATTGACACACGTGCAATGGAAAGCATGACGGAGCAGAAGATAGTGGAATTGGAAAACAGGATCAACTTCCTCATCGGTCGTTTTCCTCAACCCATCAGCCGTTTACGTGAGGTGCTCTATGATAGCAGCAATACCGAGCTTCCAGTGGGTCTTCCTTCTGCCTTGCTGCTCAACCGTCCGGACATCAGGCAGGCAGAGCAAGATATACAAGCCTCAAAACTGGATGTAAAAGTGGCAAGAAAGGCGTTTTATCCCATGTTTAACCTGTCTGCTTCCTATGGGGTGCAGGCTTTTCACAGCTCACTTTTGTTCACCACTCCGGCTTCGATTGCCTATACCGCCCTTAGTAACCTGTTCACTCCAGTCTTGAACCGGCATAGCCTGAAAGCCAGGCTGCTTGCGGCTAATTCACGACAAGTGCAAGCTGTTTATCAGTACCAGCAAACATTACTTAGAGGCTTTACAGAGGTGCAGACAGAATTGAGCAATCAGCAAAATTTAGGAAAAGTAAGGGCTTACAAGCAAGCTCAAAGCCAGATCCTTACTCAATCAGTCAGCACTTCTAGAGATCTATATCGTACAGCGAGAGCTTCGTATGTTGAAGTCTTGTTTGCCCAGCAACATGCACTAAAGGCTAATCTGGAATTGGTCAACGCTGTAAAAAATCTCAGGATATCAACGGTTAATCTTTACCGTGCGCTGGGCGGTGGCTGGAAGTAAATAAGATCGAGAAGTTTATTTGCACATTTTAAATAGGAAAAGGCCGGGTAATCATCCGGCTTTTTTTCTGTCCGCCGATCGATTGCGGAGTAAAATGGCAGGTATGCCTGCTTTCACCCATCGCTCAAGCAATGGATGAGGGGGAACAATTTCAAACGCCAGAGAGCCTAAAAGGAGGTCCAAATCGCCGTCCTGATCCATGTCTGCAGCATCCATCACGATCCAACGACCAAGATGTGCTTCGGCAATGGTGGAGCGCTTGTAGTTCCCCGGAGTAGTTTGCTCAAAAAACATAAAGCCACCATGGGTGGAGCGCCTGTAATCAGGGAAAAAAGAAATAGCTGCAATATCTAAATCACCATCCAGATCAAAATCAGCTGCTTTTGCACCGTAAGCCCCATAAAGAGGCAAATGCAAACTCTCAACAAAACTCTGGTTCGCTTGCTGTAGGTACACCCTGATCCCATGATAAGGTTTCAGAATAGGTGGATAATCGGCATTGTCTCCACAGATATAAAGCACATCCTCGAGACCATCGGCATTCATATCAACAAGTTGAAAACTAACTGATCCCCAGGAGGAGCCGAAGGTTAACAGTCGTTTTTCCAGAAACTTCCCTCCTCCCTGATTTTCAAAAAGGAAAAGGCCCTCATCCCCCTGGCCAAACAATGCAATGATATCGGGTTTACCATCTTTATTCCAATCTCTCAGTTCGCTGCACAAAGCCCCTGGTTTGGCCCTAAGTACATTGCGCTCGAAGCCTGAGCCTCCCATGTCTCTCCACCAGCTTAAACTACCTGTCCATTTGCCAAATTCACAAATCACTGCATCGGGTCTGCCATCGCCGTCCAAGTCGCCATACTGGGTATGTACCGGCCTTTGTAAACTATCGATGATGATGCTTGGTGCTTGTTTAGCTGGAAGTGCCATCAAAAACCCTTTAGCTGCATCTGTGGGTGAAAATGAACCCATTACGGTGAGCAGCAACAGATCCTTAGTCTCTGCCATGGATACGACCCCTTCCCTTACTTTAGCAGTACCCTCCAGCCTAAAATCATTGCTAAGCTTGTTGAGTGTCTGTGTATTCGCATCTCCCAAGTAGAGCCCTCCAAACTTACTGAAGCGAGCCAGGGTAATGCTGGGAGGGGATAATTCAAGAGGCGGGATGCTGACGTCAAATATCCAGGTAGTATCAGTTGCATCCATCCCTAAGGGTTGTACAAGGTTGTCGGGTGCCAGACTGATGAGATAATTGCAAAGGGCAGCCCATTCAGCAGAGTCGAGTGCAGGTTTATCAGGAAAAATACCTGCTGACTTTACCCTTTCTCCTCCTTCACCCTCTTCAAAAAGACTTAAACGAACGCTGTCATTGGGGTAAATGCCCATAAAATAACCCATCCTTGGAAGCACATAGTTCCTAAGAGTGGCTTTATCCAATTGAGCTGGATCAGGCATAACATGACAACCCTGACAATAGTGCTCAGCTAGCTGTTTTCCATCAGCATGAGGTTTGGACTTCTGCTTGCAGGCATTGATAGCAAGTAGGGCAAAGAGACAAAACAGATAGGGTCGCACAGGTGCCAAACTAGCTATTTTTATGGCACTACGATCAGTTTATTCTGTTCAGGATAGTAGGTGGACTGAAAAAGTTGCAGGTCGAACATGGCAGGCCCTTGAGTCACCTGACCCGTTTGGGTGTAGGTTGAGCCATGACAGTTACAGATAATACCCTGCCCCGGGTTATCCTCCACCAAGCATCCGGCATGAGTGCACCCGGCGGCTACTACAATAAATTCCACAAGAGTTTTTCTGCGGATAAAAAGCTCACCTGTTGCTCCGTTGGAGACAATACTTACCCCTCCTACCTGTAGCAGAGTTGGGTAGCTGGCAATGTTAATTACTTCACCGCTCAGGCGTTGAAACTTTACATTCAATACTTTCTCAAGTTTGCCATCCAGAGAGGCGATCTTAAGGGTTACTTCTTCTAGCACCCCGGACAATAGCCAATTGTAGCTTCCATCAGCCGCATTGACCTCAGCCAATGGACTGAAATCAGTATCATCCTCTCGTTTAAAGGACAATTTTACCTTTTCCAGTTCTTTGGCTGTCCAGCGCCAGGTATAGACAAACTCAGTGCTGTAAGGGAACACTGCCGCCATGGTGCCCCACTCCAGGCTGGGTTGCGCCGGTTGCGGCTGTTCTTTCTCATCTTGTTGGCATGCAGCCAGTCCCTGGCCCAATGCGGCCGCCCCTGCTACCCATCCCAGGCGCATGAGCGTTTTTCTGCGTTGTTCGTTAGTAGTTTCCACCTATCTTCCGGTTGTTAAGTGAAGTTTCTGCAAATAAGGGTAATCGGGTAGGTACATCCGTCAAGCCGGAGGTGTCACTCAATGCTTTCATGAAGGAGATGATGGCTTTGATTTCTCCCTGATTCAAGCCCAGGGGATCCGGCGGTAAGGTTTGATTTGGAAGTGTAATTCCCAGTCCAACACCGCCACCTTTATTGTAAAAATCCATCACTTCTTCCAGACTTTTATAAACCCCGTTGTGCATGTAAGGGGCGGTAAGAGCCGTATTTCGAACGGTAGGCGTTTTGAAAGAGTGCAGATAAATATCCACTCGTTCTTTCACCTTAGCAGCTACTCGCCCCGGATCCGGGTCAATGCGTGGCTTAAGGGTATCTGTGGTAGCAGGCACTCCCAGCACCTCAGATTCGCTCTCCAGAAAAGTGGGAGGAACGAGACCATTAAAGACGGGCGCAAAATGACAGGTGCCGCAAGCCGCTTTTCCCATGAACAGGTTAAATCCTTTTTTTACTTCAGCCGGCAAGTCCTTTTGTTCGCCTCTGATGTATTTGTCTACACTTGAATTGTATGAAGTCAGAGAGGCGACATAAGCTGCCAGAGCTGAGGCGATGGAGGATTCATTAATGGGTTCTTCGCCAAACTCAGGAAAAGCTCCTCTGAACATAGCCTTGTATTCAGGGCTTTGGCCAAGCTTTCTGCTCAGCTCAGCGTAGTTTGTATTAAATTCCTTACTGCTATGCACCACATGTTCAATCTGGTCTTCCAGCACATCGGTACGTAGATCATAGAAAAAACGGTCTGCGAAAACCGCATCTATACAGGTAGGAGAGTTGCGGTCAACTGTTCCCTGCATACCGGTGGCCAAGCTCTTGGCCATTCCATCTGTAAAAGCCTTGGAAGGGTGGTGGCAGGAAGCGCAGGAGCGGTCGTTTGAAGCGGATAGAACAGGATCAAAAAACAATAGTTTACCCAGTTTCGCTAAGGTATCCCGGTTGGTACGCTGGGCAAGACCGGTATAGTAGTACTTGTTCAGCAGGTTTTCATCAAACAGATTTTTGCTGCTGTAATTCCAGGGCTGTAGCAAAGCATGCCTTGGATTTTTAAACTCGATACCTAACTCCAGGTGCAAATCGAGAACTAATGTATAAAGTGGGTTAATAAAGTTTGTCAGCACATGCATGCGATCCAGTTCATCAAAGCCTGGATGGCTCTCAAGGTATTTGATGGCGGAGGCAAAGGTGGAGCTAAGTTTCTTTGATTTTGAGCTAAATCCTTTGGAAGTGTAGGGCAGGTACATAGTCACCGCATTCTGCAAGGACAAAAGGACCGTTTTAGCCTCTTCAATCGAATTCACTGATCCGGGGCAATCGAATCCGGTAAGGCCAAGTGTGAACGTGCGAATAAGGGATAAACGAACCGCTTCAAAGATCTCCCGATCGGTGAGCACTTGTTTTTGAAATCCCCTGAACCAGGACATTTCATTTCTAAGTTTAGCCAGCAAATCGCTGATTTTGTTTTGTTCCTGAACATATTCCTCACTAAAAATAAGTTCATCCAAGGTTTGAAGTCCGTTGGGCTCTTCAACCACCATCATGGATTCTGTTCCCAAATTCAGCTTAGGCAGGGGTGCCCCGTTGATATTGAGTTTTATCAGGTTAGGCTCAAAGTATTCGGCCAGAAATTCAACCTTTTTATAGGCGAGCCTTAATTTTGAAAATTCTTTTCGATAGGCATTTATGTCTCGTTTTCCTGACCTGACCTCTTCCCAATGGTCAGCGGCTAATATCATCTGGCCGAGCAGGAGGTTGACATCCTCTGACAATTGCTTGGCTAATCTCTCTTTTGGCATTGGCTGATTGCCGGGAGATTGCTGAAATGAAGAAATCACCGCAACAAGAAAAAGGGAAACGGAAATCAGAAAAAAGTAAGCTTTTCTCATAAACGGCTTAATGATTTTATGGGTGTATAAAACAAAGAGCGCCGACACCAACGAGTGGGCCGGCGCTCTAGTATGTTAACTGATTTTCTGAGGATTACTCAACTACTAATTTCTGAGTTTGGCCTTCAGCATTACGTACGTAGTAAACGCCTGTAGTATAAGCACTCATATCGATACGCTCAACATTACGGAACACTTCAAGACGCTTTCCAGTAGCATCGTAGATTGCTACATCCTGAATCTTGTTCAGGTAAAGCTCACGAGCAACTGGGTTTGGCCAGATGCTGAATGCATCACCTTTCTTTGAGTTATCATCAAGCAAGCCCAATGTTACAGCCTCATCCCAACCGCTGATAGCTAAGGTCATTGAGTTGTTGTAAGGGAAAGGATTGTTCTTTGAAGGGTGCTGTACGTTGAAGAAAATGGTCTTACCGTCAAAAGACGCTTTTGCTCCTGTAACTTCAGATCCGAAAGGAGTCATACCAATACGGATAAGGTTGTTAACAGTTGGGTTCTGGATAGCCAGATCAAGCAAGTACATTTCGCAGTAATCATTACCAGAAGACTGGAACTCAGATGGAGTACGACCGAACGTACGACCGTTCAAATCTTCGTTGATGATCAGGAAATGACGACCGTTT
The DNA here is from genome assembly GCA_027488815.1 of Cytophagaceae bacterium. Taxonomy (GTDB): domain Bacteria; phylum Bacteroidota; class Bacteroidia; order Cytophagales; family JAIYAX01; genus JAIYAX01. The sequence goes on along the minus strand of JAIYAX010000009.1, from coordinate 25,838 downwards.
ATTGTCATGTATCCAAGTCCATCAGGGTTGGTCAGGTGCTTAGATGGATAGCTGGCAACTGAAGGAGATGATGCAAAGTAAGGACCACCCTCAAGTAGCGTTGTAACCAAGCCTGTCGTAGGATTGTATCTCAATATACGTCCATAGTAATCTTTGAAACGCAGTGAGTCAACTGAACCTTTGATATTCGAAATTGCCTGAGCATCTGTACCCGGGAAAGCAACTCCAAAACGCTGCTGATAACGAGCTCTGTACGCTTGTACCATGTGTGGATTGATCACCACATTCTGGAAGTTAGTCAGGTTTACGTTATCGTTTCCAGTTTCTGTGAAGTAGATCATACCTGTACTTCTATCCATTGTAACCCACTCTAAACGATCGAAAGCTGTAGCACCTAGTTGCTTAGCGTAATCGTTGAAGTTCAACATGGTATCCAAGTTATTGTTATTGATTTTAACCCAATGACTGTCAGGATTAGAACCATTAGGATCGTTTGGATTGTACTTGTGGAAGAACAAATCACCCTGAGTAAAATTACCAGCTGTAGTAGCAACGAATTTTGCGAACAAACCTGGAGTTGCATCATCACCAAGATATACTGTTCTGTTGTCATTGGCTACGATACCGCCTTCCCAACCGGAACGGCCCCAGTTGTACTGCTTACGGATGGCTTTTCCTGTACGTGGGTTGATTTCTACCATCCAGTTGAAGTTTCTCCACTTGGCGATGGTCTGGCCATTGAAATTTGCCCAAGGAGTACCTGTTATGGTAAAAGCAGCTGTGTCACGAACACCATTACCTAGTGCAGCAACTCCGCTATCCAGCATTGGTAATGGACCAGCAGCAGAGAAACCTGCATTCTGAGCAGTAAAAATAGAAGAAGTAGAAGTTCTGAACCACTCTTCAGCTGTCCAAACTCTTCCATCGTTGTAGCTGGTGATACCACCGCAGTTCATACCTGTTTCACCTACTGTGTTTTTGAAATCCACGTTGAAGAAACGAGTTGAAACGTTAGGGAAGCCTTGAGTTGAAAGGTTCTGAGGAACAACAACTATTGAGTCAACACCTGGGCCTGGTACGCTAACACGTCTTACTTTGAAAACGGTCATTCCACCACCATCACCAAGACGATCATCTCTGAAAACTGTTTCGTGGTTGATTGATAACCAACCCAAGTCTTGAGATCCTGAGATAGTATCCTGAGTAAAGCCGATGTAGTCGTGCCACTGCTTAGCTCTTGAAAAACCAGGTGTAAAGTTTCCACCAACATGGTTAATCGCAGTATGAGCTACAGAGTCATGACCTCCGATGAACAGAATTTGTGTTCTCAGAGGAGAAGGAGGCATTTGAACAGAGGTAGTTCCCCAGTTCACAGTCGTAATTTCAACAGGAAAGGCAAATTGGGCCTTGGCTGCAGTGAAGGCAACGAATAATACAATTGCCAGCAAGTAGATTTTTTTCATGGGTATTGTTAGGGTTTATTACATCACAAAAGTCCTTCATAGACTTTACCTGAATGTGTAGATCATGTTACTCTTATGCAATCACTTGATGGCCTTCTTAACAATGCCTTTATGTTGAAGGAAAAGTTCTCCAATCCAGTACCCCTTTGCTTATTTCATTTTTACGAATAAACTTGCGTATCAAATTGATTTATAGATTTTTATGTTTGGCCTAATTCGTATTTATTGCACTTTAGATTTAATCTAATTAACACATCCTTTTTTTTGAAGTCAATGTCTTAACATTGGCATAACAATAAAAAAGGGAGCAGAAGCTCCCTTTGTAAAATTGGATTGAAAAACTTACCTAGATGGCGAAGCCCATGAAGCTCAGAAATCCAAGCGACATCAGACCCACCAAAATGAAGGTAATCCCTAGCCCACGGAGTGGAGCAGGCACATTGCTGTACTTCAACTTTTCACGGATAGCAGCCAATGCCACAATAGCCAGAAGCCAGCCGATGCCAGAGCCAAATCCAAAAACAGTGGCCTCAGCAAGGGTATAAGGTCTACCGATCATAAACAAGCTACCGCCCAGAATAGAGCAGTTCACAGCAATCAAGGGAAGGAAAATACCCAGTGAGCCGTAAAGTGCAGGAGAGAACTTCTCTACTGCCATCTCTGTCAATTGAGTGAACGCTGAAATCACGGCGATGAACAACAAGAATCCAAGGAAGGAAAGATCAATCGTTGCGAATTCAGGGCTGATCCAACTTAAAGCTCCTTCATTCAGCACGTAGTTCTGAAGCATCCAGTTCAATGGAATTGTCATGCCTAATACGAAGATCACCGCTACGCCAAGTCCAAAAGCTGTCTTCACATTCTTTGACACAGCCAGAAATGAACACATGCCCAGGAAGTAGGCAAAAATCATGTTGTCGATAAAGATGGAGCGTACTCCAATGCTAATCAAGTTTTCCATTTCTTTAAAAAATTAATGCGCTTCACGATAACCGTTGCGGGCCCTTTGAGCCCAAATCAATAAACCAAGTATGATACAAGCTCCGGCAGGAAGCATCATCAACCCGTTTCCTATAAATGGTATACCGGCAGTTTCAAATACTTTAAATCCAAACAGGGATCCGGAACCCATCAACTCTCGGAAGAAAGCCACAGATACCAAAATTACTCCATAACCTAGTCCGTTTCCTATTCCATCCAGGAATGAAGGCCACGGCTTATTGCCCATGGCAAAAGCTTCCAACCTACCCATGATAATGCAGTTGGTGATGATCAAACCTACAAACACAGAAAGCTGCTTGGACACATCATAAACGTAAGCTTTCAACAACTGATCAACGATGATAACCCAAAGGGCAACTATTGATAGCTGAACAATAATTCTGATTCGGGAAGGGATTGTGTTACGGATCAGTGAGATGAAAAGGTTGGAGAAAGCAGTCACAAACATTACTGCGAGTGACATCACGATGGCAGGCTTCATTTGAACAGTAACGGCCAGTGCTGAGCAAATGCCCAAAACCTGAACGGTGATCGGGTTGTCAGCATCCAATGGATTGGATATCAATTTCCTGTTCTTTTTAGATAACAGGGGTTCGGCAGGTTTTACCGATGGGACGGCAGTGCTTACTTCGCTCATATTTATTCAGTGATTAACAAGGCTGTGGCCGACTGGCTCTTCTTTGATTTGATAAAGCTTTGGTAACAGTTCATGTATTCCAAAAGCATTTTTGATACTCCGGTACCGGTAATGGTGGCTCCGGACATACCATCCACCTGATTTGGCTGTGTACTGTAATCGTTTCCTTCGCCTTTCATCATTTTTACACCTGTGATGCTGGCTGAAGCATCAAATATCTGCTTACCAATGAACCTGTTTCTTACCTCTTCTGTGGTGATTCGGGCACCCAAGCCAGGGGTTTCTGCCTTGTGGTCGAAGTTTACTCCATTGATGGTGTTAAGATCTTTCTTAAGAGCTACATAGCCCCAGATATTGTCCCACAAGCCAAAACCATATACAGGGAAAACATATGCCTCAAGATCAGTTCCCTCAGGGTTTAGTATCTCATAAACAGGCAGTAATCTCTGCTCTACCGGTTTTTTGTATTCGGTCACAACGACAATGTTTTCTGCTTTCTGCCCTTCAACGACCTTTCCCTGCACGTCAACCACGTAGGATTTAACACGCTCTTTGTAAATTTTCTCAACGTCATCACCCTCGCTAACTTTCATGGCTACCGAGAGGATATTGGACTTTTTTTCCAGCTCAATGTTCTTTTGCTGCGGTTCTTTAAGACCGATAGCGGTCATAGAGAGCAATACTCCACATACGATCGTAAGAATGACCGTATAGATGAGGATATAGGCGTTAGACTGTTGCACGTTTTAATCTTCTTTTTTTGTTAGCATCAACTACATAAAAATCAATCAGGGGGGCAAGTACATTCATCAAAAGAATGGCAAGCATCATCCCTTCAGGGTAGGCCGGATTGAACACCCTGATCAGCACACACATGGCTCCGATCAGGAAGCCATAAATCCACTTTCCAGAATTGGTTTGCGATCCACTCACCGGGTCTGTGGCCATGAATACTGCACCAAACGCAAAACCACCCATCACCAAATGGTAGTGAGCAGGCAATGCCATAAATGCGTTCACCGCCAGTGCGTTAAGTAACAATCCTGTAAGGTATCCCCCGGCAAAAACCGAAACAATAATTCGGGCACTTCCAACTCCTGTCACGATCAGGATCACAGCCCCTATCAAACACATTAACGTACTTGTTTCACCGATAGAGCCGGGGACAACTCCCATGAATAAGTTCCAAAAAGAAAAGAGACCATCGCTCCAGCTATTGTTCATGGCTGCTACCACTTCTCCCTGTCCACTGGAGGAGGTTTCATAAGCGATCGAGAGAGCTGTAGCACCCGAATAGCCGTTTACCAGATTGGCCTTTTGGTCGCCAAGTACTGTCCATATTTCACCGGCCATGTAGGCTGGGTAGGCAAAAAACAGAAAGGCTCTGGCCGTAAGTGCCGGGTTAAGCACATTCATCCCTGTTCCTCCGAAAACTTCCTTACCAATAACGACTGCAAAGGCCGTTGCTATGGCAACCATCCACAAAGGAATAGTTGCTGGAAGGCATAGGGGGATCAACATTCCCGTAACCAGGAAGCCCTCATTCACCGGGTGTTTACGCATGATCGCAAACCCAAACTCGATTCCTAAACCTACTCCATACGAAACAATCACGATCGGCAATACCTGAATAGCCCCGAAGATCATTTTGTCCATAAACTCCATTGCTGCACCTGTGGCCAATGCATGCTGATGGCCTACGTTCCACATTCCAAACAACAGGCAAGGGATCATGGCGATGATCACGGTCATCATCATTCGCTTGAGGTCAATCGCATCACGTACCTGTACTCCTCTGGAAGCTGTGGTGCTGTCAGGGACAAACATGAGCGTTTCAATGGCTTCGAATGCATAATAGAATTTCTCCAGCTTTCCACCGGGTAGAAAATTCTTCTTTTGCTCGTGTAAAATGTGCTGTAAAAACTTCATACGTGGGTTAACTATTGATCATCAGTTCCAATCCTTCTCTTACGATTTGCTGTATGTCATTCTTCGACACATCCACAAATTCGCAGAGTGCAAAATCTTCTTCGGCTACTTCATAAATACCAAGAGCTTCCATTTCAGTGTAATCTTTGGCTAAAATGGCCTTGACCAACTGCATGGGATAGATATCCATCGGCATGACTTTTTCAAAAACACCGGTTTGAACAAAGGCACGCTCTTCACCATGAGTATTTGAGTCTAGAACATATTCCTTTGAGGATGGGTTCAGGAACGAAAGCAATCCAAATGCTCTTTGAAAACTGAGTTTTTTGGCTGAAGGGAGTATCCAACCGAGGAACTCCTGATAGTCTCCTTCTGGAATCACGGTCACCTGTTGATGATAGTAGCCCATATGTCCATCGGCTGCAATACGTTCACCGGTGAGCACATTACCACTGATCACCCTTACATGGTTTTGTTTGAGCTGTTCTTTAAGGAGTAGATTTACGGAGGCACCTGCAAAGACCCTGTAGTATTTGGGATTCTTAATTTCGGAACCGCAAAGGGCTATCCACTTGGAGGTATTGTACCTACCTTCGGTGAATAACCTGCCAATGCAGATCACGCCTTGTACGCTAACAGTCCAAACAATATCTCCTTTGTTAATCGGATCGATATGGTGAATCTGAACTCCTACATTTCCTGATGGATGAGGCCCTGAAATCTTGTTCAACTGAACTCCTTTGGCGTTGCTGAACATTGGTATCGCAGGTTGGTCGGCATGAACTGTAAGGTGAACTTTACCAGAAGTGAACTTGCGAAGGATGCTCAGACCAGCCTGAAAAGCTGTTTCGTCTTCCTTGAATATAACTTTGTAGTCAGGAGCTAAAGGGTGAGAGTCAAAACCACTGACGAAAATGGCTTTGGGACTGTCTCCAGGCTTTGCCACAATGGCATAGGGTCTTTGAATGATATTGGCCCAGGCTCCTGAGGATAATAATTGCTGAAGAGCATCCTCTTTTGACAACGATTCTATTCCTGACTGATCGTATTTGTTAAAGGAAACATAACTGTTCTCTTTATCAGCCAGGATCTTGATTTCTAGTATTTTCCTTTTCTCGCCACGATTCACTTCAACAATTTCGCCACTTACCGGGGAGGTATATTGAATACGCTCGTCGTTTTTGTCAAAAAATAGTGGAGACCCTGCCTTTACCTGATCACCCTGTTGAATCAGGAGTTTTTGTCTTCCGATCCCATAAAAATCGGTGGGTTTGATCACGTAAGTTTCAGGATGAACTTCTGGACTCTGGGTAGCCGCAGCGGAACCAGCCAGCCTGATATCGAAGCCCTTGGTGATTTTAATGTTTTTGGACATGAGCAATGAGAACGTGTATCGTCTGATTTACGGAGTGCAAAACTATAAATTGTTTGTGATCGGTTTGGCTCAATAGTGAATTTTTAATGAACGACTGTCTGTTGGGCTAATATTGCCTGCGAAACCTGCTCCATAAGCCACATGGGCGTGGAAGTCGCTCCGCAAATTCCAACCGTTTCTACCTGATCAAACCATTTGGGCTCAAGCTCATCGGCATTTTCTATGAAATAGCTGTTTGGATTTGAGTTCTTACATACTTTATAGAGTGCCTGTCCATTGGAACTTTTGCGGCCACTCACAAAAATGATCACTTCATGTTGATGGGCAAATTTCTCCAACTGAGGCTCCCGGTTTGAGACTTGCCTACAAATGCTGTCATTGGCATCAAACATTTCTTCCTTTAGCTCACCGTGGATGGATATGATCCTTTCTTCGATCAATTCCTTGATCCGATAGAAGCCTGCTGTGCTTTTAGTAGTCTGGCTGAAAAGGGTGATCGGTCTCATGAAGTCAATCTTATTCAGGTCTTGCTCGCCTGTAATCACGATGGCTTCGTTATGGGTTTGCCCGCTGATACCCTCTACCTCTGCATGTCCTTGCTGACCATAAATGACGATCTGCCCTTTTTGTGGGCGGATATGGTCATAGGCATATTTCACCCTGTTCTGTAGTTTAAGTACTACCGGACAAGAGGCATCAACCAAGGTCAGGTTATTTTCTATGGCCGTCTGATAGGTTTCAGGGGGTTCGCCATGCGCTCGAATGAGCACTTTAGCCTCTTTAAGTTCTTTGAGCTGCTTCCTATTGATGATGCGAAGACCTTTGTCATGCAGCCTTTTGACCTCCATGGAATTATGCACGATGTCCCCCAAACAATAGAGTTGCCCTTCTTCAGCCATCTCGTCCTCAGCCATTTGAATGGCAAACTCTACGCCGAAGCAATAGCCTGAGTTCTCATCTATGGTTACTTTCATGTTTTTATACTTCTTTAACAGACCTGAAGGATCAGCCAAGAGTGCCGGCAGAGTTCAAAGCCTGTTGTTTTTCAAAAATCCTTGATAAGCAATAGCCGACCACTAAATCAACCTGCTCATCGATGGTCAAATAACTTGTATCAAGTGAAATGGCATCTTCAGCTTGCCTCAGAGGACCTTCCGACCTGTTGGCATCGATCTGATCTCTTTTAGCCAAATTCTCTTTGATAACGTTTAAATTGACCATTTCATTCTTTGCAAGTAATTCCTGCTGTCTGCGCACAGCCCGTATATTGAGATCCGCTGTCATAAACATTTTGACTTCGGCATCAGGAAAAACAACCGTGCCAATGTCTCTTCCATCCATGACAACCCCTCTTTTGCGGCCCATGCGTTGTTGCTGTGCCACCATAGCCTTACGCACTATTGGAACGGCACTTACCTCACTTACCCGGTCTGTCACTCTCATCTGCCTGATTTCCTCTTCAACGTTCAAGCCATTGAGAAAGGTTTCATTTTTGCCTGTGCGGTTGTTGTGATGAAACTGGATCGACATCTGCGCCAATGCTTGCTCTACTGCCTTTGGATTGGATAAGTCAATGTAGTGCTCCATCATATAAAGTGTAGCTGAGCGGTACATAGCCCCTGTATCGATGTAAATATAGCCGAGAGCATGAGCCACTGCTTTGGCAGTAGTGCTTTTCCCACAGGAAGAGTATCCATCAATAGCGACAATGATTTTATTCATCCGGCAGTATTCAAGCGAGGCCGGGTGCAAATATAGCTGAAAATGCTACAGCCCTTTCTGACGCATTGATCTAAAATCTTACCTGTCAACAATCTTTGGTAGGGCATGGGATAGCCCCTCTCTTAGGCATTTTTCCCAGTCGCTTCGGTTTTGAAAGGCGACATTCACTGAGCATGATCAAGAGTACAAAGCCAAGCACAAACAGGGAGACCGGACGGAAACGAAGGCCGGACATTATCTTAAAGGAGGATCGCTTCATCTTTTTTTTGCTCTTTTACAAACCTACAAATTCTATTCAATGACCAAAAAACATCCATCCATCTGGATTCGCCTGATTCAGACTATATATTTCTTTTGGATGGCACTGGCGTTCAGCTCCGGGCTGCTGCTTTTCTTCATACCGATGGTCATTCCTCTTATGATCCATGAGGTAAAAGGAGGTGCCATCTCTTTCTTTTTTATTCGAACATGGGCCAGGTGGTTCAGCCTCTGGAGTGGCATTTGGTTTAAGGTTTTGTACAAAAGCAGGGCAAAAGAGCAACCGGTGGCCATTTTTGTTTGTAATCATGGATCTTTTCTAGACACTCCTGCTTTGGCTCGTGCTATTCCCGGGCAGTTCAGGCCTTTAGGTAAAATAGAAATGACGAGATACCCGGTTTTTGGAATGCTCTACAAGCACGTAGTGGTCATGGTAGACAGGAGCAGTACTGAAAGCCGTAAAGCCAGTATTTTACAATTGAAACGTTTCCTAAACCAGTGGGTTTCAGTGGTCATCTTCCCTGAAGGTAAAATGAACCGAGGCAAAGAGTACTTAACTCCTTTTTACGACGGAGCCTTTCGCATTGCTATTGACACACAAACCTGCATAGTACCCATGGTGATATCCGGTGCCAAAGAACTTATGCCAAGAGATGTACCCTTTACCGCTAAGCCAGGCGTGGTCAAAGTAGCCTTTTGTGAGCCGGTTCCGCCGGAGCATCCGGCCTTTGCAGAAGTTGCAAGCCTCAAAGCTGAAGTCTATCAGCGGATGGAAACTATGTTAAGGCAAATAAGCTCCTGATGCCTTTCAACAACTTTTCGGGCACCTTTGCAGTAAAATCTACGTTCTCTTACTTATAAAAAGGTGTATTATTGAAACTCCATTCCGTAGGAAAAGGAATTTTCTCTCATTTTGATGAGACCCACACGAACACCGATGTAAATTTCTTATGAAAATCTTCATTCTATCAGCCACACTCTTCATGAGCAGCCTTCTGGAACTACAGGCGCAAACCCGCCTGATTGAAAAAGTCCAATCCACCAATCCAAACGAAATTATCATCCCCTATGAAAAATATCAGTTGGCCAACGGCCTTACGCTGATCATTCATGAGGATCATAGTGACCCTATCGTCCATGTAGATGTGACCTACCATGTGGGCTCAGCCAGGGAAGAGATTGCCAAAAGTGGTTTTGCTCATTTTTTTGAGCACATGATGTTTCAAGGCTCTGAGAATGTGGGCGATGAGCAACATTTTAAGATCGTTTCTGAGGCCGGAGGAACCTTGAACGGTACCACGAACCGGGACCGAACAAACTATTTCGAAACTCTTCCCGCCAATCAACTCGAGATTGCTTTATGGCTCGAAGCGGATCGTATGGGCTTCTTGCTTGACTCAGTAACCCAGCAAAAATTTGAAATTCAGCGATCAACCGTAAAAAACGAGCGTGGACAGAACTACGATAACAGACCTTACGGACTCGTAGGTGAGACCACATCCAAAACCCTATATCCTTACGGCCACCCCTACTCCTGGTTAACCATCGGATATGTAGAAGATCTTGATAGAGTTTCTGTTGAAGACCTCAAGAACTTTTTCTTACGCTGGTATGGGCCTAACAATGCTACCCTTACAGTGGGTGGAGATGTAAATCCTCAGGAGGTTTTGAAACTGACCGAAAAGTATTTCGGAACTATACCCCGTGGCCCTGAAGTGAAAAAAATGAGCTTGCCTGCTCCTCAACTTGAAAAAAACAGGTACACCTGGTACGAGGACAAAGTGCGCTTTCCACTGCTGCAACTGACCTTCCCAACAGTGCCCTTTTACCACCCTGATGAGGTAGCACTTGACTGCCTGGCTGAAATCCTTGGAGGTGGAAACAACTCCCTGTTTTACAAGAATTTTGTGAAAAACCAGCTTGCCGTGCAGGCTCAGGTCAATCATCCATGTACTGAACTGTCAGGTGAGCTGTCGATGACAGTCGTAGCCTTCCCCGGAAAAAGTCTGGCAGAGATGGAGGCCATCGTAAGAAACACCCTTTTAGAGTTTGAGAGCCGTGGTGTCACCGATGACGACCTAATCCGATTTAAAGCTGCCTATGAGACCGGCCTGATCAACAGTTTGCAAAGTGTATCTGGAAAAGTGTCTCAGTTAGCTGCATATCAAACTTTTTCAGGTAATCCCAACTACACCCCTATTGCAACCAAGGCCAACGCCGCCCTTACCAAAGAGGATGTGCTAAGGGTGTATAACAACTATGTGAAAAACAAATTCAGTGTAGTGCTATCTGTCGTTCCTTTCGGAGAAGGTAAACTGGCAGCATCACAGGAAAAATATGTGGTCTCTAAAACAGAGGGAGCCATTTCCATTAAGGAAGATTACCGGGGCTTGAAATATGTGAAGGCGAGGGACAGTTTCAATCGCAGGGTAAAGCCGGAAGCAGGACCAAATCCTGTGGTCATAGTACCAGCTCTTTACAAAGGTGGATTTGAAAACGGTATCCGGTATATCGGAACGGTAAATGAAGAGTTACCGCTCGTTACCATACAGTTGAGCATGCCAGGGGGCCATCGCCTAAACGCTACCAACCTGAATAAGGCAGGGCTTGCCAGCCTGGTGTCGGATTTGATGAATGAGTCTACTGAGAAATACAGCTCTGAAGACATAGCCAATGAGTTGGACAAACTGGGTAGCAGCGTTTATTTCAGCGCAGGTTCGGACAACATCACACTGGTTATTCAAAGTCTGGTTAAAAACCTGGATAAAACACTGGATCTTACTGCTGAAAAACTCTTCAGACCACGTTTCTCGGAAGAGGATTTTAAACGACTAAAAAATCAACAACTGGAAGGGATTGCCAACCAAAGTACCCAGCCAGTGGCCATAGCCAATAAGGCCTTTGCCAAGCTGCTTTGGGGAGACAACCATATCCTGGGTGTCCCAACTTCAGGTACCACCGCCAGTGTTGAGAGCATAACGCTAGATGATGTAAAATCCTTCTACAAGAGTTATTTCAGCCCAAAAAAGGGTCAGATGGTGGTAGTAGGTGCTATCAATCAGAAAACCCTGGAGCAGAAATTGGACTTCCTCAAGAAATGGAGCGGACCTGATTACAGCATAGCTCCTTTGCCTCCGGCCCGTTTCAATGATGTAACCCGTCTTTTTGTGATTGACAAAGAAAAGGCACCACAATCAGAGATTCGCATCGGCTTTACTTCTATGCCTTATGATGCCCTGGGGACATATTATCGCTCCAGTTTGATGAATTTCAATCTGGGCGGGGCATTTAACAGCCGAATCAACCTAAATCTGAGGGAGGATAAAGGGTATACGTATGGCGCCCGTTCTTTCTTTTCCGGAGGTGAGGATTATGGATCCTTTACAGCTTCTGCCGGGGTGAAAGGTGACAAAACAGATGCTTCCGTCATTGAATTCATGAAGGAGATCAACCTGTTCAAAGAGAAAGGCATTAACTCGACTGAACTGTCCTTTATGCGTTCGGCAATTGGGCAGAGTGAAGCCAGAAATTATGAAACGCCCATTCAAAAGGCAGGCTTTCTGAGAAGGATCCTTCAGTACAAATTGCCTGAAGATTACACTACAAAGCAAAATGACATCCTACAGAAGATTTCTCAGGCAGAGATCAACACCCTGGCTAAAAAGCAACTGCAATCCGAAAAGGCCTATCTGTTGGTTGTAGGTGACAAGAAAAGCATACTTCCCGGTTTACTTAAGCTTGGCTACCCCATCGTGGAAATGGACAAGGATGGCAATATCATCAGTGGAATACCTGCTAGCGGCACTAGCCCCATGGAGCCTGAAGCTGCACCCGTTGAGAAGGTACAACCAAGCGAAAAACCTGAAATGAGGCCTGCAAAAGACGATGCTAGCCCTGCTAAAAAACCTAAAAAATAGACTGAAGCCGGGGTGTCCCGGCTTCGTTTTTTATCTGTTGCTGGTCCTTTTTTCGGCGTTCGGCCTGGAAGGAAACTTTGTACTAGGTCAAAGTCTGCAAACGCAGGCCGCTCAGATTAAAGAAGAAGCCCTTGAAGGCTTGAAAAAAAGGGAATGGAAAACAGCTGAAACCAAAGCCTATGAGGCTTCGGAATTGTTTTTAGGAGAAAATATGATCCCCTCCTATCTGGAATGCCTGCTCATTGCTTTGCAGGCACATGTCGAGCAGAACGAGAAAGAAGCAGCAAAAAGGGGTTATCGAAAAGTTTCAGAAATGGCTGAAGAACACCTTGGGCCTGCAAGTGTGATTAGGGTTGAGGCTCTTTTGCGGCTGGCTGATTTGTATGAACTGGAGGGAGATGAACAGAATGCACTCGACATCCACCTCAACGTGATGGAGGCCGAAAAGACCTTAGGCAAAAAGCACTCTCTGATGCAGCAAAACTACCGATGGCTGCACAGCCATTACCTCAAGACAGGGAAAAACAAGGAGGCCTCAAGCATCAGTCGAAAACTCAAATAAGTTTCACCGACCCATTCACTTTGTTTACCGACCATGAGGGATCACTGGCCTAATAGTGCTGGGCAGCCTATGAGGGATCTGCTAATGTTGTAGCGTAAAAACAATTAAACAACATGTCAAACTCAAGCTCCCCGATCAAAAGCGGTCGTGTCATCGCCGGATCAATTATCGTACTTGCAGGATTACTCCTGTTGCTCAATAAAGCTGATTTGCTTATCGTCCCCCGCTGGCTTTTTCAATGGGAGTTCATCCTCATCGTCATTGGCCTTGTACTGGGTATCAATTCCAAGTTCTCAAACCCTGCCTCTTTCATTTTGATCCTCATTGGTGGTTTCTTTTTAATTGAAGATTTGTTTAGAGAGTATGAAATCAGAATGTTCTTTTGGCCTATCCTCATTATTGCAGTCGGGTTATGGTTTATTTTTGGGGGGCTTTTCAAACCCGGAGCAAACTTCAAAAAGTTAAACCTCAGCGAGGCTGACTTGGTCGGAGACCAATACATCAGGGTAAGTACCATATTTGGTGGTGTCAAGCGTAATGTGCTTAGTAAAAACTTCAAAGGGGCTGAGGTGGTCACCGTGTTTGGTGGCTCTGACATCCATTTTGATCATACTGAAATTGAAGATACCGCAGTCATGGATGTCACTGTGCTCTTTGGTGGAGTTACCCTCAAAGTACCTTCCCATTGGCAAGTCAAATCAGAGGTGCTTTCGGTCTTTGGTGGAGTTGAGGATAAACGTAGCATTCCCACAGGGCAGGCTGGTGAAAAGGTGCTCCTTATAAGAGGAAATGTACTTTTCGGAGGTCTTGACATCAAATACATCTAAAGAAACCTGATACCCGATAAAAAGCACGGCCCAATGCCGTGTTTTTTTTATCATTGACCTTCAAACTCCCAAATGGCTACACCCCGTTGGATGATCCCGGCCTTTGCTTCTTGTGTGCTTTTGCATGAATTGGTTTTGGTATTCAGTGGCATTGATTGGCAAAGTGCCCTTCAGGATGCCTTCTTATTTCAGCTGATGCTGTTGTTAGCAGGTCTGATGATGCTTCAATTGCTGCGCTACTACAGCCCGGGCTTGCGCAATGGAGCTTTTCTTATGGTCTATACCCTGATTGTAGCCGTTTTGATCAGTTTGGCTCATGAGCGGATTGCTCCCAGGATATTTCTGAGGGTGAATGAGAATGATCTGGCCTGGCTTACCGGAAATTTAAGTTTGAGAGCTGTATTTGCCTGGTTGATCATTGTGATCATGGTTCTTTCCGGCTGGTTTGGTAGCCTGCTCACCGAGCAAAAACAGCAGGCTGAAAAACAAAAAGAGACAGAAAGAATGGCTGTAGATGCCGAACTTTTCCATTTGCGGCAGCAGTTGCAGCCTCATTTCCTGTTCAATAGTCTCAACTCCATCTATGCATTGATCGGTCAAAAACCCGCAGAAGCAAGGGCGATGACCATGCAGCTTGCTGATTTTTTGAGAGGTACGGTTGACCGTGTATCCGGCAGTCAAAGCACATTGGAAGAGGAGTTGCAACTACTTCGCTCGTATCTTTCGATAGAGCAGGTGCGCTTTGGGGATCGGCTTAATGTTGTTTTTGAACAAGAGGAAGGTCTTTCGGGCTGGCCAATGCCCTCTTTGTTGCTTCAACCTCTGCTTGAAAATGCCATCAAGCATGGCCTGGGGAATGAAAGCAAGCCGATGACCTTAACAATCCGAATTCAGCGACTAGCTTCGGGACTGAATATTGTCTTGTCCAACCCGGCTCATGAAAAAACCTCGAATCCGGGCCAAAGAAAAGGTTTTGGACTTCATTCCGTGGCCCGCAGGTTACAATTGCAGTACCGGAGGAGCGACTTGGTTCAAATCAAGCAAGAGAATGGCCTTTTTATCGTAAGTATAACCCTACCCGCCGCATGAGCATCAAAGTCCTGATCGTAGATGATGAGCCCCTCGCCCGCAGCCTGCTGGAGGAGCATCTGGCAAGTATGAAAGAAGTTCAGGTTCTGGATAGCTGTAGCGATGGATTTGAAGCCTTAAAAAGCCTGAAGATCCAAAGACCCGATGTGATCCTGTTGGATATACATATGCCCAAACTAAATGGATTTGAGTTGCTTGAAGTAATGGAAAATCCCCCGGCAGTCATTTTTATCACTGCCTATGACCAATATGCGATTAAGGCATTTGAAGCCGGAGCCATTGACTACCTGCTGAAACCTGTCGCTCTGGAAAGACTTGAAAAAGCATTTGCTAAGTTACAGCAGGCGGGTATTGAGCAAAAGCAGGAGCAACAAAAAGCCCTTGACCAGCTGAACCGTCAAAGTGGAAAGCATGAGGAAGAAGGCCGAAGAATTGTCGTGAAAAATGGCACTTCCATCCGGATGATTTCGACACATGAATTGGTGTATATCGAGGCCTATGATGATTATGTAAGGCTACATCTTCCGGGTGAATTTCTTCTGAAGAAACAAACCATGAATTATTTTGAGGAAGTTCTTGATCCGAGGCAATTTGTACGAATTCACAGATCCTTTATGATCAAGATCAGTTCCCTCAATAAGCTGGAGGCAATGGAAAAAGACAGCTATGTGGCGATTTTAAAAAATGGGATAAGACTTCCGGTAAGCCGTAGCGGGTACGATAAACTTAAACAGGTATTGAACTGGTAGCGTTCATCTCCGATGCCACGAGGTGAGTGCCGTGCCTGAATGCCCAGCCCGACATCGCCTGCAAGACTTCTTTCATCTCATGCCCTGCTTCCGTGAGGCTATACTCGACATGTGGAGGCACAACAGGCTCCACTTTTCTGATGATTAAGCCGTCTTGCTCTAACTGCTTAAGCTGCTGGATCAACATTTTCTCCGTAATACCGGGCAGGCTGCGGCGCAAGGCTGCATATCTCAAAGGGCCGGCGAGCAAGTTGTAGATGATGAGTGGCTTCCATCGACCACCGATACGTTCCAATGTAAAGGTTACCGGGCAGGAGAAGAAGATGCGTTCCTTATTGATTTGATTGGTTGTGCCGTTTTTGATAGCCGTCATTTATACACACTTTAGGGTAAGTACTAGTTAAAAAGTAAGTACAAACATAGCTTTGCAACAGTTAAAAACAAAACAAGAAAAAAATGAAATATGTCATCACAGGCTCATTGGGGAACATCTCCAAGCCACTTACCGAGAAATTAGTTAAAGCAGGTCATCAGGTGACCGTGATCAGCAGCAAGGCTGATAAGGCCGAGACCATCAAAGCATTGGGAGCCATTCCTGCCATAGGTTCTGTAGAAGATGAAGCGTTTTTACATCAGACATTTCAAGGTGCCGATGCTGTCTATACCATGGTTCCTCCCCATTTTGGTGCTACCGACTGGAAAGGCTATATCGGAAGCATAGGTGCTCTGTATGCAAAGGCGATCAAAAGCAGTGGAGTGAAAAAAGTCGTTAACCTCAGCAGCATCGGTGCCCACATGCCTGAAGGTTGCGGACCCGTAAGTGGATTGTACCGTGTTGAGCAGGCATTGGATCAACTGGAGGGGGTAGATGTACTTCATCTGCGCCCGGGGTTTTTCTACCTCAACTACCTGGGCAACGTCGGCATGGTGAAAAACATGAACATCTTAGGATCCAATTACAGCGCTGATGTTAAAATGGCACTCGTAGACACCGGTGATATTGCTCAGGAGGCATTTGAGGCACTTAACAAGTCAAATTTTACAGGCAAATCGGTACACTATGTTGTAAGTGATGTACGTAAAGCCTCTGAAGTGGCACAAGTGCTGGGTTCAGCAGTAGAAAAGCCACAACTGCCTTGGGTAGCATTCAAGGATGAAGATGCCTTCGGGGCCATGGTGGGTATGGGTCTCAGCCAGGAGGTAGCAAAAAACTACGTGGAGATGGGACAGGCCATACAAAGTGGAGCCATGCAGTCTGACTTTGTAAAGCACTCTGATCTTAAACTTAGCCCCACTAAACTGGAAAACTTTGCCGGTTTGTTTGCAGGGGTGTATCAGCAAAACTAATCGGGCAGCTTTTTCAGCTCCTACCCTGGAGAGGCAAAAAACCAATAAGCCGGACGAAATCGTTCGGCTTTTTGTGTTTCTTGGGGAAGGGTATGTCGTGCAGGGGATCGAAGGGTTACGTTTGCCGCTGCTCTCTTCGGTAGCAGAAAGCAGAGCTACTCGAACTTTGGGTAGAAGACTTGCTCATAAACAAAGGGAAAATATTTATCTAAACAGGCAAGGGAAAAAAGACAGATACACTATATTAGCCAAACCATTGAAACCTATGCTTTGCAACGCTATCTCCAAGCCTAAACCCGACGATAGGCTATTTGAGGAGCCTTTAAAGGAACCCTGTACGACTAAAAGTGTACAGGTTATCCTTCGCAGAGCGTTGGAAAAGGCCAGGGCCAAGCCTTTTGCGAGGGTGCACACCTTGCGTCATCGTTTTGCCAGTCAAATTCTTGAGCGAGGCACAGACATACCTTACTTACAAGGTCAAGCTTCGGTCAAAACGAAGGAGATTAACACGCATCACTTGGCTCGCCATGGCGGGATTACCTGCAAGGGCGGTGAGCAGATCAAGAGCCCTTTGGATCAGATGGACTTCAGCGATATGGGAAATAGGCGAAATGCTTCGCCAACGGAGTAGTTACAAGCAAGCCTAACAGACGACACAACAACGACCAAACGGACAACTATAAACATAAAACGAAACGCTAATTTTGACAGGTGACCAACATACAGACCATATTTCAACTGGACAGCAACTGAGCCGACACTCATTGCCGACCCTTCTGTATTTTTTATTTTCCCCACCGCACATTTTTTTTAATTCAATTTTAGCCAGCCGCACATTTGGCACATTTGCTTTTGCCCCGACACTCAAAGCCAGCCCTTCGGCAAAAGCAAAAGAGCCAAATCTCCTAACGCACCGAATTACATTTGTGCCAAGAACAAGCATTTTTTTTACGTATTTTGACAAATATAAATTTGAAGAAATTAATCACAACACTCGCAATCGAAGATGAAATTATATAATTCTAAAAAGGGGAAATTAATTGTAGGTGATTCAATAGACTTATTGAGTGGTGAGCTACACAAATCATTAAAGGGGAAAGTGAATTTAATAATCACTTCTCCGCCCTTTCCTTTGAATAGTAAAAAGAAATATGGAAATGAAAAAGGAGAAGAATATCAAAAATGGTTTACAGAATTGGCCCCTATATTTTCAGACCTACTCACTGATGATGGCTCTTTGATTATCGAAATAGGCAACTCGTGGGAACCTGAAAGACCTGTTCAATCTTTACTTCATCTTGAATGTTTATTTGGATTGGTTAAACATCCAAAAGCAAATCTTAGACTAATTCAGGAATTCATTTGTTATAACCCTTCTAAATTGCCATCTCCTGCACAGTGGGTAACTGTTAATCGTCTTCGAACAGTTGATAGTTACACCCATGTTTGGTGGATTGCTAAAAATGATTTCCCCAAAGCTGATAATAGTAATGTGCTCAGACCTTACAGCAAAAGCATGAAACAATTACTTAAAAAACAAAAATACAATTCAGGGAAAAGACCTTCCGAACACAACATAAGTGAAAAAGGCTTCTTGAAAGATCATGGTGGGAGTATTGCTCATAATTTTTTTGAGATGGAACAATTAGACGAGAGCAGGGATGTTAGGCTACCTCACAGCGTACTCAGTTTTTCAAATACCAACTCGAATGATTTTTTCTTAACTAAGTGCAGAGAAAAAAAAGTGATTCCTCACCCAGCTAGAATGTCAGGTGGATTAGTTAATTTTTTCATCAAATTTTTGACCAATGAAAATGATTTAGTTCTAGACCCTTTTTCTGGGAGCAATACAACAGGCTACTGTGCAGAGGCATTGAAGAGAAAATGGATGTCCTTTGAAATAAAAGAAGATTATATAAAACAGGCGATAATTAGATTTAGCAATCCTGAACTTAAATCACCACTCATCAAAAAATAATATGGAAGATCTACGCAAAGAACTCGAAAACATTGCAAATACCGACATTTTTGAAATAATTAAGGATTCCAAATCATTTGTTGGCAATCCTTTTAAAATTGATTACGATAAGACAAGTATTCTAACATGTGATGATTGGAAATACAACGTAGGCGGTATAGCTCAAGGATGTTTTCTATTAGCTTTTTATGAGAACGATTTCGGGGACGAAGCAGTTCATGAAGTACTTTTGCTTAGAGCATTAAATCCATGTGCAATACCAAGTGATAGTAGCGTGATTAGTTCAAGAATTGAATATTTTAAAGAAGAATTAAAAACTGCTGGAAAGCACAGACAGATAGACCAATTTACAAGATTTGAATTTAGTTGTTCTGGCTTAGAATGTTCGGTATTGGGGACATTTTATAAGAAACCTGATGGTGCGATTGAATTCGGGGCAGATTTAGAAAATTTCTATTCGCCTCATCTCTATAAAGTTTATAAACCGACTGGCAATTATCTTCGGTATATCGTAAATTTAAGAGATACGGATGGTCCATTAAAACCAGACTCTAACTTCCCAATTGGAACAGTAAGATATAGTTCCAGTCGTCAAAAGTTTTCTTCTAAACAAACTAAGGGAGATGAAACTGTTTATATGCACACACAAGATATTCTAGGAAAGCGAACAGCTCTTTTTGGAATGACCAGAACGGGAAAATCTAATACTGTTAAAAAACTTATTCAAGCAACGGAGGAATTATCCCAAAAATCAACTCAACAAACTAAACCAACAAATGAAAGTTTTGAAGAAAATACCAAACCATTTCATTTAAATGAAGTACCCAAAAAAGAGGTTGGACAAATTATATTTGACATCAATGGTGAATATGCTAACAAAAATTTGCAGGACGGAACAGCGATATTTGAAAAGTATACAGAGAAAGTAACTAGATATAGCGTCCTAGAAAAAGAAGGATTTGAAGTAATGAAAATAAATTTCTATAAAGAGCTCATTCCAGGTTTAGAACTTATTAGAGGTTATTTCAAGCAATTTGGTAAACAATCAGATTATGTAGAGGATTTTTTAGGCATAAACCTTGAGAAACCCGAAGATATTTCTGAACAAACAAATTACTATCGAAAAGTTGCGGCATATCGTTGCTGCCTAAAACTAGCAGGCTTCCCAATTTGGGGTATTGATAACATTAAATTTCAAGGTAAAGCAGAAGGAATTGATGACCAAATTATAGAAGGGAAATCTATAACACCTAAAGCTGGAATTAAGTACGATCAAGCTATCCTTTGGTTCACTCAAGTTTGGAAAAACTATAGAACATGGAAATATTTAAAAGAGTATGAATCAAAAAACGGACATGAATGGGCTGACAATGACTTGAAAGCACTATTAAGGTTTATATCACAATATAGACAACCAGAGGAAAAAGGTCCTATTAATAGCTATATCAAGCTTAAACCCTTAATTAAATATCATTCACCAACTTCGAATGTGTTGTTTGAAGATGAAATAAACTCAAAACTTAGATTAGGGAAAATTATTATTGTCGATTTATCACAAGGAGACCCCGAAATTCAAAATCTATATTCAGAAAAAATTTGTCGAGCTATATTTAATAGTTCAATGAAAAATTTTATTGACGCTAAACCAAATAATTTTATTCAATTCTATTTTGAAGAAGCTCATAATCTTTTTCCAAAAAAGGATGACAAGGATTTAAGTCAAATTTATAATAGAATTGCTAAGGAAGGAGCTAAACTATATTTAGGTATGACATATGCAACACAAGAAGTAAGTTCAATTAGTTCAAACATTCTAAAGAATACACAAAATTGGTTTATTGCACATTTAAACAACGAAGATGAAGTTAAAGAATTACGAAAATTTTATGATTTCAGTGATTTCGCTGACGCTTTAATCAGATTTAGTGCTAAGAATGATAAGGGTTTTGTGAGAATGAAAACGTATTCCAATCCATTTGTAGTTCCTGTACAAATTGAACTCTTTAAATAATTAATCATGACAGATATTAACAATGGAGGAAGTTTTGAAAGAGGAAGTCGTATTTCTCATACTCACATTATTAATGATGAAGAGGTAAAGGAATATTTATCGAATTGCACTATTCCAGTTGAAGCAGAAGATGTAGAACTTAATCCTAAATTGCTCCATAATATTGTTTATCCTCTGGAAAATACAATTGATTATATAATTGCGGTTGATGGAGAAGAAACTACGATTCCCGTCAAAAAAAGCTTTCCTTCTTCACTGATTACATTTTTTCAATTTGGCTCACTACTAATTAAAAGTTCTGATTTGGAGGACATGAAACAAAAACCGTTTGTTTCGCCAACCGACATCAGAAAACTAAAGGACATAAAAAGAGAAAAGCTTATCCTTCCGACAAAAAATGTATCATTAAAGAAGGGGGATGATCTAAAAACCTCTGTAAGGAAGGCGATTCAATTATTTTTTGAAAAAAAACATTCTGGATCAACATCAATGTTAGAAACATTGTATTGGTTTTTGTTTGAAGGGTATGACGTACATTCCTCAATTCTAGATTATAATTTATCACATTGCCCTCATTGTGGAACTAATGACATAAAGCTAGAGAAAGCGAAAATAAATATCCCCGCTTATTCTTGGGAATGTACACATTCTAAATGTAAACAAGAAATATTCATAACTGATGTTTTCAGGCTATTTGAAAAAGCCGATAATGATACAGGGGCTGAAGGAATCATTAGCTATACCAGTAGCTTGATTGAAAGTTTTTTAATGATTCATACCATTAAAAGTCTAATTGAAATAGAAGACAAGTTGGTTGATAGATTTCTTTTTGTGAAAGATGGTCCATTGAGCTTCAATGGTGAGACTGCTAGAATGCACAAACCTATGCAGACACTCGTTAACTTTTTAAATAAATCAAATAGAATAAACATTGTAGGCGTTGAAAATTCTGGCCCATTTGTAGATCATGCAAAACAAATTAAGGATAAGCTTATTTCTGGTCAAGTACTCCTTTTGAATAATAATCACATCTACAGTTATATAATTCCGGGAAAATCTAATAGCCAATATGCAAGCACATCATATTACAGTGGAAAATTCATTTATAAATCACATGATGACAGATTATATGTTCTGACAATTCCAGTTACAGACCATAATAAATACTATGCAGTTCCAGAATTGACAGACTTAAAAAATGTTCAGGAGATATTGTTGAATATTGACAAACTGAAATGCGAT
Organism: Cytophagaceae bacterium; assembly: GCA_027488815.1. Lineage (GTDB taxonomy): Bacteria > Bacteroidota > Bacteroidia > Cytophagales > JAIYAX01 > JAIYAX01. The sequence continues at coordinate 3,730 of JAIYAX010000009.1, read as the reverse complement.
ATATATGAGAACGCACTTATTCCTGTTGCACTTGCCAATAAACTTATATCACTTACTAATCACCCAAGCACAAATATTCTTGAAAAATTTGCTAAAAAATTAATGGGAAGATGATCAAAATTGACCAAGGGAAAATACCAGAATACTTGAACTCTGAGTCATTAGATTTGGCAGTGGAAAAACTGAATGAATTCTATAGCACAAAAAATAGAAGTCAAAAAAGATATGATTTTCCATTTAATTCGGATATTGACGTCCCTTTAAAACCAATTCTGCATAAAACATTTCATGGCAAATGTGGATATTGTGAAACTAAGATTGAATTACCGCAGGATGGTGTTATAGACAGATTTAGGCCACACGATGGAGTAAGAGACAAAACAGATTATTTTCCAGATTTGTATTGGTGGCTTGTTTATGAGTGGAAAAACCTTGTTTATTCTTGTAAAGAATGCAATCAGTATAAAGCGAACTATTTTCCAATCAAAGGAAAACGTGCTAAAACTAAAGCAGACGATATAGAAAGGGAGAGAAAATTGTTATTAAATCCTTGTGAAGATGAACCTAGAAATTATTTCACATTTTCCAAAGGAGAAATTCATTCGGAGACAGACGAAGGTTTTCAAACGATAGAACTTCTCAAACTAAACAGAACTTCATTAGTTAGTAACAGAATCAAGGCCATTTCTGAGATTAAGACTATTATTGATCGAGCATCAAAAAATACCACAAAAGAATTTGATTATATAAATCAAATATTTGATAGAGAGCCACACATTGAATTTTTGTTTGCCAAACATGAAGCGCTCATAGAAGAACTCGATTCAAGCCCATTTTTTAGAAAATATATTAAAAATGACAATGTCTCATATGAAGAATTCGTTGATGATAAGTTAAAACAAAGAAAAGTTAAAAGGAGTAAAATTGAAATAACAAAATCGGACTATTTTCCTCTTGAATATATTCACGTTAAAAACTTTAAGAGTATTACTGATTTAAAGATTGACTTTCCTATTGATGTCGATGAAAATAGAGCATGGCTATTTTTACTTGGTGAAAATGGTGTTGGTAAAAGTTCAATTTTACAAGCATTAGCAATAGGTATCAAATCAAATATAGAAACTGGTGATCAAATCATTTCCGGTCTTATTCAAAAAAATAAGCAAAAGGCTGAAATTCTTATCAAAGAAAGAAACAATGACAACTTGATAATCACAGTTCTAAAAAGAAAGGACAAATCAATAATTCAAAACGGCAGATTCAATTCATTTTTACTTGGCTATGGTTCACTTCGCCTTTCATCTGAAGAGGGGTTAGAAAGCAAACAAAACCTTAATCCAGTGAGCTATGAAAATTTACTAAACCCTATTAAATCATTAAATGATTCCACTCGATGGCTCAAAAATATTTTTAAAACCAATAAAAAGCTATTTGATTCAATTGCTTATTCTATCAAAAAATTACTTCCACACGATTTAAAAGACAACACATTAACCATATTACGTAATGAAATTGTCTTTGAAAATACACCAGAAATCCCATTTACAAATTTTAGTGACGGTTATAAAAGTACCATAACCTTGGCACTTGATATTATGATGAAGCTATCAAGTGGCCATGCCGATATGAATAAGATTTCAGGAATAGTAATAATTGATGAACTTGGAAATCAACTTCACCCAAGATGGCAGATGAGAATTGTAAATCAATTACGGGAGGTGTTTCCAAGAGTAACATTTATTGTATCAACACATCATCCATTATGTTTAAGAGGGTCACATTTAGGTGAAGTTGTTCTTTTGAGAAATGTTGAGAACGAAGTAGAAGCAATTTGTGAATTACCAGACCCATCCTCTTTAAGAGTTGACCAATTATTGTCTTCTGAATATTTTGGATTAAGCAGCCTATTAGACCCTGAGCTTGAAGCAAAATTTAACAGATACTATCAACTATTGAGCATGCAGAAAAATATAACTGCAACAGAACTAAAAGAGTTAAATACTTTGAAGGATGAATTGAGAAACAAAAAACATTTAGGTTCATCCTTAAGAGAAGAACTAATGTACACAGTAATTGACAATTTGCTTGCTCAAAAAGTGATGTTTTCTAAGGAAATCCCGAATAGAGAATCACTTAAAAAGGAAGTGGTTGATAGAGTTAAGGAAATTTGGTTAAGTCTAAATATTGAACCGAATGATCAAAGTTGATAGAATAGAATGTCCAGATATTCTTAAAACTGGGCTTGCCCCAGAAAGTGAAGGTGAATGGGAATCGAAAGATGCAATTTCTTTCTTTTCTATTGTTGCAAATCACCAGTTACAATATAAAAGAATGGGAGCAAGCGGTGTGAGAATTAAAGAATCATTTAATGTGTATGCAAACAAAGAGGTTAGGAAACAACTTAAAAAAATGTCCCATGGTAAATGTGCTTATTGTGAAAGTAAAATTACAAGTATTTACAATGGAGATATTGAGCACTTTAGACCAAAAGGTGGATATGGTGAAAATAATCCAATAACAAAGCCAGGATATTATTGGCTAGCATCAGATTGGAATAATTTATTATTTGCTTGTCCTTTTTGCAATCAAACCAATACTCATGAGGTAATGGAAAATAAAACAATAAGTGAAGTTGTACAAGGTAAATTAAATCAATTCCCTTTATTGACTGAAACTTATCGTCTCAATTATTCTCATGGAAATTTATTTTCCACGAACCCAAATAATTATAAAATAGCATTTGAACTTGAGGAAACAGAGAGATTATTACTAAAACCATGTACAGACACTGAAATTGAAAAATATTTTGAATATGATGAGAACGGTATAATCAGACCTTCAATTGGGTTAAATAATTTCGAAGAAACTAAAGCCACAACTTCTATTAGAGTTTATGCTTTACAGCGAATTGGCTTGGTTCAGTCGAGAGAAGAAAAAGTAATTCAAATCAAGGCTCAGATTAGAAGAGTTGAAGAGGCCATGATAAACTTTAATAACCATATTGAAGATTCCAACGAAAAGGTCACTTGGTTTGAAGGAATTATGCGAAGAGAATTAAATATTCTACATCAATTTAAAGAATCAAATAGAGAGTATGCTGGATTGGCTAGGTTTATAATTGAACAGTACTTTAATGACCTAACATGATCATAGAATTCAACTTCTTCCGCACAGGTGTAAGCACATTTGCAAGCCACACAAGCCCAAGCACAAACCAAAGCTTACAAAAGAGCTTCCACCTTTCCCACCCTGACAAAATTGAATTAAAAAAAATCTCCTCCCCTTCTGAAAATAAAAAATACGCAACCGCACAACCCATCGACAAACAAAAATCAGTTGCTATGCAGTCACCAAAACCGTTGACAGGAAAGCATTTCAACTACTCGGTGGACATAAGGTCCAATCGCCCTCGTTTGCAACGAGGGTGTATGAGAGCATCGCTTTATTCCATGATTGGGCTAGTCTAAAGGTTAGCGGCAAGTTTGCCGAAACACACTGCTAAACAACAACCTTAGTTGAAAGGTAGAAACTGAGCGTCTGTATATTTACCAAAAATTGGTAAGTTTGAGAGAAATCCAGACAAAATGAAAAATACATCAATATCACTTGGAGACTATTTTGACCAGTTTGTAAGTAGTCAAGTTTCAGCAGGTCGCTATAAAAGTGTTAGCGAAGTTATTCGTGCCGGACTTCGACTTTTAGAGGAAGAAGAAAACAAAGTAATCGTACT
>JAIYAX010000023.1 GCA_027488815.1 Cytophagaceae bacterium | reverse complement strand
GAATTAATCAGTTTAATGGAGGTTATGTCCTGTAGGGACAGAATAGCTAATGATCTTTATTTCTTGAAATCTGACTCCTGGTTTGGCTAGACTACGTTCTCTTAAGGTTCTGTCCCTAGCGGGACAGCAGGCAATTTGGAGAAGATAGCGTTTTACCAATATCACAGCCCTAAAGGGCTTTCCTAGACTATATCAAATAAGCCTGCTGAGTAGATGTGCCTTTAGGCACAATATATCGTTTAGTAATTGAAGTTATTGTTTCAGTTTTGTCCCGTAGGGACAGAATAGTTAACGATCTTTATTTCTTGAAATCTGACTCCTGGTTTGGCTAGACTACGTTATCTTAAGGTTCTGTCCCTACCGGGAAAGCAGGCATGTCGGAATTGGTAGCGCATTACCAATATCACAGCCCTAAAGGGCTTTCATTAGACGATGTTAACAGGAATAAAAGCCAAGTATGCCTTTGGGCTCACCAATTCACTTAGTACATGAAAGTGGTTTATTTACTCCCCAATCTCCCAGTTTTTCGTTCTGAAAATCTGCATCCTGTACCCGATCTGAAAATTAAGACCAAGGCCATAGTATCTTACTTTCACTTTATGCAAGCCATGGTCAGGATGAGAAAGCTGGATAGTGGTACTGCCCTGATCAAACAAACCCACAAAACCTTCGAAGCCTAAAGTGACATGATGTACCCCGTGAAAGTTGTACACCAGCAAAGTACTCATGTTCAAAAAAAGGTCAATTCGGGGAGGATGAAGATTGAAAGTTTTGGTGTAATCAAATGTGACCACCTCATTATCCTCAAGTGTTACGAGAGTAACTGTACTTTGTCCTATTGATTGCTCTCTGCGGGAAGAAAAAAGACTAGGTATCAGGGATATACCAGGGCTTATTTCAAGGCTAAGCTTGTTATTCTTACTTAAAAACTTGCGTTCAGAAACGGCAAAGGTGTAATTTCTTGCTGAAATAGGCCCCACCCAGTTGTTATTCAATTCATAAAAACCGGGGACTTGAATCGAAACCCTTCTACCCATGTGGCGAAAAAAAGTTGAGAAAATAAACCTGCGGTTGAGCTTGCCCTTTTGTGTGAAGCCAAAAGACCATGCAAAACTTTTTTGTGTCCTTCCATCACTGCGCTCCCGATCCAGCCGGGTTTCGATACTAGATTCAACAAAGGGTGTATGGGAATGCCCAAAAACATAAGAAGCACCTATAAAATAGTTTCTCTGTGCATGAGCTGACAAAGCCACAAAGACAATAAAGACCAGCACAAGAGATTTAATCTTCATTTTTTACTTTTTTATTTCTGTAGAGGGCGAAAGGATAACTGATGGAGAGGTTTATATTAATGCCTCGGCTGAAGGTATAAAAATAGCCGCTGTCTCCATTTACAGTGGTGTAATTGACCTCATTTCTGATCATATTGCTCAGACGTAGGCAATAGACCAGGCGTATTAAACCCCTTGATAGTAACAGACACATTGCGGTCCAGATGTCGCCGGAAGGACGAAAAAATGTATCGGCGGTTAGAGTTACGTTTTGAAGAAAAACCGAAAGAAAGGGATATACTCTTGACTGCCCGGCCATCTTCCCAAGCGGCAGCCAGTTCTGCCGGGGTATTGCCCTCTATTCTTGGGGTATGAGAATGCCCAAACACATAGGAATAGCCAAGAAAATAATTTCGTTGTGCAACAAGCTGCTGACTACTGTTTAAAAAAACGAGGATCAGTGGAATTTTGTTGTATTCCATCTTTTGGTTTTTTATGCCGGTAGAGCGCAAATGGGTAGCTGATAGAAAGGTTCAAGTTACTACCCCGACTGAAGGTATAAAAAGTGCCACTGTTTCCGTTCGCTGTGGTGTAATTGATCTCATTCCTGATCATATTGCTCAAGCCTAGGCAATAGACCATGCGTACATCAAAACGTTGCTTGGTTTTGTGAGTAAATTGAAAGCCAGCACCAAAATGTAAGGAGACTGAGTAGTGATTTACGATACCTGGGTTTGATGATATGCTTAACCTTTTATCATTAAATTCGAATGAATGTTTTAAGGTTCTAGAACCTGAGTCTAAAGGAATGCCTATTTCTCCAATATAATCAAGGGATAGACCTCCTATCAAATAAGGTTTTCCATTAAGTAAGTATTTATTTTTCGAGATATTGTAATAACTTCTGCTTTTAAACATCCTTTTTGCAAAAATTGCAAACCTTAGCACTGATTGTGGAGAATTCCTGCTTAAACCAATACCAGAAAAATTTGATGAATTAGTGAAATTAATCTCTTCAAAAACGGATGCATATTCACTGCAATGATCAAATACAAATCCAGTTTCATAACTTATCTTAGAGTTTGGTCTGTCAAAAGCAAAAAGCAATGCTATAAATCCCGCCCTTGTTCCTATATTCTCAAATTTTATTCCTTGCTGATCTCCCTTGTAGTTATGCTTAGTAAAATATTGCTGATGATAACCAACTAATGGCTTAAAAGATATTGAGAAGGGCTGGGAGTATACTTCATTGAAGAACAACCCATGCACTACCAAGACCAAATAGAAATATTTACTCATACAATCTAAGTCAAGGCACTAGACAATTCTCCTTTAAGCTAATTTTAGCTCTAATTTAATGCCAACTATCGTTCAAATTCGTTTTTAAAACCCAGTTTACAAGTTTCAACTTGAAGGACTCTCCACAAAATGGTATTGGGTAGACCTCATGCTTGATCTGGAAGACCTTAGGTGTGCGGGCTAAAAAAAGCTAATTACTTCAGAGGCATGAAGTCGTGATCGATTAAGAATTATTCAAAGTACTTAATATCAATTATTTATCCTATTTACTGACTTAGCTGTTGTTCAATCGATCTAAAGGATTTTTTACCAGTAAAAAGAAAATAGCCATCGAAAATTTTGTGACCAGCTAATTACTACTCAATATTTACTGACCTTACAGTCTACAACAAAATTATATTTTGTTTCCCTCAGATTTATCTTGATATTGTACATCTTTTGTCCAACATCATAAGAACCACTAACTATGCCAGCACATCTACGACACCTTTTTCTTTCTGCCTTTTTGTTTTATTCGGCAGTGTCAGCCTCTCTAGCCCAACCTACATTGGTTACCTCACCACCACTCAATGGAGGGAATGGTGCTAATGGTATTTCGTTCAACCTTCGTTCCAAATCAGGCATCATTTTGCAGGAAATATGGGGCTCCATGACAACGACCAGTCAAACAATTGAGATTTGGTACAAAACCGACTCCATTAACGGGACACCTAATGTGAGCCAGGCAAATGGATGGATATCTTTAGGAACGGCGACTTATGCAGGCCTTAGCCCTTCAACCTCAAATGTCATCCTTTCACAAATTCCCATTCCTCTGAACCTGATAATTCCAGCGGGTTCAACTTATGGTTTCTTTATCAACAGCACCTCTAGCGTTCCTTATTCAAATACAGGTACCGGGGTAATTACACCTGGATTACAGTGGTTTTTTGAGGATAACTTTGTGCATATCAACACAGGCCTCAATGTTGGCTACGGAGGACCAGCACCAAATCCTACCAACCATCCACGCCTGTTCAACGGTGGTGTAAAGTATATTCCACTTTCACGTGCTGCCAATGATGCAGCACTTACAGCCATCACCCAACCCAATACCTTTTGTGGTGGTTTGACAAATGTTGCTGTAAGAATCAAGAATTTTGGTACGGCTCCTTTAAATTCAGCTTTAGTCAATTGGACGGTAAATGGTACTCCGCAAGCGCCCTTCAGCTTTTTAGGCGTTTTGGACACGATCGGTGGAAGCGGGCCCAATGACACCGTTCTTAACATTGGTCAGTTTAACTTTTTACCGAACGTCAACTACAACATAGTAGCCTGGACAAGTGCTCCGAATGGTCAACTGGATACAGTAAATAACAATGACACATCTTCCAGAACAATCCGATCATCACTTTCCGGAAATGTGACCATCGGTGGTAGCGGTGCGGACTTCCCTAGTCTTCAGGCTTTTGCAAGTGCTTTGACAACTTTTGGTGTATGCGGACCTATAGTTGCCAGTCTTGACTCAGCCTCTGGACCCTATACAGGGCAAGTTGTTTTCAACAATATCGTCGGGACCAGTTCAACAAATACAATAACCATAAATGGCAATGGTGCAGTTGTTCAAGCTACACCAACCACTACTGATATCCCCGTCATACGATTGGCCAACTCTAGTTACGTGACTTTGAACCGCTTGAATGTAGTCAGTCTGGCTACAACTACCGGTACAGGCATCTTGTTAACAGGTGGTTCAAATTTCAACACCATTCAAAACTGCGTAATCGACATCTCTGCCAATACTTCACTAGTTACGAGCTCAGCCGGTATTGCATTTTCAGGTGGAATTTCATCTGCCATAACAACCGGCAACAGCGGCAGTTTTGATACTATCCGAAACAACGTGATCAGAGGAGCTGCAGGTGGAGGACCTTACTATGGCATCACCATGTATGGCTCCAGTGCTACAGCAGGTTGTCTAGGTAATGTTATTGAAAATAATGAGATCGTTGATTTTGGCTTCTATGGCATACTATTAACCAATGCCAGCAACAACACCATATTGGGAAACAACATTCACAAACCCAACAGAACCAACTTTACCACTTTTGGAGGTGTTACGCTGCAAACCGCCGGAAACAATAACCGGGTTGAAAGAAACCGAATTCACAACCCATGTGGAGGCAACCTGACCTCAACCTCTACCCTCTATGGATTATTCGTGAGCAGTTGTGATGCGCCAGTGGGTAGTGAAAACATTTTCGCTAACAACCTGATCTACAATATGAATGGCAATGGAACCTTATATGGGATTTATACTTTAGGCAGTGATGGCACGCAATTCTTCCACAATACCGTGTCACTTGATTTTGCAGCTGCCACAGCCGGCATTACCAGAGGAATTTTCCAAACCACAGCTGCTAGTAATGTCTCTTTCCGTAACAACATTGTGACTGTCAGAAGAGGGGGATCAGGCGTAAAGCATGCGGTTTATTTTGGTACAACGACATCAACTATTACTTGTAACAACAATGCCTATTGGGTCAACAGTGCTGGGACTGGGGCACAGCATATTGGGTTTTACTCGGCTGATGCTACCACACTTGCAGCATGGCAGGCAGTAAACGCCGGAGCCTACGATCAAAACTCTGTGAATGGAAATCCGATATTCGCTAATCCTGCAACTTTTTCTCTAATTCCTACCTCAGGTGCAGTAAACAATATTGGAACACAGATAACCCAGGTTCCCACTGACTTTTTAGGACAAAGCAGAGGAGCTAGCCCTGATCCGGGAGCTTATGAGTTCAACCCATCCAATGATGATGCAGGTGTAACTCAGATCACTCCTTTATCGTTTTGTCCAGGTTCTGTTTTGCTATCTGCCCGGGTAAAGAATTTTGGCCTTCTTCCCCTTACAAGTGTTAACGTAACTATTCAGGTCAATGGAAATCCTGTTGGAACAGTGAGTTTCACCGGAAATCTTGCAGGAGGGCTTGATACATTGATCAACGTAGGCTCTTTTAATTTTTTGTCAACTGCCACATACAATCTGGTCGCTTACACCTCACTGCCCAATGGCTCTCCTGACGGATTTACTGCCAATGACACCCTCACCAGAAGCAATCTTACAACTTCTTTGGCAGGAACATACTCGGTAGGCGGAACAGGCTCAAATTTCCCTTCAATGATTGCCCTTGCCAATGCCATGAGCTCAGCCGGAGTATGCGGCCCGGTCATTATCAATCTTGACTCTGCCTCTGGCCCTTACACTGGCCAGGTGGTTTTCAACAACATCGTCGGTACCAGCTCCACCAATACAGTTACAATCAATGGCAATGGAGGTGTAGTACAAGCCACGCCCACCACCACAGATATTTCTGTTTTGAGATTAAGCAATGCAAGTTACTTTACGCTCAACCGCTTGAATGTGGTGAGCCTTGCAACTAATACGGGTACAGGTATCCTTCTTACTGGCGGATCAAACTTCAACACCATTCAAAACTGTGTGATCGACATCTCTGCCAATACCTCACTGACCACAGGCTCAGCAGGTATTGCACTTTCCGGAGGAATTACTGCTGTGACGACTACTGGCAATAGTGGCAGTTTTGACACCATTCGCACTAACGTCATTCGGGGAGCAGCTGGTGGCGGCCCTTACTATGGTATCACGATGTATGGCTCCAGTGCCACAGCGGGTTGTCTGGGCAATGTGGTCGAAAACAATGAGATCGTTGACTTTGGCTTCTATGGCATTTTACTAACCAATGCCAGCAATAACACCATCGTTGGAAACAACATTCATAAGCCCAATCGAACCAATTTTACAACGTTTGGTGGGGTGACCCTGCAAACCGCTGGAAACAGTAACCGGGTTGAAAGAAACCGAATTCACAACCCATGTGGAGGCAACCTGACCTCAACGTCAACACTTTATGGACTGTTTGTCAGCAGTTGTGATGCACCTGTGGGCAGTGAAAATATCTTCGCCAACAACCTCATCTACAACATGAATGGTAACGGAACCCTTTATGGTCTTTACAACGCAGGCAGCGATGGCACTTTGTTTTTTCATAACACAGTTTCTCTTGATTTTGCGGCAGCTACTGGCGGTATCACCAGGGGAATTTTCCAAACCACAGCCGCAAGTAACATTTCTTTCCGTAACAACATAGTGACTGTCAGAAGAGGGGGATCAGGTGTAAAGCATGCCGTTTATTTTGGTACCACCACCTCGAACATCATTTGTAACAATAATGCCTATTGGGTTAACAGCACGGGATCAGGTGCTCAGCACATTGGGTTTTACACAACAGATGCTACCACGTTTGCTGCATGGCAGGCAGTAAACGCTGGAGCCTTTGATCAAAACTCAGTCAATGGAGACCCAGTGTATGCCAATCCTGCCGGTTTTGTTCTAATTCCTACTTCTGGGATAACCAATAACATTGGGACACCTCTGACGCAGGTTACAACTGACTTTTTAGGGCAAACCAGAGGGGCTAATCCTGACCCAGGAGCCTACGAATTTAGCCCAATAGGTACCGATCTGGCATTAATATCTGTTGGAGGATTTAGCAACAGATCATGCTCTGCAAATCTGTCCATCAGTGCTTTTGCAAGATTTGTGAATTCAGGTGCAAGTTCACTCACAGGCTTCTCAGTCAATATGCTTATCTCAGGGCCCACAGGATCGAACCAGCAACAAGTCTATTCTGGGACACTAAATTCAAGTGCAACTGACTCCGTTGTTTTCAACCCATTGGTGGGCTTACAGCCAGGCCTCTATACCTGGACGGTTTTTGTTTCAGCTTCCGGAGATGGAAACCTTCTTAATGATACTTTGACAGGTACCTTTGAGGTCATCCTCACCCAAAGCAATCCATCTATTCTTACCCCTAATCAGGTCGTTTGTTCAGGAAGTTCCGCTTTGCTGGTTGCTAACGGAAGTCAGAATATATCCTGGTTTAGTAACCCCGGCTTAAGTACGAGAATTGGTGAAGGTGACTCGATACAGGTCGGACCAATCACCTCCCCTACGACATACTATGTTGCTAATGATATTGGCGTATCTGGCGGCCTTGGGTTACCTAACAGGATTGGAAGCACCACAAACAGCGGCTATTCCGATATCGGTTTGATGTTCACAGCATTACAACCCTTTACACTAAATACTGTGGCGGTGTATCCGGTTGCCACAACCCCTTCAGGTAACTGTACATTTACTGTAGCCTTAAGAAATGCTGCCGGTACTACCCTACAAAGTGCAACCTTTAGTGTACCTACTTCAGTAAGCCCCGGTATCAAAACTCCCATCACTCTGAACTTTCAGGTGCCGATTGGCGTAGGTCATAGGCTGGTATTTACTTCAGCCTCAGGCGGAGGGCTTAGCGGGTTTATTAGAGAAACCACGGGTCAGGTTTACCCTTACACTTTCCCAGGCATAGCTAGCATCACCTCTGCTTATACAGGCGGGCCCTCTGCAGCATTCTATTACTACTTCTATGACTGGCAGTTCAGCTCAGGATCAGGTTGCCCGGGAAGAGACTCTCTGCAGGTACTGGTAGGCAATACCCTTCCAAGTCCTGATTTCAATTTTACTGTTAACCAGAGTACTGTTAGCTTCAGCAACCTCAGCAACAGTGGGGCAACTTATAATTGGAACTTTGGGGATGGAGTGGGTGCTTCGACTGCTGTAAACCCTGTTTACAACTACACAACGACAGGTTCATTCAATGTTATCCTGAATGCCAACAATGCCTGTGGTGGGCCGGTGCCTATTACTAAAACGGTTAACATAACCGTGCTTGGGGATATTGAAGATGGCTCTGAAGTAATTGGCAACGCCAACGTTTATCCAAACCCGGCTTATGATGTTTTGTATATTCAATTTGACAAAACAAGCTCAGGGGTTTTGAGCCTTACTGACTTAAACGGTAAACTCCTCAGACAAGAAATATTGAAGGATGAAGGGAAGAGTGTAGCCATTGATGTTACAGACCTTAGCTCAGGTATGTACATTTTGCACATTGATCAGGCTGAAAAGCGGGTAACGAAAAAGATACTAAAGCAATAACTGAACTTAAACTTACTGACTAGAGGCAAGGCAATTACGCTTTGCTTCTTTTTTTTGATTGTAAGATCCTATTTAAGCCTAACTATTTTATTGTTTCCATGACCAAGACTAGCTTACAATACCATAATTGTTAACTAGTTGGAGTCCATAATCTTTGAAAGAAGTTCTACTTTAAACACCTAAAGTTTAATACATCAAGACCCATCAAGCTAGTAGGCTGAATTTTATATCACCCTATGTTTCCCTTTAGGCCATCTTTACGATAATGTCTGTCTAGGAGAAAATGAACCAAAAAGATTCCAATAAAAAGATACCTGGCGAAGGTAGGCATCCACCAGGCTAAAGGTGCAGAAACACTAAAAATGAACACTACCGCAATGGAGCGACGCACTTGCCATTTCTTGTATTTGAGCTCATTATCATTTGTCACTGGTTCTTGCTTGTATACCTGATAAATAATGAGCAAATGGAACAAGCCAATAGCTGCAAGATTTAGTGAATAAAACGAGAACGCCACATTGCTTGAATAGCCGTAGCTTGAATAAAGTGCTGTACTGTAAGGCATTAGTACCACAAACAAAAGCAGCAATATGTTTAGCCATACAAAACGGTCTGTGACTTCTTTCAGTGGTTTACAAATAAGGACATGAGCCCTCCAGAAAAGTGCAGTCACCAGAAAGCTTAACACAAAGCCAATAAACTGGGGAATTCGAATGCGTAGTATTTCCAGCATCCTATAGTGCTCTAACTCCGCAACCGTTGGCAAATCTATCTCCAAAATGAGCAAGGTCATGGCGATGGCAAACACTGCATCACTGAAAAACAGCACCCTGTCGGCCGGCAAATTAGCTTTCATCATTTGACTTCAAGTTTGGCTAAGGCTCTCAAAACGGATAGCCTTAAATCACTGATCTCTTTCCTCTTCAAATTTCTTATAAACACGTGTCTTTGAAATGGCATAAGAATAATACACATATCCAATCACCAAGTGACTTGCTATACTACCGAACACATGCCAAAGCCAATGCGTACAGATATCAATCGCCCTATGCTGCCACATATCAGCTACTCTAAAGAACAAGGCAATACCAAAGGCGATGGCTGCAAACAAGATGTAGCGGAACTTTAAGAAACTGGTTCTCGCTGAAAAAATGATGATCGGCAGCAAGACAAATACTGCCAATACTCCATAGCTGAGGTTGATGCCTACCCCTGGCGGGAAAATTTCATATATCCCTCGCTGTACGAGCAAGAACAGCAAGAATATTCCCAACACAGCCCACCACCTTCCTTTGGGCATGATCTTCACAAAAAAGTAAATGCCTGCACTAAAGGCCAATATCAGGATTGGCAGGTAGTCCATCAGCAGAAAAATCTGATGAAATCGGAAGGCATGATACAATGTACCTCCTACTCCACCCACCAGTAACACAAAAAGTGAAATGGCCAGAAAAGCATAACCTTTCAGATCATGACGTACTTTTCTGAACCAGTAGAAAACAATCAGCAGAAAGAGAAATGCAGAGAAAGCGTTGAGCGGCTCAACGATTGTATGAGTGAGGTCTGTTTCGCAATAAATAGGCCCGCCATCAGCGAGGCGGTCGTAGTACATACTATCCAGGACGGCCTGGTAGGGAGGTTTCTTCATGAATTAGCTGAGAGGAGCTGAGAGCAGGCACAAAATTATGAGGATTAGCCGAAATACATTCCCACAGCCTGCCTTATCTGAATTTATATCTCAACTGCAGCTTGAGTTCAGAGCGAGTGTTTCTATTGATTTGTTCCAGCCCTGAGCTGATCTCTTCCTGATCACGGAAAGTCGATCGACTCCATTTTACCCAAAAATCAAGCTGCTTGCCCAGACCATAGCGTAACAAGAGGTAGTAACGAGACCCTCTACCAAAATAGGCGGGGAATGAAAAGGCATACAGCACATCTTTCTCGAAAACATACTGTCGGTTTTCAAAATCATCGGTATCAAAAATGGCATAGCGTGCTGCGATGCTAATTTTCTGGAATTCGTACTGTAGGTCTTGTACGATAGCAAAGCCACGAGTCAGGCGACCGGGCTGGGCGAAATCGCTGCTCTGCACCCGGCTTTTTAAACTGAACTGATCGTCCAATGCCCAATCCAAATTGATCAATAAGTTTCGCCTTCGGGTTTGCACCACGAGGTCAGTTGGCCCTTCGTTGCCGATCTGGTTTCGTCCTTTGCTCTCGGACCTAAACTGCAAATAGAAATTCACCTTTTTAACCGGTTGCCAGTTGAGTCGCATCAGGTATTCTTGTCCAATGGCCGGGGCATCCACAAGGTAGGCCAGCCAGGGAGAGCGGAACTGATCTGCGTAGGCATTAAGTGACCAACGACGATTGGGCTTTATTTTTAGTCCAAAATATATTCCCTCCTCATTGCTGTTTCGGTTACGCTCACCAAATGCATTTCCATAAATCGAGAAATAGTTTCTGGAATAATTTCGATAGAGTGCTGCAAGATCAACCTTTGATGACAGGCTGACCAACATTCCCACAACACCTGCGCTGCCTCGCTGCATGTTGTGAGCAAACTCTCCAAACCATTGAAAATTCTGCCAAACATGAGTGCCATATCCCGAAACCAACGTATTGCTTCGGCCACTAAAGTCAAACTGATTGTACACCTGTAAATCCCTGTTAATTGGTCGCTCGTAGTTGGTCTGCAGGAAATTAGCTCCCAACTGTGTCCGGTTTCCGTTGAACAAAGACTGTACGTTTCCGCCCCAATCGATCTGTTCAATGGAAGATCTCCGGGCCAGCTCCGAGGGACTTCTGTGAAAGCCGGTATTGAGCAATGAGGCAATAAATGCATCTTCATTCTGACCATCCAGCTCTGTCGAAACTGTACCTGATGCCCTTCTTCTGCTTCCGAAAAGGGTCACATCCACCTTGCGAAACAGTTGATAGGTGGCAGCTGCTCCCCTGAAATAGTTAAACTCCAAAACGGAGGTGTAGGGTCTGATGCCCAGGCTGTTGCGCTTGACTGTATTAATGGCTTCCCCTCCCTTTCCCGGGGCAAAACCTGGAGAAAAGACCAATCCCTGTCCAAAATTGATGTTGTAATCTCCTAGAGCAATGGCTTTCCAACGGCCTCTCTGATAAACCTGAGCATGAAAAGACCAAAAATCAAAGCCAAACTTCCTTTTTTCCGGATCCCACCTGAATTGTTCCCCTGCATCTTTTTCATAGGTAAATCCAAAGCTGAAATCTTTGGTTCTCGCCCAGCGGTAACGTCCATATTGCTTCCACTGGCTACCTTGATAACGCTGAGGCAGCTCTCCACTACTATTGGGAACTGCCGGGGAATAGCCCACTTTTTCTTCCATGATCCTTTCCGTTCTTAGAATCAGGTAGTGGTTACGCTCCTCTTTCATTCGTTGCCAAAGTCCTCTGCTATCGATCACCTGAGCTGCTTCTTCCACTGTCACAAAAGGCAATAAGCGCTGAATGGTCACTTGGTCAAAGCCGGGGATTGACTGTAACTCATAGAGATTAAGCAATTTACCATTCAGAATAAGGTGCTTGCTTAACTGATTGATCTGCAACTCAGAGAGCAGGTAAAGTGACTGCAATTCCTCTCTGGAAGCAGTATTCAGATCTAGCGGGTTACGATAAAACTGAAAGAGAATTTCATACAGGTCTTCATAATTGATGTTTTCATCCTGTACCTGAAACAATTCCTGAACAAAGAGATCAAGGTCAACCTCCGGCTTTTTGGGGCTCTGCCCTTGCACAAAAAATGGCAGGAAGAGTAGCAAAACAAACAGTAAATAATGCCTTAACATCATTTAGGGTCCTGAAGCCTGAAGAGTATGCTTAAGTGATTGCTGAAACCTAACCGCTGATGAAACTGGGTTCCAAAATCAATGATCCATTGTTTGTGGCAAAAACCAACTCCGGCGGTACTGATGGCAGGCTGAGTCATGGTGCCCAATCGAACGAAAAACACATCTTCAAGGGGTTCATATTCAACCCCAAACCGGAAAGCTGCCGGGTACTCAATGTCCTTGGCTACTTCAGCATTGACCATCAGTCTTTTGTTTGGAAGATAAGACAGCCCGGCTTTTAGCACTGTTGGTAGCCTTTCGTCCAATTCAGGACGAAGCTTACTTTGATTGAAATTGGTGATATGAGCCCCAAAATGCAATTCAGGAATTAACTCAGCCTGCCCTCCAAATTGGAACAGCAAGTTTCGGCTCATACCAAGTTCAGCTACTGATATCTGATTCAGGCTGGCTTGAACTCCCAGGCTCACAAAACGAACTTTAATGGCATAGCCAAAGGATAACCTGGATTGCGAGAAGGTTGAATTGCCGAAGTGATCTACTCCAAGCCCCAGCACACCATGTTTGATGGGCTTAATCGCCATGGCATAAACGGTGTTCCATTCTGCCATCAGGAAGCGATTGTGGTAGCCCATACCTGCTGAAAATTGCTTTAAGGAAGCGATACCGGCGATATTATTGAAAAAAGACCACTCATCTGCCAGTGTAACGGCTGCATTGGCCAAGGCTGCCGCTCTGGCTCCTTTTGGAAAAGCAGCTTCATCCCCTGAGGCAGCAACTGGCATGATTGTAGACAGTTGCAGTACCAGGAACAGGATAAAATACCGACTTGCTTCAAATGGTATCCCTATTCCCAAATGAGTATTTTGTAGCTTTGTACTCCTGACCATCACATTATCTCTTATGCAAAGTATTAAATTCATCTTTTCGCTGCTGCTTACCGGACTGCTCCCTTTGCTAGGCTCTGCACAAACCAACCCTCCCGGAAAAAATTTCAAGGTCATACGCACTTCAGAGGCCTTTTTCCCGGATGGTGATGCAAAACTTTACGAATTACTTAACAGAAAAATAATATTCACCGACACCGCCAGAGCACTGATTGACCGTGGGGTCAAGATTGACAGCGTGGTTTTGCTTAGTTTTTATGTGGAGACTGACAGCAGTATATCCGACATGACCGTGCTTCAGGACGTTGGCTATGAGATTGGTTATCGATTGGCTGAATTTGTCAAAACCCTCAGGTATGCTCCCGGTCAGGAGAACAATATTCCGGTGCGTACCAATGTGGTGCTCTCCATGCCTATCAAGATTAAATAATCTGGTTTAGCTATAAAACAGAGGGGCGGTCCTGTTGATGGAACCGCCCCTTTTTTGTTGTTCGTGATTTTTGTTCTTGCCTTATATTACACTTTAGTGCGAATGGTAAGTACTGGCTTAGCAGAATGGTTGACTACATCCTCTGCTATGCTGCCATTAAGCAAGTGGGCGAGCCCTGTTCGGCCATGGGTAGGGATCACAATCAGGTCTGCATTGATATGGTCAGCAAAGTTCAGTATCCCCTCATCTTCACTCACATCGTCATAGATGTTTGTGGTGAAATTCTCCAGTTTGAATTTAGCTGCGAAGTCTTCCATCTTTTTGAAGTTTGACTTGCTCGTCTGGAAATTGTTCGGTGTATTCACTTTCACCAAATGCAATTTTGCATTGAACATCGTCTGAACATCAATTAGTTGCTCTACTACCCCTACGACCGGTTCAGTAAAACTGGATGCAAATACAACATTTCTAACCTGAAAGTCTTTTTGCTCGGATTTAACAGTCAGCACCGGGCAGGGCGCCAAACGCACAACTTTCTCGGTGTTGGAACCTACTAACAGTTCACTGAAGCCTGATGAACCCTTTGATCCCATTACTACCAAATCCATCTCATGCTTGTTGATCAGATCAACGATTTTGGAATAGGCACGATCAAAGTCAATGAGCTTGTGCACTTTGATTCCGGCAGCTTTGGCCTTCTTGTCCATATCATGGCGAACCTTCTCAACCAGCTTCATCACAAAGAGCTTATCCATACCGTCAGGAGAATGATACTCACCGGATGGGCTGACAGATCCTTGCAGCGGAACATCAATTACATGTAGCAGGCTGACTTCAGCATCGAGTTGTTTACTCAATGAGACTGCTACATTGAAGGCGTTATTGGCCTCTTTCGAAAAGTCCGTTGGCACCAATATCTTTTTGATTTTCATGTTGTTACTTAATTTTAGTGTAAGAATGTCGTTTGGGTATGTCCAGATGATTTGACTAAACGAAACTAGTATGGGATCAAAGGTAAAAAAATGACTGATGTCATCAATATCCAAAATACCAGCATAGGGAAAGAGTGTAATTGCAATGAAAATTTCTCCTTATGGTTGACTTTTAAGATATTAGCCTTAGCTTTGTTACAATCAATTAATTTTTCATTTCAATGAACACAGGTAAAGTAAAATTCTTCAATGAGGCGAAAGGCTTCGGCTTCATCAAGGCGGACGCTAACGGTCAGGAAATATTCGTTCACGTGACCGGACTAGTGGACAAAATCCGTGAAGCTGACAATGTATCTTTCGAGATCACTGAAGGCAAGAAAGGCTTGAATGCAATCAACGTAAAGAAAATATAGATCTTTTTTTACCTCATTTGCTTCTGACCCCGGCTAGTCCGGGGTCTTTTTTTGCTCTAATTTGGAAATAACAAGCTGCGCTTGCTAGGTTTGAATGAATTTAACTTGACTACTTCATGCTGATGATCCAATGGTTTGCCGTATTGGTAAACGTCTTTCTGTCAATTAAAACACCTTCCGTCGATCAGGAGCCCCATTTGAAAAATATGCGTCAGCTTACCTTTGGCGGGGATAATGCAGAAGCCTATTTCAGTTTTAACAACGAATACCTCAGCTTTCAATCAAACAATAAAAAATGGGGTCTGGAATGTGACCAGATCTTTAAATACGATTTAAAAAATGCGGGCGACAGTTTGTATAGCCCCCCCTTGATCAGCACCGGTGATGGCCGCACCACTTGTAGCTATTTTATGCCCAACAGCAAGGATATCCTATACGCCTCAACACATAAAGGAGGTAAAAGCTGCCCGCATGTGGTGCCTCCCAGAGCAGACAAAAAATACCTTTGGCAGATTTATTCTGACTACGACATTTTTATTGCTAACTCAAAGGGCAAAGTCATCAAGCAACTCACTCAAAGTCCGGGATATGATGCCGAAGCAACCGTTTCACCAAAAGGTGATCTGATTGTATTCACTTCAACCCGTGATGGTGATCTTGATTTGTATACCATGAAAACCGATGGCTCTGATGTGAAAAGGGTTACCCGTGCTCTTGGTTATGACGGAGGAGCTTTCTTTTCACCTGATGGCAAACAGTTGGTATTCAGAGCTTCCAGACCCAAGACCCCTGAAGAAGTAAAGGAATACATTGACCTGCTAAAAGAAGACCTGGTAGCCCCTACCAACATGGAAATTTATGTTTGTAATGTGGATGGTTCCGGCATAAAACAAGTTACACAACTTGGTAAAGCCAACTGGGCTCCCTTTTTTCATCCCTCAGGTCAAAAAATCATATTTTCTTCCAATCACCATAGTCAGAGGGGTTATGACTTTCAGTTATATCTGATCAATGCAGATGGTACCGGACTGGAACGAGTGACCAATGAGAGTATTTTCAATGCCTTTCCGATGTTTTCATTTGATGGGAAAAAACTGGTCTTTTCGTCCAACAGAAACAATGGTGGAACACGGGATACCAACTTGTTCATTGCAGATTGGGTAGATTAAACGGATTTTTACATGAAATACATTACCCTATTTCTCATTATAGCCCTGGGTACTACGCAAGTCAGTGCTCAGGCCGATATAGAGCAATTGAAGAAGCACATTACTTATCTTGCTTCTGATGATCTGGAAGGTAGAGGAACAGCTTGCGAAGGCGAACGAAAGGCTGCTGAATACCTGGTCAAATGGTTCAAAAAATACAAGCTAAGCCCTAAAGGTGATGGAGGAAGCTTCCTTCAGAAATTTGAGTTTAGAGAGCCAGACCCTACCAATCCACATGGATTTGATACACTTTCTCCAAAAACGGTCAGCCATAATGTTGTTGCCTATCTGGATAACTCTGCTGAACATTCCGTCATCATAGGCGCTCATTACGACCACCTGGGTAAGGGAGAAAGAGCTGGTTCATTGAGTGCCGAGGCCAAAGGAAAAATTCATAATGGTGCTGACGACAATGCTTCCGGAACGGCAGGCTTACTCGAACTGGCCAGATACTATGCCACCAACAAAGCTAAGGAGCCTTATAATTTCCTTTTCATTGCATTCAGTGCAGAGGAAATGGGTCTATTAGGATCTAAGGCCTTTTGTGAAAGGCCGGGGATTGACTTCAAAAAGGTGCATCTGATGATCAATATGGACATGATCGGTCGACTTGATACAGCCAATCCCCGGATCACCGTGAGTGGCACAGGTACCAGCCCTCAATTACAAAGCCTGTTGATTGCACTTCAGCCCAAAAGTTTTGCGGTTCGCCCCGACTCTTCAGGTATGGGGCCTTCGGATCATACTTCATTTTATCTGAAAGACATTCCTGTGCTTCATTTTTTCACAGGGATCCATTCGGATTATCATAAACCGGGTGACGATGCTGAAAAAATCAACTACCAGGGCGAAAAAGAAGTGCTTGACTACATGATCATCGTGACGGATAGTCTTCTTCAATTGCCCAAATTGGCCTTCACCCCTACCCGGAACAGTACGACCGGAAATGCTCCCCGTTTCAAAGTCACCCTTGGGGTTATTCCTGACTATGCCTACCAGGGCGAAGGGATCAAGTTGGATGGTGTCACTGAGGGTAAACCTGCTCAAAAAGCCGGAATTAGAAAGGATGATATTATTCTGGAAATCGGAAACTTTCCTACTCCCAACATCATGGACTACATGAAAGCACTTTCACAATTTAAGAAAGGGGATCAGGTCAAAGTGAAATTGAAAAGAAGTGAAGAACTCATGGAAATATCCATTGAGTTCTGATCAACCTGCCGAAAGACTTGCGGTTTTCCAATTCTCTAGCTTTTTATCCATCAGAGTGAACCAAAGTGGAGGGATCAAAGCCATCAAAATCATGGTAGGATAACCAAAAGGCAACTGAGGGCTTTCATCGAGGTGATCTAGTACCTGATATCGTTTGATGGCATGAGCATGGTGATCGCTGTGTCTTTGAAGCTGAAAGAGAAAGAAGTTTGATACCAGATGATTGGCATTCCAGCTATGCAACGGATTTACCCTTTCATAACGGCCGTCAGCAGTTGGTTTACGCACTATGCCATAGTGCTCAATATAGTCCACCAACTCCAATAGGGTAAATGCAAAAAATGACTGCACAAAAAAGAAAGGCAAAGCCTGCCAGGCATTGCTTCCGGTGTATAGGCTCAAAGTCAGCCAAAGCAGCCCGGCAAAAGCGATGGGTAGGATGGTAAACCTGATCATTTCATTATCAAGACTAAGGGGATGTTTCCCGTTTCGCTTCATACGCTCATTCTCCAGCTGCCAGGCATGAGAATAACCAATAAATACAGCCCTGAGCCAAAAAGCATAAAAGGACTCTCCTTTTCTGGCTGTTGCAGGATCTTCGGGCGTAGCCACTCTGACATGGTGGCCACGATTATGTTCAATGTAAAAGTGCATGTAGCTAACCGTCATTAGCAAGGCTTTGGCATAAAAGCGCTCAGTTGCCGATTTTTTATGCCCTAATTCATGAGCGACAGTGATTCCAATACCACCAGTGGTAAGTGCAATGCTTAGTGTAAACCCTATCCATTCTGCTGTACTGAGTGCCTGTGTTGAAACCACCCATGCTCCCCAAATCACCAAAACAAACTGAACATAGACCCAGGCGTAGGTTACCCATTTGAAAAATTGATCATCAGAAACTGCTTGTACTTCCTCTTTTGGGATATTGTATCGGTCTTTGCCTACTAATTCATCCAGTAAAGGAATGATTATGAACACAAAAGCCACATTTAAAAACTCAAAAGCGCCGCCAAGGAAATGGCCCAGAAGTACCACTAGAGGCAACAAAAAGGCACTAAAATACCCTAATTTGTGCATATAAACTGACGATTACTCAACGAAAATACAACACAATAATGCAGATTCAAACTCTGACTAAAACCAGTCTGCCAAGAGTTTTTCAAAAGCGATGATACCACCCAGGGTCACTCCGGGTATCCCCTGGCCCGGATAAGCAGTATCCCCAACCAAATATGCTTTATGACCGTCTAATCTGGAGTCTGCCATTTGCCAGGGCATGATGCTTTTAAACTGTGGGTAGCCGCCAACAAAACCCCATTTACGTCCGGTCCATTTCTCCCAGGCAGCGGGAGTTGAGCTGTGGTAGTACACCACATCTTGTCTCTGAAAAAAGCCCAGCTCTGCCAGAAAATCCAAAACAGCATCTTCCGTCTCTTGTTTATCCCAATTAAGGTGTTGCTCCGGATGATGTACATGTGTACTCACGCTTGCAACAGTGTGGCAGGGTGCATCGCTCCTTGATTGATCATCTGGGTGGCTCAAGCTGATGAACAAGCTGCCCGAGTTTAGGCCAGAAATTTTACGGTCAAGATGTAGCTGATAGTGTAGGCAGTCTTTTGCTTGCAAGGAAGTACCTTCTGATGATCGGAAAGCTATGCCCATCTGAAAAGCAGAATTAAGTCGCTCAGAGGGCATTATCGAGTTTTGTTTCCTGAAGTTAAAACCCTTTCCTGCCAGTTCCTGAAAGTTATTCAGAGGTATGCCGGAGACTAAAAAATTAGCTGCAAAACTGCCATGTTTGGATGTTTGTAGGTGGTATTGGTGACCATCATGCGAAATCTCTTTTACCTCATGGCGGAGCAGTAAGCTACCTCCATTGCTCTCGAGATAACTAACAAAAGGTTGCACCATGCCCATGAGGCCGCCGGGCATATAGTAATTGGTCGATTGGGTATAGCAAAGTGCTGTTGAGCCAAAAAGTACGTTGACTTCCTCGGCAGTATTCTGAGCGGTGATGAGCAATTGCTCATTGATATATGCCTTGAACAAATCATTGCCATGCAAACCATGTTTTTTCAACAAATCCCGGATGGTAGACAATGCCCATCTGGAATTAATAATTTGCTTTAGATCCGTATGCTGTATGGCCCAAGCCAAATCAGAAAGCCGACCGGGAGGGAAACGCCGCTGTCGGATAGAAGTCTGCCAAACAAAGTCTGCTATTTTGGCACAAAATGTCCAAAATTGCCTTTGTCCCTGTTTACCGAAACAAGCCTCAGCCTCGCTGATCCAGGCATCAAGGGATTTCGGTTTGTTGATCCAACGTCCATTTGGCAACCTGACCCTCATGGGAAGCTCCAGAGGAACAGCGGGCAAACTGATCCCCAATTGTTGGCATAAATAATGAAGAGGCATTCCTGTATCCAAACCTACCAGGGTGGTGGCACCGGCTTCAAACACAAATCCTTTGCGCCAATAGGAGGAGGTGCAGCCCCCGGGTAAATAATTTTGTTCTAAAACAACGACTTCAAATCCTTCTTTGGCCAAAAGGCAGGCGGTTGATAATGAGCCCATCCCACTGCCAATAACCAATACCCTTTTCCCTGAAGACTTTTGTTTGTTGAACATTGACAATACATTTCTTAAACAAACTCAAAACATTTGCACAGGCCCAATGTTTTAATTTAAGATGAAAGTAACGGTCTTTAGGAAAGAGCACTTCAATGCAGCCCATCGTTTGCACAATCCGGCATGGTCAGATGAAAAAAATCTGGAGGTGTTTGGCAAGTGTAACAACTACAATTATCATGGTCACAACTATGATCTGATTGTAGAGGTGACAGGTGAAGTAAACCCTGAAACCGGCTACGTGATAGATATGAAGGTGTTAAGTGACCTGATTAGGGAACATGTAACCGATAAATTCGATCATAAAAACCTAAATTTGGACACCGAAGAGTTCAAAGAGGTGATCCCATCAGCTGAAAATATTGCTATAGTTATTCATCAACTTTTAAGAAAACACATCGATCCACTGCAAGAACTCCACATTACACTTTATGAGACAGAAAGGAACTTTGTCCGTTATCCCGCCCGTTAACGGCAAATTAAGTATAGACGAAATAGGCGATGAACACATCGGAACCTCATATGACACTCCATTGAGACCTGATGCATTCGAAAAAGATGATGAGTTAAAAATTGAGCTCATTGAAAAGCATTTCACTGAGATTATGCAGATACTAGGTCTGGATCTTACAGATGACAGCCTGAAAGGTACCCCGCATCGGGTGGCTAAAATGTTTGTAAAGGAAATTTTCAGCGGACTTAATCCAGACAATAAGCCGAAGATTAAACTGTTCGAGAACAAGTACAAATACAACGAGATGCTCGTTGAAAAAGACATTACGTTTTACTCCAACTGCGAGCATCATTTTGTACCCATTATCGGCAGGGCACATGTAGCCTACATTTCAAATGGCCACGTGATCGGCCTCAGTAAGATCAACCGCATCGTACAATATTATGCGAAAAGGCCACAAGTACAGGAAAGACTTACTGTTCAAATTGCTCAAGAACTAAAAGAAGTGCTTAACACCGAAGACATAGCGGTTGTCATTGACGCAAAACACCTCTGTGTAAGCTCCAGAGGGGTGAACGATACCAACAGTTCAACTGTAACTGCACAATACATGGGCAAGTTTCAGCTTGAAGCCTGCAAGAATGAGTTTTTGAAATACCTCGGCAATCTGAATGGCTGATAAAAACGGAAAAAACTACCTAGTTGTGGGTGGTAGTTCAGGCATTGGACTTGCTGTTGTCAAGCAACTGCTTGAAGAAGGTGCCAATGTGCTGGTGTGGTCCAGAAGGTCTTTGCCGATAGAATCCCCTCACTTGCAACACCAAGTGGCAGATGTCACAACAGACCTCAGCTCATTGCAAGCGCATTTGCCTGAGCAACTCCATGGGCTGGTGTATTCCCCCGGAACCATTAACCTAAAGCCCTTTGCAAGGTTAACAGTTCAAGATTTTGAGCAGGATTTTGCAGTGAACGTATCGGGAGCAGTAAGATCAATACAGGCAGCACTTAAAAATTTGAAACAAGCCGGCGGAGCCTCTGTGGTTTTGTTTAGCACTGTGGCCGTTGGCGTCGGCATGGGTTTCCATGCTTCTGTAGCAGCCTCCAAAGGGGCTGTTGAAGGATTGGGAAGAAGTTTGGCTGCGGAACTGTCTCCCTCAAAAATCAGGGTTAATGTGCTGGCGCCTTCGCTGACAGATACCCCTTTGGCCGGGGCTTTGCTGAGCTCGCCTGAAAAAAGAGAAGCTTCAGACAAAAGACATCCTTTGGGCAGAATTGGTACTGCTGAAGACCTTTCTGCGGCTACCTGTTTCCTGCTCGACTCAACTGCATCATGGATCACAGGGCAGGTCATCGGGGTAGATGGTGGTTTGGGCAGTTTAAGATAATCCAGCGTGGAACACCTTTTCCGAGAAGATTTTGATCGGATGGAGCCCTTGTTCAGGAGAAATCTGATCAACGGGCTGAGCGGCTTTAAAAGTCTCAATCTTATAGGCAGTATCAACCGAGCCGGAGTGACCAACCTGGCTGTTTTCAGTCAGGTATTCCACATAGGAGCATCGCCTGCACTGATGGGGGTGTTGGTACGACCTGACAGTGTCGAGAGACATAGCCTTCAAAACATCAATGAAATGGGTTGGTTCACCTTCAATCATGTTTTGGAGTCATTTTACAAACAAGCCCATCAAACCAGCGCACGTTATCAGCAGTCGGAGTTTGAGGCTGTTGGATTAACTCCCTGGTATTCTTCTTTAAACCCTGCTCCCTATGTAGAGCAATCTATCATCAGGATTGGCCTCAAACTGGAAGAACAACAAAAACTAAGCATAAATGGCACTATTTTGCTTATCGGATCGGTGCAGGAAGTCATTCTTGAACAAGGTTTGATAGCCTCTGATGGCTATTTGGATATTGAAAAAGCAGGCACAATCACCTGTAGTGGTCTTGATGGCTACCATAAGACAACCAAACTGGGAAGGCTGAGTTACGCAAAGCCCGGTGTGGCTCCTGAAGAGATCAATTAAGTGATTGTTTGGCCGTGAAACGAAACATAGCCAAGGCACCGGAAATAAAAAAGGCAAGAGAAAAAGGGAGGTAATTCCATTTGAAAAACTCTCCCAGCATCCAGGTAGAGTTGGCCGCTATCCAGCAACAAACCGCCACATTCACCCACATGATGGACTGATTTCTGGTTTTCCAAACGATCCAAAAGGCAACCGTCAAAGTGGGTATTACCATCAGAGTTCCTAACAGTTTCCATTGCATCATCCATGAGGTATCCTTAATTAGCCAAAGAGGCACGTGGAGGTTTTCAAGGGCCCGGGTGCTCCAGGATTTTGATTTTGCCATTTCTCAAATTTAGGTGAAGCAAGATATAATCCGAGACAGCAGATTTGTAAAGGCGGGTATTAATTCAAATTTGAGATTAAATTCCAATGTCATTCATATGCTAATGCTGAAAGTAAGTAATTGAGACCCCACAGAGTCCCCTACCGGGTGACACTGAGGAGGGGGAGGCACAAGTCAAAGACTTGCGCCAGCAGTGAGGCACAAGTCAAAGACTTGCGCCAGCAAGGGTGATACAAAGGAGGTATAAGGATGCCCATTTTTATTTTTAAAAATTGTTTATGAAATTTGATGGACATGATGACCTATAGAGTACTGTTATCGGAAGAAACAGAAGGGGGGTTTACAGTATCAGTGCCTTCGCTGCCTGGATGTATTACTTATGGCGAAAACATCTCCGAGGCCCTTGCAATGGCAAAAGAAGCAATTGAAGGCTATATAGAAGTACTTAAAGAACAAGGATTGCCCGTTCCTGATGACAGCAAAACTCTTGAGTATTCACTTACTCTAGCCTCTTAATTTGGGTAATCTTCTTGCATTTACCTCTTTAGAATTATGTAAACTCCTTGAAAGTAAAGGATTTGTGTTAAAGCGGATAAAAGGTAGTCATCACATCTATCAAAATCCAGTATCAGGCAAAATAACAGTGGTACCAATGCATAAAAAAGATCTCCCTAAAGGAACTTTGTACGCCATTCTGAAGCAAGCGGGGGTTGACAAAACTGATCTTCAGGACACTGACTGATCATAAATTTAAGTGCCAGATAAATCAAACAAATAGTAGTGTGGTAAAGGCGATGGCGGAACCTGTTATTGGGTGACACTGAAGGGGAGAGTCTAGCATTCAAGGAGGCACAAGTCACAGACTTGAGCCAGTTGGGGGCTGTGGCCTAAGAGAAATATGCGAGAATCTTACTTTGCTGTTTCTTGAAAACAACATAAATGTAGAACAAAGATCCCGAATAAAACACCAACATCAACCCAATGTTAAATTGAGCATCATTAATAAAGATAACAATAGGCCAAACGACCATTAATACTAAAAGTAATATGGCTATAAAAAGCCCAATCTTTCTTTCATAAATACTAGGCAGTTTAACAATATCTAATATTCCTAACTCCTTTAATTCATCCAACTTTCTATTTAAATCGCATTCAAAATTATATACTGCTTCATCATAATCCATAGCAATATGGATCTTTTTATTTCCGTCCTTAACAACAAGAATTCTAAAATATTGAGTATCAACAAAGCCAAACTTCTTTAGCTCACTCCATTTGAAAGTCAAATGACTTTTCTTTCTAAGTAAAGGAATATAGTTTTCAATTTCCACAAATTCTTCACTAAACCGAATAATCAAACAACCTCTATAAAGCTTCTTAGTAACGATTGAAAGCATGTATGCAGTTAGTAATCCAACAACAACAAAAACTATTTCATGAGGAATAATTGAAAAAAGCATATAAAAAGGCCACTGTAGCATTGTGCCAATAAAAATTGAGCCAAATACCCTAATGAAGTAAAGTGTTCTGGAAACTGAAACTATAGTATATTCATGCTCCATACCTAAAAGCCTCTAAAGCCTTGCAAAACTACTGTATTACCTCCTAATGATTGTTTAATGCCCTCAAATTCCACTCCCTCAGTGTCACTCCTTGGAGGACACTGAGGATTGAGTGGTCTAATTTTAATCCTTTCAAAGATTTCTCGCTGTGTCACCCTGGTACCAGTGCCGCTGAGGGTATCTGGAAATGAGGGTGGAACAGGGCAGGCGAATGGTGCAAGATACAAAAGGGATGTAATTGGTGGTTGGGTGGTAGAGAGCAAATGAGCCTCCTTAGTGTCCCCTATCGGGTGACGGTGAGGGGGGTGGAAAAGTCTATTTTGCTTAAAATAGCAGTTTTATTTACCGAATTAACGGAACATCCTTTTACAGGAACTGGAAAACCTGAACCGTTAAAGCATAAGCTATCAGGCTTCTGGTCTCGTAGAATAAACAGTGAACATCGCCTGATTTATGAGGTGGTGGAAGATGTTGTGGTGATCCACCATGCAAAGGGGCATTATTGAGCACATGGTGTCGACAAAACTGTATAAATGGGTCGAGATCGCTGTAGTCACCCTGGTACCAGTGCTGCAGGGGGGAAGTTGAAAATGTAAGCTTCAAAAAGCTCTACTTAAATTTGCTCAATATAAAAGGGACACCAAAGGCCATAAACAAAAAAACAACAAAACTTACAATACCAATGACTCTCCCTTTTTTCCTTCCAATCTCATTTTCAAACTTTTGAATGATTGCTAAATAATGATTTTCGTCAAAATATTTATTCACAGTAAAATAAAAAAAAATATAAATTGGCACAATTATGATTTTTAGAATAGAAATATATTTACTGGCATAGTTAGTGAAATGTAATATAAAAAGCATGGATATAATCACCAAAAAGCTAATATAAAGACTAAAATAAATTAGTATTCTATTGTGATCTTGGCCTATTCTGTATGACTTATTCTTATAAATCATAGAATATATTCCATAATATAAAATATCAAGAAACTTAAATCGTCCGACTTTAATTTCCATGTATATTGAAATTTTGATTGATAGATTGCTTTTCCACTCCCTCAGTGTCACTCCTTGGAGGACACTGAGGAAGAGTGGTTTAATTTTAATCCTTTCAATGTTTTCTCGCTGTAGTCGCCCTAGTACCAGTGCCGCTGGGGGTAGCTGGAGATGAGGGTGGAACAGAGCGAGCGCATGTTGCAAGATACAAAAGGGATGTAATTGGTGGTTGGGTGGTAGAGAGCAAATGAGCCCCCTCAGTATCCCCTATCGGGTGATGGGGAAGGGGTGGAAAATTTGGTTGGTGGCGGAACACCAACCAATGGGGGAAAACAAATGGAAATCTGTGAAGGGAGAGGAACTCTCAGTGCCTACAATCGTTTGATAATGAGGGGGTGAAGGGAGAGGGAGTCCTCAGCGTCCCCTACCGGGTGACACTGAGGGGGGGGGGAACCAGAAAGTTAGTATCAGCAATAAAATCAATCTTCATTATCCCTAACCGAAAGTTGGTATTCTAAGCCATCAATATTTCTCTTTAATTTACCAAAATGTTTAAGTAAATTTCCTTTTTTCGAAGACTTTTTAAGTTTTTCACTTAAAATACTCGAGGTATCCTTGAGGTTTGACTTATTGATTACAACTGTCATACATGAACTCGTTTGAACAAATATAAAAATAATATCTGCTCTTCAGGATTTGCTATCCAGAAGCAATATCGTAAGAATTGTCATCCCTGCAGTTCAACCTCAACTATCAATTAAAATAGAAAGAGCAGTAGCTAATAGCCATAGGGTTTCTAACTTTCCAAACTCCACAAGCCCTCTAAACCCACAAAATCCCCCATTTTCCCTACTTTCGCAGTCTGAATAACTTCTAAAATGCCGGAATACCGCCCACAGGAAATAGAACCCAAATGGCAGAACTATTGGGAACAACATCACACTTTTAAAACTGCCTCTTCCGATGAGAAAGCCAAATTTTATGTCTTAGACATGTTTCCTTACCCCAGCGGAGCAGGACTTCATGTGGGTCATCCGCTTGGTTATATCGCCACTGATATTGTGGCCCGCTACAAAAAGCACAAAGGCTTCCAGGTGCTTCACCCTGCCGGTTTTGATGCCTTTGGCCTTCCTGCCGAGCAATATGCTATTCAGACAGGGCAACACCCTGCCATCACCACAGCCCAGAACATCAGCACCTATAAAAAACAACTGAGGCGCATTGGCTTCAACTACGACTGGAGCCGTGAGGTGCAAACCTGCGCCCCTGAATACTACCGCTGGACCCAATGGATCTTTATACAGATATTCCATAGTTGGTTCAACATGGAAACCCAAAAGGCAGAACCTGTCTCACGCTTGATCGAACGATTTAGCTCCGAAGGGAATGCAAAAGTTAAGGCTGCCACTGATGTTCAACCTGATGTGTTCAGCGCTGAAGATTGGAACGCCTACCCGGAAAAAAAGCAACAAAGTATCCTGCTTCATTATCGGCTAGCTTACCTCGCTGAGACAACTGTGAACTGGTGCCCTGCGCTAGGGACGGTACTCTCCAACGATGAGGTAAAAGATGGCTTTTCAGAGCGTGGTGGCCATCCTGTGGAGCGTAAAAACATGCTGCAATGGATGATGCGGATCACTGCATACGCCGACAGACTGCTGCAAGGGCTAGAAGAGATCGAATGGCCTGATCCTGTTAAGGAAATGCAGCGTCACTGGATCGGCAAGTCCAGAGGGGCACAGGTATTTTTCCCGTTGCAGGCGGGTGAAGGTGCCATAGAAGTATTCACCACTCGCCCAGATACTCTTTTTGGGGTCACTTTTGTCACCATCGCCCCTGAGCATGAATGGGTAGAGCGCCTAACCACGAAGGAACAGCAGGCAGCAGTGCGGGCTTATGTCGACAAGGCAAAAAACCGCTCCGAAAGAGATCGCATGTCGGATGTCAAAACCATATCCGGGGTTTTCACCGGCTCTTATGTGTTGCACCCTTTCACTTCAGCCCCTTTGCCCATCTGGGTAGGCGACTATGTGCTTGCCGGCTATGGCACCGGGGCGGTGATGGCTGTACCTGCTCACGACAGCAGAGACTTTGCCTTTGCCAAACATTTCGGGCTACCTGTAAAACAAGTAATTGAACCTGCTCAAAGCCACGATTTTTCACTTGCTGCCTGGGACGAGAAGCATGGCGCAATGATCAACTCTTCGTTTTTAGATGGACTAGAGGTACCGGAAGCCATCGACCGATGTATTCAGCAATTGGAAGCCGGTCAGGCCGGCAAAGGCAGAACCAATTACAGGCTAAGAGATGCCATTTTTACCCGTCAGCGGTATTGGGGGGAGCCCCTGCCCGTTTATTTCAAAGACGGAATGCCTTACACCCTGCAAGAAGAGGAACTTCCTTTGCTGCTTCCTGAGATCGATAAGTTTCTACCAACTGAATCAGGGGAGCCTCCGCTTGGGAGGGCCAATAACTGGAACTACCAGCCAGGAAAAGGGATTGTTGAAAATGGAGCAGGATATCCACTGGAGCTAAGCACTATGCCGGGCTGGGCAGGAAGTAGCTGGTACTGGTTCAGGTACATGGATGCCCAGAACAATGGTGTATTTTCCGGTAAAGAAGCCCTTGACTTTTGGGGCCAGGTAGACCTTTACATGGGCGGAGCCGAGCATGCCACCGGCCACTTATTGTACTCCCGCTTTTGGTGCAAGATTTTATATGATTTGGGTTTTGTTCCTGTGGAGGAACCGTTTAAAAAGCTGGTCAATCAGGGGATGATACAGGGAGTCAGCGCTAAAGCAAGTTTGTATGTGGCACATTCTGAGTCTACGCAAATCAGAACACTGATACCACCAGCTTTATCGAAATCAATTCCAAAAGAGTTTTTGCAAACCATCAATTATCCGATCGATGGTGTTCCCATTAAATCTGAAGGAGATAAATTGTACTACGCTTTAGATGCAGAAACACACGAGAAAAACAGAAAAAAGTATGACTTTTTGAAAGACATCACCTTTTCTGCAAATGATGTCGCTGCTGCACTAAAACGATTAGCTATAAGTTCAGAAGAAGCTATGGTTCCAACACTTCAGGCTTCCAGTTTTGATGGGTCGAACATGCCGGAAATTTTGCTGCCCATCGAAATCGAAAAAATGTCCAAGTCCAAGTACAACGTTGTGAACCCGGATGAGATTTGTGACAGCTATGGTGCAGATACCTTAAGGCTTTACGAAATGTTCCTTGGGCCTATCGAGCAAAGTAAACCCTGGAGCACACATGGTATAGATGGGGTGCATCGATTCCTTAAAAAATTCTGGAATCTGTTTCATGATGAGCAGTTTAACTTTCAAGTCAACGAGCAAAGCCCGACCAAAGAAGAGTTAAAAGCCTTGCACAAAACCATCAAAAAAGTGGAAGAGGACATGGAGAAATTGTCCTTCAATACCACTGTGAGTGCTTTTATGATTTGTGTAAACGATTTATCAGCCCTCAAATGCAAAAAAAGAAGCGTTCTGGAGCCATTGGCTGTCCTGATAAGCCCTTTTGCCCCACATATTGCTGAAGAACTTTGGAGCCAATTAGGGCACAACACGTCCATCTCCTCTGCTGCATTCCCTCAGTGGAATGAGGAATACCTGATCGAAAACACCTTTAACTATCCGGTTTCAATCAATGGTAAGCATCGTGCAAACGTAGAACTTGCCTTGGATCTAACACCTCAGGATATAGAAAAAGCAGCGCTTCAGCTAGAGCCGGTTCAAAAATGGATGGAAGGTAAACCAGCCAAAAAAGTGGTGGTGGTACCCGGCAGGATTATCAATATTGTGATCTAACGTTCCGGATCGGTTGGTTCTTCCTCCTCAACCACCGGTTTTGCCTGCTTGGGTCGGTTTTCTCTAGGGTCAGTTCCGTCCTCATTCAGCAGTTCTTCAGGCAGAAGATAGCGCACAGGAGGCGCTTCACCTTTTCGCATTTTTTTTCGCTCTTCTTTTTCTTTTTCTTTACGTAATTGCCGCTCCACTTTGGAAAGGGGTTCCTCTTCTTTTCCTTCCTCCTTTTTTTCAGACTCTTTTTTCTCCTTAGGTCTGGGTAAAAGCGGACCCAAAATGATAAAATAATTCGCCTGATCTACATTGATCTCAGTAGTCAATGGCTCCCTGCTTACATCTGAACTTACTTCACCTGTGCTGTCGCCAAGTACAATTATGGAGGCCGAAGTATCTGCTTTTTCAGCAAAAAGCAATTTCATTTCTACAGTACGAACCTGCTTCCACTTTTTACGTTCGCTTAGCCGGGGCATCAAACCGTATTTGAACTTATCATGCGGTTTGACTTCATGTGGCACTGTATCAGACTCCACGATTTGAAAGCCAGAGAATCGTACATCGGCTGTCTGTTTGTCCAGAATAAACTGACTTTGATAGGCAGGACAAACCATTTTCTTTTTGCAAGAACCCATCAGCATAAGCAAACTGATCAGAAACAACAGTTGATATCGTAGTGTTGGGTTCAGGGTATTGTTCAGATAAAGTACAAAACTAATCAATTAAATCAGGGCAAATCATGTCAATTGAAACCTGTTCAGACCTGTAGAAGCATATTTTGCTGCCTTTCATCACAATTTGGGACAATTCCGTACTAAATGTTGTTACCACCGTAATACTCTTGGTATTAAATTTACCGAATCATGAGAACACTGCTTAAATCACTTGGGGTTGTATTGCCTCTTTTTATTGTTGGATTGCTTTCATTTCATCTTTTTGAAAAGCACCTGGAGCCTGTAGGTGAAGAGGAATATGAATACGGCAACCTGCCCTATCAGTTTCGGTCCTCCATACCCAAGAAAGATAAAGCTACGCCTGATGGCTTTTGGCTACAGGACAAAGCTGCCACTATGGACCTTTCCACCGGTGCTGTGCCTGTCGAAAGGCTATTGGTCGCCGAGCAAGTGATTGAAGCCCAATTGGCGCAACGCCGTGGTATGAGGATCAGCAATACCAGTCTTATGAATTCCAATTGGCAAGAGCGTGGCCCCTCCAATGTTTCAGGCCGTACCCGTGCCATCATGGTCGACCCGAATGACCCTACACGCAAAACAGTATTTGCCGGAGGAGTTAATGGGGGGATTTGGAAGACAAATGATATTACTGTAAATCAACCCATCTGGACACCGGTAAATGATTTCTTAAGCATCCTCTCTGTTTCTTGGATCACGTTTGACCCGACAAACACCAGCACCTTTTATGCTACCACAGGTGAAGGCTATGGAAATGGAGACGCTGCAAGAGGAGCGGGAGTTTTCAAATCAACAGATGCCGGTGCTAACTGGACTCAATTGCCAGCTACCTTAGGCTTTTTCTTCTCCCAACGTGTATTAGTTACTCCCGCAGGCACCTTATTGGTGGCAACTAATCAGGGAGTTTTCAGATCTACAGATGGTGGTGGTTCCTTTACAAAAGTGCTTAGCGATGCAACAGGAACCGGATTCGGGTTCACCTTTGCTTATGATATGGAGATGTCCGGACAAGGAATGATTTTTGCCTCCCTTGATGGAAGTATACACCGGAGTAGTAATGATGGCCTAACATGGTCAAGCGCTTTACCACTGCCTTCAGGGATCAATGCAGACCGTATCGAATTGGCTGTAGCTGATAGTGATTCGAACTATGTATATGCTATAACAGCTCAGGGCAGTCAGGTTTCTGGTGTGATACGCTCCGTAAACCGTGGCAGTAGCTGGCAAGCCAGGGTTGAGCCGGAAGGTCTTGGAATGCCGCCCGGAGACATTAGCCGTGGTCAGGCATGGTATGACCTATGCATTGACGTGTCACCCGGTGATCGTGAGGTTATTTATGTAGGAGGAATCGACCTGTATAAATCAGATCTGGGTGGGGCTGCCAATAGCTGGACCATGGTAAGCCAATGGTTTGGAGGCTTTGGCCTGCAAGAAGTGCATGCTGATCAGCACATCATCTATTTTGAGCCGGGTAATGCCGATGTGTGCTATTTTGGCAATGATGGGGGTATTTATCGAACAACCAATGCGAGGGCTGCAATGCCACAAATTTCCAAAAGAAAAGACAATTATAATGTAACTCAGTTTTACCATTGTGCCTTGCATCCTGGTCAGGGAGTTGAATACATGTTAGCAGGAGCTCAAGACAATGGATCTCAGCGTTTTAGTAATGCCGGCATGAATGCCACTACTGAAGTCAGCGGAGGAGATGGAGCTTTTTGCCATATAGATCAGTTGAACCCCTTTAACCAATGGTCATCATATATTTTTAATAGTTATTATATCTCTAATGACGGGGGCAACAGCTTCAGACCAATGGAACTAACAGATAATACTGGTGCAAGTTTCATTAATCCTACTGATTATGATAACAAAGGTGGTATCATGTATTGCTCTGATCTTCCAGGCCGATTTTTCCGATGGATTGGCCCACAGTCAAATGGTGTTCAAACAGCTGTTAACTGTAGTGCATTTGGAACTGGAAGAGTTACTTCAATTTATGTTTCTGACAGTATTGCCAATAGGGTTTATTTTGGGCTTAGTAATGGAAGAATCGTCAGAGTGGTCAATTTCACTGCTCCCTTTGCAACCTCCACACCCGGGGAATGGTTAAATCAAAGCTCAGGAATGCCTTTCGGCTCAGTTTCAAGCATCACGGAAGATCCAAATGATCCGAATCACTTATTGGCTACCTACTCCAACTATGGTCTGGCAAGTGTTTGGGAAAGCTTTAATGGTGGGTTTCAATGGAGAGTGGTAGAAGGCAATCTTCCAGATGTACCTGTTCGTACTGCCCTGATTTCACCGATAAATAGGAATCAAGCCATCATTGGTACCGAAATAGGTGTTTGGGCAACGGATTCATTGCATAATGCTGCCAACTGGTATTTCATTGGAAATGCGGTACCCAAAACAAGAGTAACCCAATTTCAAATCAGAAAATCGGACAATTTCGTAATCGCTTCCACTCATGGAAGAGGCTTGTATTCCTCAGATTTGTTTATGACACCTGTTGCCGATTTTGCTGGAGCAAGGGTTGCTTATACGAATGTAGAATATGCACCACTTGACAGGAGCAGAAATGCAAACATTTGGAACTGGAGAATCAATCCAGGAAATCAAATCTATTCCGGTAAAAGGCCTGTTATTCAGTTTCCTCAGATCGGCTTTTACTCCATTGAATTGGGAATTAATAACTTCCAAGACACTATTCAAAAAACTGATTTTGTTAAGGTTCTGCCAGATTTAACGACCTCCTATCAGGCAAAAGATGGAGGGAATTTTGAAATTAATCCTGGACATTTCGGAGTAGAAACACTACAGGGCTCGGGCTTTGAACTTTCAAGTTCAACTTTCTCAGGTAAAAACGGTACTTCAAGCGGCA
This sequence comes from Cytophagaceae bacterium, assembly GCA_027488815.1. GTDB lineage: Bacteria > Bacteroidota > Bacteroidia > Cytophagales > JAIYAX01 > JAIYAX01. The sequence goes on along the minus strand of JAIYAX010000023.1, from coordinate 79,307 downwards.
ACAAGGCTTTTGTTACTTCCCCTTTAACTGCCAACTACAGCAATAACACGCATAGCTGGATCTATTCGCCAACATTCAACTTTACAGAGGATGCATTCTATTCACTTTCTTTTGTTACAAAATTTAACATCGATTTGGCGACAGATGGAATGTATGTGGAATACAGCACAGATAAAGGCATAACATGGAACTGGCTGGGCGAAAAAGAGGAAGACTGGTATAATTTCACCAATACGGCATCAGGACGTCTGTTCCCGATTAATAAATCCTATTTCAGTGGGGAGATCAAAGAATTTGTTCGTATGAAGCAAGATGTAAGCTTCCTTAAGGGCAATACGTATGTTGCTTTCAGGATTAGCTTTATCAGTGATGGATTTGTGAACAGAGCCGGGGCAGTAATTGACGATTTTGAGGTGATCAAGAACAACTTTAAAGTGGTTTTTCCAGGAAGTGGGACACCAATTGGCTTCTCTGCTGGTGTGTTCCCTACCCTATTCAACAGTAGCTTTACTGTCAGTTACAGCACCGAAGGCATTGAACCTGTTGTTCTCCAGCTTTTCACCGTGAAGGGTCAACTCATGTTTAATGATCTTTTAGCTCCTTCACCAACAGAAGTTAGGGAGCAGGTGGTGAAAATCTCTGACCTCGCTGAAGGAATGTACATCCTAAGGATCAGCGAAGGTGATAAGGAGAAAACGATTAAGCTGGTAAGGGGGAGGTAATTCGCTACATCAGCTTAGACTTAAGACTTTGAGGTAAACCTTCTACAACCAAATCATAGGAAATATCGATCCATTGGCAAATTAACTTGTCAGGGATCGATCCGTCCATGAGAATGGTGTTCCAATGCTTCTTGTTCATGTGATAACCAGGCAAAACACCAGGGTAGGCCTCTCGTAATTCGTCTATCACTTCTGTTGGATACTTCAGGTTGATGCTTTCAAACAGGATCAAATCTGTTGCAGAGAACATTTTACCCAAAACTTTGAATACCAGAGTATCCGGACCAAAGGGTGTTTCTTCAGTCACGCCTTTTTTTGAAAGGCAATAATCCCGGTACTCACTTAGGTTCAAAGCAAAAACTTTTTCACCAGGATAAAGATGATCCCAACCAGAAACATAATCATAGAGATCTTATTGATCCCATGCATCATTTTCAGGTTCAAATTTGTAGGTCTATTCGGGTCATGCTTTCTGAACCAATAGGTAAATACCTCGCCAAGCTCAAAATACCGCTTGATCCCTGTTTTCTTAGAATCCTCTTGTGCTGAATTGTTCATATAAACTTCGTTAAATGACAGGAGCAGGTTCAATCCAATTGCCATCCTGCCGGATGATGTCGATTAATTCATCAACAGCATTTTCACTTGGAACATTCCTTTTTACCACATCCTGACCCTTATAAAGAGTGATTTTGCCTACCCCAGAGCCTACATAGCCATAGTCAGCATCTGCCATTTCTCCGGGACCATTCACAATGCAACCCATGATACCAATCTTAACTCCTTTCAGATGGTCAGTTCGTTTGCGGATCATTGCAGTCGTTTCCTGAAGGTCAAAAAGCGTGCGGCCACAACTAGGACAACTGATGTATTCCGTTTTTGACATGCGGGTACGAGCCGCTTGCAAAATGCCAAAGGAGACCGAATTCCGTGTTTTTAACATGTCAGCCTTAAAACTCTTATCTCCTTGAGATAGCTCCTTCTGGCTGCTTAGCATGATTCCATCTCCAAAACCATCAATTAACAGACCACCCACATCTGTGGCAGCATAAAGGGTACTTAACTCTGTAGATAGGTAATTAAATGGCCGACAAACCACTACAGGAAGTAGTATCTCTCTTTCGATCAGCTCAAAAAACAACCTTCTGAGCTCAGCATACGCATGGGTGTTTTCGGTATGAATGAGCAATACTGCTTTAGTTTCTTTCTCTAGCTTGATCAGCAATGCTTGATCCTCAAGCTCATCGAGCTCCAGTTTGATAAAAACAGTTTCGCCGGAGGGTACCTCATTTAACACATACTCCTTTGAAGTCAATAAAGGAAAAATGTGCTTTTTATCGTTCACTTTTTTCCAGACCTGGTAGTTGACGATTTCTTTCAAACCATTTGGAAACATAAAATCCACTGGATGGTCACCGGAATAGATGAAATCCACACCCTGATCATTCATGTTCCACTTATCGGTCAAGGAAAAGTAGAAATGACCAACAGATTTAAGGTCATCGATGCCTATTGCGGCGGAGTGACTAAAATCGGCAATCACACGAGGCACATTTCCTCCTCCGAAATTGAGAACTTCTATACTTTTTCTTCGATGGTATTGGTATGGATCTAGTCTTAAACCGTTGATCTCCTTGATAGCCTTATGGCCTGACCGATGGGTGTACCGATCGATCAATGCCCGAGCAACAGGAGCCTCAAATTCAGGCTCTTCAGTAAGTGAGACACGCACTGTATCACCCAGTCCATCCTCCAGCAATGCGCCTATTCCTACTGCAGATTTAATGCGCCCATCTTCTCCATCGCCTGCCTCCGTCACTCCCAAATGCAAAGGGTAAGGCTTAAAACCTTCATTTTTTAGTTTATCGACCAGCAAGCGATAGGCTTGTACCATAACCTGGGTGTTGCTGGCCTTCATAGACAGAACAATATTGTAGTACTTCTCGTCCTCACAAATGCGTAAAAATTCAAGTGCCGACTCCACCATGCCGAGTGGAGTATCGCCATATCTGCTCAAAATACGATCTGATAGAGAGCCATGATTGGTGCCGATTCGCATGGCAGTTCCATATTCTTTACAAATTTTAACCAGGGGTAGAAACTTATCACGGATACGTTGAAGTTCAGCTTCGTAAGCCGCATCTGAGTAGTCTATGGTCTCAAATTTCTTTTTATCTGCATAGTTGCCTGGGTTTATCCTCACCTTTTCAACGATGCGGGCAGCCAGCTCAGCGGCATTGGGGGTGAAGTGAATATCAGCAATTAGTGGCACATGGTAGCCCCTTTTTCTGAGTTCATTTCTGATGTTCTCCAGATTTCGGGCTTCGTTTACACTGGGAGCAGTGATCCGTACGTATTCACAGCCTGCATTTACCATTCGAATGGTCTGCTCAACACTTCCCAAGGTATCCATCGTATCGACAGTGGTCATGGACTGCACCCGGATAGGATGATGTGCACCTAAAGGAACATCACCGATGTTTACTTCTATGGTCTCTCGACGTTTGTATGTGCTGAGACTTTCTGCATATCGTAGTGGATGAATCAATGATGCGGAATCAGAAGTCACTGACATAGGAATGCTTTGTTTTGCAAATATAACCTTTGGAACCGGGCTTTGTTCAATGCCTGTTTACACATAAAGTCCTTGCGATTTGAGCACTACAGTGTCTGATTAATGGTATTCCACAGTAATCCCAAATCGATTTCAGCAAGATGGGTCTGCTAAACTATCAAATGTCCCCAAGCTGCGGCCTGATCAATAGCTCCTCCACTACTGCTCCCGGACCGAGTGAATAGCATGACCAAATCGCATCAGCCACATCATGGGGTTGAATAAACCTCTCTTCCGGGAGGTCTACCCCTGCCCAACTATCCGTCAAAACAGCGCCGGGTAGCACCGCAGTTACTTTCACACCTGTCTTTTTCGTCTCTTCACGAAGCACTTTGCTCATCCCCAACATGGCAAATTTGGAAATGCTGTAAGAGCCGCCGTTGGCATAGGCCATAATGCTGGCGATGGAGCAGATGTTAAACACATGCCCTTTGCCGGACTGAATCATTTGAGGCACAATCCCTCTGGATAAATGGTAAGCTGAATACAGATTGGTATTGATCATACCCTCCAGATGACCCTCAGGCTCTTCAAGGATGCTGCCCGGCTTGAAATACCCGGTATTGTTTACCAGAGCAAGGATGGGATGAGCCAGGGCATGGACAAAATTCACAAAGTCCATACAACCAGACGGAGTGGATAAATCACTCGCATAAAAGTGAAGGTTACGCTCAGGAAACCATTTTTTAAAATCCTGAACGAGCTTACGGCCAGTCTCGGTATCCCTGCCACAGGTGATGATATCATATCCCTCTTTAGCAAAGCGCTTTACAATAGCAAGACCAATACCACGTGTACCTCCGGTAACAACAACTGACTGATACATCTTCTTTTGTTTTGATGCCAAATTGCAAAAAAAGGAAGTGCTGTACTAAGCCTGTGTCTTGTTTGAATGGGTGAATTGGTGTAGGTTTGACCCAATAGCTGCCTTTACTCATGCGAAAACTGGGTAAGTACATCATCTTTATTAGTACACTTTTCACCCGAAGAGAAAAATTTAAAGTATACGCCTCCCAGACTCTGGAAGAGTGTATGAAAATTGGGGTGGATAGTATTTTCATTGTCGTTATCGTTTCCAGCTTCATTGGAGCGGTGACTGCCGTTCAAACAGCCTTCAATCTGATCTCTCCGCTTATCCCAAAGTACGTGATCGGACTTTTGGTTCGTGACATGACCATGCTAGAACTGGCTCCTACGGTAATCGGGATCGTCTTTGCGGGTAAAGTTGGCTCTAACATCGCCGGTGAGTTGGGTACCATGCGGATCACAGAGCAAATCGATGCGCTCGAGGTAATGGGTATCAACTCCGCTTCCTACCTGGTATTACCCAAGATTGTAGCAGCGATGATCACCTATCCATTGCTTGTGATCCTTGCTGCATTTTTGTCGATCATGGGAGGATTTCTGGCGGGGGTCTTCAGCGGCCATCTCACTGAGACCCAATATGTTTTTGGATTGAGAGCCGATTTCAACCCCTTCAATGTCAATTTTGCTTTGATCAAATCGCTGGTATTCGCCTTTTTGGTTTCATCCATCTCTGCTTTTACCGGATACTTCACCGTAGGTGGTGCTTTGGAAGTGGGAAAAAGCTCAACCAATGCCGTTACTAGCAGTTGTATCGCAATTCTGGTAGCTGATTATTTATTAGCCCAGTTACTGCTATGATTGAGGTCAAACATATCAGTAAACAATTTGGAGGCAAACAGGTACTGACCGATGTCAGCGGGGTGTTTCAAAAAGGCAAGACCAACCTGATCATCGGAGCCTCGGGTACCGGAAAGAGTGTGTTGATGAAATGTATGGTGGGGATTATAAAGCCCAATGAGGGTGAGGTTTTTTATGATGGCAGAAGTTTTACCAATGCAGACCGAGACCTGAAGACAGAAATCCGCAGAGAGATAGGAATGTTGTTTCAGGGAGGAGCGTTGTTTGACTCAAAAAACGTTCAGGAAAATGTGAAATTTCCACTCGACATGCTGACCAAAATGCCGGAGGAGGAGAAAATCGAACGGGTAAATTTTTGCCTGAAACGTGTGGGTCTGGAAAACACCAATAAAAAAATGCCCAGTGAAATCAGCGGTGGGATGAAAAAAAGGGTCGGCATTGCAAGAGCCATCGTGATGAACCCCGACTACCTCTACTGCGATGAGCCCAACTCAGGCCTTGACCCACAAACTTCTATCAGAATTGACAACCTGATCGACGAAATCACCAAAGAATTCAACACCACTACCATCGTTGTGACTCATGACATGAATTCAGTGATGGAAATAGGTGAAAACATCTTGTTTATCCATCAAGGCAGAAAGCTATGGGAGGGTAATTCAGAAGAAATCCTGCATACAGATTGTCAGGAACTGGAGGATTTCGTTTTGGCCAATAAGCTGATGCGAGCGGTGAAGTCGATAAGTTAGAATTTTTAGAAAAAAACACTTGGACAACTTTACTGATATATTAATTTTACAGGAAAGAATAAAAAACTCTATTCTTGTCGGCGAAAGCGACTTTAGAGAATTTAAATCTGCGCTAGATGGGCGACCAGGGAATAAAAAACCTCGCCTTGCTAAAAAAATATGTGAAGATATTGCCGAAGCATTAGTAGCCTTTGCCAACACTGATGGGGGAGAAATTATTATCGGAATAGAAGATGATACCACAATCACGGGTGTGCCTCATTCAGACGATGACATCGAGATAATGCTCAATTCGCCAAAAACTCATGTTTATGAAGGCCAGGAACTTCCAATGGTTTATAAGCTGAAAACCTCTATCGACGGAATGGTCATTCTTTTCTTTCAGGTAGATAAAGGAAGTTCAGAAATATACCAATTAAGGGACGGTAGGGTAATGCGTAGAAATGAGAAGCGTCAAACCGTGCCAGCAAATGTAAAAAAGCTACAATTTGACCAACAGGAAATCAAATCAAGAGAATTTGACAGACAATTTGTAGATGGTGCTACAGTTGGAGATTTAGATCTTTCCTTATTACAATCTTTAGCTGATGTTTATTTAAAAGGATACTCAGTCGAAAGGTATCTACAACATCTGGGATTAGCTTATTATGCTTCCAATGGTCTACGTCTGACAAAAGCTGCGGCCTTGCTTTTCGCCAAGGAAATACAAAGATGGCACCCTCGTTGTCAGGTTCGTTTTGTCAAAATAGCGGGCACAGAGTTGCTATCAGGTGAAAAGTATAATGTAATCAGCGATGAATTTGTGCAAGGGAATATTTATGAATTGATTCTAAAGTCTTGGGAGGCAATGCGACCTTACCTGGCATACAAAACTGAGTTTACTTCAAATGCGCAATTCAAACAAAAGTTTATTTACCCTGAAGAGGCTTGTAAAGAAGCATTAATCAATGCCATTGCTCATAGAGATTATTCAGCAGAAGGAAGGGGGATAGAAATTCATATCTATAATGATCGAATGGAAATCAAAAGTCCGGGTGCCCTGCTATCAACACTAACTATAGAAGACTTAGAAGCCCTCGATAACCGCCATGATTCTAGAAATGCCAAAATAGCCTATACTTTAAAAGTAAATGAAACCATGAGGGAAATGGGTGAAGGCATGAAACGCATTTTTACCTTGATGCAACAAAGTGAACTTAAAAAGCCGAAACTGTACTCAAATACTGTTTGGTTTACGGTAACATTGTTTAATAAATCTCAATTCGAACCTTTACAAGAGGAATTCTTACAACTCTTTTCTGACTTTCAATTAAGTCCAACTCAAAAAAGAATATTAGTCACAGGCATGAACGATAAAGAGTTATCTCCTGATGATATTTATTGGGCAATGAATACCAGTGACAGGGATACTTATGATAAAGAAGTTACCTACCTTAGAAAATTTAATTTACTAAAAGAAATTAGGACAAACACACAAGCCTCTGAGATTTCAAAACAAAGTAGTATCCCAAAAAAGAAAATAGGTCGTTTTAAGGTAGTAATTCCTAAAAAATGACTTTTTTTAGTTCAGATCCGTGTTTTGAACCAATGCCAATTAACATTATTGAATGCGTGATTTTGAATTTGGAGAAATTAGCATAATAAGGTCAGTAACCTTATCCAAATTTCCCTTTCAACTTAGCCAATTGTGCCTGTAAATCCCCTTCCACAGGTTTTTCCGGTAATGGCTTTTTCTCTTTCCTGGGCGCCTGTGAAGCTGTCGCAAAAGGCTCTTTCTTCATGCTGAGGCTGATGCGCTTACGGGGCAGGTCGACTTCCAGTACGGTCACTTCCACTTTTTGAGCGACTGAAACAACTTCAGAAGGATGCTTGATAAATCGATCGGCCAAATGGCTCAGGTGTACCAGCCCATCCTGATGAACGCCAACGTCGACAAAAGCACCAAAATTGGTCACATTGGTCACAATTCCGGTCAGTTTCATCCCTTGCCTCAGATCTTCCGGACTATTGACTCCTTCTGCGAACTGAATGATTTCAAACTGCTCCCTGGGGTCACGTCCCGGCTTGGCCAACTCAGCCAGAATGTCTTTCAAGGTCGGCATGCCTACCTTTTCAGTCTGATACTTCTGTAAATTGAGTTTCGCTCTCAACTCTTCAGTACTCATGAGTTCGTGAAAGGTACAACCCAGGTCTAAAGCCATTTGCTCCACCACAGGATAGCTTTCGGGGTGTACTGCACTACTGTCCAAAGGATTAGCCGCTCCTCTTATTCTTAAAAATCCTGCACACTGTTCAAAAGCCTTTCCTCCCAGCCTGCTTACCTTTAGCAAATCCTGTCTGGACTTAAAAGGTCCGTTCTCTTCTCTATAAGCCACAATATTTCCTGCAAGTTGGGGACCCAAGCCGGAAACATAAGCCAGCAGATGCCTGGAAGCCGTATTGAGCTCTACTCCTACTCCGTTCACACAACTGAGCACGACTTCATCCAGACTGCTTTTCAATTGGTTTTGATCAACGTCATGCTGGTACTGGCCGACCCCAATCGATTTTGGATCAATTTTTACCAATTCTGCCAGTGGGTCTTTAAGTCTGCGGCCAATGGAAATGGCACCCCTTACCGTTAAATCCAAATCTGGAAACTCCTCTCTGGCAGCCTCAGATGCCGAATAGATTGAGGCTCCTGACTCATTGACCATGATCACAGGAAAGCTTTGCTCAAGTCTAAGTGAACGCAACCACTGTTCTGTTTCCCTGCCTGCCGTGCCATTGCCAATGGCGATTGCCTCGCTGTGGTGACGCTCGAGCAACTGCCGGATGATGGCTCCGCTCTCCTGAGTTTTGCGCTGGGGTTCATGAGGGTAAATGTTGGTGTATTCCAATAGCTTTCCTTGCGGGTCAAGCGCAGCTACTTTGCAGCCGGTTCTAAATCCAGGATCGATGGCTAGAACACTTTTCTCTCCTAACGGTGAGGCCAGCAGCAGTTGGCGTAAGTTTTCAGCAAACACCCGTATCGCTTCTTCATCGGCTTTCTTTTTGGTCTCCAGACGTAGTTCTGTTTCCATAGAGGGTTTCAGCAGGCGTTTATATCCATCGATAAGTGCTTTTCTAACCCATTCTGCACATGCTGATTGATTTTTGATGATCATCCGATCCAGTTGAGGGATAACTTCATCATCTGCAGGAGCAAGGTCCATGCTGAGAATCAACTCTTTTTCGCCTCTTCGCATGGCCAATACCCGATGAGAGGGAGCCTTTGCTGCCGGTTCAGACCAGTCAAAGTAATCCTTAAATTTAATCCCTTCCTCTTCTTTACCCTTGATGACTTTGGTTCGAAAAACCCCATGTTTCACAAACAAGGCTCTGGTTTTCGCCCTTACTTCGCTGTCTTCACTGGTCCATTCGGCGATGATATCGCAAGCCCCTGATAAAGCGTCTTCTTCATTAAGGACTTGTTTATCCGGATCAACATAAGCAGCTGCCTCTTGCAAAGGATCTTGCCTGCCCTGTTCATAGAGCAACCGTGCGAGGGGTTCAAGACCTTTCTCCCTTGCAATGGTGGCTTTGGTACGGCGCTTGGGTTTATAGGGCAGGTAGACATCTTCCAGTTCGGACATATTTTGTGCTTTTTCAACTGCCGACTTAAGCTCTAGGCTTAAATTCCCTTGTTCTTCGAGACTTTTCAAGATAGCCGCTCTTCGCTTTTCCAGTTCTTCAAGTTGCTGCAACCTGTCCCTGATAGATGCGATCTCTACTTCATCAAGACTTCCTGTAGCTTCTTTTCGGTATCGGGCGATAAATGGAATAGTGCCACCTTCTGCCAGCAATTGAGCAACAGCTTTTACCTGTGTTTGCCGGAGTTGTAACTCACGGGATACTTTATCAATTAAATCGAGCGCCATAAAAAATTCAAAGGCTTCAAAATTAGAAGGTGAAGACTAAGTTCAGGGTATAAAGGATCTTTAGTTGTGCACAATTATTAGATCAGAATTCGGGATGCAATTCACTGGCTTCCCAACTGAAATCATTCTCTAAATTTTTTAGCTTAAAAAAGTGCGCTAACCTGCATTCTGCCAATGTGAACGATAGGGGCATCTCCTGACTTCCTTCCTTCATAGTTCATGTTCAATTGCAAACCATTGGTTAGTTTTTGTTGCCAGTTCATTGTCCATGTGAAGTTATTTCCAGGCAGCAAAGCCTCTAACAGTTCTACTCCTAAAGCATTATTGGACTGCCCTTGAAACTGAATGTTGACATAATTAATCCCCAGTGCAATGCTTCGCTTTAGCACCTGGTTGATCTTTGCCTCAATTCCCAAACGCTGCACCGTTGCGCTGGAGTTTTCGAATGAGGCCGTTTGCCCCTTACGTTCAGCGAGTGTACCCAGCAGGCTTAGCCTAAGCACATTGCCGGGTTGATAGGATAGTTCCTCTCCAAGCTCTCTGTTATCGATGCTGAAGTTTCGAGCTGTCAACACATCGCTTTCAGAGTTTCGCTGTTGCCAACCCACATGAGTCTGGCTGTTCCAACGACTGGCCAGGTTTCTTCTAAGACCGATGCGCTGCTCGCTTATGGCTCTGCCTTCAAAACCACCTGTGATCAGATTGCGCTGCTCTACCCTGCTCCATGCCAGATCAGCACCATAGGATGGATTTGACCGGTTGTAAAACACTGTTGCTCTTGTGTTTTGAGTACGGCTGAGGAGACCGGATTGTGATGTACTCATAGCTACAAAAGGATTGTACCTAAACTCAGGCAAGGGGTTGGTTACTCTGTTCTCAAGGCTGATGGATGACACTGTCGAAAGCTTAGAAAATTGCTTTTTGAACCAACCCTTTGTTCGCCATGAGCTTGGCAAATTGTAGGTGAGACGGTAAATCAATGAGTTGGTATAAGCAGTGATGTACTCATCTGTAGGAACAAAAAGCCTGATAAACTGGCGCTGATCACTTGTCACAGCAGGGAAAAATTCATCAAGCTCCTGTACATTATTTCCATTGAGGTCTCTCCAGAAATGGGTGCCTTCGCCGATGGGAACAGCCAGGTAAACAAATTCACGTCTCAGTTCTCGACCTGTCCCTAGGGCATAAGTCAACTCCGTTCGTAAACTTTGCTTAAAAAATGAACCTAGCCAGTCAAACCTGCCCATGATCGTTTCCTCTGCCCTTTGATTGCTGCTTTGGGTTAGGGTTTCTAGTTTACGATAGGTGAAAGTGGTATTGACTTCCTGCGATTTAAGGCTAGTACTGCGCAAGCGAAAATTGGCAGTCTCTGATCGGTTTGCACGCTGGAGTCTGCCTTCCAAAGGTGCCTGATCGTAACGTATCGCATAGTCAGCCAGGTACATAAAAGAGCTGCTGTCCGCTGAACGAAGATAAATCCGATGCTCTTCGAAGTTCATTGCGGTAAAAAGGACACTATCGGTCGCTCTGTTTCTGACCACATTTTGATCGATCTGGTATTGATAACCTGGAACGATCCATTTTCCTCTCAGGTGCAGGTCCTGACTAAGTCTCAACCAGCGGCTATATTGCTTCCCCTGATCGTTTGACATGTAAAACAGTTCTGTGCCTTGCTGAAACCTCCACCAAGACTTGTTTAGATTTAACTTTTGCTGCATACCGTTTACTTCGGAGCCCCTTTGTCTGAATATGCTTTCAAACATCAGTCGATTGGAAGGGTCTTTTTGTATCAATAGGCTTGCCTGACCAATATGCTCATCAGCCAGATAGCCTGTTGATTTTGGATCAGCACTCCAGTCCCTGTCAAATTCAATCGATCTTAGGCGATCAACAAATCGAAAGTTCTTTTGGTTAAATTCAGCATTGATCAGACCAGAAAACTGGTACCCCCTACCGATGGAAACCGGGGCCTGACTTTGATAACCTGCTTTGATCGCAGTTCCTTGATCGTCTCCGGCATCAAGGTCTGAGAAGCGATTGAGATCATTTCTTGAAGCGGCTGCTTCTGCAAAAAACTGATGGTTTTTGCCTGATCTCAACACCACACCAAGAGTAGCCATTCCCAACTCTTTGGGAGTAGGTAAAAGCCTTAAGGGTTCGAAGTTGCCCTGGGCGATCCCTGCAACAGGTGCAACCCAGCGATAGACCCTTCCTGATGCAAGCGTTTGTGCCAGTACATAATTACCCTTGCCTACTCCTACTTCAGTAAAACTGAGTCGAAAAACAGCTGAAGCAGGGTCTGTATCGTAAACAAAAACCTGATACAATTGGCCTACCACCAGACTATCCACTCTGCGGTACATCACCTGCCGCTCAATAAAACCGGTGCTGTCAATACCTGAGCCAAAAGCATTCAAAAGATTGTCGCCTGATGCCCTCAGCCGGATTTTATCTTCCTCTGATAGTTCTGTGGTTAAAGGATTTCTCGGATTATCCGCTTCCCGATAGATATTGAAATAAAGGTCAACCTTCTCAGATTGCTGATAGTGAGCAGCCTGAGTTATGGTTCTGGAGTAATTCCGTTCTGCAAATTCAAAATCCACTCTTACCCTGGAGAATTGGGTTATTAATATTCGGTTAGAAAAAGTGATTTCACCCTGGTTGTAATCAATCACATAGTCATAGTCAAAACCTCGTATGAGCTGTTTCCCATCCAGAAATACTTTCTCGGAGTTGGCAATCACAATGATAAAACGTTCGTTGTTTGGCCCTCTCAGGCGATAAGGACCCAGCACCCCCTCAATAACTGGCACTACCTGCGATGAAAATTTTCCCTTTGCGATGGCTGCTCCTGCGGTCGTTTCGGCCTTTTGACCTGACCAAGGTTTGCTCCTTACAGTAAACTGCCCTCCCTGTACGTTTTTGAAATATCGAAGAAAATGACCCTCCCTGTTTTTCATCACCAGATCTCCTGCCGTGAGCCTCCCTTTGTTATGGTCAAGTTGAATGTACACACGGTCAAACTCCTGAAGTTGCTGAGTATTACCTTCCGGCTGGAAAGGAACATTCTGATCTGAAATGGCAGCCGTAAGGGTCAGGTCATCGCTGATGCGACCCTCCAATTGCAGGTTGAGTAAGGAATTGACGAATACATCCTGCGTATTACCAAATGAAATACCTCTGGTGATGTTACCTGTTTTTTGAAGTCCCCCGAGGCCAAACAACTCCTCTTTCCTTTCTGTGAGGTACTCTTGTGACCCATAGGCTTGCTCCTTAAAGACCGGCAGGCTGTCATAGGCCGTTATGGAGCGGAGGCTTTGGGGTTTGGTGAGATTTACGGAAAGAACCCGGTAACTCAAGGTTACACTGTCACAACCAGCAGGATCAGTAAATACAATGCTGTTTTGGTCCAGATCTACTCGATACTTGAGAAGGGTGTCACAGTCTGAAATAAGCCTCAAGCTGCCCGGCACCAGAGTATATTCTCCCAATGACTGCGGGAAAGTAATGACAGGAACTTTTTTGATGACGATACCGGCTTGCTGAGCAAAAGCCTGAGGTGCAGTTGCCAGTGCTAAGCCTAAAAACCAAATCCACTTTTTGTAAATGCACATCACTGCCCCAAAGGCAATTCTATAAAAAAGGTGGTTCCCAGGTCTTCCCGGGTTTTAAAGTAAATGCTGCCCCCTGCACTTTCAACCCCTCGTTTTGCGAGAGCCAGCCCAATTCCTGAGCCATAGTACTTGGTGCTAAAGTTGGGTAAAAACACCTTATCACGAATGTTTTCAGGTATACCTGATCCATTGTCTTCAACAGTGAGAACTAGCCTGCCTTTATCTCCATTGATGCTTACAGCGATCTTAGGCACCCTTCCGGTTGGGATGGACTGCAAAGCATTAATGATGAGGTTTGAAATGATTTGCCCCATAAGTTTTTCGTCACCGTTGACAATGCATTGCTCACGGTTAGAGTTAAATGCAACGAACTGCCGCTCGGTATTGTTGTGTAAGCTCACTGTATTATGGGCGACCTGAACCAGATCAAAGGGTTCGAGCACCGGGGTAGGCATTCGTGCAAAGTCATAAAACGAACTGGCGATATTGGCCAGATTGTCTATTTGCTCCAGCAGCAGAGCGATGGTATCTTTTGCACGGTCGTTGAAAGCAGGATCACCCATCGCTGCTTGCCTTTGCAGGGTCTGCAGCTTTAGTTTCATCGGGGTAAGTGGATTTTTAATTTCGTGGGCTACTTGCTGAGCCATCTCACGCCACGCCGATTCCTTTTCTGTCCTGGCCAGCAATTTTTTACTCTCGTCCAGATTGGAAATCATTCGGTTGTACTCTTCAACCAATTTGCCAATCTCGTCTTTTACAGGCCAGTCAAGGGGCAGGTTTTTCCCTTCCAGAGATGTTTTTCGTAAGGTGCCGCCAATAAGCCTGAGTGGTTGAAGGAGATTGCTTGTGATAAAAAAGGAAGTAAGAGCAAAAAGCAAAAAGATACCAGCGAATAGGTTCAAAACAGAGTTTACCACCCGAATAAGCTCTCGTTCATATTCATCACTGGCCTCAAAAAACGGAATGCTGATGATCCCTAAGATGGTATTGTTTTGTGTGGAGCGCAGGGGAAGGTATACAGCATAGTAATTCAGCCGTCCAATTCGCTCTTTCATGGTGATGGATGGTAACCCGTTGCTGAAAATATTAAAATAGGCAAGCGGATTAATCAGGCTGGAGTTGAGCCCGTATTTGATAAGCAAAGGCTCAGTACTGATCAGCAATCGTCCTGATGTGCTATACAAGTTGATATCGCAACTATTGTAATTGCTGATCTGGGTTAACTCGTTCTCCAACTTCCCTACATTGCTTTGCCCATCCAGATAATCCTGGAGACTGCTTTCAAAGTCGCTGGCAATGACCTCTGCCCGTTTCTGGAAGGAACTAATAAGCTCTTCCTGGTATCCTTTCGCAATGATCCCAATGATAAACACGCTTAAAATAATCGATGGCAACAGGAAGTAAAGGTTCAAATAAAGCTGTATCCGGGTAGAAAAGTTAAACGGCAATCCCCTGCTGTAATAATACAGCCAACCTACGAGGAGCAGCAAAAACAAAATAAGAACAGCGTTAAACAGATAGAAAGAAAAATTGGAATAGAAACTGTTCCAAAGTCCATAGCGGGAAGTAATGACCACCACTTTGTTCTGAGGTCCTTTGACTGCCAGATAGTGTTGATCGTCTTTTACTATTCCTAACTCATAAAAAACCGGGCTGGAAAGCAGCTCTTTCGTAAGCCATGAAGCCTTTTGAAACTCCCCTGAAACCCAAGCGAGGCCTTCATTTTGAAAGACTGCAAATGAAAAACTGGATGATTTGCTAAGGCTTCCAAATCGTTCATCAATTAGAAGTTCAGGGTAAACACTATACTCAGCTGATGTGCCCACCCTTAGCTCCATGATCATGTATCCTAAAGACAAGTTCCGTGTTGAAATGGGAATGCAGCAATAGAATTTCCTCAACTGTTGCCTACCCAGGTAGTTGATGTAGTACACATCTTCAAAGTCTGTCGAATTATCACCTTTCACCAGCCTGCTACGGTATTGAAAATAATTCTCCTGAATTTCATTTTCAGGAAAGGGATTTCCAGATGGGTCAAAGAGACTTAAATGAAAATCATACTTACTGAAATAGGAAGGCAAATGCACCCTTTTGATTTTCCCTTCTATCAGGTCTTTACGCACCAATGGGTACAAAAAGCGATTGATGATGTAGGCATCTTTTCTGATCGAATTTCGGGCATCGTTGAGGTAAAACTCCGTGATGATGTCGTTTTCCGAAAGCAGTGTTTCACCAAATTTCTTTTTATCAAATCGTTCCCTTTCAAGAGTAGCCAATGTATGAGCCAGACCTCCAAAAGCAGATATGCAAAGCACCACCATGGTATAATATACATAGGACCGGAAATTGAGGGTTGAAGTCTCTCTATGCATCTTGAAGTTAGCACTCAAGAACATGACCACGGAGATGACCACTAAAACAATGATCCATTCCATCCGCTGAGTAAGCAATCCAACCAGGCAAATAATGAGTACCAGAGCTCCATACAAGAATTGTTTTCTTGCCATCGGCTTAATACGATCTTGCAAATGCCCTGATATCTGCAGACATAAAAAAAACAAATAAGCTACAGGCAGGAAGGTCAACTTCATCATTATCCTCAAAGGAGTAATGGTTAGTGACATGGTTACATCATTGACTGCTGCTGAATTTTTAGCTATGCTGTAGAGAATATCGTAACCCAGCCAACCTCCAGCCAGAGGTATCATCATTGCCAACACCTGAAGGCTTATGCTCGGCCAAAATGAGCCACCAAACCAATACCCGGGAGAAGAAAACTGCTTTGACCGGTTAAATAAAAAGCGAAGCAGGATCAAAGCGATGAGCAAGTTGATCAGGAGATCCCCAAAAGTGGGATTGATGAATGAACTGGCAAAAAACCTTGAATCAAATGCAGGCCACGTCACATATGCCGATGGGAAGCCATTGGCCAGCATTCCTATCCTGATGGACAAAAGCACAAGAACAAGCACCAATGCTTTCACAACAGGCTTATCGTTCCCTTTTCTGAAAGCAAAAAACAAGGCCGCTGTGAAGAGGAAACTAATCAACCAAAACACCAAAAGCTGTAACAAAAGCTGTTCATTGCTAAGTACTTCTGTGCCGGAGTTCAAGGAATAGACATAAAACAAGACCTTATCCTTGTATTTCACCGGATAGAAATCTTCTGCCTGAGAATACCCGATGTAAAACTTAAGGGGCCCAAATACAGCCTCATCTGGCCCGGTTCTCACATACCTGTTACTGATTGGCAACCGGCTGTACAAGTGGATGGCCTGTACGACTTTGTAGCTATTAAACGGTGTGACATAAACTTTAGAGATCAGAATAAACTTATTCCCACCCTCTTCATACACCCTTACCGGCTCACCTCCTCTCATGAGTTCATCGGGAGGACTTATCTTATTCCCATTCCAAAATACAAGGGTGCCGTTTCGATAAATGAGGAGCTCAATATTCTCCTGTTTTGGCAATTGGCTGTAGTCGATGCCGGAGGTACTGGTTTTTAGCAGCTCAAGAAATGACTCTTGTCCTGTAAAAGCATTTTGAATGAGTCCATTTACTTTCTTTTGAACCATGCCAGCCACTTGACTGGTTGATTGTCTCCCATAAAAGCTGGACAGCAGAAAATAGAGGAAGGCGTATACCAGCAGATATACTAAGGCAATCCTTATATAAATGCTGGATTTCATAGGCCTGAGAGGGCTAACTCAGGTAGGGTTTTGATTTTGTTCAGGGTCGAATCTATATCCTGAAAACACATAGATCATCAAAAGCCTTGAAATACGAAAAGTAAAAGGAAGTAAAATCAGTAAAACCGCAGGTGGGATGAAGATATACAACCATAGTGAAGCATCTTCAACTGCAAATAGCAAGACAGCACCAATGAAAAGGGAAACACCTACCGTAATTGCATAACTTACATACATGCTCAGAAAAAAGAACCCCGGTTCTACCTCATACCTTAGCCCACAAGAGGGGCAGGTAGGGTGCATTCGCATGAACTTCAGGTAATGAAAAACAGGAAATTCGAAAATATCGCCCTTACGGCATCTGGGACACTTTTGATTCAACAATGCTTTTAACCCTGAGTTTTTGCTCATATTCCTTTCTAGATTGCCTATACCAAAGGTAACCAATAACTGTCAAGACCAAATAAGGGGTAACCATCAGGTATAAAATCCCGGTATTCAGCCCAAGTCCTATTCGATCTTCACCGGTGCTGATATGAGTTTCAACACTTGCTCTGCACATAGCACACTGCGCCATCATGTATGTGGGTTGGAGAAGACCAGATACTATGATAATGAAGATTACAGCAATAGCTTTTTTCATGTGTAATAAGGGCTGATTAAGACATAAACAGCAACTCCAGTGATGGCAACATACAACCAAACCGGATAGGTGAATTTAACGATCTTTTTATGTTTTACAATCTGACGGGTAAATGCATAGTACAAGGCTAGCAATACTAGCGGTACTACAACCACTGCCAAAAGGATATGTGAGATTAAAACAAAGTAATAAAAGGGTCTGATCCAGCCTTCCCCACCAAAGGCTGTAGAAGGTACAAAAGTGTGGTAAAATACATAGGAAATCAGAAACACACTTGAAAGTACGAATGCACTCATCATGGACATACGGTGACGGTCTTCGTCCTTTCGTTTAATAAAGTATAGCCCTGCCAGAAGACAAACCGAAGTCAATGAGTTGATTACAGCATTCAGATGTGGCAATACCTTTGGATCAAAAGCTTTAAAACCATCTTGTTTTGGCATGATCATAAGTACACCTACAACAAGCGGAATCGCAAGTGAAAGTACCCATATAAGCATTTTAAATCGATGATGACCTTTTTGTGTCAAGACAGGTTCTGACATGTTCAATTCAGTTGTGACTTTAATACTTTAATCTCTAAAATGAGGCGATCTGCTTCTTCCATAGTTTCAATGGCATAAACCCCCCTGATATATCCTTTGCCATCCATTAATATTAACCGCTGGCAGTTTGGAATAGTTTCGTTCTTAAGAATTGAAAGGGGTAATTCAAAACCAAACAGAAAGTCAGAGAGTAGCCTGCTCTTTTCATATCCTAGGTCTATGGATTGAATAGTTAACAAGCGATTGGGCTGAATGCTATCTGCGAAGAATTGAATTGCAACGGCTTTATCTTCTTGAAAAAAATCCAGCACCCTACTTACCGATTTTGAAATGGAACTGTTCTCACAGGAGTCAAAGGAGGCATTCAACACATAAATGGACTTCCCTTTTTGAAACACCACTGATGCCAGCTCAGTAGGCAAAGTGGCATAAATTGTATCACCGGTATTTGTTATTGCTGAGGGATTATAGCGTGGCAGGTCGTAGTAATTCTTGCCAAATGACTTTAAAAAAACATAGGTAAGGACCGGGGCTCCAAGTAATACAAGAAGCAACAGAACCTTACCTACTTTCATGCTTGAGCTAACCCTTAGGTTAGTTAAGCATATAATCTCCTTCGAGCAGCAGTGCCAGCAAAAGCCAGGCAACGAACAGCATCGGTAATATGATACTCCAGATCAGCACCTTTACTTCATGTTTAAGGTGCATGAAGTCAGCAACTATGTAGAAAGCCTTTACTATTGTCATTCCTATAAAAATCGCTGCTTTCAAACCATGTGGCCAATCGAAGCCCAATGCGATGATAAATTCAAGTGCCGTTACAGCAGATAGTATCATAAATACCTGCCAAATCCTCTTGGTTTGTGGCTTTGCAACTTCTCCGGTGCCGTGATTAACTTCTGTATGTGCCATAGGTTCAGAAAACTATTAAATATCAAATAAGGTAAAAGAAGGTAAAAACAAAGACCCATACTAAGTCTACAAAGTGCCAGTACAAACCAACCTTTTCAACCATTTCATAATGCCCTCTTCTGGCATATACGCCTACGGTTGTATTGTAAAAGATCAAAATGTTAAGCAGCACCCCGCTAAATACGTGGGTTCCATGAAATCCGGTGATAAAGAAAAACAAATCAGCGAAAGCAGGAGGCCCATACTGGTTTTCCTTTAGGCCTGCCCCTATTACGTTTTTTTCAACCCATTGGCCATTGACAAAATCCTTAACAACTGTCCCCTGACCTTCTCCTAAAATAAAGTGTGTCCACTCCCATGCCTGACAGCTTAAGAAAGCAATCCCTCCCAAAATCGTCCAAAGCATCCATTTTTCTACATCTGCCTGATCCATTCGATGACCGGCCTCCACAGCCAACACCATCGTAACGCTGGAAAGGATAAGGATAAATGTCATAATACCTACAAACACCAATGGAAGGTGAATACCATGTAGGAAAGGTACCCCTGCAAATACGTATTCAGGCAAAGGCCAGTAAGTAGTTGAGAACTGAAAAACTGCTCCATGGATCTCAGGATCATAAGCAGGATGACTGTATCTGATGAGACCATAGGTCACCAGCAGTGCTGAAAACGTGAATGCATCAGATAGCAGGAAGAACCACATCATCAGTTTTCCATAGCTGACCCTTAGCGGGCTATTTGCTATTTCTGCCTGAATCTCAGAACCTGGTTGATCTAGGGTAACAGTATTATGAGCCATGTCGGGTGAATGGTTTTTTTTAACGGTTTAAAACTAAAAAGAGAAAGAGATATAACCAAAGGCCTCCCAAAAAGTGCCAGAAAGTAAGACACATTTCTATGGAATTCAGTGACTTACTGTGAACCATTTGCTTCCGGGATTGGTATACAACTACCAATACAAATATGATAGCACTAACGATATGCACGGCATGCAATCCGGAAATCACATAAACAAATGACCCTGAGGGGTTTCCAACAAAAAAGATCTCCTGAGCCACCAACTCAGACCACCCACGCCATTGCAGAAACATGAACACTACTCCACTTAATGCAGTAAGTAAAAGAAGAGCTTGTGTTCTTTTAAAAAGGTCTTTTTTAGCCGATAAATAAGCAAGATGCATAAAAACTGAGCTCACTACAATGAGTACAGAACTAAAATAAAATCCGGCCGGAAGCTCAAATTGTACCCAATTGCCTTCAGACTGTCTTACGATATAGGCACTGGTCAGGGATGCAAAAATCATGATGACCGAAACAATAAATAGCCACAATGCAAACTTTTTAGGATGCATTGAAAAACTGGTGGAGTTTTTCTCCAAGGTCTGAGTTGTCATGAGCCGATCTTATCTAGTAAAAATGAAATCTGAACCACCGGTAAGTATATAAATGAAGCAAACATGATTCGTTTGGCAGATTTACTGGAGCAGTCTTTCATCAAATGAAAAGTCAGGGCTAAAAAAAAGCTACCGGCCAGGGTTGCGATCAATGCAGAAATGGGTCCACTGATCCCGAAAAACAGGGGCATTAAACCAAACGGGATCAACCAAAGGGTATAAATCATGATCTGTAATGCCGTGTTCACATCACGCCCACCGTTTCCGGGGAGCAGTCTGAATCCTGCTTTTTTATAATCATCATCGAGCACCCATGCGATTGCCCAAAAATGTGGAAACTGCCAGATAAACTGAATTGCAAATAATATAAAGGCTTCAACTCCCAAATGTCCTGTCACTGCGATCCAGCCAATCAGGGGAGGTAATGCCCCAGGTATGGCTCCAACCGGTACGGCCAGATTGCTAACCTTCTTGAGTGGGGTGTACACAAAAGCATAGAGGACCAATGAAAGAAAAGCAAATAAAACCGTCAGGAAATTGGTGAAAAACATCAGCAAAGCCAGTCCGGCAAATCCTGTAACCAAAGTGAACAATACGGCTTGCGTAACACTTAGCCTACCCGTTGGTAAAGGCCTCATGCATGTACGGGTCATCAGCTTATCAAGATCTATCTCTGCAATTTGATTGATGGTATTGGCTGAGGCGGTGATTAAGAAGCTTCCTACTCCAAATGCCAGAAGTGCCCAACCATTAATTGCTTCAATATCAGAAGCAAGTATGTAACCTATGACGGCCGAAAAAACAACAAGTGAACTTAGTCTAGGTTTGGCCAGTGAGAGGTATGCTCTGGTATCTGTTGTTGAAAGTGGGTAAGTTGCTGATAATGACATTTTTATCGATTAATTATAGTATTCAGTTGTAATGTGGCCATTTTGAAGCCTGCCAAACCAATCAGGACAGTACCCATAAGCAAATGCATCGGTTGCATAAAAGCTGGAAAATCCATGTAAGCAAGAAACAAACCTGCCAACAGCTCAATAGACAAGCTAATGTAGATCAATCCCGATACGGACAGCCATCCCGATTTCTGGTTTAAATCCACAGCACGAAGCCAGAAAACAACCATTACTAAAATGGCCATTCCCATCACCCGATGCACTTGAAAGAAAGCTCCTAACTCATCAATCCAGGCTGTTCTGAGTACTCCTGCTTTTGCAAGTCCATCCACTTCTTCACGCACTTGTGTTCCCATCAACACCTGTAGCAAAAGCACCAAAAGCAGAATATATCCAAAAACCATAAGCTCAGGTTTTACCTGTGTAAAACCACGAGAAGGCTGAAGATTCAATTTAAGTCTGGTATAAGCTACAGTAAACAAAACCAAAAGAACAATCACTAGTGCGACCAGCATATGTAACGTGATCATCCATTCGGAAAGCAACGAAGAGACCACCATTGACCCTAGCCAACCCTGAAAGCTTACCAGCAAAAACGATACAAAGGCTAAAAACACCGTCAGTTTGCTACGTTTATAAAAGTAGAATGAAAAAGACAGGAATAGGAAGATGGAAAATCCGACAAGTACACCCAATAAGCGGTTAACATATTCTATCCAGGTTTTTACAGCATTAAACTCTGTACTTGCATAACCTCTTTCAGCATAAATGATCTGATAATTAGCCGGTAGTTCTTCCACTTTTGTTGGGGGAACCCATCGATCAAAACATTTAGGCCAGTCAGGGCAACCCATTCCACTGCCAGTTGCCCTAACGATCCCTCCGGCGAGAATTACCAGATAGATAAGAATTACAGTAAGCTGCCCGAATTGAATGAAGGCTCTTTCCTTCCTGTCAATAGGCATTGGAAATTAATGGGCAGCTACTTGTTCTTTTTGAGCCTCTTCCATTTCGTTCTCCAGATTGGACTCAGGAGTAGCACTCAAGGGAACATTTTGAGGAATGAAATCCTCCGGAGCACCAGGCTTGGAATAATCATAAGGCCAACGATAAACGGTCGGTATTTTACCAGGCCAGTTTCCGTGCTCAGGAATTCTTGGTGTTGTCCATTCCAAAGTGTTTGATCTCCATGGGTTTGCAGGGGCCAACCTTCCTCTGAAGATGCTGTAGATAAAATTGAACAGGAAGATGAACTGAGCTGAAAAGGTGATGATCGCAGATATACTTACAAACATGTTCAAATCAGTAAAGGAACTGAAAGCATCATAGCTGGTAAAGGAGTAATACCTGCGTGGAAAACCAGCAATACCAATATAATGTAGCGGGAAGAACACCAGATAAACTCCTACAAAGGTTAACCAGAAGTGAATATATCCTAGCTTCTCATCCATCATTCTTCCAAACATTTTAGGGAACCAATGGTAAACACCAGCCATTAGACCAAAGAACGATGCAGAACCCATTACCAGGTGGAAGTGAGCCACTACAAAATAGGTATCATGCAACTGTATGTCTAGAGCTGAGTTTCCAAGAATAATACCGGTTAAACCTCCAGAGATAAAGAAGGATACAAGTGCAATGGAGAAAAGCATTGCAGGAGTAAATACGATGTTACCTTTCCAAAGAGTGGTGATGTAGTTGAAAGCCTTTACTGCTGAAGGAACTGCAATAATCAAGGTAAGGAGCATGAATACTGAGCCAAGGAAAGGGTTCATACCGGTCACGAACATGTGGTGAGCCCAAACGATAAAAGATAAAAATCCAATGGCAACCATTGAAAGCACCATGGCTTTGTAACCAAAAATAGGCTTACGTGAGTTGGTAGCAATGATTTCAGAGGTGATACCCAAGGCTGGAAGGAGTACAATGTACACCTCAGGGTGGCCCAGGAACCAGAACAAGTGCTGGAATAAAATAGGAGACCCTCCCATGTTTGGCAAAGCTTCTCCACCAATATAGATTTCAGATAAGTAGAAACTTGTACCAAAAGAACGGTCAAAAATCAATAGCAGTGCTGCTGAAAAGAGTACAGGGAATGAAAGCAGACCAATCACCGCAGTTAGGAAAAAGGCCCAAATGGTCAACGGCAGTCTGGAGAAGGTCATTCCTTGTGTTCTGAGGTTAATTACAGTGGTGATGTAGTTGATACCTCCAAGCAATGAACTCACAATGAAAAGCGCCATCGAAACAAGCCAGAGGGTCATACCCAAACCACTACCTGAAATTGCCTGAGGCAGAGCACTAAGCGGTGGGTAAATAACCCATCCACCAGCCGCAGGGCCTGTCTTGATAAAGAGTGAAATAAACATGATCACACTGGATACAAAGAAAAACCAGTAGGAAAGCATATTCATGAAGCCACTTGCCATATCTCTCGCCCCTACTTGTAGAGGGATCAGGAAATTGCTGAAAGTACCGCTCAAGCCGGCTGTTAAAACAAAGAATACCATGATGGTACCGTGCATGGTCACCATTGCCAAATAAAACTCGGGGTCAAGTGTACCCTCTGCAGTAATCCAGCCACCCAAAAGTGGCTTTAAGAAGGTAAGATCAGCACCGGGAAAGCCTAGCTGAATTCTGAACAATACAGAAAGCAGACCTCCGATGATTGCCCAAAATATCCCGGTAAACAGGAATTGCTTACCAATGGTTTTATGGTCTTCACTGAAAACATACTTCCTGATGAAACTTAACTCATGGTGTTCATGCTCATCATGATGTGTATCGTGAGCGTGAGCCGTTGAAGTAGATACTGCTGAGCTTGCCATTTGATTACTTTTTTAAAATTAGTTTGATGTCTCTGTTTCCAAACCTGCTTTTTCCAAAGCAAGGTTCTTCATTGAATGGGGAACACTAGCGATGTAGTCTGGGTTCGAGGAAAGCCAACTTTTTTGCTCCTTATACCATTTGTTGTAAGCATCTTCCTCTTCTACCACCACAATCATACGCATGGCAAAATGACCCCTCCCACAGATTTCGGTACAAGCGAGTTCATAATTAAACTTAGGATTACCAGTAATTGCACGCATTTCTTCTGTTGTGTATTTGGGTACAAAATGAAATGTTGTCATCATTCCCGGTACAGCATCCATCTTCTGCCTGAAATGGGGAAGAAACACACTATGGAGTACGTCAACCGCTCTGATATTGAATTGTACTGGTTTTCCTTTGGGCAACCTGATTTCTCTTGGAACAAAATCATCGAAATTTGATTTGTCTGAAAAATCCATCCCAAAAGTGTTGGTGGCATCGATCAAACGGTAGTCGTAACCGCCAATTTTGCCATCTGAACCGGCATATCTTACCTGCCATCCAAATTGTTTTCCTTTAATTTCAACGAGAGTCGCATTTTCCGGAGCAGGAGCTGTGATATCCGTCCAAATTTTTAAACCGGAAAAAACCAGGCCGGCCATAACTACGGCAGGAATAATCGTCCAGATGATCTCTAATTTGGTATTGTCCGGGAAGAATTCAGCTTTACGCTTGTCGCTGTACTGGTAACGATAAGCAAAGTAGAACAATAGAACGTGTGTAACTACGAAGGCTATGGTGATGATCCCCATCGTAATCCAAAAGAGTTTGTCTGTTATTACCCCATGCTCAGAGGCGCTCTCAGGCAGGAAATCTTTGGTCGAAGAAGTGTATGACCAGTAAAGTGCGATTAGTCCAAATACCAAAAACGCCATGAAAAGGAAAGCATTTACCTTATTGGAATACCCTGCCCTTTGATGGTAACTGCCCTTCAATACAGATACCAGCGTCTGTATTCTGAATACCAGAAACAGGATCGCCAGAAGGAGAATTAATGCGGATACAATCAGAAAATTAGTCATGTTTCTTTAGCTGATTTTAATAGACAACGTGGTGCTTACTTTCTTCTAACATAGGGTGATTCTTAGGAATCAACGCTGCCTTGCTAAGCGTCAGAGCAGCCAGATACACGAACAACGAACCAAAAACCAGAAAAGTTCCGATCTCTACCAATCCAAATCCCGCATTTCCTTTTACGGTTCCTGGCATGATCATTAAGTAAAAGTCAAGAAAATGACCAAACAGAAGAACTACAGTAACAATTTTTAGAAAGGTCAATTTCCTCTTTGCATCTCTGGTCATCAAAGCAAGGAATGGGAAAAAGAAATTCAGAATGATGTTCACAAAGAAAATAGGATTGTAGTACCCTCCGTGTCCATCCAGACGATCGACAAAATAGATCGATTCTTCAGGTATGTTGGCATAGTAGATCAACAGAAACTGTGAAAACCAAACATAAGTCCAAAAGATTGAGAAACCGAAAAGGAACTTTCCCAGGTCATGCAAATGGCTCTCATTGACTGCCTTGAGGTATCCATTTTCTTTTAACAAAACGATGGTGAGTGTGATTGCCGACAACCCGGTAACAAACCAGGAAGCGAAGACATACCAACCAAACATGGTACTGAACCAATGGGTATCAATGGATAAAATCCAATCCCAAGCAGAAGTTGATGAAGTAACTGCAAAGAACACAAGGAAAATAGCTGAAAAACGGATCATCTTGTAGTAATGAGCGGTACCTCCTTCAGCATCTTCTTTAACTGTCAAGGAGCGAAGCACTCTAAACAACAGATACCAAACAACAAAATAGACCACCATTCTACCCACAAAGAATGGGGTATTTAGAAAACCTTGCTTTCCTGCAATGATAGCATCATATTCAGGGTTCTTTGAGCCGTCAGGCAATTTCTCGATATACAGTGACTCGTGAGTCCAGTGGAACAAATCGTGTCCACCCAGAAAAAAAACGATTAGAGCAACCAATAATCCTATCGGCAGGTAATTGCCAAAAGTAGCCATGACCCTTGTGATGATCACTGACCAGCCTGCATTGGCCACATACTGTACTGCAAAAAAGAAAACACCAATAACGGCGATCCCTGTGAAATAAACATTGTTTAACCAGATGTTTGCCCAGATGCGTGTCATCCAGTTGTAATGATGTCCGTGGTCTCCCCCGGCATGAACTGCTCCATGCTCTGCACTGGCTACTACAGCATGTGCGTCATGAGTGCCTGAATGATCTGCTGTGGATAAGAAATAGATCCCAACGATGAGAAAAAGTAATCCTACCCCAAAAGCGATAAATAGTTTTCGCTTAAGTCCTGCAGTGAAAACGTATTGCTCGTCTGTACTGATAGATACGTGATGTGCCATGTATAATTATTGCTTTTGGAGGGTTTGAACGTAATGTACAATTTTCCAACGGTCAATTGGGTTAATCTGTGAGCCATGTGGCCACATGCGACCTTTTCCGTGAGTAATGGTGTGGAAGATATGACCTCCGGTAACCTGAGCAACTCTTCCTTTGTTGTAAGCTGGAACGCCCTTGTATTTAGCACCTACTTTGCCATCACCTTGACCATTTTCACCATGGCATGCTGAACAGTAAGAGATGTAGAGCACTTTACCATCTTCTAGGATCTGGTCGTTAAGTGCTAAAGGATTAGCCAAAACTCTAGCTGCCAAATCAATGCTATCTCTATGTATATTATAGATCATCAGATCTCTTTTTACTGAGTCAGCCATTTTGACGTTAGCTGGATAATAACGCCTTTTGATGGTGCCTTTCACCGGTAGTCTTGCCGAACCTGCGGGATTATAAGCGTTAACACTGTAATACTCACCTTTACCATCTACTCTGGTACTTACTGTCGTGCCTATTTCTGGGTTTACAATCGTAGACTGAGTTTCATAAGATACAGCATGGTACATATTAGGAGCGTACTCTGTACCCGGATTGTCTCCTCCGGCTTTACAACCTGCAAGAAGTATTACAAAAAATAATGCGATTTGATTCTTAGCCTTCATCATACCTAAGCAATGGTTTTCAGGTTTACTTCAATTGCCCCTTGTTGCTTCAAAACGGCTGAAATCTCATCAGCACTCATTTTATTTTTTTGAAGTTCTACGACGAGGATAAACTTATCATCTGTACTTCTTGGATCAAAAACAACCGGTTTGCCATAAGGCTTCAGGTCGCTTACCACCAGGAAGGTGCCTACCATTCCGAAGGAAGCGAGCAATACTGTCAATTCAAAAGTAACAGGAACAAAAGTTGGGAATGGAGTATGGGCCTTTCCACCGATATTCATAGGCCAATCAAACCCCAGCATCCAAAACTGCATCGTCAATGCCAGAATGGTACCTGTAAGACCAAACATAAAGGCAGCTTTCGTAAGCCTTGAGCGCTTGATCCCCAATACATCATCAACCCCATGGATAGGATATGGAGAATAAACTTCAAATATTTTTATCCCTTTTTCCCTGATTTCAGGGATGGCGTGCATGATCACATCATCGTCATCAAACACCCCTACGAGAAAGTCTCCTTGTATTTTAGCCATGATTAGTGTTTTACTTTTTGAGCTACGTTTTCAGATGAGGACTTTATGATAGCTTTTACTTCAGCCATGTTGATCACCGGTAAAAACTTCGCAAATAGGAAGAAACAGGTGAAGAAAAATCCAAATGAGAAGATATAATCACCTACATCATACAGTGTTGGATAAAACATCGCCCAGCTGGATGGAATGTAGTCTCTGTGCAGAGATGTCACGATAATGACAAAGCGCTCGAACCACATCCCGATATTTACAATGATGGATATGATGAATGTTGCAGCAATATTCCTTCTGATTTTGCTAAACCAGAAAAGCTGTGGTGAAATCACATTGCAGGTCATCATGGTCCAATATGCCCAGGAATAAGGTCCAAAAGCTCTGTTGATAAAGGCATATTGTTCATACTCTACACCTGAATACCAGGCAATGAAGAACTCGGTAATGTATGCGATACCTACAATTGATCCGGTAAGCATGATGACTTTATTCATTGAGTCAATGTGCTCCAGAGTAATATAGTCTTGTAGATTGAAGGTAGCCCTAGTTACCAGCATAAGGGTCAGCACCATTGCAAAACCACTAAAGATCGCTCCTGCAACGAAATAAGGGGGGAAGATGGTGGTGTGCCAGCCGGGGATAACAGAGGTGGCAAAGTCAAACGATACAATAGTGTGAACCGACAATACCAGAGGGGTTGATAATCCTGCCAGAATTAAGCTAACGGTTTCATAACGAGACCAATGCTTTGCTGATCCAACCCAACCGAAACTCAAGGCTCCATAGATCGCTCTTGGAATTGGCTTAGTAGCACGCTCACGTATGGTTGCCAGATCCGGGATTAAACCGATATACCAAAACACCAATGAAACAGATAAATAAGTTGAGATCGCAAAAACATCCCAAACCAAGGGAGAATTGAAGTTTACCCAAAGTGAGCCGTACGTATTGGGAAGTGGAAGAGCCCAATGTGCCAGCCATGTTCTTCCCATGTGCATTAAAATGAAAGACCCGGCGCAGAGTACGGCAAAAATGGTCATCGCTTCTGCTGCCCGGTTAATGGAGGTTCTCCACTTCTGACGGAATAGTAAAAGGATCGCAGAGATCAGTGTACCGGCATGTCCGATACCCACCCACCATACGAAGTTGGTGATATCCCAGGCCCATCCGACGGTTTTATTCAAACCCCAGACCCCAATCCCTTCCCACCAAGTGATGGCTAGCGTGTAAACACCAAAACTCAATAGGAGGAGAGAAATAGTGAGCGCAAAAAACCAAAGTTTTGTGGGCTTGCCTTCAATCTGCTTACAGATATCATTGGTGACATCGTGGGCAGTTTTCCCGCCGGTTACCAATGGTGGACGTACAGATGATGTTACTTGCATGTTTTTACCGGATTAGGCTTTCTTGTTTCTGATCTTGGTCAAATAATAAACGTTTGGCTGAACATTGATTTCCTCCAAAACATGGTATGCCCTGTCTTCTTTAGCTGCTTTGCTGCCATCTTCATAGTACTCCATTGAAAGTAGCTGGGCGACTTTGGACTTAGGATCGTTGAGGTCTCCGAACACGATGGCTTCTGATGGACAGGAAGAAGCACAAGCTGTGTTAATCTCACCGTCAACAGGTCTGCGTTTTTCCTTTTTAGCGGTCAACTTTCCTTCCTGAATACGCTGTACGCAGAAAGTACACTTTTCCATCACCCCTCTTGAACGCACTGTAACATCCGGATTGAGGACCATCTTACCCAAATCGTTGTTCATCGCTGTGTTTACATCGGCAAACTGAACGTTATTATGGTACTTGAACCAGTTAAACCTTCTAACTTTATAAGGACAGTTGTTAGCGCAGTAGCGAGTTCCGATACAACGGTTATACGTCATCTGGTTGAGACCTTCAGAACTGTGTGTAGTGGCAAGTACAGGGCAAACGGTCTCACAAGGAGCATGGTTACAATGCTGACACATCAAGGGTTGGAAAACCACTTCAGGATTTTCTGACGCTTCTTCCAGACCTTTCAGATCATTTTCGTTGGCATCTGAACTGTAATAACGGTCAATCCTGATCCAGTGCATTTCCCTGCGGTTGATCACTTCCTGACGACCCACCACCGGAACGTTATTTTCGACCTGACAGGCAATGGTGCATGCACCACAACCGGTACAACTGTTAAGGTCGATCACCATGCCCCAGTTATGGTTTTTCCTCTGGTATTCGTCCCAAAGCGAAATCTCTACTGGCTTTTTAGCACCTTCATACGTAGCTACTTTAGGGTAAAAACGACCTGCTTTGGGATCTTGCTTGTATTCCTTTAATGTAGACTCCTGAACGATCGCCCTCCCCATGATGGTATGATGGGTTTGTGTTTGGGCTAAGGCTCTGTTGTTTCCGCTGGCTTTAAGTTCTGCAACTACACCGTAATTTACAACTACACCATCAGCCTCTACCCGAAGCAAAGGGTAGGCATTTTTACCAATCTGGTTTCCGCATTTACCAGCAGCAGTACGTCCATAGCCCAAGGCGATAGCCACTACTCCGGTAGGCTGACCTGGCTGAACAAGTACTGGCAATTCAAGGGCCTCTTTACCAGAAACACTTACATTGACCATGTCACCATCCTTCAGTCCCAGACCAAGAGCTGTGCTTTTTGAAATGGCAGCATAGTTGTCCCAGCAAGCTTTGGAGATAGGGTCAGGCATCTCCTGAAGCCAAGGATTATTGGCGTATCGGCCATCACCTATGGCGATTTTTTCATACAACCTGTACTCCAGCTGATTTGAGCTTTTATAAGAAGCTGCGATTCCAGAGGCCGCTGAATTAAGATCAACTGCTGTAAAGGCTGGACTTTCTTGTGTGGAGTAAGTAAACACTCCATCGTGAAGAGTGGCATTCCAGAACTCAGTGAATGTAAGGTAGGCGCTTTGCTGAGTGAAGTAATTCTTTTGCCAAACCGATTTGATGTAATCATCAGCATCAGCAGTGCTTCCTGACCACTTTAATAGTGATTCCAGTGCCTGTCTGGTTTTGAAAATGGGGCTGATGGTGGGTTGGCCGAGGCTTAGAAAACCTTTTACTGGCTCGGCATCAGACCAAGACTCTAAGTAATGATGATCGGGGCAAACAAACTCGCAAAGTCCCGCTGTTTCATCAGTCCGATCTGAAATGGATACACTAAGCTTTAGTTTTGATACAGCTGAAGAAAATTCAGAAGCAAATGCAGAGTCATATGCCGGATTGCAATTGTAGAAAATCAATCCTTTTACTGCACCTGATTTCAAGTCAGCTACCAGTTGCTTTACTGACTGATCATTGCCTTGTCTGAAATAGGAAGCTCTGGTAAGATCGATCGTAGTGCCATAGTTGCCCAGCATTTGATTGATCTGATTGATCAGGAGTTGAATTCTCTGGTCATTTGACCCGCACACCACGATGGATTTCCCTCTGGCTGCGAGCATATCTTGTGCTGCTTCTTTGATCAGCTTCACATCGGCACCTCCACTCAACGTAGCATTACCGGTGCCTTTTGCGATTTCATTGTAAAGCGCAATGGCAGCACCTCCCAATTGTGATGGCTTAATGGCTGTACGATGGTCTGCACTTGCACCTGTCGTGGAAAGGATGCTTTCAAATGCAAACAGTCTCGACATGGTTTTTTTGTCCTTACCCAGCTTCCTTGTTTTGGAGAACTGCCGTGAATACATTTCTGGGGCGATCCAAGTACCTAAAAAGTCGGCATCAAGGGTCACCACTGCTTCAGCTTTTGAAAAATCGTAATGAGGTACAGCCCTGATTCCGAAATTGGAGTTATTAGCATCAAGCAGGCCTGAAATAGAAATGGCATCGTAGCAAACCTGTTCTGAACCCGGATAAGCCGCTTTGAACTCCGCAATAGCTTGTTTTACAGAAGGACTAAGAATGGAATTGGTTACCATCCTGATCCCCTCCCCTGCTGCTGACATCGCTTTTAGTCGAGAAACAATTTCAGCATCGATTTCTGACCAGCTGGCTTCTTTCCCTTTCCGGGTTGGGGAAGCAAGTCTAGTGGTATCGTATAAATTGAGGATAGAGGCCTGTACTTTGGCACCCAAAGTTCCTTCAGTTAATGAAGACAGCTTGTTACCTTCTATCTTAATGGGGCGACCATCTTTAGTCTTTACCAAAATACTTGCATAGTCACCTGCCTCAGCATAGGTACTTGCATAGTAATTTGGAATACTTGGATCTATATCCTCAGGCTTGTTCAGATATGGGATTGCCTTTTTAACCGGAGTTTCGCAAGCTGCAAGAGAAACAGCAGCAACTCCGAAGCCCACCATTTTCAAAAAGTCACGGCGATGAGTCAGGTAGTCTTCGCTCTCCCCATTGTTGTTCTGATTGATGGGTAAATACTCAGGAAACTCATTTGAAGCGTTCTTTACAAATTCTGTATCGTTTGAAAGTTCTTCAAGTCCTTTCCAGTATGTTTTATTCTTAGTGATCTCCATAGATTGATGGCTGTGCTTAAATAGGCTGATTTACCGGATCAATAGTGACATTTGGCGCATTCCAGACCTCCTATGTCTTTTACTTTCATAGGCTGCTTGGAGACTGTTTTGTGCAGGCTTACCATTTTATCATAGTAAGCATTGTTTTCTGCGTTTACCGCTGTTTCCCTGTGACAGTTTATACACCAACCCATGGTGAGCGGAGAGTATTGCTGTACTACTTCCATTTCCTGAATTTGGCCATGGCAGTTCTGACACTCTAAGCCCCCAACGGTAACGTGCTGGGCATGATTGAAATAAGCATGGTCAGGCAGGTTATGGATCCTCACCCACTCAATTGGCTGATCCTTTTCTATGGCAGCGTAAATCTTTTTGATCTCAGGTGATTCTGGCTTAATGGCATTGTGGCAATTCATACACACATTCGCAGAAGGGATCACTGCTGCTTTGCCTTTCTTGGCACCTGTATGACAATAGTTACAATCAATCTGATATTCTCCGGCATGCAATTTATGTGAAAAAGCGATTGGCTGTTTTGGAGAATACCCCTGCTGAATTCCAATATTGATAATACTATCAAACGCTACCTTGCTGATAAACAACAGCGCAATAACGGTAACGGATGTTCTGAAAAATGAGCTTTTGAAAAAGGCAGCCAGGTCGAATTTTTGATCAACCAACGCTTTTTCATCATCCGGAACTCCCTCTTTATTCTCAATAAACCTCTTGAGGATATTGATCAGGAAAACGAGAATGACAAGAAAAACAAACAGGACAAAGATGAGGATGGCAAAAATGAGGCTTACCAGCTCGTTTGATACTCCTGAATCCTTGGTTGGTGGAGGAAAGATGGGAGGTCCCGCAATTTTATCAGGAGCAGCGGCTGGTTTTACACTTTCCGCCTTGATATAAGCAACAAGGGATAATACCTCGGCTTCGGAGAGGAAGTCATGATTGGGCATGTATTGCTTATACTGAGCATATAAGCCTTGGGCATATTTGTCTCTGGAGGTCTCGATATACTTTTGAGGATATCGAATGAAGCTGATCATGTTATTCAACTTCCAGCGGGTATGGGCATCCTTCAGGGCAGGCCCAACCACTACTTCGTTGAATGCATGGCACTGGGTACAGTTATTCTCATACAGCGCTCTGCCGGAAGTAATGACCGCTTCATCTGCAGGAATTCCATCGGCTGAAGGGGCAACTGCTGCCGATGCCGTAGCTTCTGCGGGAGGTGCAGCCTGAGCTGTATCTTGTGCAGTAGCGGAACTGAGTGAGAATAAAAGAAGTGCAATAGCGGGAAGTAACCTTACAAACTTGAGGTCTAAGGTTCTTTTAATCGAATGATCAGTCATTGCGCTGTGTTGGGGTTTTTACAGGTGGCACAAATGTAGTATCGAGATGTTCACAATTCCAAACCAGAATCAGTACAAATTAACTGTTTTTACAGTTCATTTTATCGGCCAAATGTAAGGTTGAAGGGTAAAAAAAAGCCCCCGAAAGGATCGGGGGCTTTTGAGGTCCCGAGCGGATTCGAACCGCTGTAAAAGGTTTTGCAGACCTCTGCCTAGCCACTCGGCCACAGGACCATTGACCCGTAAAGGGTCAGATGTTCAACTACATATCCTCGTCATCTTCGGCCTCAGCCACCTTTTTCTTGGTGGTTTTCTTTGCCGGCTTTTCAGCCTTTTTGAAGTCGCCGCCCATCATCTGATCTTTCAAATCAGACAGTGCTTGTAAATCTCCCAAGGTAGATTTTGCTTCTACATTCTGTGGTTTATCAGATTTACGTCCTTCCTTCTTACCCTTCTTGGCTCCCTGATCTTCGGGGGCTGATTGGTGAATACGGTTACGGGTCAGGATGATTCTACGATCATCTTTGTTAAACTCGAGTACCCTGAAGTCAGAAGCATCACCTACATCAACAGTTGTACCATCTTCTGCAACAATGTTCTTTAGGGTTACATATCCTTCAAGTCCGTAAGGCAGTTCGAGAATGGCTCCTTTGTCTGTCTTTTGGATCACGGTCGCTTTATGAACACTATGAGGGGTAAAGATGGTCTCAAACGTATCCCAAGGGTTTTCCTCAAGCTGCTTATGGCCAAGTGCCAGCCTCTTATTGGCAACATCAAGTTCCAGAACAACCACTTCAAGCTCCTCTCCTACTTTGATGAATTCTGAAGGGTGCTTGATTTTCTTAGTCCAGGACAAGTCTGAAACGTGCACCAGTCCATCAATTCCTTCTTCCAATTCGATAAACAAACCAAAGCTTGTCAGATTACGAACGATGCCTTTGTGGTGTGTACCTACTCCGTACTTCACCAACACATCCTGCTTGTTCCAAGGATCTTCGCTGAGTTGCTTGATGCCCAGTGACATTTTGCGCTCATCACGATCGATGGTTAACACGACTGCTTCGATTTCATCACTTACCTTCAGGAAGTCTTGTGGGTTACGCAGATGCTGAGACCATGACATTTCTGAAACGTGGATAAGCCCTTCTACACCTTGCATCAACTCCAGAAATGCTCCGTAGTCGGCAACGTTTACGATTTTGCCTTTCACTTTGGAACCTGCTTGAATCTCTTCCGGCAAAGAGTCCCATGGATGAGGCTGTAGTTGCTTCATGCCGAGTGAGATACGCTTTTTCTCATCATCAAAATCAAGCACTACAATGTTGACTTTCTGGTCAAGCTGCAATACTTCTTCCGGATGAGATATACGGCCCCAGCTGATGTCTGTAATGTGCAATAGTCCATCCACACCTCCAAGATCGATGAATACACCGAAATTGGTCATGTTCTTGATCACACCTTCGAGCACCTGACCTTTTTCGAGGTTGTTCAGGATACCTGCCTTTTGTGCTTCAATATCTTTCTCAATCAGTACTTTGTGAGATACGACCACGTTATCGTTGGTGTGGTTGATCTTCACAATTTTCACTTCCATTTTCTTACCCACGAAAATGTCAAAGTCTCTGATAGGCTTAACATCGATCTGTGAGCCGGGCAGGAAGGCCTCTACTCCATAAATGTCTACAATAAGACCACCTTTGGTTCTGCGTTTTACAAATCCTTCGATGATCAGGTCTTTCTCCAAAGATTCTTGAATCATATCCCAAGCTCTGAAAATCTTGGCTTTTCTGCGGGAGAGGATCAACTGACCTGTTTTATCTTCACGGTTCTCAACGAAAACATCAACGATGTCTCCGATTTTGAGATTCTCCATTTCTTTGAATTCAGCCAATGGTACCAGGCCATCTGACTTAAACCCGATGTTCAGGATTACATCCCGGTCGGTGATTTGCACGATTGTGCCTTGTACTACCTGTTTCTCGGCGATTTCGTTTACGGTTTCTCCGTAAAGTTCCAAAAGCCCTGTTTTCTCTGACTGGTTGTAGTTTCCGCCAAATCCTTTGACATCAAATTTGTCCCAATCAAAATCTTTTAAAGGTTCCGTCATGTTAAATTTGCCCGGGTTTACAAAGCAGAACTCCGGGCCCGAATCTGCTTCATTTGTGAAACAATAAATAAATTCCCTCCCACTCAGCGGAAAGGAGCGCAAAGGTAGTAAAAAAAGCTAATCTGAGTTTTTGCCTAGGAATATTTCATTTTGGAGCCCAGGTACGGGGCCCAATTTTCATCAAAGGCGCCGTTGAACTCTCTTAAAAAAAGGACAAAAGAGGGTTTAAAGGGAGAGTTCAGCAATGGCATACTGGCTTCTTCCGGGGTATAATCTCCTTTTCTGGAGTTGCACATTTTACAAGCTGTTACCAAATTATCCCAGCTGCTCTTTCCGCCTCTGGATCGTGGCAACACATGGTCTAAAGTAAGGTCTTGGTCTATGGTGCAGTATTGGCATTGAAAATTATCCCTTTTGAAAATATTCTGCCGGGTGAGCACTACCCCCTTGTATGGCAAATGGATATAGCTGAACAGTCGAATGACAGAAGGCATCGGATACCTGCTGGAAATGGTATGTAGATAGTGATTCTCAACCTCATTTACAAGCTCAGCTTTGTTAAGAAATAGTAAGATAAAAGCTTTGGGTACTGTGCACAAAGTAAGGGCTGAATAGTCCTGATTAAGCACTAGCACTTTTCTCGACATAACTACTTACTCTTCTGATATGGGCTAAATGGTGCGTGTAAATATTTCGCTCTTTGCTGAAAATTCCTAATTCATCGAACAAATCAACATGTACATGGTCGGAGGCATGTATTACCGAGCCTTTTTCCAATACCATTCCAACGTGTACAATTCGTCCTTCAGTATTTTTGAAAAACAATAAATCACCGGTTCTGGTTTCACGAATTCCTTCTACTTTTTCACCGATGCAAGCCTGTTGCCAGGCATCTCTGGGCAAGGAGACATCAAATAATCGAAACAGAATCTGGATAAACCCTGAGCAATCAATCCCCGCACTGGTTTTGCCTCCCCATAGATAAGGGCTGTGTAAAAAGGACAATGCCACTCCTCTTAGCCTTTCCAGATCAAAAGAGATAGGACCAATCGGGGCTGACTGGATCCTGATTTTCTGTTTGCCCAGGGTAATGTAATCCCCTTTCAGAAAAGGAAGAAATGAGCCCCGGAACAACTGAAAAGAAACTCCCTCGCTACTAACCATAGCGTTTTCAAGCAGACATGCTCCTGTTCCGGAGGCCTCCAGAAACTGTGAAGAACTGATTTCCATCACCTGACTGTAGGGTATCCAACCCTCATACATATCGACATTGGCGAAGATATGAGCCCAATCTGAGCTTGCATCTTTACCCACGATGCGATAGCTCTCTCCGAATAACAGTTGAGAAACCATTTCCGAGCGATGAGATGGCTCAGCACGTAAAGGAATGATGGAGAGGTGGCAAATACCGTAATTCATAAACCACTTATCTGAAATTTCTGCTGACTTCTCTCAATTGGTCTTTCTCCTTCAGACTTTCCCGCTTGTCATGGAGTTTTTTTCCTTTAGCCAGGGCGATGTCCAGCTTGGCAACTCCACGATCATTGATAAAAAGCCGGGTTGGGATAATGGTAAGGCCTACATCTTTCAGTTTCAAGCTTAATTTTTTCAATTCCTGTCTGTTCAACAAGAGTTTGCGGGTACGCTTCCCTTCATGATTGAGCCAATTCCCCCCTTTTTCATAGGGTGAAATGAACAAATCTTTTACAAACAGCTCAGTACCGTCATAAAAGCAAAAGGCATCACTCAAGTCGACCTTGCCCATTCTGATGGATTTGATTTCAGTACCCGTGAGCACCATTCCAGCTGTCCAATGGTCCAACAAAGCGTACTCAAACGAAGCCCGTTTGTTTTTAATGCTGATGTTACGCTCAAATGTTAGTTTCGTGGACATAGTTTAATCTCCTTTGCTCTCATATT
This sequence comes from Cytophagaceae bacterium, assembly GCA_027488815.1. Lineage (GTDB taxonomy): Bacteria > Bacteroidota > Bacteroidia > Cytophagales > JAIYAX01 > JAIYAX01. Next base: position 41,656 of record JAIYAX010000023.1, on the reverse strand, counting down.
TTTGAGAACAACTCCTTTATTTTCTCTTTGGGCATAATGCGCTGTCCGGTAAGTCCTTCTGCGACCAGGCGGTTTTCTGCAAACACCCGAATCTGTACCAGAATTTCTTCTTTTTCAAGACCCTGATACTCAGCTTCAAACCTAAGGGTAGTCCCAACAGCTGCCGGGCTTCGGTGTTTCAGTTCAATTCGGGTACCTATCCCTTCCTCTTCTGCCTCTTTCATTTCCAAAACAAACAATCTGCCTGCCCACTCCATTTCACGTGCAAGTACAAAAGTACTACAAACAGAATGCACTTCTCCAGCCTCAAAGCGTGCAGTGTCCTGCGGGCGTACCTGGTAAAGATGAGTTTTCGTGTCTCCTTTTGAAAATTTAAGAATCATCGGTGGGTTTGTCGGGCGTAGGGCAGTTCTTCCAGTGAGGTGAACGAGCCTGATTGATACCTGAACCAGGCTGCCATCGCCACCATGGCTGCATTATCTGTACAGTACTCTAATTCAGGAATGTATGAGGTGCAAAAGCCGGTTTCTTGCAGGGAATTCAAGGCTGCCCTCAAGCCTGAGTTGGCAGAAACTCCTCCCGCAATGGCTACCGTTCTGATACCAGTTTCGGCAATAGCTTGTTGCAATTTGATCATGAGGGTCTCTACCAAACAAAATTGAACCGAAGCACAAAGATCGGCCAGATTTTCAGAAACAAAGGATGGATTGGCCTTAATCTCTTTGTTCAGGAAGTACTTGACTGCTGTTTTGACCCCTGAAAACGAGAAATCCAGACCCGGCATATTGGCCATAGGGAATTTAAAGCGATGTGGATCCCCTCCCCTGCCAAGTCGATCAAGCACAGGGCCTCCTGGGTACGGCAGCCCAAGCATTTTGCCGATTTTATCGAAAGACTCCCCAACAGCATCATCCTGTGTTGTGCCCAGCACTAGCATTTGCTCAGGGGAGTCCACTCGTAACAACTGGGTATGTCCTCCGCTTACGGTAAGGCAAAGAAATGGGTAATCAGGTACGGGTGGGCGTATGAAATGAGCCAGCACATGCGCCTTCATGTGATCGATACCAATACTGGGGATTCCGAGGGCCAAAGAAAGTGCCTGAGCAAAGGTGCTCCCCACCAGCAAAGCCCCTATCAATCCGGGGCCCTGAGTATACGCAATGGCCGAAAGGTTGCTTTTTATTATTTTTGCCTCTTCCAAAGCCTGTTTGACCACAGGTAGTATATTTTTCAAATGTTCCCGAGAGGCAAGCTCAGGTATTACTCCCCCATATTTGCTATGATCGGCCTGTGTAGAAACAACATTGGATAAAATTTTGCCATCACCTATGACCGCTGCGGACGTTTCGTCGCAGGAGGTTTCTATTGCAAGGATGAAAGTCGCCATCAGAACTGTTCAATGAAAAGGGTCAAGGCTGCAATTTGGTTGTTCTTCAAGGTGGTGGTTTCTGCTATGGCGGTGGTACTTGCCTTGTCAGTTCTGCTGGCCGGTGCCATTCAGTTGCCTTTCATTCAGTCAAGGCTGGTGAACTACCTAAGCGCAAAAGTAACAACAAATTCAGGTTACCGCCTGATGATTGGTCATATTTCGGTCGATTGGGTCGATAAGTTCAGTATCGAAAACGTGTATATCTATGAGCCCGATGGACAACAAATGATCTATCTTGAAGAAGGCTCGGTAGATATTTCTTTGTTTGCCCTGGCAAGTGGTATGGGACTTAATTTTGACCAGATCAGGCTTACAAAACCCTGGCTGCACCTCAAGTATGACTCCACCCGGGGTGCCTTAAATCTGGATGGATTTCTGGATCTGTTTGCTTCAGAAAAACCCTCCAGTGGACCTGAACCATCGTCGCTGATCAGCATTGGCAATTTATTTATTGAAACAGGTACGTTCAAACTAGATGATGAGCAAAATGGGCCTTCAGGAGAGGCCTTTGATGAAAACCATTTTTCTATTGACACGATTGAAACGGTGATGAAGAAGGTTCAAATTTGGAGTGACTCCCTTATTTTTCCCATAAAACACCTGGAGTGCAGGCATCGTGAATCCGGTTTAAAGGCTCATCACTTAAGTACACGATATACCTACTCCGACCATAAGATGCTCTTTGAGGCTATCGACTTTCGGGTGGGGCAATCGTACCTGTCAGACTCGCTTGCCTTTACTTTTGACAGCATTCGCTCTTTTAAGGAGTTTAATAGTGAAGTACAACTGGAAGGCCATCTGGATGGTGCCATTCTTCACAGCAAAGACCTGGCTGTTTTCAATTCATTTTTCGCTGATTATGATGACATCTACCGGCTTTCAGGGGAGCTCAAGGGTACCGTAGATCGAATGAAATTAAAAGAAGCGAAGTTGGGCTTTGGAAAAGGGAGTCAGTTGAAAGGTGACTTTGAATTCATCGGATTGCCTGCCATCGAAGAGACCTTTCTAAGCTTGAATGCCAAAAGCTTAAGTGTGAAATCTGATGACTTGCTCCCCTACGTTGGCTATAATGATGGTCAGATGATGACAAAACTAGGTCAAATTCAGGGTCAGGCTAGTTTTACTGGTTTCATCAATGACTTTGTTGCCAAAGGAGAATTAACTACTCAACTCGGCCATTTGGTATCGGATGTCAATTTGAAGTTGAAAGGAGTGGAAGAAACCCGCTACTCAGGATCATTGACTACTACCCTGTTTGATTTTGGAAAATGGACCGATCGGGAACAATTTGTAGGCAAAGTCTCTATGAGTGGAAAGATCAATGGAGAAGGGCTTAATCTGAGCAGTGCTATCATTGATACGGAGGCTTCTATCAGTTCCATAGAGTTGATGGGGTACACCTACCAAAATGTAAAAGTAGATGCAAATCTGGCAAAGAATCACTTTGACGGCCATCTGTTCGTAAATGACTCAAACCTCATCATGTACGCTGCCGGAACCATTAATCTGGAGAAGGGCAAAGAGACCGTTGATCTCGAAGGTAGCATTCAAAAAGTCAATATTCATAAGATACTTAAGCGAGATAGCATTTGGACGCTTTCCATGCAGTTTGCAGCCCATACCAAAGGGCTCAGCATTGATTCCATCACCGGAATGCTTGGTATTTCAGAATTACTATTGAACTACGGCCATAAGCAGTTGATCAGTGAGGCTGCCTCTTTGAGTTCCAGTCTTAAGAGGCACCAGCGTGACCTGCGTTTTAGATCAGACTTTGCTTCCTTCACCATGGAAGGTAATTTTTCTCTCATCCCTTTGTACAAGGATTTAAAAGCAACCTTGACTGAATTTGGCCTTGCCTTGCTCAACCAGGAGCAAAAAAGTAAGGATTACTACCAGAATATCCCCATGCTCGTTCCCGGCCCTTATCGGGTGGACTTCAAAGCAGACTTGAATAATCTTAACCCCGTTCTGGAGCTGTTCACGGAAGAGATCAAACTTAGTCAGTCCACCCGGATCAACGGATCGATCCAAATGGATGAGTTCAAACAAATACAGCTTTACTCTAAAAGCGATGTCTTGAGCTTGTACGGACAGAAGTACTTTGACAATGATTTTGACATTTATGCCTCTAAAGGCAGGGAAGACGAAGGTTTCCTGGTCATGGCGACCGTCAACTCAAGCAAGCAAAAATTTGAAGGCTTCCCGGAATCTGAAAACTTACTCATCGAAGGCATCTGGAATCAAGACAAAATAGATTTCAACTTAGCGATTGATCAGGCCAAGGAAGGCAATTCAGCTTCTCTGGAGGGGCAGTTGGTCTTTACAGATGATGGCTACCGCATTCGATTTGACCCTTCCTATTTCAAGGTGCTCGACAGGGTATGGACCATCGAACAGTCCAATGCAATTGTTGTAAAAGGCTCGACCTTTCGATTCGAACAGGTCAACTTGATATCTGGAGAGCAGCTGCTTTCAGTGGATGGTGTGCTGAGCAAGGAGGAGCAGCAGCCACTTTACTTCATTGCTGACCATTTTGAGATTGATCAACTATCCCCATTGCTGGGTATCCAGCTGGAGGGTGTTCTTAATGCCAAAATTGAACTGGCGGAGTTCTACACCGAGCAGTCCATCGGAGGAGATGTAAACATTGAAGGCCTGAGGATTAACAAGTTTGAAGTAGGGAACATCAACGGCAAAGGCAGTTGGCTGCAATCAGTAAAGAAAGTAGAGGTTGAAGTGGATGTGGAGCGAAACAATCAGAAGATCATCTCCATCTCCGGCTATGTAAATCCCCTGTTGAATGATGAAGCTCTCCAATTAAAAGCTCAATTCAGGGAAGCAAGATTAACCTTGCTGGAGCCTTTTCTTCAGGATTATGTAAGTGATATCGACGGAATAGTTAAGGGCTCACTTACGATCAACGGTTCTTTGGATGACCCTAAAATCACTGGGAACGTGGAAGTGAGCGAAGGGAAGTTTAAAATCCTGTACCTGAACACTACTTATTACTTCAGTGAGAAAATTGTTTTTGACGACCAGGAGTTTGGGTTCAGGCAGGCGACACTGCGTGATGAAAGAGGGAATACGGCTCTTGTGCACAAAGCCTTCATAAAGCACCAGGGATTTCAAAATCTTAGACTGGATGTATCGGCCAGTATGACGGATTTCTTGGTTCTTCAAAAAACAGAAAACCTGAATGATTACTACTACGGTACTGCGGTCATCACCGGCACTTTGGCGATCACAGGAGATTTTGACAATGTGTACATCAAAGCCAATGCCCTTTCAAACAAAGGGAGTAAAATTTTCATCCCTATAAACTCCACAGAAAGTTCAAGCAGTCAGGACTTTATAAGCTTCAGTAACCCCCTGGCTCCAAAAGTTATTGCTCAAAAAAAGTTAACAGACCTTTCGGGCATCACGATGGACTTCAACCTGGAGTTTACTCCTGAAGCTTCATTTGAAATCATTTTTGACAAACGGGCCGGAGACATCATCAAAGGAACAGGCAAGGGCAAAATTCAGATGCAGATCGATACCCGTGGAGATTTCACCATGCTGGGCACTTATGAAATCCTAAATGGAACCTACAACTTCACCTTCCTAAATGTGGTGAACAAGAAATTTGACATCCGGTCAGGATCAAAAATCAGTTGGAATGGGGATGCCTTTGCCGCCATCATGGACATAAAGGCTTCCTATACCCAAAATGTATCCCTTCTGCCTATCCTCAATATCTCAGACAGTAACCTGGTAAAGCAGCCGGAAATCAGGCGCAGATACCCGACCGAGCTTTTTCTTAATTTGAGTGGCCCTCTGCTTACGCCGGCTTTTAAGTTTGACATCAAAATCAGCAATTACCCCCAAAATGTGGTTAGCCCCTTCGGCAGCTTTTCCTTGAACAATGCTGTGCTTGCCTTTTACTCCAATATCCACACGAACGAGCAGGAAATGAACCGTCAGGTCTTCTCGCTGATCGCTCTGAGACGGCTTTCACCGGACAACTCATTTGCTGGTTCGAATCAACTGGTGGGGAATAGCCTTACTGAACTACTCTCCAACCAGCTCAGCTCATGGATGTCGCAGGTGAGTGATAACCTGGAAGTGGATATTGACCTGAATGGCTTGAGTGCGGATGCCCTGAGCACCATGCAGTTAAGGCTTAGCTACAGCCTGCTCAACGGTAAAATCAGGGTAACTCGAGACGGTACCTTTACCAACGCTCAAAACCAAACTTCTTTCAATTCCATCATTGGAGACTGGACCGTGGAGTACCTGATCGATAACTACGGAAAACTAAAAATCAAAGCCTTTAACCGGGTCAATCAAAACCCCATTTTGTCAAACATCAACAACACCAATACTGCCGGTGTAAGTCTTCAGCATACCGAAAGTTTTGACCGACTCACTGAATTGATCAGTAAAAAGAGAAAAGAAGAGGAGAACAATGGCTTGTTTACAGAACCAGCCGAACAGGGTGAACAGGAAGAGGGTGGGCAAGATAAGCCACAAGGCCCGGCTGCAATGCCTGCCCGAAAGGAAGAAGAAGAGCGATAAATCGAACCAATTCCTCCCCCATAGAGTTACGTTTTCATGAACGATTTGAGTTCGGAAGAGATCAGCATTGTTTGGCTTCGCAGGGACCTACGCCTGCATGACCATACAGCCCTCTACCATGCCCTTCATTCGGGATTGCCAGTGTTGCCACTCTTTATTTTTGATCGGCAAATCCTTGACCTACTACCTGATCGTACCGATCGCAGGGTGGAATTTATCCATCATGAACTTAGGCAGATTCAAAACCAATTAAAAGCACTTGGCAAAAGCATGCTCGTACTGCATGGTGATCCTGTGGAAGCATGGCAAAACGTACTCTCCGGCTATCCTGTCCGTCAGGTGCACTTTAACAAGGACTATGAGCCTTATGCCAAACAGAGAGACAGCGAAATAGCTGAGTTGTTGGAGTCCAAAGGAATTCAGGTTTTCAGCTACAAGGATCAGTGCATGTTCGAAGAGCAGGAAATACTCAATGGTCAAGGGAAACCCTACACCGTTTTTACCCCGTACAGCCGCAAATGGAAAGAGCGATTGCATACCCAGATGCCTGTACCCTGCCCCTCAGAGCAATTTCTTGATCACCTGCTCAGCCTCCCTCCGCAGGCAATGCCCGGGCTGGAAGAGATGGGTTTCAAAGCCAGAGGATTGAGCTTTCCGGGCAAGGAGCTTAAAGAAGAACTGTTGAAGAACTATGCAAACCAACGGAATTTCCCCTTTTTACCTGCAACCTCAAGACTTGGCCTGCACCTAAGATTTGGCACACTGAGCATCAGAGAATTAGCGAGTAAAGCGGTTTCAAATTCTGAAACCTGGCTGAATGAGTTGATTTGGAGAGACTTTTACTTTATGATTCTGGCCAACTTCCCTCATGTGGCCGATCGTGCTTTTAAACCGGCATATGATCGGTTGGAATGGAGGAACAACGAAGAGGAATTTAAGGCATGGTGCGAAGGAAAAACCGGTTACCCGATCGTAGATGCGGGCATGAGAGAGCTAAATGAAACAGGTTTTATGCACAACAGGGTAAGAATGATTGTGGCCTCTTTCCTTACCAAACATTTGCTCATCGACTGGAGATGGGGCGAGGCTTATTTTGCCCAAAAACTTTTGGATTTTGAGTTATCGTCCAATAACGGAGGGTGGCAGTGGGCTGCAGGCTCAGGTACTGATGCTGCACCCTATTTTAGGATATTCAATCCTTTGGAACAAACCAGAAAGTTTGACCCGAATCAAGAGTACATCAGCAAATGGGTGCCTGAGTGGGCAAGTTCAGACTATCCCAAGCCTATCGTTGACCATGTTTTTGCCAGAAAAAGATGCCTCGATGCTTACAAAAAGGCCTTAGGTTGAGCCGCCTTATTCCTCCAAAACGATATCGAGCACGGTGAATTCAACCCTACGGTTTTCGGCCTTGCCTTTCGTCGTTTTGTTATCGGCAACTGGCTTCGTCATTCCATACCCTTTGAATGACAGTTTGGAAGACTCAACTCCTTTGCTCACCAGGTAATTTACCACCGATTTGGCCCTGTCATCTGATAATTTCAGGTTCGAGGCCGCCTTACCAACATTATCCGTATGTCCGGCAATTTCAGCCTTGATTTCATAGTCATTCAGGAACTCAGCCAGACGATCCAGTTCCGGGAAGGAACTTTTCTGAATGGTCGCTTTACCTGTTTCAAAAAGGATATTGTTGATTTTGATGCTTTGTCCAACTTCCAATGGCACCACTGTTAAATCCTTTTTCAGAGTGGCACTTGCCTTTGCCGTACGGAGATCAAGAATATCAAACAGGGAAGCATAACCTCTACGCTGCACTCCTAGTACATAAATCCGTCCTGGAAGCAGACTTAGCGCATAAATGCCCGGAGAAATGGTATCGGCACTTTCATTCATCCGGATGGTATCGTTTACGAGCAAATCAAATGGCTTACGGCGATTCAAGGGCTTGCCTGTCTTTTTGTCGATCACATACCCCTCCAGTTTAACGACTACCGCCTTCACCACCTCAGGTCTCAGACGCATGATGGTATCTATGGTCTGGTACTCATTCACATTGCTCAAAGGAAGTTCCAGAGGTCTGGCAATGAAGTCATTCACCATCGCCTCTAGTCTGTAATTGCTTCCATGCTTCAATTGAAACTTAACCATTCCCTGGCTGTAGTCATATTCCGGTGAAGGTACCGCTGCGCCGTTGGCTGTCAGCAATTTGAGTTTGGTCATAGCAAAAGGTTTCGAAGCATCCGTGCTTTGCATTTTCAAATTCACATCGACATAAGGGAAAGGGGTAGCTGTTACGACGAGCTCCTGGGTGCCATTTTCCAACTCTTTTTCTAAATCCACCTCAATGGTATCAGATTTGAAATAGTTTGCTTTGGCTGTATAGCTGTATTTGTTCTTCAAAGGTTGCTGATAGGCAATCAAACTATCCGCAACATTGATCTCTTCAACTGCTTGACCTGGTTTTAAGACCAAAAGCTTGGGAGAATATTTCACATCGAGCGGCATTCCATTTCTGCTGTCTACCAATTTGATTTTCAGGTCAAACCAGGGCTTCTCTTCGTATTTTTTTACCAGACGGATATCTGCTGCTTCTGCCCTTGACTGGTTGCTTGTGGCAAATACAGCATAGCTCCCCTTGGCATTTTCACGGTAGTAACCTTCCCAGACTGTTGAATTGAGGGTATCGCTTAGCTGTTCCGGTGTGGACCAGGTTTTATACTTGACGTCCAATGCCTGAATTTTGTACAGGTCATAATCTCCTTGGCCTCCTTTTCTGAGGGCGGAGAAATACAATGTTTTTTTGTCCTGTGAGAAAAAGGGCGACTCATTGGAATATCCGGGACGCTCCACTTTCACCTTTTTCAACTTTGACCATTTCCCGTTAGGCTTCAGTTGGCTGATGTAAAGCCTTTGTTTGAAACTTTCGAAGTTTTTGCTCATTCCTACGGCCATCAGGCTGCCATCTGAATGAAAAGAAGCTGTAGCAGTAGTCCCTTTGTTTTTACGCTCATAGCGGGGAATTTTCAGCCGCATGGGTTGACTGAATGATCCGTCTGCATTCTTTTTGATCATGGATAGCCCCCTACGATGGTAGTTCAGGCTCTTTTTCCCAAATCTACCTGCGATGATAAAGGTCTGACCACTGTCCAGCACGGCATACAGGGCATTGTATTGAATTCTGTTGATCTCATCAGGCAGTCGCTTTGCTTCTGACCAGGGCGACTTAAGGTCAGCCCTTGTTGACACCCAGATGTCCTGACTGCCATCCACTCCAAATTTGTTATCAGGATGATCGGCTCTTACAAAATACAGGGTAAGTCCATCTTCCGAAAGGATGGGATTGAGCTCATGGGCAGATGAGTTGATGGCTTCACCCGGATCCTTGGGCATAAAAGGATGTGAAGCAGGTGTTTGCTGAGCATAAACCGACCCTAAGAACAGACCGCAAAAAGCCAGCAGAAAAAACGACCTCATAGTTTATCAGGTTTAGGAAGTTGATCCTGTGATTTGATTCTGCCAAAAACAAGGTTTGTTCCGAGCCTCAGGTTAAAGGATCGCAAGCCGAACGGATCAATGGCACCCAGGATGTTGTCCCCGGCTATAAAAATTTGCAACGGACCCGGCTTCACCATCAGCGCCACACCTACCATGTCATACTGCCTGTATTGCGTGCTCCAGGATACCACAAAGTCAAACCAACGCTTGATTTTCTGTTGCACGGCAATGGTAGTGGCAGGTCTGAAACCATAAAAGTATTCCAGGTAAAGCATACCGGTTACCCGTGTGGAAGGGGTGATGTTCCAGGCTGCTGAAGCAAAATAGTTGGCCAGCAAAGGGGATCGGTATGCCTTTTTGGTCTCCGTGAACTTGAACCGGTCGGCAATCGAATCGCCATAGTTTTCAAAATCGATTCCAGAGCTGTCAGTGATCAGTTTATCAAGCTCAACACCTCTGAAATCAACCACTCCTTTGCTTTCGTAGTTGGTCACGTCTCGGGTCCAGCGTATGCTTCCCAGGTTGTTAAAACCACCCGAAAAGCTTAGTTTTTTATTCAGGCGGTAGGTAGCTGCAGCATCCAATCCAAAGCCTCTGTTGCTAAAATCTGTGAGGATGTCACGAGATCGCTGCTCTATTTTATTGTTATTGCCCTCCTGAAAGTCCTTATAAATTTCTTCATTATAGCCGGAGGTGTTGATCAGCAACTCACTGTTTAACTCCAACTGGTCAAAGGAGTTTGAGGTAAAGAGATTGGCTTTTGAGGTAGCTGTGTGCACATTGGCAAAGCCCTGAAGGAGCTTCACCCTGGCCCCTAAACTCAACTTCCCGAATTCATGCGCTGCTGAAAGCCCAAACTCCCGATAGATGGAGGCCCGAATGCCCAGGTTGTTGATCTCCAGCGACTGTCCCAGGTATCTGGTGTTTCCGTACCAAAGCAATTCCATAAACTCTTTCGGGTAGTTGTACCGGAAGAACATCCGATCCGAGACATTAAAACTTAAAAAGGTTTTCCGTGCTTTAAAGCGAATGGCTATCAAGTCAGTGCTGAAGTTAAAGCCAATCTGGTTGTTTTTTGCCAGACCGGATACCAGCTTTTGCCCATCGATCACCAGGGTATCTGCTTCCCTTCTGCTGATGCTTCGCAAATCAAATCCATTGTTGATAAGACCGGTGCTCAATCCACCCAAGCCCGGCAAAGTGACGCTCAGGCGGTAGTTTGGAATGTGTGAAACATTGAAGTAAGAGGACTGAAACACGTTTTCCATCACGGAGAAGGTGTTTTCTGTCTGAGCAAATGTGTTCCCTCTTAGCAAACACATCATGAGGCTGAGCAAAAAGACCTTTCTCATAAGTTCTCACTGAAGGTTAAGTCAGCCTGTAATCCCATGCGAAGGAACAATCGGTTATCCTCGTAAATCCTGACCGTCACGAAGCCGCCATTGGAAGTTCTGATACGCCCTCTGGCAAATATTTTTTTCGCCCGATCCAAAGATTTCAATTTATCTATGGGTATCGGTATATCGGTCACTTTGATGGTCGGTGTGATGACCCTACCCTGCCCATCAATAAGGCCCGAAGCGATGATTCGCTGCTCATTGTTCAGCAAGGAGTCAATGATTGCAAACGATGAGTCCATGAAATACAGCTGGATGTCGGTATCAAATGGCAGCTTGTTGTCCATGTACACTTTGATAAATGCCCTCTTGATGTTCTGGCTTTCAAGATCACCCAAATTAATGTCGAAGGTATCCTGTATGGTAAAGATTCTCATCTGCCCTTCAAGTGGCAGCACTACCCTGGCATCCACACTGATCTTAGACGTGTCGGTGATAAAGTGGCTGGCATTGGGGTTGGGAGCGTTGGACGAAAGTGTGAGGCCATAGTTCAGTTCTCTTGGAGCAGAGGAAAACACCGTTACCACATTTGAATTGGCATTGTCGATCCTTAATCGTGTGGTGTCAAACTGTCCTATTCGAGTTATATCCGGGAAATTCAGCGCAAAAGGATTTCCAAAAAAGGGCCCTGTGATGTTCACCACACCCAACTCATTGGAGCGAACATTCAGCGGGCTGATAAGGGCGTTCACCGGAAATCCAAAAGAGTTTTTCACCAGCATATCCACGGAGGGTGAGGTCACCAATAAATCTCCGGCCACGAAATTATCAAACACATTGATCTCAATTTTTGAAGAGTTGATCGGTATACTTACCTGACCGATGTATCCTTTGACGCTTGAAAAGGCAGGCTGGGAAAAATCTAACCTGACACCGCTAAGATTTAACCCGGGGAAACCTGTTGAGGAATTGTAGGGCACTGATACAGAAACCCTGTACCGAATGTTATTCCGAATCCCCAGTGGCGCAAGGTTGGCCACCCTTCCGGCCATTTGCTGGGTGACATTTGCCAATCCCGGACCATTCAAATTAAACTGAAATACCAAGGGGCTGCCATTCAAGATAAAATCAGGCAGGGAAACCGTAATTTGATGTGGCTGAGGGATATTGCTCGACAAGCGAAAATCAACCGTGCCTGACTTAAAGGTGATCTCCTGAAAACCGGCATTGTTGGGCACCTGAAGCAAGGTAGTTCCCGAGTCGGTATAGTTAAAGGTGGTAGCAGGCCCACCGGGTACGGGTGGGATGGGTGCTGTGCTGATGCCCGGCAAAGTTAGCTGCTGGTCAGGGATGGTGACCAATCCGGAGGCCGACTGAGAAAACACCTCATCGTAGTACTCCAGTCGGATAAAACCGTCGGGATCTACCAAAATGAATACTTTGTTTTCCTCTTCATTTACAAACTCCCTGATCCTAAGCTCAGAGTTGACAAGAGGCACGGTAAAGGAAGGATTGTAATCCGCCTTGATGTGATCAAATTCATCCGGGTCTATGCAACCGCTTAGGCCTGTCAAAGAAGTGAACAGGGTAATTGCAATCCATTGGTTAAAGGTTTTCATAGGCTTACGCTAGGGCGAAAACAACACGGTAAAAGTAAAAGGATTATTCGAAAATAGGAGGCAAGACAGATCGGAATATGATATATAAAAATGATAGCGCTTAGCCTACCTTTGTCAAATGCATATAGGAGATAAGGTTCGTTTGATTCACGACAAACAGGAGGGTGTGGTGGTCAGAATATTACCCAATCAAATGGCGGAGATCGAGATTGAAGACGGTTTTACCATTCCGGTTTTGCTGAAAGAACTGGCGATCATTTCTCCGGCTGAGAAACATTTGCAAAAAAATCCTTTGCCTGCCTCTACCCCTGATTACCCGGTGCAGACCAGCCCACAGGTGCTTGCCGCAGCCGGCATCTTTATGGCCTACATGCCTCAGCGTGAGCATGTGTATGAAGCCTTGCTCATCAACAACACCGATTTCACCTTACCTTTTACCCTACAGGAGATGGGCGATGGCAAAGTCTCCGGAGGCCTCGCAGGCATGTTAAAACCCAAAAGCAGCATGAGCATCGGAAGCTTCAATGTCGGGCAAATGGAAAAATGGCCACTCTACCGCATCCGCATCTTGTACTTTCACAGTGGCTACGGTTCCGACAAAAAGCCACTGCAAACCGATTTCAAACCCGGTCGTATTCAGTTTTTTGAAGCCTCAGGCACGGTGCCTTTGCTTGGCAAAGAAGGAAAGGTGTTTCAGCTGGACAAGCAGCCGGACAGCCCCCTGCCCGGGACCCTTCCGCTCAAAAAAGTACAGGCAGAAAATCTCAAACCCAAACCGATCCCTTTTGCCGAGGTAGTCGATCTGCACATCGAAAAGCTGACCGATATGCCCCAGGCCTTGAGTCCGGCAGAGATGCTTTCCATACAGCTGAGTCGTTTTCAGCAGGCGATGGAGAGGGCCTTGGAGATCGGGATGCCGGAAATCACTTTTATACACGGCGTAGGCGCTGGCGTGCTGCGAACGGAAATACACCGAAAACTGGCAGCAAACAAAAACATCAAATACTTTGAAGATGCCCAGAAAGAAAAATTTGGCTTCGGTGCCACCAAAGTAAAACTTGTCTGACCATGATTAGAACGATACTTCACCTGAGCGACCGTGACCTGGAGTGGATTGATGTTACCAAACCAGAGAAAGCCGAAATGGCAGAGCTTGCAGAGCGATTTTCCCTACATGCCAATGCACTGGAAGACTGCCTTGACCCGGCCCATTTGCCCAAGTTTGAAGAAATGGAAGGGGTCAATTTTATCATTGCACGTGTCATCGATCGTAAAAGCCCTGATAAGGCCATCACCGAGCAAAAATTGACCAACAAAGTCGCTGTGTTTTACTCTGACAGGTTTTTAATCACCATCCACCGAAATGAAGAACCTTTGATTGAGAAAATAGCAGCACGATTTAGCTCAGACCTGCAAACCAGAAATTTCAAAGTGCGCCATGTCTTGTATGCCCTCATGAAAGAGATACTCCTCAGCTATCAAAAGCCACTTTTGGATACTTTTAACCAGATTGAAAAGTACGAAGATTCCATCTTCAATGGTAAAACAAGCGCCTTTCTGCTCCATGACCTGTACATCGCCAGGCGCAGAGCAGGGATGTACCGCAAGTTGATTTACTTAATGAAAGAAGTCTGCGAAAACCTTAAGCACCCATCAAAGTCCATCGACACCTACCACCAAGACCTCAAAGAGACCGCAAACAGTGTACTGGTACAGGCTGAGCAGCTAAATGAAAACATTACCCATTTGCTCAACCTGCACATCTCCATCGCCACCATGCGTACCAATGACGTGATGCGGGTTTTGACTGTCTTCTCCGTGTTTTTCCTGCCGCTCACCTTTGTGGTAGGGGTGTATGGCATGAATTTCAAGTACATGCCTGAGCTGGAGAGCCGCCTGGGTTACCCATTGGTATGGCTGCTCATGGTGGGCATCATACTGGTCATCTTTTTTTGGTTCAGGCGTAAGCGCTGGATATGAATGGTTTAATGATGTAACTTTGTGTTAAAATGCAAACCGTCTTACCGCTGCTGCCTGTTGGCAGGAGAGGAAAGTCCGGACAGCACAGAGCGCCGCACTTCCTAACGGGAAGGGTCTCCTGAAAACGGGGATACAGAAAGTGCAACAGAAAGGAAACCGCCACGGCTTGCCGGGGTAAGGGTGAAAGGGTGGAGTAAGAGCCCACCGGTTTTGCAGTAATGCAAGATGCAGGTAAACCTTGCGGGCTGAAAGATCAAATAGGTGAAAAGGGTGCAAATGGGCACCCGGGGGCTGCTCGTCCTTACTGTGTTCCTGCATGGTTTTTCACGGGTAGATCGCTTGACCCTGCCGGTGACGGCCGGGCTAGATAAATGGTAAGAGCCCGACTTGTCGGGATACAGAATCCGGCTTACAGGTTTGCATTTTTTGTTTTTTTGTAACTGTGAAAAGGCCATTCGATAGAAATCAACAACTCCCATCAGTGTCCCCTGAGGGGTGACAGTGATGGGGTGGAAACAAACGACAGGAAAACTGACAATTAATACTACCTTTGACCTTTGATTTTTAAATATGCTGACAGAAGATTTTTATAAAATAATTGACACCGAACTTACCGAGATAATAAGTAAGTATAAAGATGACGAATACATAAAAAAGAATAAAAGTGCCGTGAACAATCAAAAGGCATATGCTTTATTGATTTGGTTCTTGGAATTTTATGGCAAAAAGACGGATTACTCCAGTTACATAACGGACGGAGACGAAGACAGTTCTTGTGATATAGTTTTTGACAATTTTGACAATCAAGGACAACGAGTTTTCTATATCGTTCAATCCAAATGGAATATCGAAACAAATTGTAACAAGGCAGTTGAGAAAAAGGACATCTTACAAGCTCTTAACGATTTCGATACCATTTTAAGGGGTAAAAAAGAAAAAATCAGCACTAAACTAAAAACAAAAATTGATGAACTACAAGCACATCAGAAAGCAAATGGTGATGTAAAGTTCATTTATCTTACGCTTTCAAATAACAATCCAAAAGCAGACGACAACGTCAAAAGTTTTATCGAAAATCACAAGAGAACGAGATTTGATTTTTATGACATTAACAAGCTTAAGGTTGACTACATTGAAAGAAGGTTTAAGAAAATAGACCCAATAAATCCACTTGAGAATTATTACAATCCAGAAGAAAGCAAAATAAACATTGAGGTTCAAAGGACAAATCCTGCTTCAGGAAATTATATCAGAGTTGAGAAGCCATTTGAAGCTTATGTGTTCCTTATTAAACCTAAAACTATTTTTGAACTATTTGAAAAATATGGCTTTTCATTGTTTTTTAGGAATGTCAGAAACCCATTGATAACGTCTGACTTTAATAAAGAAATTGAACAAACAGCAACTGATAATCCTGCATATTTTTGGTATTATAACAACGGACTAACTGCTATAACATATCTTATCCCCGAGGTAAGAGATGAAGCCACCACGATTGAACTAACTGGGCTTCAAATTATCAATGGTGCACAAACTGTTTATTCAATTTATAAAGCATATAGCGAGGCAAACCCAACAAAACGCTCTATTATTGATAGTGAAGCATTAATAACTTTGCGATTACTCAAATCAGGCGGACGGGACTTTGACTTAAAGGTTACAAGATATACTAACTCACAGAACCCTGTTAACGAAAGAGATTTTAGGGCGAATGATGACATTCAAGTTAGATTGCAAAATGAGTTTTATTCGACCAATTATTGGTATGAAAAACGAAGAGGAGAATTTAGAACTATACCCAAAGGTGTAAAACGAATACCGAATATTGTTTTCGCTAATTGTTATTTAGCGTACCAACTTCAAGACCCTGTAGGTGTTTTAAATAATTACAGACAAAGAAAAGATACTAGAAAGGATTTGCTTTTTGTTTCACATAAAGACCATAAAGATGGACTTTATGAGAAAATATTTAATAATGACTCCAAATTTGAAGATTTTGTCACCTCCTTTTATTTATTAGACATAATTATCAAACGAACCTCTTTTGACCTCGAAGATACTTTTTCAAGTAATTTATATCATGTGCTTTCCCTCTTTAAAATAATGTTTACCAAATACTGTAAATCTACATTCGGAGACAAAATCAATATAAATCTTCATATTCAGAAACTATATAATGCAAGTGATACAGAAATAATTCTAAAGACATTTAAGTTCATTAACAAGTATCTTGAAAAGGAATTTAATCTCAATGAGGATGAAAAATCCTTTGATAAATTTATCAGCTTCCTAACATCTTCAAGCCAATACGAAAGAGTAAAGGGAAAACTTGAAGAAATTGAAATCAATCCTGAAACTATTGAAGCTATTGAATTAAAAGAAGATGAAGAAGTGGTGGACATAATGAAGAACGATGAAGAGGAAGAAGATACAACTGACGAAGCATAACTCCCCTGCTAGTGCGAGCCCAATGTCGTTAAGTTAAGATAAAAAGAGTAAATTATTTTGTAAATAAGATAAATAGTTGCGAAAAATTAGTAAATTCGAATATTGAAAAGAAGGAAGCCCTTTATGTAGAAGGGCTTTTTTTCTCCACCACTAAAACCATTGATAATGAGCGGTTTGTGGACAAAAACAGGTCTAATCCAAAAGATTTTAGTCGAGACCGAAAACTAGACTTTAAGCATCTGCTGCTTTTTATTATGTCTTTTACCAAATATGCTGTTCAAACAGAGTTAGATAGGTTTTTTAAATCACTTGCTCAATCCGATGAGCCGTTTGAAACTATAAGCAAACCCATACAAATATTTCAGTCATTACCTGTTGGACACGGAAGGAAAGAAGTAAATGATGAAATGGATAAAGTAAGACGTTTCAGAAACAGAATTAAACATAATGAGCCCATTTGCTTTAACGGAAATAACATCGACTTTACAGCTACACGAGAAGTCCACAAATCTATAACCAACTTACTAACTTGGATTGACCCTGAAATCATAAAGCTAATTTCTGACATTGACAAAGTAAAAAAGACTATTGATAAAGCAAAGACAATATAGAAGCTCAGTCACCAACAGCACATCCTCCCCTGCTGGTGCGACCCTGCTGGTGCGAGCCTGTGGCTCGTACCTAAACTCGATTGCTTTTCTCTCCATAGCAGGTGTCCTTACCTGACAAGAATACCATTACTAAACCCCAATCGTCCTCACATGCTGGGGGCGATTGAGAACGTTGCTTTAGGCCTTATAGGTCTTTTCTTAAGAAATAATGGAGTTAAGGTTTGGTGATTGATAAAAATTGGTCATTTTTGTTGAGATTTAGTAAATCTTAATGTTTATCATGCGTATCACTTTCGTTTGGTTGTTTAAGCCGAAAGGGCCTGACCAATAAACGTGCTAAGGGCAACAAAACACACTCACCAACGATAGTGAAAGACCAATAGTTAGTGCATCAAGTATTGATAGACTAATTTCCATGACGACAACAAAAAACAAAATAGACCGAAACAAAATGATAAGAAAAAGCAAAATCCTAATTGTTAGTGGAGTTCTAACATCAATTATCGCATTGACAGCGTTCAAAACACTAGTTGAGAAAAAGGACTTTTTAATTTTAAGAACAATTGAGGCACATGGGATGGTAAATATTCCATGTGCAATGATTGTTTCCAAGCCTGATGGTATTACTGAAAGTGTTGAATTAAAAAGGTATACTAGGAGTACTGACAATACCATCGACAACATGGTAATTGTAACAAGAAAAATTGCTGAGATTCAAAACATGGGGTACCAACTTAAAGATTTCTCAGGGGGCGGTGATGTTAACGGTACAGTTTATACCTACTACTTTGAAAAATAATTAGTGCTATTAATCCCCAATCGTCCTCGCTTGTAACGAGGGCGACTGAGAATGACGCTTGCAGCGATGCCACCACATCGAAGAAAAAACGACTATCTGATCCTCCCCTGCCTTGGTTCGTGTCCCACAAGCCATTTTTACCCCCTACTCCCCAACTGGTGCGAACCCTCCCCCTTGGCAGGTGTCTTCACCTTACAAGAATCCTATCCAACCCAATCGTCCTCTTCCGAAGCCCGGTTAGTGTTGAAATCAGCCAAAGTTTTGTTGTAAGGTTCAGATCGTTGGCGGCCATGCGTTTGGTGAACTTGAACTGCGCCGGAGGATAGAGCAAACAGGAGCACTAACCGACAGTCACCTGGGCGAGAATCACGATACATGGGAACCAAAAGAGCTCCAAGGCTAACAGGGCGGTAAGGATTTGGCTGAAAATTCATATAGGCAGAAGAGCTTACAGACGTACCATGATACCTGAAGCTAAGGAAGGGCGGTGTTTCCCGGAAAATTGACCCTTGTGAGGATAAATTCCCAATAACTGAATAAGCAGACTACTTGATTTGTATTTGGGAAAAGGATATGTTTGATTTATGTTTTCAATGTTGCTACTATTTTGGGTTAAAGCTTCGCAACCAAATCAATATACGGTTGCAGCTTCAGATCATTTTTGCACAATAGTGCGGCAATAGTGTAGTTACCTGAAAGGCTTTGCGACAAACCGACAACTAAAGTATAAATACTTAAAAAATGAAAAAAATAAGACTTTGTGTCACCTTAAGCATGACACTTTTGTTTAGCACAATTTGTAGTGCCCAAATTAGTTTTAAAACTATTCAAAAAGACTTTTATGAGTTATCAGGAACATGGGAAGGTTATTTGACCTATCTTGACTACTCGTCAGGAAAACCTTATAGTATGCCAGCAAACGTCGAAATTAAAAGAATGAGTACGACAAACAAATTTGTTTTCTCGAACATTTACCCAAATGAAACAAGTGCCAATTCAATTGATACAATATCTATTTCAGCCGACGGAAAATATATTGACAAGGAATTGGTAAAATCTAGGCGTACGCTACCTAACGGTGATATTGAGATCATTACAGAAGAATTTGGGGAAGACGGGAATGACAATAGACCTGCAACTTTTAGACACACTTACACTTTTAGTCCGACAACATTCAAAAATAGAAAAGACGTACAATTTACAGGAGAAACAGAATGGATAAATAGACATGAATTCTCATACAAAAAGAAGCCTAGCAAGTAACAACGTTCTTGCATAATTGGTCGGAAAGAGGTAAAGAAAGTTTTGTATCACTAAAAAATATTTGTGGGTTAAGACAGTCGATGCTGTGAAAGCCCAACTACGCAAGGCCGCCAAACGTCCCCGTGCCATGCTTCGTGTCCCACAAGCCATTTTTACCCCCTACTCCCCAACTGGTGCGAACCCTCCCCCTTGGCAGGTGTCCTCACCTGATAAGAATCCCATTGCTAAACCCCAATCGTCTTCACATGCTAGGGGGCGATAGAGAACGTTGCTTTAGGCCTTAAAGGTCTTTTCTGAAGAAATAATAGAGTAAAGGTTTGGTGATTTATAGAATTTGGTCATTTTTGTAAGGGACTTAGGAAAGTCTGGTGGGTATCAGACCTATAAACGAGTTTGCGGTAATATTTTGAAATGTATGGATTTTAAAAAAAAAATAAATAACTATAAAAACATTTTTATCCAAAAGTACTGGCCCGACCCAGTATGGAGTAAAATTATTTCTGCAGTTTTTATTGGAATTGGAACTGGATTTTTTGTCATCGTAAAAAGTTTGTATGAAAAGATATCAATTAAATCGGCTGCACAACCAATTATAAAATACTTTAATTCCAGAACTGAATTAAATAATATGCTTTTATGGTTTGGATTGTTTATAATTTATTGGGCATTGTTTGTTTTTATTAAATTATTATTAGGTATATTAAGGAAAAAATATCTAACCAAAGACGTTCCTCAAGAACTACCAACAATTTACGAACCTTCAACTGTGTTTTATTTTAACAGATTAACTGGAGCGTTTCCTGGTCAAAGAGGATTAAAATGGTACAATTCAAAAACTGCGGTAGAAAGGCTAAAAATTGTTTTTAAAGAACCAATTAATTTCAAACAAAACATTGATTCCGAATTTCCATCTGATCCTTTATGGTGGTTTCGAGGTCATAGTTCAATGTTTATAAAGGAATTTAAACAGCTCTCAAGTACAAAAATTTTACTTGAAACTAAAGAGCTTGAGATAAATAGAATAGCGGTCTATCTAAGTGAATCATACCATAAATGCTTTATATATGTTGAATGTGTTGGAGAAAAGCAAATTGGATTAAACAATTATACAGCAAAAGAAATACAGGAAAGTATAGAGGAACGTGGGTTTTGTAATGAAGAGTATGCTCTTTTAGGTAAAAAACCAATAAGTCGAGAACATTATGATGACGGAGCAACAATTATTAATGGTAAAGTTGTGGAATCGTTTGGAGCTAAATTAAGGGTGAGATATTTATCAGATTACAATTTTATAATTGCGGCGAAAAAATCACCGTATAATTCAAGACAATTCGAAATTTTTTCTGCTGAATATTTTGACAAAATAAATAAAAAAATAATAGATCCGGAGGTATTTCTAAAACTGTTAGAGACGTACAGTCGACACGAAGTATAAATGCTACCGCTAACTGCCATTTCCCTCACCCCCGCCGTGGTTCGTGTCCCACGAACCATTCTTACCCCCTACTCCTCAACTGGTGCGAGCTCATGCTAGCTCGAACAATGAATACCCACTGTCCCGCTATTCCTTCCCCTTGGCAGGTGTCCTCACATGACAAGAACACCATTCCATAAACCCCAGTCGCCTTCCTTTGCAGCGGGGGAGAAAAAGAGCATCGCTTGCCGTGATGCCATAAACAAATGTACTCTCCTCAAAACTCAGCTTGCTGAATGCAAATGGGCTTAATCAAGTTTTTGATTAGAACCATTCTGTTAAATTTTGAAATTGTTACCTGATTAGATAACTTTGTCATCGAAACAACTACCTTATGGCCGAAAAGCATCTAAGGGAAATCTGTTATTACAAGGACTATTACCTAAGTTTTTTCAATTCCTTGAAACCGGAGGTTCAGAAAAAGTTCAACTGGACCTTACAGTTAATTGCTACTACAGAAAGAGTCCCAAAGAAATTTTTCAGCCACATGACAAATTCGTCAGGCATTTATGAGATACGAGTTGAGGTTGGGTCAGACATTTTCAGGGTTTTCAGCTTTTTCGACAAATGGGAAGCTGATCGTTTTGCTCAATGGCTTTCAAAAGAAATCTCAAAAAACCCCTAAAGCGGAAATTGAACAGGCAGAAAAACTTAGAAAACAATACTTCGATGAAAAAGAAAACAACTAATTTGACTTCATTCGCTGATCATTTGGACAGCCAATACGGAAAACGTGGAACTGCTTTAAGAGAGAAATATGAGCAGGAATTTGAAGCCTTCAAGCTTGGAGTTATGCTTCAAGAGCTACGCAAAGAACGAGGGTTAACCCAAGCTGAGCTGGCGGAGAAATGTGGGACAACAAAAACCTATATTTCACGGATAGAAAATGATGCCAGCGACATCAGGCTTTCAACATTAATGAGAATCATTCAGGAAGGCCTTGGAGGACATTTAAAATTGAGTGTGGACTTGTAAGTTTCTTTTCTATCCTGAGTTCATTCACCCCACCAAAATCCAACCCTTCCCATATAAAGACACTCAACATCTTTACAAAACCTATATACTTCCTTCAGTAGCTTTGTAAAAAAAACTTGGACTTACCTGGAACAAGAAAATACGGTAAAACCAAACAATACGGAATAAGCATCTTGCTTATTGTGCTTACTGCTATTCCATGCTACTTCTCAGCTGATTTCATAGGCTACAAGACGGTTGCACTGATACTTCTATTGGTTGTGTCCATTAATGCCATTCTATTTGACATTTTCCCGGTTGTGCTTTCGGCGCTATTGAGTGCCCTGATCTGGAATTTCTTTTTCATTCCCCCCATTCTGACCTTTCATATCGACAATGCCGAAGATGGGCTTATGTTCTTAATGTATTTTGTCATAGCATCCATCAACGCCGTGCTGACCTATAAAATTCGTCAAGTAGAACGAAAAGAAAGAGACGAAGAAGAAAAGTTGAAAACCATTAAACTCTACAACACCTTACTTAATTCCCTTTCGCACGAGTTGCGGACACCTGTTTCCACTATCATTGGAGCGGTGGACACCTTAAAAGAAGCCAAGGACAAACTTTCGCCCGACCAGCAGTCTGAATTACTTTCACAAATGGAGCTTGCAAGCACCCGCCTGAACAGACAAGTAGAAAACTTGCTTAACATGAGCCGTCTTGAAAGTGGAATGCTCAAACTTCATTGGGACTGGTGCGACCTGAACGAACTTATTTTTTCCATCATTCAAAAGCTTTCCCCAACAAATGGAACACACCAAATTCTTTTTGGTGGGAACGAGAGCTTACCCTTGTTTAAGATGGACATGGGCTTGATGGAGCAGGTACTTCACAACATTATCTACAATGCCACCCAATACACGCCTGAAAACTCCATCATAACCATTACGGCTTCGCACCTATCTGACCAATGTGTGATCACGATTTCTGATAACGGAAAGGGGTTCCCCGAAAGCGAAATACCGTTTGTCTTTGATAAATTCTACCGCTTGCCTCAGACAAAATCAGGTGGCAGCGGTTTGGGCCTATCCATTGCAAAAGGCTTTGTAGAAGCTCACAACGGTACTATAAGCCTGGAAAACAGGAAAGAAGGAGGAGCAGTATTTACGATTACCATTCCTGCCGAAACTTCATTTATGAACAACTTGAAAAATGAATAAGGCGGAAATTCTTATCATCGACGACGAGCCTCAAATCAGAAAGTTGCTTGAAATAAATCTGGAAAGCAATGATTACAAAGTGGTTCAGGCAGCGACAGGAAAGGAAGGCGTGATGATGGCGGCCAACCATCCACCCGAGTTGATTTTACTCGACATTGGCCTGCCCGACAAAAGTGGACACGATATTTTAAAAGAGCTGCGGGCCTGGTACACCAAAGCCATCATTATGCTTTCCGTGCAAAGCAGTGAATCAGATATCGTTACAGCACTAGACAATGGAGCCACTGATTATCTTACAAAACCATTTCGTACAGGTGAACTACTGGCAAGAATTCGTTCCTGCATTCGACGAAACAATTCAGATGAAAACACCAGTTTACTTGCTTTTGGAAATTTGCAAATGGATTTAATTGCAAGAAAGGTAATGAGAAACAATGAGCTTATAAAACTCACCTCAACTGAGTACAATTTGCTTGCACTCTTTGCCAAAAATGAAGGCAGGGTATTAACCCATCAATACCTGCTAAAAGAAATATGGGGTGTAGCCTATCAAACTGATACGCAATACCTAAGAGTATTTGTAGGGACGCTTCGTAAAAAAATAGAAGACAATCCGAACCAACCCAAGCACATCATCACCGAAAGCGGGGTTGGCTATCGCTTCAACTGATATCTCAGCCAGCATCTTTATAAAATCTTTATACTCAGCTAGAGCACTTTTATAATTTACCGATAGCATACAGCCCACCTTTGCATCATCAATTTAAGATGAATGGAAAAGGTAAAAAACGGCATTAATGGCAAAGTAACAGCCGCCACACTATTGGTATCCCTTGGAATTATTTATGGTGACATTGGCACAAGTCCGCTGTATGTTTTAAAAGCCATTTTAGGGGATAAAACCATTAATGAACCACTTGTATTCGGAGGTATTTCCTGCATTTTCTGGACTTTGGTTTTACAAACTACTGTAAAATACATTTGGCTTACTCTGAAAGCAGACAATGATGGAGAAGGGGGTATTTTTTCTTTATATGCCTTAGTTCGTAGATACAGTAAACATTTAGTCATACCAACAATTCTTGGTGCAACAACTCTTTTAGCAGACGGAATAATCACCCCACCCATATCGGTTGCCTCAGCCATTGAAGGACTAACGATGATCAAAGGGCTTGAGCAAATTCCAACAGTTCCTATAGTGGTCGTCATTCTGTCCCTTTTGTTTTTCTTTCAACGTTTTGGCACACAAAAGGTAGGCAGTGTATTTGGTCCGGTCATGGTTACCTGGTTCCTTATGCTTTTTACAATAGGTCTTTCGCAAATCCTGTTGTTCCCTTCCGTAATTAAAGCCTTAAATCCAGCTTATGCCTATCATTTACTGGTTGAGTATCCACATGGTTTCTGGCTTTTAGGGGCAGTATTTCTGGCAACCACCGGGGCAGAAGCATTATACTCTGATTTAGGCCATTGTGGACGAAAAAACATTCGGATAACATGGGCCTTTGTCAAAGTTGCATTGTTGACAAACTATCTCGGGCAAGCGGCCTGGATTATGCACCAAGGGCAGTCCACTTTAAATGGTCGAAATCCATTTTTTGAAATGATGCCGAGCTGGTTTTTACTAGGTGGGATTGCCATCGCAACGGCAGCCGCAATTATCGCCTCACAAGCACTCATCAGCGGTAGCTACACACTCATAAGTGAAGCAATGAACTTAAATTTTTGGCCGAGAGTAGCGGTAAGACAACCGTCTGAAACAAAAGGACAAATCTATATTCCCAGCGTAAACAATATTCTTTGGGTGGGTTGTGTTGCGATGATCGTATACTTCCAATCGTCTACTCACATGGAGGCAGCTTATGGATTTTCAATCACCATCACCATGATGATGACCACAGTTTTAGTAAGCTATTTTCTTGTGTATAAACTCAAATGGAACAAATTTCTTGTGTTTGGCTTATTACTTCTTTTTGCAACTGTTGAAACGTCTTTTTTCATTACCAATGTTGCCAAAATAAAAGAACGCTGGATGTTTTTGTTCTTTGAACTGTTCATTTTTCTTGTGATGTATGTTTGGTACTATTCAAGAAAGCTAAACAACAGATTTACCAAGTTTGCTGATCTGGGCAAATTTGTCCCTCAGCTCACTGAATTAAGTACTGACGACAACATTCCTAAATTTGCAACACACTTTATTTATCTCACCAAAGCCGACAAAAGACATGAGGTAGAAGAAAAAATAATTAACTCTATTTTTTCAAAAAACCCCAAGAGGGCAGATGTCTATTGGTTCCTACACATTAACAGGACCGAACAACCCTATACCCTCTCGTATGATGTTTCTGAACTGGTTGATGACAAGGTCATTAAAATTAACATCAATGTTGGCTTCCGCCTGCAACCAAGAACAGAGTTGTATTTCAAAAAAATAGTGCAAGAACTGGTAGCACAAAAGGAGCTGAATTTACATATCAGGCCGGACGGGTCCACTAAATACAATGCAGAACCCGAATTCAAGTTTGTCGTCATTGAAAAATTCCTCTCCGTAGAAAACGAATTTGCCTTGAAAGAAGGATTACTACTTAACTCCTATTTCTTCTTAAAGCGATTGGGCTTAAGTGATGAAAAGGCTTTTGGATTAGATAAATGCGACGTAGTCGTTGAACAAATCCCATTGATTTATCATCCAATTAATCACGTAGAATTAACCCGTAACACCATAAACAAATAGAAATGAAAATGATTTTGACTTTGGTAAGTGTATTTACTTGCCTTCACATTTCTGCGCAAACACTTAGTCAGCAAGAAAAACAAGAAATTATTAACCAGCTGAAAAAAGAGCTCCTGGACAGCTTAAGTAATCGACATGTGGTTTTGACTGATAGTGGAGATAATGAAATGCCAGCAATCAATCAACAAAAAGGCGAACCATTTGAAGGCATTGACTTGACCTGGGCCAATGGAAGCGACAGAAGAACTGACAATATCTGGAAGGATCTTAAATATTTTACACCCAGCATTCTTTTGGATGTCAACTACACCCATTCCTTCAACAATCCGAATGACAATACAGTGGTTGGATCAACAGCCTTGGCACGAAACAATGAATTTCAACTATCGGCATTGCACTTTGGTGGTGATTTTAACTACAAGGGAGCAAGAGCAAGAGTGATGACACAGTTTGGCACACGCTCTCAGGTCATTCCTCGAAATGATTTTAGTCCATACAGAGGGCAATATCAATTAGCCAATGTATATCGCCATCTGAGCGAGGCTTATGCAGGTTATCACATCAACAAATGGTACGGTATAAATATTGATGCCGGGCTTTTTATGTCTTACATAGGCTTAAACTCCTTCTACCAGGCCGAAAACTGGGAATATCAGGCATCTTTTACTTCAGATAATACGCCCTGGTTCTTCAATGGTCTTCGGATCCAAATTCACCCGACTAAAACAATGAAAATAGAACCTTGGATTATAAACGGTTGGCAGAGTTATGGTAAATTTAATCGTATGCCCGGCATAGGTGGTAATATTACCTGGACACCCAACAGCAGCATAAAACTATTGACCAACAATTATTACGGTACGGATGCCGCAGGTATTCCTGACAGAAGGAGGTTTCATTCAGACAATAGTGTATTATTTCGCTACTACAACAATCCAACCTCAAAAGGAATTACCAAAATGGCCTTTTCGTTTACAGGAGATTTTGGCTTTGAAAGAGGAGGAGGAGTAAATGGATTTAGAGACGGTGATAGCACTCAGGGGCTTGCTCAATACTTTGCTAGTGCCATGTTTTACAATAGAGTTTGGTTTGCGAAAAACAAATGTGCGTGGACAATTGGTGGTGGTTTGATGACCAATCCCGGTCGCTATCTGGTACTTTACCCAACAGGCCAGGCAAGTCCATTGCCTAATCCCAATAACCCAACACAGACAGAAGGCGCATTTCCATTTACCGCCAACGCTGGCGACCAGTTTTCAGGTTGGGACTGTTCGACAAACTTTGACTTTATGCCAAATCAAAGCATCACGTTCAGAGTAGAATATGTTTACCGGAATTCAAGCGTTCCGTATTTTGCCGGCAGGGGTGGAGTCACTTCACAAACCGGTTATTCAACCACTCCTTTAGACCCAAACTGGCGACCCGACCTAGTGAAATCAGAAGGCAGAATAATTTTTGCAATGTTATTTAGACTATAAACATCTTGATCCTGAGTTCGCAGCTCATTAACCTGAGTTTGCAACTCAGGATCAAATGAACTTCTTCATGCCAAAGTCTTCTTGGCATCAAGCCTTTCAAACACCTTCCTTTTTCAGCCTCTTCCTGATCCTGCCTAGGTCCGATTTTCAGCCTTCTCTTAAAAAGCAAAGCCATTTCCATTTGCCTGCCTTACAATCAGGTGATTACCAAGCACCTTTTTTGACGTTTTAACTTTTCATTCATAACTGCTGCCAAGTGTTGATGATTGCTTAATGTAATCGAAACCTGTGGGCAACGGTGTAAGGGTAGGTTTGGAAGAACAAAACCAATTCTAACACAGATGAAAAACTTCACCAGTAAGTTGTCATTGCTTTTTGTAGCAGTGATGGCTTCCGCAGCCTCGCTGATGGCCCAAACCACAGTGAACAGATTAGTCAACACTTCCACTGACGACATGGAAGAATACCTTGGTAGCGGAGCACACGACATCGGCTCCTCAGATCTGGAAATAGGCGACGAAAGTCCGGGTGATGCTACTACCAAGCAATTGATCGGTTTACGCTTTACCAACCTTACCATTCCACAGGGTGCCATCATTGTGAACGCATATATCCAGTTTACTTATGACAACAGCAAAACCGCTGACCCCTGCGTGCAGGTGATCAAGGCTGAAGCGGCAGACAACTCCGTAACTTTTACAGACAATGCTGTTTTTGAATTGGCAAACAAACCCAAAACAACGGATAGTGTGGTATGGACAGTGGCAAGCTGGGCAGGAGGCACCACA
Source organism: Cytophagaceae bacterium (assembly GCA_027488815.1). Lineage (GTDB taxonomy): Bacteria > Bacteroidota > Bacteroidia > Cytophagales > JAIYAX01 > JAIYAX01. The sequence goes on along the minus strand of JAIYAX010000023.1, from coordinate 13,473 downwards.
GGTACACGTGGGCCTGCACAGCGTACGAGTGACATAAAAACCCTGGTTCAAGCTGTTGTAAACCGCTCTGGCTGGGCTAGCGGCAATGCGATGTCATTTTACCTTGTAGGGACAGGTACTCGTGAAGCGGAGTCTTATGAAGGCGCTCAGGGTCACTCGAACTTAGGCTATGCTCCTGAATTGGTGGTTGTTTATGCAACTCCTGTAACCGTTACTTCTTTGGTAAATACTAATACAGATGATATGGAAGAGTACGTTGGAAGCGGTGCTCATGACATCGGCTCTTCTGATCTTGAGATTGGGGACGAAAGTCCGGGTGACGCCACCACCAAGCAAATAACCGGTTTGCGTTTCACCAACATCGGCATCCCTGCCAATGCACAAATACTCAATGCCTACATACAATTCACTTATGACAACAGCAAAACTGCAGATCCATGCGTTCAGGTGATCAAAGCAGAAGCCAATGACAACCCTGCCACCTTCACCGACAATGGTGTATTTGAACTTGCCGTAAGACCCAAAACCAATGACAGCGTGGTATGGACGGTAGCTTCTTGGGCAGGTGGAACCACCGGAACAAGAGGACCTGCACAACGCTCCTCAGACATCAAAACCTTGGTACAATCTCTGGTAAACAGACCAGGATGGGCTTCGGGCAATGCAATGGCATTTTACCTGCTAGGATCAGGAACCAGAGAAGCTGAATCTTATGAAGGTGCTCAGGGTCATAGTAACCTTGGATATGCTCCTGAACTTGTGATCCAATATGCAGGCAGTGGAGGAACAACCATTGTCCCCGCTCCTACCGGAATCTTCCCTATCGATACTGCGACTGTTTGGGCTTATCGTGCTGACAGTGTTGCGCCTCCTGCAAACTGGAACACCCTCGCCTACAATGACAGCATCTGGCCATATGGCCCGGCTCAAATGGGCTACGGAGATGGCGACGAAACAACTGTGATCCCGTTTGGTCCAAACGCAAGCAGCAAATACCCTTCTTACTATTTCAGACACCGCTTCACCTACAATCCAAATGTTTATGGTATCGATTCATTGATCTTCAACATCAAGCGTGATGATGGTGCTGTTGTTTACCTAAATGGTGTCGAACTCTTCAGAAGTAACATGCCGGCAGGTCCGATTACTTACAACACTTTGGCATCCTCTACGGTGGGTGGGGCTGACGAAAACGCTTATTTCAGAGTTGGTGTACCAGCTACTGCATTAAACAATGGCCTCAATGTATTGGCCGTTTCCGTACATCAAGATGCAGTGACCAGCAGCGACTTGTCATTCCAACTGAGAGTGACAGGCAAAAAGCCTCCGATGCCGATTGGAGTGTATCCTTTAAGCAAGTTCAGCGCCTGGAAATTCCTTGATCAGGGCATCCGTCCTACCAACTGGGAAACAGTGGCCTTCAATGATGGTAACTGGGATTATGGATTTGGAGCGTTGGGATATGGAGATCCTGTAACCACGCCGGTTTCATTTGGACCTAATGCTGGCAATAAATACATCACCACTTATTTCAGAAGACAAATCAGCATCCCTAACGTTACCAGCCTTCCTGATACTATCGATTTCAATTTGAGAAGGGATGATGGTGCTGTGGTTTATGTAAATGGTACTGAAGTGTTCCGCTCAAACATGCCAACCGGCCCAATTGACAACAACACCTTCTCTTCAACGATCGTGGATGGTGCTGCTGAAACCACCTATTTTACGAACAAAGTACCTAAATCAGTTTTTGTAAATGGATTGAATACCATCGCAATTGAGATCCACCAACGTGATGGTACAAGTTCTGACAAGTCATTTGACCTCGAAGTTCGCAATCCTTTAATTCCTCCTCCTGCGGGCAGTGCTTGCATAGGAGTAAATGACTCAAGCATTGGATGTTTTACCTCGGTGCAGCCTACAGCTCAAACACCTGTGTTGGTGATACCCTCTTCTCACCGTTTCCAGCGTTTGCTCAAGCAAGGCGATCCCTATACCAAGACAACGCCTAATGTACCCTTCCTTGTTACACCGGGCAACAATGACTTTACGGCTTATGTTGGTGTGAATGGCAGTTCAACGCAAGGAGTAGTTTGTGTAAACCACGAAACCACTCCGGGTGGTGTAACCATACTTGATGTAAGATACAATGCCTCTACCAAGCTCTGGATTGTTGATACCGTACAGGCGGTTGATTTTTACAACAATGACCTTGCAACCACCACACGTAACTGCTCCGGAGGAATCACTCCTTGGGGTACTATAATCACAGCTGAAGAAACCTTAAACTCCGGTGATGTGAACGGTGACGGATATACTGATGTGGGTTGGTTAGTAGAAATTGACCCTGCAACGAAAAAAGTAAGACAATATGGCAACAACAAGCAAGAGAAGCTTTGGGCAATGGGACGCATGTCGCATGAAAACGTTGTGGTAAGCAGTGACAGCTTGAGAGCATTCTATGCAGAAGATGGCGGAACCAACTGCGTTTACAAATTCGTAGCCAATAACAAGACAAACCTATCTTCAGGTAGACTTTATGTACTTCGCTTAAATCAACCTCTTGTAGGTGCCGAGCCTACAGGTACCACAGGTCGTTGGATACTTCTTCCCAATACTACCCAGGCAGACCGCAACAATACCTTCAGCATTGCAGCTGCATTGGGTGGAACAGCCTTCAACGGCCCAGAAGATGTGGAGATCAGTACCATTGACAACAAAGTGTATTTCACTTCAAAAGGCAATTCAAGGGTTTATCGATTTACTGACAGTGGCACCGGTATTGGAGACACCATTGTAACCAACTTTGAAACTTTTGTGGGAGGTGCCGACTATCAAATAAATTACGGTACAGGTATCGCTACTGAAGCATGGGGTACTGGAAATGACAACCTTACTTTTGATGAGAAAGGTAACCTTTGGGTACTACAGGATGGTAGCCGTGACCACGTTTGGATGGTGACCCCTTCACACAATCAAAGCACTCCAAATGTGAGTTTGTTTGCCACTACACCTGCCGGCTCAGAGCCTTGCGGCTTCCAGTTCACTCCTAACTACCGCTTTGGATTTTTAAGTTTACAAAGCCCTTCTGCAGCCAATGCTAGTTCATTCCTGATTGATGCCAAAGGTGACACCGTACGTTTCGATCGTTCAACTACCGTAGCCATTGCTCGTTCATTCTTCCTGGGCAGCATCGTTTCAGGCCTAGATGATGAAGTAAGTACAGCTGAGGTCAACAGAGTGGAGGTTTATCCAAATCCTACAGAAGGAATTTTGAACATCTCTATTAAGCTGAACAAGGTCCAAGGACTTGAAGGTAGACTGACTGATATGACCGGAAAAACAGTGTTTACCTTTAACAGAAATGAGCTGAAAGAGGGTGAAAACACCATCGTTCTTGATCTGAGAACACTGCAACTCAACAAAGGATACTATATCCTGCAATTGGAGTCTGGAGAGTATCGCAGCACAAGAAAGATCAGCTTTAATTAATTCTTACAATCTTTACAAGGAGGTTTCGGTTTATCCGGAACCTCCTTTTTCATTCTATGACCCCATGAGAAAATCACTTTCTTTTGTCCTGCTCCTGGCAGGCCTGTTGTGCGTCTTAAATGCCTATGACATTAGGGCTCAACATACCTTCAAATACCTTTCATCCTCTCAAACGAAGATTTACACTTCGGTGAAGGAGGCCTTACCTGAAAAAGACAGTGTGCTGGTGTTGAACCTTCGTAATACTGAGTTAAAAGAGCTTTCTCCTGAGGTTGGTCAGTTGAGCCGCCTTCAGTTTATCAACCTGATGAAAAACGAGCTTACAGGCTTGCCTGATGCCCTCCATCAATTGCCCAATTTGCTTGAGATGAATATCAGGCAAAATAAAATCGGCAGGTTAAGTTCTAAAATAGGAGATCAAAAAAAGCTGAAGTTTCTGGAATTGAGCAGAAATGAACTTCGCTTTCTTCCGGCTGAGCTCTGCAACATTAAGGATCTTGAAGTGTTGATTGCATCTGAAAATAAGCTAGAGGCCGTTCCGGAACAGATTGGGAAGCTGCAAAAACTGGAAGTCCTTGAATTGGGCAAAAACCAAATAAAAAAACTCCCTTCCGGGCTAAAGAAAGCCAAAAACCTGAAAAGGCTGGAAGCAAATGATAATTTGCTTACGGCAACAGGCGACTGTATTTATGCCCCCTCATTGGAAAGTTTGAATCTGGAGAAAAACAGGATCAGCAGCCTGCCACAAAACCTGGGAAAGGCCAAAAATCTGAAAGCACTCATTTTGTCGAACAACCAACTCAAGCTACTTCCTGAAAGTCTTACAGAGTTACAAAATCTTGAACTACTGGTACTTAGCTATAATCAATTGATGGAGTTACCCAAGGCTTTGGAAAAAATGAAAAGCCTGAAGACACTTATTGCCATAGAAAACAAATTTTCGCCAGAGGAGCAAGCCCGCATTCGTCAAAAGCTACCGAACACCGATATTAGGTTCTAATGTTACCAAATTATTAACATTGGTTTTCAATGACTTACGTTCAATGTTAAGAAATTGTTAACAATTTCTTAACATTAAGTTAATCTTATCGTATCTTTGTCTTAACATTAACTTAACAATTAAAGTCATGAAGAAAGTATTAGTACTTGTACTGGTAGTGGCCTTGGGTCACAGCGGTGTTGGTCAGGCAACTGACCAGAAAGGAGCCTGTGTAACAGCCTCCACAAATACTACCTGCAAGCTTCTTGACGACAATCATTATGAGGTAACTCAATATAGTGAAAGCGGCAAGGTGAAGCAGGTGGGTTATTATCTGAATGGTAGAAAAACGGGGAAATGGACCGCTTACAATGAAGACGGAACAGTCTCCTCTCAAATGAACTACCTAAAGGGCAAAAAGGAAGGCAAAACCATTGTATGGGTGCCTGGCGAAGACATTCGCTATGAGATCATCTACAGCCAAGATAAGATGATCAGCCGCTACGCATTCAACAACTCGAATGATCAATTGCTGGCTACGAAATAAAATCTTGTTTTTCTAAAAATGGAGCGCCTTCGGGCGCTTTTTTATTGAGCTGCCCCCGGCTTTCTGTATTTTTACTGCCAGACCAGTTATCCCTCTATGGCTAAGATATTGATTATTGATGACGAAAAGAGCATCCGGGCTGCCATGCGTGACCTTTTGGAGATGGAAAAGCATGTAATTGAAGAGGCTCCGGACGGAGAAACAGCCCTTCTGATGCTGCAAAACCAAAGCTTCGACATTGCCTTTTGCGACATCAAAATGCCTAAAATGGATGGTATGGAGGTATTGAGCAAGTCATCAGAGCTTGGGATTGAGACCTTGTTTATCATGCTTTCCGCTCATGGCACCATTGACACGGCAGTGGAAGCAACAAAAAAAGGGGCTTATGATTTCATCACTAAGCCACCGGATATCAACCGTATCCTCCTGGCACTGCGCAATGCCTTGGACAAAAACACATTGGTGGCCGAAACCAAAGTGCTGAAAAAGAAAGTAGATCGCTCTACGGAGATCATTGGTCAATCCAAGGCAATCACTCAGGTAAAGGATGCTATCGACAAAGTGGCCCCTACCGAAGCCCGTGTGTTGATCACCGGCCCTAACGGGTCGGGCAAAGAGCTGGTAGCTCGGTGGCTGCATGTGAAGAGCAACAGAAGCAACCTGCCACTGGTGGAGGTGAACTGTGCTGCCATCCCATCAGAACTGATCGAGAGCGAGCTTTTTGGCCATGAGAAAGGAGCCTTCACCTCGGCCATTAAACAAAGGATCGGAAAATTTGAGCAGGCCGATGGAGGGACTTTATTCCTCGATGAAATTGGAGACATGAGCCTGTCCGCTCAGGCAAAAGTCCTGAGGGCACTTCAGGAAAATAAAATCACCAGAGTCGGAGGCGACCGGGAGATAAAGGTGAATGTGAGAGTACTTGCTGCTACGAATAAGGATCTCAAAAAAGAAATAAATGAAAGCCGCTTCAGGGAAGATTTATATCACCGGTTAAGCGTGATTTTGATTGAGGTGCCGGCATTGGCACAACGCAGGGATGATATACCGCTGTTGATTGAAAAGTTTCTGGCTGATATAGCTGCCGAATATGGAGCTGCCAAAAAAAATATGGACAAAACTGCCATCAAATACCTTCAGGAATTACCCTGGACAGGCAATATCCGGGAATTGAGAAATGTCGTTGAGCGATTGGTCATTCTCGGTGGAACAGCAATCTCTGAAGAAGACGCCCGTACCTATGCAGGCGTAGGACCATTGGCATAAAAAAAGGCCCCAAAGGGCCTTTCTTATTCAATTGAAGAAGTTATTAAGCTTCTTTCTTGCTTCCTGCTGGACGGCCTCTGCGGCTTCCCTTCTTGACCAATTTGAAATACTTGTTGCTTCCTTCGCTGATTTCTTCAACGTTGTAAACTACATTCTCATTGTCATAATTCACTTTCAACTCATCCAAAATACCTTTGGCACGCATGTAATAATATGCTCCGGCCTTTGATGTTTTGTATGTATCCGTTTCTTTGTCTTTAGCAGGAATGATGTAGATCGAAGTATCGTTTTTATCATCTGCATTAAGTGCCAGCTTGAAATAACGAACCTTATCGAAGCCCATCATTTTTACAGCTCCTTTTGAAAAATTGAGTTTACCATTCTTCTGTGCAGTTGCTTTTACTACACCAAAACCCTCAGTAGGTGCTACAAACCTAAATTTTACCATTTTGTGTTTACGTTAGTGTGATTATGGCTGCAATGATGATTATTTTTTTATAAAAAGCAAAACACTTTCTTAAATAAATGAGCAAATTTCTACATGACCATCAGGTTACAACCTCTTAAATCTGAGTAATCCAGTCTGCCTAAAACCGTGAAACTTCCATCTACAAATCGTTTAGCCAGGTCTTCTGTTTCGATAAAGGAGCAGGTTTCAACATTGGCTAAATCAATTAAACAAAGTAATCCGGTTTCCTCATTGCTGCACCATGCAACAGGGTCATCCCATGATCGAATTCTTACACTTAAAGTAAATCCGGGCTTGAGTTTTTGATCAATACCGGCATAGGCCTGTGAAAAGAGTTCTGTCATTCCATATTCTGAATGCATCTTTTTCGTAGTGAAAGCAGCACTAAATTGATCATAAAGTTCTTCCTTCACCATCTCTTTCCTCAATCCCTTCATGCCCCCGGTCTCAATCACAATAGCCTGATCGTCATATACTTTCAAACCATTCATGTGGGAAACCAAGTCTAAAAGAGCATGTGTCACACCCCAAATCATAACGTGCTTACCGGAGTGTTGTCCATCTCTCATCTTTTGCAACATCAGGTCATAATTGTTCAGAAAAAAACCGGACTCCTCCACGCCTGTCTCTTTTATAAAATAGGAAAGCATGTGCACCAGAGAAGAATTCTTACGCTCAAGATAACCCGGGAGTAACGCAAAAATTCGGTATTGACTCAGTGGCCCAAACTGATCTTCAAATATTCTCTTACTTATTTGTTCATAAAAAGAATAATCAAATACCGGCAATGATGAACGTTTAATTGAAGTGGTGCCACTGGAATAAAAATAATCCAATGGTTTGGCATTGCTTGAGCGAATGGTATGATGCTTGTAAAAGGAAATCGGCAGGAATGGAATTTGCTCAAGTTGCTCCACTTTCGAAGGCTTTATCCCTTTGTACTGGATATACTGACGATACACCTCATTGTACGTTGACTGGAATTGAAAAACCTCAAGAGCCATGGCTTCAAAGTCAAGGGGATCGTCGCTAAGCAACTGTTCCTTTATTTTTATTATATCTTTGTCCTGACTCGTCATTCATGAGAATTAAAAGGCAAATTACATCATACCTCCTGTTAAATCTTACTATTTGGGGGATAGGGATTGGGCTTTCAGCCTGTGAGAGGCCTCCCTCCTATCCAAATGTTCCTGAAATTGAGTTTGGCAGCTTGCAATACATTGATCAATCAGGTCCACAGAAAGACACTTTGCTCATATCCATCAACTTTAAAGATGGTGATGGGGATCTGGGGCTTACCGGTGAAGAAACTGCTCCTCCTTTTAATTTTGCCATACTAGGTGCAAGAACCAATTCAGGAGGAGATACGATTGAAATCCTGACCAATCCCAATTACTACAATTTCTTTTGCGATTTCTATATCAAAAAAGCCGGAGTGTTTGAGCGTGTGCTGGACTTCAATCTTGATGATGGCATACCCTACCAGGTGCCGGTAGATCCTTTTTACTACAGATTTCCATTGCTGAATGCTGACCTGAAAAAAGGCCCTTTGGAAGGAACCATCAAAATAGCTCTGGAGAACTCTTTCTTTCAGCGGTTTGATGGGCTGGGTACTTTCCTACCCACGGATACTCTCAAGCTCCGTATCTACATCAAAGACCGGGCACTCAACAATTCCAACACCATCGAAAGCCAGCAGTTTACAATCCCTCCTTATCAATAAAGAGAAGGAAACCCGGAAGGATTGGCTTCCGACATCATCCCATATATCTTTTCGAAAATCTGCTCCGGATTAGGTTTGGAAAAATAATCCCCATCTGAGGCATAGGCCGGACGGTGCGCCTGAGCTGAAATCGCCAATGGAGCAGCGTCAAGATAGCGGTAAGCCCCCTGCCCATCGAGTACCTGTTGCATCATGTACGCAGAAGCACCACCGGGCACATCCTCGTCTGCAAATACGACACGGTTGGTCTTTTTTACTGACTTAAGAATAAGGTGATGAAGGTCAAAAGGCAGCAAGGTCTGAACATCAATGATTTCGCAGTCAATTCCTTTCTCCATCAACAGATCGGCTGCCTCCGCCACGATCCTGCACATCGACCCATACGTGACAATGGTAACGTCCTGACCCTCTCTGATGATCTCAGGTACACCAAGAGGCATTTTCATTCTTCCGATATTTGAGGGCATCCGTTCCTTAAGGCGATACCCGTTGAGACACTCGATGATCAATGCTGGCTCATCAGAGGCAAGCAGGGTATTGTAAAAACCAGCGGCACGTGTCATATCACGGGGCACGATAAAGTGCATTCCCCTGATGGCATGTAAAATCATTCCAATAGGTGATCCTGAATGCCAGATGCCCTCAAGCCTGTGCCCACGGGTGCGTACGATCACAGGCGCTTTTTGACCTCCGGCTGTGCGGTATTGAAGACAAGCCAAATCATCTGACATGATTTGAAGGGCATAATTCAAGTAGTCCAGGTACTGGATCTCGGCAATAGGACGTAGCCCACGCATGGCGGTGCCGATGCCCTGACCCAGAATGGTACATTCACGGATACCGGTATCGGTAATTCTGATCTCTCCATACTTCTCTTGCAAGCCTGCAAATGCCTGATTTACGTCGCCAATTTTACCTACATCTTCGCCAAAGGCAATAACTCTTGGGTCTCTGTTGAAGGCTGCATCAAAACATGCCTGAAGGATTTCCCTTCCATCCACCAGGGCTGAGTCTTCCTGATATTGAGGAGCTTCTTCTTTTACATGAATAGCCGCTTCAGCAGAACCGCTGTAAAGAAAGGAATTGTACCTCTCGGCATTCTCTGCTTCGATCTTGTGTAGCCAGGCTATGGCTTCTGCCCTGCCGGACAATTCATGCCCTGCTGAAACCCAAACTGCTTTCTTTATGGCTTTAATTGCATCCTGACGGATAGGGTTGATGGTTTTGAGTAGTTGTTGATGAAGTTCCCGTAGCTGGCTTGCCATCAGGCTGCTCTGCTCAGCCATCCTATGCAGTAGTTCTAAAGCCGCTTCATGATCGGGCTTCATGCTGTCCACAAAGGATTTCCAGGCAGCTGCACGGGCTTGCTTAACACGCTCGGTGGCTTGCTGCTCGATGATGTCAAGCTCAACTTTTTCAGCCAGTCCGCTTCCGATGATCCACTCTCTGAATTTTTTAATACAGTCATGCTCCTCCTCCCATTGCAAACGCTCCCGGCTTTTGTAACGCTCATGCGAGCCTGAGGTGGAATGCCCCTGAGGCTGAGTCATTTCGATCACATGTATCAGGCAGGGTACATGCTCTCTTCGGGATAGTTCAACAGCTTTTTTATACGTAAGGAGCAGAGCTTGATAGTCCCATCCTTTAACAGTGAAAATCTCAAATCCTTTCTGATCTTCTGAACGCCTGAGGCCATCAAGCGCTTTGGAGATCGAACCTTTTACGGTATGGTATTCCTTTGGCACACTGATGCCATATTCATCATCCCAAACAGACATGACCATAGGTACTTGAAGAACCCCGGCGGCATTCATGGCTTCAAAAAACATCCCTTCAGAAGTGGAGGCATTTCCTATCGTACCAAATGCTACTTCATTACCTGCCAATGAAAAGTCTGTCATGCCCTGCAAAGAGGCATTCTGACGATAAAGCTTGCTGGCCCAGGCCAGGCCAAGAAGGCGAGGCATCTGTGAGGCGGTTGGGGACACATCCGCACTTACATTTTTGTGTTGTGTTTGAGGTTTCCAGTTGCCCTGGTCATCAAGCAATCGGGTTGCAAAGTGCCCATTCATGCTTCTTCCTCCGCTGGCAGGGTCATGCTGTACGTCAGCGTGGGCATAAAGCTGAGCAAAATACTGCTCAAGGCTTAACTCCCCGATGGCAAACATAAAGGTCTGGTCACGGTAATACCCTGACCTGAAATCTCCCTTACGAAAGGCCTTGGCCATGGCAATCTGTGCCAACTCCTTGCCATCACCGAATATGCCAAACTTAGCTTTGCCACTAAAAACTTCTTTACGCCCAGCAAGACTTGCCTGACGGCTTTCATAGGCCGAGCGATAGTCATACAGAACGGTTTCCTTCGCACTTGTTTTGATTTCTTCAATACTGGAACTAGGCTTCGCTGGCATGTTTAAAAATGATATTGACAGCCGCAAAAGTAGCTTTATTGGCAGTTTATTCAAAGCCTTCAAAGCTCCACGGAAGCCTAACAGTCTCTAGGCGTTTCGGCTATACCTTGTTTGAAGGAGATCAGGGCTTGTGGATAGGACATACTTGCCGATCCGTCCAAAATCATGTAGGTTTGTGCCGTTTTTTTCCTTAAAATTAGCTCTGTAAGTACCGGATTAAATCATGAACAAGAAACTCGTCTTCATCAGCTTTTGCACGTTATTCGCCTTGAGAACCTGGGCTCAGGGAGAAATGAGGTTTGAGGTGGAAACCTATGACTTTGGCACCATCGTAGAAGGTAATATTGCAGAATACGATTTTGTCTTCAGCAATGTCGGCAACGCCCCTGTGATCATCAGCAATGTAAACGCCTCCTGTGGTTGCACAACACCTTATTATACGAAGGATCCCATTATGCCTAAATCAAGAGGCAGCATCAAGGCTTCCTACAACAGCAATGGGAGGCCCGGAGTGTTTCACAAAACCATCACCGTGACTTCCAACGCCAGCACTCCGACCAAAATATTGGCCATCAAAGGCAATGTGGTCAAGAAGGAGGATAAAAAAGTATATTCTGTCGAAGAGATCAGCGCATCAGCCATCTTGCAGCTTCAAAAAGATAACCATGGCTTTGGCAAAGTAGAGCGGGGCCAGCGGGTAGTGACTCGGTTTAACCTGCAAAACACAGGCAAATCAGAGCTTAAAATGATGAACATCGAGAGCTCCTGCAGCTGTGTCAACTATAAAATGAGCCCAATGGTACTTAAGCCCGGAGAAGAGGGCGTGATTGAATTCTACTATCAGCCCAGAAGCCTTGGAGAGCAGGCAGAACGAGTAAAACTTCTCAGCAACGACATTACCAAGGAAGCACCGGTGGTGATCCTGAAAGCCTCAGTGGTGGAAAGCCTGAACAACCAGAGCCCTATGAGAGAGCGTAACGATAACCCTTTTAAATAAATTTACACCCCAAACAAACGACTATGATTATTGGAGTTCCTAAAGAGATAAAAAACAACGAAAACCGGGTAGCCCTGACCCCTGCCGGTGCCTCTGCCCTTGTTAAAAACGGGCATCAGGTTTATGTTCAGTCGACCGCAGGACTGGGCAGTGGCTTTGCCGATGATGAGTACAAAAAAGCCGGAGCGAATTTGCTCAACAGCATTGAGGAAGTGTATGCCAAGGCTGACATGATCATCAAAGTAAAGGAACCCATCGAATCAGAATACAAACTCATCAAGGAGAATCAGTTGCTTTTTACCTATTTCCACTTTGCCTCCTATGAACCGCTCACCAAAGCCATGATTGCCTGCAAGGCAGTTTGTCTGGCTTATGAGACCGTAGAGAAAAAAGACCGTTCCTTGCCCCTGCTGATCCCCATGAGTGAAGTAGCAGGTAGGATGTCCATTCAGGAAGGTGCCAAATATTTGGAAAAACCCATGGGTGGACGTGGCATTTTGCTGGGAGGAGTACCCGGTGTGAAGCCAGCAAATGTATTAATCCTGGGAGGTGGTATTGTAGGAACTCAGGCTGCAAAAATGGCCGCAGGAATGGGTGCCAATGTAACCATCCTTGACATTAACATCAGTCGTTTGCGAGAGCTGGACGATATTCTGCCGCTCAATGTAGACACAGTGTTTTCAAATGAGTACAATATTCGTCAGTTGGTCGCTGATTCAGATCTGATCGTAGGAGCTGTATTGATCCCCGGAGCAAAGGCACCTCACCTAGTTACCCGTGATATGTTGAAAATCATGAAACCCGGTACTGTGTTGGTTGACGTGGCTGTAGACCAGGGAGGATGTATTGAGACTTGTAAGCCGACGACACATGAAAATCCCACTTATGAGATTGACGGTATCATTCACTACTGTGTGGCCAATATGCCCGGTGCAGTGCCCTATACGTCTACCCTTGCACTGACCAATGCGACTTTACCCTATGCCATACAACTGGCCAATAAAGGCTGGAAAAAAGCCTGTCAGGAAAACGATGAGCTAGCACTCGGTCTTAATGTGGTAAATGGAAAAGTGGTGTATAAAGGCGTTTCTGATGCCTTTAACTTGCCCTACACGCCTTTGGAGCAAGTGCTGTAATTTCAAATGATCCTTATTCAAAAAAAGCCCTTTCGGGCTTTTTTTGTTTTAAAGTAACTTAATATCAATAATTGATAATGGAGAATTGAAAATTGATAATGGGGAGACGAATAATAGCCAATAGCGTTTAGTCATTAGCTAAATGCCAACAGCTAATTGCCAATAGCTAAAAGCCAAGTGCTAAATGCTAATCGCCAAATGCCAACAGCTAATCGCCTACCGCCAACCCTACTCCACCACCATCACCCAACCCGAATACTGCTCACCGGTGGTTTTGTTGTCTAGTCGATAAAAATACGTTCCTCCCACCTTCGTAGTCCAATCGTTATTGTACCGATCGGTTTGGAGAACAGTACGTCCCCAACGGTCCAGGATCGTAAGGCGATGCTCATAAAGCTGAACATTGCTGATCACAAAAGTCTCGTTCAGCCCGTCTCCGTTGGGGGTGATGAG
>JAIYAX010000002.1 GCA_027488815.1 Cytophagaceae bacterium | reverse complement strand
CAAGAGCAGAATGCCTTAAAAAAACTCATTTTTATACTTTTGATTGGCCCAAAAAACGGGGGAGCTTACAGACGGACGAACAAAATATGACGGGACGAATGACTGCGCCTACGCCCTTGTTGGTGTTAATGTAGGATGGTGCGCTGGCTTCATCAACGAGGAAGTGCAGTACAAGTCTTGTTATTGATCCACCCTTTTGCCATTTCACAACAACATTAAGGTCCAGGAATGATAGTTGGGCTGAAGCTGGCCGAGCAGCCAATGAACTTCTACATTGCGGATGGCTTCTTTTTCCAATCTTCGGCTAGAGCGAACACCGTTTAGATAACCATACAGGTAGAGTATGAGAAACACCTTGGGGTTAAAAGGTGGCCGTCCTTCGGTTTTGACATCTGAGACAGTGAAACCCAATTTGGGCAACTCAAGTTGGTCTACAAAGGCATCAACAAAACGAACGGGATTGTCTGTTTCTATACACTCCTCCAAACGTTGCATTTGAAGTTGGAATCGGTCACTTGGGCCTACATAGACCCTTTTTTATGCATGTACTATGCTTTAAAAATAAGCCTTTATGGCCTATCTGTCAAAGGTTTTTTGCTATGTTTACTTTCGGTTTGTAGGGTAATTTTTTCACAGACAGACGTTAGCGGCAACCTTTGACAACCACCAGAATAATTTGACAAAAAATGAGAGTAGACAATTTTGAAACAACATGCGAAGACGGCATAAAGCTGAAAGGTACTTTGTTGATACCAGAAAATCCGAAAGGATTAATCCAGTTCAACTGTGGGACTGCTACAAAAAAAGAATTTTATCTTTCCTTTCTGACCTACTTGGCTGAAAATGGATACGTGTGTTGTAATTGGAATTATAGAGGAAGTGAAAAAACGGACAACTTAAAAAAAAGCAACATTAGGTTTGTAGATTATGGAACTAAAGATATGCCTGCAATAAAAGCATATTTACAAGACAGATTTCCTAATTTACCATTTATTTTTATTGCTCACAGTGCAGGCGGACAGCAAATTGGTTTTATAAACAATTTGGACAATGTAAAAGGTAGCATCAACATAGCCGTTTCATCAGGATACTATCCAAATATGCCTTTTGTTTACAGAATGAAAGCCTATTTCTTCTTCTATCTTTTTACCCCTATCAGTGTTTTTATGAATGACTATGTGAAATCCAAACCTTTTGGTTTTATGGAGAACCTACCAAAAAAGGTAGTATTTGAGTGGCGTGAATGGTTAGAAAAAGAAAATTACTTTTTTGACAAGAAATTCTATGGAAAAACCGTTCCAACTGGAAATTTCAAAGATTTCAAATTCCCTATTCACGTCTACTACTCAACAGATGATACAATTTCAAATGCCAAAAACAACGAAGCCTTCTGGAACAATGTAAAAAGTGAAAAAGGAGTAACATTCACAGAACTGAAACCAATCCAATTTGGACTAGATAAAATTGACCATTTTGGCTACTTCAAAAAAAATATGAAAGACAACCTTTGGAAAGACATTGTAACAAGACTTGACCTACTTATATCGACTTGAAAGGCAGCCGCTAACAAAATGTCTGCATAATGGTAGGGTGAGGTATTAGTTCAAAGTAATATCTTCGTTCAACGTTTAGTCAGGTGGGACAATGAAACGTTTCAAAATCCCACCACTGCGCAAACACAAATCATATCAGCAACCCTAAAAGATAAAACTTAAAATAAGATGAAAACTAAATACTTCGACAAATTATTAGCCGAGATTTCAAAAACAGGGAAACCAAATCTTGAAGACAACGAACATATTAGCCAATTTTTTATACCAATAAATTCGGCAAGAAATTCAATTTTAGAAGTACAAGATAAAATTCCAGAATACTTGTATTTCATAAATTCGGGTTTTATGCGACTATTTTATTATGACCAAAACGGAGACGAACAAACAACTTTTTTGTGCTCGCAAAATGGTTTCATTGCATCATTCTCATCATTGATAAATCAGACAAAAGCGACAGAAAATGTAGAGTGTATTACGGATTGTGAATTATTAAGAATATCGTATACTGATGCCAAACTACTCGTTGAAAAAAGCGAAATTTTCAAAATCTTTTTTTTAATAATGCTTGAAAAATCCATATCGTCAGCAACATTAAGAGCCAATGATCTAGCATTGTTAAATGCAGAACAACGCTACCAAAAAATGATAGATCAACAAGCACACTTCATTCAAAACATTCCACTTCAATACATTGCTTCATATTTAGGAATAAAACCTCAAAGTTTGAGTAGAATTAGAAAACAAATCATTAAGTAACATTTGTGAAGTAGATTAACTGCAGCCAGACCTAATTTTGTGTTGTAATTTAAAAATACAATACGATAATGAGAAAATTTTCACTAGCGGCAATTTCATTTTGCCTAGTAATGATTCTTGGGTGTGCCACGACTAAGAATAAAAGTTTGGTCATGAAAGATGCCGATGTGGAGGTGTTTGAAACGGCCAAAGGAGTAAAATTCGTTCGTACTCCTGATGAAAGATTTACAAATCTGCCTGATTGGAATTATGAGGCAAAGTACATTGAAATTGATGGTTTGAGACAAGCCCATGTTGATGAAGGCCCAAAAAATGCTCCACCTATTTTATTGCTCCACGGGCAACCTACTTGGTCATATTTGTACAGACATATGATTCCAGTGTTAACTGCTAAAGGTTATCGAGTTATTGCAATGGATCATCTTGGTATGGGGCGTTCTGATAAACCAATAGATTTGGAATACCACAGTTTTGACAATCATCTTTCAAGACTTGATGCTTTTATTAAAAAATTGGAACTTAACAACCTCACTGTGTTTATGCAAGATTGGGGTAGTGTTTTAGGTTTATATCTTGCTGGTTCAGATCAGACTGTTTTTGACAGAATAATTCTTGGCAATGGTGGATTACCTATAGTCAAAGAGCCATTTGCTTATCCTACTGATATAGAAAAAAACAATCGTGATTTTAATAGAATGTTCAGAATGGTACCTGATAAACAAAAATCTTTCTTTGACAAAAACGGAAAGTCAAAATTACCGGTAAATGATGATTCAAAAAATGCAGGTGGTTTTGCCCAATGGATGACATACGCTAAATACTATCCTGAATTTCAAGTATCCAGAATGGTAGAAGCTCTTACATTTTATGCATTGAGCGAAGAAGAAAAAGCAGCTTATGATGCTCCTTTCCCTGCTAGAATAGCTATGGCAGGACCAAGAAGTTTCCCGAGTTTATTAAACGATTTAGTAAAAAGATCGGAAGCAAAGAAAATGGCACTTAAAAAATACAATAAACCATTTTTACTAGTTTTTGGTAGAAACGATCCTGGGTTATCTGGTGATGATACTCAAGAGTGGGTTAAAAATAACATTCCTGGCGCTAAAAATCAAAACCACGTAGTTTTTAACGATGCAAGTCATTACTTACAAGATGATAAAGGAAAAGAAGTTGCAGAAATTATCATAATGTTTATCAAATAATGGAAATAATTAAAGAAATCTTAAAACAACTACCCACAGCACTAGGGCAGTCCTTAATGAACTATGGATTTATAGTTGTAGTTTACTTAGTAGTGTGGAGACTTTTGAAAAAACGTCTTAAAAATTGGAGAATACAATTGAAAGAACGTGTTGATGCCAAACAAATCAAGTCAGAATTGTTAAACAGCCTTTTCACACTTATGGTAAGTACCGTATTTGTACTTGCAATCTTTCTATTAAAATCACTTGGTTACACGAAAATCTATACAGACATAAATGAGTATCCTAAATTCTTTGCTTATAGTGGTTTTTTCATTTTTCTACTTTTTGACGACACTTGGTTTTATTGGATACATCGGCTTTTGCATCACCCTCGAATTTTCAAGTACATTCATAAAGTACATCACAAAAGTATTGATGTTAACCCATTTACTTCTCTTTCGTTTCACTGGGCAGAAGCCTTGCTACTCACCTTTTGGATTGTACCAGTAAGTATGATTTTTCCAATGTATGTGCCTGCACTTGTGCTTTTACAAATTTGGGGATTCTTAGACAACATAAAATCACATCTTGGCTACGAATTTTTTCCAAGTTGGTGGAATAAAAGCTTTGGAAAATTCATGACTTCAAGCACACACCATAATATGCACCACAGTAAGTTTAATGGAAATTATGGCGTACACTTTCGTATTTGGGACAAACTTTTGGGAACAGAATTTAACGACTACGAAAAAACATTTGATGAAATACAAGACCGAAAAAAGGGCAGCCGATAACTCGGGTAACTGCACAACTTGTCCCTATGCTTCGGGAACTACTCTAAAATTCTAGTCTCGGTATACTATTTGTCAAAAACGGCCTTCATAGATCACTTATAGGCAAGGCTAATCTTGAGACCTTGTTCAGAGACTCTAAAAATGAATAGTACCCAAGGGCTTTAAAGACCCAATCCCCCTCCTTTGCCACGAGGGTGGATGAGGAAATCTTTTACAGCGCTTTACAATTAATGACTGCCAGCTTGGAGTTTTGCGAGTGAGGTCATACTTTTACTATAGAGAAAAGGAGATGAGCTGAACGGTTTCGCTTATTCAAAACCTTGATCATAGGCCTCAAAGTCATAATATCTATCTGAGACAGTGAAGCCTGTCCAGCAAAGCGGGAAACCGGAGATAGCGTACTTCTTTACTGTTTTCTAGGCATTAGCTCCTTGTTAGCGCATTGAGCAGCACGCCACACGGTTTATTCAAATGTGCTTTCGAAAATGACAGGCACATGTCTAAAGGTCATAAGCAATTGAACAGACCAAACAAACCAACAAACTGCAATAATCAAATAGACATTTTGGAATGGAAACTGTATTCAACACCTTTTTAGACTATTTTGCCACGAATCAACAACTAAGTGAAAATACAAAAATAGAAATAGTTAACCACTTGGCAATTCTCAATTTGGATAAAAAACACGTACTTATTAAAGAAAATAACCGACACGACTTTGCCTATTTTGTAATAAAAGGTGCTGTGAGAAGTTACTATCTGAAAGATGGTGTAGAAGTGAACACTTGGTTTGCTTTTGAAAACGATCTTGTTGGCTCATTGCATAACTTTAAGGACAGACCATCGAGAGAAACTATTGAATTGGTTGAAAATAGCACACTTATATCTATCAATCTGAAAAAGATAAAGCCTTTGATGCACTCAAATATTCAAATAGCTAATTTCATCAATGTAATCATAGAAGATTATGCTTTATTTTTAGAAGACAGAATTTACTTTTCACAAATGATGAGTTCAATAGATAAGTATCTGATATTGTTAGACAAAGAGCCACAACTTTTCCAACGTATTCCATTGACGTACATTGCTTCATACCTTGGAATATCAAGAGAGACACTCAGCCGATTGAGAGCAAAATGATTTTGTGACATATGTCAAATGAAATCATTTTTAAGCACTGTAATTTTGCAGTCTAAAATGATAACAAGGATGACCGTAACAACACAAAACCAAAGACTTTTGTCTATAGACCTTGCCAGAGGTTTGGCCGTAGTTTTTATGATTGCTGTGCATACACTTGAGGTATTTGCAAGTGAAGAAGTAAAAAACTCAGTATTCGGTCAAATCATAGAATTTTTGGGGGGACCGCCAGCCGCTCCCGTTTTTATGACTTTGATGGGATTTTCGTTTATCTATTCAAGGAAATCAAAATTGAAGCCAAGATTATTACGTGGCTTTAAAATATTTTTGTCGGGCTACATATTAAATATTTTTAGAGGTGTATTACCATATACCCTTTCCACTTACTTAAAATTGGATATAATAGAAACATTTCCGCTAGAAAAACTAAATGGATACACTATTTTAACCATGGTTGATATTTTGCAATTTGCCGGAATAGCATTAATGATAATGGCTCTTATTCAGGAATTTAAAATTAACAAGTTTGTTATATTATTTTCAGCATTTTTAATTAGTATGCTTTCACCATTTCTTTGGGGGTGGACCCTAAACATTCCAATAGTAGACCAAATTTTTGAACTGTTCTGGGGAGACCAACCAATAGGATTTAGTTTTATCGATAATAAAATTGCATTCCCTTTGTTTCCTTGGCTATCGTTTCCTCTTCTAGGTATGTTTCTTGGCGACACTATGAAAAATACGAATGACCAAAATAGAGTTTTTAACCACTTTGGTATCGGTGGCATTTTGGTTTTACTAATTGGAGTTGCCATTTCATATAATAACACTGAATATCATTTCAACGACTACTACCACAGTCGACAAGGTGCAATGCTATTTATGTGTGGCTTTGTAGTTTTTTGGATTTATATAACTAAAATTGCAATCGACAAGCTGCCTATGAACAAGCTTTTTGAACTACTCTTTAAGTGGAGCAAAGGGGTTACAAACATTTATTTTGCTCAATGGATTATTATTATTTGGAGCATAGCATTTTTCGGAATTAACAAAAGCTCCTTCGCTACCGTTATTTTATTAATTTTGACATTTACGTTTATATCGAACTTTATAAACGACTTCATAATATTCAGACAAAAAAAGAACAATATAAAACTGACAGAATGAGAATAAACGTGATGACAGGAAGAACCACTGCTTATAACACGGGAACTGTTGCACCACTACCCAATTGTACTGATAATAAGCCTGACCGGATATACCACTTGAGCGCAGCAGATTCACGAATACCAAATGAAACAATCAACACATGAATAAACCAACCGCATAGCTTGTGTAATCCTATGCGTGGAAAATTGCTTTTCATTTCTTCAATGGCTTGGTATTGAACTTTTTTCGGATCGGTATTTTAAACTTCCTCTTTGCGATGTCAACCATAGTGGAGAAGGCTATGACCTTCAATTCAGCATCTTTTAGCTGCTTCTCCAGCTCAAAGATCCGTTTCTGCAGCTGTAGCCGATCCATGTTCTGTTCTGCTGCCGGAGTAACCTGCTTTACCTTACTTTTTCGGCCCATAGATGCTGTTGGTTGGTTTAAGGTAGCCTTTTTCTTTGGGCGATGATTGGCATATCCCTGCTTTTTCATCCACCTGAGCAGTTACCCCATCTCCTCATCCTGACCCGTGTACTTCTTCCATATCTCTCGCTTGGCACATCCGCTAGAGATCATTCCCTGGATAATCTTATGCAGGTCTTCAACATCAAAATGCCTGCCTGCCTTTTTAATAAATCTGAACCTCATATTGCTTAGATTTGTGCAAAGCTATTTCAGGAAAAGACAGTTCAGTGCTCTGCAGACACATTTGTGGTGAAAATCCGCCACTTCGCAAAGCCGAGAACCGTTATGCATCATACATAAAACACCGTTAGAATGAAGATAAAATCAGACAGACAATACAAATTTATTCTTTGCTACACATTTTTGATTATTGCAGCAATCTCTTGTAATAGTCAAAGTCAATCAAATAAGGAAAATCAGAAAGTACAGCCTAAAACTGACAACAAATGGTTGAAATACACAACAGGAGTTCGTTCAATTTTAGAGGACAGTAAAGGAAATGTTTGGTTTGGTAGTTACAACGAAGGAGTGTGTTTACTTCATAACGGGGAACTCCAATACTTCACAAAAGAAAACGGGTTAAGTGACAATCAAGTAAGGAGTATTTATGAAGACAAAAATGGCATAATATGGTTTGAATGTGGGATAGGATTAAGTATCTATGATGGCCAAAAAATAACTGTTTATAAAGAAAGAAATTATGATTCAATAAACGAATGGAAATTAACGTATGGTGACCTATGGTTTAAAGGCGATGAAACCATTGGCTATAATAAACTTGAAGGGACACCCGGTTTGCATCAATATGACGGACAAAAGCTATTTTATCGCACATTTCCTCTTAAAACAAAACCAGGGCAAGAGAACGCCTATTCAATTTCAACAAATTTTGTAAGAAGTAAAAATGGAACGGTTTGGTTTGGGACTTATGGTGCATTGATTGGGTATAATGGTAAGCAATTTAAGATTTTTAATAATGACTCATTAGGATTAAATGGCACAACTGAATATTTGCATATTCGAAGCATAATGGAAGACAGCAATGGTAATCTATGGATTGGAAATAATAGTGGTGGTAGTACAATTGGGGGTATCGGTGTATTAAAATATGATGGTAAAGAATTCATCCCTTTTACAAAACAGCAACAATTAAGAAAAGAAGACACTAATAGTAATTCCTTGGACAGAGTTTTTTCCATTGGTGAGGATGCGTCAGGGAATATTTGGTTTGGTACTGCAGAGTCTGGTGTATGGAGATATGATGGCAATTCCGTGAAAAATTTTACTAAAGCGGATGGTCTCGATGGTGACCTTATTTGGATTATTTACAAAAGCAAAAAAGGTGAATTGTGGTTTGGCGGAGGCCCAAATGGTGTGTATCGATTTAATGGCAAGTCGTTTGAAAGAAAGTATTAAGTTCAAGTTCGAACGCACAACACGGGTAACTGCTGCACGACTTGTCTTAGTACTTAAGGCACTACCTTGAAAATCTGAACTCAGATTCAAACCTGTCAAAAGAATCATTTCCAAGATAATCTTATGCTGGTCTTCAACACCAAAATGCCTGCCTGCCATTTTGATAAATCTGAACCTCATATTGCTTAGATTTGTGTAAAGCTATTTCAGGACAAGACAGATAGTCTAGTACTGTAAAAAGTATACTTACTGTAATTCTAGTCCAGTTACAAGAGATAACAATCTTTGCTTAGATTTGTGTAACGCCATTTCAGGACAAAGACCTTAAGCCACCAGAATAATTTCGTTTACTTTGAAAGATTAGGGACAGCTTTCCCGAACAGGGCCAATCAGCGAAACGTTAAAAGGATCAAAACAACAATAAGTTAACTAAATGGGGATCAAAATTCAGCGGCAAAAACCCAAAAACGTATGGACATCTATCATCTATAGAGTTCAAAAGCTATTGCCCGTTAGTGCTAAGATAAAGTTCCGAATTTATTTAAATCTGGAATGGTTATTTGACAGACTGGCTCACGAAATGTCCTTCAGGTACTATTCGCCGGAGGCACATCCGGTACGACAGAATTCAAAAAAATTCATACTTGATCATCTACATGAAACAAGTTGTGTGTTGGATTTAGGCTGCAATCTGGGTGATGTCAGTTACATAGTTGCTGAAAAAGCCAGAAAAGTAGTGGGCATAGATCATAACCAAAAAGCCATAGAAATTGCCAAAAGAAGATACCAAAGGCACAACCTTGAGTTTCACTATGGTGAAGCCTCAGAATACCTCAAAAGTACCTCAGAACATTTTGATGTGCTTATCCTTTCCCACATACTCGAACATCTTGATGATCCAAAAGAATTCCTGGAGAAATTCAAAGATAACTTCGATTCCATCTACATAGAAGTGCCGGATTTTGAAAGAAGCTATCTAAATCAGTACAGAAAAGATGTAGGCGCAAAGCTTATCTATTCCGACGATGACCACATCTCAGAGTTTGACAGGGATGAATTAAAAGACCTCTTAACTACTTGTGGGCTTGATGTCATCAAAGAGGAATACCGGTATGGCTTAATCAAATTTTGGTGCCAGAGGATTTGCGCAAGCACTATGTAAAACCTGTTCCTCTTTGTTTTAACCCATTTTATTGCTCAATGGTAAGAACATCATGCCAGACACAATGAGCCCATGGAAAGTTGATGGACTTTCTTTAAATTGTGATCCGAAACCCTGAAAATGCTTGACCGAATAGGTTAACGAGAAGCCTAAACATACTTTAAATCATGGTACGTAAGCTCATATTGAATTTGTTCTTTGTTTCATATGTCTTGTCATCTTGCTCTTTACCCAAAGATATACTAACTAGAATTAACAGTAATCCTAGAGAAATGGTAGACTTACCCATTTATTATTGTTTTTCATTACCAACTCTGATTTTTACTCAATGGGATAAAGACTATAATGTTTATGATAAGTTTCTGACAAGGGAAATTATGAAAACTCAAATTGGCATAACATCAACTCATAATGGAATTCAGACTTGGTGGATTTATCCTAGTGCACGAACTCATACTCAACTTGATACAGTTACCTTGATTAAAAATTCAAAAGAAGTCATTGGAGATTGGAGAATTATCAGTAATAGATTGATTTCATTTACAGATTCTGCTGTTTATGCAGAAGAAAAATTTTACAGAAATCACAGAATTATTTATGACGAAAAAGATGCTGACATATTTCTTACTATCTCGGTTTCAAAATTTAATATGTATGGAACTGAAAAGGGTGAATACAAATATAAGAGAGGTGTATCGAGTAATTACTCCATTATCAACGGTCGTTTTTTACTGCTCTATGGCGCTTCAAAAGCAACAGGTGCAATATCTCAAATAGGTATTGACAAAGATGGATGTTTGATCATTAATTCATATTGGATACAAGAACGTAAATTGAAAAACGAATATATTACTTATGAATCCAGAGTTACTCAACTAGTTTTCAAAAGGCAATAAACAACAACTAGGACAACATTACATTTAACAAGTGTACACGTGAAAGCAAAAACCATCTATGTAAATCTTCCTATCAAAGACCTTAGCAAGACCAGAGACTTTTGGACCAAACTGGGTTTTAAGTTTAACGATCAATTTTCAGACGATAGAGCTCTATGCCTGGTTCTTAACGAAGGTCTTATTTACTCCATGCTCATTACCTGGGAAATGTTTAGCACCTTTACCAACAGAGCTATTGCAGACGGCTCCACGACACAAGTATTAACGGCCATTGAAGTCGAAAGCAGGGAGCAAGTAGACCAAATCGTGCATCTTGCTCTGGCCAATGGAGCAAAACGGTATCGGGAAAGTACCGACCACGGTTGGATGTATTATGATAGTTTTGCTGACCCGGATGGACACCAATGGGAAGTGATGTATACAAACCCTGATCAATTACCTCAATAATATATGCCAACTGAGAAAATTACGATCAAAACAGCCGTTTCAGCCAATGCGCAAAAAGTTTGGGACTACTACACAAAGCCTGAGCATATCACCAATTGGAATTTCGCTAGTGAGGATTGGTGTTGCCCCTCAGCTTCTAATGATTTAAAGGTTGGAGGGCGATTCGTAGCACGAATGGAAGCCAAAGACGGAAGTTTCGGTTTCGACTTCGATGCGACTTATACAGAAATCAACCAAGGGAAAAGCTTTAGTTATGAATTTGGCGGACGCTTTGCAACTGTTGAATTTAACGAACAACAAGATCAAACTGAGGTAAGGATTTCCTTTGACCCTGAGACTGATAACTCTCTTGACTTGCAAAGACAGGGCTGGCAAGCGATTTTGGATAATTTTAAAAAATACACCGAAACAAACTGAAAAGGACTAATGATCAGCAATTTATGTCAAGCTTGGACGAGCCGTAGTTTCTACTAGAAGAGCTTTGATGGGAAGAATTAAAACCGATGCCATCACAAAAGCAAAACTTTCTGAGGGACCTATTTGGAGCGCACTAAAACTAAGGCTTGAGGATTTCAAACTCTAAATGGAGAGCATTTGACAAAGAGGTTATATGTCATTTGAGTACGACTTGTAACTTACAACTGACTGTAATAAATGATTACTAGTAACAACAATTATGAAGAGAAAACCATTGAAGTATTTAAAATATATTGTGTTACTGAGCATAGCGGTTTATCTTCTACTTATTTTCCTTCCAAGAACTTATGATGTGCCTCACATACAAACAAGGCAGAGTACACAATACTGGGAGCTTTCCACAGGTTCTAAAATTGGATATTTTCGTATAACTGCAAAGGGTATAAAAAAAACGTCTCCAATAATTTATTTGCAAGGAGGTCCTGGCGGCTATATTTCAGATCAAAATATTAAAACACTTACTCCTTTGTCTGAAGATGGCTATGATATTTATTTATACGATCAAATAGGAAGTGGGCAATCGGAAAGATTGTTAAACATAACCGAATATACTGCAAATCGACATAAAAATGACTTAGAAGAAATATGTAAGAAGATAGGCGCAGATAAAGTAATTCTCATAGGGCAATCATGGGGAGCTGTACTTGCTACATTATATATCGCTGACAATCCCAAGAGTGTCGAGAAAATAGTTTTTACTGGAGTAGCTTCAATACAACCCACGAATGAAGAATTATTGAACACAAATGCACCAGATAGTATAAATCTGAAGATTCCACCATACTCAAACAGAGAAGCAAATCAGAAAACACAAAACATTAGATCACACACGACTGCATTTTGGGCAAGGACTTTTGGTAAGAAACTTGCATCTGACAAAGAAGTTGACGACTTTCAAACCTATCGTAACATAGAATTGAACAAGGCAACTGTATGTGATCCCGCTAAGGCATTAAAAGCAGAAGGCGGTGGAGGCTTTTATGCACAGGTAATGACAGTAAAAAGTTTCGGTGAAACAGAAGATCCAAGAGTAAAATTAAGAAACTGTAAGGTTCCTATTCTAATTATGAAAGGACAATGCGATAGTCAACCATGGGGATTTGTAAATGAATATTTAGAACTCTTTCCTAACCATATATTGAAAATAGTTCCCGAGGCGGGACATTCCATCTCAGTTGAACAACCAGAATTTTATATAAAAACAATTAGCGATTTTTTTAAGAACTAAATGACATCTTAGACAACTTACGATAACCAAAATAAATAAATGCAACTTGTAAGACTTATTTTATTCACGATTGTAACATTTACTGCTATACAAGACAGTACTGCGTGCAGTGGATATAAAATAACAATAGGCAACAGAACCTTTTTCGGCAGTAACCATGATGCTTGGTTTACAACACCTCATATTTGGTTTGAAACTGCAACTTTTGATAAATATGGTGCAGCATTTACAGGAGCAAGATTTGACGGAGAAAACGGATACGCACCACAATCAGGAATGAATGAAATGGGACTCGCATTTGAAAGACTTGCCTCATTCCATCCAAAACAAGAAAGTTTTGCAAATAGAAAAACAATATCCAATCCGACCAAATATTTGAAAGACATTTTGCACAGTTGCAAAACAGTAGAAGAAGTTCAGAAATATATCAGCAAATACGACCACAGCCATTTTATCGAAGATGTATTCATTTACGTAGATAAATCAGGTGCATATTTAATTGTAGAGCCATACAAATTGACTATCGGTAATGAACAAACATACGTTATATCAAACTTTTGTCCTTCCATAACTCCAGAACAAAACGCTAACAAACTTGACAGATACAGAAATGGAGTAGCATTTTTAAAGAACGGCATTGACACTACATTGGAGTTCAGCACCGCCTTGTCAGATAAGATGCACGTTTGCAGAAAAAAAATTGGAGATGGAACTTTGCTTTCTTCTATATGGGACTTAAACATTGGAACGGTAAACTTGTATTTTTATCACAACTATAAGACAACTGTTCAATTCAACCTTAGCGAAGAATTAAAAAAGGGCGACCACATTATTGCGATAGAGACACTGTTTCCCCATAACCCAGAATTTGAAAAACTACGCAATTTTAAAACCCCAAAAGACAGTATCTTAATAGGAGTATTTATAGTTGCTTCGGGTGGATTTTTCTTGTTGACTTCGATTTTCTTTCTAATTCTGTATTTCAGAAAAAGGGAAAGTATGAAGTATTCTTATGTTCAACTATTGCTGTTTCCGCTTGGACTAATTTTGTTCTATTATATGTATGTGTTAAGCGGGCCTGTTACTGTTTTCTATTTTCCTGCACCCTATAAACATCCTACAAATTTTTTTATTAGTTTAACTTCATACATTCCATTTCTACTACTACTACTTATACTGCCTTTTTCTATAATTAATTACAGAATAATAAAAGAGAAATATTGGAGTTTAATTGCCAAGTGGTTATTTACTTTAAACAATCTCATTTACATTATACTAATTGGGCTATTTGTGTATTGGAAATTCTATGACATTTTCAATTAACAAATCGAAGGGAGAGATAAACGGCATACATCACGGGTTACATCAGCCGGGCTAATGCACAAGTTGCAAGCGCTTTTTCATGGGCAAATTACGTTAGTGGGAATTCTGAGCTTATTTTGTACTTTTATCAGACATATCGTGGGTAGACCATTTATTTTTTAATCCCACCAGAACATAAAGCATGAAGCCTTTTGGAATACTATTTATCCTTACCGGCATTTTTGCCATAGTCGGAGGGCTATATACCTGGGGAGATGGAAGCATCTTTTCAAAAACAGAGTTGCTAACCGTATTGATTCCATTGGCAGACATTCTTTTGACCGGTCCAATCTCACTATTCAGTGGTTTAGGAATATTAAAAAATCGAAGCTGGGCCTACGTGCTGGGCTTGATTACATCCGGGATCTATTTCTTTGGCTCCCTTCTTGTTTTTATCACGATCGTTTGGAACAAGGATTATTCAATCTTTCTGATCGCCCCCTCCATTTCCGGTTTTTTAATCGCCGCTGCTTATGTCACATGGGTTTTAAAGACGAAAACCATTCATTGAGATCCGGTGAATATAAACTCAGAATTTCTTAAATAGATGTATTTTAGGAAACACGATTCCCATCATCAGCGGAGAATGAAATCTTAAGTCTAGCCTGCATTTATTAATCCTCTGGAAAAATGAATAACATTGAATTCAATGCTTTGAACCAAAGCTTATCAGAAATGGATACTGACACAATTTATACCTTATAAAACTACAATGAACAACAACATCTACCCATGTCTTTGGTTTGACGGTCAGGCCGGGGAAGCCGCAAAGTTCTATTGCTCCATTTTCCCTAACTCTAAAATTACAGCAGACAATCAGATGGTCGTCACCTTTGAGCTGGATGGCAAAAAGATCATGGCGCTTAATGGAGGCCCTCAATTTACGATTAATGAGGCGGTTTCCTTGGTCGTTGAATGTGACACCCAGGAAGAAATTGACCACTATTGGGACAGCCTGACCGCCGAAGGAGGACAAGAAAGCAACTGTGGCTGGCTGAAGGATAAGTTTGGCGTCTCCTGGCAAATTGTACCAACTATCCTTCCCTTGCTGTTAAATGATCCAGACAGAACCCAGCGGGTCATGCAAGCCTTTATCAACATGAAGAAATTTGACATCAAAGGCCTAGAAAATGCCTAAAGAAATAGGTAACGAGAGTTAACCCTGATCGGGCATTGCATGGAAATTTGCCAAGAAATCGGCAGCTTAATTTGAAAAGAGTTTCATATCAAATGTCTCAGAGTCAGATAAGCTAGAAGCCATTTTAAAAACAGGCAGCTTCCCCAATGTCAGGAGTGTAAAGGCTTCCCAAATTTCCCAAGCGCTTCTTTACCTACCTTTGTGCGCCGCAAATTCAGGACAAGCCATCCCTGTTAAGCCAAAACTCAAATGCCAAACCCTAGCTTTACCAGCATCAATCCTAAGGAAGTTTCAGTACCTGCCTTTCATCACTTTATGCTCGGAGCTGTGGCTCCCCGCCCAATCGCTTTTGCCAGTACGATCGATCTGCAAGGCCGTGTGAACCTCAGTCCTTTCAGCTTTTTTAACGCCTTTGGAGCCAATCCTCCTACCCTTATTTTCTCTCCTGCTCGCAGGGTACGTGACAATACCACCAAGCATACCCATCAAAACGTGCTCGAAGTACCCGAAGTGGTCATCCACATCGTTGACTATGCCATGGTGGAGCAGATGTCACTTTCCAGTTGCGAGTATCCTAAAGAAGTAAGTGAGTTTGTAAAAGCAGGCTTTGAAGCTATTCCTTCGACCATGGTACGGCCGCCACGGTTGGCCAGTGCTCCGGCCGCCTTTGAGTGCAAGGTGACTCAGGTGATCGAAACAGGAACTGAAGGCGGGGCTGGCAATCTGATCATCTGCGAAGTGCTGCTCGCTCATTTTCGCAACGATATCCTGGGGTCAGATGGCAAAATCGACACGACTAAGCTGGATGCCGTAGGACGCATGGGTGGAGACTGGTATGTCAGAGCACATGGGGAGGCACTTTTCGAAGTGGCCAAGCCCAACCTGAAGCTAGGGATTGGGGTTGATGCCCTGCCGGAACCCATACGTCTAAGCAAGGTGCTCACAGGCAATCACCTGGGCAAACTGGGCAACGAAGAGCGACAGCCTGAACCCACCCAAGTGGAGGCCTTTAAGCAGACAGAAACCTTTAAACAGTATCGTGCTCAAGCGGGTTCTTCCATGGAAAAGGCCCATTTGATTGCAGCAAAGCTGCTTGATGAGGGCAACCTAAATGAAGCATGGCTTTGGCTCCTTTCTCATTCCTAAACATCAAACGGTTCTTGATTCTGCTCTTTTGCCTGACCTTGCTCTGTCTGCAAGTGGCAAAGGCACAACCCAAAAAGAAAACCTGGGCTAAGCAACTTTATGACTTTTACAGTGACAGCACCAAGGATGCCAGCAAAGGTTTGGTGCCTCTACCCTATATTTTTTACACACCCGATACCCGCTGGGCTGCCGGAGCCATTGGGGTGTATTATTTCAAGCTCCGTAAGGATCAGTTCGATACTCTCACCCGCCTCAGCTATGTAAAATTTCTGGCAGATTACACCCAAAACCGTCAGTTTGATGCCTGGGGCTCCTGGAACGTATTCCTCTCAGAAGAAAATTGGCTGCTCAAAGGTGAACTTCGGTACCGACTATTCCCCGACCGCTACTACGGAATAGGCCCTCGCAGTGATAAATCCAATGAAGAGAAATTCTCTTATGAACTGATGACATTCAAAAAGCTGGTCATGAGAAAAATCTACCCCCGTATGTTTCTGGGGCTTGACTATCAGGTGACCAGGTACTACAATGTGGTGAAAGCGAGTCAGGGTGAACTGGCCTCGGGCACAGTGACCGGCTCTCAAGGATCGGTAAACAGCGGGATCGGTATCGTGTACACGTCTGACCGCAGAGACAACATCTTCAACAGCACCAAGGGACATTTTTTTGAGTTTTCCAGCTATTTCTATGAGCCGGCATGGGGCAGCGAGTTTCAGTTTTCCAATTACAACATCAACTTCTCCAAGTACCACCCTTTGGGCTCGGATTGGGTGCTTGGATGGCAAGTTTCTTCCGTCATCAACGATGGCCAGGTTCCCTTTTATAACCTTGCAGCAGTTGGTGGTGAAGAGATTTTAAGAGGGTATGCCCGTAACCGTTTTCGTGACCTCAACTTCGCAGGCGCACAGGCAGAGCTTAGAATTCCTTTGTTCTGGAGAATAGGAGCCGTTGTGTTTGCAGGGGCAGGAGAAGTATTCAGAAAACCAGAGCAGATTGAGTTCAACCGCTTGAAATACAGTTTTGGCTCAGGGCTGCGCATAAAAGTCAACCGCAAAGAAAACCTGAACATCCGGCTAGACTATGGCATTGGCAGAGATGGGAACAGCGCCTTTTACTTTGCCGTAGGTGAGGCTTTTTAATAGTTATTGAAACGGAAAAAGATATTCCAGAGGTTCGTTTAACAAAGCCCTCCAGTTACCCCATGAATGCCCCTGGTTAACTTCGATATAGCGTAAAGGATAGCCTTTGGCTTGCATCACATCCCGCATCTGCCTGGCCCGAACTTGGGTATCGTTGATGGCTCCGGTACTCATGAATATCTTGAGCGGCAATTGTGTTGCTTGTTGGTAGTCAACTGCCATCTGCGCATCAAAAGCCGGAGAATGGACCAGCAACTTTCCAAACACATCGCTTCTGTTGAGACCAAAATAGGCTGCATTCCACCCACCAAGTGAGGTGCCCCCAATTCCCCTTTGAGATGCTGATCGGCGGGTATGGTAAAGGCTGTCAATCTGTGGCACCAGCTCGTCAGCGACAAAGCTTAAAAATTTAGGGTTTCGGATGTATTCCGTAAACCTTCTGTTGGTACCTGATGGTGGTACCCTAGGGTCAATGAACACCACGATCAAACGTTGTATTTTTTGTTGATGGATCAAGTTATCCAACACTGTGACCATCGCACCTTGCTGCTGATGGGCATATTCATGTCCATCGGTCATATAAAGTACAGGCAGGGTGTCTCCTTGGTTGAAACCACTTGGAGTATACACTCTGTAAGCCACGGTATAGCCTAAATTTGTAGTAACGCTCTGAATTAGCTGGTTTGAAGAAAGAGTTCCTTTAGGAAGAGTTGTTTGTTCCAGTGTATAAACATCCTGTTGCCAGTTGGGCATACGAAGCTCTGAATTGGGGCCAAAGCCGCTCATCTGCTGAAAAGGGTTGGCAGGATCGAGTATCCAACTACCATCTACTACGATCTTATAATCCAGCCTGGCATCTGAGGGATAAACCTGTTCACACAAGTACAAATCAGTGTCACCCTGACGTGTTCCAAGATAACCCAGTGCCACACCACTCCAACTATTGAAGTCGCCCGCCCATCGCACCTGTGTCGCCTGACCTCGATACATCAATGCAACGCTATCTCCCAGCCTAAACGGAATTTGACCCTTAAGTTTCAGCGTGTCCCAAAAATGATTGAGCAGATCTGCCCTCGTGTTTGCAATGGGATAGCTGCATACCGCATTCAGGGCAATTTTAAACTCATGGTAAGTCTCATAGTCGGACCTCAGTACCGGCAGGGGCTTTGGTTGATGTGGCTCAGCTTCATCTTTTGGCTGACAACTTAGAGATGACAGGGTAGCCGTACAAATGACCAGAGTAAGGCCAAAAAGGTAAAAAAAGCGAAACAAAATAGTGAAGAACCTCATTACACAATCTTCAGGTCAGAAAGCGTACTTTTAAGAAATCTATCTGGCTCATCCCATTTCGAGGAGGGCTTCATTTGGCACCCCAACTTTGCGCAAGTGCCTGTAGTGTGAGCCAATGGCTTGTTTAAGGTCACTAAACTCATGGTAAGGAAATCCAAACTCAGCTGCGGTAGCTTTTACGATAGGCCTCAAAGCCGGATAATGAACATGGGATATCTTAGCAAACAAATGGTGCTCGATCTGATAGTTCAGGCCTCCCGTGTACCAGGTCATCCAGGCATTTTCGGTACAGAAATTTGCAGTTGTAGCCAATTGGTGGGCAGCCCATTCTTTAGAAACCCGTATCTCTCCTTTTTGAACGATAGGAAAGTCCAAGTCCTCAACCACATGTGCCAGTTGAAAAACAGTTGACAAAATGAAGCCTGAAACTCCCAGAACAATCAATAGACCAATTAGCATCGGCCCCACTCCCCACACCATAGCCGGTAGCACCATGTAAATCAATACAAAAAGTATTTTAGAAAGCCAGAAGATGAAATGCTCCTGAGTGCTGATCTTTTCAATTTTAAATGCCCCTACTTTTCTTCGAAAGTATTTATGAAAGTCAAGGCCGAAAACCCAGATCACCAATGAGAGAGCGTAAAAAACCCATCCGTACAAATGCTGATATCGGTTAAACCCCTTTTTAGGCTGATGCTCATTGAGCGAAAAAACTGGCATGTGGGCGATATCTTGATCGGCTCCTTCGATATTGGTATAGGTATGGTGAATGATGTTGTGCTTAAACTTCCATAGGGAGAGGTTGCCTCCAAGCAAATTAGCTGAGTAAGCAAAAAAGTTGTTCAAGTTTCGGTTTGAGGAGAAACTGCCATGTGCGGCATCATGCATTACCGCAAAACCTATTCCTGCATGAACAACCCCAAGCAATACGCAAGTGATCAATGCAAATCCGATGGAAGGCTTGCTTAGCAATACCGCAAAAAGGGTGAAATAAGCCAGCAGCAGAACTATTGCTTTGGTCAAAATGGCTGATCCACCAGTTTTTTCAAGCCCTTGATCTGCGAAATACTGATCAACCCTGAGCTTTAATGTTTGATAAAAAGGACTTTTCTTGTTGTCGAAGGTTACTGATGGGGAATTTTTCAAAGCCGGAGGTAAAAATATAAAGCGTAAAGCTACTGCAATAAACTGAACTTGACTAGTTTCTTGCAGTCATAATTAGCTTTAAATCACGGTATTTCTTATTGAACTTTTTTGCTAGGTGTTCATGGGTGATTGTGCCTCGGTAGGTGTAGACTCCTTTCATGAACCAGTTGCAGTCAAAAATCATTTCATCTACCCCTCCCAGGTCACCCATGCGTGAGAGCAATGGAGTGAAGATATGGCTAAATGCGAGAGAGGCAGTACGTGGCACTCTGCTGGCGATGTTAGGCACACAATAGTGAATCACATCAAACTTGCGGTAGGTCGGTTTTTGATATGTACTGGGCTGTGATGTTTCAAAGCACCCGCCCTGGTCGATGCTCACATCGATAATGATGGAGTCCGGTTTCATATTGGCTACCATGTCTTCGGTTACGACACATGGCGTAATGCCTTTTTCTGCTGCAAGCGAACCCACCACGATGTCGGCTTCTTCGATGGCATTGGCCAGGGTAGTTTCATCCATGGTAGAGGTGTAGATCTGCTGCCCAAGCTCGTGTTTAAGCCTGCGTAATTTATAGATGTGGTTATCAAATACTTTCACTTCTGCGCCTAGGCCCAGAGCAGTTCTAGCTGCATACTCAGCCACTGTACCGGCGCCAAGCAAGACCACTTTGGTTGGTGGCACTCCGGTGATGCCTCCTACAATGATTCCCTTTCCTTTCTGGCCTGCACTCAGGTACTCCGCTGCTACAAGCATCACCGAGTTACCTGCGATCTCACTCATGGCCCTTACCACAGGCTTACCTCCTACTTTATCTTCGATGAACTCAAAAGCAACAGCCGTCACTTTTTTGTTCTCCAAAGCATCGAGGTAAGTAGGGTCAAGATTGCCAGGGTTCAGCGTAGAAATCAAGGCCTTACCCGGCTTTAGTAGCTCAATTTCTTCCAGAGTAGCGGGATAAACTTTAAGTACAATATCAGCTGAAAAGGCTTCTGCCGGGCTGTAAACGATTTGAGCACCTGCATCGCTGTATTCATCGTCGCTGAATTTGGCATGAACTCCGGCCTTACTTTCTACAACGATATCAAGGCCCCGACTTACTAAAACGGCTACCGCCTCAGGACTTAATGATACTCTATTCTCCAGTGAAGTAGGCTCCTTAGGTATGCCAATTTGCAGACTTTTACGACCGGTTGAAACTAACTTTGCCTTTTCCTGTGTAAGTGTTGCTGCACTTGTGGCAGGTTTGGTCTTCGATTTGGCCTGTTTACTCATAGATGCTCAGGCGCAACTGCCGCCTTTGTTCATCTACAAAGATAACATTCACTAACAAATACGGAACAGGTAATAGTTTTGGGAACAGCAATCCCCACTCAACGAAGCACTGATTTCCACTCAGCAAAACATCCTCGATACCGGCATCAATTGCCTCAAACTCGCTTTTAATTCGGTACAAATCCATGTGGTAAACCATGCGCCGGTCCTCCAGTTCATACTCATGGATCAATGCAAAAGTTGGACTACTGACATGGCCTTTGACACCCATCGACTGGCAAATAGCCGAAATCAATGTGGTTTTACCTGCTCCTAAATCTCCTTCAAATACCCAAACGGTATATCCTGAGCCTTGAGTTAAAAGCCACTTTGCGGCTTGATCGAGCTCAGAAAGTAAATAAGAAAAATCAATCTGTTTCTGTCTATGTTCAGCCATTCTTCTTTTTCATGACTACCCAGGGCACAATAATCTCTTCGAGTGAAATACCCCCATGCTGAAAAGTATCCTTATACATATTGACGTAATGGTTGTAATTGTTCGGGTAAGCAAAAAAGTAATCCTCAAGGGCAAAAACAAAAGCTGTGCTGAGGTGGGGCTTGGGCAATTGTAGAGTTTCGGGTTTGTTTACAGTCCATACATCACCTTCATCGTAGCTCAGATTTTTACCTTGTTTGTACCTCAGATTGGTATTCACATTCCGGTCTCCCAAAATTTTCTTTGGTCTTTTAACCCGAACAGTACCATGGTCAGTAGTGAGGATCAGGCATACATCTTTGCCGGCCAGTTTTTGCAGAGCCTCATACAATGGGCTATGTTCAAACCATGATTTAGTAATGGAGCGGTAAGCCGCTTCGTCAGGGGCAAGTTCCCGGATCATGGCCATGTCTGTACGGGCATGGCTTAACATATCGATAAAGTTATATACAACTACACTCAGGTCATAGTTGAACACATGCTGAATGGACTCTGCTAATTGCTTGCCTTGCTGCTGGCTCACAATTTTGGTATACTGCATCTTGATCTGCGACAATTGATTGCGCTGCAAGAACTTTTGTAGTAAGCTTTCTTCATGCAGATTTTTTCCTTCCTCATCTAACTCTCCTACCCACAGGGCTGGAAACTGGCGGGCTATTTCAGCAGGACTGAGTCCGGCAAAAATGGCATTCCGGGCATAACTCGTTGTGGTTGGAAGCATGGCATAATAGGTTTGCTCCTGCTCAACACTGAAGATCTCAGCAAACAAAGGACTCAGTACTTTCCATTGGTCTAGTCGCATGTTGTCCATAAGCAAAAACACCACAGGTCTACCTGGCTTTAACTCCGGTACCATCCAGTTTTTGAGTATCTGGTGTGAAAGTAAAGGCTTATCAGCTTTGCTGCTTCCCATCCACTCCTGATACTGATTTTTGATGAAACGGCTAAAGTTGCTGTTCGCCTCTGATTTTTGGGTCTCGAGCACTTCACTCATTCCTTTGTTCTGACTTTGCTCCAACTCTAGTTCCCAAAAGACCAGTCGTTGGTACACTTCCGCCCAGCCTTTGTGATCCAGCCGGTCGTTGATATCCATCGCCAGATTTCTAAACTCCTGCTGATAGTTGACGGTCGTCTTTTCTGAAACCAATCTTTTGTTCTCCAGATGTTTTTTGAGGCTCAGCAGCAACTGATTGGGGTTGACAGGCTTGATAAGATAGTCAGTGATCTTAAGGCCTATCGCATCTTCCATGATATGCTCCTCTTCGCTTTTGGTAATCATCACGACAGGAAGCTGAGGTCTCAGGCTTTTGATTTGTACAAGCGCTTCAAGGCCAGTGAGTCCGGGCATGTTTTCGTCAAGGAAAACCAAATCAAAAGTCTGTTCCTGACAAAGTTCTACGGCCTCTGCACCATTGTTGACAGCTGTGATCTGGTAGCCTTTCTGTTCAAGGAACAGGATGTGTGGCTTGAGAAATTCGATTTCATCATCAGCCCATAAAATGTGATACGCCTGCATCGGTCATTTGAGGATTTAGCTCAATAACGTCAAATGCAGGCGTATTGGTGTATGGATCTTTTTTTAATTAAGGTTGATATGAGAGCCCACGCCGAGTCTTCCAAAGGAAATGCTTCTCAAAAAGCACATTGTTGACATCTCCGATCAGATTGGGGATCATCACTGCAAATGACTTGATCGCCTTTTTCTAATTTGGCGGAAACTTTCACCCACTTGCTCAACAAAAAAAAGCTATTCAATGATCCTGTCTATGGTTTTATCCATATACCTACCGAATTGGTATTTGACCTGATCGAACATCCTCTTTTTCAGCGATTGAGGCGCATCAAGCAGTTGGGACTTACCGACCTGGTTTATCCGGGTGCATTGCATACCCGCTTTCACCATGCACTGGGCGCCATGCACCTGATGGGAATAGCTACCGATACCCTTAGACAAAAAGGAGTTGACATCAGCCCTGAAGAAACCGAAGCGGCGGCCATAGCAGCATTGCTTCATGACCTGGGGCATGGGCCTTGCTCGCATGCTCTCGAAGGAATACTATTGCCGGGGGTTCACCATGAACAACTCACTTCGCTATATCTCACACAACTGGAGCAAGAATTCGGGGCACCTGTCAGCAGAGCCATAAGTATTTTTGAAAAACGTTCTGATAAGCCATTCTTGTCACAACTTGTGTCTGGTCAATTGGATGTGGATCGGCTGGATTATCTTAACCGGGATGGTTTTTTTACCGGGGTCACTGAAGGGGCTATAGGGGTAGAAAACATTCTCAGAATGTTGCAGGTACATGAAGGCAAGCTGGTCGTTGAAGAAAAAGGGATCTATTCCATTGAGAGTTTTCTGCATGCCCGCCGTATTATGTACTGGCAGGTGTATATGCACAAAACCAGTGTTGCAGCAGAGCAAATGCTGGTCGCTTTGATCCTGAGAGCCAGACAAGTTGTTACTGCCAACGACTGGGAACAGCTACGACTGACCCCATTCCTCAAGCTCAATGGAGAAATAGAATCGCATTTGTCCCCTAACCTGGCGGCTGCTTTTGCTTTACTTGATGATACTGATGTATGGCAGGCAATCAAATTCTGGACACAAGCCAAAGACCCGGTGATCCAGTATCTTTCACAGTCTTTACTCAGCAGAAAATTGGTAAGATGTGTCTTCTCCACCGAGAAAGCCGACAAAAACCTGGTACTTAAACTTCGTCATGCCTGCTCCGACCAATTAGGGTTTAG
This sequence comes from Cytophagaceae bacterium, assembly GCA_027488815.1. Lineage (GTDB taxonomy): Bacteria > Bacteroidota > Bacteroidia > Cytophagales > JAIYAX01 > JAIYAX01. Next base: position 51,030 of record JAIYAX010000002.1, on the reverse strand, counting down.
CCTGAAAGATGCTTCAAAGCTGATCATCACCGGAGAAAAAACCAATGCAGGATATCTTTCCGGGCACGATCAGATCAATATTCTTACTAAAAGTGGAAAAGTAAAAGAGATCAGCAAGGCCTCAGATTTACCAAACATCAAGGCCTTGGGCAAAGTGGTAAAAAAATATTACCTATGCTATCCCAAAAACCTATCTTTGTAGAATTGTTCATGCAAAAAGTGACCTGTGAATGGTATTCACCATTGAAGAAATTGCTCGCCTACTCAACGGGACTGTAGAAGGCGACAAACAGATAAAAGTTGACCGAATTGCAAAAATAGAAGAGGGCTTCCCAGGCTCTATTTCTTTTTTATCTAATCCCAAATACGAGAATTACCTGTATACCACTGAGGCCTCAGCCGTTATCGTCAATGACAATTTTGAGCCAAAAAAGCCTGTTAAAGCGGCCTTAATCAGGGTGAACGATGCCTACACCGCTTTTACCACCTTGCTTGAACAATACCAACGAATGTCAGGTATGCTGATCCAGGGGATCGAAGAGCCCAGTTTTATGGGTGATGGTTCAAAACATGGAGAAGGAGTCTACCGGGGCGCATTTTCCTACATCGGCAAAAAGGTCAGCATTGGGAAACATGTTAAAATATATCCTCAGGTTTACATTGGTGACAATGTGAGCATCGGAGACCACTGCGTTTTATTTCCAGGCGTTAAGATTTACAAAAACACGGTGATCGGAAACCACTGTACACTACATGCAGGAGTGGTAGTGGGCAGCGATGGCTTTGGCTTCGCACCCCAGCCTGATGGCAGTTACAAAAAAATCCCTCAATTGGGCAATGTGATCCTTGAAAATCATGTGGAGATCGGGGCCAATACAGTAGTAGATTGTGCAACGATGGGCAGCACCATCATTCGTGAAGGGGTAAAGCTTGATAACCTGATCCAGATCGCTCACAACGTAGAAATAGGCAAAAACACCGTGATGGCCGGGCAGTCGGGCATCTCCGGTTCTTCCAAAATCGGAGAGAATTGCATCATTGCCGGGCAGGTAGGAATTGCCGGACATCTTCATATTCCCAATAAAACCACTATTCTTGCACAATCGGGCCTCACCAAAAGTTTGGAGGAGGAAGGATTGCAGCTCTTTGGGTCTCCGGCCTTTGAGCGCAAGCCCTACATTCGCTCCTACACTGTATTCAGGCGTCTTCCCGAACTATTAGAGCGGATAGAAGAGCTCGAAGAGAAAGTACTTAATTTGAAGCCCACGGAGTCAAATCCATGAATGTAAAACAACAAACAATAAAAAAACCGGTAACCCTTTCCGGTGTAGGCCTTCATACCGGAGTGGTTGCCAACATGACCTTCCTGCCTGCAAAGCCTTATCATGGCATCAAATTTCAGCGAATCGACCTCGAGGGGCAACCCATAGTTGATGTGGATGTAGACAATGTGGTCGATCTGAGCCGAGGGACAACCATCGAGCAAAACGGTGCCCGCATCAACACGGTGGAGCATACCCTGGCCGCTCTTGTTGGCTTGCAGATTGACAATGTACTGATCCAAATCGACGGGCCTGAGCCTCCCATTTTGGATGGCAGCTCGATACAGTTTTATGATGCGCTTGCTGAAACCGGTCTTGAAGAGCAAAATGCCCTGAGAGATTATTTTGAAGTACCCAGAAGTGTGTTTTACCGTGAGCCCGAGCGTGATGTAGAAATCGCAGCCTTGCCATTGGATGACTATAGGGTAACGGTGATGGTGGATTACAATTCACCTGTTTTAGGAAGCCAGCATGCCTCACTGACCGACATCACCCAATTCGGAAAGGAAATTGCCTCATGCCGTACTTTTTGTTTTTTGCATGAATTGGAAATGCTTCAGAAGCAAAACCTGATCAAAGGCGGAGACCTGAACAATGCTATCGTGATCGTCGACAGGGTCGTGAATGACGATGAGCTGGAGCATTTGGCCAAGCTTTTCAATAAGCCTAAAGTAGAAGTTAAAAAAGAGGGTATTCTTAACAATGTTGAGCTGAGGTACAAAAATGAGCCTGCCAGACATAAGTTGCTCGACATGATCGGAGACCTCGCACTTGTAGGCCGACCTTTAAAGGCGCAGATATTGGCAGCCAGACCCGGACATGCAGCCAATATCGCTTTTGCAAAAAAGCTGAAAAAGCTCATGAGGGAAGAAGCTCAACGAGCCCCGCATTACGATCCTAAAATGCCTACGGTGCTTGATACCGTACAAATTGCAAAAATCCTTCCCCACCGATACCCCTTCCAGTTGGTAGACAAAATTGTATACATGGATGAAAATGCAGTGATCGGGATTAAAAACGTCACCATGAACGAGCCCTTTTTTCAGGGCCACTTTCCGGGTAACCCTGTGATGCCTGGCGTGCTGCAAATTGAAGCTATGGCGCAAACGGGAGGCATTCTTGTGCTTAACTCAGTACCCGACCCGGATAATTACTGGACCTACTTCCTCGCTATCGAAAATTGCCGTTTTAAAAAAATGGTGGTTCCCGGCGATACGTTGGTATTCAAATGTGAGTTACTTTCGCCAATTAAAAGAGGAATTGCCAAAATGCAGGGACAGGCATTCGTTGGCAATAACCTGGTTTGCGAAGCGGTCATGTCCGCCAGCATTGTGAGAAAAAACCCTGTCTAGACCACTATGATCTCTCCTTTAGCTCATATTCATCCCGAAGCCAGGATTGGTGCCAAAGTTACCATTGAACCTTTTGCCGTGATCGCCGGCGATGTAGAGATCGGTGATGGCAGTTGGATTGGCTCACACACGGTGATCAGTGATGGTGCCAGACTGGGCAAAAATGTAAAAGTATTTCCGGGAGCTACGGTTTCCGCTGTCCCTCAGGATCTTAAGTTTGCAGGTGAAGTCACTACGACGCATATCGGCGATAACACAGTGATCCGTGAGTGTGTCAACATCAGCCGTGGCACTACTGATAAGATGAAAACGGTGATCGGCAGAAACTGCCTACTCATGGGCTATGTGCATGTGGCGCATGACTGTGAGATTGGCAACAATGTGATCCTTGTCAATTCGGTTTTAGTGGCAGGACATGTAGCCATAGATGACTTTGCCATCATCGGTGGAGCCAGTGCCATCCATCAGTTTGTGAAAATAGGTGCCCATGTGATGGTTTCAGGTGGATCACTGGTCAGAAAGGATATACCCCCTTTTACCAAGGCAGCAAGGGAACCACTGGGCTATGTAGGCATCAACTCTGTCGGGCTACGCCGCAGGGGCTTCGGCGGTGAAAAGATTTCGGAAATTCAGGAAATCTACCGTATGATTTACCTCAAAGGCCTCAACAACAGTGATGCATTGAGCTACATTGAAATGAACATGTCAGCTTCAAAAGAGCGTGATGAAATATTGAATTTCGTACGCAACTCTGAGCGTGGCATTATGAAGGGCTTCAGCAATTCCATGAAATGAACCTTGAGGCCCGGAACCTGGGCCGGAAATTTAACCGGCAATGGATCTTCCGGAACCTTGACCTGAATATCGCTCAAGGAGCAAGAGTAGCCATCACCGGAGCCAACGGCAGTGGCAAATCTACCCTGCTGCAAATCCTTGCCGGAATGATGCCCCAAACGGAAGGATCGATCGATTGGAAGGTGGAAGAAAAATCTATTGATGAGCAGGCTGTTTTTCAACATTTGGTCTTTTCAGCACCTTACCAACTACTGCCCGAATACCTAAGTCCTATTGAAATCTTGAAGGATTGGTACAACATCAAAAAACTAAGCGATGGCTTTCAAATAGCCCAATTGCTGGAAGAAGCAGGCTTAGCTTCTGCTGCCCAGCGGCCGGTTCAGCAATTCTCCAGTGGCATGAAACAACGCCTCAAACTTCTCCTTTGTCTCTATGCCGATTGCCCACTGATTCTTCTGGATGAGCCAACCGGAAACCTTGATCAAAGCGGTACCGAATGGGTGCTTAAGCGATTGAATCATATTTCTCAGAAAAGTACTCTGATTATCGCTTCCAACCTGCCGGAAGAGGTTCAAATCTGCAATCAACTGATCCAATTGAAAGACTGAGCTTCGCCTGATTTCAATTCTTAAAAAGGTGTAGATTTGGCGAACGCAGGCAGCCATAGGCCTTACCCATGAAAAGAGAAAAACCCAGTATACCGATGGAAAACCAGGTCTTTGAAAACAAGACCAGACAGCAAGTGCTTCAACATGCACAGCAGGAACAAACCGATGGGAGCTTCAACATGCTAAACCCGGTGATCACCACAGTACCCGAGCGCAAAAAAGAATACCTGGAAGAAATCAAAACCTTTTGGGTGTCGGGCAACAACTTCTTCTTCTCCGATGGAGACTCTACGGTATGCGTCAGTGTGGTTTCGGACAAAGTCATTCGTATCCGTCTGGCTCCTATGGGCACTTTTCTGGATGACTTCAGCTATGCTATTCATCATAATCAATTCAAAGTATCCAAAATCGAGTTTTCTGAAAGTGTAGACCGGTATCTCATCTCTACCGGCACCATTTCCTGTGAGGTCATCAAAAAGGACTTTCTGATCCGGTTTTTAGATGCAGAAGAGAATGTGCTCAACGAAGATGCACATGGTATGCACTGGGAAGAAAATACGGATTTTGGAGGCTATTATGTTTATTGCAGCAAGCGTTTTCAAACCAATGAACACTTTTTTGGCCTAGGCGATAAGCCTACCAATCTGGACCTGAAAGGAAAACGCTTTGAGCTTTGGGGTTCAGATACTTATGCCTTCGAGTTTGGCCGTGACCCTTTGTACAAAAACATCCCCTTTTATGTTGGCATCCATCACAACAAAGCCTACGGGATATTTTTTGACAATACCTACAAGACCAACTTTGATTTTGCCCATGAAGATCCTGATAAAGTAAGCTTCTGGGCTGATGGAGGAGAAATCAATTATTACTTCATCTATGGGCCGCACATGATGGACGTCGTAAAACGCTATGCCCAGCTAACCGGTACTCATCCCATGCCACCCATGTGGGCCTTGGGCTATCAGCAAAGCCGCTGGAGTTACTTTCCGGAAAGTAAAGTAAAGGAGTTGGCCGCCACTTTTCGGGAGCGGAAAATCCCCTGCGATGCCATCTACCTCGACATTGACTATATGGAAGGCTACCGCTGCTTTACCTGGAGCAGTAAGTATTTTCCTGATCCTCGCCGCATGATTAAAGAACTGCAAATTCAAGGATTCAAAACTGTGGTGATCATTGATCCGGGCATCAAGGTGGACGAAAACTACTGGGTGTTCAAAGAAGGTTCTGAGCGAAAGGTGTTTTGCAAGCGTAGTGACGACTACCTCATGGAGGGCCATGTATGGCCGGGCAAATGCCATTTTCCGGATTTTACCAACGCTAACGTAAGGGAATGGTGGTCAGAGCTATTTCAGGAGATGGTAGAATTTGGCGTGGCAGGTGTGTGGTGCGACATGAACGAGCCTGCAGTATTTGGGATGGGCACTTTCCCCAATGATGTACGGCATCAGTTTGACGGCCACAGGGGTAGCCACCGCAAGGCACACAATGTGTATGGCATGCAGATGGTGCGGGCGACCTATATGGGTCTTCGCAAGTTCATGAAAAACAAACGCCCCCTCACCATTACCCGCTCAGGCTATGCAGGGGTGCAGCGCTACTCCTCCACCTGGACGGGCGACAACGTGGCCACCTGGGAACACCTAAAGCTGGCCGCTACTATGTGTGTGAGACTTAGCACATCAGGCATCTCCTTCTGTGGCTCTGACATAGGGGGATTTACCGGTGAGCCTGATGGTGAACTTTATACACGCTGGATACAACTTGGCATTTTCCACCCCTTCATGCGTACACACTCTGCGGGTGATACCCGACCCAGAGAGCCATGGAGTTTTGGAGAATTTTTCGAGGACATCATCCGTAAGTTTATAGAGCTGCGCTACCGGCTGATCCCTTATATCTATTCAGTGTTTTGGGAGCATCATAAGTATGGTTTCCCCATGCTCAGGCCTATCTCTATGTTTGAACAAGAAGTAGAGACCAACTTGTATCGGGAGGACGAATTTACCTTTGGCAATAAGATATTGGTTTGCCCTGTGATGGAGCAGGGTGCCACAGGCCGGATGGTTTACATCCCACATGGCAACTGGTACAACTTCTGGACGCATGAACTGATCCATGGAGGGCAGGAATTTTATATCGAAGCCTCCATCCATACCATGCCCCTGTTTATGCGGGCCGGGGCGGTGATCCCTGAATATCCGGTGATGCAGTATGTAGGCGAAAAACCCATCGGAGAGCTGATGCTCAATGTGTACTATGCCAACTACCAAGTAAACAGCTACATGTACGAAGACCATGGTGACACTTTTGGCTATGAGCAGGAGATCTACGTGGAGAAGAAATTCAGTGTGGAGGGAGCAGTAAACAGCATCATAGTAGAACAAACGGAGGAAGGCATGTACACACCTAGGTATGATACCTACAAGATCAAGTTTATCGGCCTACCATTTGAGCCACATTTGATCAGTGTGGATGGCATCAATTACAAAGCCGCAGATCTGGCCACCAGCGATGAGCCCCGCACCTATCGCATTCGCCGCAGCTTTAGTGTGCTGGTGTTGCAGAACGGGGTGGAGTAATTGGGTTTTGTTGTGTTGAAGTTTAAGTTTTGAAGGGGTTTGTACCTCCATTGTTTAAATCCTCCGCCATGGTTCGTGTCCTTCCGCCATGGTTCGTGTCGCACGAACCATTATTTAAAACCCATGCAATGCAACTCACCGCCATGGTTCGTGTCGCACGAACCATCCCATCTCTTAAATCCCGTGCAAAGCCGTTCTAATATTTTTTAAAAACAAAAATTCAGTTTCCCCGGAAAGGTAATAGAATGCTGACGACCATTTGTAATGTTCCGGGCTGGTTGCCAGATTCCAATGGCTGGCAAGCGGGTTACGGTGTATGTATTCAAGTTTTTGATATGCCACTTCTGGGCTATACAAATGAATTGCAAGTGAGTCCCGTTTCCAAAACTCAAACTGTTTATTAGATGCATTTACACGAAACTGCTCTAACTTTTCTGGCAACTGAGACGTCAGGTGCTTTCTAAATGCATGTGAAGTATACTTCAAGAATGAACCTTGAACAGTCTCTTTCCCGTTTAACCCAGTTGTTTTCCAAATGATATGTACATGGTTTGGCATAATCACAAAGGCATAAACCTGAAGCAAACCACGTTCAGATAGATTTTTGAACGATGTCAAAACAATTTCTTTGCAATAATCATCTGCTAGTAAGGGTATCCATTTGTGAATAGTGGCAGTAAAAAAGAAAATTGAACCTGGTTGCATATATGATTTTCTCATCTTCTTCCATTGTTTTGATACTAGAAATATAGCATATAGTATTCATTGGTTAATCGTGAAATATGAATTAGGTTAAATTAAACCTTGTGGTTCGTGGGACACTCCGCCATGGTTCGTGTCCCACGAACCATCATTTAAATCAAACCCTGTGGTTCGTGGGACACGAACCACGGCAGGGGTCGATGACATTCTTTGGCTGATGGTGAAAAATGAAATGAGGTTAATTTAAACCCTGTGGTTCGTGGGACACGAACCACGGCAGGAGCATATAGTATTCATTGGTTTATCTGTGGTTCGTGGGACACGAACCATGGCGAAGATTTAATCACCTAAGGATGGAGTTCAACTAGGTTAGAATATGCTTAATAGTAAAATAATTTTTAAAAACTATTCTGTTGTTCGCCTAACGCATCTAAAGGAAGATATATGATCATTAGGAATATTTATCGCCCCAACCCATGGGTAGTAGTCGGGCCTTAATTCAGGTCCTATTGGGTTCTGAAAATTAATATCTCTAAAAAATTGCCAAATACCAGAAACGACAATAATTGAAGAAATTTGGTCATTCATATTCCATTGCGTATATACAATTTCACCAACATCCTGCCTCCTAAAATACACAAAAGCGGGATAGTACTCAATTGTCAGATTGGCAACATTTGGCACCTCCAATATGTTGGTCCTAAATTCCCGTCCTCTAAAATTTGCATGTTCAAAAACAACGATTTCTGGAATTCTTGTAGCCATAGCTTTAAGGTTTAATTAAGAATTCTCAAATATAAGTAAAGATTAATAATCCCCGCCGTGTTTCGTGACCCACCTCCGCCATGGTTCGTGTCCCACGAACCATTATTTAAATCAAACCCTGTGGTTCGTGTCCCACGAACCACGGCAGGGCTTGACGCTGAATGAAAATCAGTATTGCTTTGTTTTCTTAATTTTTTGGTTAAATTTGTAGGAAGCTAAAGATTAGCAAATCAGCGTTTATCATTTTTTTGACTTTAACATGCCAACAAAGTTGTTTATTCAGAATATGGTCAGCCTCCGTTGCAAAATGCTTGTGAAGCAGGAGCTAGAGTTGTTGGACATAGCATACAAGACCATAGAACTGGGGGAAGTAGTTTTAGAGGCACCATTGAGCAGTGCATTGATTGTAAAACTCAAGTATGCACTACACAAATCAGGCGTTGAACTGATGGATGATGATAACGCTGTATTGGTAGAGAAAATCATCACTATCATCATTGAATTGGTTCACTATTCTGATGAATTACCCAAAGTAAATTTCTCTACACTTTTAACAGAAAAACTTGGAATAAAGTACATAAGACTTTCCGAGCTATTTTCAAAAACGAAGGGAACTACCATTGAGCATTTCATTATCGTTCATAAGATAGAGCGTGTTAAGGAACTCATCACTTATGATCAATTGAACTTAACAGAAATATCCTATAAAATGCACTACAGCAGTGTGGCACATTTGTCAAAACAGTTTAAACAGGTGACAGGATTGACGCCGTCCTTTTTTAAGCAAATGGCTGAACGGCGAAGGAACAATCTTGAGGATTTATCGGGTTTTTTTGAATAGAATATTTGTAATTATATCTAGTTATTCATTGTACTTTATTGCTTCATTATGTCGATCTTGGTGTATAAACGAATGATATAAGGGAAGATGTTAATTGTATAACTGATTTGAGCATAGGAGTTGTCACCTTTGTATTGTTGTGGGAACGTGTCTACAACTATACATTAAGACTATGCTAACTTTTAAAAATACTCCTTTACTTATATTATTGGTAATTGGAACCTTTACGCTCGGCTGTGTAACATCAGCTCGGCGGGTTGACAAAGCCGAGGTGAATGTGAAAGAGGCCAACCAACAACTGGATGATGCTAATCGTGACTATAAATTAGACATGGCTGAGCACAAGCAACGTGTGGCCGATCAGGTAAAAGTCAATAACAAGAGTATTGCAGACTTTAATGACCGGATAGAAGGTCAAAAGATGGGTGCCAAGGTGAAGTACCAGGAAGAAGTTAAAAGGTTAAATGCCAAGAATTCTGATTTGCAGAAACAAATGGAAGAGTTTAAAGCAGATGGCAAAGACAGCTGGTATTCTTTCAAGAGCCGATTTAATAAGGAAATGGACGACTTGTCTGCTGCCCTTAATTCTCTGGTATACGATAAGAAGTAATTCAGAATAGGGCCAAGGGCCTACCAGATCATGCTCACTATCATCAGGTAAAAATGATCTCAAAATCATGGCCGGTCAAGACATGTGCAGATTTGTTTTTCTCTGTTTTTCTGCCAGACAAGTACAGTATTTAACAGTCCATGAAAGTACTTTACAAAGCGATATTTAAGTAGAAGTTTATGAACGATAAATCATTAATTGAAAAAGGTGCTGTGCATATCATTGTTGAAATCATCGAATACATTCCCAATGCAGTGGTTTCACGGGTAATCATCAAAAAAACCACCGGAAACATCACGGCTACTTCAGTTGATACCGGTGAAGAAATCATAGACCGTACTTCCGCCTTTGACATCTATGTACAGATCATCAACGGTGCTGCAGAGTTGGTCATTAATGGTAAGTCGTTTTACATCAAACTAGGGGAGGGAATCGTCATTCCTGCACACTCCACACATAGTTTTTTTGCAAAGGAACAGTTCAAAATGATCTGTACAGTCATCAAAAGCGGGTATGAAGAATAGGCATTCTATTACCTCTTCGATAGACTTTAGTGTCATGGGATTTGATAGATCACGTTAAGAAGAACCACCAGGAAGTATTCACCCATAAAAAAATTTAATTTGAATCATGTTAAGCATTATTAAACATGGAATAATTCTGAGTAAAACTACTCAACCCTTTGAGGATCATGCAGTCTTGAACCCGGGTGTGATCAGAAATGGAGCTAAGATCCTCATGTTTTACAGGGCTGTAACGGCTCACAATCGCTCTACCATTGGCTTTTGCACGCTGAGCTCCCCGCTCGTGATTCAGGATAGAAATTCAACTGCATTGCTTAGTCCGGAAGGTGATTTTGAATCACAGGGCATGGAAGACCCCAGGGTAGTTTGTATTGACTCCACTTACTACCTCAGCTACACGGCTTACGACGGCACTAATGCCCTAGGGGCTTTAGCAAGTTCTACAGACCTGGTAAATTGGAAAAGACATGGCATCATGGTACCACAAATCACTTATGAGGACTTTGAGGTTTACCACCAGGGGAAAAATCATTTAAATGAGAAATACAGCAGGTACAACAAGCTTAAGAATTACGACCATTCAGGAACACATTTTCCCTTGCTATGGGACAAGAATGTGGTTCTGTTTCCCAGAAAAGTTAACGGAAAGTTCTGTTTTCTGCATCGCATAAAGCCGGACATTCAGATCGTTCAAGGTGTCGAAAATCTTTTGGAGATCAGTGATGAGTTCTGGAAGGGGTACTTTTTAGATTTTGAAAGGCAAATTTTAATGTCACCCGTGTATAAGCATGAGGTGAGTTACATCGGTGCCGGCTGCCCTCCTATTGAGACAAAAGATGGCTGGCTGCTCATTTATCACGCAGTTCATGACACCATCAACGGCTTTGTGTACTCCGCATGCGCTGCTCTACTTGACCTGAATTCGCCGGAGGTAGAGCTGGCGAGGCTTCCCTACCCTTTGTTTTTCCCTAATACGCCCTGGGAGCTGAGCGGTGAGGTGAATAATGTTTGCTTCCCAACAGGTGCATTGGTTGAGGGCGACAGCCTGTACATCTATTATGGCGCTGCAGACGAACAGATTGCGGTGGCTTCACTCAGCCTTTCGGCTTTGCTGTTTGAACTTTCATTACATCCATCAAAATCTAATTTCAATGAATAAAGGACTTGTTTTATATCAAGGGAGTTTACCATCGCCATTTGTGCAAACAGAGCGATATGAACTTGAGCACCACACTTTCAGAAAGCCCAGTCATGAAGCAAAACCAGAGGTATTGTTTATCTCTTCTTACCCGCCTAGGGCATGTGGGCTAGCTACCTACACTTTTGATCTGATCAAGTCTATTGAAGAGCAATATCGCACCACCTTTAAAATTTCAATGTGCGCACTACAGGCAGAGCCCGATCAATTTCATTATGCCAGGCAGCCAAAGTATCTGCTTAACGTTTCGGTCAAAAACAGTTTCAGAAAAACTGCTTTTCTCATTAACAAAGATGAAAGCATTAAACTGGTAGTGGTGCAGCATGAGTTTGGGCTGTTTTATTCAGCAGACCAGACTTTTCTTTCATTTCTGGAGCTGATCAATAAGCCGGTGATCATCATTTTTCACACTGTGCTACCCAATCCTGACGCTCAACTCATGTTGAATGTGCAGCAGATTGCTGGATGTGTCTCTGAAGTTGTTGTAATGACCCATTTGTCTAAATCTATTCTGATAAAAGACTATCAAATAGCTGAGACCAACATCTCCGTGATTGAGCATGGCACCCACCTGATCGCACCTAAAGATAAAGACAAGCTGAAGCAGAAGTATCAGTTACCAAGCTCAAAGGTGTTGATGACCTTTGGCTTGGTCAATTCAAACAAGGGATTTGAAACCACGATTGATGCACTTCCTGAGGTAGTTTCCCGCTTTCCAGATGTCGTTTTTCTGATAGTAGGTAAGACACACCCCAACATAGTGGCACAGGAGGGGGAGGTTTACAGGGAGATGCTTGAAGCAAAAGTGGCTTTGCTGGGCCTTGAAAACAACGTTAGGTTTGTAAATGAGTATGTTGAGCTGCCCGTTTTGCTTGATTACCTGCAGCTTACAGATGTTTACCTGTTTACTTCTGTTGACCCCAATCAGGCAGTGAGTGGCACTTTTGCCTATGCGGTCAGTTGCGGATGCCCCATCATCTCTACACCCATTCCCCATGTCAAAGAGTTTGCTGACAGGATCAGCGTATCTGTTGTTGATTTCCGTAGCTCTGAGCAGTTATCAAAAGCTATCATTGATCTTTTAGAGAATGATGAACTGAGGGAGAAAATATCGGTTAACAACCTCATTAAAATGGCTCCATCTGCATGGCAAAATGTTGCAATGAGTTACTCAAGGGTATTTGAAAAAGCATCACCGGCAGTCTTTAACTTTTCTTATAAACTTCCACCAATTTCATTAACTCATTTATTGAGGCTGACGACCAGCTATGGCATCATACAGTTTTCAAAAATTGCCAGCCCCGACTTGACAACCGGTTATACCCTCGATGATAACGCAAGGGCGCTGATCGTGGCCTGCCAGCATTATGAGATAACATCCAATACGGATGACCTGGCATTGATCAATACCTACCTGATGTTTATCAAAGATTGCATGATAAGTAACGGCTTGTTGTTCAATTATGTGACCTATCAGCGCCAGTTTTCATTTCAGAATATTTCCGAAAATCTTGAAGATTCAACGGGTAGGGCAGTATGGGCGATAGGCTACCTGCTTTCGATTAAAGAACTGCTCCCACGGTCGGTGGTGAGCGTGGCCAATGAGCTATTTGAGTCTTTGTACCATCATCTCGACCAGGTCCACTCTACTAGGGCTATGGCATTCATTATCAAAGGGCTGTGCTATCAGGATAATCTGAAGTACAAGAATAAAATCACTTTGTTTGCCGATAGGCTTACACAGATGTATCGCCACGAGGCCGATGAAAACTGGAAATGGTTTGAAGATTCACTTACCTACGGCAACAGCTTGTTACCTGAGGCCATGCTTTGTGCTTACGTAGCCACAGATAATCCTGTATACAAAAAAATTGCACTTGATAGTTTTGATTTTCTCATTTCAAAGATTTTTTCGGGTACCCGTATCAAGGTAATCACAAATAAAGGCTGGCTTAAAAAAAACAAAGACACCAATGGGACTATAGGCGGCGAACAGCCAATAGATGTGGCCTATACGATCATGGCTATGGAGAAATTTTACGAAGTATTTGATAACAGAAAGTACCTCTTCAAAGCAGGAGTAGCCTTTGAATGGTTTCTTGGAAATAACCACTTGGGGAATATGGTTTACAACCCCTGCACCGGCGGATGCTATGATGGTGTAGAAGCTGATGCCATGAACTTAAACCAGGGAGCAGAATCTACCCTCGGCTATTTGCTCGCAAGGCTCTCATTGGAGAGGCTTAGGCTTGCTGATAATGATTTTGTATTTAAAGACAAAAACCTAATTCGAGGTGTCGAAAGAAAAGAAGTTAAAGACTTAATGATGAGTTGAGTAGCTTTTTACTCAAATTTTCTGAGAGCTGAATTGTATAAACTATTTTAGTTAAAGTATCAGACTTAGCTAATGCAACTCTCTTAACTTTATCAAAGTTTAACACCATGTTAATTTCTTAACAAAACAAGTAATGATGAAAAAAATAATCTGTATTCTATTTTTGCTTTCAAGTTTGATCGCAGTTTGTCCTCAGCCGGCCGTAGCACTTTCATTAAACCGACTAGAGCAGCCCTCATCTGTAGATCTTATCTCAATACATCGGGCGATTCAGCGCATGAAAGAGCTAAATCTTGAAAACGACAGAAGTTTAAACCGTAAAGAGCGGAAAGCACTGGAGAAGGAGTTACAAAAGCTGCAAAAAAGCGCAGCTTCTAATAGCAGAGGAGCTGTCACTATATCGGTTGGTTCATTGCTGATTATCATTCTGATCTTAATTCTAATTCTATGACAACCATAAAAAATATAGGCATTTCCTTTATGATCATCGGAGTGCTGATCACTTTGTACACTATGTTCATTTTTATTTCCGAAGAGAAACTCATTGATCTTGGGCCTGTAGAAGTCATCAAGGAGAAGAGTGCCCAATTGCCATGGCCAACACTTATTGGCATTCTGATCATGTTGGTCGGCAGCGGTTTTCTGGTGTTTGGCACCCGAAAAGTAAATTAGGTTAAGTTTCAGCCTAAGATTAAACCCTGTTTACATAGCATAAGTTTATCAGGCATGTAAAGTACCATATGGGAACATTGGAACAAGTCAGTACCACATTAAATTCACACTTTTAATTCACATTTTAACGTCCTCTACATTATGGGAAACTTTCTCTATCTCCTTGCACTCGTCTTATTAATTGGGTGGGCCATCGGCTTCTTTGCTTTTAACCTTGGAGGCTTGATTCACATTCTGCTGGTCATAGCCCTCATTTCTGTCATTTTAAGGCTTATTCAGGGCTCCAGTGTTTCCTGAGCCATTAATCTAATAAGTATGTTGATTCATTAAATCTATGGCTTTCGATCAGGGTTATTCAGGGAAGATTTCAACCCTCTCTTAAAATCTGTATACTCGGTTTTCTTAGAGGGTAAATCCAATACTATTCAGTAACCTACACTCGAGAAGAATTCACTACCCATACATACATCAATCTTATTATATAAACTATTTGCATCACTGTATAACATGAGCCATATAGTATTCCAGACCTTTGACAAACAATTAAACACTTGTAAAATGATGAAAACGACAAATTTATTTCCTGATAACTGGAATGAAGTGAAAGGAAAACTAAAACAACAGTATGCTATTCTTACTGATAATGACCTACTTCTTGTTGAAGGCAAGCACGATGAACTACTTGGAAGACTTCAGAAAAAACTTGGAAAATCTAAGGAAGAACTGCAAAAAATGATTTCACACCTCTAGACACATAAATCATGAAAAATACAAAATTGACAATAATTGCAGCAATTCTTTTACTGGCCTTATCACAGGTATCATGCGAGTCCTCATCACAGAAAGTAGTTTCTGCCCAACAAGATGTAATAGAGGCAAATAAGGATTTACTTGATGCAAACAAGGCGCTGCAGCAAGAAGTGGAGGCATTTCGTAAAGAGAACATTGAGAAGATACTGGCCAATGAAAGGCGTATTGCACAGTTTGATCAGCGTATTGCAAACGAGAAAAGTGATATCAGAGCCGAATACAAGAAGCGTATCAGTGAGTTGAATGACAAAAATTCGGACTTAAGAATGCGTATGGATGAGTACCGAGCTGATAGCAAAGATAATTGGGAGAATTTTAAATCTACCTTTAATCAGGACCTTGATTCACTCAAAAGTTCACTTGACAAATTATAATTTTTACATTAAACACAATCACATGAAAAAGTTTTTATTAACATCATTAATAGCTGTATGTTCTGTTATTAACTCTGAAGCTCAAGAGAACTACAAGAGTGAAACATTACAATTTGGTGTAAAGGCAGGAGCCAACTACTCCAATGTTTACAATTCTAAAGGAGAAGAGTTTGTTGCCGATCCTAAGTTAGGATTTGCTGGTGGAGTTTTCTTATCAATCCCCATAGGCCGCTACTTTGGCATACAGCCGGAAGTGTTGTATAGTCAAAGAGGGTTTAAAGCCAATGGCAGGATATTAAACAATTCCTACAACTTCACGAGAACAAGTAATTATCTTGATATTCCTATTCTTTTTGCAATCAAACCGGTTGAATTTATCTCCATTCTTGCCGGTCCGCAGGTATCTTTTCTGCTCAGTCAAAAGGATGATTTTGGAAGTTCAGTAAATAGCTTTGTACAAGAACAAGAATTCAAAAATGACAATATCAGAAAGAACACCGTCTGCCTTCTCATTGGCCTAGATATAAATATTGATCATGTGGTAATAGGTGCAAGAGCCGGATGGGATGTGCAAAACAACCGGGGTGATGGCAGTAGCGTAACACCACAATATAAAAATGCATGGTATCAGGCAACTTTGGGTTATAGGTTTTAATTTATTTACATATACATTAGAGGTTCAATAGTAATTAAGGGCCACTCGTCTGAGTGGCCATTTTTATTTCCTTTTTATATTCAATTATAGAAACTTTATTTTTTTAGTTTTACAATTCTTCAATCGACTTCTAATTTCAGTCAGATTGATTTGATCAGTGCATAAGTTGCATGATCTTATTTATAAATACTTGTTATTTATTCAATATCTCTTAATAATTGTATCAGCCGTCTAGTTACCAGTGAATTCTGAAGAGTTTAATGGGTTAGCAGCTTCTTGCATCCAATCATTGTATTGAACTCTGCTTTATACTATATTGCACAAAAGATAACCAAATGAGGATTTTGTATCACTTCTTTCTAAGCAGAAAACTCAGCATTATTTTAGTAGTATCTGTATTTGCTTCATGCCAAAAGAATAAGGATTCGATACATCCCGAACAGAGCTCAATCACCGAGTCGGTTTATGCTTCAGGGCTGCTGATCAGCAAAAATCAATACAAAGTATATTGTGAGGCGGGCGGCATAGTAGATCAGGTATTTGTAGATGAAGGTGAGCCTGTTGAAAAAGGAAGTCCTATTCTTTCTATTGTGAGCGACAATCAAGTATTGTCAAGAAGCAATGAAGCGCTAAGTGCTGCCTTTAACGCCTACGAAGCAAACAAGGGGAAGTTAGAGGAAGCAAAATCTTTTGCAGACCTTGCTTTGAGCCAACTGAGGCTTGATTCTGCTCTTTTTGCGAGGCAGAAAAGACTTTGGGAACAAAACATAGGTACCAAACTAAGCCTTGAGCAAAGAGAGCTTGCTTTTGAAAGCTCCAAAGCCAACTACCTATCAGCGGTAGAGAAGGTAGAAACCTTGCAGCGACAGCTAAGCTACCAGTCTCAGCAAGCCCAAAACAACTTAAAGATCAGCCAGAAATTGACGCAAGACTTTGTGGTCAAAAGCGAAATCAAAGGGAAAGTGTACGAAATCAATGTAAAAAAGGGCGAAATGGTTTCTCCTCAAATGGTGGTAGCTATTCTGGGGGCTGAGCGTCAATTTCTGCTGGAAATGCAGGTGGATGAAAACGATATTGTGAGCATTCGAGAGGGCATGCGAGTGAAAGTGGTACTCAATAGCCACAAGGACACTGTGTTTGATGCATTGGTCACCAAGATCAACCCGATGATGAATGTTCAAAGCAAGACATTTACTGTAGAGGCATCGTTTGTACAAGCTCCTGCCACGCTGTATCCAAATATTTCCTTTGAAGCAAACGTGTTGATCAACACCAAAGAAAAGGCTTTGCTGATACCCAGAAAATACCTGCTCAACGACACCATGGTAGTATTAATTTCAGGTGAACGAGTAAAGGTAACGACCGGACTCAAAGACTATCAGAAGGTGGAGATCTTATCGGGCATTGGGATTGAGGATGAGTTGATACTACCCTGAGCATGAAGATCGGACTAATCGCAGAAGTATCCCTTGCCCTGCTCACCGCCAGGCTGAAGCAAACCTTGATTGCCGCAATTGGGGTCACTTTCAGCATCACCATGTTCATCGCCTTGCTTAGTTTCATGGCCGGCCTGAACGACCTGCTTGATAACCTGATTTTAAATCGAACGCCTCATGTAAGGCTCTACAATGAAATACTGCCTTCGCCTGTCCAACCGATTGAGCGCTCGGGTTCTTATCCGGGGGCTTATCATTTCATCAGGCATGTGAAGCCCAAGAGCGAACTGCCTGAAATAAAAAACAGCGCAGCCATCATTCAAGCACTAAAGAAAGACCCACGAGTTCTTGGATTTGCCCCCAAAACGACCTTACCCATCTTTTACAATGTGGGCTCTATCAACCTCACAGGCATGATCAATGGCATCGAGGTTGATGCCGAAAACAGACTGTTCACTTTTCAAGACTATGTGGTGGGTGGGCAAACCAATGACCTTAAGAATACCCCCAACAGCATTATCCTCGGGATAGGCGCAGCTAAAAAAATGCTGGTGCAACGAGGTGATATCATTCAGGTGACCACCGCAGAGGGCGTCCGGTTTCAATTGAAAGTTGTGGGCTTTTTCCAGTCCGGCATCGAGGAGATTGACAAGGTACAAAGCTATACCACCCTTGCTACTTCTAGGAAAATGCTTGGCAAGCCTGCAGGATACATCACCGATCTGCAAATCAAACTCAAAGACATTGCCCTGGCCCCAAAGGCTGCTCAAGAGTATCATCACCTATTTGGCACAGAAGCCATTGATATACAAACGGCCAACGCCCAGTTTGAGACAGGCAGCTCCGTACGCACATTGATCTCCTATGCAGTAGGCATTACCCTGCTGATTGTCGCCGGCTTTGGCATCTACAACATACTGAATATGATGATTTATGAGAAGATGGACTCCATCGCCATACTAAAAGCCATGGGATTCTCCGGGAGAGACGTCAACGCCATCTTTATCACCATAGCTTTGACCATTGGGCTGGCAGGAGGTGCATTGGGTTTGGTTTTGGGACTTGGACTATCTGCCCTTATCGGACAAATTCCCTTCAACACCCCATCATTGCCTACGGTTGAAACATATCCAATCAATTACAACCCCAATTTTTACATCATTGGGGCTGTATTTTCCATCATCACTACCTACTTGGCGGGCTATCTTCCATCCAGAAAGGCTGGTAAAATAGACCCTGTAGACATCATCAGAGGCAAGTAGGCATGGAAAGTAAAAAGGTCATAGAGGCAAAAGGCATCAGCAAATCTTTCTATGACCCTATCTTGGTTAAGGTGCTCAATGATGTGACTTTCGCCATACATGCAGGTGAGTTCGTATCCATTATGGGTAAATCGGGTTGTGGTAAGTCTACCCTTCTTTATATTTTGTCTACGATGGATACTCAGTATGAAGGGGAACTGCTGTTGGACGGTACTAGAATGAAAGATAAAAGCGATGCTGATTTGGCGCACGTGAGAAATGAGAAGATCGGCTTTGTGTTTCAATTCCACTATCTTCTCAATGAGTTTGACAATCTACACAATGTGATGCTCCCAGGCCTCAAACTTGGCAAACACAGTAAAAAGGAGATCGAACAAAAGGCTTATGAGAAACTGAAGATACTGGGCATAGAAAAAGAAGCACTCAAGTACCCGAACCAACTCAGTGGAGGGCAAAAACAAAGGGTAGCTATTGCAAGGGCTTTGATCAACGACCCCCTCATCATCATGGGCGATGAGCCAACAGGTAATCTTGATAAGGCCAATAGCGACATCGTATTCAATATCTTCAAAGAACTGGCAGAAGAGTACCACCAATCATTGCTGATTGTGACGCACGACCAGGATTTTGCAGCAAACACCCAGCGAACCATTATCATGGAAGATGGGAAAATACTGAACACTAAGGATTAGCCAAAGGCCATACCTTTAAGAGCAGCAGCATAAAATGAAGAATTTGACATGGTTCAAGACCTATTTGTAGAACAAAAAACACTGAATTTTAAGCACAATTTCACTCCCCTGCCATGGTTCATGTCGCACGAATCATTTTTTAAATCAAACCCTGTGGTTCGTGGGACACGAACCACGGCGAAAGAACAAAAAACACTAAATTTTAAGTACAATTTCACTCCCCTGCCATGGTTCGTATCGCACGAATCATTTTCTTAATCAAAATAAAGATGGTTACTATTGACAATTATTTAGACACTCATTACATAAGCAGAAGCAACTGGTTGAGAGCCGCTGTGCTTGGTGCAAATGATGGAATAATTTCCATTTCTAGTCTTGCAATTGGAATTGCAGCTGCAAGTTCAACAAGAGACCCGATTGTTTTAGCAACGGTTGCCGGACTTGTTGCTGGAGCACTATCTATGGCGGCAGGCGAATATGTTTCGGTGAGTTCACAAACCGATACAGAAAACGCTGATATAGAGCGAGAGAGGAAAGAACTTAGCGAAATGCCAAACGAAGAACTTACTATTTTAGCTCAAATCTATGAGAAAAGAGGATTAAAAAAAGAAACTGCCTTGCAGGTAGCAATAGAGTTGACAGAGAAAGATGCTTTAGGTGCTCACATGAAAGACGAATTAGGTATCAACGAGATAAGTCATGCAAAACCCATACAAGCTGCTTTAGCATCTGGAGCTTCTTTTACAGTTGGGGGATTATTACCACTTTTGGTTGTCCTTTTTGCAACTGTTAAAGGAATGGAATATTGGTTGTATGGTTTCACTATAATTTTCCTTGTCATTTTAGGAGCGACATCGGCAAAAACTGGTGGTTCAAGCGTTAAAAAAGCCATCTTACGAATTACCATTTGGGGAACAATCGCAATGGTACTTTCTGCTTTAGTTGGCTATGTTTTTGGTGTCAGTGTTTAATTCAATAAATCCCCTGGTATGGTTCGTGTCCCACGAACCATTTTTTAATCCAAACCCTGTGGTTCGTGGGACACGAACCATGGCGGGGAAGCTTAAGGTCTTGAATTATTTTAAGTCAAATGATTCTATTGTCAGCCTTTATCATTTAACAAGAAGAAAAACTCCTGTTATCATTTGAAACGATCGGAATATAGTTTATTTTTGATCGACTTAAGTTACCCCAATAACAACTATCTGTCATCAGTATGAAAAAAATTAGACTTGCTTCAATTCTATATGGTTTCTTATTTTTAACCACTTATCCGGTGGCAGCTCAATTCTCTCAACCCGGGGAGTTGGATACAACGTTTAATCCTAACCTAGGGGCGAATACCAATGTTTTAACCCTTGCCCTGCAACCAGATGGGAAGGTGATTATAGGAGGGTTGTTCACCAGCTACAACGGTACCACCCGAATCAGAATTGCCCGTCTAAATACCAACGGCAGTTTAGATACTAGCTTTAACCCAGGCTTGGGGGCAAATGACTTTATCCGAACCCTTGCTCTCCAACCAGATGGAAAAGTGCTTATCGGAGGTGATTTTACCACTTATGACGGCGTCTCCCGAAACAGTGTCGCACGCCTGAATGCGGATGGCAGTCTGGATGCGACGTTCAACCCAGGTTCAGGTGCCTCTTTCCCTGTATTTTCCATTGCCATCCAGTTGGACGGAAAGGTACTCATTTGTGGTTCTTTCGCCACCTACAACGGGACACCAAGAAACCGAATCGCACGCCTAAATTCTAATGGCAGTCTGGATACAAGCTTCAATCCTGGTAGTGGGGCAGTTAATTGGATTTCCGCCCTCGCCATCCAACCAGATGGGAAGGTACTCATTGGAGGATTTTTTTCAAGCTTTAACGGAGTCTCACGAAATTGCATCGCCCGATTAAATGCAAATGGCAGCTTGGATATGACTTTCAACCCTGGCACAGGGGCAAATGCTGATGTCATTTCACTCGCACTTCAACCAGACGGAAAGGTACTTATCGGGGGCTACTTTAATAGTTTCAATGGCACCACACAAAATGGAATCGCCCGATTGAATGCCAACGGCAGTCTAGATGCGACATTCATCTCAGGGACAGGGGTGATTGGCTTAATCTATTCCTTCGCTCTCCAACCGGATGGTAAAGTGCTTTTCGGCGGAACCGTCGGCAGCTACAACGGAATTTCCCGGGTCGGGATCACTCGCCTCAATCCAAACGGCAGTCTTGATACAATTTTCAACCCAGGTGCGGGGGCAATTGAAATTTGGTCCTTCGCCATCCAACCGGACGGAAAAGTGCTTATTGGAGGTAGTTTTGTCAGCTATAACGGTACATCTAGAAACCGAATTGCCCGTATCTGGGCAGGCAGCGGCACACTTAGCTATACAGCCCCTGAGATTAACAATCAAACCATTCGCCTTTACCCTAACCCTACCCAAGAATACCTCACTGTAGAATCAAAAGAGCCCTTTCGGTATGAATGGTATAGCCTTGCAGGTAAAAGACTTAAAGCTTCTGACTTAACTCCTGCTCAGGCGGAGCTGGCTACTGATTTTTTAGCTCCTGGCACTTATATTCTGAAAATCATTACCTCCAAAGGTGTTGAAACCCGAAAGGTGGTGAAGGAGTAGCATTTAGGCCCCCCTACCCTATCCTTTTCTCAAAATCACTCAGCACATTCATGTAAAAAACAGATGCATCATACGGGCTGTCGTAGGGGCTGAAGTATTTATGCACGTCTCCATCGCTCCAGAACTTGGTGGACATGTAATAGAAATGATCAGAGGTTTGCAGCTTGCCCCATACCTTTAGCAGGTCATCATCCCCCTTCTCTTTTACCTTTTGTTCGAGGGCATAAATCCTGCTCACTGCTTCGAGCTGCATGGCATTGTCAAGCCAGGCACTTAGGTCACGCTCGGCATCGGCCCAGGAGATGGGAAATGGAGGAGCATAGACATCTTCCACTGGATAGGCAGCCACAACTTCAGAGGGCGTTTTAAAATCAAAGTTTGGATTTTCTAAAATAGCTCCTGGCAAGTGATCCAAAAATTCAAAAATTCCGCTATCGGCCCATTGATGTTCTCCAAAGGTTTCATAGTCCATAAACAGGTTGATCACACGTTCATCAAAATTGCGATGCACCCATGAAGCAAACTTATGGGCGGTAAGCGGGTGCTCCGCCCAGCCCTTGTCTGAAAACCTAAAAGCAATGTCGTCAGAAAGTGAGTAATTTTTTAAAAGCAGCTTGAGCTCTGCTGTAGGGTGCTTGTAGACTTTGTTAGGGCTCCTACCGGTCAGTATCCTGTCCACGCCCTCGCAAAGTTGAGCCAGGTAGCCCATATCGGCCACCTCCTGCCCAATGGCATTGCTGTAAATCAACTCCGTGTTTCTGAATATTTTGGGTTTTTGGCCAAAATACTTCAAGATCAGGTCTTCGTGCATTTGTACTTGCCTTCTAAACTCTTCTGGTGAGTAGAGCACCGATAAAGAATGATAATAGGTCTCCGCCAAAATCTCAACGGCTCCTGTCGCTACCAGGGCTTTGAAGCTATCGATCACTTCAGGCCTATACTGGGCAAACTGCTCCAGGGCTGTCCCGCTGATGCTGTACGAAATTCTGAATCGCCCTTCAAAGCGATTGATCAGGTCCAGCATCTTGGCATTGGTAGGTAAATAGCACTTATCAGCCACCTTATGAAGGATTTGCTCATTCTTGACATGGTCTTCATAAAAAGGATTAGCCCCTATCTCATCAAATCGATAGTGTTTCAACCGGTATGGCTGATGCACCTGAAAGTAAAAACAAAGGGAAGTCATATCGAAAATGGTTTAAGGTCGTTTAGCTAAGTTCTTTATACACTTCAATTACCTGCTTGGCAGACTGCAGCCAGTTGATTTGACGAAGGTCTCTTCTCGACAAGCCCACCATAGTTTCTCTCAAGCCCTGATAGTGAAGGGTAGCGTACAGGTAATTGGCAAGCTTGTCAATGTCCCAAAAGTTAGCCTTGAGACTATTATGAAGTACTTCTGAAACTCCGCTCTGTTTGCTGATCACACAAGGGATGTCAAACTGAGCGGCTTCAATGGCAGAGAGGCCAAAAGGCTCAGAGACTGAAGGCATAAAATAGGCATCACTTTGTGCCAATATCTCATGCACTTGCTGCTTCTTAATATAACCTGTAAATACAAATCGCTCTTCAAGACCGGCCTGCTCGACCTGCCATTTGAGGTGGCCTAGCTGATCTCCTACGCCAGCTACAAATACCTTGAGGTTGGGCACATGGGGAGCCAGTTTTTGGATAACTTTAAAAAGTGTATCCGGCCCTTTTTGGTGGGTAACTCGCCCTAAAAAAAGGATGGATTTATAGTCAGTTCTGACCTTCCGAACTGTGACGGGGCTGTCATCAAGCGCATTGTGAACGGCAATGATTTTGGATGCATTACCTTGATAATGATCAATGATACTTTGCCTTGTAAACTGACTTACCGCAAGGATTTTGTCTGCTCTGTGAATTCCTTGCCACTCAATCTGATACACCTGATTGCGTACATCCGGATGAACACGGTCTGTTTCCAGAGAATGCACATGAATGACAAGAGGCTTGCCACTTTGAGCTTTGATGCGAATGCCTGCAAGATAGGTGAGCCAGTCATGCGCATGTATCACATCGAACTGCATACTCTTTGCCAACTTGGAACAGAGGGCAACATACGCTTGTACTTTGCGCATGAGGTTGGGACCATAAACCTCCTGATCATTAAAAAGAGCCAATGCCTCCTGTGGACTTATGGCTAGTCCATGTTTCCATCCCGGCAGGTGTAACGGGTAAGGCCCTTGGAACCAATCATCTTCCGTGAACTCAAGTACTTCAGGGTAAAAATGGGAGAATTCTGAACTGTCGAGATGGTTCAGACCAATGATATCAGCACCTTGTAATTTGAAAGAAGGTTCGCTCCGAGGAAGTAGAATGCTGAGTTTTACAAAAGTGCTTAATGCCTTGGAGAGTCCATAAAAGGCAGGGCCAAGTCCTCCGGTAGCCAATGGGGGAAACTCCCAACCCAATGTAAGAACCTGGAGTTTTTCTGAATGTCGCATAGCCTTAAGACTATGGTAAATAACGGCATTATTTGCCAATCCATAGCCTCTGAGCCGCAAAAAAATAATAAGTAAAATACAAAAAGCCCTGCCATCAGGCGGGGCTCGAGTAAGCAGCGATCGGGATGCTTTACAGCGACATGGGAACTTCCATTAACAAGAGTTCAGTAGGGGTTTTAGCTTTTACCTCAAGGCTGGGCGTATTCCAAATGCCAAGGGCATCTCTCCTGTTCAACTCTGTGCCGTTAAGGGTTAACTCTCCCTCAATCACAAAGGCATAAACTCCGTTGGACTTGTCCTTGAGATCATACTTCAACTGCAAACCCTCTTCCATACTGGCTAAATGAAACCAGGCATTCTGGTGGATCCAAACTCCGGCATCATCGGGGTTGGGTGAGAGAATTTGCTGGAACTTGTTCTTTCGATCTTCCATATTGAGGCTGATCTGATCGTACCTTGGAGTTACGTTTTTCTTATTTGGGAAAACCCATATCTGTAGCAATTTGACCGGTTTGTCACGATTGGCGTTGTACTCTGAGTGATGAATGCCGGTACCTGCACTCATGACCTGTACATCTCCGTGCCTGATAACCTCTTTGGTGCCCATACTGTCCTTGTGCTCAAGGTCTCCTTCAAGGGGAATGGTGATGATCTCCATATTATCATGAGGATGTCGGCCAAAGCCCTGACCACCTGCGATAAAGTCATCATTCAAAACCCGAAGTACTCCGAAATGCATTCGGTCGGGATTGTAGTAGCCGGCAAAGCTAAAGCTATGGTAGGTTTTAAGCCACCCATGATCAGCGTGACCTCGTGTATCTGCTTTGTGTAATACCTGATTGTTCATGGTTTGTGTTTGGGGTTGAGGTAAATGATTAAATCCCAGAGGCGTTTCGAGCTTTGGAGTTTGCTCCAACTTACGAGGAATGGCGATGCCCAAGCGGCTTCCAAGGGCCAGCAGTCCGGCACCCAGAATACCTTTTCGAATAAAATCGGAACGTTTCATAGAATGATAAAAGAATTACAAAGAATTTGTTTTCAAAAATAAAACCAATAATATACTTTTGTAATCTGGTTCTTAAATAATAGTAGTATACTAAAGTATACCTATTTGTAAATGAATAGTTTATAATGACTAAAAAATCCAATACTTCAGATCTACGTCCCATTCTGGATGCGCTTCAAGTGCTTGAGGGCAAATGGAAGCTGCCAATACTATTGAGTTTGTATGAGGGGAAAAAGAGGTTCAAAGAATTAGAGAGGGATCTATGCCGTGTTACACCCCGCATGTTGGTGAAAGAGCTTAAGTCATTGGAGATTGATGGATTGGTGGTTCGAAAAGTTATCCCTACAGTACCTGTTTCTGTTGAATATTCAATAACTGAATGCGGTCTATCGCTCGGGCCTGTGCTAATATCACTTAAATGTTGGGGGGAAGAGCATCGTAAGGTGGCACAAGAGACTGAAGGTTCTAAGTTTTCGGACTAAGAAAGGGCCAGTATCCATTTGTTTGAGGTAAGAAAATAAGCAAATTAGTAGGAAATGAACTGTTCCAGCTTTACATTAAATACCTATTTTTGGTCGTTAAAGACAACACTACCAGTTCAGCCAAATGGCATCTACAGAATCAGCCTTTAAGTCAGGGACTTTAGGTATAGACATTGAGTTAATTTCCAATGCCTATAAAAACTCTAAAGCTGAGCTGGAAGAGATAGTAAAATACGTTTCAAAGGTATGTAAAGTACCTACAGTATTTATCACCTTCATAAACCAAGGGAAATTAATTGTGAAGGCCTCTGTTGGAAGCGATGTCTCCGAAATGCCTTTATCACAAGCCTTTTGCGGGAGAGTTGAAGCCCTTAAAGAGCAGGTCATTATCGAAGACCTGTCACTAGATCCACTGTTTGAAGGCCATCCACTCGTAAAGGGAAAACCCGACTTTCGATTTTACATGGGTCATCCACTTGTATTGCCTGATGGCTCAATGGTGGGGACAATTAGTATGCTGGATGTCGTTCCATGCTTGGCAGATGAACTCAAAAGGCAGACCATTCAATTGATGTCGCTACAAATAGTACGCTTACTCACCCTTACCATTCAGAGACTTGAACTAGAATTAAAAACACAAGAGATCGATAAAATTACGGCTGAGTTGGCATTGGATGAGTCCCTTCTGGAGGGCTATAGCCAAAGTGCGGATGATATGGTTTTAATCATCTCAACTGATCACAAGATCATGTGTTTTAATAAGATAGCCGAAGCGGTTTTTCAAAAATACACATCGATTGAAATCAAGACAAATACCGATTTGCTGCTAGCAATTCCCAATGAGCTGCTAGCAAACTATTTTACTGGTTTTTCCAGATCGCTGAAGGGTGAGCATGTATATGATGAATTTGAGTATGATTTTTTCGGTCAAGCCACCTATTGGAAAATCCAATACAGGCCTTTTCGAAACAAAGTGGGAGAAGTTATAGGAGTAATCATCAACTCTTATGAAATAAGCCAACACAAAGCTGCTGAGAACGCTACACTCATTGAGCAGGATATGCTCACCCTATACTTCAACGGGACTCAAGATGCCATCTGCCTGCTTGATATCGAGACGAAAATCATAGGATTCAACAAACGCTTTAAAGAAGGTTTGCGAGCATTCTATGATGCCAACATAACTGCTGGTGTTAAATTGACAGAGTATCTGCCTTCAGATCAAAAAGAATATACTTATGAATTGTTAAAAAAAGCACTAGAGACCGGAAAATACATCCTAGAGACGCACCTCCCTGGCTTTGGATTCCCCGAATGGTGGCAAATCACCTTTGAACCTCTGGTAGGCAGGTCAAATGCATTGGTTGGAGTTTCCATGATATGCAAAGATGTAACCGAACTCAAAAAAGCAGAGGACTTGGTAAAACTCCAGGCTGAGCGATGGAAGTTTGCCATCGAAGGTAGCAACGATGGCATTTGGATCTGGAATGTAAAAACCAACGAAGTACACCTTTCAGACAGGTACAAAGGAATCTTAGGCTATGCTCAAGGTGAAGTACCAGATGACTTGTCGACTTGGTCAGATAATGTACACCCCGATGACTATGAATGGGTATCAAAAGCCTTGGATGACTACCTCAAAGGGGAAACTGACCGATACGAAGTAGAGTACAGAATGAAACATAAAAACGGATCCTATAAGTACATTCTGGACCGTGGCCGTATTGTAGATGTTGATGAAAAGGGAAAACCAGTCCGAACTGCAGGCACTCATACCGACATCACGGAGCGAAAAGAAACTGAAAAATACCTGCAACTCATTCGCTTTTCATTAGAAAATGCTATCGATCCTATCATGTGGATACGAGAAGATGCTACTTATATGGATTGCAATCAAGCTGCACTCAAGCATTTTGAAATAAGCAAAGAAGAGCTACTGAATAAAAAAGTAACTGACTTTGATCCTTTTTACGACAAAGAAAAATGGACTTTGCATTGGAAGGAACTTGTTGAAAAAAAGCATATTCAACTAAACACTGTTCATGTCACCCCAAGTGGCCAAACCAAGCACCTGGAGTTACATGCCAATTACATTGAGTATGAAGGACGGGCATACAATTGTGTCTTTTTAAAAGACATTACCGAACAGGTCGAAGCTCAAAAAACGATCAACAGACAGTACTACACCCTTAAAGGAATCAATGAAAGTACGAAAAACCCTATTTTCTCAATAGATAGAGAATTCCGATATACCTCATTTAACCGTTCACATGCTATAGCCATGGAAGCCTTATATGGTGTTAGTATTGAAATAGGTAGGGTTTCTATTGACTACATCCCAAATATTGAACTTAGGAATGGCATATTGGCAGATCTTAAAAGGTCGATGGAGGGAGAGCATTTGGAGGACGAAAGGCTTTACGGAGAGGGGGAATATGCACGTTACATTAATGTGGTACACAACCCAATCAGAGACTCTAATGGGGAAGTGGTCGGTGTCGCTTTTCAAGCGGTTGACATTACAGAAAAAAAACGTACAGAAATCCTTTTAATAGAGAGCGAAAGTCGTCTCAAGAACATTATTGAAAACATTCCTGGGGCGGTTTTTAGATATGTGCTCCACCCTGATGGTACTGATGAAATCCCCTATGCAAGCACAGGGTGTTTTAAACTTTGGGAGATCACAGAAAATGACCTCAAAGAAAAAGGAACAATTGCCATCTGGAATAAAATACACCCTGACGATTATCAAAAAGTAGTCGATAGTGTTCAACTATCAGCCCTCCAACTCAGTACTTGGATTTGTGATTTGAGGTTTATCATGTCTGATGGCCGGTATAAGTACGTACAGTCTTTCGGCAGCCCTCTTAAAGCACCTAACGGTTCTACCATTTGGGATACCATTACACTTGATGTTTCAGATAAGCATGCAGCTGAGGAGCAATTGCAGTGGAACCTAAATCTGCTCAATTTAATGTCGTCTTCCTCACCCTTGGGCTTTTTGGTGGTCAATGAAAAGTCCGATGAGGTCATGTACCTAAATAGTCGCTTTTGTGAGCTGTGGAATTTGGAGGAGTATGAGACCGAAATCAGAGAGGGAGCCTTTTCAAATACTTCCCTTACCAAAATGGTTATGGAAAAAGTATCTGATCAGGCGGCTTTTGTGAACCACTTCAAGGAAAAAAGGAAACCAAACGATGCTACTGAAGATGAAATAGAACTTATAAATGGTCGAAGTCTTCGAAGGTACCAATCCACTCTAAAAGATGCGAATGATGAGATTGTTGGCGTTTTCTTCATGTTTGAAGACATTACCGAGCGGAAAAAATCTGAGCAAACCTTAAGGGAAAATGAGCAATTGCTCAATGAAATCTTCAATACTTCGCCAATAGCATTGATGCTTTCAACCCTAAAAGAAGGGAAAATCATTAAAGTAAATCAATCACTGGCAGAAATGGTGGGGCTTGATAAGAATGATTTAACAGGTAGAACCATAATAGATTTCTACAAAGATCAGAATGACCGTATACCAATCATCAGTTCTATCAAGGAAAAAGGCTTTTTAAACGATTATGATCTAGTGATAACCGATGCAGAAGGAAATGACATCAATTGCATCGTTTCATTAAAGGTGCTGAAAATTAATGGTGTCGACATGGTCTTCACTGGCTTCATTGATATAGGCAAGCGAAAGCAAGCCGAGGAACAACTTAAACGTTCATTTGAATTGGTGAATGAACAAAACAAACGCCTGCTCAACTTTTCCTACATCGTATCTCACAACCTGCGTTCACATACCGGTAACATCAAGTCATTATTGGAAATCATCGACCAAAGCAAAGATGGTGTGGAGAAGCAGTTCATGTTTGATTTATTGAAAAATGCTTCCAACACCCTTACTGAAACCATTCAGAATTTGACTGAAGTGGTGAGCATACAGACCAGTCTGAACCTCAAAAAAGAACAGATTTTTATTCATGAGTACTCTTTAAAAGTTATACAAATTCTTGGTAACCAGATCAGTGCAGAGGATGCCCTCATTGTCAATGAAATAGACTCTAAGATGTCTATTGAGTACTATCCGGCTTACATGGAGTCCATTCTTTTGAATTTCCTATCTAATGCTCTTAAGTATCGACATCCTTCACGAAAACCTAAGATATGGCTAAAAAGCCATGTGGAGGATGGGAAAATGGTTTTGGAAATTACAGATAACGGAATCGGCATTGACCTTAAAAAACATGGTGAAAAGCTTTTTGGCATGTACAAAACCTTTCATGGTAATAAGGATGCCAGAGGCATTGGCTTGTTTATGACTAAAAATCAGATTGAGGCGATGGGCGGAAGCGTTACTGTGAACAGTCAACCCGACAAAGGAACTACCTTCACGATTTACTTCCATTCATGAGTCACAGGCGGTCTATCTGGATTGTTGACGATGACAAAATATTTACCGTCATCTTAAAAACCAAATTGCTCAAACTGGCATCAGAGCTAGAAATATCTTCATTTGCAGATGGCGCTCAGGCTTTGGATTTCCTCATGAAGCCACAAACCAAATATCCTGAAATCCTATTCCTCGACATCAACATGCCGGTGATTGATGGTTGGCAGTTTTTAGAGGAATTCAGGCAATTAAATCTATCACTTCCAGAACGATTCTCAATCTACATCTCAAGCTCATCGGTTGATCATAAGGATATGGAACGAGCCAAGACTTACCATGAAGTAAAAAACTATGTGGTCAAACCTCCTTCAGAAGAAGACCTGAATCGAATACTTTTCCTTCCCTAAGCCGGAATATTGACGGTAAATGTGGAACCCTGACCAATCATCGATTCTACCTGAATACTTCCTCCGCAACTGATCAAAAGTTCATGAATGAACACCAGGCCAATACCAAAACCATGCTCATTGCCAGTACCTCTGCTGGAGCCCTGGGTACGTCTAAAAAGTGTCTCAAGCCGTACAGGATCAATCCCAATACCTTGATCTGTAACTTTCAGCTCTAAGAACCCGGGTTGAAATTCAGCAAGTATCTGTATTGCGCCTCCTGTCTGGCTGAATTTAATCGCATTGCTTAACAAATTTCGAATGATCATTGAAACGGCTTCAGGCTCCATAAAGACGTTCACACTTTCAGGAAGGTCATTTGAGATGGATAACTGCTTGTCCTGAATGATCGTTTGGTATAGCCCAATATTATGTTTCAGCAATTGCTTTAACGGAATCGTGATGTACTCTTCAGGCCTGCCCTGTATTCCGGTGCGAGACCATATCACCAGGTTATCAATCAGTGAAAGGTTGTTTTCCACCTGATCCTGAAGCTGGGTAGTCATTTTTACAAACTCAGCGGGTGTAATATCACCAGCAAGTGCAAACTTGACCAGTTGACTTAATGAAACCAAAGGAGCCCTTAGGTCATGAGAAATGATTGAAATCATTTTGTCTTTGAGACCCAATGCCTTCTCCAATTCAGTCGATTTCAGCCATATCTTCTGTTTCTGATCCTTCAGATCAGCATTAAGTGCTTCCAGTCTGATGTTCTGATCATCCGTCTTGTCTTTCTGGACATTGAGTTCTTCATTAAGGCGCTTTACTCTCAAATAGGAACGATACTGAACAAATAACAAGATCATGAATAGCAAACCGGAAATCAATGAGCCTACGATCAGATACTGCTGGTACTTGAGCCTGTTGTAGGTTTGTTCGTTCTTGGTTCTTAACAAATTGTTTTCAAGTTTTACCTGACTCTCTTCATAGTCTGCTCTGAGCTTTTCGACGACCTGTAGTTCTTTTCTCTCATTCATCAGGTCATTGTTCTTTCTGGCAGTGACCATCCATTCGTATCCCTTCTTGAACTCACCCTTCTTTGCCCAGCAGGCGGCAATGCTGTCAGCACAAACGGTTGCTATGGAATACTCCGGGATCTTTAGTGCCTCATTAAAACTCAACTCAAATAGGTCTATAGCCTCAGAGTACTGTTTTTTGTACATGGCGATCTTTCCCAAACCGTACGAATTATACATACTGCCTACTCCCAACCCGATAGACAGGCTCAAATCAAGTGAAGCCTTATAGGTAACTTCTGCGCTATCGATCTGCTGCATGGCTTCCAGAACATTTCCAAGATTGAAATAAGCGATGGCTTGAGATACTTTATCCCCCGCTTCAATGCTCTTGACTATGATCTTGTCATAATACCTTTTTGCTAAATGAAAATTCTTCAGGTCTTTGTAGACTAATGCGATATTGTTGTATGCATTGAGTACTGAAAGATCATCTCCCAGTTGCTGGTAAAGGCTGTCAGCTATTAACAGGTATTTAAGCGCAATTGAGGATTGATTTGTTGAAACATACATGGAGCCTATGCTGTTGTAACACCTCACAATCATGGGCTCGTCGTTTTCTTTACGTGAAATGGCCAATGCTTTGAAATAAAGCATGGCTGCCTCTTTATATTCTCCCTTGGTGTCTTTCAATAAAGCTTCCAACAAATAAAATTTAGCTTTCAGGGAAGGTTTTTCTGTTAGATAAGGGGAGGTTCTAATTTTATCCAGCAGAAGCATGGCCGTGTCTGTATAGGATTGGCGGGCAAGATTATCCACCCAGGCGATGGTGGCCTTTACACGTATGCTGTCTGATCTTGAATTGATGTGGTACTTTTTCTGTATCGCTGCTGAGCCTGTCAAATCGCCGGTTCTTGCCAGCAAAATGCTGTTTAAAATCATTGCATTTGCTTTGAGATCATGCAGACTATCGTATGCATTGAGCAACATTAAGGAAGAGTCTATAGCTAGCCGAGCTAATTTGAGCTTACCACCAGCGTAATAAGCTGAGAATAGATCTTGATACAGCAGTGCTTTTTGTTCTGGCATTTTTTCTGTCCTCAGCTTTTGGTAAATCTCAACTGTATCCACTGGAACAATTCCACGACCTGAAGAAGAGTTCGTAAGAAGGCAAACCAAAAAAAATATGCTACAAATAGTGTTTATACGCATGGTTGGCTTTCATAAACTCTCATGAGACAAAAGTGGCTAATGCAACGCAAAAGGCATAAAAAAAGGGTCACCAATCTAACCCTTTTCCATTTCTGTTTGTTCGAATTTAGCGTACAATAATACTTTGCTGCCGGACTGCACAAACCTGAAAATACCCCAAAGCACCGTTGCTTAAATTGTTCAGTGGGTTTCCGGCAGGTGGGCTAAACATTCCTCCATCCGAATTCATCACATTTTCCAAGTCACGGTAGTACCTGTAGGCCTGCCTGCTAATGCCGTACATAATGGCAGTTGCTGTGTCGTTTCTGTAAAACTCACCTGGCAATTCCAGTCCCTGAATATAGTCTGCAATCAGCTCATCATCAGCCACAATGATATCGGTTTGGGTTCGGTAAAAGGAGCTGTTCCTTTTGAAATCAAACAAGTAGAAGTTCACTGAGGACTTGCTTTCCTTAGCATAAAAATAAGCTCTAAAGATGGAGTCTCCTGCTTTGATTTTACGCTTATCCTCAAATCCATAAGAGAGGTAGTCTTTCTCAGCAATTTCATCAAAGCGGTGCACAACACTGTCGATTTCAAATCCAACCAAAACCGGCATTTGTTCAGAAGCCTCGTAAACCTGCCCCCCAACTTCAACTCTCAAACGGTACACAGAACCTTGTTTCCCTTGCCATAGCCCACTGAGGTAGACCCCGTCCCCCTGATGAACAAGGGTGTCAAAACCTACTTCCTGACTGCTGATCACGACCAGTGCATTGGTAACTGGTTCTGGCCTGGATGGCTTCAAATAATCCGTAGACCTGCTAATCTTAACTACCTGCTGGCCAAGACTGTCTGTGACCATTCCTTCGATGACTATTTTGGAGCCAGAGCCCTTGGGATTAAATTCCGGCATCACCTGCTCACAAGCAGAAAACAGTGCCAGAAGTATGACTAGTAATGTCGATAAAACACCTTGGTTTTTCATGGTTGATGTAATGGTTTAAAACTTTAAATTGTAAGAAATGGATGGGAGGATTGGAAAAAGATAGATCATGACGGCCTCTTTTTCACTGCTGCCCTGAACGGTATTTCCTTCGCTGTCACGTACGGTCCTCGTGTAAATCGTAAATGGATTCTTCCTGTTGTAGGCATTGTAGATTGAAAAGTTCCATTCACTACTCCACTTGCGGCCGGGTACTATACGACTTTTGAGTGTGGCAGACAGATCGAGGCGGTGAAAATCAGGAAGTCTAAATCCGTTCCGGCTGGTGTACTCATCTACCACAAAGTGCTTGTATTGATATTTGCCGGCAGGCAAGGTTATAGGGCGGCCTGTGCCGTATACCCAATTCGCCCCAAAGCTCCAGCGCTCATTCAAATCATAAGTCAATACAAGGTTGGTATTATGTCTACGGTCATAGCTGGCTGGAAAGGCCTGATTTTGGTTCACCCCATCAATGTATCTGGTGGTTTTGCTCCAGGTATAGCTGATCCAACCGTTAAGCTTGCCTCTGGTCTTTTTCAGCAAAAACTCCGCCCCATAGCTATCCGACCAGCCCGGCCTTAACACAGTTGCCAAATCTTGATTGAAAAACACCTGGGCGTTGTCTGCAAAGTCTATGACACCATCCATCTTCTTGTAGTACAACTCTGCCGAAGTCTCTATTTTGTTATCGAACAGGTTTCTGAAATAGCCTGCTGCTACCTGATCGGCAGTTTGTGGCTTTATCATCGCTCCGCTTGGCAACCATATCGATGTAGGGGTTGGTGTGGTGCCTGTAATCATCTGGTGGGTGTTTTGTACCATGCGGTTGTAGCTGGCCTTGATGGAGCTCTGTGGATCAAGACTATACCGGATGCTTAATCTTGGCTCAGGATTGATAAAGGTTTTTACGAATGTGGCCCTTTCAAATGACTGGCTATCAATGCGCTGTACGTTCCTAAGGTCATAAGGGTCACGGTAGGTATAGTGCTCGTAAGGTCCTAGCTGTGAAAAGATGGAGACCCTGAGACCGAGCTCTGCTTTAATCCGGCTGCTGAGTTTGGCCTCGTGCGAAGCATACAGTGCATTGTCCCAGGAGTGCAATTCCTGCATGGTCGTACCTGAGTAGATGGATTTATCTGATGTTGGCTTGAACTTACCTGGTGAAAATACTTTGTAAGCGGTACTTGCCCCAAAAGATAACTGATGGTCCGGGTTGATAAACCAGCTTAGGTCTTGCTTGATGGTACTTTCCCGGATATTGGCTGTCCAGCGGAAACCGAGCACAGGCTCTTTAAACTGAAGTGCGTAGTCAAAATTGGAGAAAATGGCGGTGGTGTTGGAGAACAAGCGATCGCTAAACACATGGTTCCACCTAACAGTAGAGGTAGCATTTCCCCAATCGATCTGAAAGTCATTGCCAAAGCGAAAAACATCCCGGCCAAGATAAGCTGACACAAACAACCGGTTTCTTTGGTTCAGCTGAAGGTTGACCTTGGCATTGTAGTCATAGAAAAACACATTGTTCTGATTTTGATTTTCGTCCTCTGATAAGCGTAGGTAATACCCTGCATATGACCTTCTGGCAGACAATAAAAACGATGCTTTATCCTTAACGATGGGGCCCTCCAGGCTGGCTTTGGCAGCCAATAGTCCTATACCAAAGCTCCCAGACAGTGCCTTGCTGTTGCCATCCTTCACCCGAACATCCAGAATGGAGGAAAGTCTGCCTCCAAACTGTGCCGGAATTCCTCCTTTGTATAGCTCCGAACTCTTGATAATGTCAGCATTAAAAACTGAAAAAAGTCCAAACATATGCGAGGGATCGTACACCGGCGCTTCATCGATCAGGATCAGATTTTGGTCTGCTGCCCCTCCCCTTACAAAGAACGAACTGGTACCTTCTCCAGCTGAAATCACTCCGGGCTGCATCTGAACGATCTTCACCAAATCAGGCTCTCCAAACAAAGGAGGAAGCTTTTTCACCTGAATCATATCGATTGAAACCGTACTCATTTTGACGTCACTCACATGTGCATCGGCACGTTCCGCAGTGACGACTACCTCCTGAAGGTTATTGGTCACCTCCACCAACTCAAAATTGGCTGCCATATTAGTCGTCAGATCAATGGTCTTTTGCTGACTTTCATAACCGATGTAGCTGATCACAAGTGTGTATTTTCCGGGCTTTAGCGTGAGTGAATAAAACCCGTAGACATTAGTCACTGCACCTTGATTGATTTCTTTGACCAAAACGGTTGCACCGATTAGATCTTCCCCATCTGATGCGCTTTTGATTTTACCTGAGATCGTGTATTTGATCTCTTCCTCATGTGGTAGATCTGAGGCTATGCTTAGTATAGTGTAAAAGCAAAATGCCCCGGTCA
Organism: Cytophagaceae bacterium; assembly: GCA_027488815.1. Lineage (GTDB taxonomy): Bacteria > Bacteroidota > Bacteroidia > Cytophagales > JAIYAX01 > JAIYAX01. The sequence goes on along the minus strand of JAIYAX010000002.1, from coordinate 14,561 downwards.
AAAGAAAAATTTTGGTAATTAAGTTCATGGTTTTGGTTTGTTTTTGATGTTCGTTGGTTTGTTTTTTCTTCGTTGACTTCACAAAGGTGTATGGGCTGTTTAAGGCTTGCCAATGAGATGCTATCAGAGGGTAAAAACTCGTCATGAAAGAAAATGATGGGGGGTTCTTTATGCGCTTTGCCTTGGTTTTAGTGTTTGAGTTCATGTTGATTTTGTTTGATTTTATGGCTGACCAGTCGAATTGAGACGTAGCTCTCCTGTCAGCATGCTTGCTGTTGAAAAAAAAGTTGGTTTTTAGGTGTTAGAGGCTTATCCCGATCTTAAATCCGGGCCAGACTGCCCAGGAGCTTGTATTGAAGCTTCGATCATAAACCCAGTCATGGCCGGGAGCCAGACGATAAAAGCTTTGCTCAGGTTTGTTTCGATCACTTACTTCTACCTGCAAGGTTGGCCCCGCCTGAATTGCCAGGCGCTGGCCTACAGGAATGACCCATTGGTATTGGAGTGTGTTGAGCAAATGAAGTCTGCTGAAAGCATCTTGTTCCCTGTTGACATATAAGCAAACGAGTTCCAGAGAGCTTTTCAGCTTGTTTTTATGCTTCCACTGGGTGCCCCAACCAGCTCCGATACCCAGGGCCTCCTCTTTTCCCCAATGCCATCCGATCTGATAGATGGTATAAAGCCTTTCAGTGCCTAATTTATAGCTCAATCTTGCCTGCATTACCTCATGCCCGGCCAATTCGATTCGGCGATAGCCGTTTCCTCTGGCGATATTGACCAATCCGATCTGCACCCCATCAACGGTGTCAGCAATGTTGATGAGCCCTAACTGAGTGCCTTTTACTTTGTGGGCCTGATTAAAAATGGCTGAAGCCTGTATTCCTTCTATATCTCCCCTTTGAACATTGGAAATTCCGGCAAACGTACCTCCCACCCAATTGCCTTCAGTGACATTTAAAACACCTGCAAACTGTGCCCCCCGACCATGATCATGTTGCAAATTGACAATGCCAGCCGCCTGTGCCCCTCGCAAATAACCTTGATTTACATTGAGTATCCCGGCTGACTGGAAACCCTCAAGATAACCATCATTGAGGTTGACTATTCCTGAAAACTGAGCTCCTCTTGCATTGCCTGATCCCACGTTCAATATTCCGGCAGCCTGGACACCGGTTATTGAACCTTCCTCAATCAGATTGATCAACCCAGCAGCCTGAATGCCCTTCAATTCATCTCCAGCTATATTCATCAGGCCGGCCCCTTGCAATCCCCTGATGTTTCCTTTGCTAGAGTTTACAAGACCAGATGCTTGCACCCCTTCAATTGATCCCAGATTTTCATTAAAAATAGTACTGGCTTCTACCCCTATCACACCGGCTGATCGACCTGTAAACAGACTTAGCGAAAAATGATTGATAGTTCTTGCTGCTTCAGGACCATTGGTCGAGAGCCCGTGCCAGATTCCAAATTGAAAGGGGGCTATGCGTGTGTTTCCTTGTGCAAGACTATCTGATTTTTGCATAGGTTTAGCAAGCGTGCTAAGGCTGTCGCTGCTTTTTGAAAGGCTATCCGATGAAGGCCAAAAGATATTTCTGATGTTCTGCTGAAGCTTCAAAAACTCAATATCCAAAGTCTCCATCGCATTTCTCATATCTGTTGCCCAAGGCTCAGGCTCCTTTAAGACTTTGTTCAGGCTATCCCTTAATTGCTCATACTCCTTTTTCAGTTTGATCTTTTCTGCCAGGTACCTACGTCTCAATTGATTTCTGTCAAAAACAGTCCTTATCGTATCTGAGCTGGCAACGCTTGGGCTGTCTGAAGCAGAGCTGACCATCTGAACCTGCTCATTAAAATCATTCTTTAGATAATCCTGCTCAGGAATATACTCTGACAAGCTGACCATTGGACTTACCTGTGGGTAGTAGGTAGAGCTGGGAAGAATAAGCATTCGCTTTAAAACAATCTGTTTTCCGACTTGCTGGTAGGCAATGCCATTGGCAATCAATAAAGCTTCAAGCACTTCTCGTAGCGGTCTGGCTTTTAGGTTTATACTCACTTTCTTGTCAACAGGAACCAGGCTGCTTGAGTAGGAAAAGGAAACTCCATAGTTCCTGTTTAGCTGACGAAGTACTGACTCAATGCTTTGCTGCTGAACCTGAATGGTTACGGTTCGATCCATAGGGTTGCGTTGTGCCCTCGCCATTAGGCAAAGCAGTAGCAACAGAAGGATAAATAATGTCTTCATTTTAAAGTTTTTTAAAAATGTTTGGTTTGTTTCTTTAGTTGATCATGCCGGGCGGATCACAACCATTTCCATAGATTTGAAGCAAAGCAGGCTCCTGCTTTTCAATTCTCAGCTCAAGGCTGAGTTCTAAAAGCTTACAAGCCTCTTCCAGATTTAAGTCTTCCAAAGAACCTGAAAACAAGCACTTTGAAATGGACTCTTTTTCAAGAACAAAGACTACTCCGTACTGAAGTTTCATTTGCTCCAGAACAGCACTCAGGGGTTCATTCTCAAAACTCATCTTGCCATCTGCCAGATTTCTTAAAGCGGATACTTCAAATGAGTCCTTTCGAAACTCTCCTGTGCTCAATTGCACCCATTGCCTGCGGCCTGCAGTAAGTAGAGTACTCACTTTCTTACCGCTCACCTGGGTATAGTCTACTTTTACCTTCCCTGTCAAGACGGCTACACTCAGCTCTGAGGCTACGCTATCGGCTTTGACCAGAAAGGAAGTACCCAAAACACTCACTTGTGACTTGTGCGTATTGACTACAAAAGGTCTTTTTGAATCCTTGATGACATCGAAAAAACCTGTACCGTTGAGTTTCAAGGTTCTCGACTGCGTATCAAATAGTGAATACTCCAGATAAGAATTCGCCTCTAAAGCCACGGTTGATCCATCAGGTAACTGATGCGTCAATCTCCCGGCTCCGCTTTGCACCATCACAAGTAATGGAGCTTTGGTACTCTCAGGCCAGAAAACCCAGGCACCTACTGCCGCAAAAAGCACCACAGAAGCGGCAGCCAGCCAAGGATACATTTTCCTTGTTCTGGGCCTGTTCTTAGCTTTTTCCTCTACCCTGGACTTGATCTTTTCCCAGGCAGCCAAACTGTTTGGGTTAAAATCCTGATCGCCAGATAAAGGTTCTGTTCTCTGCCAAACAAGCTGGGTTGACTCCCATTCTTGTCGTAGGGTTTCATTCGCCTGAATCAATTCCTGAAGCTGCAACTCCTCATGCGCATTGAGGCTGCCCTCCAATTGTCGAAGCATTAGTACTCTTCCCAGGTTGATATCTGACTCTTGCATGTTCATGTCTAAGACAATCTGAAACAGCTCATACCTCTATTCCCTAGTTAAAAAAATATGTAAACACCTGTGCATCAATAGGAAAAAATGTGAGGAGTACAACGATCAATGCCTTTTTGAGCAGGCCTAAAGCTTTGATCATGTGCTTTTCTACCGTGCTCTGACTGATTTCCAAAGCCTCGGCAATTTCTCTGTAGGTCATCTGATGCTGCCTGCTTAACAGAAAGACAGCTCTTGTTGCTTCAGGCAAACGAAGGATTTGCGCTTCAATTCTCTGCTCAAGATCAGCCGCTTCAAGCAATTCAGCGGGGTCTGCATAAGCTGCGACCGGCTCAGAAACATCCTCGTACAATTGATCAAGAGAGGTTAGTTTACCTTTCCTCTTCCAGGTGATGGCCCTGTTGCTTGCTGCCTGAAAGAGATAAGCTTTGGGATTGTCGAACCGTTGACCTTGCTGATGGCGTTCCCATATTTGAACAAACAAATCCTGCACTAGGTCTTCACTTGCGGCACGGTCATTGGTCATTCTGAAAACAAATCGGCACAGTACAGTGTAATACTCTTCGAAAAGAGATTTAACATAAAATTCAGAGGATGGACTTATACCTGCGGGCTTCATTCAATTCGGCCACAAATTGCAAATTTGAAAGATTAGATTTCCTATTTCAACCGGGTTTATCATTTTAGTCAAAGCAACCTATGGTATGTAAGGTAATGAAGCAGAATACTTTTGAACTAAATCGCTATAATCTGTTTATTTGCTGTAATTTGTAATTCATGAAAAAACAAATTTTGGGGTTTGGTTTGTTCTTGATGTTGGGAGTATTCCTTGGGATTCCGCTTCACGCCCAACGATCAAATGATCCAATAGAAGACAAGTTTTCAGCAGAAACCTTTAACAATAGCTTCAATCAGATCAGCAATGTGTTGATCGAAGTGAGTAATGAATTGTTAAAAACCAATGCGATCAACACACAGTTTTTCTTTCTTGAAGATACCGTTGATATACACAGGGAATGGTTTTTCCATTTGACGGAAAACATCAAGAACACTTCAAAGATGTATACCCAACAGGTTATCATTTACTCTGAAGGCAAAACCCATCCCATCAAAATTGACACATTTTATTATCAGATGGACACCACTCTTCTCACTGGAAAAACACCTAAAGACAGAGAAAACGAGCTTTTCCAACTTAGGAACGAAAAGGTAAAAGAGTACCTGCACAAAGAAAAAGAAAAGGTATTCAAGTTCATCAAAGATTTTGCAGACAAAGATTATATCGACTCTGTGGTGTATGAAAATTACCTGATACAGAGCAAGCGCAGCTATTCAAAAGCCGTTACGATTGATATGGATAAGTCTTTCCATTTGATCTATACTGTTCTGAAATCCAGGGATTTCCTTACCTCCTTAAAAGGGATACGTCTGGCGCCAAATGTGTTTGTAAGGGTGAGTTCCATCAATTACCCAATTGACCCTAAACTCTATATCCCCATCAAATACATCGTTCATGTAAATGCAAACAGGGCCAAACTGAGCCATACTGACACCACTTTTGGGCAGCCCTCCGAGAGGCTAAGTATTTCAACCAATGAGATTTTGGTCTCCTTTAACCTGGACCAACGACGAGTGACTTATGAACAATTGTCCAAGCACTATATTGACGAATGCTACAAAGAGAACAGTGGCCGGTGGAGCATTATCATCAACAAAGGAGAGTACAAGACCAGCACGAGCTATGCAGAGTTCAATAAAGTAAGCAGAAAATGGACTTGTGGAACGATCTATACCGCCAAAGGGAAAGATCCTAGCCCCAAAGACCAAGAAAATGTGGTCAAAATGCAGGGCATGCTTCCAAGCCAATAAATACCCCTCCCATGGCTGAGCGGGACCTGAATTTCTGGAATTTTCCCAACCCTGAATCTGCTGACGAAGATGGTATCCTCTGCATCGGAGGCCCACTTAATGGCAAAATCCTGATAGAAGCTTATCGCCAAGGCATTTTCCCCTGGAACAACCCTGAAGAACCCACGCTGTGGTGGTCACCTGATCCCAGAATGGTCATTTTTCCTGAGACCTTATACTGTTCAAAAAGTATGCGTCAGGTGTTGAAAAGGCAGGTTTTCGAAATAACAATAAATCATAGCTTCGAAAAAGTAATAGATCATTGCGCCAGCGTGAATAGAAAAGACCAATACGGCACTTGGATCAGCTCTGAATTAAAGAATGCCTTTTTACAAGCCCATGAATTGGGTATAGCCCTTTCCGTCGAGGCCTGGAGAGATGGAAAACTTGCCGGGGGATTATTTGGAATGTCATTCGGTCACTTTTTTACAGGCGACTCGATGTTTTCGTTGGAGCCCAATGCCTCCAAAGCTGCTTTCCTCACGTTTGCTCAGCAACAATTTGAACAAGGCTTGCAATTGGTTGATTGCCAGGTTTATACCGATCATATGGCTAGTCTGGGAGCAAGGCTTATCGCCAGATCAAAGTTTCTGAGGCTCATAAAAAACAAGAGCCATCTAAACGATGGCTCCTGAACGTTCAATAGATCTTGCTAAACCTGATGCCTCCAAGCAGCGGAGGGACACCCTAATCTGATGTCAGCTAACGACAAACACTTGATCTCATCCTTGCTTTTTCTCAACATTGCCTCAGAATTAGGCCAGCAGCTATTAGCAAAACTTTACTTTAACTAACCGATACGAAGTTGAGAATAAGCCGGACACCCTCCAAAAACTAGTTGTCCCGATTCGTGAATTGGGACAATTTTAAAATTAACTCAATGTCCAGGAAACAGACCGGTACTGTTTAGGGGTATAGCCTGTAAACTCTTTAAATACCCTGTTAAAGGTTGTCTTGGAGCTAAAGCCGGCTTCGGTAGCGATGCCATATAAGGTGTAATGTCGAAAGGACCGATCTTTTAGCAATTTCATCACTTCTTGAATTCTGTAAGAGTTGATAAAATCGCTAAAGTTCTCCCCACAAAGTTGGTTGATCACGGTAGAGATAGTCCTTGGGCTGCAACCCAGCTCTTTTGAGAAATCATTCAAATTAAGTTGATGCTTAAGGTATAGCTTCTCTGTCTCCAGCTTACGTCTGATTTTCCCTAAAACCATGTGAGCGGAGTCTTCGTCAAGCCCTATTTTCGACAGGATAAGCCGTTTGTCCTCGTTCTTACTCTGGAGGGCTGACTTATCCTCTTTCTCTTTTAATTCTGCCTCGTTTTCCACCTCAATCAAATATGTTTCAAAAATCCCTGCTGCCGGTGTCAACTGAAGACCTACCAAATTAGGTATTGATACCCTAAAACTATGCAAGTCAGCAGGTGTTTTTAAGTACCCAACAAATCCTATCCAATAAATAAGTACCGCTAAACTTAGGTAAAAAGGATAGTATGCCTCCAAGTCTAAGGATATTTGAGCAATATGCTTGCAATAAAAGAAATACCCTGTCCAAAAAAGTAGCCCGAAGGATAATGTCATAAGCAGGCGACATAGCCAGTTAAGATTGCTCGATAATGCAGTTGAAATGGAAGACGCCTGAAACTTCCTGTATCGGCTGATGACTTTGAGGCTAAAGGCAAAATAGATGAAAATAACTGCCACTGAGACATAGGTTTCGATAAAATCAACAGCAGTAAAAAACATCATTTTAGTGGACTTGTCTGCTCCACTAAGTAGGCTGAAGTAGGCCAGCAGTGCAGGTACCAGATAAACTGATGGGAGGAAATGCAATGATGATTTCCAGCCAGGTTTAAAAGTTGGGTTGGTCAATGACCTAACATAGAAATACACCGCCGGACCCACTATAAACAAATAGGAGAACGGGAAAATGTGGAGTTTCGGAAACAGGTTAAAAAAACCTGAGATAAAGCCAATCTGATGGCTGAGGTGAAGCGAGAATGAAAAAAGCAGTAATGCCAGAAACTTATTTGGCTTTGAAGCGACCTTGTTTTTAAAAAGTAACATTAAGGTAAGGATGAAACCTTGTAAAGCCGCAACCAACAAGCAAAGGTGATAGAAGTTGATAGTAATGTCGGTAAACATGATCAGGTAGGTTTATTGGGCACTTTATTCATAACGACTAAGATTATTTGGTTGCTTCAATAAAAAGCAGAACAATCCTATTTCTCCACCAAGGTAGAAATATATTTCTAAATTCCAAACGAACGGTCGTTAGAAATGTTAAACGGTTTTAACTCTGAAAGTCTGAAATGAAAATTATGGGTCACGCCTTTGTGCTCACCTTGCTGAATATCGCCTTTTCCGGTTCGACGATTAAAGCTTCTTGTGCGTTTCTCAGCCCGATAAATGCGGATTAACTTTTTTAATGAAGCATAAAAAAACCCATGCTCACCTGGAGCAATGATGCAGGGTCTGTTCTCAATGGCCCAAAAAATAAACACTGGGGCTCTGAGTTCGTTGCTGAGTTGCTGATACCTCAATAAATCGCTCGTGTTCAAGGCTACTGTTTCTGAAGGTACCAATCCACTCTCCGGCAACCTCTTCTCAACCTTCATAAAGGTTCGCTGTTGGTATTTGAGTTCGATAAAGAGAGCAACTTCTTTATTTTGCTTTTTAAATACCGTAATATCAGGCCAGGCAGTATGACTGGATAGCTCGGCATAAAAGCCCTCCCTGGCATTGATCAGCTCTATCAGTTCCCTTTCAAAGACTGCAGACCTTCCTAAATCTGCCTCGAAGGGATAATGCAGCTTACTTCTGGAGTCGCATGGGCTTGGGCAACGCCTGCAATCGAATATCCAGCCACCCATATGGATGCTTTCAAAGTCGGGCTGGGTCATAGTTGGTGATGATTAAATGATGGACTTCACGATCATTTCTGCCTCGTACATTGTAAACATAAGTCTTATCAAAGCCCATCAGATGGATGCCCTTTCGTTGGTACAGTGAACGGATTAGCGGAGTTTCTTTGATGACCAACATCCAATTGGCTTCTTGATGATAGAGTGTCTTGGCCAAGCGCAGTTGATCTTGCTGAGTAAATGCACTTCGGTCATACTCAGAGAACTCTGAGTCATAAGGTGGATCGATAAAGATAAAGTCGCCCTGCCGGGGCTTTGTCTTGGAAAGAAACTCTTCAAAATCCTGATTCTGAAAATGAGTGCCTTGTAAAGACTTGTAGACCTGTTCTGAAAGAATTAACTCGGTCTTCGCCCTTAGATCTTTCTTGTTGTAGGCTATACCACCATAGGGAATGTTGAACTTCCCGTCCTTGTTGTAACGGAACATCGAGCCATAGCATAGTTCTCTGACCAAAAACCAGGCAGCAATAAACGCAGTAGACGATTGATCTTCATATTGCTCTAGTAATGACCTCAAGTAAAAATAAAATCCGGATTTTAAGGCTGTCTCCCAGTGTTGTCTCAACTCAGCTTTGGTAAAAAGACGACCCTCAAACTGCTCAATTCTACGTATTCGGGAGGCTTTCTGAGGTACAAATCGTTTGATGCATTGGCCTAGTTTTTCCCTTTGCTCATCCAATCCTAAAGAAGTTGAATTGACCCATTCGTTCAATTTGAGGTCTATGCTGCTGCTTTTTCCCTTTCGTACTAATTGCACAAACAGCGAAAAGGCCTCATCTTCTTGTATGGCTAATTCTCCAATGGCCTCCCAAGTGCGCAGAAACGGTTCAAATCCACTGCCCAAGGCATTGTTTTGTATCGCTATGTAAAACCGAATGAGATCCGAGCTTTTATCATTGACCAAAGAGTTCTTCGGGGCACCTAAAGCAAAATAAACACCTCCTCCACCAAAAAAAGGCTCAAAATACCTTTCGAACGGCGGGATAAAAGAAGAAAAAAACCTGAATTCCCGGTATTTTCCTCCAGTCCACTTAATCAGTGGTTTTAATTCGGAAGTTTTGGGTACTGTCATCAACATAAAAAGCCCCGAAAAACGGGGCTCTTTGCAAATAAACAAAACAAACCAAAACGAATGAAAAACTATCTAGATCCGGAATAGGCCATAGTGCCTAAACTGATGATTTTTGAATAAGAGACTTCTCCTTCTTTATTCACTTCCATAATTCTGTAAAAGCTGTTGCTGTTGCCTGTATTGAAATCTTCAAAGCTGTAGTGGTAGATGGAACTGTTCACTTCTTCACCTGACTCAATCACCGCCAGATTGTTGAAACTGGAACCGTTGTCACTCTTTTGTACCACAAAAACTTTATTTCCAGGAGCTTCAGCCGTAAACCAATTCAAATTGGTTTTTTCACATTCACTATACCCCTCTACCTGTAGCCAGGTGATGGCATTTAGCCTTGGCAGTTGTGCACAAAGCGAAACTCTTGGGTGAATGGTGTAATTACCTTCAATGGCTCCTGCACATACATCCAGAAACTGTCCAATTCCACCAAATTCATTGTAGTTAAACAAGGTGGCAGAGGAGCGAATGCTTCCGATTTTAGCAAAGTTTTCACCACCAGTGATTTTTCCTTTGTTGTAAATAGGGCCCTGAGCACTCATCAATCCAGCCTCTACTTTGATCCATCCCCGGTTTACTACTTCATTGCCTACTTCAGCCATGCTGTGCATCACGAGAACTCCATCGTTCTCAATTTGCTGGTCAACAATTAGCTTGGCTGGACCCTCCTGAATAAATGTACCATGTTGTTTGATCTGGATATGATTGGCATATACCGGTCCTGAACTCTCAAAAAGACCATTTACGATCAATGGCGACTTCCAAAGGCCTCTGTTGCGTACGTGTGATCCAACAGATGATTGTAGAACACCTTCAAATACAGCTTCCGGGCCTATCTCCAATGAAGCACCTGCTTCTAAACTTACCGTTCCCTTAAAAATTCCGGAACGGATCAAAATCGACTCCCCTTTATGCAACTGGTATTTCTTGTCGTCGTCAGCCATCAATTCTATCCTGCTGGACTGTGCTCTTACGATCGATACACTGATCATGACGAAACATATGAGTGTGAAGACTTTTGACATCATTTCAGGTCTGTTGATTGGACGGAACAAAAGTACAGTAGTCATTGATTCTCAATAGTTCAAATACCCTGACTCTCTTGTAGGTGTAATATTTTATAAAAGGGAAGGGAATTAAATACCGTGAAATGATATTAAAACACTGAATATGAAATATATACACGATAATGCATGTATCTTATGTCGTGTTTAAGCAAGACCCCTTTTCAAGATTTCAGGTAAAAAAAGGAGGGCTGGCCACAAAAGGCCACAACCCGAGCTAAGAAATGGACAGTTTACTTAAGCACCTGAATGTATCCGGAACGCTCTGTACCTCTGAATTTCATGGAATAAAAATACGTTCCCCCATCTAGCCCTTGAGCCGACCAATCGTTTTTATAACCATTGGATTGGTATACGATTTTGCCCCATCTGTTCATGATCTGCACCTGAACATCAGGATACAACTGAGCATTATCAACCACCCATGTATCATTGATCCCATCATTATTGGCGGTGATCACATTGCTGATACTTAAGATGTGATCAAACGTGATACATCCAAAGGAAGACCAGGAAGGTGCAGCTGAAGGCAAGTCTCTGATCACCCTGATGCGGTAGCAATGCCTGAAGCCGTCATCTGCATTGGTGCGAGAGTATGCAGTATCAGCAGCGATGGTTTCATCGTAAATCGAGTAACTCGCCTGGTTATCCAATTTCCTCCAAATCTCATACTTCAATACGCCTTCTGGCCAGCCGATGTAGGGGTTCCAGTTCAGTGAGCTCAGTTCCTGCTCTTCATTCTTGGCAACTTTAAGTCGGATGGAATTATGTACTTCAGAAAATACATCCTTTCCGCATCTGTTTTTGGAAATGATCCTATACTCCTGTATGAGTTTATCAGACTGACCTGTATCCTGCCTGAAGGTTAGTGCCTTTGAGATCACACCTGCATTTACCCAGTTGGCCGATAAGCCTGACCCAATTACCCTACGCTCAAGAACAGGGTTACCGATCATATTTGTGGGTTCAATTAATTCATATCCAATATCATTGATTGAAGTGCTGTTTTCGTTCCTGCTCACATAGTCAAGCACGGGCAAAGACTGGTCAAATAGTAAACTGAGCGTATCCGGCTGACTGATACATCCGTAAATGCTGGTTTCAACCACCTGTAGACGCTGTGGAGTAGTCGCAGCCCAGGAAACAAGTACGGTATCGTTGCCCTGGCCGTTAATCAGATTTCCGTTGATGAGGGTCCAATTGAAACCGGAACCTGCAAAACCTGACACCGTATAGCTCAGGCTATCCAGTCCGGTAGCGCATACCACATTAAAATTACTGTTCAGATCAGGGACGGGAGTTGGTCTGATGGTGATGCTGGTGTCGTTAACCGGACCAATACATCCGAAAAAGGAAACTTCCTGATAACTCAGTTGAGTAGGCCCAACAGGCACTATAGGCCAATTGATTCTTATGCTGTCATTGCCCTGTCCCGATACGATCGAGCCATTGTTAAGCACCCAATTGAAACTTGAACCAAGTTGACCACTGGTAAAATAGAGTTGCCCGCTGGAAAGCTCACAAGGATCCATGTTTCCTGTGATTGGAGCTGTACCGGTAGGCTCCGGAAGAACCTGTACCAATAGCGTATCAGAAGAGCCAAAACACAAGGTATCAAACACTGCTGTTTCTGTAAGCCATATGCTGCTTGCTCCAACACCAGCCCAACTTACGGTGATGCTGTTGGTTCCATTAGGACTTAATATCGTTCCATTGCTTACTTGCCAATTATAAGATGAGCCATTGGTGTTTACCACAGAGTAAGTTACAGTGCCGACATTGGCAAAACAGAGACTATCAGGACCAGCCGGCGTTTGGGTCAGCAAAATGGGATTGATTAAGACAGCTCTGCTGCCAATCCCTGAGGTGCAACCAAAACTATTTGTGGCTTGAACAGATACCCCGGCTGCTGGGTTATTGCCTCCCCAATTCACAGTAAGTGTATCGTTGCCCTGCCCTGCTACAAGCACTCCGCCGCTGACAACCCATTGGTAGGTGTTTCCGGCAAAAAACGGAACTATATATTGAACTCCGGTTGCTCCAGGGCATATCGAAACACCTCCAGTTATCACAGGAAGTATTGGCCTTGGAAAAACCACAATCCTCACTGTGTCAAAGCTCTGACAACCGTTGAAAACAGCACGAAGGATATAGTTCAAGGTATCGGGTTGAGCGATGGTTGTTAATCTCAATCTGGTAATGGAGCTGTCTCGATCAAAAATACCCGGAGCAGAGGCAGAGGCAGGATTCCATCGATAAGTATGCCCTATGGTTGCAGTTGCTCCTACAATAAGGGTATCTCCACTGCATAAAGTCTGATCAGGACCGGCCTGAGCTCTTGCAGCAGGAAGAATAGAAATCTGCACTGTATCAAAATTAACGCAGCCACTGATCTGATTAACTGCCCTCACCCGATAGTTAAACTGTTGCAGGCTCAGGGTATTGTTTTGCAGTAGAATAGAAGTATTCAGACTGCTTGAATTACTAACTCCTGTAGAATCCAACCAGGTAAACAGATAGGGGCCAAGCACCGGTTGGTTGAACAATATCGGAAGGCCGGAACAAGCAATTTGATCCGGGCCAAGCGTAAAATCAGGACGTGGATTGACCGTAACCACTACGGTGTCTTTGCTGATACAGCCTGAAACTGTATCGGTTGTTTGCAAAGCAAGTGGTACCAGAGTTGGCAAGTTCCCATTTGCTACTACCTGAGTGAAAAATGGATTGGATAGCTGCCTTTGTGAAATTACTACTGGTATACTCCACGAATAATTTAACCTTGGCAAAGGCCCTGCTCCAACCACAGCAGTGTCACCAGAGCAAATGGCCTGATCCGTTCCTGCATTGGCAATAGGATTGGGATTAACGACAACTGAAACCGTATCCCTGTTTTCACAAGTGGTGCTATCAATCCTTGCCTTAACGATGAGCGTTCTTGTAAATGGAATGCCAGAAAGGTTAACTGCAGAGAATACCGGAGATGAAACCGTGCTGTCGTTTAGCGACTGACCAGGGTTCCAGACATAACTCCATCCCGACTGAGCAGGACTACCCAGTGTCACATTTGCACCGGAACAGATGGAGTCATTCGCTCCGGCATTAACAGGTGGAAGAATATTAACTCTGAAGGATCTTGAAACATCCGGATTGCTTACCACACATAGTGAGTCGGTCAACTGTACGATACGGAAGCTGTAAAGACCTGTAACAAACTGAGCCCTGTTAAACACCACATTTGGTTCTGTAGAATTGATGGTTCTTGTGAAACCTGCGCTGTCCAACACCAGGGACCAGTTGGGTGTACCTGTAAGACTTATCGAAAACTGAACTGTATCAAACAGGCAAACTCCGATGGGTGGAGAATCATAAGAAAGTACTGCGGTTGGCAACTCCTTGATAGTAAACGTCAATGGTGACTGGGTTGGAAGGTTAACACAACCATTGTTATCTGTAACTTGCGATATTCTATAAGAAGCCGGACCAACATTCGTCACCCTCCTCGTAAACACAAATGGATTTGTAGTTATCCCGGTATAGGTTTGAACAGAGATACCACTGCTATCAAGGGTAAAGTTCCAAGGTGCTGTACCGGTTAATGACACACTGAACGTAACAGAGTCGCCAGAGCAAATCAAATTGGCAGTTGGAGAAAGCTTGCTGAGGCTGGTAGTTGGTAATGGATTGATAAGCACGGAAACGGGTGTACCATCCACTGGATTAATACAACCTTTAGCATCTGTTACTCTTGTCACAAAATAGCTGATGCTGCCCGGTTGTGTCATGGTTCTGAAGAACACAAATGGACTTGCCGAAATCCCTGAAAAGGTGATGATCTGACCTGCACTGTCAATTTCTACAGTCCATGGAGCTGTCCCGGTCAAATTGAGGGTAAACGAAAGGCTGTCATTCGTACAGAGTGCACCGGTTCCGGTGGTTCTGGTTAAAATAGCTGTTGGTAATGGGTTTACCCGAACAGTGTCCCTTGGTCCGGCGGTTGTGTTCAGACATCCGGTTTGATCCAAAACATTGGCCACCCGGAAGGTGAAGGTTCCCGCTGTAGGCATCAATCTGCTAAAATCCAGTGGGCTGCTGCCAATGCCGCTGATGCTTCTTAAAACCCCGGCACTGTCGATATTGACCGTCCAGTTGGCTGTGCCGGTCAGGTTCAGGCGGTAATTCACCAAATCTCCAGCACAAAGTTCTCCGGGATTTAGTCGCTGCAAAGTAACGGT
>JAIYAX010000019.1 GCA_027488815.1 Cytophagaceae bacterium | reverse complement strand
TGTATTTGTCTGGACGATCAGCAATGGGAATTGTCCAGTAAGTCGGGATACCGTAGTGATCGTTCGAAATGCCAGTCCAACCGTTTCCAATGCGGGTACTGATCAGAATGTTTGTGCAACTACTGCCTCATTGGCCGGGAACACAGCTACAGTTGGTGCTGGACAGTGGACCAGCTTGAGTTCCGCAACCGTTTCCACTCCTACCTCAGCGACAAGTGGAGTAACGGGTTTGGTGGTTGGCCAAAATGTATTTGTATGGACGATCAGCAATGGCAATTGTCCGCCAAGTCGGGATACCGTAGTGATTGTTCGCAATGCCAGCCCAACTGTTTCCAATGCGGGTACTGATCAGAATGTTTGTGCAGCTACTTCTTCATTGGCCGGGAATACAGCTACAGTGGGCGCAGGGCAGTGGACCAGCTTGACCTCCGCAACCGTTTCCACACCTACCTCAGCGACAAGCGGAGTAACGGGTTTGGTGGTTGGCCAGAATGTATTTGTCTGGACGATCAGCAATGGGAATTGTCCAGCAAGTCGGGATACTGTAGTGATTGTTCGAAATGCCAGCCCAACTGTTTCAAATGCAGGCCCTGATCAAAACATATGTGCGACGACTTCTACATTGGCCGGGAATTCAGCTACAGTGGGTGCTGGACAGTGGACCAGCTTGACTTCCGCAACCGTTTCTACACCTACCTCAGCCACAAGCGGAGTAACGGGTTTGTTGGTTGGCCAAAATCGATTTGTCTGGACGATCAGCAATGGGAATTGTCTGGCGAGTCGGGATACTGTTAACGTCCAGTATTCTCCTGCACCAATAGCTCAAATCACGGTTGGAAGCGGATCGCCAATCTATTGTATCGGCAGCTCAAGTACAGTTCAGCTTACAGCAAGCCCCACAGGGATGTCAGAGTATCGTTTTTATAAAAATGGACAACTTATACAGCAAGGAACCCAAGCCATCGCTCAGGCATTAATGGGAGCAGACACTGGGAATATACTATTTTCAACGGTGGTTTTGAATTCTGCAAACTGCTCAGATTCCGCTTCTTTTAATCTGTATGCCATGATTTGCACGGGTGTACAAAGTGGGCAAATAGAAGCCAATGTTTTATCCCTTTTCCCAAACCCTGCTCAAACTGAGTTGAACATCGTGGCTCCGGGTATAGTGATTTCATCACTTAAAATTCTGGATATGAAAGGAGTTGAACAGGAAGTTGTTGTTCTTGAAACCTCCATCGAAGATATTAAGATAAATATCGAGAAGCTTGCTTCAGGGCTCTATGCAGCACAAATCAGATATGAAGGAGGACAAGCACTCCTGCGCTTTGTAAAGATGTAAATCAGATTTTCTTGATCTTTTCCATCAGAAAATGCTGGATACCAATAAGATCAAAAGGTCCGGAAACCACCTTGTACCCGCATTTTTCATAAAATCCAACGGCAGGTTCCCTTGCATTAAGGAATATTTTATTTCGTCCCTGATTGAAGGCAAACTTTTCAAGATTAAGTAATATCTCAGCTCCTATTCCTTGTCCTTTGAAGCTATTCAAAACAGCCATGAAGCGCACTTGAGCCGTTTTTTCATCAACAAAATGAATTCTCCCCCCACCTACTATCTTCCGGCCATCTTTGGCTATGATGTGGATGGCCTCCAGGTCAAGCTCATCTTTCTCCGTTCCTTGAGGCATGTTAAGTGGCTTTCTTAGCACCTCAAACCGCACCTGCAAGTAGGATTGGAACTCTTCCTCGTTTTCAGGCTGGCAATAAATAATGGGCATAAATGAAAGGGGCAGTAATCCAGTTGTAAAGTTAGGATAAAACTTTTGGTCATATCAGCCTTTCTGTGTTTACTTCACATCCTTAAACAGGCTTGAGGTCTGTATGAACCTATGATTCCATGAAGGAAAGACAGCGATTTATGCGCAAAGGACTAGTCCTGATTATTGTATTGACTGTTGCCGGGTTGCTGTTTATACTGTTTGCTGCGCTTTACAGGACCATCGTTCTGGGTAAGTTGACAGGCCTAAGCGTATTCAATGATGCTGATCTGGCACTCTTGGTCTTTTTTATCTTGCTTAGCGCTGTGGGCTTGCCACTGATTTTTTATGCCATTCGTATGGATATGCAGTTGAAAGATGGGATACTTTATGCCCGGTTTTGGCCATTTAAAGACCTGAATATTCCTTTGGATCAGATCGTTTTGGTTGAAAAGGTACGTTTGAATGCAAAGGAAGAGTTTGGTGGTCTAGGAATCAGGGAGAATTTGCAAGAATATGCTTTGGTAATGTTGGCCAATGATTATCAGGCTATTCTAATTGTCCTCAAAAACGGGGATCGTTTTCTTTTTAGCAGCAGGCGTGCTGATGACTGGATAAAACAACTACGCAAGGCTTAACCGGCCCAGCCATCCCGATCAAGGCTCCGGTATTGAATGGCTTCAGCAAGGTGCTCGATTTTGATCTCACTGGTACCGGCAAGATCTGCAATGGTTCGGGAAACCTTTAAAATTCGATCATAAGCCCTTGCAGATAAGCCAAGTCTTTCCATAGCAGTTTTAAGAAGCTGCTTTCCGGCATCATTGATTTGACAAATCTCTTTTACCATTTGAGGCTCCATCATGGCGTTACTGAAGATTTGCGGCTGCTCCTTAAATCGTTCAATTTGGATTTCTCTTGCCCTGATGACCCTTTCCCGGATCTGCTCACTACTTTCAGATTTCCTGTTTTTCGTCATTTCGTCAAAGGAGACAGGTGTTACCTCAACATGCAAGTCAATCCTGTCGAGCAAGGGGCCACTTACTTTGTTTAAATATCGCTGCACAACACCCGGACCACAAACACACTCTTTTTCAGGATGATTGTAAAAACCACAAGGGCAGGGATTCATGCTTGCGACTAACATAAAATTGGCCGGAAAGTCAACCGTTACTTTAGCCCTTGAAATAGTTACCCTTCGTTCTTCCATTGGCTGCCTCATTACTTCCAGCACCGACCTTTTGAATTCGGGTAATTCATCAAGAAATAGCACACCGTTATGGGCAAGTGATATTTCACCGGGTTGAGGTATGCCACCACCTCCTACAAGAGCGACGTCGCTGATAGTGTGGTGCGGGGAGCGGTAAGGTCGCCTTGAAACCAGTGAATCCCGGGCTCCCAGTTTACCGGCTACCGAGTGGATTTTGGTTGTTTCCAAGGCTTCATGCAAGCTAAGAGGGGGTAAAATGGAAGGCAACCTTTTTGCTAGCATGGTTTTCCCGGCTCCGGGAGGGCCAATCATAATCACATTGTGCCCACCGGCAGCAGCAATTTCCAGCGCCCTTTTGATGTTTTCTTGTCCCTGTACGTTTGAGAAATCAGCTTCGTATTGATTAATGGTCTGCTGAAAAATTTCCCTGGTGTTGGATACATAAGGCTGTACAATGGACCTGCCTTCAAAAAATTCTATGGCCTCTTCAATGGTTTCTACCCCAATCACATCAAGGTTGTTCACTATGGCAGCTTCAGAGGCGTTGTCTTTTGGTAATACAAATCCTTTAAACCCCTGCCTTCTGGCTTCAATAGCAATGGGAAGCACACCTTTGATGGGTCTCAACGATCCATCAAGAGCTAACTCACCCATCATTACATATTGCTCTAGCGTTTCAGTATGCACTTGTTCAGAGGCTACTAGAATGCTGATTGCAATTGGCAGATCATAGGCAGAGCCCTCCTTTCGAATATCAGCAGGTGCCAGATTGACTACGACCTTTTGTCTGGGCATGCGGTACCCATAATGCTTGATGGCAGATTCAACCCTTTGCTCACTTTCCTTAACGGCACTGTCAGGCAAGCCTACCATGAACAATTTTAATCCTTGCCCAACACTAACTTCAATGGTAATGGTATAGGCATTTACACCATAAACCGCAGCACCATAGGATTTGGCTAGCATACACCTTTCTCAATTAAGGTCATGAGGATATGTATGACTTTGATGTGTATTTCCTGAATCCTATCTGCATATCCATGATGAGGAACCCTGATTTCCACGTCACAAAGGCCGGCCAGTTTGCCTCCGTCTTTTCCTGTAAGTGCTACTACTTTAATCCCTCTTTGTCTAGCTGCCTCGCAGGCCTTCAGCACGTTGGCTGATTGTCCGGAAGTACTGATGGCAAGAAGCACATCTCCAGGTTTGCCTACACTGCGAACGTACCTTTCAAAAATGAATTCAAATCCATAATCATTCCCCACACAGGTGATGTGGCTTGGGTCTGAAATCGAAAGTGCAGGAATAGGTTCTCTGTTTTCCCGATATCTTCCGGTAAGTTCTTCAGCAAAATGCATGGCATCACATCCGCTGCCTCCGTTTCCACAAGAGATGATTTTGCCATCTGCTTTGATACTTGCAATCATAATGGAAGCGGCTTTTTCGATGGCTTGCATTGATTCTTCCTCTTGGATAAAACGGGAGAGTAATTCGGCGGCTTCGTTCAGTTCAGATTGTATAGTTGCGATAGACGACATGAGTGTACTTATTAAAATTCAAATAAACGTTGGGCAACATTAAGTCGGATACCAAAGGTAGCCAGGAGGCTTGAAAACTGAGGATAGAACACATCAAATTCTTGCCGACGATATCCTAATCCCAAATCGATAAACAATTGATGCCGGATCATATACGATGCCTGAAAATGAGCAAAAACTAAAGTGCTTTTCACTCCTTGCAGCATGGTATTTCCATAGTCTTTTTGCCGGCTGCGGTAATCCAGTCGCACATTTGATCCCCAGTTACTGGCTCCCGAGTCAAGACCGGATTGGCTGATGAAACCCCGCAATTGGATCTGTAGTCTTGGAAAGGGCTGATAGCGTAAAATTCCTGCCACTTCCTGAACATTGGCCCCTAAAGGGTGAGCAAGAGGCATGTTGTAGCTGGTATAACTCGGGTTGCTGTTGTTGTTATCAAAATGGGTGTAGGTATAGGGTCTTATATAGTTCAATTCTGTTTGTAAGTCCAGATTTTTCAGGCCTAATACGTTGAAATATTTCATTCCGATCTGAAAAGCCTGCTTATTACCCCACCAACCTTGGCGTGCCCTGAATTCCCTTATCACAAATTCATCCAACAGCACTGCTCCATAGAGAGACCATCTTTTTCCGGGGTTCCACTTGGCATGCATCCCGAGCATGGCATTATCAGCGCTTCCCGATTGTTGCTCAACAAAGCGATAAAAAATCACCGGGTTGAGGTATTTGGCTTCAAAAGTAGTGCGACCCAGGGTATCTGTGCCCCCAAACACAATCGACTCAAAAAAGCTAAGGTTAAATTTCTTCCCTAGGTTTAGGCTTAAGTGGTGCATTCCCAAGTATTTACGTGGGTATCTCGGGCCGATTCGTACTGTAGAAGCCGTTAGTTCAGAGAAGTGAACAACATAGTTAACCTTCCAAAATGTGGCATTAGCCCTGAAAAACAGCTGATTATTTGAGAAATCGGAAAGCAGTAAGGAACGGTAGCCGTTTCCTACGAAGACTTTGTCATGCCCGAATTGTAAATTAAGCAAGGGCATAGGGTGATAGGAGATGTAACCTCTGGCGGTAATAAAATCGACCCCGGTCTTTTCATAGGGTTTATAAAAACCTTCACCAGGAACCGCACGATTCTGCTCAATAAATCGGTCAACATAAGAAGGAAGGAATAATTGGTTTTCACCGATAAACGAATAGAAGCCAAGCTTTTTCCCCAAGATCCCTCTGATTTCAATGCCTCTGGTATTTGTTGAAAGCTTTTGGCCATACTTTTCTCCTAAATTGTGATCCTCTTGGCCATAAACTAGATGCAATACCGGATTGATGACCAGTTGAATACCGACCGTGTCGATATACAATGCAGCTGATTTTGCTGCATATAATGACCTCCAAAGTTTGCTTTTGCTTCTGGCAATGGCTAATCCGTTCTGCCGGTAATCGAAGAGCTCAGTAGTAAGAAAGTCCAGATTAAATCGATCTGCCCTTGAGGAGAGCAGGCTGTCCGGGTAAGAACTAAGCCAGTCTGCCCAGGTTTGCCTGTAAGCAGGTTTGAAGCCTGTATGTAATTGATCGGGAATTTGACCACTAAGTACCTCATAGCGATCGGCCAAATGGTAAAGATCCATGTTAAGTGGAACATTGACCGACTGTGCCTGTAGTGAATCAAGAATTCCAAAAAGCAAAACCAACTGCAGCGAGCAGACAGTCAGTAAGCCTCTTTGTCTTTTGATCATGATGCAAGATATAATAAAGCAAAAGAGTATGCGTAGAAAGGCTCATATCAAGTACTTTGCCGCATAAAGGGATGATGTGAATATGGGCTTACTAACTAGCGAACAAGAAAAGCAGTACCCACGGATTGCCTATATGCTGGATTACTTATTTCAGCAACAATTTGACCTGCGTTATGAACTGACCATTAGCCTAAGTACGGAACACATGGAACTGTACCCGGCTGGTTGTGAAAAAAAACTCTGCATTCCCATGTCCGGGTTTTTAATG
Source organism: Cytophagaceae bacterium (assembly GCA_027488815.1). Taxonomy (GTDB): domain Bacteria; phylum Bacteroidota; class Bacteroidia; order Cytophagales; family JAIYAX01; genus JAIYAX01. Next base: position 150,191 of record JAIYAX010000019.1, on the reverse strand, counting down.
CAAAGCACCATAGAGAGTAGCTTCAAAGAATGGTTTATGGATTTTGCAGATCAAAGGATTGAAGTAACAGAAGATGGCGGGTTGAATTTCGATGTTCTGGCCGCACAGTTTTTTCTGCTTAGTCGCTATGAGGAGTATCTCACTTTTGAAGCTGATTCATTTGGAAGGTACCAGGCGAAGAATTCCTCTTTGTTCAAAAAAGGTCTTTTACAAGTACCCTTGGTGGATCGATGGACCATGGATTTTATGAACCGGTGGAATCAAATCTTTCCACAGCACAGAATCCAGCTTAGGAATGTCCATGAGGAAAACCTTCTTACTATTGATATTGATAAAGCATATGCAATTAAATATGCAAGTCCATTTCACCTGGGCCGAACGTTGATCAAATCCCTCGTGCATGGCAGCATTTCAGAAGCGTGGTGGAAATGGAGAGTATGGTTTGGTAAAGAGCAGGATCCCTTTGATCAATTTGATCACATAAAAAAGTTGAACGAACGATATGGGTTAGAGCCCAAAGTGTTTGTATTATGCGGGGAGTCAAAGGGTTATGACCAAAACCTGGGTTTGGAAAATGAACACATTCGCCAGGCAATTTTTTCACTAGCCAAGCCATCGTCTATTGGAATTCACCCATCAATCCGATCTACAACATCTTTTATGGTCCTCTCTGAAGAACTGGACTATTTGGCTAGACACCTAGGTCAAAAGCCGGGAATGTCAAGACAGCATTTCCTAAAGCTCAGTTTGCCCCAAAGCTATGATTGGCTTTGTGAATTAGGCATTAAAGAAGATTACACAATGGGCTATGCCGAAGTGCCGGGTTTCAGAGCAGGCACCAGCAAGGCTTTTTATTGGTTTCAATTAAAGGATAATAAATCTACCCCTCTGAAAGTTGTTCCTTTCTCAGTGATGGATACTACGTTGTGCGATTACATGGCCTTATCTTGTGAGGAAGCGGTTCAGCAAGTGAAGCTTATCAAAGACGAGGCAATTAAATATGGAGGTCGTTTAGGTGTGCTTTTACATCAGGAGAGCCCTGGGGGCTATGGCCGATGGAAAGGTTGGCAGAACTTTTATGAGGAAGTTTTGAAATTAATTTCTGAATGAATATTCATCAAAAATAATGAGCTCATTCAAGATTATTTCAGCCCATCAGTTTGGTCCGAGGCAATGGGATGCCTTTTGTGAAACGAGCTTTCCTGGTCATATAGAGTATCGATTTGAATACTTCAATGCCATTTGGCCTTCCTGGCATTTACTGGTTGATCAAAAGACAGGCCAGCCGGTTTTGCCAATTTTTTTTCGGTCCTGGGATGTAGGTCAACTTTTCCCAGCCATGCCTCTCTTTATTCAGAAGCTGCCATTAAATCCTCAGACTGACCTAATTTCATTAGTCCACTTTTTGAAAAAGCGGTTTTTGCGTTTTCACTTTTCATTGACCTTGAATACCGATTATAAGGACCACTTCAGCAGAAGAGTTAATTTATATCTCGACCTAAGTCCTGATACCGATCACTTGTGTAAGGGATTTTCAGAAAACTTAAAGAGAAACCTAAAGAAAGCTGGGGGTAATAACTTGACGTTTAGCAGACATCAGCAGATGGAGGCCTTTATTAAGCACTACAAACAGGGACTCACTCAAGAACAGTGGGCCATGAGTAAAAAAGCGGAGAAATCGCTCCTTCGTATTGCGGAACTAAAACACAGCTTGCTGATAGCAGAGGTGTCTGAAGGTTCAGAAGTGTTGGCTTCAGCTATTTTTCTCATGGGCAAACATAGAATCATCTATTTGTTGGGTAGCACCACCAGCAAAGGCAGAGAAAAACAAGCCATGGCCTGGCTCTTTTGGTCAATTATTCAGGAAGAAAGGGCAGATGGTAGAATATTGGATTTTGAAGGAGGAAATCTTCCGGGTTTATTTCGCTTCTTTAGTTCTTTTGGTGCAATTGAGGAGTATTTTTACACCTTGCAATACACACGTAAGCTCCTATAACAGGCTAATGCTAATCACCGCTACCTTATCTTATTAGACTTTCAAGCTATGGCAGAACCTGTTATTCTTAGTCAACAGCATGCCTGGGTACAGCATGTATTGTACGAAATGCGAGATGTTTCAGTACATGTCAACAGATTGATTTTCAGACAAAACTTAAGGAAACTGGGTTGGGCTTTGGGTCTGGCCCTTTCATCAAAATTGACTTACCATCCGGTATCTGCTAACACACCCCTGGGGCAGAAAATTTGCCAACGAATGGTTGTACAACCCGTATTGGCAATGGTACTAAGAGCTGGCTTGCCATTGGCGGAAGGATTATTGGATATCTTTCCAGATGCAGATGTTAGTTTTACTGGAGCCATGAGAAAAGAGGATGGTGAGGATGAATTGAACATCGAATTGTCTTATCAGGCAGCTCCTTCCATTGAAAAACGGCCGCTGATATTAATTGATCCGATGCTAGCCACCGGCAGCACTATAGTGGAAGTTGCTTCGGCCTTGATGAATCAAGGAAGACCAAGCGAAATCTTCGTGGTAAGTGCCTTAGCATCCGCAGCGGGCATCAGATTTGTATCAGAGCGGTTACCACAAGCCCTTTTATATCTGGCCGATGTTGATCCTGAATTGAATGACAAGAAATATATTGTACCCGGTCTTGGAGATGCAGGAGACCTTTGTTTTGGCCTTAAAAGATAAACCTGTTCAAAGAGATTAAGATGCTGACGGAGTTAGTAAAATTAGCTAGTGTGTACTTGTTCAGCATGTTCAAGTTTGTACTTGGTCCTGCAACCGGTGTTTTGGCTGAGCTCAACTTTTTCACTACGGTAATCCTTACCATCGCTGGCATGATGACAAGTGTGACTCTGTTTACCTTTTTAGGCGAGTATGTGAGGGTATGGTACTTTAAAAAATTTCAAAAAAAGGACAGCCGGGTATTCACACGTAAGAAGAGAACCATGGTAAGAGTCTGGAGAAGATTTGGAATGATCGGTGTTGCAATGTTGACGCCTGTTATTCTCTCTCCAATAGGAGGCACCATCATTGCAGTATCGTTTGGGGAAGATAAATGGAGAATTTTTATTTATATGTTGTTGAGCTCCATTCTTTGGTCCCTGATTTTATCAGTGATTTTTTACTACATCAAATCCATCAGCTAGCGTTTGAAGAGCCGTCCTCGTCAGGAAGCATTTCAATATCTTCAATCAACACTTTTTTAGCGATGGCTTTTCCTGTTAGCGTTGCAGCCAGGCCACCCATTGCCGTCTCTTTGTAACGGGTTTCCATACTCTGGCCTATCTCACCAAGGGCTTCCACACATTCATCAACTGGTATTACCGCCCCAACTCCTGCAAGAGCAATTTGCGAAGATGAATAGGCAATCGCTGCCGCTGAGGCGTTCCTCACGACACAGGGAACTTCCACGAGACCGGCCACAGGATCACAAACCAGTCCCAACATACATTGGATCGTAATGGCGACCGCATTGAAAACCTGATCGACATCACCACCCAAACAATACACAATCGCACCTGCGCCCATGGCTGCGGCACTACCTGTTTCGGCCTGACAACCACCTACAGCCCCTGCAAGACTGGCGTTTTGTTCGATAATTAAAGCTATTCCGGCCCCAACAAGAAGACCTTCCAAAATCTTTCGGTCCGGGAGGTTATGCAATTCCTGCAACGTGGTGAGTATTCCAGGCAAAATACCTGAAGCTCCGGCTGTTGGAGCTGCAACTATTCTACCCATACAGGAGTTTACCTCTTTGGCAGCCAAAGCCCTGGCAATTAGGCGTTTAAATTCAGGTGATAATACTGTGATGTTGCTTTGGAATACTCGTTTTCCTCCGTTGTTTATCATACCCGAACGAGAGACCATATCCTCATTAAGTCCGGTTTGTACCGCTTCACGCATCACATCATAGGCTCGCTGCATGCCTTGCCAAATATCCTCTTCCGTTTTACCTTTTTGGTCTATTTCATAGCCAAGCACCGGTTGATACAAGGGCTCTCCTGTCTCCTGTGTATGAATTCTCCAGGATTTGAAATCATTGAATAACAGTGCCATACTCTTTAGGGATTAAAATATCTTTCAAAAAAACGCACTTCTTCCTGTGATGGAGCATCTTTTGGAACCATCAAATGACTGACTTCTACATCAATAAACAACATTCTGGCTTTCAGTTTTTTACGTGTTTCCTTGCCTTTGGAGTCTTCTCGCAAAACCTCTATTGTAAGCTTGTCCCTTTCGGCCATGTCCGTAAAAACCTCTGAAAAGACCTCATTATAGTTTGTCAGATTGATCGCCTTGCCATTTATCTTCAAAATCTGATCGTTCAATTCATAGCCCATCATTTTTCCAAACAGATTGATCTCTTCCATGGAAGCTACAAATAGTCGCTGTGTTTCTGGGTGAATGCCCAGCTGAACTCCTCCCAATGTCAATTGCTTCTGTTTTACATTTTGCAAATAGTTAACTCCAAGATATCCAACAACGGATTTAAGCGGAAGCTCTTCTACCCCATCAATGTATTTGTCAAAGAAGTCCTTGATCTCCGGGTAAGAAAGCGCAACCAACTCTTGTATAAGTTCCTGGTCTTTAAAAGGCTTGTCAGGCCCGTATTTTTGTGCCAGTTGCTGCAACAAATTAATCAAAGAGAGTTTGCCTTCAGTCTTTTTCCTGATTTCCAGATCAAGGCAGAATGCAATCAGGGCACCTTTGTAATATACATTCTCATATTCCTCATGGTAAATGGTGAGGCAGTTACGACTTAGCTCAGTGATCGGTAAATTTTTATTGAAACGATCTGCTACGTAAAGTTTTTCAGTCATTTCATCCAGAAATTCCTCAGAGGTGGTGATGCCATGCTGTACCTGTACATGATGAGCGAAGTACTCAACCACACCCTCATACAACCATAAATGACTGGACATTTTTGGGTCGTGGTAGTCGAAAAAGGCTATCTCTTCAGATTTTAAAGAGAGCGGGGTGAAGATGTGAAAAAACTCATGTGCAGCGATTGACCTGATTTCAGGGGCTATTGTGCCGGAATCCATCTCAGGCATAAAGTAGAAGGAAGATAAATTATGTTCAAGGGCACCATAGTTTTGGTTTTCGCTGAGGTCTTTAAAGAAATAGAACAAAAAGGCGTATTTTTTAATGGGTAGTTTGCCTCCCAAATAGGCCTTCTGTGCTTGTAGTACACCTGAAATCTGTCTGGCCAAAAAGGCAGAAGTAATGCTCTTATTTTCGGCATAAACAGCCACCAGCACCTCTGCTCCCCCAACCTGAACAGTTGTTGTGTCAAGCCCACCATACAACATGGGGCTATCCACTAATTCATGGTAGTCTTTTGTTTGGTAAACATCAAAACCGGCATCGAGGCTAAAGGAACTCAATGCTGATGCACCTATGAGTTCATGTGGTTTCTCAACTTTAACTTCATAGCTCAGGTGGGTTTGGCCGCTGAAATAGCCCACAAAACCTGATGGATTGATCACAAAGTTTTTATCCTGCTCAATATTGGTCCCTGCCGGATTGAAAATTTTATTCTCCATAAGTGGACTGTCCCAGGTATCATCAACCATATACTCCAGCCTATCCAACCGGCCTGATGACACTATTTCCCAGGAGTTTTGATCCGGTTGTATCACCTGAAGCAAGTTTCCTTTTGAATCATAGGCTTTTAGATCAGTAATAAACCTCCCAAAATCTGAAATTGCATACGTGCCTGGCACAACCCGGGGCATTCGATACACCACAGTATCGTTTGGTAAAGGCTTACTGAGCTGCAAGGTCACAGGCACTTGATCCTCTTTGGTTTTTTGCAGTTGGATGTTCACCTTAACATCTGATCCGGCTATCAATTGCAAGGAAATCAAGAGCAGAAAAAAGGATATCGTTGCCTTTAAGCGATTAGAATAGGATAAAGACTTGTGGTTCATGCTGCAAGTTAATCAAGCAAATGTGGCTTTTCATACTCATACGTTCACAGAAAAACCACGATGGAGTAACAATTAGGTAATAAGGAAGTCGCTCCTTTGCGTTTTTAATCTGGAATTGAATAATAGCTGCAAATCCCTGATCATATCTTATCCCATGATCGGGTCAAATGGGTCTTCGTTTAGAAAGTTAAGTCGGTTTTTAAGGCTCAATTCAGCGGATTATATCTATTTCGTTGGTGGGCTGATCGATTATGAAGCTTTAAGACAAGACAAATCTGCCCTGGTCAAAGTAATGCAGTTTTTATCCTTGCTTACCGAATTGAAGGAGAGGTATGGAACAAAGATCATCGGGATCCAGCATGACCTGAGTTCCCTGCATACCAATCTCAAACCCCTTTTGAAAAACAGCATTCAGTTTCAGGAGTATAGTATTATAGAAAGTACCAAGCGAATTTTGCTGGTCGACTATTCCATTCATCATTGGCTGCGCAGTTCATTGGCATCCTGGCTGAGCAACTCACCCGGTGGAATTCAGTTTGTCTACAGTATGAAATCCGTTTTCAAAAAGCTGGCAACAACCCATCGAAGCCGCACCAATACGAACGAGGCATGGATTGACTCAGAAGAGGCCACCAGAATTGAGAAACGACTTCTCCATTTTTCAGGAAGGCTTGGCTTTGATGGACTAATTACCGGTCTTCCTATCACTGCTGAAGTATCCGATTATCAGGGACATCGGTTCCTCAACGCCGGCTTCTGGTGCATGGATTTTAGTGCACTTTCAGAAGATGAGCATGAAGAGTGGTCTGTAATCTATTACAATGAGTCGGAGCAATTGGACCGGCCTCAGGCCAAGCAATTGGATACCAATACTTGATTTCAGGATTTTATGAGTGACGTCATTTGCATGTTTCAGCAGAATGATTACTTTTGATAACAGTTAGATCTATTTTTTAAACTTTAGTCATTTTTTCAACTTTTGCTATGTACCTTGATCTGCTCAACTCAGATAAAAAGGTCAAATTATGTCGATTTGGCTTTGCATTACTTAAGAAGATGGATATGGAGAGTGGTTGGAGAATTCATTCACATGGATATGCAGTACTCCAATACAGTGAGAAGGGTGAAATCTACACCAAGTATTTACACAAACTAATAGCTGAGAGTGGCTTGCAAAAGCCCATGGTAGCCAACAAAAAACTTTTTGTCAGGGTGATCAATGGAAATAAGCTCGACTGCAGGCTTGAGAATCTCGAATGGACCACCATGTCAGGCCTGAGAAGGCAGGAGGCTAAATATGAAGGCTATCGGGGAGTGTCCAAAGATGGAAACAAGTTCAGGGCAGTGATTTATGACAATGGTCAAAGAGTCTACCTGGGTGCCTTTGATAATGCCTTTGATGCTGCCAAAGCTTACGATGAAGAGTCAATCAGGAGATTTGGATTTACCAATAGTCTGAACTTCAGACTGGACTATGAGCAGATGAAGAAAGAAATGGCTTAAATCTTTGCCTGTTTCTTTGCGGCATTAATGATGAACCGCAAAGTAGGGGTAAACCACCATGTAGGCTAGAGCCCCTGCGAAGTAGCCTATAAGTGCGTAAAGACTTATTCTACGCATATACCACATGAAATCAATCTTTTCCATTCCCATTACAGCAACACCAGCTGCTGATCCGATGATCAGTATACTTCCACCTGTACCAGCGGTGAAGGCCAGGAACTCCCAAAATTTAGAGTCCATAGGTAACTGCTGAAGATCATACATTCCTATAGCCGCCGCTACCAATGGCACGTTGTCAATCACAGCAGAGGCCAAGCCTATGGCAACCGCAATGATGTCCATATTCCCAATGCTTTTGTCTAACGACTCAGCCAGGGTCCTTAATATACCCATTGATTGCAAACAACCAATCATCAACAAGATACCCATGAAAAACAGGATACTCGCCACGTCGATTTTTGCCAGGGCATGAATGGGTGAATAGTGTTTTTTCTGTTCCTCATCTTCTTTGAAGTGAATGATCTCTGAAATGACCCATACCACCGCCAGAGCGATAAGCATACCTATATAAGGAGGCAAATGGGTGATCGTTTTGAACACTGGCACAAAGACCAATCCCAAAATACCGGTATAAAAAACCAACGATTTTCCCTTGATCTCCTTTTGTTGATCTTCCAAAGACAATTCGGGCTTATCCAGATTACCCTTCAATGTAAATGTGACCACAATCAATGGGATAATCATGGATATGAGGCTAGGGATAATAAGCGTAACCATAATATTTGAGGCACTGATCTGCCCACCAATCCAAAGCATGGTAGTGGTAACATCACCTATTGGAGACCAGGCTCCACCGCTGTTTGCAGCAATGATGACCATCCCTGCATAAAACCTTCTGGTGTTGGCATCGGCAATGATCTTTCTTAACAAAGACACCATGACGATGGCGGTGGTCAGGTTGTCAAGGGCAGAGGAAAGGAAAAATGTGATAAAGCTGATCACCCAGAGTAAAGTTCTGGCATTTGAAGTTTTGATCAGGTCCGTGATGATGCGGAAGCCCTGATGTGAGTCGATCAGCTCCACGATGGTCATCGCACCGATCAGGAAAAACAGAATCGCAGCAATTTCAGAGAGGTGGTGCCCTAATTCTTCATTGACAAACTCAGTGGTATTTTCAATTTCAAGCTTTTCAATCACAGCCGATTTAGGCATGAGATCTTTTGAAACTTCTGCCCCGGCTTTTACTGAGCTTAGAGCCTCAGTCATTTTTGCAGATTCTTTAAAGGAAATCGTTACAACACCCTTTCCTTCAGAGCTTTTGGTAGTGATGTAGTCAACATCTTTTACTTTACCCAGATTCTCTTCAAGTACAGCCGTTACCTGAGCATCTACATCTTCAGCAGAGTAGCCGGGCACATTGGCCTCGACAATGATCTTCTTTGGCAAATAGCCGGAAAACATAAACAAAGTCCAGCATAAGCCTGCTGTTATAAGGGCAGTAGCGGCTTTGTTTATTTTAAGAGGATGTTCAAAGACGAAAATGGTGTAGCCGATAATTGCTACTAGTATGATGATGGCTTCCATGAAGATAGGGCGCAATTTGCCGCTGCAAATATAGAGGCCTGATCCGGTCAATTAGCGTTGATCAGTCACTTTATTAAGATTAATATTACAAACGGATTATGAGCGGGTTATCTTTCAGTGATTTATTCATCCGATGCAGCTATTGCGCTAAGCCAATATCAAAGTTCCAGCGTACAATCGACCATGTGATACCGGTATCAAAAGGAGGAACTGAAGATGTAAACAATAAAGTATGGTCTTGCAGATCCTGTAACCAAAAAAAGAAGGACTTACTCCCTAGGGAATGGCTTCAGGTTCTTGAGGAGGAATATTCAAAAACGAAGCATAAGAATCAGTTAGATAAGATTAAAAAGCAAATCAATTCCATTTTGAAGTATGCCGGTAAATAAAGACGCATTGCTGAGGTATCGAATCATCGACTCTTGCCTGAGGAAAAAATACAACCGTTACATAACCCTTGAGCAACTACAGCAGGAATGTTATGAGTTGCTGGGTACAGAAGTATCAGAACGAACCATCAAGTCTGATTTGAATGCGATGAGACATGACGAAGTGCTAGGCTATCTGGCACCTATTGAATACAGTCATGCCCACAGGGGATATTTTTATACAGATCAGTCCTACTCCATCGAAAAGCTTCCATTTACAGAAGCCGATACTCAGGCAGTTCTCTTTGCAGTGAACATGCTTAGCCGGTTTCGGGGTGTTCCTCTTCTGCAACAGTTTCAGGGGGCCGTTGATAAGCTATTCAATGCCATGCAATCTTCCAGGAAGCTGAGCAAAGAAGAGAGCCATGTGGTGGAGATGGAATCTTCGCCGGAGGTAAAAGGAGGGGAGTGGCTTTCTGAATTGATTTCGGCTATCATTAATCGGGAGGCCATAGGGCTTACCTATCAATCATTTAATCGTGACGAGCCGGTTCATTATGCATTACACCCTTATTTATTAAAGGAGTACCGTAACCGATGGTATTTATTGGCTTTTGATGAAGAGAAAGCCAAGATAAAAACGTTTGGGCTGGACCGCATTGTTCATCTGGAACGTTCAGAAAGACATTTTCAACTAAGCCCGAACTTCAAGCCATCTGACTATTTTAAATACAGTTATGGAATTACGTATAGTGAGCAGGCACCAATGGAGGTACACCTTTCTTTCTACGGGCCATCCTGCCACTATGTGCTCACTAAACCATTACATCCCAGTCAACAGATCATTTCTCAATCTCCAGACTCATTGGAAGTAAAGCTTAAAGTGCTGCATTCCTATGAGTTGCTTGCGGATATTTTATCATTTGGAGATGCATGTCAGGTGCTAGGTCCGTCTCAATTAAAAAAGGAAGTAAAAACTATTTTGGAGCAGGCACTCAGAAAATACTAAAATTTTTAGAAGTGTGCAGATAGGTTGCACACCTGCTAGATTATTTGGCCTCATCAAACATTGAAAAGGCCATGACAAATACCCAGTTTTCTCGTTTCACAGCTACCCCGAAGATTGATCAGACGCAATTGCTTACTCGATATGTAAGCTTTTTGAAACTCCAATCAATTGGATTTCCCAGCAAGGATGCCAGACAAATGTCTCAGCTTACCAGCGATCTTGACTTTGAAAAAGCCAAAGCCCGTTTTATGTCCCTTGGTTAAAAGGCAAAGGCTGCGTTGATGCTATAGTCAGCACCTGTCGCCCAGCCGGAGAAAATTACTCCTAAAAAATTGGAGGATCCTGCTCCTATACGCACTGGACCTAGCCTCACAGAAGCAAAAGCGCCCATTCCAAGACGGTTGAGCCCCCCATAGCTGATGTTACCACCCATGCTCAGCACATAACCCCAGCTATAACTGTAGGCGGCTGAAATCAAGGGCCTGATCGAATTACCCGGCATACGGTTGATCCCCTGGATATATGTTAAGTAGAGGGTATGCTTATCGTACTTTTTATTAAACTTCCTTTTTTTATACTCCAGATTCCCTTTCCGGCCAGGATCATGGTCGATGGAAAATTCCCCCTGTACGATTACTCGGGTAGGTAGCTGCATGGTGAAATCTACATCCTCTGTTTTTACCCCTTGCAAACTACGGGTAAGCAACGTATCAAACTGCCCGTTTGCACCAGTGAGCAAATTGCCGGAAACCTGACCCTGATATCGAAATCCTTCTGTGCGTTCATACTGTCGGGTGTTTCCTGTAAAAGTCACAGATCCAATATCTACGACTGAGATGCTTCCCTTGATCAGGTTAGCAAAGTTTCCTGTGATTGACAGATCGCCACCAAATCCCTGACCGTTCATGGCAGGATTGCGATTGTTCATGTTCCAACCCTGAACCCCGGAAGTATGATATTGGTAATTGGTTTGAAAATCAATGTATTGACCACTACCCTCAGTTGAAATTCGTCCATCAGTAGCAGGTAGGTGGGCACCTGCAAAGCCTTGCAGATACTTTACTCTCGCACCTATTCTTAATTGAAACAATCGATTGAAATAAGGGGTGTTGATGGGCTTAACAAAGGCAAAACCATAGTCTCTCAAATGCCACGCTGCCAGCTCAAGCTTTTCGATTTCAACGGTCTGCCCTGCAAATGAGGCATTGCCAAGGAGCAACAACTGACCCAGATCACGTGGAAAACTGGAGCTTACGCCCATTCGATCATAGACATTGATACCCAAAGAATAGCGCTCGGATCCGTTGTACCCGATATGCCGATAGGCTAGGCCCAAATATTCCTGCTCCTGACCAATACCGGCATGCGTTCTGAAATTCAATCTTTCAGCTATCCGCTTGGCGGAAACCGTATTGATTCTGGAGGCCATCTGTAAGGGAACTGCACTATTTCCGGCATAGGCAAACTGCCCGGGCAGCAGGACCTGAAGGCGGCTGTCATCCATTCCAAGTTTTGAAGGGATCAGCTTTGATCCTGCTAAATTCCAATGCTGGTCATAAAGTGTCACCAGATTGTATTGCGCACTGGCCGGCAGTACCCATGAGATCATCACCAGGCATGCAATCGGATAAAAGGAAAGTTTGAGCACTTTATTCATTATCCCTGACATTTACACTAAGCCTGGAGGTAATGCTTATATTTAATGTATTACCCGGACGTAAAACAAGGGTAACTGCTGCGTTGCCAGGCACAAAGCTTGTCCTTATTCTGGCCAGGGAAAGAATATATCGGGTTTTTTTGATGTTTTCCATCCTGGTAACACCCCAAAAGGTTGTAACCTTCTTCCTTTTTTCTGTTGAGGTAATGCTGTAGCCAAGTGTATCGACTTCTACTCCTTCATCAAGTATGCTGCGATCTGTGAGCAAAGTGTCGATAATGGCCTTATTTTCATCCAGAAAAAAAGCTTGAAAGCCTAAAGAGGCCGGAAAATTATTTTCAAAATTGACCGTCACTTCTCCTTTGTTTGCAGACATAAACTCAGAATTAGTACTGAAAGAAAAAGAGGCAGTATCTGACAGCCAATACGTTTTGTTTTCTTCAATGAAGTACTCAGCAACAAAAGCAGGCTCCAGCTTTACATTTAAGCGGAACTGATCATACAGACTTAGGTTAGGAACTGATCCGGTCCCTGAAGTACGTAGCTCCCGAAACAGGATGCGGAAGTCATTATCAAAAAAAGCTGAGCTTATTGCCGGTGTTACAAAGATGATCCTTGTGCCCCTTCCCGGCATAGGGATCGAAATTCGGGTATCCAATACCGTGTCATTTTTATTGGCATTTACGATCAGAACTCTACCGTTAGCCTCAAAGTCAACCGGAAGATTATTGAAAATATCCAAACGAACTCGCATGGATTGTCCAGTAAATCCGAGGTAACGATTAAAGGTGTCGACCATAAAAAATGGACCCATGGCAAAATTGGTATCTGCTGCGATGGGAATGAAGGGATTAAAGCCTATTTCGGATGAAGAAAGCGTATCCGCATATTCCAAAGGCAAGATATCTGTGAGCTGCTCAGGACCCAATCTCGATGAAAAAACCGGACTGAGCACGTCGGCTTCATAGTTAGGTGTTTTAAAATTACAACCGTACCAGGAGCCAAAGCTGAATAAAATAAGCAGGCTGTAAACGTGTAGGTGCTTCATGCAGGGCGTGAAAATACGGTTTTAGTTAAGGTCATGCAATTTTACACATCTTCCGCCGACAAATTGGAGAAAATACCGGGTATGATTTTGATATTTTTGCAACATGTTGGGAGAGATGACGTCAAAAAAAGACATTCGAAAGATAGATCAGAAAGCACTTGAAGCCTTTTTTGTGGCGCATGGTGAAAAGCCTTACCGGGCTAAACAGGTGATGGAATGGCTTTGGAAAAAATCTGTGCTTGATTTTGAGGAGATGAGCAATCTTTCCCAGAAGACCAGAGCATTGCTTCAGGAATATTTTCATGTTCCAACAATTACAGTTCACCGCAAGCAGCAAAGCAAAGATGGCACCATCAAAAATGCTGTAAAGCTTTCGGATGGATTAATTGTTGAGTCGGTTTTAATCCCCACAAGCAAGAGGATCACAGCATGCGTTTCCTCTCAGGTGGGTTGTAGTCTGGACTGCACGTTTTGCGCAACAGCTAAACTAAAACGAATGCGCAACCTGAATGCAGATGAAATCTATGATCAGGTTGTAACCATAAAAAGACAGGCAGAAGAGGAGTTTGGAAGACCCTTGACTAACATTGTGTTTATGGGCATGGGTGAGCCTTTGCTGAATTATCAGGAGGTTATCAAAGCCATCGATCGAGTCACCTCAGACCAGGGCTTGATGATGGCTTCAAAACGAATCACATTGTCAACTGTTGGGATCGCTAAAATGATCAGAAAAATGGCAGATGATGGGGTCAAGTTTAATCTTGCAGTCTCACTACATGCTGCCATAGACACCACTCGTACTCAGTTAATGCCGATTAATCAATCCAATAATTTGAACGATTTGGCAGATGCAATAGCCTATTGGTATAAACTGACAAAGCGTAAAGTGACGTACGAATATGTCGTTTGGGAAGGGGTCAATGATAACGAGCAACATGCCAGGGCACTTTTGGAGTTTTGTAAGCGTACCCCCTCTAAAGTAAATCTGATCGAATACAATCCAATCGGGGATGGAAAATATGCGCAGGGCAAAGCCAATATCATTGGTTTTTATCAGGACTTGCTGGAACGAAACGGTATCGTGGCACGGGTGCGCAAAAGCCGGGGACAGGATATAGACGCAGCCTGCGGACAATTGGCCAATAAGTTTGACTAAAGCTGAGAAAAAGCTTTTTTTCAGAATTGAATTACTTGCTAGTTCATCATTTATCCACTACTTTTATTCCCCCAAAGAAGCCTAACCACATCTGATTAAATTAACTAACCACGTAAAGGGGGTATGACTGTGCTTGATAGCGAAGAAAGACTGAATAGTTCTCCAATTACAAGTGATGGAAACCATGCAGAGCAAAGATGCATCTCCATTTGCATTGTTGATGATGACCCCATCATCAACTTTGTGACTCGCAAAACAATCGAAAAAAACTTTAGCCAAATCCGACTTAAAGAGTTTACCAGCCCTGTGCAGGCTCTCAGGCAACTTAAATCCGGGGAGTACATTCCGGATGTACTTTTTCTAGATCTTAATATGCCTGAGTTGGATGGATGGCAAATGTTGGATGAGCTTAGTAAAGAGAGCGGGCAGCCAATTGATGTGTACATCTTAAGCTCTTCTATCGATCCAAAAGACAGAACCCGGTCGGAAAACTACGAGATGGTCAAGGACTTTTTCTCCAAGCCGATTTCCATCGATCAATTGGATCAGGTTCTTGCAAATGCGGCACGATAAACCGTAAGTGCCTGGCATAAAAAGCGTTTTTTAAATTTCTTCAACCGGCTCTTTATCTCTGTTGACTGAAGTCAAACTTTCAGGACTATCATCATTGAGCATATCCAATAGGATTAGTTCCGGCATTTGAAAAACTTTTGTTTCTTTTCAATTCCGCCACACCTTTATATTTGATCAATTAAGGAACCCAAAGCAGCATGCTTCAAACAGCCGTCATTAAAGAAAATAGAGACTGGGTAATCAAAGCCCTGGAAAAGAAGAAGTTTAGAAAAGCTACAGAGCTGATTGATGAAATATTGCGCCTGGATCAGGAGAGAAAGGAGACTCAGCAAAAAATGGATCAGGCTCAAGCGGAAGCAAACCAGCTTTCCAGGCAGATAGGTGAGTGGATGAAATCGGGCGAAATTGGAAAGGCTGAAAGTGAAAAGGAGAAGGTTGCCTCACTTAAGCTAGAGGCTGCGACAATGCAGCAGCAGCTAGAGCTTGTTCAGAAGCAGTTAAATGAAGCCTTGCTCACAGTACCCAATACGCCATGTGAAAAAGTGCCTGTTGGGAACGGGCCTGAGGACAATCAATTGATGCGTAGCTACAATCCAGAAGGAAAAATACTTTTTCAACCACTTTTACCTCACTGGGATTTAATCAAGCAATACGACATTATCGACTTTGAGCTGGGAAACAAAATCACAGGAGCGGGATTTCCGGTTTACAAGGGTGCAGGAGCCAGACTGCAAAGAGCACTGATCAATTTCTTTTTGGATGAGGCACTCAAGGCGGGATATGTTGAGATCCAACCACCGATTTTTGTTAACGAAGCATCTGGCTTAGGTACAGGGCAATTGCCGGACAAAGAAGGCCAAATGTACCACATGACGGAGGACAGGCTGTATGCCATTCCTACGGCTGAGGTTCCCATAACCAACTTGTATCGGGATGAAATTCTGTCTGAAAACCAACTACCTATCCGAAATGTAGGTTATACCCCATGTTTTCGCAGAGAGGCCGGTTCCTGGGGTGCCCATGTCAGAGGGCTCAACCGCTTACATCAATTTGATAAAGTGGAGATTGTTCAGATTACCAAACCAGAAAACTCCTATCAGACTTTAGAAGAAATGGTCAACTATGTGGCTGGCCTGATGGAACAACTGGAGCTGACTTTCAGGGTGATCAAACTATGTGGCGGTGATATGGGCTTTACTTCTGCTCTCACCTATGACTTTGAAGCCTATGCCCCGGGGCAAAAATTATGGCTAGAAGTGAGCTCAGTGAGCAATTTCGAAGCCTACCAGGCCAATCGGTTAAAGCTAAGGTATCGTACTGCCGATAAAAAGACCATCTTGTTGCATACCCTCAATGGCAGTGCACTTGCCCTACCTCGCATCGTTGCCGCTCTATTGGAAACCAACCAACAGAAGGATCATATCCTTGTTCCCAAGGTGCTGCACCCCTATACGGGCTTTGAAACCATAAATCTTGGTAAATGAGCATTCAAATCCGAAAAGGAACAACCTCTGACCTGCAAGCAGCTTTTGAGTTGATCAAAGCTTTAGCTGAATATGAGAAGGCTCCTGAGCAGGTGAGCAACAGCCCTGAAAAAATGCTGAAAGAATTTCAGGAAAAGGCTTTTGACTTTTTTGTAGCTGAAAAAGAAGGTAGGATCATTGGCCTGGCGTTGTATTTCTTTAGTTATTCCACCTGGAAAGGTCGCTCCATGTACCTCGATGATCTCATCGTTTCAGAAGTGTACAGGCGTGATGGTATTGGCGAGAAGCTTCTTCATGCTGTGATTTCAGAGGCTCAGAAATTGCAAGTGCCAAGGCTGCATTGGCAAGTATTGGATTGGAATGAGCCCGCTATCCGTTTTTATCAAAAAGCAGGTGCGGAGTTTGACTCAGAATGGATCAATTGTCGCATACAAGAAAACGAATTGCGCAACTATCCCATCAGAAACGATAGTGCAGTATGGAGTTAAACTGGACCTGGAGAGCATTACCTCCTCAAAGCGAAGTCCATGAATATGCCTCTCAATTGGGCATTGATACCCTGACGTCCACATTATTGCTTCAACGAGGCTTGGCTGATTTTCAATCTGCCAAAGAGTATTTCAACCCTTCTCTGGAGCAACTGCATGATCCTTTTGAAATGGCCGATATGGCCAAAGCCACTGAGCGACTTAGCAAAGCTTTGGCAGATGGTGAACAGATACTCATTTATGGTGACTATGATGTAGACGGCACTACTTCAGTGGCATTGGTTTATGGTTTTTTGTCGGAGTTATGTACCCGGCTTCATTATTACATCCCAGACCGGTATACGGAAGGTTATGGGGTTTCTAGAAAAGGAATTGATCAGGCGAAAGAGCTTGGAGTAAGCCTTATCATCAGCCTTGATTGCGGGGTAAAGGACATTTCAAACATCCGGTATGCAGCAGACTTGGGGATTGATTTCATTGTCTGCGACCACCATTTGCCTTCGCAAGAGGCGCATCCTGCCTACGCACTTCTGGATCCTAAAAGAGCGGATTGTAATTACCCGTACAAAGAGCTTTCCGGCTGTGGGGTTGGGTTTAAGTTGATGCAAGCCTTATGCCTTCAGCAAGGTATCGATCTGGAATTGCTATTTGACTTTTTGGATCTGGCAGCAATCAGCATTGCAGCCGATATCGTACCGATAACCGGCGAAAACCGTGTATTGGCCTCAGAGGGACTGAAGCGCATCAACCAATCTGCCAGGCCAGGAGTGAAAGCCTTGATTCAGGTGGCAGATTTCCATAAAGAACTCAGCATAAGTAATCTGGTATTCGGACTAGCTCCAAGAATAAATGCAGCTGGCCGGATCGCTCACGGCCAACGGGCGGTAGATTTATTGCTTACGCAAGAAGATAATCTGGCAACAAGCATTGCACAGGAAATTAATCAACATAACCTTTCCAGAAGAGAGTTTGATAGCCAGATCACTCAGGAAGCCCTTGATATGATAGCCACTCAATATCAGCTTTTTGAGCCATCAAGCACTGTTCTATTCAAAGAGGATTGGCATAAAGGTGTAGTAGGGATTGTTGCCTCAAGGTGTATTGAACAGTTTTACCGACCAACCATTATACTTACCCGATCTCATAATGTGGCCTCAGGTTCTGCTCGATCAGTGGATGGCTTTGATGTCTATGCGGCCATCGAAAGCTGTAAGGATTTGCTTCTTCAGTTTGGCGGACATCAGCATGCCGCAGGCCTTAGTCTTGAAATCCATCAGGTAGAGGAGTTTCGCAAACGTTTTGATCAGGCAGTGAAAGAGCGTATTCACCCTGATAGTAAGCAACCCAGATTATGGATCGACCTCAGCATTGATCCCAAAGAGATAAATTTTAGATTGTACAGGATTATCCAAAGAATGGCTCCCTTTGGCCCGGGAAACATGCAGCCGGTTTTTTGTTGTGATAAAATAACACCCTCCAGTCCCAGATTGCTCAAAGAGGAGCATATCAAGTTTTCGATTAAAGTAGCTGACGGGACACTAATTGATGCCATTGGTTTTGGCATGAAGCATCATTATGATTTGCTCAATTCCGGCCAGACTATTGACCTTTGTTTTCAGCTTCAGATGAATGAGTTTCAAGGCAGACAAAGTTTACAATTACTCATCAAAGACCTGAGGCCATCAGTTGATCAGCACTAATTCCATTAGGTCAAGCTCCAAGCCTTCTTATATTTGCCCAATTCATCCTGATTTCTATCCCTTAAGCCCTTGTCTCAACTTGTACTTCATGCTGAACATCTGATCAAGAAGTATAAATCACGTACGGTGGTCAACGATGTGAGCGTCTCAGTAAAACAAGGTGAAATTGTAGGTCTTTTGGGTCCAAATGGTGCCGGAAAAACCACCACGTTTTATATGATTGTTGGCTTGATCAAGCCAAATTCCGGCAAAATCTACCTCAATGAAGAGGAAATCACAGATCTACCCATGTATAAAAGGGCTAGGAGAGGAGTAGGTTATCTGGCTCAGGAAGCATCCGTGTTTAGAAAGCTTTCCGTAGAGGAAAACATTATGGCAGTGCTAGAAATGACGGACAAGCCACGTCAGGAGCAAAAAGAAATTACCGAGTCTTTATTGGAAGAGTTCAGTCTTACTCATGTTCGCAAAAACCTGGGAATGGTGCTCTCAGGTGGTGAGCGCCGGCGTACAGAAATCGCCAGAGCGCTGGCAGTCGGACCCAGCTTTGTTTTGCTCGATGAGCCTTTTGCGGGCGTAGACCCCATCGCTGTCGAAGAGATTCAGACCATCGTGGCAAAGCTGAAAAATAAAAACATTGGCATACTCATTACCGACCATAACGTCAACGAAACACTAAGCATCACCGACCGTGCCTACCTTATGTTCGAAGGCAAATTGCTCAAGCAAGGAACGGCCGAAGAGCTTGCAGCCGATGAGCAGGTG
This sequence comes from Cytophagaceae bacterium, assembly GCA_027488815.1. Taxonomy (GTDB): domain Bacteria; phylum Bacteroidota; class Bacteroidia; order Cytophagales; family JAIYAX01; genus JAIYAX01. The sequence goes on along the minus strand of JAIYAX010000019.1, from coordinate 130,916 downwards.
AGAAGAGTTTATCTAGGCAAACACTTTGAGCTAAAGCGCAAAATTTGATATGCCGCTGCTTCAGGAATTGTTTTACTGGTTTCTCAAGCGAAGGCTCTCACAAATAGAAGCCTTTAAGAAAGAGCCTGTAGCGGTTCAGGAACGCACATTTAATAGTCTGATTGATTTTGCAAGATCAACAGAATGGGGTGAAAAATATGGTTATTCAAGTATTTCCACCCATGACGAATACCAAAGTAGGGTTCCGGTGTCCACCTATGAGGATCTTTACCCCTATTTTGAACGTTTGATGAAGGGTGAGCAAAACCTGCTTTGGTCTTCTGAAATACGCTGGTTTTCCAAATCTTCAGGCACTACCAATGCCCGCAGCAAGTTTATTCCGGTGTCGATGGAAGCACTGGACGGCTGTCACTTTCAGGGTGGCAAGGACATCATGAGTCTTTACCTGAGCAATGTCCCTGAGACCCTCGTGTTTAAAGGCAAAGGCTTATCGATAGGAGGCAGCCTCTCTGTGAATGAATACGATGAGGGCTCTTTTTACGGTGATATCTCAGCGGTGGTGATGAGAAATCTACCCCTTTGGGCTCAGTTTCTCAGGGCTCCCCACCTTTCGATAGCCTTGATGGATCGCTGGGAAGAGAAAATTGAGAAAATGGCCCAAGCCACTGTCAATGAGAACATCACCAGCATTCTGGGTGTACCCACCTGGACGATTGTGCTTATTCAGCGTATTTTAGAGCTATCCGGAGCCAGGCATATTCATGAAGTATGGCCAAACCTTGAAGTTTTTGTACATGGAGCAGTTGCATTTGAGCCCTATAGGGAGCTTTTCTCCCACTTGGCCCCTTCCAGGAAGATGCACTATATGGAAACCTATAATGCCTCAGAAGGATTTTTTGGCTTACAGGATGACCTGAACAGAAACGATATGTTACTCATGCTTGATTATGGAGTGTACTATGAGTTTATTCCTGCAGGACATTGGGATGAACAACATCCAAAAACATTGAACATTGGAGAAGTTGAGCTTGGGAAAAACTACGCCATTTTGATTTCCACTAATTCAGGGCTGTGGCGATATAAAATAGGAGATACAGTAAAGTTTACCTCCTTATACCCTCATCGAATTCGAATTACCGGTCGCACCAAACATTTTATCAATGCTTTTGGGGAAGAACTGATTATTGAAAACGCTGAACATGCCATTACCCAGGCATGCGAACAATGCGGGGCGGAGATTGTCAATTTCACCGCAGCGCCGGTCTACTTTGGATCAGGCAATAAGGGTGCTCATGAATGGGCCATTGAATTTGAACGCATGCCAGTCGATCAGGCACAATTTGTAAAACTTCTCGATGAGCATTTGCGAAAAGTCAACTCCGACTACGATGCCAAGCGCTATTTGGATATGGCTTTAACAGAGCCTTTGGTGCATTGTGTTCCAAAGCACACCTTTCATCATTGGCTCAAATCCAAAGGAAAACTAGGAGGGCAAAACAAGGTCCCCAGACTCAGCAATGACCGACAAGTGTTAGAAGAAGTGCTTTCTGTTGCTGCAAATATCAAGGGTTAGGGCAAATTCAAATAGAGGCTTAAAAGCATCTGAAGTATTTTTCGTGGGCTAATGCGAGCATGGGGAGGTCTCCTGAAGTATCACCATAAGCATAAATACGGTCATACTCTTCCAGGTTAAACTGGGTCTGAATCCTGCGCACTTTTTCAATGCCATAGCAGTTTAAAGCGGCTAATCTGCCTGTTATTTTTCCTTGCTTTGTTTCCAGCTGGGTGGAAATGCATTCGATATTTAACTTTTTACACCATTCCATGATCCACAGGTCCGCTGAAGCTGACACCACTACGACCTGGTGTTGTCGGTTCATATGCCATTTGAGCTTTTCAAAAGCTTCCCTTCGTAAAATCTGAGGAAGGCGTGTAAGGGCATATTGTTTTCCTAATTCTTTCATCTTTTCCAGGGGCATACCCGCAAAAAAGTAACGGATGACGAGTTGCTTAGCTGTATGATTGGCCAATAACTTCAGTTTATATAAAATCAGGATAGGCATCAACAGCGCAAATCCCAGAATAAATCTTGGCCAGCCTTTTGCAAATCGAATGAAATCAATAAAGCTGTCTTTGCGGGTAATCGTCCCGTCAAAATCAAAAAAAGCAATGCCTTTTGCAGCTTTTCCCAACTCGCTCAAAGCTTAAGTTTTTTAAAGATAAATTCAGGTATGCTTTTGATTATCAACATAATATAACGCCAGGGCCAAAGGACATACACCACATTTTTCTGATCCACATAAGCCATATAGACAGCTTTGGCCACTTCAATAGGTTCGGCCGTAATGAAAGGAGGAAGCTTCATTCCTTCGGTCATTCGGGTACGGATGAAGCCTGGTTTGATCGTACTTACTTTCACTTTTGAGTTATGAAGCCTGTTTCTCAAACCAGATAAAAATGTGGCAAGACCTGCCTTTGCAGCTCCATATACATAGTTCGACTGACGGCCTCTGTCACCGGCAACAGAGCCTATTGCCAATATATGACCTGCCCGGCGTTTTTCAAAGTCTGCGGCAACCACATGCAGTATGGAAACAACCCCGGAAAAGTTGCTTTCGATGATCAATCTGGCATGACCATAATCTTGCTCCGCTTCTTGTTGATTTCCCAATAAGCCAACCACACAAACGACCACATCGGGTCTGGCTGGCAAAGCATTGTAAAAATCCAGATGACCCTGGGTATGCAGCAGGTCGAACTCTACACTTTGAAAATTCCCCCCGGTTCTAATCTGAAGGTCAGCTACCAGACTCGACAGTTTATCTGCATTTCTGGCAGCCAGAAGGACATCGAAGCCATTCCTGCCAAACAATTCAGCAATGGACTGCGCCACCTCCGAGCGGGCACCCAGTATTAAAAGTGTTTTTTGTTTCATATTACCATGGGGTGATTTTAAGTCTGTCTGACTGTACACTTCTGAAGGTACAATTGGGGTTCAATCCTTTCAATATTTCAATCCATTCAGCTGATCTTGTGTAGCTTTTATGAAACAGGTCAGCAGACATCCGGACATCTTTTGCCAAATAAAGCCGCCCGCCAGCATCAAGAACCATTTCATCCAGGCGATCAAGCAATGGAAACAGTTGATCGGAAATGGCAAAGTCAAGGGCTAGTGTGTAGCCTTTCATAGGAAAGGAAATAAGATCATTCTGCTCTCCAAAAGCTTTAAGGACAGCAAGAAATGAGCCCTGACCACTCTGTGCAATCTTTTGCAAAATGGACCTCATGGTTGGTAATCCGGCCTCCTGAGGAATCACAAACTGATATTGGGTAAATCCCCTCTTTCCATACATTCGGTTCCAATGAAGTATGGAGTCAAGCGGGTAGAAAAAAGGATCATAATGAACGATACTTGTCGATTTATCTGCAATCTGCTTGTGGTAATACAACAGATTAAATGCCTTGATGCTGAACGGGTTGAGAGCAACCTCTGGTAAGTCGACCGGCATCACAAGCTTCGGGTTTGAATGCGAGGCCAGTAGTGTTTTTTTAAGACCCCTCACTTGATCACTAAAGGCGTGTTCACCCGTCATCAGTATCGACCTGCCGAGGGCCTGGCCCTGGCTTAGGCAATTAATCCAGGCAACACTATATGTGGCATATTGAGTTGCTTCAAACAAAGCAAAGATTTCATCTAAATTCCTTGCTTTGAAGCTTTCTTGCCTGATGTAAGAGGTTTCAATGGGCTTTAACCTGAGTACCAGCTTCACGATGATCCCTGTTAGGCCCATGCCCCCCGCAGTCGATTGAAACATATCCACGTTTTCGGGGCTCACTTCCAGAAGCTCACCCTTTTCGGTAAGCAGGCTGAAAGAACGGACATGCTTGGAGAAGGAACCTTCTGAATGGTGGTTTTTTCCATGCACATCAGCAGCAAGCGCACCCCCGAGACTAACATATTTTGTACCCGGAGTCACAGGCAAAAACCATCCTTTGGGAACAAATACCTTCAACACATCGTCGAGGGTAGCACCTGCCAAGGCTTCAAGCTCACCGGTTTGCTCATCAAATCGCAGAAAGTGCTTTAGTGGCAGCATATCGAGTATTTGACTTGATAAAGCAGTATCTCCATAGCTACGACCCATTCCTCTGGCAAGCCAGGGTTGTGAGGAAGACAATTTTTCAGACAAAGTCTCCAGATCCCTTACTGGCACCACCTCTGCATATTGCCTGGGGTACCTTCCCCAATTGTAGACTTCTTGCACAAACATCTGCTACAGGTAAAACAATAGTGCCAAGGTAATGATCCAGCCTAGCAGAATAAATTGAATCACCCCATCCCGGATCAGTATTTTGGTTGGGTTTCCACTGTTTTTTTCGACCAATGTAATTTGCAAATAACGGAGCATGCCCATCAATACCCAGAAACTGCTCAGATAGAGTTGGTCAGCTTTATGGTAGCTAATGACCTCTTCAGAAACGGTGTATAAAATATAAGCGACCACAATGATCGAGCTGAGCAAGTATAAGGAGCCGTTGACAAACTCCAGATTGTATCCATCAAGCGATTTACGATGTTTGACTCCATCCTTGTCTTCAAGCAAAAGATCATCTCGTCTTTTGGCCAATGCAAGGAACAAAGCCAACAAAAAAATCATGATAATCAGCCACTTCGACAGGGGCACATCAGCCAATACACCACCGGCATACACCCTCAGCAGAAAACCAAGAGAGATGATCATAATATCAATAAGTGCGATCTGCTTCAGCTTAAAGGTGTAGGCTAAATTCATAAGGATATATGCCAACGGAATGTAGATAAAGCTGCCACCAATGGTCCAGGAAATTAGCAATCCCAAAACCATGCAAAGTGCTGCTGCTACAATTGCTGATCGTACATTCACTTTACCGGAAGCAATGGGGCGATTTTTCTTTTCCGGGTGGAGCCTGTCCTTCTCCACATCTTTGAGGTCGTTGATGATGTAAATGGAAGAGGCGGTGAGGCCATAAGCTACAAAGCCTATTGTCACCTGAAGGAGTATTTGAACTTCAAATAGTTTGCCTCCAAAAAAGGCAGGGATAAATAAAAACAGGTTTTTGACCCAGTGACTTAGCCTTAAAAGCTGAAAAATAACTTTCATTTTATTCAATGGGCAAAGGTAAGGAATAACTATGCTGAATAGATAAAAACAGAAAAGGCCCGTAATGGGCCTTTTCGTTAATAATGTTCGGTTGGAAGATTAGCGTTGAACTTTCACATTCAAGGTAATGGTTCCACCTCTTCTGGTTGCAGGGGTGCCTCCAGGAGTGATTGAAGAGACCTCAAAAACACCTTTACGTCCATCCTCAAGACGGAAAGCGACTAGATTTCCAGCTGCAACACCTATCCACTCAGGGCTGGTTGCCGTAACTGAAGCATTGGTTAATGAAGAATTGTCAATAGATCCAAAAGAACCTGAGAAAGCAGCAAAACGAGTGCGCTTGCCACCACCTACGTTTTGATCTTCAGCATCGCAAGTGGTAGAGGTAGTTAGAGCACCAAATCTCTCTGAACGAGCAGGATTAGAGCAAATAAATGCAGTATCACCAGCTGAAGTTACCCAATAGGTAAGGTCAATAAAATCTTTGTTTGATGCTGCTTCACATACAGTGTATAGAACTCCTGTTGAAGCACTTAAACGAGAAGGTAAAGCATTTCCATTTCCCCCAAGAACCTTAGCAGTCTGTGTGTCAATAATGCCTGATCCGCTTACATTCAGTTTCATTCTTCTGCGAGTGAAATTTCCTCCTGACTCATCCACTTCAAATGTCAGATACAAGGGATTAACGCCACTTGGTACGGTGTAGATCACAGTTCTTGGTTGAGGATCATCAGTGTTGATCAAGTCAATGGTCACGCCATCACTTTGTACTTTAGGTTGACCTGTAAGCGTTACAGCTGAACCTTTTTCGTTGATACATCCAGAAGCAAACAATCTCAACTTCTGAGGTCTGTTGGTTCCTTTAATGATGTTGGCGGTTATGGTAATGGTCTTACCTGCTTCAACAGTTACATTGGTATCCGCAGGATACACAAAATTGATAGTCGCTGTACCAGTGTTTGCAGGATATGTAGCAGTAGGACTACAGTTATTCGTAGGTGCCGGGGTCTCTTCATCTTCACCGCAAGAGAAAATGAATAAGGCCATTCCCAGCATCAAAACCGGAAGGTAAAATTTAGCCAGATTTTTCATGTTGATGTCTTTTTGTTTTGTGCTGCAAATCTAGGACATGATGAGCATTAATCATAATATTGTCCTCAATGCCTTAAAACTCAATTGGCAATGAAGTATACCGCTCTCTTCCTACTCTTATTGCTGGCTCCGGCCGCATCTGCTCAGCAAAAATCCTCCATCAGCCTAGAAGACATCTGGTTAAAAGGCACCTTCAACGCAAAATCCGTGTATGGAGTCAACTGGATGAAAACGAAAGGTCAATATTCATCTCTTATCACTACTAAGGAGGGCCACTCTGCTGTCGTTAAGTTTGATATCCTGACCGGCAAAGCTTTGGATACTTTGGTGCATAGCCGAACGCTACCAGGTAGTGCTTTGGGTAGAAAAGCGACATTTTCAGGCTATCGCTTTTCTTCAGATGAGCAATTTCTCCTGCTTGAAACCGAGTCAGAGGCCATTTACCGCAGATCGTTTGTAGCCAACTACATACTGGTAGATCTGAAAAGCAAATCTGTCAAATCGCTATCCCAAAATGGCAAACAATCAAACCCTTCTTTTTCTCCTGACAATAAACTCGTAGCCTTCACCAGAGGAAATAATCTCTGGGTGGTTGACTTGCAAAATTTGTCTGAAAAAGCTTTGACAAGCAGCGGACTGCTCAATCAAGTCATACATGGAAGCAGCGACTGGGTCTATGAAGAAGAATTCAGCTTGTCAAAAGCCTATGAATGGTCACCGGACAGCCGATACATTGCCTACCTGACTTTTGATGAACGTCAGGTTCCGGAATACAACATGCAGCGATGGGAAGGGCTCTATCCTAAAGATTACAAATACAAATACCCTAAAGCAGGGGAAAAGAATGCACTAGTGACAGCTTCTGTAGTAGAAATTGGCAGCGGCAAAACAACAGCATTACAAATCAACGACCCACAGGAGCACTACCTTCCCAGGATCCGATGGACAGCTAAGGGCACTATTGTTTCACTGATGAAAATGAACAGGCTTCAGAACAAGCTGGAGATTTTGCATGCAGATCCTAATTCAGGAATATGTAGCCTTATTTTCAGCGAAAGCCATCCTGCCTATCTGGACCTGTATGATGACTTAGTTTATCTTCAGGACGGAGAGAGTTTTCTCTACTCCTCAGAGCGGTCCGGTTTTAAGCATGTCTATCGCTTTGATCTGAAAGGAAAACAACTCGACCAGATCACCCAGGGGAGTTGGGAAGTGGATGAGGTGATCGGGTATGATGAAGCCTCCGGCAGGTTGTTTTTTACGTCAACAGAAACTGGCCCACAGGAAAGGCAACTGTATGTCATTCAATCCAAAGACAAGAAGAAACTAAGACTTACCCAGGAGGCCGGTTCTCACAACATTCAAATGAGTCCGGATTTCAGTTACTTTCTGGACTTTCACTCTCGAATCAATGTCCCCACCAGCGTTAAGCTTAAGGAAGCAAAGACCGGAAAGGAGCTGAGAATTCTGGAGGATAATGCCGCTCTGCGTACCAGAATGGGGGCATTTGACCTGAATGAAACCAAGTTTATGACTATACCCGGGGCAGATCAAAGCCTACTCGCTGCATACATGATAATGCCGAAAGATTTTGACCCGCAAAAGAAATACCCGGTACTGATGCACGTATATGGAGGGCCTGGTTCACAGCAAGTCAGAGACTCCTGGATGGGCTCTAACTTTTTTTGGCATCAAATGCTGGCCAATGAAGGCTATCTGATTGTAGTTGCAGACAACCGTGGTACAGGAGGCAAAGGAGAGCAATTCAAAAAGCAAACCTATTTACAACTTGGGAAGCTCGAAACGCAGGATCAGATTGCAGTTGCAAAGTATCTCGGAACACAAACGTTTGTAGACCCTAAACGAATTGGGATTTGGGGCTGGAGCTACGGAGGTTATATGAGTTCGTTGAGTCTTTTGATTGGGCATGATTACTTCAAGGCAGCCATCGCTGTAGCACCTGTAAGCAACTGGAGGTTGTATGACAGCATTTACACCGAGAGGTACCTGGGGTTGCCGGGTGAAAACAAAAAAGGCTATGATGACAATTCACCTTTAAGCCATACCGACTCACTCAAGGGCCGTTATCTCCTGATCCATGGGACCGGTGATGATAATGTACATTTTCAGAATGCTGTCGAACTTAGCAAGGCATTGGTAAGTTCAGGAAAGCAGTTTGACTCCTTTTATTATCCGGACAAAAATCATGGGATCTATGGAGGCAATACCCGACTGCACCTCTATACCATGATGACTCAATGGTTGAAGGAAAACCTATGAAGCAATAACCACTAAAATATCCTTGGCAACCAAACGGCCATCCTCTTTTTGCTCAAGAGTAAACTGAACCTGATCTCCTATCGACAAGTCGTTAAAATCATAATCCAGCAAACTGGTGTAATGAAAGAACACATTGTTCGGCGGGTAATTGATAAATCCATAACCTTCTTTCACTGACTTGATGGTTGACACTACCCGATCTTCAGATTGAAGAAGCTGTTCCGTATCCGTTGAGAAGGAGTTGCCATTCTTATCGTCTAATGCGGGCTTAGGGAAAGATTTTTTCTCTGTGCTCCTTGGTACAAACAATTGCGCTACCAGATCATCTTCCTGATTGTCTTCATCATCGATGATTTTGTGCATGGCGATCGGATACGTTACTTCAGCCAAAAGGTCCTGCGAGGTGCGGGTCACAAAGCTGGTTCCATCCTCATCGGTATAGTCATAGTCCCAACCGATGACCATCACCCGAACCCCCAGAGTATTTAGCTTTCGGGCTAAAGGCACATAGTCACTATCAGAGCCAATGATCACCAACACGCTGAATTGCTTATAAAATGCAAGTTCATAAGCCTCCAAAGCAAGCCAAAGGTCGATCCCTTTGTCAAACTTCCTCCCGAAGCTCTGCCTTACCGGTAAGTAATGTGTAGTAACTCCTTCGGACATGAGAATATCATCGAATACCCGCTCGAAGTACAGCAAGCCGGTACGCTGAGAGGCTTCACTGGCACTAAGCCTGCCTCTGAAATAGTGTGCATCTACTATTTGACAAAGCCTTACGTCGGTTCCTTCCTCTTTAGCTACACGATGGCGGATGAACTCGTGCAAGCCATTGATGGATATCCTTGAGCGTTTCGGATGCACGTAGTTGTAGTAGTTGCTGACGTGTAAAAAGTAATTACCATCATAGAAAACGCCGATACGAGTAAGCGACTTGGGATGATTTAACGTGTTATTGAGCATGGACTAATCTATTATTCTTAGGTTTATTGGTTCATAATTTTCCGGCTCTTTCATTTTTATAAACGGCCTGGATATCATTAAGTCCTTCATTTGAAAGACATTAACAGGTAGATAAAGACAAATGCTAGATTTGATTCTTTGGGCTTCTTCCCCAAAGAGGGCTGCAAATCTAAAATCTTTTGATTTATTTCTAAGAGCTTCTTTTTTCCAACTCCCGAGATCCTGTTCCTCGTTACCCAAATAAAGCACAATCGCTTTTTGTATGGAAGAGCCTTTTTGCAACTCATTAAGCACCTTGAGATCATCTACGATGTAAAGGCTGTACTCCCCGACAAAAAACGCTGAGGCAGGTGTTAAGCTACCTTCACTGGAATACACCTGATCTATTTTCAGCTCTTTTCCAGGAGCCCATGCTGCTAATCGGCTTACAATGGTTTTTATTTGATGACCTGCCGGACTTACAGGCTCAGGAAGTAAAAAATTGATTTCCTGAATCTGATTGTAAAACTCAGGCCTGTGCCAGAAAAAAGGCATCAACTTTCGGCTTTCAAACAATGCCATCTCTAAACATTTGCCCTTGTATTCTTTTTTACATTCATTCAGCACGTAGATATAGCCCAACTTTTCAAATAAGGAATCTGGACTTACAGAAAGATCAAAGTGAACCTTGCCCCAGGCCTTATGCAGCAGATAGTCCCTATATGAATTTATGAACAGCAGGTAGTCTGCGTTCAGCTCTACTTCCTGACTTGTGTTGAAAGTATTCAAATCCGTAAAAACGACACGGGTCTTTGCCTTTTTACGTAGTTCACTCAAAAGCATGTACTTATAAGATCTTACAACATGCTCATAGACGTTTTTCTTATAGTAATACCGCTCAAACTCTCCATGAACATATCGACCAGCCATGTAGCTTTTAAAAAACTTAGCTCTTTCTGCTTTTAAGCCATTGTTGAGCTGGGCGGCACCAATCGGCTTGGAATCGTAAAGGCTGCTTTCCTTAGTGGATTGATAAAGGTCACGGGCAAAGAAGTTCAGTTCATCAACTGTAAATTGGTGACAGAGCACATTATTTCCTTCCACCGAAATGGAGCTCTCCGGCCTGGAAGCATCAGTACGAATGGTGAGGGTATCGCCAGGCTCAATAAAAAAATCAGTTTGAGGGCTACCCAACAGCACATCTTTTCCCAGGCGAATTTTATAAAAGTCAGGCTTTGCTGAATAAAACAATAATGAAAAATCCCCTTCAGGCCCCAAAATGGCACTATCAATCAGACCTTCATTTAAGCCAATATCCAGAAAACCTTCACTTGAATACAGGTAAATAATTGGAATTGAAGCACCTGTGATATTGCCTTTGAGTAAAACAGGTTTCGAAACGATCTTCGTTTCTTCAGTCTTTTTGGGCTCTTTGTTGCAAGCGGAAAGCAACAACAGAACTAGACCCAAAATTAAGTTGGGACGGTAAAGCATAGCTAAAATGTCAATTACACCCCTGGTAGGTGTCGGTTCATGATGCCTTAAAAGTAGTTTATTTCATTTATCATGACAAATTTACCCAGAGGCTGCCAAGGCAGTGTTTGAGAGTATTCCCAAAATTATAAAAGGAATGAAAATCATTTTTAACTTCAATTTTCTCACCATTCGATCTAAGGAAGCACAGAGTGATCAGGCTCAAAACAACAATATCATAGAAGCGACTTACACCTTTGGTCAATGGGTAAACTGCTCTTTACGATAAGATCTTCATGTAAAGGGCGATCCTGATTAGGAACTAATCCTCCCGGCTTTTTCAAGCATCTGAGGGATAAGGCTGTAGTTTTTCTCAGCCGCATTGCCAACAACTATAATGTCTGCACCTGCTTTCCAACTTTCGAGAGCTTGCTCTGCATTTTTTATTCCACCTCCTACAATCAGTGGAGCTTCAATATTGTTTCTCGTCATGCGGATCATCTTCCCTGAGACGGGTCTTTCGGCACCACTGCCTGCGTCCAGATACAGGGTTTTCATCCCCAGCATTTCACCTGCTATAGCTGTGCTTGCCGCAATCTCAGGTTTGTCAGCAGGTATTGGGGCGGAGTGAGACATGTAACTGACCGTGGTAGGCTTACCCCCATCGACCACCATATATCCTGTTGAAATGACTTCAACTCTGGTGCGCTTGATGACTGGTGCTGCAACTACATGCTGCCCGATCAGGTATTCAGGGTTACGGCCGGAGATCAATGACAAAAAAAGAATTGCATCTGCCTGTGGATCAAGGTGCATGTTGCTGCCTGGAAATAGTATGACCGGCAGATCAGAATGATTTTTAACCATCCTGATGGTCTCGGAAAGCAAGTCACTGGTGATGAGGCTACCTCCTACAAAAAAATAATCAAGCCCTTCAAATTGACCGGATTGTAAATGAGCTGCAAGTTGAAAAAGATCCGATTTATCCGGATCAATCAGCAAAGCCAGGCTTTTCTTGCCTAGTGCTTTAGCGTTAAGCATTTGTTCATATACCGGTCCGGTGCTCATCAGCCCTTCTCTTTTTTCTCTTCAAGGCTGTCAAGGTACTGAAAAAGACGCCTCCGAGCATATTCCAAAGCCAGGGCAAGGGCCATTCCGGACAACTGACTCAATATTGGGTTGCTGCGCTCCTTCACACGAATGACCTTCATTCCTGAACTTTTCTCTTCGCCGGTCTCATCATTGTCATCCGAAGGAGCTAAAATTCGATAGAGGGCATAGCCGGCGAGCAGAACACCGCCGATGATCAGTACTTTTTTTCCAATTCTGATGCTGTCTTCCTTGATTTCATCAAGATCAATTTCAATGCTTCTTATAGCAGCATCTCCACGATCTTTTAAGATCCTTCTTTTTTCAGAAACCTCATCAAACAGCTCCGAGTCTTGTGGGTTCTTCATGGTTGTTGTTCGTTAGGGTGGGCAATCACTTTGTCAATGACCTGATCTATCGTTTTTTTCAGTCTTCGTTGAACGGGCTTCAACTGAAGGCAAACTAAAAACAAAAAGTAAAGTGCTGCCAATACGAGATATCCACCGTACAGGTTTCCAAAGAGCTCATTTAAAGTGCCTGCAAGACCCAGACTTGCGAAGAAGAAGATCAGGAAAACCAAAAACAGATTTAAAACGAGAATAGAAATCCTGGTCAGTGCTTTTGAAACTGAGGTCTGAAGATCAAGTTTGATAAGATCGAGCCTTGAATCGATGTACTCATTTAGCTTATTACCGATATTCTCAAGTTTTGGCAGTTTAAACATGACCTTATGGAGCTATTTTTTAATGGATGGATCAGGGAATTTTTTAATCAGGGTTTCCTGCATGTACAAACGGCCCTCACGGTACACTTTTCTTTCCAGGAGCACATAGTCTTGCCTGCTCAAAACCATCACCATGCTATCATTTGGTGAGTTAAGGCGAACCAGACTAAAACTGAGCGATGGTAAAATTTGCTTACTCTGCTCGGATTTAAACAATAAACCTGTATCCAGAGGGCAAAGTCTGAAGGAGGCTGTTTCACCGGCAGAAATTGTTGAACAGGAGTCTGAAAAAGAGGGCAATGGCTGAATGAAGTCATTTAACTGCACGTATTTTGATGATTTTTCGACTATCTGTTCAGCGGCTGTGAAGGTAAGGGAGTCATGTCCATGCCCCAGGTGATTGACAAAGCTTCTGATGTGGCGCTCCTCTCCTTCCACCCAGTGTTGGTCCCATACTATTCTTGATTGCATGGACTGTTGTCCTTTAAAGATCTGTTCGTAGGTGTATTGTGTTACGGATACTTTTCCAATTCCGGATAAAATTAACACACCTGGAATCAGAAAAAATAAGGAGAGCAAGTAGACTAAAATGAGTCCCCTATGCCTCAAAACCGCATTCCCCAACTGCCTGCTGAGCCAGATGATTAAATTGCTTGTGAAGCTGCTGTATAGCATCAAGCCGCCAAAAATATTGAATAGCAAGTGGGCAATAGCGATCGAGATAGCGGCTTGTGATTGAGAAACCGCAGCGAGCAAAGCAGTAAATGTGGTGCCGATATTTGCTCCTATAATGAATGGAAAAGCTTTTTGAATAGGTATTTTGTTGTAGGCAACCAGAGGGACCATTACAGAAGTTGTGACAGAGCTGGATTGTATCGCCCCTGTAATTCCAACCCCCCAAATCAAGGCTTTAGGCCTTGAGCTGAAGATGATCTGATTGACTTTCTGTTCATTTTCTGGGAGAAGCAGTCCTTTCAAAATGCTACTCATAAATGCAATCGAAAGGGCAACAAAAATAATTGACACGCTGATGAGCAATCCCGGTAATTCATAGAAAAACTGGCTGATCCACTCTGCAGAAGGCTTCACCGTTAAGCTCAGCAGTGAGAAGGCAGTATTACCATCAAAGTTTTCAGGGGTAACCCAGGTGGACAGCAGTCTTGCTGACTTACTTAGGGTGCCAAACATGATTTCCAGCGGAAACAACACCAAAGCGGTCGTGAGGTTGAAAAAATCATGAACTGTAGCCGCCATTATAGCCCTTCGGAGCTGTTTTCTTGTGCCCAAAAAGTTAAGAGCGACAAAGGTGGAAGTTGCTGTAGTCCCAATGTTGGCTCCCATCACAATGGGGACTGCATTTTCGATTGTAATGGTACCTACGCCGACTAGTGCCACAATTACGGATGTAACAGTTGAACTGCTTTGGAAAATAGCAGTAGCCAGTAAGCCAACAAAAAGTGAAATAAAAGGGTTGGAGGTACCGGTATAAATCAAATACGAAATCTCGAGATTGAACAGCCGGAAGCCATTGCCCAACAACTCAATGGAAAGAATAAAAACAAACAGTACCAGCAGCAGCATAAACAAGCTCATGAACAGCCGTTTACGGCTCTGAGCTCTTGCTATCGTGCTGGAGTCGCCGACAAGAATCTGATCAGTCGGAGCTTTCAAGTTCTTTAAGGGCTAAAAATGCCATCAGGCCAGCGCCTATTTTGAGAGCCTCTTCGTCTATGTCAAAGTTGGGTGTGTGTACAGGAGCGACAATTCCTTTGGCTTCGTTTCGTGTTCCCAACCGGTAAAAACAACCCGGAAGTACTTGGGTGTAGTAAGCAAAATCTTCAGCGGCCATCCAAAGGTCAAGCTCAACAACCTGTTCTTTTCCCAAATAATCTTCTGCCCAGTGTTTCGCTCGTTTGGTCAAAGCCGGGTCATTTTCCAACACCGGATATCCTTTTCTGATCTCTAATTCAGCTCTCCCACCCATGCTTTCGGCCATTAGTTCCACCATTTTCCTCATTTTTTCATGAGCCTCATTTCTCCAGGGCTCGTTCATAGTGCGGAAGGTGCCTTCAAGCCACACCTCATTTGGGATGATATTGGTGGCGCCATTAGCCACTACTTTACCAAAAGATAATACCGAAGGAATTTTTGGATTTGCCATTCGGCTGATCAATTGTTGCAAGCCCACCAGAATATGAGCGCTGATCATGACAGGATCTATATTTTGCTCCGGCATAGCCCCATGCCCGCCTCGTCCAATGATTTTGAGGTAGAGTTCATCAGTCGATGCCATATACCTGCCTGAGCGAAAGCCTACTTTACCTACAGGTAATTGTGGCATCACATGCTGCCCAAAGATGGACTGTGGCCTGGGCTGATCCAGCGCTCCTGCTTTGATCATCAGGCTGGCCCCACCTGGAAGTTTTTCTTCACCCGGCTGAAAAAGCAACCTCACCGTGCCTCCATAATAGGGCCGTAGCTCAAGTAAAATTTTTGCTGCACCCAACAGGCTAGAAGTGTGTACATCGTGGCCACAGGCATGCATAACGCCTTCGTTTTTTGAACGATAATCTACCTGATTGGCCTCCAGTATGGGCAAGGCATCGATATCCGCCCTTAAAGCGATGGTCTTACCGGAAGTTCCCGAACCTTCGATTTTAGCCACCAAACCCGTGCCTGCCACTCCTTGCTCAAAGGGAATACCCATGGCTGAAAGCTGAGAAGCGATCCACTTAGCAGTGAGGTGCTCCTGGAAAGACAATTCCGGGTGGGCATGCAGATGCCTTCTCATGCTTACAAACAGATCATGATTCTGGTCGGCAAGTTCTCTGATGGCTGATTTTAGTTCCATAGCTAGGGTAATAATTCAGCGATTTTGATTTGCTCAGGCACCAGTATGACCTGAGGGTAGTTCTTTCTGAGCAGTGCAAGCATGCCTTGTGCCTCAATTCGCTGAATGTAGTTGCCTACTTTGACTTTGAAGTAGGGTTGCTTGTACTCGGTCCACACAGGAGCCTGCGGAAAGTAGGTATAGATAAATCCTTTCGCCTGATTGGCCATATCCCTGTCTTTTCCATTGTAAATCAAAAGCCGGTATCCTTGAATAAACTTGATCCTTCGATTCCATTGCCGCAAGCTGTCCAGCACTTGTTCGATTTGGGTTCCATGATCAACCAGAGTAGAAGGTGCTTCAAGAGATTGGGTTGGCTCCTCTGTATTTTTTTGTTCTGAAGGCTTTTCCTTTAGCACTGCCGGCCCCCAGGCACTCAGATCTTCCTGATAAATAGAAGAGTCTCCGGCAGACGAGTTTCCCTTTTTAGCACCGGCACAGGCACTAAGAATCCCAGCCAGAAGGAGGAGCCTAGCTATCGATGACCACACAGCGGCTGTTGAGGACATCATCTTCTACAGATTTATACTTCACATCTTTCATCACCCGCCCATCATTGTACTGAACGGTTACTTTATCGTTACGTCCCCAGACTTTGGAGGATTTAACTGGCTGTGGTTTTACCGTGCTTTCCTGACTTGGCGTTTGAGCTGGGCCACTTAACAAAGAGCCCATGTCAGCCTTCTGTTCCTTGGTTTGAACACTTCTTCTTTCTTTTCTAGCCTCTCGGATGTCATCGGCTTGCTGAACCTGAACGCCTGCCCTGCTTAAAAAGCTAATGATTTGCTTGTTCAGATCAGAAACAAAAGATTTAAACAGGTTGAATCCTTCAAACTTATAGATCAGCAAGGGGTCTTTTTGTTCATAGGCGGCATTTTGCACCGATTGCTTTAAGTCATCCATGGCCCTCAGATGCTCTCTCCAGGCATTATCTATGAAGGCAAGACTCACGCTTTTTTCCAGGCTTCTTACCATTTCCTGGCCGGAGGTGTCAAGCGTTTTTTTCAAAGGTGCAACTACTGCAATCTGTTTTACCCCATCGCTGATGGGTACCACCACATTTTCTACTGTTGCACCCCTCGTTTTGTAAATGTCATCAAATACAGGCACCACTTTAGTAGCCAACGATTTACCGTGCAGCCTGTAGTGCTCAAGCACTTGCTCATAGAGTTTATGCGTTAAGGCTTCCTGCTTAGCTGAGTTAAATTCCTCCTGACTGATCTCAGGCTCAATCGATAGTTGCTCCAAAAAGGCAAACTTCATTTCCTCATACGTTCCTCCTGATTTGGCTGACGTCACAATTTCATCGGTGGTGTCGTAGAGCATGTTGAGCACATCGAGCTCAAGCCTGTCTCCAAAAAGGGCATTACGTCTCCTTTTGTACACCACTTCACGCTGTGAATTCATGACGTCGTCATATTCAAGCAATCGCTTACGAATACTGAAGTTATTCTCCTCAACTTTTTTCTGAGCTCTTTCGATCGATTTGGTAATCATGCTGTGCTGGATCACCTCACCTTCCTTTAATCCCATACGGTCCATCAGTCGTGCGATACGATCTGATCCGAAAAGCCTCATAAGGTTATCTTCTAGAGAGACAAAGAACTGGGTAGACCCGGGATCACCCTGACGACCTGATCGGCCCCTTAACTGCCTGTCGACCCTGCGGCTTTCATGTCGCTCTGTACCAATAATTGCCAGACCACCTGCTGCCTTACTTTCAGGGCTTAGCTTGATATCTGTACCACGACCTGCCATGTTGGTAGCAATGGTGACAGTACCTGACTTACCAGCCTCTGCAACGATTTCTGCTTCCTTTTGGTGAAGCTTGGCATTCAATACCTGATGTTTGATTTTGCGCAAGTTGAGCATCCTGCTGAGCAGCTCTGAAATCTCAACTGAAGTAGTACCCACCAGCACAGGACGACCCTGCTGGGTTAAGGTGACAATTTCATCCACCACAGCATTAAATTTCTCCCGCATCGTTTTGTAAACCAGGTCCTCCCGATCTTCACGCACAATGGTTTTGTTGGTAGGGATGACGACTACATCCAGCTTATAGATTTCCCAGAACTCTCCGGCCTCTGTCTCGGCAGTACCAGTCATACCAGCCAGTTTGTGGTACATGCGGAAATAGTTCTGTAGGGTAATGGTGGCATAGGTCTGGGTGGCATCCTCCACCTTAACGTTTTCCTTCGCTTCCAGTGCTTGATGCAACCCATCGGAATAGCGGCGTCCTTCCATCACCCTACCGGTTTGTTCATCGACAATCTTCACCTTGGACTCTACGATGATGTAGTCTACATCTTTTTCAAACAGAGTGTAGGCTTTAAGGAGTTGATTGACGGTGTGGATTCGCTCTGATTTCTGGTGATAATCCTGGATTAGTTTTTCCTTTTTCTCGGATCTAGATCGGCCGTCCAGCGATTTGTCCTGCTCCAGGGCGTTGAGCTCGGTACCGATATCGGGTAAAATGAAAAAATGGGGGTCTTCACCAGCCCCGGTAATCAGGTCTACTCCCTTTTCAGTAAGCTCGATACTGTTATTTCGCTCATCAATTGTGAAAAACAAAGGCTCATCTGCCTCCGGCATCCGGCGTTGATTATCTTCCAGATAAATATTTTCAGTTTTTTGAAGCAGGGCTTTCATCCCAGTTTCACTTAGAAACTTGATGAGAGGCTTGTACTTGGGTAAGCCTCGGTGTGCACGGAAAAGGGCCAGACCTCCTTCTTTTTCATTGCCTGCCTGAATGTCTTTTTTGGCTTGAATGAGGAATTCACTCACCAGCTTTTTTTGCTCTTCAACAAGTTTAAAAACACGGGGTTTGAGTTCCTGGAACTCATGCCGATCACCCCTTGGCACCGGACCAGAAATGATCAGAGGGGTTCGGGCATCATCGATAAGCACGGAGTCAACCTCATCAACCATTGCAAAATGATGCTTTCGCTGCACCAATTCTTCCGGCGATCGGGCTCCATTGTCTCTCAGGTAGTCAAAACCAAATTCATTGTTTGTTCCAAAAGTTATATCTGCCTGATAGGCCTGTTTCCTGCGATCGCTATTGGGTTCATGTTTGTCAATGCAATCCACTTTGAGACCATGAAACTCATAAATCGGCCCCATCCATTCCGAGTCACGTTTGGCCAGGTAGTCATTTACCGTCACGATATGAACTCCTTCACCCGCCAAGGCATTTAAAAAAGCAGGTAAAGTCGCAACCAGCGTTTTACCCTCTCCCGTAGCCATCTCCGCAATTTTACCTTTGTGAAGGGCAACTCCACCAATGAGCTGCACATCGTAGTGTACCATGTCCCAGGTGATTTCATTTCCAGCCGCTCCCCATCTGTTTTTCCAGACCGCCTCATCACCTTCGATGCTAATATGGTCACGGGTTAAGGCCAATGCCCTGTCATAATCAAGGGCTTTTACCCTGATGCTGTCATTTTCCTTGAAACGTCGGGCGGTTTCTTTGACGATCGCAAAAGCAACTGGCAGCATGTCAAGGAGTAAGCTTTCAATAATTGTAAGTTTCTCCTTTTGAAGAAGGTCAATTTGGCCAAATAATTTTTCCTTTTCGTTGAGGTCTATCTCTGGATTTTCAGCTTGCTTTTCAAGGTCAGCGAGTTGTTGATGAATGTCCTGAAGCCCGGCTTTAATCTTTTCCTTTAAGCTGAAAGTCTCAGCACGCAGCTGATCGGCACTAAGTTTTGTCAGCCGTTGCCATTCTGTATTGGTTTGGGTGACATAGGGCAATATTTCTTTGATATCACGCTCTGATTTGCTGCCAAATACTGAGGCGAGGGCTTTATTGATGAATTCAAACATGCTGATGCAGGTAGGAAAGGATGAGGGCTTAAAATTAATGGAATAAGCACAATGCACTTGAAAAAATAGCATTGAGGCAGAGCCGATTTTAAACTGCAACCATCTTGCCAAAGGCAGGGTTCAGCACAAGCGTCAGGAATAGAGCCTAAGATCTCTGCCAATCAGGCATGATCTCGCCACTGTAGACTTCTTTCACAGGCCCTTTCAAAACGATTGAGGTGAAGCTATTTCCCTGCCTTTCAAATGAGATTTGTAACTCCCCTCCCGGTGTTTTGATGTTTACAGGAGAGGTATAACCTTTGGAAACGGCTGCTGCAATGGCAGCAGCCGTTACGCCGGTGCCACAAGAAAGTGTTTCTGCTTCCACACCTCGTTCGTAGGTGCGGATTTTCAGCTCATTTGCTCCACAGGCTTCTGAAAAGTTCACATTAATGCCTTCTTTTTGATAAGGTGCTGAATACCTGATCGTTCTGCCCTCAGATTCAACATCTAGTTGGTCCAACTGATCAGACCAAACAATCAGATGGGGGGAGCCGGTATTAAGTTCGATGTGTCCTTGTGGTTGTATTTGGATTTCATGAACATCGATCATACCCAGATGAACCTGTTCAGCCTCAATTTCGGCAGCATGAGGTCCGTCAATAGCAACAAATCGCACATGATCCCCGCAAATACCCAACTTTTGGGCAAAGTAGGCAGCGCAGCGCCCTCCGTTCCCACACATACTGCTTTGTCTGCCGTCTGCATTGAAGTAGACCATTCGAAAGTCAAACCCTGACTCGGGTTGGATCAGGATCAATCCATCTGCGCCAATCCCAAATCGACGATGACACCAATAAGCGATGGTTTTTTCTGTTAGCTTTTTTTCGATGTCCTTTTCAGGATCATGAATCATGATGAAGTCATTGCCTGTGCCTTCGTATTTAAAAAACTTGATTTTCAGCATGATCAGACACTTTTACCAATATGCACCAACGCATCGCCTACATTGACTACAGGCATATGGTTCACCGAGATGACATATCCTTCATAAGGTGAAAAAACATCGTCCTTATCGGATCCATCAGGGTCACTTAGGTAGCCTATGAGTTGGCCTTTGTGAAGTGGGTCACCGGGCTTGGTGGTAGGATGAAAAAATCCAGATTGAAGCGCTCTGATCCAGTTGTCCTGATGAATGAGAATGGGTTTTTTAGCAGGAACAGAGGCTATCGGGCTGATGAGACCCAAATGGGATAAAAAACGTAGGGTGCCATTGATACCTTCCTCGATCGAATACTCGTCAAAACGCATTGACTCACCTGCTTCATACACCAGGATGGTTTTGCCTGCTTTGGTAGCCTGTTCTCTCAAAGATTTTTCACGTAAAGAGGCATTGATAATCATTGGTGGGTGAAAGGCATTGGCCAAATCAAGATTGAGGGGATTGTCAAAAACACATCGGATCTGGGGGTAATTGTAAATCATTCCTCCACCGGTGTGAAAATCAATCCCGAAATCTATTTTAGGAAGCACCTGATGAGTGACAAAATGAGCCATTCTGCTCGCAAGAGAGCCAAGAGATGTACCAGGAAATGAGCGATTAACATCTTTACCGTCAGGGACATACCTGGCAAAATTGATAAAGCCGTAGATGTTTAATAAAGGCAAAGCGATCACCGCACCTTTTTCGAGGTTGATCAGGTTTTCATTGATCAGACGACGGATGATTTCGGTACCATTTACTTCATCACCATGCATACCGGCCATGAGAAGGACAACAGGCCCCTCTTGTGCTCCCCGAAAGATAAAAAGGGGTATTTCAATGGGTGTTCGGGAAGCAAGCATGGCTAAATTGATGACCAAACTTCCTTTGCTACCCAGAGGGAATGACTCTAAATCAAATGTGATGGCTTCAGGCATGCGTGTCGTGCAAAGCCTGAAATCTAGTGATTTTAACGTTGATGTTTCTATTTGTCCGGTTTGAAGTCGGCGTCAGTATAAAACTGATCATCAAATGTCTGGCTTGGTGATTTTCCGAATTTTAACACATTGTAAACCATGTAGATCACAACTAAAGGAGACAATGAAAACATGAGGATAAACAAGCCTTTGGAAAGCGGACTAAATGGTAAAAAGGTGTAAACCAGAAGATAAACAGTTGCGATAAGAACGGAGTAGCGTGACATACAGTTTTTTCGATATAACAATACTGAATGCCAATTGTTTAGAGAATTTTTTTCAACCAATTGATCTCGACGAAGAGCACTCATTCTTACAAATAAAAAAAGCCCGAAAGAGGGCTTTTTTGTGGTCTCACCAAGAATCGAACTTGGATCTAAAGTTTAGGAAACTTCTATTCTATCCGTTGAACTATGAGACCAAATTTTTTTTGAAACGCAAAACTAGGGCTTTTCACCAAAGCTGGCAAAACCCTCAGGCCAAACGTAGTTTGGATAAATTTCCATGTGTCTGGGATAAATCAACTCCACCATCTTTTGCCTTAACTCCTGAAGGTTTGTTTTTTCTTTTGCAGAAATGAACACGAGGCTTTTTGCAGGATTGTTCAGATAAGAGTTTTTGAGCAACTCAAGTGGAGAAACATCAGTGTCCTCGTTTTCCTCGATGTACGAATCGATCTTGTTAAACACCAGAAGAATCGGCTTATCACCAGCCCCGATCTCTGTCAGGGTTTGATGAACCACTTCGATATGGTCTTCAAAAGACGGATGCGAAAGGTCAACTACATGTAGCAAAACATCTGCCTCTCTTACCTCATCCAGTGTTGATTTGAAGCACTCGATCAGGCTATGAGGTAGTTTTCGGATAAAACCAACCGTATCTGTCAGTAAAAAAGGAATTCCCTGAAGTACTACTTTTCTCACGGTGGAATCGACCGTCGCAAAGAGCTTGTTTTCAGCAAATACATCTGCTTTTGACAACACGTTCATCAAGGTGCTTTTACCCACATTGGTATAGCCGACTAATGCCACCCTCACGACTTTATCCCTGTTTTTTCTTTGGGTGATGCTTTGCTTATCGATTTTATCCAAACGCTCCTTAAGAAGCCGGATACTTTCTTTGACAATTCTGCGGTCAGTTTCGATTTCTTTTTCACCGGCACCACCTCTTGTTCCTGTACCACCTCTCTGCCTTTCCAAGTGTGTCCACATACCTCTTAATCTTGGTAAAAGATATTGGTAGCGGGCTAACTCTACCTGCGTCCGGGCCTGTGCTGTTTTGGCTCTGAGTAAAAATATATCCAGAATGAGAAGGCTGCGGTCATAGATCACCACTTTCAATTCTTTTTCAAGATTGCGTACCTGCGAAGGAGAAAGATCATCATCGAAGATGGCCAGGTCAATGTGCTCTTCTGTAATGTAGGCTTTTACTTCTTCTAGTTTTCCGGTACCAATGAAGGTAGCAATGTCAGGGTGCTCCAATCGCTGTATAAACCTGTTTTTGCAAACAATGCCAGCTGTTGTAGCCAGAAACTCAAGCTCAGTCAAATAGTCTGCGGCTTGTTCCAAAGAGCTGTTTTTCCTGATCACCGTGATCAGGATGGCCGTTTCCGGCCTTTTTGCTGTTTGGATCATTGTACCCATCTGTTATACCTGTTCTAAAATAGGCGGCGAAGTTGCAAAAAAATAGGAAGTTTTGTCCTCTGTTCAAAGAACAACGTAATTCGCCCCGGATGCGTATCGCCATTGTCATCAATACTTCCTGGAACATCTGGAACTTCAGAATGGGCCTCATTGACTACCTGATTGCACAGGGGCATGAAGTGTTGGCCATTGCACCTGAAGATGGATACAGTGAGCGATTGATTAAGCCAGGCTGTCAGTATGTGTCCTGCAAAATGGACAACAAGGGGACTTCTGTCACCAACGATTTGGCTTTGTTCCTTAGACTTAGATCGATCTACAAAGCCTATAAACCTGAGCTGCTTCTTCACTACACCATCAAGCCCAATATTTATGGCACTCTCGCAGCCGCTACTTTGGGATTGCCGGCGGTTTCAAACATCTCAGGTTTAGGCACGGTATTCCTTCACCAGCGATTAAGTTCCATGCTTGCACAATGGCTTTATCGCTTTTCTCTTCGGTTTACAAAACATGTTTTTTTTCAAAATGAAGATGATCTACGATTGTTCCAATCGAAGAAGCTGGTAAACCCATCCAAATGCAGTTTGCTTCCCGGCTCCGGCATTAATCTGGAAAAACTCCGTCCTTTACCCTTGCCGCCCGGGCCTCCTTACCGGTTTTTGATGGCCAGCCGCATCCTTTATGATAAAGGAGCTCATCATTTTGCTGAGGCAGCCATGGAAATGAAGGCTAAAGGCTATACACATGAGTTTGTACTTCAGGGTTTTACAGATTTTGATAGCAAAGCAGGTATTCCTTTTGAGACATTGAAAAAGTGGGAGGCGAGCGGAGCTTTGATTTGGAAAGACCCGACAGATCGTATTGAGCAAAGCATGAATGAGGCTCATATCGTAGTTTTGCCTAGCTATCGGGAAGGGACACCAAGATCCCTCTTGGAAGCAGCAGCATTTGCGAGACCTATCATCACCACTGATGTGCCGGGTTGTCGTGAAGTGGTACAAAAGGGGAAGAACGGACTTCTTTGTGAACCCTACAGCACCAAACACGTAGTCGCTGCCATGGAAGAAATGGCCTCGAAGACACCTGATGAACTCAGGGAAATGGCAAGGCAGAGCCGGGAAATTGCTGAGGCAAAATTTGATGAGCAGATCGTTTTTAAGGCTTACACTAAAGTTATTAAAAAGTTAGCCATGAGTTAAATGGCTGTCAATTGCATGCATAATGTTACTTTTACCAGCGAAACATTCAGTACATGCAGATTATTCCAACCGCAATTGCGGGGCTAGTTGAAGTACAACCAAGGGTTTTTGCGGATGAGAGGGGTTACTTCTTCGAGTTGTTTAACGATAAAGTGTTCGAAAAGCTGGACCTTCCTACTCAGTTTCCTCAAGACAACCAATCCTTCTCAAAAAAGGGAGTGATCAGGGGCTTGCATTTGCAGCTCCCTCCTTATGAACAAGGCAAATTGGTCAAAGTGATGACCGGGAAAGTATTGGATGTTGTCGTTGACCTCAGACCAGGCTCAGCAACATTTGGTCAGCATGAAAAGGTTTTGCTTTCATCTGAAAAGAATAATCTTCTTTGGGTGCCAGAAGGCTTTGCTCATGGCTTTGTGGCGTTGGAAGACAGTATTTTTTACTACAAATGCACCAATAATTATAACAAACAGGCAGAAAGTGGTATTCGCTGGAACGACCCTGACCTGAACATCGATTGGGGCATTAAAGAACCGCTTGTATCAGAGAAAGATCAGGAACTACCAAGTTTTAAAGAGTTTGTCAGCAAATGGTCCTTGATATGAGAAAAGGAGGTTTTAAAGGATTTAGGGGCTATTTTATAATTGCCTGCTTATTCTTCTTTGCCTCGTGTAACACCTATCGGCAAAGCATCATGTTCAGGACTGAAGGTCCGGTAAATGAAGAGGCTTTTATTACAGCTTTAAAAGAAGCCGAACAAAACTACCGCCTCATACCGGGTGATGTGATCCTGTTTGATGTATACACCAATAAGGGAGAGCGCATCATTGACCCGGCTGCTGATCCTGAGTTTCAACAGGCAGCTCAGATGATGCAGCAGGATTTTCGCCCCAGTTATGTCATCAGACCAGATGGCTTTGCCGTTTTGCCTTTGATTGGCAAACAAAAACTAGCCGGCTTAGCCATTTATCAGGTAGATAGCATGTTGGCTAAAGCCTATCTTCAGTTTTATACTGACCCTTTTGTGATCACCCGAATAAACAGCAGAAGAGTGATTGTTTTAGGTGCAACCAGAAATTCCGTGATCCCTCTCACGTTTGAAAACATGAACCTCATCGAAGTGCTCGCATTAAGCGGTGGCCCCAATGACTTTGGCAGAGTAAAAAGCATACGATTGATCAGGGGGGATTTAAAAAATCCATCGGTTCAATTAATTGACTTGAGCACCATTGAGGGTATGAAAAAGTCACATCTCAAGCTTCAACCAAACGACATCATTTACATTGAACCGGTTGACAGGACGGCTTTGAGAATCACCGGGGATATTTTGCCCTTGCTCGGTGTGTTTGTCAACCTGATTACCTTGGTGATTGTATTTGGAAGACTCTAGGAGATGCTAAGTCAGGAAGAAAAAGAGTGGATCAACCAACATCGATCTGTAGGAGGTAGGGTCAAGAGGGATTTTACAATCAAAACGGATGTTTCAGGCGATTTCGATCCCGAGAAGCTACGCTCTGTTTTTTTTAAATCGATTCCAGTAGTTGCTGTTATACTGATGCTTTCCGGAGTTGCAGCCTGGCTTTACCTCCGATACACCCCCCCCTTATATGAGTCATCATCATTGCTCAAGCTTGACGTCAAGAAAGAGTCAAACATATTTGGGTTTGGTGGTTTCGATGCTTATGGAGACCCAGGAGCAAATCTGGCAGGAGAGTTGGAGCTTATACAGTCTAATGTCATTTATGATCAGGTAATAAAAAAGCCTGAGCTGAGGGTTAGTTACTTTTATCAGGGCAAAATACTATCGGAAGAGAAGTACAAGTCAAGCCCCTTTGACATTCAGATCACAGACTTATCCAACAATCTATTTGATAAAAATATAAGTCTGAAACTAGCCGCTGACAGTAGTTTTGTTTTAAGCTATCCCTCTCCGGAAGGCAAGGAGCTTAGTTTAAAAGGAAAATCAGGCGATCACATTGAAACCCAGGAGCTTAAAGCAAGGCTAACTGTTACCAATCATTTTAAGGATGGACAGGTTCCCGGAACTTTTTACTTCAGAGTAAATAGCAACTCAGCACTCCTCAACTATCTGGCATCTTCCCTGCAAGCTATTGTCATCAACCCCAATGCACGAACAATTAGGGTTTCATTCCATGATTTCAACCGATTTAAGGCCAAAGACATTGTCGATGCTATTGACTCAGTCTATTTACTTGAAACCGTCAACTCAAAAAATCTGGCTGCAGATCAAACCATAGAGTTTCTCAACTACCAGCTAAGTATTACTGATGACAGCCTCATGATTGCTGAAGAGCGTATCGAAAAGTTTATCAGAGAAAACAAACAGGTGAAATCTGAGCGTGGTCTTGAAAACACCATTGATCAGATTTCTTCGCTGGAGTCGGAGAAATTTGCATTAAGGACCGATTTGCAAAGTTTGGACACCTTCAAGAAAAGCCTGGCTTCAAATGAACCCGGTGTTGATTTTATACCCGATATCAGTTATGTCAGCAATTCATCCCTTCAGAAGTTTATAGAAGAGTACAATCAGCAAAAGTCAAAGTACAGTCGTATTTCTGTCTCGAGAAAAGAGAATACTATGGCTATGCAAAACATCAAAAGGAGGATGGAAAGCCTGGAAAAGAACCTGGTACGTCTGATCGATAAAGAAATTCAGTCCTTTCAGCGAAAGATCAACAGCATCGATCAAAGGGTAGCCCAGTATGAGCAGGAGTTGAGAAACCTGCCTCAGAAGGAAGCAGAATACACCCGACTGAAAAGGCATAGCGATCTGTATGAAAAGTTCTACCTGCTCATGATGGATCGTAAAGCCCAGTATGGCATAAATAAGTCAGGTACAATTCCAGATTTCAGGGTTCTCAGTCAGGCAGCCATTCCAGATTATCCCGTTTCACCCAGGCGTGGTCTTGTTTATGGGGGAGCAATGGCGGGAGGATTTGCGTTGAGCCTTATGTTTCTGGTGATTTCGTATTTGTTAAGCAATAAAATTACCAGCCAGAATGAAGTCGAGCGACTGATTTCAGCTCCTGTTTTGGGTTCGGTGCCTCAGTATGTCAAAGGCAAAATGGAGTTTTCAAAATTGGTCATTGGTGAAAACCCTAAATCACAGATCTCTGAAGCTTTTCGGTCGATCAGGACCAATATGGATTTTATCATTCAGAAAAAATCCGGCAAACTCATTTCTGTTACTTCAACGATTAGCGGCGAGGGAAAAACCTTTGTGGCTGTTAATCTAGGGGGGATTATTGCACTTACTGATCAGAAAGTAGTCATTCTGGATCTGGATTTGCGCAAGCCCAAATTGCATCTAGCGTTCGAAACGCCGAATGACTCGGGTATGAGCAACTTGCTGATTGGTAAAGCCAAATTAGATTCATGCATTCACAAAAGCCCTATCAAAGGGTTGGATTTTATCACGGCGGGTCCCATTCCTCCCAATCCTGCAGAGCTGATGCTCAATGAAAACTTTGACAAAATACTGAAAGACTTAAGTAAGCAATACGATGTGGTGATCGTAGATACCCCACCTGTTGGCATAGTTGCTGATGCAGTTATGCTTATGAAAAAGGCCGATTTACCCATCTACGTGCTCCGTTCGGGCTTTTCAAAGAAAGAATTTTGCAAAAACATCAACCGGATAAAGCAAACATTTGCACTGGATCACCTAACGGTGGTTCTTAATGCTTCAGGTCCAATCAGGAGATATGGCTATGGAAATAGCCGATCTTTTGGCTATGGCTATTATGAAGACGAGAAAAAAAGCTTTTTACAAAAGTTTTTCGGCTCCTGATGCGTCCTTTTTTCCGAAAGTCAGCTTTTAAATCTGTTGATGAGCAAACGCTTCAGTACCCTGTCAGCATAGACCTACACAGTCATTTGCTTCCCGGAATAGATGACGGAGCCCAAACCATCGAAGAGAGTATTACCCTGATCAAAGGATTAAGCAGTTTGGGAATAAAAAAAGCCATCACAAGCCCTCATGTGATGCATGACTTTTACAAAAACACACCAGATATCATCAGGAAATGCCTCTCGGCTGTACGGAAAGAGATCAGCAAGCAGAATTTAGACTTTACAATAGAGGCTTCGGCAGAGTATTATTTAGATGAAGGTCTGTACGAAATGCTGATGAAAGGGGAGGAACTTCTCAGTTTCGGAGATCGATACCTGTTGTTTGAGCTCAGCTTTATGAACGAACCGGGCTTGCTTAAGGATTTCATATTTCAGCTTCACTTGAAGGGCTTCAAACCTGTCTTGGCACATCCTGAGAGGTATATGTTCTTCCACCGGCGAGTAGAAAAACTAGAAGAGCTTAAAAATGCAGGTGTGTTTTTTCAACTCAATCTGAATTCTATCTCAGGATATTATTCTGTTGAAGCACGTAAAATGGCGGAGTGGCTGATTGATCAGCAAATGGTCGACTTTGTTGGCTCAGATTGCCATGCAGAAAAGCACCTCATTGCACTTCAGGAAACGCTGGGACGATCCAAGTATATGGACAAGTTGAGAAAGCTGAAATTACTTAACAGCAGCCTATGAAGGTACTGATTACCGGTGCCAATGGCCTGCTGGGCAGCTGCATTTCCCAGCATCTCGTACATTTAGGCCATCATGTAGTTGCAGCCGTTCGGCCTGGAGCAGACTTGAGTTTGCTTAGTGACATTAAGGATCAGCTAAATGTCAAACACCTTGAACTAAGTGATGTTACAACACTAAGAAAACTGATTGAAGAGGTCGATGCTGTGGTTCATTGCGCAGGCATGGTTTCATTTTCTCCCCATGTGAAAAGCCAACTGTTTGAGGCCAATGTCAAAGGCACGGCAAATGTATGTCACGCTATTTCCGGGTTTGCCGATAAGCAGTTAATTCATATCAGTTCGGTCGCTGCTCTTGGGCGATCCCCGGGTATTTTAGAGATCAATGAAGAGCAACAATGGGAAGAAAGCGAGGACAACAGCTACTACGCCTGCACCAAGTATTGGGCAGAGTTGGAGGTTTTCCGGGCTACTGCAGAAGGACTTAAGGCAAGTATTTTATGTCCATCCATTGTGATTGCCCCAACAGATATCAAGCGTAGCAGCGGCAGGCTGATTGGTTATGTGTTAAAGGAATTGCCCTTTTATCCCAGAGGGGTGGTAAACTTGGTGGATGTCAGAGATATTGCCAAAGCAGTTGACTTATGCTTACAGAAGAAAAGCACTGGCAGGTATATATTGAGCTCCAGGCAAATGGAGTATAAAGAGCTACTTGAAGCCTTGGCGCTCAAGCTTAACAAAAGACCACCACGCTATCCTTTAGGTAAGTTTCTTAGCGGAATTTTATGGAGAGTGGAGTGGATTCGCTCATGGCTCTTTAAATCTGATCCACTCATCACAAAAGAAACAGCAAAAATATCAGGAGGGCACTATAAATTTTCAGGTAATAAGGCCGTAAGAGAGTTAGGCTTACAGTATTACTCCTTTGAAGACACCCTAAACTTTGTTTTTACTTCACTTGTTGATAATAAATCGCATTGATTTTGTTTTTTCATTCAGAACCAAAGCGTGTTTACCATTTTTATTTTTTTAACTTAGAGAAACCAAACAGGCCTTTGGCTAGTGATTATGCCTCATTCCTCTGACAATACCGAAAACTTCCACGATGAGGTTCGGAAATTTGAACAAATGAGTGCCGGTGGCAACATAGGTTTTTTCGATTTGCATGCTTTCGAAGGAATCATACGTTACTATGTCGAGGCTTCAAAGTTCAAAAAGGCCTTGCAGGCTTGCTATGCAGCCATTGAGCAATACCCTTTTTCAATAGATCTTAAGGTTGAAAAGGTCAAACTTCTGATTACCACCCAGCAAACAGAAGCTGCCTCTGAGGCTTTTGAAGAAATTGAACATTTGCAGGGCGCTGAGCCTGAGATAGCCATTTTGCGTGGTGATATTTTACAGCAGCAAGGCTTGTATCAGGAGGCCATAGAAATTTATGAATCGTCGCTTCAGAGCGGTTTGGAGGATGACATGCTGTTTTTTGCTCTTGGGGTCGCCTATCAAAACATTGGCAAACAGCAGAAAGCAGTGGATTGCTTCAAGCGATGCATTGAGATCAATCCGGAGCACTTTAGTGCCGCCCAGGAGCTCATATTGCTTTTGGAGATCAATGACCAACTTAGCGATCACTTACCTTACTTCGAGGCTCATACAAATAAAGACCCTTATTCATCTAATGCCTGGTATTACCTTGGGATGGTCCATGAGCGATTGGAACAATTTACTGAGGCTAAGAATGCCTATGAATACGCCAGTTTTATTGACCCGGAGTTTCAGGATGCCTTTTTTTCATTAGGCAATATGTTGATGAATCTTGAGCAGTATGAAGCAGCAATAGAAGCATATCTGGTTGCCGAAAAACAACTGAATGATGACGTGGAGCTATTCTGTTGTATCGGGGCAGCTTTTGAAAAACTCGATCAGTTTGAAAAGTCTATGTCGTACTACCGCAAAGCAACAAGGGTAGACCCTGAGCATGAATATGGTTGGTTTGGACAAGGGATGTGTTTGTTTGCCCAAAGTAAGCACTTTGAAGCCCTTCACTTTTTCAGGAAAGCAATTGCTCTAGACGATAAGAATGAAGTTTTTTGGCTTGCACTCGCCCAGTCTGAAGCACAGGTGGGCAATGTCATTTCGAGCATAGAAGCCTACGAAGAGTGTTGTCACATCAACCCTTCCAATCCTGACCTTTGGATCCAATGGTCAAGACTTTATCATGAGCAGGGCGATTTGGAAAAAGCAACGCTGGTAATCCTTTCCGGCCTGGATGAGCTTCCTGACAATGTGGAAATCATGTATCGGGCAGCAGCATATCTGTTAATGGAAGGAAAGTACAAACAGGCTTTCCAGTACCTCGAAAATGCCTTACTTTTGAATTTTGATAAGCATAGCATTCTGTTTGATTTTTTCCCCGGACTGGAAGCGAACAAGGCATTGCTTGGCATCATTAATCAATACAGAGAATAACACTCCTTTATGAATTATAACCTTGAGCAAATCCCTGAGCGTACCACAAAGCCAAGGGATTTTGGTTTCACCATGGCCATGGATAAAGGCTTGGGCACTAGAGAAACTGAAGATTTTATGGAAATGTGCTCCGACTTCGTCGATATCGTAAAGTTGGGCTGGGCCACCTCATTTGTTACAAAGCCATTGAGAGAGAAACTTGCCATTTATAAAGAGGCAGGAGTACCGGTTTATTTTGGAGGTACATTGTTTGAAGCCTTTATCATTCGCAACCAGTTTGAAGACTATTTAAGAGTACTTGACTCGTATGGAATGCAGTTCGTCGAAGTTTCAGATGGCTCGATAGAACTTCCGCATGATGAAAAGTGCGGTTATATTGAACGCATGTCAAAGCATTTGACAGTCCTTTCTGAAGTAGGATCAAAAGATGCTGCCAAAATCATACCTCCTTACAAATGGATCGAACAAATGCAGAAAGAGCTGGATGCAGGCTCCTGGAAAGTGATTGGTGAAGCAAGAGAAGGAGGCAATGTGGGCCTTTTCCGTGACTCAGGAGAGGTAAGGCAAGGTTTGGTAGAGGAGATTTTAACGAAAATCCCATTTGAGAAAATTATTTGGGAAGCACCTCAGAAAGCCCAGCAGGTGTGGTTTATTAAACTTTTGGGAACGAATGTTAACCTTGGGAATATTGCACCAAATGAAATCATCCCTTTAGAAACCATTCGATTAGGATTGAGAGGGGATACCTTTTCATTTTTCCTACAACAGGCACAATAAAAGATGAAAGGTAAACTCAAAGATTACCTTTTGCTGTACAGCAAGGGGCTCGCTATGGGTGCGGCGGATGTCGTGCCCGGTGTAAGTGGCGGTACAATCGCATTTATTTCTGGAATTTATCAAACTCTTCTGGATAGCATCAAGTCTTTTGATGGAAGGGCGCTCAGGCTTCTTTTCCAGTTTAAGCTCACAGAACTTTGGGCTCATGTGAACGGTACTTTTTTACTTGTTCTTCTGGCTGGTATAGGTACCAGTATTCTTAGTTTGAGCAAACTCATCTTGTATTTACTGAAAAATGAGCCTATTGTTATCTGGTCCTTTTTCTTTGGACTCATCATCGCATCTACTGTACTGGTATTCAAAGAGGTGAAGAACAAGTCTCTGATCATGGTTTGGGTCTCCGCCATCATAGGTGCTCTGATCGCATTTTTAATAACCAGAGCAACACCTGCCGAGACACCTGAGGCCTATTGGTTTATTTTTATTTCCGGTGCAATCGCCATCTGTGCCATGATATTACCGGGCATCTCGGGTAGTTTCATCTTGGTTTTGATGGTTAAGTATGAGTTTATTCTTCAATCGCTTCAAGCCTTCAATCTACCGGTGATTATCACGTTTGCATCCGGCTGTGTTGTCGGTTTGTTGTCATTTGCGCATCTGCTGAGCTATCTCTTAAAGCGATACCATGATTTGACGGTAAGCCTGCTGGCTGGATTCATGGTAGGATCACTTTATAAAGTATGGCCCTGGAAACAAGTCCTTGAAACCTATATCGACAGGCATGGAGAAGTAAAGCCACTGGTAGAACAAAATCTGATGCCCTGGGTATTTCAGGAAGCTACCGGGCAAAACCCAAAGTGGTTGCTTTCATTAATCTTTTTGATCGTAGGCCTGGCATTGGTTCTGGTCATTGAGTATTTGGCTTCCCGCCGTCAGTCAGTTGGTTGAAATGCGCCTATGTCTGCCTATGGATTGATTGGTTTATCTCTAGATCATAGCTTTTCACCGGCATTTTTCAGACAGTTTTTTATCGAGCGAGGCCTGAGTAACCACTCGTACTCCTCTATTGAAATCAAAGACGGAGAGGAATTGAAAAGGTTTTTCAGCACTTCCATAAGCCAGTATTCAGGACTTAATGTCACCTTGCCTTATAAGGAAGCCGTGATGCCTTTTCTCCATCAACTAGACCCCATTGCTCAAAGCATAGCTGCTGTAAATGTCATTAAGGTAGGTACCGGGTTGCAATTGAAAGGTTACAATACAGACGGCCCTGCGTTTCTCGACACACTTAAAGAGTGGGATCTACCGGAAATGGGATTTGCATTGGTTTTGGGTAACGGAGGAGCCTCCAAAGCGGTGCAATGGGCCCTCAATCAAATGGACTATACATACTCCATCGTAAACAGAGGAGTTTCCAAAGAGACCATAGAGTATGCTCACCTTCAGAAGAGACTTGTAGAAAAGGCTTCTTTAATCATCAATACCACTCCGTTGGGAATGTATCCAAAAGTTAAGGAGTGCCCACCTTTTCCTTTTGATGGGATCAATTCAACGCATAAAGTGTATGACTTGATTTATAATCCGGAGAAAACACTTTTTTTACAATTGGCTGAAGCAAAGGGAGCCCGGATTAAAAATGGCCATGAAATGTTGGAGAAACAGGCACTTTTAAGCTGGAAGATCTGGCAACAGGCTGAATGAAAATTTTACGAAGACATGTCATTTAAGCTGACTTCAAATTACCAACCTGCCGGAGACCAGCCCAGAGCGATTAAAGAGCTGCTGGAGGGTATTCAACGAGGTGATCCTTCTCAAACTCTTTTGGGGGTGACAGGCTCTGGAAAGACATTTACCATCGCCAATGTCATTGCCGGGCTGAATAAGCCAACATTGGTTTTAAGTCACAATAAGACCTTAGCCGCCCAGTTGTATAGTGAATTCAAGCTGTTTTTCCCCGAAAATGCAGTCGAGTATTTCATCTCTTACTATGATTATTACCAACCAGAGGCGTATATCCCTACATCCAATACCTACATTGAAAAAGACCTCTCCATCAATGAAGAGATTGAAAAGCTGAGGCTGCATACCACCTCGCAGCTTGTTACTGGGCGAAGAGACATCATCGTAGTGGCTTCTGTATCGTGTATTTATGGTATTGGTAATCCGGATGAGTTTGAAAAAAGTGTCTTAAGGCTAACAGTGGGGGATGTATTGCCTCGATCTGCCTTTTTGTTTTCTCTTGTCAATATTCTGTATAGTCGGACAGAGGTTGAATTTAAGCGAGGTACTTTCAGAGTCAAAGGAGATACAGTAGATGTGTTTCCAGCCTATGCAGATTTTGCTTATCGGTTTATGTTTTTCGATGATCAACTGGAGGCGATCTGGGTGATTGATCCAGTTAGTTCAAAGAAGATCCGGGAGGAGAAGCTGATCTCCGTGTTTCCAGCCAATTTGTTTGTCACCGGAAAGGAATCCCTCAATCGTGCGGTCAGGGAGATACAAGATGACCTCGTGCAGCAGGTGAAGTTTTTTGAGGCAGAGCGAAGGTTTATGGAGGCCAAGAGAGTTCAGGAACGCACAGAATTTGATTTGGAAATGATGCGGGAGCTGGGCTATTGCAATGGGATAGAGAACTATTCCAGGTATTTTGACCGACGGAGCCCGGGTCAACGTCCCTTTTGCCTTATTGACTATTTTCCGGATGATTTTCTGATGGTGATTGACGAAAGCCATGTGACCATCCCACAGGTCAGGGGTATGTGGGGCGGTGACCGAAGCAGAAAGGAAAACTTGGTCGACTATGGATTCCGCTTACCATCCGCATTGGATAACCGTCCGCTTAATTTCAATGAGTTTGAAGATAAAATGGGTCAGGTGATCTTTGTAAGTGCTACTCCCGCTGAGTATGAATTGCGACGGAGTGATGGTGTAGTTGTAGAGCAGTTGATTAGACCTACCGGCTTGCTGGACCCCAAAATTGATGTACGAAGCAGCAAGAATCAGGTGGATGACCTTATTGAGGAGATCCAGGACAATATTAAGCGTAAGGAAAGAGTTCTGATCACAACTCTTACCAAACGCATGGCAGAAGAGTTATCCAAGTACCTGAGCAAACTAGGTATCAATACCAGGTATATTCACTCTGAAGTGAAATCTCTTGATCGGGTTGAAATTTTAAGGGAGCTAAGGTTAGGAGTTTTTGATGTATTGGTAGGTGTGAACCTGTTAAGGGAAGGCCTTGACCTTCCGGAAGTCTCCTTGGTTGCGATCATGGATGCCGATAAAGAAGGTTTTTTAAGAAACCAAAGGTCCCTAATCCAGACGATTGGGAGGGCTGCCCGTAATAGCAACGGCAGAGTCATCATGTATGCTGACCAGGTTACGGAGTCCATGCAGCAGGCGATAGATGAGACAAACCGAAGGAGGCTGATACAAGAGAACTTTAATAAAGAGCATCATATCACTCCAATTACGGTCAAAAGCAGCAAGGATAATGTGCTTGAACAATCACTAAAAGGCACCGGTGCTATGGCTTATGTAGAACCAGATAGTACTACTTCTATTGCTGCTGACCCGGTGATGGAATACTTGAACGAGAACCAACTGGAGAAATTAATCAAGGAGACAAAGAAACGAATGGAGCAGGCAGCCAAAGAGCTTGACTTTATGGAAGCAGCAAGGTTAAGGGATGAATTTTTTGAGTTGCAGAAAAGGCTGACAGACAAAACAGATCAGAATTCTGCCAAAAACAGGTAGCAATTCCTTAAAAATGGGATAAAAAGCAGGTTGACTCAGGGAATTGATAAGCTAAAAATCATTTGTATTTGATATAGTTCAGTTAATCAATGCATTATGAAATGTTTGCCATCATTTTGATTATCCACATACAGAAGTTTATTCTGTCCAGACTTTGACAAAAGTCATGAAACAGCCTAAATTAGGCAGGGTAAGGCAAATTTCGTATTGCATGGTATTTAAAAAGTCTATAACTAGCAGCGTTATCTTTTTTAACAACCTTTAAACTAACTATCACAACGATGAAAAAAATTTTTCTTTCTATTGCAGTTATGCTAGCAGCTGCTACTGCATCAATCGCTCAGGATGGAATGAAGGCGGTATCTGGAAGCAAGACCATTGAAGTTCAGGCTTCAAGCCCTTTTGCAGCAGGTCGTCCTTTTGCCATCGACAATATCCGTGCTCGTTATTTCTTGTCAGATAACATGGCGGTAAGAGTTCAATTTGGAATTTTTGCAAATAACACATCTGATGTAGAGACAGTGAATGATCCTAATTCAACATCCACACCTCCTGCCCAAATTACTTTGACAGATAAGGAGAGACTCTTCAACTTCAATATCAAGCCGGGTATTGAGAAGCATTTTGAAGGAACGGACCGCATTTCTCCATATTTGGGAGCTGAAATTGATTTTGCAATTCAATCTACAACATCTATTGATGAGCAACTTGCTTCCCCAACTTCTAGTTCAGTTGCGACAGTAACTACCAAAGGAAGAAATGGAAGAGGTGAAGATGGTTACACAAGAATTGGCTTAAACCTTGTAGCAGGAGCTGATTTCTACATTTTTAAGAATCTATATCTTGGTACAGAAATCGGTTGGGGTTTTCAAAGACAAAATCTAGCCAACATTTCGGTTGAAAGAGAAGGTTTTACCCCAGCTCCCCCATCAACTCCAGAAGTTGAGAGAGGCGGAACCACTACAATCGGTACCAACTTCGTAGGTGCTTTCAGGTTAGGCTGGGTATTTTAATCCCTAAAATCTCATGAAAATTTTAGATCAACTTAAGAATCTAAAAATAGCAATACTCCCTAGTGGAGTATTGCTGTTTTTGGTCCTCTTTGTGGCAGCCTGTAATCAGTCGGAGCAAGACGGCTTTGGCCCAAGAAAAAAGCTGACTCAAGGAGAGATCATGCGAACTTTCTCAAAGTTCAAGGTGGTGAAGCCTTCAAATGGTGGCAACTTCTCTCAGCCTTCAGGAGGTACAGTTAATGGCACACCTTCAGAAGGAAACAACTTCGGAGGCCCATCAGAGGGAGGTAATTTTGCCCGCCCGAGCGAAGGTGCATCTTTTAGCGGACCTAATCAAGGCTTCACCGCTTCTGTAGGAAGCGTAGGTTTAGGTGGAGGATCCTTCACTATTGACGGGGAGACTTATGAGCTTGATATCGTTTTCTGTTCTGGATCAGCATTCAACCCATTTGAAGGTGTTGTGGGCGGTCCAGAAGATGCAACGGTTCTCATTGGTCTGGCATTCGAAGGCGATATTCTTCAGGCTTTATTGTCAGGTGAAGATGGCGAATCGATTGTTTTTCAAGGAGGTATTTCTGTTGTCATCACTAGTGAGAATCCGGATGGAAACTACAATGTGATAGCGTTTGATGAAGATGGAGAAATAGCAGGTAATGAAGCATTCGTATTTGCCTTTATCTTCGATCTCGAAAACTCAACAGAAGAAGAGCCAGTTTTTTCTTTCTTCGTATCGCTCGATGGCGGCCAAATCAGTGCATCAAATGGTCAAATTGATATACTCGACCTTTCTGTAGTAAAGTTTGATGAGGACACCGATTTCGAAAATGGAGAAGAGACCTCTCTTTCAGCAAACCTTGAGTGTGGTGAGCTTATAGTTGAAGAAGATAATGGTGGAGGCCCAAACCCTCAATAATTAAATCTTCAAGCAATTGAAACAAAAAAGGTGGATTTCGGTCCACCTTTTTTTTGATCACAAACTCAATCAAATGTGCAATGCCCTGTTTTCAGTTGCAGCCAGGCATGCTTCTTTGAATACTTCCGTGTATGTCGGATGCGCA
Source organism: Cytophagaceae bacterium (assembly GCA_027488815.1). Taxonomy (GTDB): domain Bacteria; phylum Bacteroidota; class Bacteroidia; order Cytophagales; family JAIYAX01; genus JAIYAX01. The sequence continues at coordinate 93,057 of JAIYAX010000019.1, read as the reverse complement.
TGGCTCATTCTGGCTATGTCCTCTGCTGAGGCACGGAACTCCATGGCTACTACAGCCTCTGCAATCATATCGGCTGTACGGGGTCCGATCATGTGAACACCTAAAAGCTCGTCAGAATTTTTGTCAGCTAATACCTTTACCAAACCATCAGTATCCATGCTTGCTCTTGCTCTGCCACTTGCTTTGAAAGGAAACGATCCAACTTTGTAGGCTCTGCCCTGTGTTTTGAGTTCTTCTTCAGTATACCCAACAGATGCAACCTCAGGCCAGGTATATACCACGCCCGGAATCAGCAAGTAATTGATATGTGGATGCTGGCCGGCAATGGATTCTGCTACAAACACACCTTCTTCTTCTGCCTTATGTGCCAACATAGCCCCTTTGATCACATCTCCAATGGCATAGATGTGCTTCTTCTCTGTCTGTAGGCCTTCATTTACCGTAATTCGACCTCTTTCATCGGTTTTGAGTCCGGCTTTTTCAAGACCTAAGGCATCTGTATAAGGTCTTCTTCCGATAGAGACCAGAACATAATCACCTGTGAGTTCAATTTTCTGGCCTTCTGCATTTTCAGCCACTACTTTCACCTCTTGCCCCTTGGCCTTCACCTCTGTGACCTTGTGTTTGAGATAGAACTCAAATCCTAGTTTCGCCAAAGACTTCTGCAACTCCTTTCCCATGGTTTTGTCCATCGAGGGGATGATACCATCCATAAACTCTACCACAGAAATTTTAGCACCAAGCCTGCCATAAACGGATCCTAATTCCATCCCAATTACCCCGCCACCAATGATGATCATGTGTTTGGGAACCTCTTTTAGTTCAAGTGCTTCAGTAGAGGTGATTACTCTTTTTTTATCAAGGGTGATAAATGGAAGAGAAGCTGGCTTACTACCCGTCGCAATAATGATGTTCTGAGCGCTGATATTTTTTGAACTGCCATCCTCAACCTTTACTTGTATGGTATGCTCATCAACAAAACTGCCGTGACCATGGTGCACATCGATTTTGTTCTTTTTCATCAGATACTTGATCCCTTCCACATTTTCTTTGACCACTTTTGATTTACGGCTGATCATCTGTGTAAGATTAACCTTAAGGCCTTTGAGGTCAATGCCATGCTCTGTGAAGGTATGGGCTGCATTATGATAATGCTCGGAAGAGTCTAACAAGGCTTTTGAAGGAATGCATCCAACATTGAGGCAGGTGCCACCTAAAGTCGGGTAGCGTTCTACTATGGCTGTTTTCATACCCAGCTGCGCACAACGAATGGCTGCAACATAGCCTCCCGGCCCGGAACCGATCACAATGACCTGATAGTCCATAATTAAAGTGTAAAAGAGTTGATGATGTTAATGATGTGAAAATTTCATTATGCTTTTTACTTCTTCAACAGCAAGGGCTTGATGCTTTCTGAGAATGAAAAACAGTTATACGCCTAGCAAAAGTCGGGTAGGATCCTCGAGAAGCTGTTTCACCCGCACAAGGAAACTTACACTTTCCCTTCCGTCAATAATCCTATGGTCGTAGCTGAGGGCCAGGTACATCATTGGCCTAATTTCAACCTGACCATTGATGGCAACCGGGCGCTCTACAATATTGTGCATTCCCAAAATGGCGGATTGAGGGGCATTGATGATGGGAGTTGACATCATAGAACCAAACACGCCACCATTGGTAATGGTAAAGGTTCCACCGGTCATTTCCTCAATGCTTAGCTTGTTGTCCCTCGCCTTACCTGCAAGTCTCAAAATTTCTTTCTCGATTTCATCGAAACTCATGCTCTCAGCATTTCGGACTACCGGAACCACCAGGCCTCTGGGAGCAGAAACAGCAATTGAAATGTCACAGAAGTCATTATACACTATTTCATCACCATCAATCATTGCATTGACTGCAGGCCATTCCTGAAGTGCGATGCAAACAGCTTTGGTGAAAAAGGACATGAATCCAAGACCAACTTCGTATTTCTCTTTGAACTGGTCTTTGTATTTCTTTCGAATATCCATGATGGGCTTCATGTCAGCCTCGTTAAAGGTGGTCAACATGGCCGTTTCGTTCTTTACGGACACCAACCTGCGGGCCACAGTTTTACGCAATTGAGACATGCGCTCCCTGCGTTGATTTCGGTCCCCTGATGCAGCTGCAGGTGCCTGAGAAACAGGCGAAGTACTTGCCGCTGCTGCACTTGTTTTTTGTGCCTTAACAGCGTCTTCTTTGGTAATCCTTCCCGACACCCCTGTTCCTTGTACTTGCTGGGGGCTGATGCCTTTATCTGCAAGTATCTTACCAGCAGCAGGCGATGGATGCCCTTCTGCATAGGATTTTTCAGAGGCGGCAGCCTGAGCAATTGGAGCTTTATCTGGCACAGATGTAGGGGAAGAAGCCGGTTTTTGATCGCTTACCTCAATTTTACAAATCAAGCCACCGATCTCAAGAACAGTACCTGTTTTAGCGACAATATGTAAAACGCCACTTGCCTCAGCCGTAAATTCAAATGTTGCCTTGTCGGACTCTATTTCACACAATAATTCATCCTGTTTGACAAAGTCTCCTTCTTTTTTAGCCCAGTTGCCTATGGTCACTTCTGAAATTGACTCCCCGACTGTAGGTACCCTAAGCTCAATGGTTTTTCCTGTAGGAGTGGATGCAGCAGCTTTAGCAGGTGCCTCGTTTTCAACGGGCTGAGACTTTGTTGCTCCTGTTGTGGAACCGTTTTGATCAAGTGAACAGATGACTGCCCCTATGGCCACGGTGCTTCCTTCTTTTGCTACAATGTGCAGCACGCCGGCTGTTTCTGCATTAAGTTCAAAGGTTGCTTTGTCCGATTCCAGCTCACAAAGGACTTCATCCATTTGCACCTGTTCGCCTTCTTTTTTAAGCCATTTTGCAATGGTAACTTCGGTGATTGACTCACCAACAACGGGCACTTTTACTTCTAAGGCCATACAATCTAGTGGGGGGAGTATTAGCTGTTAAAAACTTTGTCAAATAACTGTGTGCTTTCAAAGGCGTGTACCTTGGAGTAACCTGTGGCAGGAGAAGCGCTTGCCTTTCGTGCAGCCACTTCGATTTTTGTATTTCGTAGGTATCTTAACATGTAAGACCAATAGCCCATGTTTTCCGGCTCTTCCTGCGCCCAAATCAACTTTGCCTTGCTGTGCGAGTTTAAAAGAGAGTCCATCGCTTTTTGAGGGAAAGGATGAAGTTGCTCAAGCCGAACAATAGCTACATCATTGGCTTTCCTTTGCTCTCTTTGTTCGATCAGGTCATAATAAACTTTCCCTGAACAAAGCACCAACTTTTTGGCGTTTTTAGAGCTTACTTTTTCATCTAAAAGCAGTTCTTCAAATCGGCCCTTGGTGAAATCGGCCATTGGAGACATACATAAAGGATGTCGAAGCATCGATTTGGGAGACATCACTACCAAAGGTTTACGGAAAGGCCAGGTAAGCTGCCGGCGAAGTACATGGAAGAAGTTTGCCGGAGTAGTGATATTCACCACGCTCATGTTGTAGTCAGCGCATAATTGCAGAAAGCGTTCAGGTCTTGCATTGGAATGCTCAGGTCCCTGACCTTCGTAACCATGTGGGAGTAAAAGAACCAAGCCGTTCATCCTCTGCCACTTGGTTTCTGAGCAGGAAATAAACTGATCGATCATGGTTTGTGATCCGTTTGCGAAGTCTCCGAATTGCGCTTCCCAAATTACCAATGCATTTGGGTTGGCCATGGCATAGCCAAACTCAAAGCCCAGCACGCCATATTCAGAAAGCAAGGAATTGTAGATATGAAGTTTTTCCTGCTTAGGGTCAATGAAATTGAGGCTATTGTAAGGCTCGTTGCTGTTTGCATCATTGAGCACCGCATGCCTGTGGCTAAAAGTTCCTCTTTGTACATCCTGACCACTAAGTCTCACAATCTTATTGTCCATCAGTACTGAGCCATAAGCGGCTAACTCTGCTGCTGCCCAGTTGAGGGATTTTGACTTGAAAAACATGTCTTCTCTCTCGGTGATCAGCTTTTCAATTTGCTTGATGGGTTGGAAACCTTTAGGAATAGTAGTGAGTGCTTTTCCAATTTTCTCAATGGTTTTTGTAGACACCCCGGTTTCCGGCGATTTATCAAAATCTTCAGGCGTTGAGCGACGAAGTTCTTTCCATTCCTGCTCCAGTTTTTGATAGGTATAGGGTATGGCCTTTTGCTTCACCATGTTTAACCTGTCCTGGAGCAAATCACGGAACTGCTTGTCCATCGTTTTCGCCAGGTCAGCATCGATATCACCCTTTTCGCTCAGTTTTTTGATATAAATCTCTCTTGGATTTGGGTGATTGGCAATGGCAGCGTAAAGTTTTGGCTGAGTAAACTTGGGCTCATCGCTTTCATTGTGTCCATGGCGACGGTAGCACACCATATCAATGAAAATATCTCTTTGAAACATTTGCCTGAACTCAACTGCAAGCTTGCAGCAGAATACAACAGCTTCCGGATCATCTCCATTGACATGTAGTACCGGTGCATCAATGATTTTTGCTACGTCGGTGCAATAAATGCTTGAGCGGGCATCTTCAAAATCAGTTGTAAAACCTACCTGATTGTTGATGACAAAATGGATGGTACCACCGGTAAAATAACCCTTGAGTTTTGCCATCTGAGTTACTTCATAAACTATTCCCTGTCCTGCAACAGCCGCATCTCCATGGATCAGGATTGGAAGAACCTTATTAAAGTCCGAATGATACATGCTGTCTCCCTTCGCCCTTACAAACCCTTCAACTACTGGGTCAACAGCTTCCAAATGTGAGGGGTTGGGTGCCAATTTGATGTTCACTTCATTACCGGCAGGAGAAGTAAAGATGGAGGAGTAGCCCATATGGTATTTCACATCTCCATCTCCCATGGTATTACTTATGTCTACATTGCCTTCGAACTCATTAAAGATCTGTTCGTAGGTTTTCCCCATGGTATTGCAAAGCACATTCAGACGCCCTCTGTGGGCCATTCCTATTACAGCCTCTTTGATACCCATATCAGCTCCATGAGAGATGATTGCATCGAGAGCTGGAATGGTGGTTTCGCCTCCTTCAAGTGAAAAGCGCTTTTGGCCAATGTACTTGGTATGCAGGAAGTTTTCGAAAACAACGGCTTCGTTGAGCTTTGAAAGTATTCGTTTTTTCTCTTCAACACTTGGGTTAAAGGCAAGGGCTTCTTTTTCAACTTTAGTTCTGAACCAAACCTGAATGTCAGGCTCTCTCATGTACATGTACTCAAACCCTACGGTACCTTCATAAATGTACTTTAATGAACTGATGATTTTGCTCAAGGTAGCCGGGCCGATTCCTATTTCATTTCCGGCTTGAAAGGTCTGCTCAAGGTCAGCTTCGCTCAGTCCAAAATCCTTTAAATCCAGAAGCGCCTTACGGTCGATCCGTTCTCTTACGGGGTTTGTTTTTGATTTTAAATGAGCCCTGGTACGATAGGCATGGATGAGATTTCTTACTTTGATTTCTTTATCCAGTTCTGCTGATGGGCCTTTAGCCTGACTGCTTTGGCTGCCGTTGCCGGAATATTGACCAAATTCAAAACCTTCAAAAAATTTTCTCCAGGTGTAATCAACGGATTCTGGGTTCTCCTGGTAATTTTTATAAAGCTCATCGATATAGTTACCGTGAGCATTGGAGATATAGGAATACTTATCCATGAAAGGATGTTGGTTTTATTACTTACAAAGTTAGCCCCATGACCCTAATATCAAAATACTTATTCCAATGCTTAGGTAATATCCATTTTTGGTATTAAAAATGCCTGATTATTAGTTCTCATTGCTTCAAGAAGGGCCTTATCACCCTAGGCAGTTTCAGAAATATAATCTTCGAGGTACTTGTAACGCTCTGTAAGTTCACCTTCCAACGTGATGGTCGCCTTTTTCAATACATCTTCTTTGTCACCGATGACGAGTGCAGGTATAACATAGCGACTAAGCATTTCACCAAACTCAGCAGAGGCATCATAAGGCAATTCAGTAGGCAGGTTGTCAATCGCCATCACATTGATGTGGCTTTCGTGACTGAAGGCTTCTCCTATTTCTCTTGACAAAGGATCATAATCATAGACAGGCTCTGCTATCGTACTTGGCTGAGTAGTGGATGGGATAGAACCATCAATGTCGCAGCTGATGTCTGCAATCACTTTGATTCGGAAATCATCATCAGCCATTTCTTCCTGACTGAAAAGCCGGTCAGCCCTTTGATCCCAAAAGGCACAGTGAATGAGAACATCAACAGAAGAAAAGTAATCTGAAAAGTTGGAGACAAAAGCCTCAGGATTTTTATAAAAAGCTTTGAAATCTAGTCCTGCATCCAAAGGTTTGTAATAATCGGAAGAGCGCAATTGTGCATAGACCGGATAACTGTAAACGCCGGAAATGAGCTCTTTTGGGCTAACACGCTGTATTCCGGCCTTTTCCATGATTTCAATGGCACCATTGGAAACCCGTCCGCCTCCGGTTATGGCAAATTTCAGAGAACCTAAAGGCAAGTTTTTGATCTCTTCATGAAGCTGTGCCATGTTTCTACAGGTATAAGCACGAGGTAAGTCATATAAGCCGGTTCTTTTACCCCAGGTCCAAAGGGCGTTGTATGCCCCAACAATGCCGGCAAACCTTCCAAATGCAACAAGTCGATTGCCTTGATGATCAGTAAGGCATTCATAATCAATAAGTCTTATTCTTTTCTTGAGTATTTCCTGCAAGAGGCCTCTGTTGTAGGCTTGTTTTTTGATGGTATGAGAAAAGAAGAAATAGGTTTTCCCGTCATGAAGCTGGCTTAAAGGCACCTCTTTTATCCCAAAAAACACCTGAGCGCTTGAAAGATCCCTGCCTACATGTATGCCTTCAGCTATATATTCCTGATCAGAAACACAACGAATATCAGAATGCTCCACTTTGACCTCGAGCTGAGGATATTGATCCAAAAGGGCATTAAGTTGATGAGGTAAAAAAGCTACCCTTCTGTCCGGAGGTACTTTCCCTTCCCTGATCAGCCCGATTTTCAATTTTGACATGCAGGCTTATTCAAACAAGTTGCCAAGTACGGAGCTCGATTCTTTTCTTGAATTACCTCCATAGGGTGCCAGAGCCTGAACTAATTTACGGATCGGCATGGATTGTAACCATACCCTGCCTGTGCCTTGTAGCGTTGCTAAAAACAAGCCTTCGCCCCCAAAAACCATGGATTTAAGATTGCCGGAACGCTGAATGTCAAAACTGATCTGCGGCTCAAATGCAACCACACAGCCGGTATCTACCCTTAAGGTTTCATTTTGAAGCGTGCGCTCTATTAAGGTTCCGCCTGCGTGGATGAAAGCATAGCCATCTCCACTGAGTTTTTGTAAAATAAATCCTTCCCCGCCCACGAGCCCAGCACCGAGTTTCTGGTTGAAGTGGATCGCTATTTTCGTTCCTAAAGCTGCGCAAAGAAAGGCATCCTTCTGAACGATGAGTGTTTGTCCATTGATGGAGCTCATATCTACAGGAATAATGGTGCCCGGGTATGGTGCTGCAAAAGAAACCCTCTTTTTACCCGAACCATGGTTAGTAAAATGAGTCATGAATAAAGACTCACCAGTCAATAGTCTCGAGCCTGCTGAAAGTAACTTTGACATGAACCCCTGATTCGGTTCAGAACCATCTCCCATTTTGGTTTCAAACTGTATTCCTTCTTCCATGTACATCATAGCTCCGGCTTCGGCAATGACTGTTTCTCTAGGATCTAGTTCAATTTCAACGAGTTGAATATCGTTGCCTATGATTTTGTAGTCTAGTTCGTGCGATTTTTTCATTTGTTCTTTGACTTTTTTCCTGGCTTGAGGGTCTGAAGTTTTTTATCGTCTACGTTTTTATTGAGAAAAGCGTTCAGTTTTTCAATAGGGATACTGCTGCTCAATTCTCCAAAAGAATTGATTTCATAATGGAAACCCTCCAATGAGGGATGAACCTTAGGCAAAGGTTCCTTTGAGCTTTCTTTTTTGATTTTAGGCATTGATCAGACGTTTGCTGATACAACCAGAATTTCAAGGGCATTGTTAAGCCGATGTATGGTTTCTTCCTTACCCAAAAGCTCCATCGTAAGCGTAAGATCAGGCCCTGCTCCTACCCCGGTTACAGCCAGACGCAAGGCTTGAAGCACTTTGCCCGGTTTAACCTGTGCCGTATGTGCTGTTTCTTCAAATGTCCTTTTTATCTCAGTAGCCATAAAGGGATCAAGTTTTTGTAGAGCTTTTGAAAACTCATTTATGACTAGCCTTGCTTCCTCCGTCCATTTGGCAGAGGCCACTTGGCTATCATAGGCTTCCGGTCTTGAAAAAAGATACTTTCCTTCGACCCAAAAATCTGCTGGGAAGGTTACACGCTCCTTCAGCATTTCAACAATCCTCAATCCTTTATCTTGTTGAACGCTGATTTGATTTCGGTCGAGTTCATTTTTCAAATAAGTCCAAAGGGTCTCATTGCTTTGCTTCAACATGTATTGATGGTTGAACCATTTGGCTTTGGCAAAATCGAATTTGGTGCCTGATTTACCAATTCGTTCCACGGTAAAAGCCTCTATAAGTTCGTCCATAGTGAATAGCTCCTGCTCTGTACCAGGATTCCAGCCCAGGAACGCCAGAAAATTGGTTACCGCCTCAGGCAAAAAACCTCTTTCTCTAAATCCGGATGATTTATCGCCGGTGAAAGGATCTATCCAGTCGACTGGGAAAACAGGAAAACCCAATTGGTCACCATCTCTTTTGCTTAGTTTTCCATTTCCGTCAGGTTTAAGCAACAGAGGCAAGTGAGCGAATTGGGGCATCTTATCCTCCCAACCCAGGTATTTATACAACAGAACATGTAGTGGAGCAGAGGGCAGCCATTCTTCTCCTCTGATGACATGTGTGATTTCCATCAGATAATCATCGACCACGTTGGCAAGGTGATAGGTTGGCATTCCATCGGATTTCATCAGTACCTTATCATCCAATGTCGAAGAATGAACCATTACCCATCCTCTAATCAAATCTTTGAGCCTTACTTCTTCTTTTCGTGGAATTTTAAGCCGGATGACATAAGGTGCTCCTGAGTCGATCCTTGCCTTAACTTCATCTTCAGGCAAGGTCAGAGAGTTTTTCATGGTTTCCCTTGTCACACTGTTGTATTGCGGATTTTGGACCCTCGCAGCCTTAAGCCGTTCTCTCATAGCGTCCAACTCCTCAGGGGTATCAAAGGCATAATAGGCATGACCTTCATTTACCAACTGCATGGCATATTGAAAGTACATGGCTTTACGTTCACTTTGTCTGTAGGGTGCGTAAGGCCCGCCTTCTTTAGGCCCCTGATCCAGTTTAATTCCGATCCAGGCAAGGGATTCGGCAATGTACTCTTCAGCACCGGGTACGAACCTGTTTTGGTCGGTATCCTCGATCCGAAGTATCATTTGACCTCCAAGTTTTTTGGCTAGCAGATAGTTGTAAAGCGCTGTCCGGAGCCCTCCAATGTGTAATGGGCCGGTTGGACTGGGTGCAAAGCGTACCTTGACGGGTCTGTTCATGAATTCAGAAGGAAATTAGTCCGTACAAAGGTATAAATAAGGTCTCCAATGCACGAACCGGATCAATCGGCATTGAGATGATTGTACAGATGATTGAGGGCTCTTTTGCAGTTTTCCTCAAAAAGGTATCGGATAAAGAGATAGATCAGTGCAAACCCTATGATCAAAAAAGTAAAGAGCACTATTTTGGTGTACAATACCAAAAGCACTATGGCCACAAAAGTGCCAATCGCTAATCCGAGTCCCAGGAAAAACTCCATATGCGGCTGAAGCTTCAGGCTTAGCAGAACAAATGTACCTTCTCTGCTTTGGTGGTATTCTCCACTAAGCCAGGGTGCAAGATGCTGTGGATGATAATGTCTCCAGACAAAGGAAAAGCGATGATGATCAACATAGCCTAGCGATCCACTGCCCAAAGGATCTCTGTAGGGTGCATCAATCGGTTGCAACTGCCTGATATATAGCCGCAATCTTTCTGTTACTTCCTCGGGGCCAACGCTTAGCCCCATAACTTCCGAGCGCCTGAGGCCCAGCCGATGGAGTAACATCCTATTGATTTTTCACAGCGATACAGCTGATTTCAATATTGACGTCTTTAGGCAATCGGCTTACTTCGACCGTTTCCCTTGCAGGTGGGTTTGAGCTGAAGAAAGTGCCATAAATGGCATTGACAGTGGCAAAGTCGTTGAAATTTTTAAGAAAAATGCTGCATTTCACCACATCTGAAAAATCGTAGCCTGCAGCTTTTAGAATCGCATCAAGATTTGCCATCACTAAGTTGGTTTCTGCTTCAATTCCGGAAGTACTGAGTGCGCCTGTTTGTGGGTCAATGGCGATTTGTCCAGAAACATAAAGGGTGTTACCTGCCTGGATAGCTTGGCTGTAAGGTCCAATCGGGGCGGGTGCCTGAGCAGAATAAATGGAAGTATTCATTTCAATGGGATTACTTAATTTTCGCAAATTTACAATGATGAAGGTAGCAATCACCGGAAGCAGCCAGGAGGCGAAGGATTTTAATAAACTACTTATCGAACTGGGAGTAAATTCCTCCTTACTGACTGAAAAGGAACTTCCTGAACATGGCTGTCTGGTAGTTGATTTTATTCCTGCTTCAAAAACCCGCCTTCAGTTTTTCCTTGCATCAAAACCTAAGGCCGTTTTTCTCAACATTCCTTATACAACGCTGTCTGAAGTAGTGGGCAATGATTTTATAGAATTTGATTGTTTCGGCTTCAATGGCCTGGCAGGCTTCGCAAGGGATAAAAGTCTGGAAGTCTCCTACAGGCAAGGACAGGATTTAAACATTCTCAAGCAGGCTTCAGAGGCACTCAAAATCGGCATCAACGAAATAAGCGACACCATCGGAATGGTAAGCCCGAGAGTGGTATGTATGATTATCAATGAGGCTTACTTCACTTTCCAGGATGGAACAGCTAAACCATCGGATATTGATTTAAGTATGCGTTTGGGCACCAACTACCCACTAGGACCATTTGAATGGGCAAAGAAAATAGGACTTGCTGAAGTGGTACATCTTCTTGACAGGGTATTTGATTATACCCATGATGAGCGATACAAAGTATGTACAACGCTTCGCATGGAAGCAGCCCGCCTTACTCCACAGTAACGGATTTAGCCAGATTTCTTGGCTGATCAACATTGCAGCCACGCATCACTGCTATATGATAGGCTAAAATTTGAAGTGGAACTACCGCCACGATCGGTACAAGCACTTCAGGAGTGGAAGGTACTTCGATCACAAACTCGGCCATCTCTTTGATGTAATCGTCCCCTTTTGTTACGATAGCTATTACCCGACCTCTTCTGGCACGGACCTCCTGAATGTTGGAGACTATCTTGTCATAGGTAGAGTCTTTTGTGGCAATAAAGACTACGGGCATCTCTTCATCAATCAAGGCAATAGGACCATGCTTCATTTCTGCCGCCGGATAGCCTTCAGCATGTATATAGGAGATTTCTTTCAGCTTGAGTGCTCCCTCGAGTGCTACCGGGAAGTTGTAGCCTCTGCCCAGATACAGAAAGTTCTTGGCATCCTTGAACAGGCTGGCGATATACTTGATCTTATCTGCTTCCGTCAAAGCCTCTTCTACTTTTTCAGGTAATTTTTCAATCTCGATCAGCAATTGACGGTATTTGCTGTCTGATACCGTTCCTTTTCGTTTTGCAATGATGAGTGCCATCATAAGCAATACAGTGATTTGCGCAGTAAATGCCTTGGTAGAAGCAACTCCAATTTCCGGGCCAGCATGGGTATAAGCACCGGCATTTGTTGCCCTCGCAATAGAAGAACCAACAACATTACAAACACCAAAGATGATGGCTCCTTTTGATTTGGCTAGTTCAATAGCTGCCAGCGTATCGGCTGTTTCTCCAGACTGCGAAATGGCGATCACTACATCTCCTTCTTTAATGACTGGGTTGCGATACCTGAACTCAGAAGCATATTCAACTTCAACCGGAATACGTGCATACTCTTCAAACATGTATTCCGCCACTAGGCCGGCATGCCAGCTGGTTCCGCAGGCAATAATGATGATACGGTCTGCATTAACCAGTGTGTCTTCCAGATCACGAACACCACCGAGCATCACCCGGTTGATTTCAGATTTTACACGCCCTCTGAGGGTATCACGTATAGACTTTGGTTGCTCAAAAATTTCCTTAAGCATAAAGTGATCAAACCCACCCTTTTCGATGGACTCAAGCTCCATTTCAAGTTTATGCACATAAGGGCTTTGAAGCACGTCCTCTATTGTTTTTACGGTTAATTTCCCGTCGTCAATAGTGACAATTTCATAATCGTTAATATAAACCACGTCCCGGGTATACTCAATTATCGGAGTGGCATCAGAAGCTAGTAAAAACTCATCCTTGCCAATGCCTACAACCAATGGGCTACCTTTCCTGGCTGCTACTAATTTTCTTGGGTTGTCTTTAGAAATGATCACAATGGCATAAGCCCCAATCACCTCATGCAATGCCAGTCGCACTGCTTCCTCGATGGTGCATTGGTTGTTTTTCTGGATGTCTTCAATAAAGTGAATGAAAACCTCTGAGTCGGTATCGCTTTTAAAAACATAGCCTCTCTTCAGAAGCTCTTTTTTAAGCGATTCATAGTTTTCAATTATTCCATTGTGAATGATGGCAAGATTGCCTGATTGCGAGTAATGTGGGTGTGCATTGGTGTTGTTCGGCTCCCCATGTGTGGCCCATCGGGTATGGCCCATGCCAACGGTGCCGCTAGTGTTTTTATCAGCCAAGAACTCTTCCAGGTCGCTTACCTTACCTTTCTGTTTGTAAACATTCAGGTTGCCGTTTACCAATGCAATTCCCGCACTGTCATAACCCCTATACTCCAGTCTTTTAAGACCTTTGATGATGATCGGGCAGGCTTCACGGTTTCCGATGTAAGCAACTATTCCGCACATGAGTGATTTGAATTAGTGAAAAAGAAGTTAAATCAAGTAATTATCTAGTTGGTTTTCAAATAGTAGACTTTCAACTTGAATTGATCCTGACGTAGCATTAAAATGTTAAAGCCATCTCGGTCGTTTCCCAAAACTGGCGAAATGATGAATCCATTATTTTTTCTTGATCCATTCACAATGTTCTGCAAAACTAAAGCCATCGGTAGCGTATAAGTAGCAGGGTTGCCTGTGGGTGAGGCAATAACGGTACTTACTCTTGTTTCACTTTGACTAACTGTAGCAATTTGAGTGACCAACTCTCTGACACCGTTAAATGTATTGATTCTACTATTCTGATCAAGAACATAAGCTGAAAGTGCCGGAACGCCAGCAAATGGTGGATTTGGATCCATTTTGATTTCAAGGTCGGCTCTATGGATGACCACTTCTCCAAGTCTTGATTTTAAGTCATCGAAAGCCGGAATCTTTACTTCAATTCTAACTCCAGTGCCTTGCTGAGCATAAACCATATTGTTGCTTGCTGCTGATAGAGGCAATGCGTCATACCAGTTTTGTAAATCCCTTAGTATTGTTCCTCTTCGATCAGACTCAATGTAGTGAAACCAATCAATCTCCTGATTCAGTTGAGTAGTACTTGGGCCAAAGAAAGAAAAGGTTTCACTCAGGCTATCTGTATAATACACTCTGGTAGAGGAAAGGAAAGGGTCAATACCAATTACGCAGGTATTTGAACTTGAAGGTACGATCGCAAAACCTTTCAATGCATCCAGAAAGCGATCCAGACTTACATAGTCGTTAATGGTGATACTGGTCAATATCTCTCCTAAAACATCTGCCCTGAACTTAATTATGGCGTTACCCGTTGGACGGATCGACGTAGTAAATGAAAACAAACTGTCTTCTTCCAATATGAAGTTAACTTTACTTGACTTTTCTACTGGGAAGTCTTTACCATCCAATTTGTATCGCTTGGGTAATCTGTAAACTAGGAAGGTTTGCTGTTGAGTCGTATCTCCATAATAATACTTATAAGGAAGAGTAACTATGGTTGAGTCAAGCTCACTGGCCGGAGGGACTGCTGTTCTAAACTTGCTGTTGGATAAATAGATCAGTTGAAAGAAAGCACGACTACTTACTGTACCAAATATAGGGTGGTTAAATTGCCCAGTAAGGATGTAATCATTGGGGCCAAAGCCAAAGGTATTGAAGGTGTCGAGTACAAGAACAGTTTTTAGTTGTAAACTAAATGTGTCCGTATAAATCAGGCCATTCTTGTCATTTGGGTCAGGAGAGTTGAAAATATCATTCTCCGGTTTCCTGCAAGAGGATACCAAGACAATTACCCATAAAAAGAATAAAAACCTGTTAGCTGACGAGGTCTGTATATAGGTTGTAATACGACTCTGTAAAATTTTCATTAACCTCAATCGCTTCAATTTTCTTTTCTTCTTGAACTGTTGAAAGAAGGTGTCTCAAACTTTCCCCTGTTTCTCCATCGGCTTTGATAACTGCATCGGCATACATAATGCCTGTTCGGATGAACCCGGCAAAGTCTCCTGTGCTTAAGGGTTGGAGCATATCATCCTCTATGTCCATCATTCTGGCTTTGAAGATGAGGGAATCATCAAACTTGAAATCGTAATAATTATTGTAGATGGAAAAGACTGTTTTGGTATTCTTGAAAATTGGGTCTCTCCGGTAAGTAGTTTTTACATACATAGGGATCAATGAGGTCATCCAATCATTACAATGAACGATATCAGGTGACCACCCTAGTTTTTTAACCGTCTCTAATACTCCTTTACAGAAAAAGATCGCTCTCTCGTCGTTGTCAGGGTGGAAATTATTCTCCTTGTCAAAGAACACAGACTTACGTTGGAAATAATCTTCGTTATCAATAAAGTAGACTTGTAGCTTGGCATTAGGAATTGAGGCCACCTTGATGATCAAAGGTTTTTCTTCATCTCCGACGGAAATGTTCATTCCTGAAAGCCGGACAACTTCATGCAAACGGTTTTTACGTTCGTTGATCAGACCAAAACGTGGAACAAGTATTCGAATTTCCATGCCCATTTCCTGCATGGCCTGTGGCAATCGTCTTACAAAATCTGCAACATGTGTGGTTTGAAGGAATGGATTAATTTCACTGGCAACGTAGAGGATGCGTAATTTAGACATACAAACCTGTTTTTCGTACAAGGGCCGACTGTTGCGGCAAATAGGAAGGCAAAGATACTAAAAAAAAATCAGTACTCACCAAAACCTCCAAGGGCTGATGTATACTTGCAGTCTATAACTGCCTAATGATCACTGTAAAAAGCATTCATGAAATACGTGAAATCCTGATTAGTCACAGGAGAGCAGGCAGAACCTTTGGTTTTGTTCCTACGATGGGAGCCCTGCATGAAGGTCATATTTCATTAATCCGGCAAGCTTCACAACAAAGTGATCTAGTAGTTGGAAGCATTTTTGTTAACCCCCGACAGTTTAACAACAGTCAGGATTTTGACTTGTACCCCAAATCAGAAGAGCAGGATATCGCCATGCTTGAGCAATCAGGTTGTAATGTGCTCTTCCTACCGGATGTGACTGAAATGTATCCTAAAAGGGTTGGACTGACCATTCAGATGGGTAGCATTGATCAGGTGCTAGAAGGTAGCCACCGACCTGGGCACTTCAGTGGGGTGGCGCTAGTCGTCATTAAATTGCTCAATATCATTCAGCCGGATGTGTTGTGGTTGGGACAAAAGGATTTGCAACAAGTGGCTGTGGTTAGCCAAATTATTCAGGAGCTTTCTTTTCCTGTTCGACTGGAGATTGGCGCTACTGTAAGGGAAGCGGATGGCCTTGCTATGAGCAGCAGAAACAGACGCTTTAGTAGAGAAGATCGTCAATTGGCTCCGGCTTTGTTTCAAGAAATGACTAAAATCAAAGACCTCCTGCACAAAGGCCAAACACCTTTGCAAAATTTACTTGAGCAAGGTAAGGCCAATTTGGAAGTCAAAGGATTTAAAACTGAATACCTCACTGCTGTACATAAAGACACCTTTGAAACAGTACTTAATGTTAAATTGATCAAGGCAGATCCGTATAGCTATCACCTTTGTGTTGCTGCCGAAATCAATGGCATAAGGCTTATCGATAATATTTCATTAATTCCTTAGTTTTGCAGCCTCAAGACCATCAGGTCGCTTTTTGAATGACCATCCAAATACTTAAATCCAAAATACACCGGGTAAAAATTACTCAGGCTGAACTTCATTATGTGGGTAGCATCACTCTGGATGAAGATCTGATGGAGGCGGCAGACCTCATTGAGAATGAAAAAGTACAAGTGGTCAACATCAATAATGGGGAGCGGCTTGAAACGTATGTCATCAAAGGTGAGCGTGGCACTGGTGTTGTTTGCCTGAATGGCCCTGCTGCACGTAAAGCACAGGTTGGTGATATCGTTCTGGTCATATCCTATGCTTCTATGTCACCTGAGGAAGCCAAAGTATATCAACCTGTTATCGTATTTCCTGACGAAAATAACAGGCTCCCCTCTCATTCATGAAACTCACGGTGGTATCATTTTTAAAATACACTGCTTCACTGGCAGTGGCTTTTCTATTGCTATGGTATGTCTTTAAAGATATCCCACTGGCAGAGGTCATGGAAGACTTTAAAAAAGTAAAGTATGAATGGGTAATACTTTCATTGTGCTTCTCCTTGGTCTCTCTCTACAGCAGAGCTGCCAGATGGAACATGATGTTAAAGTCAATCGGCTACAATCCAGGGCCCTGGAGAGGTATGGCCGCACTGCTCACGGGCTATCTGGCTAACCTGGTGATCCCTCGAATGGGAGAAGTAACTCGCTGCGGAGTGCTTCAAAAAACGAATAGAATACCTCTGGCTCAGGGTTTTGGAACTGTAATCGCTGAGCGTGCGCTGGACCTGTTATGTCTGCTGTTTCTATTATTACTTACCCTACTCCTTGAGTTTGCTCGGCTGAAACTTTTCTTTTATGAGCAGTTTTTTGCAAAGTTCGGAGGTTCCGGTGCCTTTCTTACGGACCGCCTCCACATTGTTATTCCAATCGTTTTTGTACTTCTTGGACTGCTATTTTTGGTTTGGTACAAAAGAGAAAAGCTAGCAAAGAATGCTCTGGTTCTTAAAATTTTTAATCTATTCAAAGCTGTTAAGGACGGTATACTGAGTATTCGGAATGTTGAGAACAAGCCACTTTACTATTTCCACACCCTCAACATATGGGTTAACTATTTTCTCATGACATGGGTGGTAGTCTTTGCAATTGATGAAACTTCAGGTCTAGGGCCTATTGCCGGCCTGACCATTTTAATGGTGGGAGGCCTAGGGATGTCTGCCCCGGTACAGGGAGGAATAGGTGCTTTTCATATTTTGGTAAGCGCAGCCCTCGTTCTGTATGGCATCAGCGACCGTGGAGGAATTACATTTGCTACCGTTTTACATACCTCGCAAGCCATGCTGTTTATTTTTGGGGGCTTTATTAGTTTAATTATTGTCTCCTTCCTAAAGACAATCCCGGGAAGTCATGAACAAAAGCCTCAGTAAGCTTAAAGTAATGGTCCCTGAAGACTTGGCGCAGGTCTGCCAAAATTGGCAGAAAAGCGGTCAGAAAGTCGTTTTTACCAATGGGTGTTTCGATATCCTCCACCTTGGTCACGTAGAATACCTCGAGCAGGCAGCACAGTTAGGCGATAAACTCGTGATTGGACTTAATACCGACCGAAGCGTCAATGCCCTTAAAGGCCCGGAAAGGCCTGTAAACCCCGAGTATGCCAGAGCGCTTGTGCTGGCTTCACTTGGTTTTGTAGATGCCGTCTGCCTTTTTGATGAAGATACTCCTCTTGATTTGATTAAAAAATTGTCTCCTGATTGCCTTGTAAAGGGTGGAGACTATGTCCCGGAAACTGTAGTTGGTGCAAAATTTGTTGAGGAAAAGGGCGGAAAAGTTTTTATCATACCTTTGACTGAAGGCTTTTCGACCACCAGTTTGATCAATAAATTAAGCAAATAAAAACAGTATGTTGATAGTCATTACATTAGGAATCATGCTCCTAAGCTGGATCGTGAGTTCCAGACTGAAGAACAAGTTCAGAAAATACTCACAGATGGGTCTCTCTTCCAACTTCACAGGTAGAGAAATTGCAGAGATGATGTTGCGGGACAATGGCATTTATGATGTCAAGGTGATTTCAGTAGATGGTGAGCTTACCGACCATTACAATCCGGTAAATCGAACAGTTAACTTAAGTCCTGATGTGTATCATGGACGCTCCGCTGCCGCTGCCGCTGTTTCGGCACACGAATGTGGCCACGCAGTACAGCATGCCACCGCTTATTCCTTTCTAGAGTTTAGATCAGCAATGGTACCAGTGCAAAACATCAGCTCAACCGTGATCAATGTGGTATTTATGATGATGATGTTTGGTGCTTTCTTCTTCAAGAGCATTTTACCTCTCCAAACCGCACTTTTGATCATCATTGCCTGTTATTCGATCATGACATTGTTTGCTTTTGTTACCCTGCCGGTAGAGTTTGATGCCAGCAAAAGAGCCTTGGCCTGGATCGACAAAAGAGGAATTGTAACCAGTAAAGAGCATGAAATGGCCAAAGATGCTCTAAATACAGCAGCACTTACCTATGTAATTGCCGCACTGGGTGCATTGGTAACACTTCTTTACTTTGTGCTACAGTATCTTGGCGCAAGCAGAGAATAGTTTAAAACACTTTCTTTTTAGATAAAGCCTGCCTAAACCTTATGAATTTTCAATTAACTGAAGAACAGCTTGCTGTTCGTGATGCTGCAAGAGATTTTGCCATTAATGAATTATTACCAGGGGTAATTGAGAGAGATACTCATGAAAAAGTGCCTCTGGAGCAATTAAAGAAAATGGGTGAGCTCGGCTTTATGGGGATGATGGTAGATCCCAAATATGGTGGTGGTGGTATGGACACCATTAGCTATGTACTGGCGATGGAAGAAATCTCAAAGATTGATGCCTCTGCCTCGGTGGCTATGTCGGTGAACAATTCACTTGTTTGTTGGGGATTGGAAAAGTTCGGCACTGAGGAGCAAAAGCAGAAATACCTTACTCGACTTGCCACCGGTGAAATCGTAGGAGCTTTTTGTTTGTCAGAGCCTGAGGCAGGATCAGATGCCACTTCTCAAAGTACCACTGCTGAAGACAAAGGTGATTACTATTTACTCAACGGAACCAAAAACTGGATCACCAACGGAAGCACCGCTTCAGTATATCTGGTTATTGCGCAGACCCATCCTGAAAAAAAGCATAAAGGAATTAATGCCTTGATAGTGGAAAGGGGAATGCCCGGGTTTGTGGTGGGTAAAAAAGAGGAAAAACTTGGAATCAGAGGATCTGATACGCATTCTCTTATGTTCACTGATGTAAAAGTTCCGAAATCCAATCGCATAGGTGAGGATGGCTTTGGTTTCACTTTTGCAATGAGCACGCTGAACGGTGGCAGAATAGGTATCGCTGCACAAGCATTGGGGATCGCCTCCGGAGCCTATGAGCTAGCATTGAAATACTCAAAAGAGAGAAAAGCCTTTGGAAAGCCCATTTCTCAACATCAGGCGATACAGTTTAAGCTTGCGGATATGGCTACCAACATCGAGGCAGCCAGATTACTCTGCTTTCAGGCCGCTTATTTGAAAGATACCAAACAGGATTTTTCAAAGGCAAGCGCAATGGCCAAGCTTTTTTCGTCACAAGTGGCTATGGACACTACAATTGAAGCTGTGCAAGTGCATGGCGGATACGGCTACGTGAAGGAATTCCATGTAGAGCGACTCATGCGTGATGCTAAGATTACACAGATTTACGAAGGTACTTCAGAAATCCAAAAAATTGTAATTTCTCGGGAATTATTGAAATAATCCAAGATGCTACCCTATCTTTGCCGAATAGAAAGGGAAGTTAAATGGATGATTTAAATAGAATTATTGAGTCATTAAATTCGAGGTATGTAAGCAAAAAGTGCTACACAATTTTTTCTGCTGTTTGTGTGGAAAGTTTTTACGACAGCTCAAATGTGATTATAAGAGTTGATAATGGAAAGATCTTTTACGGTTGGGAAAATGATTACGCTAGTCAGCGAGGAATACTTCTCATCCCAAGCGGTAAAAGATTGAGATTGGCCTTCGGCAAGTCAGATGCACCTACAGTTTCAAACGAAGAGGTATTCGGGAACAAAAGCAAAGTTTCTGTAGCTAGAGATCAGCCCTTGGAAGATGGTCTGGTAAACATCACAGTCATTAGGTTTGATATTAAGATATTCGAGTCGGTCAACTTTCTCTCTACCCTCGAAATACCCCCTTTTTCGATCGACAACTCCAAAGAAATCAATGAGTTGGTTGCCAAGCTAACCAAAGAAGATCAACGGAAATCAGTCGGAAAGGAACGTATGCAATCCATCCTTACCGATCAATTGATGATCGATATTCTTCGGTACATTCTTGACTCCAATTTGTTTGTGGAGCAAATGGCGATCAACACTTCCTATTTCAAAGACCCACGATTGATCGACCTGTTCACCTATATCAAGGACAATCTGAATGGTGACCTGTCCAATAAAGTGTTGGCAGATGTGGCAAACGTATCAGAAGACTACGTGGGACAATACTTTAAGTTTTTAACCGGCAGTAATCCTCAAGATTATGTTGAATACCAGCGCATGGAACTGGCCCTCGACCTGCTGCGCACTTCCAAGATCAGCATCAGGGAACTGGCAAAAAGGGTTGGTTATAAAGATGTTGCCTACTTCTGTCGCAGATTTAAAATTGTGTATGGCATTCCTGCCGCCAAAATGCGCAAGCGGGACTCTTTAATGAACGTGGTACAACCGGAGGTTAAGCCGACTTAAGCAGGCTTCCAAGAGTTTTTATGCCTCTTTTTGTGGCAAGTAGTTGAAGGCTGAGAAACACAGCCGCTGTAGTTAATGTATCACCTTCTGCTGTGTGGCGCTCAAAAATCGGCATTTGAAGGCGCTCTGCTAATTTATCCAAGCCATATTCGGAAGGTTTGATTTGGTCTCTGGATAAGCCGGACTCAAAAAGCCTGATGGCTAACAAAGCCGTATCTGTGGCTTTGTTTTTTAGGTTAAGGCCATGGTGTCTGTAGAGTGCGTTTGATAAAATGGACTTGTCAAAAGCAACGTGGTGACCTACAAGCACAGCGTCTTTTAACCAACAGGCAAAATCCTCGATGGCCTCTTCAAGTGTCACCCCATGACTCATCGAGTCGGTTGGAGTAATATGATGAATACTAATGCTTTGGGTGGCTTTTTGATGAGAAATGATCCGGTAAAATGAGTCCTCAAGGCAGATAGCCCCATTTTTTATTGCTACTGCTGCTATGCTCAAAATATGGTCTGTGTTTGGATTTAATCCCGAGGTTTCAGTGTCCAAAGCAACAAAACGAATGTTGTTCAGTGCTGTATTACCCGGAAGGGGCATTTGATCGAAGAACTCAGAATATCCTTCGAGTCTTTTCTCTTTTTGCGTTTGAAACAGACGTCTAAAAAAGATCATTTTATCGCAGGTAGTTAAGCTGGAATCTTACTTCAAGCAGTTTTTGCAGCTCGGCTATGATCTCGAAGATATTTTTAAGGGACTGGCGTTCGAGTTTTTGAAAGCGCTCTGGAGAAATGTACCGGCCACTGTTCCGGTTTTCAATGGCTGATTTGGCACGCATGCCAACCAAAATCTCATAGCTAAGGGCAGCCTCAAGAAAAAGCTCTGATTGTGTGGGTTCCAGTTCAGCAATCGCTCTAAACCGCTTAGGGGTATTGTTAGCTCCCTTTATTTTATGATGAAGGCATAGCACCCTTCCGGCATCAACCAAAGGCAGCATGGCTCGCAGCTTTAAATCAAACTGATCTTTATGCTCTCCGGATTTTTCAACCAAAAAGTTTCTGAAAAAACTCAGTGGCGGCGGATTGGTAAGCGCATCTTTTGCCATGAATGAAAGGAACTTTGGCTGTTGGCTTAAGGCCTTGTAGAGGTTTTCAGAAAGTGTTGCTGCAAGTGATTTTTCCCCATACGCTGCTCTAAAATCAAAAAAGATAGTCGATAAAAGGATGTTCTGTTCATCTGGCGTTTTAATCCATTGACCAAAAAGCTGGCTCCATTCAGAAACTTTGTTGCACCAACGGTGATTTCCAGCCATAATTCCGGCAGGGTCATACTCAAAGCCACAATCTGCCAAATAGCCGTTGACTTTTTGGGCAAACTCAAGAAAATAAGTTTTTAAGAAATCATCGCCAAAGGCTTCTTTGTCCACATAGACCAGCGCATTGTCCTGATCAGTGCGGATGATTTGCTCTTCCCTCCCTGCGCTGCCAAGAGATAGCCAGCAAAACCCTACCGGTGCCTGGCCTAGTTCGTTTATGGCCATCTCAATACATTTTGCTAGCACTGTGTCGTTAATTGCAGCCATCACTCCACTGATGTATGCTGAGTGCGTACGAGAGTCGATATAGCCGGAGACTAACTGATCCGCTTTACCCAACAAATCACTTATCTCTGATGTTGAGCCACAGGATTTGATGCCACGCAACAAAGCCGCCGGAGATCTGCCCTCAGCGAGCAGCAAATCCTGATCGGATAGCAAGCCCAAGCAGGGGGTTTGGGCACTACCGTCTTCCGTGATACAGAGGTGGTGAATAGAGCGCTGCATCATGGCCACCATGGCCTCTCCGTTGTTTGCATTTTTGTCAATAGTGTATACCGGAGCATTCATTAATTCTGTGACAGTGGAGTCAAGCGAAAGCTTACCTGTGGCTACTTTTTTCCTTAAGTCCGTATCCGTGATAATTCCGAGTGGCAATTGAGTGGTGTTCGTTACAATGATTGCACTGCTATTGCTCTCGCTCATCAGTTGAGCAGCTTCTTTGATTCTTGTCTGCATGCCACAAGTCATCAGGCTTCCAGTGGCTCGGATTTTTGACATTTCCTGTAGCTGCTCATAAGGCCTTGGCTGATGCGTTGAAAAAACTGAGCCACCGGAGGTTTGAACAAAGTTTTTTCTCGCAGCAGGCTTTCCGGAGGCAAAACCAGCAGCTAAATACAGACTTATCCTTGGGTTTGTATCCAGAAAACTTTCAAAAACAGTAACCGGCAAGGCATAGAGCAAAGCGTTTTCTTCAACTTCTGCCGTTGCCAAATAGGGTTCTTTTGCGATGAGTGGCCTTACCCCGAAAATATCACCTTCATCGCAGCGATCGATCAGCCTGTTTTGCTCAGAAGCGATGTAGATTTTCACCTGCCCCTGACGTACCATGTAAAAGAAATCACCGGGGTGCTCGCCTTCCCTGAACAAAATCTCTCCTTGTTCATGATACCTGATTTCACTATAGGCGGCTAGTTTGTTTACCTGATCGATAGATAACAAATTAAATGGAGGATGCTGAATAATGAAAGGAACCAGCCTTTCCGCTATAATATTCATAATCAATCATTTAAAATCTGACAGGGACGATGAGACCACGCTTTTCATCCTTCATTTTCTCCGGAACATTCGTGGCTATTTCTTTATATAGGGTTTCAATCAACTTAAATTTCAGGCAGGATTGATGGGTTATCAGGCTTATCTCTCTTACCGGTTTTGGCGAAATGATTCGTTTCACCATTTTCTTTTGCTCAGGTTGTAAGTCCAGGGTGGCCAATTCCGGCAAAATGGTGATACCATACTGATGCTCAATGGTATACTTCAGGTTCTCAATACTAGAACGCTCGAAGGGCTGCCTGTTAATCTCTTCATTGCTTTGTTTTTTATCAAGCAGCATCATCACCTGAGTTCTGAAGGTGTTGCCTTCCTGCAAGAGCCACAAGTCTTCGGTACTGATTTCATTGAGCTTAATTTTATCTCTGTCGAAAAAGGGGTGATCGACAGAAACATAAAGAAGCATTCGCTCATAAAACAAGGGCCTTTCAATGATCCCTTCCAGCTTAAGAGGAGTAGAGCACAAACCCGCATCCAGGGCTCCACTTCTTAATTTGGTGATGATATCGTCGGTGAGCAACTCTTCAATGTAAAGGTTGACTTGAGGGAAGTTTGCCGCATAGTGCCCTATAAAATAGGGAACCAGGTACTGGGCAAGCGTAGGAATGATCCCTAGCCGCAGCTCCCCACTGGGCAGGTCTTCTTCATCCTGAATGATGTCTTTCATTCGCTTCACTTCCTGAAGAATCAATCGGGACTGCTCAATAATCAATACCCCGATGGGAGTAGGATAAATCGGCTTACCGGGTACCTTCTTTTCGAATAACGCCCTTCCAAGTTCATCTTCTAATTTCTTGATTTGCTTTCGAAGCACAGTTTCGCTTACAAAACAAGCTTCCGCAGCCTGATCAATACTTCGGTAGGTATCGAGTGCAAGCAGATATTCCAGTTGAATCAATTGCATTTCTCAGAGCATTAAGTTTTCACGATTTGCTCCTGAAATGGTAAATGCAGGGAAGCAGATGGCCCAGTACTCATTCCCTTCCTCAAAGGGGTTTGAGTAACGGATTCTTGTCCCTTTTTTAATCAAAATGCACTGACCTGCGGAGAGTTCGACTGTTTCATTTTCAAATTCAATCCTCTTTTTTCCTTTGATCATGATGGTAATTTCATCAAAATCAGGAGTTTGATGAGGTTCAGACCAACCTGCAGGAGCTTTCATATGAGCCACACTGAAGGCTGACTCTCCCTGAGTTGCCATGCCAAAGAATTCCTCAATCAGTTTGCCATCCGTGGTTGGTACAACAAATGGCATAGTAGACAGGATATAGGTTTTATACATACGCTTTACTGAATTGCCGAAGCTAGTCAAGTCCGGTCAATTTATGCCATGATCTAGATCATAAATTAAATCAAAAACGTCAACTCACAACAATAACTTAACATATGGGGAATAGTCTACTAACATCATATAACTTCCTTTGACTGAACAACAACGACTTTAAAATGCGATCTAAGTTAATCACCTCTCTGTTTTTTACCTTTTTACTTTCGACTGGTTACAGCCAAACTGTAATACACTATTGGCACTTTAATGGTCCAAACATACAAGCCAACGTTCAGATCGTAAACCTGCCACCTGACAGCACCGTGCTTCCGGGGGCATTTATGCGCTATGAAAAGCAGCCGGGAGCCTCTGCGGCCTATGCTGGGGGTGCATTTGATGGTGCTCCGGGGGAAGGCTCAACCGAGAATAACCGGTTTGGAACCATTGCCGGTAATGCAGTAAGGCCAAGAAATCCATCGGATAGCATGCAGTTTTTGATCTATTTGCCTACCACTGGCTATGAGCAAATTGTTTTTTCTTATGCGGCAGCTCGCACCAATCAGGGAGCCCAGCAGCAGCTGGTTGATTACAGCCTGGATAGCGGAGTTACCTATACCTCAGCCGGCTTGAGCACAACGGTGTTAACTCCACAGCCTTCTCCACTTTTCACAACATATTCTTTTAACTTCAGCTCAATCCCTCTGGTGAACAACAACTCAAAGTTTGTCTTCAGGGTGAGATTTGCAGTGAACGCTTCCGGTGGCAGCGGAAATAACCGTTTTGACAATATGGTGATGGAAGGTCAGGCTTTAGGAGCCGGTATCTTACCACCTCAAATCAGCCAGGTATCTCCAACTGATAGCTTGAGAGTACAAGTTACATTCAACAAAAACATGAGGAGAAGCAGCGTTGAGACTATTTCCAACTACAGTTTTACTCCTTCAAGAACCATCACCCAGGCCACTTACGACAGCTTAACGAAAACAGTACAATTACAACTTTCAGTAGCTACTCGATTAGTTAATGGCCAGCCCTATACATTGACAGTCAACAATGTAATTGCTGCAGACAGTTCTATTCTCAGCACACCTTTTGTATCTCCCGTTTTACTTTATAACGCCTATGCTGGCAATGATCTGCTGATCAGCGAGATCATGTATAACCCGGGCTCAGCGCTTCCTTCTGATAGTTTGGAATTCATTGAGGTGTACAACAGAGGTTCCAGCCCTTTACCTGTTGGTGGGCTTAGGTTTTCAGATGGAATTTCTGGGACCTTCCCTGCCATAACACTGGCACCTGGCGGACTGGTATTATTTGCTTTTGATACGGCATTGACCCGTACATTTTATGGATCTGGGCTTACTTTTTATCCATTTCAGGGCGCTTTGAGTAATGGTGGTGAAATCATTACCCTACGCAACTTTCATCAGCGAGTGCTGGATAGCGTAAACTATGATGATGCAGCTCCATGGCCTACGACACCTGATGGTACAGGCCCTTCTCTTGAACTGATTGATGCCACAGCGGATAACAATATTCCTCAAAACTGGAGAGCCTCTGTCACCAACACCGGAAAAGTAGTGGGAACAAATACAGTTTTTGCCTCGCCCGGTATTTACTTGCCCCCAAGTAGCAGAGAAATAGGCTTCGCTGCCCTGGTACTCTCAGGGGCTGAAGCAAACAGCTCAATTAGTATTGGTTTCAATATGACAGGAACTTCTACCGATACGTCAAAGGTGTTGGTACAGCTTTCAACAGTTTATGGTACAGCCACTCAGGGGCAGGATTTTAATTTCAGTCCGATAACTCTAAACATTCCTCCTGGATCGAGCACTATTGCACCGATTAGCCTCAACCTGCTTGCAGACAACACACCTGAGGCCGATGAGTATCTGGTGCTGAGATTAACAAGTGTATCCAATGCCATAGTGCCACCGTCAAACTCATTGGCTACTTTGTACATCATTGATAATGATAAGCTTGCTCCAACAGCTACAGGAGAAATCAGTCTTTCACTTGTAAGCAGTTTCCGCAATAAAGTAGCCGGACAAAATAGTGCAGAAATCGTGGCGTATGACTCTGCAACCCGAAGGCTTTTCATTGCCAATTCCATAGGCTCCGAAATCAATATTGTTGACTTCAATAGTCCGTCAAACCCTGTGGCATTTGCAACAGTAAACATGCAGCCTTACGGTGGCATCAATTCTATTGCGGTACAAAATGGAATTGTAGCTGCTGCGGTAGAGCATCCACAACCCGATTCGGCAGGTTCAGTGGTGTTTTTTAGTACTGCCGGAGTTTTCGTTAAGCAGGTAAGAGTTGGTGTGTTGCCCGACATGCTGACCTTCACAAAGAATAACCGCTACGTCATCACTGCCAATGAAGGCCAACCAACGGCGGGCTATACCTCTGATCCGGAAGGTTCAGTAAGCATCATAGACATCAGCGGTGGTTTGCCAAACTTGACGCAAGCTCAGGTGAGAACTGTAAGCTTTGCTTTCCTGAACCCTTTGATTGACACGCTTAGGAACAGAAACGTGAGAATTTTTGGACCCGGAGCAACAGTTGCCAAAGACCTGGAGCCAGAGTATATCGCCACCAGCGATGATTCCAGATTTGCTTATGCTGCCTGCCAGGAAAACAATGCCTTTATCGGGATCGATCTTGACAGCGCCAGGGTTGTAGGTCAACTACAAGGAAATCCGCAAGTGATCAGCTTTGGACTGAAAGATCATAGCATTTTCGGTAATGAACTGGATGCTTCCGACCAGGGAGGACAAATCAGAATGTCAAATTGGCCAAGATTGAAAGGTCTTTTTCAACCTGACGCTTTAGCCTCTTTCCGTGTGAATGGCAAGACCTACCTTGTTGGAGCCAATGAAGGTGACGCAAGAGAAGGAGTGACTGAAGAAACAGACATCAACTCCATATTGCTTGACTCTGCCCTTTTTCCCAGCGCTCAGGTGTTGAGGAACAACCAGAACTTAGGTCGTTTAGTCCTGTCAAACGGATCCGGTGACCTTGATAAAGATGGTGACTACGATGAGCTTCATGTATTTGGAGCCCGTTCCATCAGCATCTGGGATACCGCCGGTGTGTTGATTTGGGATAGTGGGGATCAGATGGAGCGAATCGTAAGGGATCACCCTGTATTTGGTGCTATATTCAATGCAAACCAAACGGGCCAGGCACTGAAAAACCGTTCTGATAATAAGGGGCCTGAACCTGAAGGTATTGTGGTGGAGCGTATTGGAAATGATTGGTATGCATTTGTTGCTCTTGAAAGAATTGGAGGTTGTATGGTTTGGAAAGTTACCAATCCCCTGAGTCCGGTTTTTGTTAACTATGCAAACAACCGCAGCATACCGTATCTAGCAGCCACCAATGATGCAGGCGCAGAAGGGATTATATACATCAGCCCTGCTCAAAGTCCGGATGGCTTTGCTTACTTATTGCTTGCCAACGAAGTAAGTAGTTCGATCTCCGTTTTCAGATTGTCAGGTGGGCCTCTTGGGCTGTCTCCTCAGCTTGACTTACAAAATGAAAGAGCTCTGGAGATTTTCCCTAATCCATCCACAGGACTGGTTCAGTTTTCCAAACCTTTCACAGGTGTTCTTTTTGATGCCCTTGGTCGTCAGGTTGCCTCCGTGTCGGATCAAAAAGTTACTGACTTTTCAAATCTTCCATCCGGTCTGTACTTGTTTGTTTCTGAACAACATGTGAAGTACCGTTGGGTAAAAGAGTAACAAACTAGACCTTTAACCATAGAGCCTTCCGCCTTAAGTCGGAGGGCTTTTTTTATGCACTAAAAAACAATACCGCAAATCATAGGTTAGTATTGCATCTTCAATAAATCTGGCATATGGCTTTTTTTAACAGAGATGGTTTGACACTCTACTACGAGGACAGGGGAGTAGGTGACGTGCTGGTATTTATTCACGGACTGGGTTCGAGTACCCTTGACTGGGAAGACCAGTTAAGGTATTTTGAGCAAGGCTACAGAGTCATTGCGATTGATGTAAGAGGGCATGGTCGCAGCGACAAGCCTATACAGGCCTACACGATTCCATTATTTGCCTCTGATGTGTGGGCTTTAATTGACCATTTAGGAATTTCATCATTCAGTCTGGTTGGACTTTCAATGGGTGGGATGATCTCCTTTCAAATGTCGACTGAACAACCAAATCGTATCGAACGACTGATTGTCATCAATAGCGCACCTGAGTTTTTGAATGATAGCCTGACCGTTAAACAGTTTATCAGGCAACGCAAGTTTGTCATACGCTGGTTTGGTTTCAGGTACTTTTGTAAGCTTATGAGTGAGCGCCTGTTTCCTGATGCTGACCAAGAGCAGCTGAGGAAAAAGTTCCTGGAGCGTTGGTTGAAAAATGAAAAGAAGCCTTACAAGCTGGCCTTTAATGCCTTAATAAATTGGAGTGTAACCGCCAGATTGAATCGCATCAACTGCCCTGTATTGGTCATGGGTGCTGAAATGGATTACACAACCGAGGATTTTAAGCTGGGGTATACCCGAAAACTTACCCATGGATCTTATGTCAGAATCGAGGGGTCAAGACATATGTCGACACTGGATCAACCAGAGCAGGTGAATAAGTTGTTGAAGCAGTTTTTAATCCAACATCCGGTTCTTGTTCAAACCAATATAGCTTAGAGAAAACAACTGCTGACCTCAAAGATGGTGTCATTCAGTTAAAATGTGTTTAATTGAAACAGTTCAAAGACATATCTAGGCTTGATGTCCTCCAATAGCTTGCTGCATTTTAAACGACAAGGTGCTGCAAAAGTCTGCAAGCATTTTTGCTTCTGAGGCATTTTCCATAGAAGCCTGACAGCCCGCAACAGCACCACCATCATGAAAAAGGAAGCCAATGAGATCAACAGAACCCTCTTGCTTGAAGCCCTGTTTTTCTTTTTTCCAATTGACTAGCACACTTACCGTTTGATCATCAAAAAATCGCTTTGCGATATCCGGCACGTTAGTCACAATGAAATAAGAATCGAGACCGGGAATCTTGAGGATTTCATCTTGGGCAACGTTTACCAGGGAGGCGAATCTGCTTCCGAAATAGCCAATCACATAGATATCGAACACCTTATCAGATATAAAATTGACCACCTTACCAAAAATGCCCCCCATCTTTTCTTTGCTGGAATGGGCATTTCCCGGAGTACCCATGATAGCCACATAACTGTCCTTAGGAAGTGGTGAAAAAGACGTAAACCATTGGCTTTTTCTTTTCCATACTTCTCTTTCGGAACTGGGGTGATCCGAATTATTTCGGGAGGAGAATATAATGGAGGAGGTTAACTTCCACTGCAAATCACCAGTAGATCCCTCATAAGTTGTATCGCCTCCAATTTCATTACTGTTACTCTTTGAATCAGTTTGAATATCACCGGAGGCCCGGATACTTACCTTTAAATTCTTTTCATTTGCTTCATTCACTTTCTTATCGAGCTCGACTTTTATCTGCTCCATCTTTTTGGATTTTTTCTTCCAATTGTAAATGAATGTCAGAATAAAAATGATAAAAAGTATTGAAAACAAATTGCTGAGCAGCCAATCCTGAATTGCTTCCATTTTACCTTGTGGATTTAGTTATTTGAGTATAATACTAGGTTTTTCCTGTGAAAGGAAAAAGATCATCTTGCTCTGTGAACGATCAGTACACCGGCAAGGATCACCATCATACCCATCAACTCGATAAAACCAATACGTTCTCCGATCCAGAAACCCCAACCCAGAGAGACTATCGGCATTAGGTAAGTCACCGAGCTTGCAAACAGAGTGGTGGATTGCTTAATCAATTGATTAAAGAGCACCAAAGCCAGTGCTGTGCTCAGTAAGCCAAGCAAAACGATCGCCCCAAGGGAATAAATGGCTCCCGGAATTTGCGCTGTACGGTTGGCAAAATCACCCATAAATAAATAACTGACGGCAAAAGGCCCAACCAGTAGCATGGCAATGCTTGCAGTTACCATAGGTTCAAGGTGCTGAAGCTTGAACTTTAGAATATTGACATTGGAACCGTACAATACAGTCGCCACCACCACCAAAAGTGCATATACATTTCCTTCTAGACTGTTTAGCCCATTCTTGCTGACAATCAGGCCTATGCACCCTGCAAGACCTACCAATACGCCTATGAATTTACCTGCTGAGGCTTTTTGCCTATAAAGAACCACACCAATCAGTAAGGTAAAAAGAGGTGTTAGCGCATTGAGAATTCCAGCCAAGGCACTTTCGATGCGTGTCTGAGCATAGGCAAATAGAAAAGCAGGGAGAAAATTACCTTGTATGCCACTGATGAATAACCATTTGAGGTTTCTGAACCCCAGATTTCTAACCCTATTGATGGCTAAAGGCAATAAAGCAAAGAAGGCTGCCGATATACGTATTGCTGCTACCTGATCGGCCGGATAGACCTTTAGCCCTTGTTTGATCAGAATAAAAGAACTGCCCCAGATCAATGAAAGCAGTCCAAGAAGCATCCAAGGCATCCAGGGATTTTCCTGAGCTACTGAGCGAGCTAGGCGCATGCTAAAGCTCCAAAATGCTCTCTGATTTCATCCAGAAGAATACTTACTTCCTCATAAGTAGGTGCTTCTACGAGTTTGGTCCTGTATTCTTTGAAGTTTGGTATACCTCTGAAGTAGTTGGCATAATGCCTTCTCATTTCGAACACTCCAAGCTTAGGCCCTTTCCATTGGAGGGAAAAGTCAAGATGGGTGCGAGTCACTTCAACCCGCTGAGCCAGATCCGGTGCAGGAAGATGGGTTCCATAAGCGACAAAGTGTTTTATTTCATTGAAGATCCAAGGGTATCCAATAGCTGCTCTGCCGATCATCACTCCATCAACTCCATAGCGGTTTTTATATTCAAGAGCCTTTTCGGCAGAATCAATATCACCATTACCAAAGACCGGGATATCCATAAACGGAAGGTTTTTGACCTGGGCGATCAAACTCCAGTCGGCTTCACCCTTGTACATCTGAGCTCTGGTACGTCCGTGAATCGTAATCGCCTTTACGCCTACATCATACAATCTGGTGGCGGCTTCAATCACATTTTTGCTTTCATCATCCCAACCAAGGCGAGTCTTGACAGTCACCGGGCGATTACAAATTTTCACGATCTCTTCTGTGATTTTCTGCATTTTTGGTAAGTCTCGCAGTAGACCGGCACCAGCCCCTTTGCATGCAACATTCTTCACAGGGCAACCAAAGTTTATATCGACCAGATCAGGTTGAGCATCATTGGCAATTCGGGCTGCCTCCCTCATCACTTCTACTTTATCACCAAAAATCTGAATGCCAATAGGCTTTTCATAATCGAAAATATCAAGCTTCTGCAAGGATTTGGCTGCATCTCTGATAAGGCCCTCCGCTGAGATAAACTCCGTATACATCAAGTCAGCCCCTTGTTCTTTGCAAACCCTACGGAAAGGTGGATCGCTCACATCTTCCATGGGTGCTAGCAACAGAGGAAAATCTCCAAGCTCTATCTGACCTATCCTGACCAAGTTTATTTATTTTTCCGCAAAAATAGCCATTCCCTTGAATATCGAACCTTACCATAAGAGATTAGACCCCCGGCCACTTCGTCACCTGGTGTACTTTTGTATTACCTTAATCGCTGGGCTGCTGATCGGAAATATCGCTGCGGTCATGATGCTGTGGTACCTGGTAGGCGATGTGAGTATACTGCCGGATATTCTGGCGAGTCCTGAGACGTATGCCGGAGCAAGAACAGCTTTATTGCTGACTCAGACCATCATTTCCTTCATTGGTTTTGTGCTTTTCCCTTTGCTTTTTTTGCGACAGAGGTATCAGTCAGATTTGGGCACACTGGTATTCCCTATTCCTAATTCCCGGGTTTGGCTCATCACTTTTTTACTCTTGATGGCTTCCTTACCACTTATGGAGTATCTGGTACAGTGGAATAACGAATTGATTTTCCCAACCTGGGCAAGCGGATTTGAAACCTGGGCTAAGGCCAAGGAAGAAGAGTTGATGAAACTTACACTTTACCTGACAGATTTTGACCATCCTGGTCAATACCTGATTGGGGTTTTGGCTATCGCCATTTTACCGGCGATAGGAGAGGAAATCACCTTCAGGGGCATATTGCAACCACAGGTTAGTGGACTTACAGGAAGTATTCATGCGGGGATATGGATCACTGCTTTACTTTTCAGTGCCTTTCATCTTCAGTTCTTTGGGTTTTTCCCCCGATTACTGATTGGGGTATTACTGGGCTATATGTATGTTTACTCCCGATCACTCCTGATCCCCATTCTGGGTCATTTTTTAAACAATTTCCTGGGAGTAACCTTTACCTACCTAACCGATATACCTGTAAATGATGACCGCAGCTACCTCACCGGACCAAGCCCCTATTTTGCAGCTTTATCTCTTACTTTGATCCTGTTGCTTCTTCACCGACTTTACCTGCTTGACCGAAAGCTAAACCCGTCTCCATGAAGAAAGTCAGGGAAATGAGCAATCTACAACAGCGCATCATCGCTGGTGCCTTGGGGGCTTTGGTTTTAGGCTTATGCATCTATTTAGACCCTTTAAGTGCAGCCCTCTTGCTTACAGCTATAGCCATATTTACACAGTGGGAGTTTTATGGGCTTCTCGGGATGGATGGGAACTATCCCTTTAGACTTATCGGTACTTTTATTGGTGCTGCAAGTGTCATGATCACTTACCTGGTAATGGAAAATGATCTGCCACTAGGAGTGTTTTTACTTCTGTTCCCCCTTTTTTCGTTGCTGTTTATCCTCAAGTTGTATCACCATGCCCACAAGCCATTCATTGATGTTGCATTAACCGTAACAGGGGTGGTCTATATTGCTTTTTCTTTTGCCTTGCTGCTCATGTCCTCTTATCAGGCAACAGGCAGATACTCACCGGGTAGCTTGCTGGGCTTTCTGCTTTTGCTTTGGGCAAGTGATGTAGGCGCCTATTTTGCCGGAAAGGCTTTTGGAAAAAGAAAACTTTTTGAGCGGGTTTCCCCCAAAAAAACCTGGGAAGGGCTAGCTGGAGGTGCTTTGCTTTCCATTTTGGTCGCTCTGTTGCTTCCTCAACTACTTGGAGTTTGGTCCTGGAGTCAATGGATGACTATGTCTGTCATCATTGTAGTATTTGGGAGTTACGGAGATTTAGTTGAGTCACAATTCAAAAGAAGTCTCAAGATCAAAGACAGCGGTAGCCTTATTCCGGGGCATGGAGGATTTATGGATCGATTTGATGGTTTATTGCTTGCAGCCCCCTTTATCGCTGTGTATTGCTACTTCATTTCCAACTTCTGATAATGAACTTGGCATCCGGTTTGAGAAGGGATGAAACAATTAAATCAATCGTTAAAGGCCGCTAATTTGGCCATGAAGCAAACAAAACTAGGCGAAATCGATTAAATAGCGAAGCAAATTCTGCTAATTTTGAACCCAATTTTACACCAAGCATCGAACCTGAACACTATGGCAATCCTCGAACCGGCTCCAATTATTGATAAAGAAAATCCATTGGAGTCCATGATGGAGCGTTTCAACAGCGCTGCAGAAATCCTGGGCCTTGACGCCCAAACTTATAATGTTTTAAAAAGTCCAGCCCGTCAGCACATTGTGTCTTTACCAGTCACCATGGACAATGGCGAAGTGAGGGTATTTGAAGGCATCAGAGTGATTCACTCTACGATTTTAGGTCCATCAAAAGGTGGAATACGTTTTGACCCCGGAGTAAATCTCGATGAAGTACGAGCACTGGCCGCTTGGATGACCTGGAAATGCGCAGTAGTAGATATCCCCTACGGCGGTGCTAAGGGCGGAGTAGCCTGCGATCCAAGGCAGATGTCCAGAGGTGAGGTAGAGCGACTCATGAGGGCTTATACCAGATCTATGCTGGATGTGTTTGGTCCTGACCGGGACATACCTGCACCGGATATGGGTACTGGCCCTGAAGAAATGGCCTGGCTAATGGATGCTTATTCCAGAGCGAAAGGAATGACAGTACATGCTGTCGTAACCGGAAAACCCATTGTGTTAGGTGGCTCTCTTGGACGGGTAGAAGCAACCGGCAGAGGGGTGATGGTTTCAACCATGGCTGCCATGGAAAAACTTAAAGTAAACCCTATTCAGGCAACTTGTGCTGTACAAGGTTTTGGAAATGTGGGAAGCAATGCTGCCAAGCTGTTAGAAGAACGTGGGGTAAAAGTCTTGGCCATTTCTGATATCACAGGAGCCTATTACAACGAGTCAGGTATTGACATTCAAAAGGCAATCTCATACAAGGAAGGTAATCGTGGCACTTTGGATGGCTTCAAAGAAGCTACCAAGATTCCAAACGAAGAGCTACTCACACTTCCAGTAGATGTATTAGTTCCTGCTGCTATGGAGGATGTGATCACAGGAAAGAATGCACATCAGATCAAAGCTCGAATGATCATTGAAGGAGCAAATGGCCCAACATCTGCCAAAGCCGACAGCATCATCAACGAAAAGGGAATTCTGGTGGCTCCAGATATTCTTGCCAATGCAGGTGGCGTAACTGTTTCTTACTTTGAGTGGGTACAAAACAGATTGGGCTACAAGTGGAGCAAAGACAGGGTGCATCGTCGAATGGATAAGATCATTCGTGACTCTTTTGAAAAGGTGTATAGAACTTCCATTGAGCACAAAGTCTCCATGAGAATTGCAGCCTATATCGTTGCGATTGATAAAGTGGCCAAAACCTTCAAATTCAGAGGAGGGTATTGATTTAAGGCATAGTCAGAACCAAAGGGTGGGCATTCCCCGCCCTTTTTTTATTTTTACCCCATGACCATACATAAAGAAGGCTATCCAAGCCTGGCCATAGCGTTCGTGGCCTTGTTTTTTCTTAATCTTTTATCTGCCAGGTTGTTCCCTTCACAGGAGCTACCTGCCTATATCGTTTTGGGAATCTCAGTTTTTCTTTTTCTGATCGTTCTTCAGTTTTTCCGATCCCCTAAGGTGGTCATCAACCAAAATGAGAATCAAATACTTGCCCCTGCTGATGGAAAAGTGGTTGTGATCGAAGAAACAGAGGAAAGTGAATTTTTAAAGGAGAAAAGGATTCAGGTATCCATTTTTATGTCACCTCTGAATGTACATATAAACCGTAATCCGGTTGGAGGTAAAGTGACTTATTGCAAATACCACCCCGGGAAATACCTGGTTGCCTGGCATCCAAAATCGTCAACGGAAAATGAACGAACCAGTATTGCCATCCAAAACCAAAGAGGCAGCTTGTTGATGAAGCAAATCGCCGGTGCTTTGGCCAGGAGAATTGTGTGGTATGTTAAGGAGGGCGAGCAGGTAAAACAGGGCGAAGAGTTTGGGTTTATTAAATTTGGCTCTAGAGTGGATATTTTTCTCCCTTTAACTGCCAGCATCAAAGTACAGATAGGGCAAAAAACTACCGGAGGTAAAACCGTAATCGCCGAGTGGTAGGCTTTATTTAAAACAGATTTGGGCAAGCAGCTGAACAATTCGTTCAAGTCCATGCTTGTCTTGCTCATCGAAATCATCCAGACGGTCGCTGTCTACATCCAATACACCCCAAACCTCAGCTTTTGGTGAACGTATTGGCATGACAATTTCAGACCTTGAAAGGGAACTGCAGGCAATATGACCCGGGAACAAATCCACATCAGGTACCAGTTGAGTTTGTCCTAACGCCCAGGCCGTACCACATACTCCCTTTCCTTTTCTTATGCGGGTACAAGCCAAATCTCCCTGAAAAGGCCCAAGTACCAGTTCTTCTCCTTTTACAAGATAAAAACCTACCCAGAAGAAACCGAAGGTTTGCTTAAGAGCAGCTGTGGTATTGGCGAGGTTAGAAATCAAGTCTGCCTCAGGCTCGATCAAATGCTCCAATTGGGAAAATAGCAAACGGTATTTAGTTGCTTTATCTATTGAATTAGAAACGATTAGCTCCTCAGCCATAGGAAATAGAAAATTGAATAAGCGGTTGGTTGTTGTTTAAAAGGAAGAAACAAATTTAGAGCGGGGAGCAATGAAAAAACCCACCGAATTGCTTCAGTGGGTTTTCATTGAGTGTTATGAGAATAATTATGGCAACAAGTTCAACAATTGATCTGGAATGTAAAGATCATCAGAACATGGAGTTAACACAGTCGACAAAGGTACAGGTACCATACGGAACACACGCTGTCTGTTTGATGTAGAACCTGCCGGTGCTGGGATACCAAAATCAACCATGTTCAAAGTGGCTGACAGGCCGTATCCACTTGGGATGGTTGGTACGTTGTTGATGAAATAAGAACCATCAGTGATTACATTACCAGAGAATGAAACTTTATCCA
Organism: Cytophagaceae bacterium; assembly: GCA_027488815.1. Classification (GTDB taxonomy): domain Bacteria; phylum Bacteroidota; class Bacteroidia; order Cytophagales; family JAIYAX01; genus JAIYAX01. The sequence goes on along the minus strand of JAIYAX010000019.1, from coordinate 55,840 downwards.
AAGAAACTGCTGTAAGCGTACCAGAACGTGGAGTTGCAGTAGGAGTACCATTCACAGCCGTCAAATAGGTAGCTGAAGTTAGGGTATAATCCACTTTCATTCTTGGATTACCTGGTATTGACACCGGACGGTCAAAAGAAGCAGGTGTAACAGCATTAAGATCCCAGTCAGCTCTAACAAATCCCTGAGCTTTTCCATTGGTTTCAAAAAGAGCAACCATTGAAGCAGCGAACTCAACAAGATCTTTATCGCTTACTTCACTTGAAGTATTAAGAACAGCAGTAAAGTTCATTCCAACTGCACCTGGAGCCTCAGCATAACCTGTTACCTGGCCAGGGCCAAGGTTGGTGAATACAGCTACACCACTCTGGTTGGTTGTACGGGTTACAGTAACTGCACCTTGAACCAAAGTAACTCTTGCTCCACTAATACCTGCTACACGACCAGTCTGACAGCCATTGGCTGACACCACAGATACTGAGTAAGTAATTGTTTTTCTGCCATCTGGCACATCATTTTCCTGCAATACAGCACCATTCGCCTTGTCTGTCTCAATGGTTTCTTTGGTGCAGGAGCTGAAAAAGAGAAGTCCACCGACCAATGCAGACAGGGTGAACAAGGAGATTTTTTTCATACTGAATCGATTATAGTTGTTTAAAAATGGGTACTACGAGGTCACAAGTATAGTAAAAACGGCTTAACCTAATGTCTTTTCCCAAACAAAATTTCATCAGTACCCCATTTTACTTGTTGAAAATTCCCTTTTGGAAGAAAGGGGGCAGGTAGACCGGTGCCAATTTTTTGGATAGAGCGAATGATTTTGAATTCATCAAACAGGTTAGAATGGATAAACCGATTTAGTGTGTTTGGCCCCCCTTCTATGATGATAGAGCCTGTGCCTGCTTCCTTGTAAAGCCTATGCATGGCCAACTGAAGAAAATCTGCATGATCCGGTACCAGTAGATAGTGCAGTTGTTCCAGATGTAGTTCCTTGCGATGATTGATGATGAACACTTTTCGCTGGGCATTAAATAAACGGTAGCCCGGTGTCAATTTTAAATACGGATCGATGATAACAACAGCCGGATGTCTTCCTGTTAGGTGCCTTGCGGTAAGGCTGGGGTTATCTGACTCTACCGTTTTGCGACCAACAAGCAAAGCGTCCTCTTCGGTTCTCCAGCGATGGCTAAGTCGATCACTTAATTCCGAACTTATTTTGATAGGCATATGGTCTCTTTCGGCTACAAACCCATCGGTCGTTTCAGCCCATTTCAGGATCAGGTAAGGTCTTTGTTCAAGTTGGTTTACCCAAAATCGCCGATTGACCTCCTTAGCCTCTTTTTCAAGTACTCCTTTGACGATTTCAATACCGGCTTCCTTCAACGTTTGAATGCCCTTCCCAGCAACAATTGGATTGGGATCTTCGCAGGCAATAACCACCCTCGGGATTCTTTTCTTGATGATCAGAGAAGTGCAGGGTGGAGTTTTTCCAAAATGATTGCAAGGCTCCAGACTGACATACAAAGTGCTTTGTTCAAGAGTAGGCTCATGGTCAATACCCTGCAAAGCATTGACCTCAGCATGAGGCCCGCCAAAACAGGAATGATAGCCCTCTGAAATAATTTTGCCCTCATGAACCAAAACTGCACCAACCAAGGGATTGGGGCTCACTTTCCCAAGTCCTCGCAAGGCCAGATCCAATGCTCTCCGCATGAAAACCTCATGATTGGCGACCATCTTCATTTACTTTTGTTCCAAAACTAGGCAAATAGATGGTATTGGACAGTCGGGAATTATTGCAGTTGCTAACCGATCAACTAAAAGCTCATACTAGTTTTCAGGAAGCACGTATGGAAGCCTCATGGTTGATAAGGGAGTATTTTGATCTGGAAATGGCAGCTGTACTGGCGGGCAGGGAGCTTAATCTGGAGGATAATGTTCTACAAGAATGGATAAGGGCGCTTCAGGCACAAGAACCAGTGCAGTACATCATTGGGTATGCCTGGTTTTGTGGACTAAAGATCGAAGTCAATGAAGAGGTTTTAATACCAAGACCCGAAACAGAAGAATTGGTCTACCTGATCAGTCAAAAGCATTCCTATGCCAAGCGTGTTCTGGATTGCTGCACCGGGAGTGGTTGCATTGCATTGGCTTTAAAAAAGTGGATTGAAGGTTGTCAGATCACGGCTTTTGATGTGAGTCACGGAGCAATTGAAATCGCAAGAAGAAATGCAGAGAAACTAAATCTGGACATCAATTTTCTGCAAGCAGATCTGTTTGCTCACTGGCCTGAAGGTGGGCCATTTGACCTTATTGTCAGCAATCCGCCGTATGTGAGCCAATCTGAAAGCTCTCTGATGGAACCAAAGGTATTGAACTATGAGCCCCATTTGGCACTTTTTGTTCCGGCTGAAAATCCCCTTATTTTCTATCAAGCCTTGTTTTCTAAAGGCTTCCTTGCCCTGGCCTCTGAAGGAGATCTTTATGCAGAAATTAATCCTGCTTATTCTTCTGAACTAATAAAATTATCGCAAAAGCAGAATTGGACTGCTGCTGAGCTGATCGTTGACTTTCTTGGAAAAGAGCGATTTATACATTTGAAGAAACAGGCTCCTTAATCCAAAAAGGGCTTAGAGATTTAATTCTGATAGTGCCTGTTACTTGTGAAGTCCATTCACCCTTGTTTGAAAGCTTGAATTCAGGACCCTCTATCAATTGTTTGGCCTCATTTAAGTGCAAAGCGATCATACTGTTTCCAGCAAAATGCTTTTCATATTGACCTGAAGGACAATAAACCCAACGGGCATCTGGTGTAAGCAAGGAACACTGGCCATCAGGCCTTAAGTTGGCCAAAGTAGTTAGCAGTTGGTCCAGCCCCTGAAGCACAGAGGTAAATACTAGAATGCTTTTAGCTCCCCAATGCTGAAGTCCGGCCTGAAGGAATCTTTCACTTGGAGAGAGAATGAATGTCAAAGGATATTGATGTTGCAAAAGAGACTTGAAAACCACCTCATTTTCGTGCGAGCAGATCATAACATCGACTTTGATTTGTGAAGCATAGGCGAAGTGGAAAGACTTTTCAGTGATCATGACCAGAGGACTCCACTCCAGCCACTGACCAATGGCCTCGTTAGAACCTTCTTCTGCTTCCAGAATGAATAGCGCAGGCTCCTGATCATCTCTGATGATATGGTGTGAGGACATAAATCAAATCAGGTTTTGAAAAAAGGCACTTGCCTGAACCCGTTCGGGAGGAACGGCGGTTCCATTAGCATCTACAATTAATTGCTTTTTGGACAGCCAGTCTGACCAGGAATGCCAACGATCTTGGCTCATGTAGCCCCAGTTTCCCGATGGAGTAAGAAATGAATCGTTTATGTGCATCAGGCTAAATAGTGTAAATGCGGGGTCTGCAGTGTTCTTATGTTCCCAGACTTTTTTCATGAGAAGAGCACTTTCCAAAGGATGTTCCACTACAAATTGATAACCTCTTTGCGTGACTTTGATAAATGATTTGTAGGGCATGGGGTCTTTATCCAAAGCAGACCTGTTTGCAATCAAAACGGGAGAGTAACCATATGGCACTCCATAATCAGCAAGCCGGTAGGGTTTTACTTCCATTCCCACTTGGACAGCCTGAGCATATTCCCAGCCTTTGAACACCCAACAAGCGTCACCTTCCCCATGAATAAATGAATCCCAAAGGGATAGTTTTGGCGGGTGAGATAAATGCACCATTCCTTTGCCCCCAGCAAACCGGACCATGTGCTGAATCACATCTTCCTCAAATCGAGTTTGGTAGCCCAGGTAGATTTTATGGTCCAGACCGGCAGGTCCTTGTGGCGTTGAGTTCCGTATCAACATCAGCGAACTATCTTCCTGAAAGACACTTGCAATGGCTATTGGTTCTAGAATTTTACCCTCATGATGGTAGTAGATAACATGTTCTGAAGGAGCCATTGCCACATCAACCAAGCCTTCTACCAGCTTTTGGATGGGATAAACCGCATATTCATCTGCTTCAGTAGAGATGAGCTTGACATCGAGACCTGCTTCGGAATACCAATTGTTGGCCAAAGCCACCAAAATTCCGGCATGATTGGTATTGGGTGCCCAGTCAAGAGCAACTGTAACTGATCTCATCAGAAAGAGAGGTGAAGGGTGATCATATAGTTGCGGGGTGCTGCCACGAAATAGGCTGCTTCAGCCTCAGGGCTAAAAATACCATTCACTGTTCCGGAAGTAAAATACCGGGCGTTTAACAGGTTGTTCACCATAAAGCTGATTTTATGGTTTTTATACAAATTCAGACGAGCCATGGCATTCATCACCAAGTAGGAGGGAAGGTAGAACCCATCAACATTTTCATTGCTTAAGTAAGATCTGCTCACGTATCTGGTCGTGAGGATTAGTTGGCCTCTTCCAGGATAGTCCAGTTCAACTTGTTCCTGCAGGATCACCTGAGGGCTTAACAATGGCTGAACGTTTGAAAACACAAGGTCCTGACTGCTGTTTTCATACACTTTTATTCGGGCACGGGTCAGGGCAGAGGTATGGCTTAACTTGAACCATTTAAGTGGCTTCCAGACAAGACCTAGTTCAATCCCTTCTCTGCGGCTTTCTGGAAGATTTTTTCTGAGTAGTTCACCCCAACTTGTGAATTCGCCTGTCGGTGCGATTTCATTCCTGAACTCCATTCGATAAACATTGAAGTCAAGGCTAAGCTTAGGCCCTTGAAAGCGATAGCCCAATTCCAAATCGGTTACCTGCTCTGCCTTGATCGATTTGAAGTTAGCGGCAGTGTCAGCATTAGCCGGAGTTATGTCATCCAGTCCTACCAGCAAATCCCTTCGGGTGGGTTCTCTTCCGGATCGGCCCAGACTTATCCAAATCTGGCTTTTGGGGTTCAACTCATAGCTCAGGCCAGCTTTAGGGTTGATGAATTGCCATTGAATTGCAGGGACTTCCAATTGGTACTGAGCATCGGCGGTATAATCAAATGCCACATTTCGGACTTGCAGATCAGCAAATGCAGTCAGCTTTCCCAACCGGTATCCCATTTTTAAAAAGGCAGATAGCTCCTGTTTTAAACCAAAGTTGGTGTAGAGTCTCTGGGTATTCAAGGGGCTTAAGAAGGCATAGTTTTCTCTTTTGAACTGCTGTGCCTGCACACCTGCATCCAATGTAAATACACTGACCGGCTGAAAATGATAGTTCATTAACACGCCGGAGTGGTTGTTTTGTAAACTAAAGTTAAGATCGTCGCTTACTTCAAAATCTCCGCCAGCCCAGCCATGAAAGAGGGTTGCAGCCAGGGTGTGCGCTCTGCCCAAAAAGCGATGGTACTGGAGGCTGAACAAGGACTGCCCAAAATCATCCGTCATGTTTCTGCTTAGGCTATTAACCTTGCGATCTGCATTGATGAGGCTGATGGGTTCAGGCAGATAAGCTAGCTGATTTTTTGTGCGACCGGAAAAGGCTACCACTTTTAAAAGGTCCTTTTTGCCATAGTAACCGGCTGAGCCAAAAAAAGATGTGGCCCTCGTGCCGCTGTGATATCTGTATCCATCTGTGGCAAGCTCACTGTAACGTACATAAGCACTTAAGCCATTTGCCTTTAAGCCTGTGGAAGCTTCAGCTGAAAATCGACGAGTTTGAAATGAACCAGCCCCACTTTGAATGGAGGCAGAAGCAGCAGTATCTCTCAGGCTGATGGACTCAAAATTGATGCTGCCGGCATAAGAAGCTGTTCCGGTGCTGGATGTGCCTACTCCCCGCTGAACCTGGATGCTTTCAATGCTGTTGCCAAAATCAGTAAAATTGGAAAAGAACACCCCCTGGTCAAGAGCATCATTTAAAGGCACACCATCTAAAGTGATGTTGATGCGGCTTTGGTCCATGCCTCGCAGCCTGATCTCTGAGTAATTGGTAAAAGGCACACCGGATTGGAAATTTGAATAGACACCCGGAGTGTTCTGCAACAGCTCAGTTACGTCCTGACCGTAATATTGATCCTCAATTTCAGTTTTACTGAGGGTTTTTTGACTGGTACTCATGTAGCCTCCACCTCTCAGACCTACCACGACAACTTCCTGAAGATAATCCATAGGTTCCAAAGAAAGGGTATCCTTAAGGCTTGTGAACGGGATCCGTAGGCTCTTGTAGCCTGTCAGGCTGAAAGAAAGCTCCGCAGACGAAGTAGCTAATTCAACCCAACCGGCCTGGTTGCTGAGGGTTGATTTTTGACCATCAAAAACCACCACACCCGGAAGCGGCAGCAAAGTGGATCGATCAAGAATTCTGATGTTTTTTAAGGGTTGGGCGGATAGGGGAATGGAGATAAAAAAGAACAAACTCCAAAAGCTGAAGCGAATCAAATACATACAATTTGCATGATTAAGTACCGGAGGACTCCGGGGCAGAACGCCTCGCTATCGTTCGAAGATCGGTTCCCTTCGCAGGCATTACCCTGATCAGGTGCTATGGGTATGATCTCAGCCCTGATACGATTTTGATTCAGGGCACCCCGATGCAAAGATAGAGGTAAAGAAATGATGAACAATGCATAAACAAAATGCCCTTCATTGCACCTATTTTGATGAAAATGAAGAATCCATGACATAGACTTAATTAAGTGCTTGCTTTTTATCGTCAAAAGGATTAGTTTTCCACATCTAAACCTCGTACGATATGAAAAAGCTGATCATGCTACTTTCGCTTTGCTGCTTATTGGGAATTCAGGAGACCTTTGCCTCTCATTCCATGGGTGGAGAGATTTATCTAAATCAGATTAGTGGATCACAGTACAGGGTTCACTTTAGATTTTGGAGATTTATAGCAGGGATACCTGCTCCTACAGTTTTTCCAATTTCAATTAAGAGTCTAACATCCAGCATTCCGGAAAGCAACATCAATGTATACCTGGATAGCTCTAAAGTCATAAGCCCAAATTATGCAGAGGAATATTTTTATAGCGGAACATTTTCTTTTATCAGTTTAAGTGATCTTTATCTAATCAAAACATTTGTCTGCTGTAGAAACGCAAACATTTTAAACTTAGGTGGGGCTTCAAGCGCCTCTCTTATGTTTGCAGTTTACACAGAATTCAAACCAACAGTAGGAGGTTCATTAAATTCAAGTCCGAGGTTTTTATTGCCTCCAGAGCCCTTTGCTTTATTGAATCAACCCTACATACACGGGCCTTTTGCATTTGACCCTGATGGAGATTCGCTTAGCTTTAGATTAGATACGACAAAAACCCTCCTTAATGGCAACTTATCAAACATACAACCCTTTACATATTTATATCAGGTAAGTAACTCATCCTATAGTTATGACCAAACGACTGGTACATTTAGTTGGCTACCAAATATGTTAGGAGCATTTGAGCTAACGTATGTGGTTGATGAGTGGAGGAATGGTATCAAAATAGGATCAGTCAGTCGTGATGTTCAGATTAGTGTAGTTAATAATTCGATTAACACCACTCCTCCTTCAATTGTACTTAACGGAAGTGGTTTTTCAGGATTTACAACGCCCACTTTCCAGATCCAAGCAGGTTCACCTTTTACGTTAAACCTCGACATCACCGATCCGGACCCTACAACTAAGTCATTGCTGTTTACCGGACCTATGTTTCAGGGTGCATCCTCAGCCCTCGCCAATACGACCACAACCTCAACAGGCATCAGCGCTGTCATCAACTGGACACCCCCTTTGTCGATGATCAGCCCTGTCCCATACCAAATGCATATTAAATACCATGAGGTGACACCTCTTTACACCTTTAGCAGGGATATCCCGGTTATGCTTCAGGTATCATCAATTGTTGCAGGCTTGGAGCAGAGTGAAGTTGACGACATTGCCTTTGATGCCTTTTTAAATGAAGCAGGACATGTGCAAGTGAATTTTACCCTATTGGAAGCATCTGATTTGAGCATTTACGCCTATGATGTACAGGGCAGGAGCCTGGGTGTACTCGTAGAAGGCCGTTTTGAATCGGGTCAACACCAATCTGTTCATCATCAGCTTACAGGTTATCAAGGCATGATGATACTCAGGGCACAAGATCATCAAGGTTGGCAGAAGACCATAAAGCTCATAGGTAGGTAATTGTTCTTCTTAAATACTTTTTCCTAACAATCCATTGGTTAGTTAGTTTGAGATAAAAATAGTTCTTAACAATGAGAAAAATTTCTGTAATACTGTTTTTCCTTTTATTGATGGGATTAACTGATGCAAAAGCTATACAGTCGCAAACGATGGGTGGTGAACTGATTGTAACACATGTCTCCGGGTCACAGTATAAACTGCAAATTAATTACTGGAGATTTATCATAGGGCTTCCTGCTCCTCATGCTTTTCAGGTACATGTTAGAAGTTTGAGCAGTAATTTTTTTGCTCCCAACATAGTCTTGACTAAAGATAGTTTTTCTGTAATTAGTCCTAATTATGCAGAAGAGCATTATTATAGTGCTTTATTTACGTTCCCTAATATTACTGATCGATATGAGATATCTACGTTTTTTTGTTGTAGAAGTCCTCTTATTATAAATCTATTTGGTCCTTCAAGTGCAAATAATCTATTAGCATTTTCCACAGAGTTCACTCCATCTATTTCAGGTGTTCCTAACTCAAGTCCAAGGTTTTATCTACCACCCGAACCAATTGTTTTGGCAAATCAGCCTTATGTTCATGGCCCTTTTGCTTATGATCTTGAAGGAGACTCATTGACATTTAGACTGGACACACCTCAAACTAACGGAAATGGATATGTACCAGTAAATCTAATCAATGCATCCCCATTTTGGTCCTTAAGTGCATTACCCATTGCGAACTCAATTTTTAGCTTCGATACGATGACTGGTACCACTAACTGGCTCACCACTTCAACTGGAGGTTTCCAACACCTCTACAAAGTTGATGAATGGAGAAACGGTCAAAAGATTGGCTCAGTCACTAGAGATTTTAGGATCAATGTATTAGGTAGTTCCTTCAATCCTACCCCACCTTCCATATTTCTTGGAGGAAATCAACTCACCGGTATAGCCCTACCGCAGTTGAATGCTTATGCAGGTTCTGTATTTAATTTGACTATCGCCATAAACGATCCAGACCCATCGACTAAATCTTTCAGGTTTACAGGCCCAATATTTCAAGGGAGTAACCCGGCTATGGTCACAACCACAAATACTTCTAACGGCATTTCAGCATCTATTAATTGGACACCCGGCACTAGTATGGTAAGCAGCACACCTCATATGCTGCATATCCGGTATCTGGAAACCACACCTTTATATACCTTCAGCCGGGATATTCCGGTCATGGTGACAGTACTGCCAGCAGTTGCAGGGTTAGGAAATAATCGGGAAAAGGAGAACAATCTTGTGGCCTTTCTGAACGAAGATGGACGACTTAATTTGACTTTGAACCTCGACGAAAAGGCAGAAATGAGGGTAGTTGCTTTTGATGTTCAAGGTAGAAACTTAGGGGTGTTAATGGAAGGCCAGTATGCCGAAGGTCAGCATCAATTTATCAGTGATAAGCTCGCAGCTCATCAAGGATTGATTATCCTTAGAGCAGAAGATGGAAAAGGCTGGCAGAAGACCCTGAAGTTGATTAAACCTTGAGTTAGTAAAGCGTCTGCCATAAGTTTTAGCTCACTAAGGGCAATAGTTAGTAACATTAGGCTTTTGATTTACTGCTTGTCAGTTTCCTGTTAATGTGAAAGAGTTTTATGATAGGAGACACTGTTTAGCTAAGTCTCTATCCATTTTTACTATTGTCGATTATCAATTTGTCTGATTACGGATGAGTAGAGCCCATCTCTTTATCCCATGAATTTATAATTGAGTGGTGCTCAGGCATATGTTAAGAAATTGTGAATAATGTTAATGGATAATGGCCTTCATTTCCTCTATTTTGATGAAAAATGAAAAGGTATAGGCTAAAGCTTTAAAAATACTTGCATTCTAAAATAAAAAAGATTAATTTGTAGGGTCTAAACTTCGAACAATATGAAAAAGCTGATCTTTTTGCTATCTTTTTGCTACCTTTTTGGAATAGAGGATAGCTTTGCAACCCATTCAATGGGCGGGGAAATTTTTGTAACACATGTAAGCGGCTCACAATATAAATTGAATGTAAGATTTTGGCGATTTTCATCAGGTGCCATAGCTCCAAGCACTTTTGATGTGATTACTCGAAGCATCGCAAGTTCTTCAAATTTCTACTTTCACAGTATTTTGTCTTTGGATAGTAGTAAAGTAATTAGTCCAAATTATGCTGAGGAGTATTATTACAGTTCTTTAATTACTTTCCCTTTTTTGAATGAACGGTATAGAATAATTACATCAACTTGTTGCCGAAACTTAAATATTCTAAATCTGGGTGGGATCGGAAGCAGTGCGCACCATTTTGCTGTAACTACAGAGTTTTCACCTTCAGCTGTAGGGAGTTCAAATTCAAGTCCTCGCTTTTTACTACCTCCTGAACCATTTGCTCCAGTTAATCAACCTTATATTCATGGCCCATTTGCTTTCGATCCTGATGGCGATTCTCTGACCTTTAGATTGGAAGTTTCTCAAACTATGGGGTACATGTATGGTTATCTAATTAATATCCCAACCTTTATCCCAATTTATCAAGTTAACAACACTCCTTATAGTTTTGATGCACAGACTGGTACCTTTTTTTGGTTGCCTAATACCTTAGGCTCACATCAACTTACTTATGCTGTGGATGAATGGCGTAATGGAACTAAAATTGGATCAGTTATGAGAGATATTCAGATAAGTGTTATTAATAATTCAGTTAACACAAATCCTCCGACCATATTATTGAATGGAAATCCTCTGACTGGCTTTACACTTCCTTCTATTCAAATTCAAGCCGGTTCACCTTTTACATTAAACCTCGATATCACGGATCCTGATCCTACCACGAAATCATTTTTATTTACCGGTCCAGTATTTCAAGGCCCATCCGCAGCAGTTGCCAGCACGACCACGACATCAACTGGCATCAGCGCTGTTATCAATTGGACTCCTTCCTTGTCGATGATCAGCCCTGTCCCCCACCAAATGCATATTAAATACCGTGAGGTGACACCTCTTTACACCTTTAGCAGAGATATACCAGTTATGCTCCAGGTATCATCAATCGTAGCTGGCTTGGAGCAGAGTCAAGTTGACGACATTGCCTTTGATGCCTATTTAAATGAAGCAGGCTTACTCCAAATGTCACTCCGATTGCCATCTGCCAAAGACATCAACATCATGGCGTATGATGTGCAAGGAAGGAAGCTTGCCAAGTTTGCAGAAGGCACTATGACCAAGGGTCAGCATCAGTTTATCAGTGATAAGCTCACAGCTCATCAAGGATTGATCATCCTCAAAGCAGTAGATGGAAAAGGCTGGCAGAAGACTCTGAAGTTGATTAAACCTTGAGCTAGCAGCATGAAAAAGGCAAGTCTATATCTCTTTTGTATAGGTTGCTGCCTTTTTTGGTCTTTGGACAGCCTCGGTAATCATGGTGTTGGAGGTGAGATCAGGATTCATCATGTTTCAGGAAATACGTTCAGGGCAAACCTGCGCTTTCTTAGGTATACGGGTGTAATTGCAACTCCGCCGAACTTTACCATGTGGGTAGAGCCACCCTCATCCTCGGGTCTGGCAGTTTTTTCTGTTTTGCTTCAAGTGGATAGTGCACAATCCCTTAACAATAATCAGCTTCTTGACTTGTACTATGGTGGTAGTATCGTTTTTCCGGATAGCTCACTAAAGTATACCTGTTGGATTGCTCAATGTTGCCGCACATTTAGCATCCTCAATATGAGCAATTCCTCATCCCAGCAATTGGGATTAATGACGGAGTTCACTCCTTTTGTTCAAGGCATGCCCAACAGCAGCCCCCGGATCAGGCGAATACCAGAGCCTGCGGCCTTAAGCCAACAGTGGTATTCCATCGCATTGGATGCAGTTGACCCAGATGGTGACTCTTTGGTATATCGACCGGCTTTACCAGTGGGCAATGGTCCTTCAGACCCAATCATTTCAAGTTTCCCATGGAACATAGGGGCTTCGAGTTATTTGTTTGACCAGCAGCTTGGTATTTTTCTTTGGAAGCCGGTGGTAATAGGACAATATGTTTGGAGGGTTAATGTTGAGGAATGGAGGGCAGGACAAATGATAGGACTGGTCGGAAGGGACGTGTTAATTGCGGTAATGAATGTGCCCGGCTTCAACCAGTCACCTCAGATAGTACAAAATAATTTTCAACCTCCTCCATTGTTCTTGTATGAACATCCGGCAGTTGCAGGCCAGTTTTTTCAATTGAATGTCAGTTTGCTAGATCCAGACCTCACTCAAAAGAGTCTTCGGTTTCAGGCCGATTTCATGCTCAATAATCCAGCCGTAACCCAGGCGGTTATTCCTGACTCACAAGGATTTAATGCTCAGTTGAATTGGAATACCTTGATTACTGACCAACGGGAAAAACCCTATTTAGTGCTTCTGAAGTACACAGAAAGCAGCCAGAACTTTTCGTTTAGTGCAGATATTCCTCTTTTCATAAAAATGAGCAATGGTACTTTGTTCACTCCATCAGTAGGGCAAGATGAACCCTATTGCTATTTGAGTTCTGTTCATGGTCGAACTCTGATAACTTTTAAATCCGATGGAGATGAATACCTCCAGTTAGAGGTTTTTAGCATGAATGGGCAACGAATGCTTGCCAAAGAATTGCTTTCAAAAGGAAAAGAGCTTCAGATTTGGGACATCTCTCACTTATTGAATGGTTCAGGGGTTCAATTGATCAGACTTAGTTCCCAAAATGCCTGGAGCAAGCAGTGGAAGGCTTTAGCGGGGTATGGGCACTAAAAAATAAGTGCCCTTTCTTTTCCAAGAGAAGGGCACTTGTCAGAAGTTCGACGGGGACCAACCCGACCGAAGATAGTTCATGGTGTTTTGTTGATCAAAGTTGCATGCAGGTACGCTACCCTCCAATAATTTGTTTTTGCGATTCTCGGAAGAATTTTGGAGCGATTTCGATTGAATTATGGGGAAAATTGGCGATTGCGAATTGTGGAGGCCTATTTTTCAATAATCGCTAAGTGCATTTTCTACAAAACTAGCTCACTAAATTTTCTGATGAACGGGCAATTTCTGCTAGTTTTTTAAGCTCATTGAGCTTGAGTAGCGCTTCAACAGGGCTTAACGTATTGATATCTGTTTCATCCAGAAGCTTCATCGCCCTGTTAAAATGGGGATTAACCGGATCAAAAAGATGCAGTTGCACTTCTGCACGGTTTATTTCCTTGATCCTTGCCTTGTTTTGTTTACGAGCCGGGTCCTTTTCGAGCTGATGCATGATTTCAGCAGCTCTTAGCACCACTGCATTAGGCATCCCTGCCATTTGAGCTACGTGTATACCAAAACTATGCTCTGAGCCTCCGGCCTTGAGCGTTCTTAAGAAGATCACTTTATCACCAACCTCTTTTACGGCTACATTGAAGTTTTTCACTGCCTGTAGGTCCTTGGCAAGCTCATTTAACTCATGGTAATGGGTGGCAAAGAGGGTTTTGGGTTTATACCTGGGGTGGTTATGCAGATACTCGACAATAGCCCAGGCGATCGAAATGCCATCATAAGTACTGGTTCCACGGCCTATTTCATCCATCAGAATGAGACTTCGGTCACTCATATTGTTCAGAATGCTGGCCGTTTCGGTCATTTCCACCATGAATGTTGACTCCCCTTTTGACAAATTATCAGAGGCGCCTACCCGGGTGAAGATTTTATCTATGATCCCTATTCTGGCATAATCGGCAGGGACATATGAACCCATCTGTGCCATCAAACTGATCAGGGCTACTTGACGGAGAAGGGCTGATTTCCCGGCCATGTTTGGGCCGGTAATCACCATAATCTGCTGATCTTCTTGGTCGAGGTACAAATCATTGGGTATGTAGCTTTCTCCGGGGGGCAATTGACATTCAATCACCGGATGACGTCCTCTGCGAATATCCAAAACCAGACTTTCATCAACTTCAGGCTTGCAATATTGAAGTTTTTCGGCCACCGTCGCCAGGCTTTGAAGCACATCCAGTTGAGCGATTACCCTTGCGTTTTCCTGAATAGGCAGGACATACTCAGCCGCTTCAGCCATCAGTTCCTGAAAGATTCTCAACTCGATCTGTAAAATCCGATCTTCGGCATTCAGGATTTTCTCCTCATACGTCTTCAGCTCAGGGGTAATGTACCGTTCTGCATTGACTAGTGTTTGCTTTCTTATCCAGTCCGCAGGCACTTTATCACGATGGACATGGGTAACCTCCAGATAATAACCGAACACTTTGTTGTATGCTATTTTTAAGGAGCTGATACCTGTTCTGCCGATCTCTTGCTGCTGGAGTTTGATCAGGTAGTCTTTTCCGGCATAGGCAATGCCCCGCAATTCATCCAGCTCAGGATCAACACCATCAGCGATAAGTCCACCCTGAGAAAGCAGAGCAGGTGGTTCAGCTTTTAATGTCCGGTATATTTTCTGATAGAGCTCATCACATAAGTTGATTCTTCCGGCCAGGCTTGACAGCCGATCATTACCACTGTCGATAAGAAATCGGGTGATGGGTACCAGATGCCCCAATGCCCGACGAAGTTGTTGCATTTCTCTGGGATTGATCCTCCTCACCGCCACTTTGGAGATTAATCTTTCCAGGTCACCAATGGGTTTGAGCTCTGCTACAAGGCTCTCCTTCAAGTTTTTAGACTCTTTTAAATGGGTCAATACCTCAAGCCTTTGTTTGATACGGTCCAACTCCTTGAGCGGTAAAGCAATCCATCTGCGCAATAGCCTGGAGCCCATGGGAGTAGCTGAATGATCCAGAATTTGCAGCAACGGAACCCCACCTTCATGTTGGGCTTGCAGCAATTCAAGGTTTCGAATGGTGAACCGATCCAGCCAGACATATTGATCTTGTTCAATTCTGCTAAGCCCGGAAATATGAGCCAGATCGTTATGCTCAGTTTCCTTGAGGTAATGCAAAATCGCTCCGGCGGCAGTTATGGCCAAGGGCATATCCTCCAGCCCAAAACCCTTGAGATTTTGTGTTTTAAATTGCCTGATTAATTGCTCATAGGCATATTCATACTGAAATACCCAATCATCCAACCCGTAGGTGCTGCTGATCTCAGGAACTTGTTCCTGCAACTCCTTTCTTTGTTTTTTGTGAAAAAGAACTTCGGCAGGACTGAAACTATTTACCAGTTTTTCCAATAATGCCAGATCCCCTTCGGCAGCTGAATACTCTCCGGTCGAAAGATCCAGAAAAGCTATTCCTGCCTTTTTTTCCTGAAAAAGTACAGCGCAGAGGTAGTTGTTTTTGCGAACATCCAGGATGTGATCGTGCAAATTGACACCCGGTGTCACCAATTCTGTCACCCCTCTCTTGACGATTCCTTTGACCATTTTGGGGTCTTCTAACTGGTCACAGATCGCCACTCTTTGCCCAGCCCTTACCAATTTCGGCAAATAGTTATCCAGAGCATGATATGGGAACCCGGCTAATTCCACTTCGGAGGCCGATCCGTTGGAGCGCTTGGTCAGTGTGATATCCAGTATGCGACTGGTCTTTACCGCATCTTCCCCAAATGTTTCATAAAAGTCACCAACCCTAAAAAGCAACAGGGCTCCTGGATACTTAGCCTTAATGGCGGAGTATTGCTTCATCAAAGGGGTTTCTACACTGGCCATAAAAACAAAGATACAAACCACTCCCGGGCTTTTTCCACCATTATTCCACATCTGTACCCTTTGTACCTTTGCCCGATGAGAAAACTAGCCATGGAAGAGTTGGGGCGATTGGATCGGGAAAATTTCAAAAGTGCTCCCAAGCAACCCATTGTATTGGTCCTTGACAACATACGATCCCTTCACAATGTCGGTTCAGCCTTTCGCACAGCAGATGCTTTTCGTATTGAGTGCCTCTATCTATGTGGGTTTACCGGAAAGCCTCCCCATAAAGAAATTGAACGTTCGGCACTTGGAGCAACTGAAACCGTGTCATGGGTGCACCATGATCAGATCTCTGAAGTATTGTTGGAGCTTAAATCAAAAGGGTACACGCTATGGGCTATTGAACAGGTCGAAAGATCAATACCTCTGCAGCAGTCGATCTGGGATGGACAAAGTCCTGTTGCACTGGTCTTTGGGAACGAACTTTTTGGCATTTCAGAGGAGGCATTAAGTCACTGCTCCGGTGCAATGGAGATCCCTCAGCAAGGCACCAAGCATTCCCTCAACGTTTCCGTAACAATTGGGATTGTCCTTTGGGAGCTTTTAAGAAGCCGTTTTTAGCTATGCTTACGATGGAGCAAAGCGGGTAATTGACGAAGTTGGGTAGCGTTTTTTCTTACAATCTTAAGGTGCATCCACATGTTTTTGACTTCTTCTAAGTCGATACGACTGATCCATAAGGTATAGTACCGTCGGTCTTTGGGCATGGGCAGTCTGGAAATCAGACCTAACAGAAAATGAATGGTATAAGAGGTCAATGTTTTTAGATAAACTGAGGACAACGAAAGACGACCACTGATCAGAAGTTGGCGATAGGCTTCCATGACTGCATGGACCTGCCTGCCTCCTTTAACAGCAGCTTTTAAATAGGGATCACTTAGCCGCTTTGCAGTCATGACATGTACAAACTGTAGTTTTTTTGTATACCAGAAAGGGTAGCCCATGATTGCCAGTCTGAAGCCTAGTTCCACGTCACCACCAGCAGAAGCCACATTTCCTGCACGGTCAGTTAGCAGCATTGGGCTGATGGACCAGGCATTTAAGGCATCTTGCGTTCTGAAACAAAGACATGCCCCCCAGAGCATATCGTCAGCTTTGACAGGATAAAACAATCCTTCATTAGCACGTTGCTCACCGACGCAGAAGGTATAAGGATTTTGCCACCAAACTGGAGCTGGCACAGGCAACTCAGCTATCGATCCGCAACCTATGGCCCCGATTTCATGTTGGGAAGAGAAAAGGTCAACTAATGTATCTACCCACTCAATACCTTCAAGAAGATTATCATCATCTACAAACAGGGTATATCTGAATGAAGCTTGTCTTAATCCAGCGATGCGGGCATGGCTTAGCCCCTGTTTTGCCTCATGGATAATCTTGAACGGGAAACGGGAATGAGACTCTAAATATGTCTGGGCAATCCTGGAAGTTTCATCTTTTGAATTGTTATCAATAACCAGAATTTCAACGGGGTAGCTTGATCGCTGAGCGACCAGTCGCTCAAGATTTCTTTCAATGATCCAAGAGCTGTTGTAACAAAAGACCAGTATTGATAGTCCTTCAGGCTTTTCCATAATCGCAAAGGTAGGTTTGTTCATGCTTTCCTCTTTCACTGAATTCATTGTTTGCCTTTTTTACCTTTGCTATTCGATATGGCAGCTGTTTTGTTTTTGGTGTTCAACCGACCTGATCTTACCAGACAAGTATTTGATTCAATAAGGGCTTACAAGCCGGCACGGCTTTACGTCGCAGCAGATGGACCCAGGGCTCAAAAGGAAGGGGAGGCAGCATTATGCGAGCAGGTAAGATCCATCGTGAAGCAGGTAGACTGGCCTTGTGAGCTTTATACACTTTTCAGAGAGCATAATTTAGGGTGTAAGCGGGCAATCATGGGTGGGATTACCTGGTTTTTTGAGCACGAGGAGGAGGGTATCATTTTGGAAGATGATTGCCTACCACATCCGGGGTTTTACAGGTTTTGCAGCAGCATGCTTGCCCATTATCGAAAAGATGAACGCATTGGCCATATATGTGGTACGAATTTCATAGAGGCAGCCGATGGGGTGCCTTATTCGCATTATCTAGTGCCTTATGCTCATAACTGGGGCTGGGCAAGCTGGCGAAGAGTATGGAAAAAGTTCCTTGAAATAGAGCTGAATGACGAAACCATTAAGCCTGATAAAATTCCGGGCAATTGGTCAAATAAAATTTATTGGGTAAGCAAAGTCAAAGAAGCCAACAGTGGCAAAGTAGATACCTGGGACTATCAAACCCAGTACATGCACTGGTACCTAGGCCACAGAGCAGTATTGCCAATTAAGAACCTGATCTCAAACATTGGCTTTGACGCCAGAGCAACTCATACCACACGAGCCGATCAGTTGCTGCAAAACCGTAGCACTCAGGCGTTTGATTTTGATGATCTCAGGGTGGCTTCTGAAGCAGAAAACAAAGCCATTGAACAACGGATTTATCAGACTATTTTCCGTCGCTCAATCCTCGCACAGGCCAGGAGAGCTATCAAATATTTACTTAATCTGTAAGCCTAAAAGTGCCTCCAGCCTTGGGCTTGTATGGGGTGCAACTGACCTGACTTACTCATCAACTGTAAACCTTCTTCCATGGGGAGGGTATGGCCAATAATGGATATATCGGGGTGATTTTTAACCTTTTCGAAATCGGATTGTGGAAGAGTGAAGACCAATTCATAATCTTCTCCTCCGTTCATGATACATGTGGTAGGGTCGAGACCAAACTCACGAGCCGTATCATAGGTCTGCTGGTCAATTGGTAACTTGTCCTCATATACCCTGAAACCCAGCCCACTTGCCTTACTTAAATGAAACAATTCAGAGGCCAACCCATCAGAGATATCCATCATGCTGGTAGGCTGAAGACCAAGGCTTTCAAACTGATAAACCATGTCCATACGGGCCGTTGGCTTTAGTTGACGCATTACCAGATAGTCATAGGCTTCTAACTGGGGGGTCATAGCAGGGTTAACCTCCCATTCCGCTTTTTCCCTTGCCAAAAGCTGCAAACCCACAAATGCTCCTCCCAGATCTCCACTCACACAAAGCAGGTCATGCAACATCGCTCCGGAGCGGTAGCATATCTTTTGCTCTTGTGCTTTACCCAACACAGTAATGCTGATCACCAGTCCTGATTTTGATGAAGTAGTGTCTCCACCAACAAGTTCTACGGAATAGTCTTCGCATGCCGCAAGCATTCCTGCATACAGCTCTTCTACTGCTTCTACAGAAAAGCGATTGCTTAAAGCCAGGCTCACCAGCAATTGCTCAGGCTTGCCATTCATTGCTGCTATGTCAGAGACATTTACGGATACAGCCTTATAGCCAAGATGCTTCAAAGGCATATAGCTGAGGTCAAAATGCACCCCTTCAGCCAGTAGGTCAGTGGAGAGCAACAAACAAGTCCCATCTGTACTTTTGATAACTGCAGCATCGTCGCCTATCGATTTTAAGGTGTTGGGATGTTTAAATCCGCCACCCATGTTTCTGATCCGGTCGATTAATCCGAATTCACCAATGCTGGACAGTTCTGTTCTTTGACCTGAGAAGTTGCTCATCTTCAACGACAAATATTGTTTACTAATTAGAAAGTTTGTTTTTTTGTTGATCCTAGCCAGTTCATCCGATGAGAAAGCCTCTGATCCTTATTTTATTGCTGCTTTTTGTCTTGGCAGCCTGCTCTAAGCCGGAATGCCGCACCCGAAAGGGCAAAGCTAAAAAGAAGTATTACAACAGCTTACAGTACCGTTAAGGTCGATCCTGACAAAGCTCAATCAAAATCCCTCCTGTTGATTTGGGGTGGATGAAACAGATCAGTTTTTGATCAGCGCCTTCCTTTGGGCTCTCGTTGATCAGTGTATAGCCTTCTGACTTGAGTCGCTCCATTTCTGACTCAATGTGATCAACGGCAAAGGCAACATGGTGCAGACCTTCCCCACGCTTACTGATAAACTTGGCAATGGCACTCTGCTCATGCGTAGCTTCAAGTAACTCGATTTTTGAATCACCAACTTGAAAAAATACAGTCTTCACTCCTTCTGACTCAACCACTTCAGTTTTGTAGGGAGACGTACCCAGCAAGTCAGAAAAGGCCTTTATTGACTGTTCCAGATTACTTACGGCGATGCCGAGATGTTCTATTTTCATGACAAATGGACAAGTTTTAAGCCCGATATTCACTCTGGCATTGCTTGTGTGGGTCAAATTTTACGTTAATTTTGTATCCTGTCAAACGAAACCCTTTTATTTCTTGTTGAAGTAAGTTGAGAGAGGCTCAGAATTGAAGATGGAATCCATTACCGATATACATGTTGAATGCGCTCGCATTCAAAGCGAAATAGAAAAGCACTTAGGACTAACTGGTGGTCAGTTGATTTTTGAATTCCGAAGCATCGATGGAAAGATGCAGCTTGACCTGATTACCATCAATCCCAGACATAACCAAAGTTTCCTTTTTCAATCAGTTAAAGGTTATGATAAAGTCGATGTACTTCAACGAATGCTCGACTATGTGAAGAAGTACAAAGAGAAGGAAGGCTCCTATACCATCCAGTGGCTGGCAAAAGGGGATCCTGAACTGCATACTTCGTATTTCAGAGCAAAGAATATGTACGATGCCTTAGATAAGCTCTATTATGGCAGAGATATGAATACCATTACAGTTTTTAGCCTGGTGCTCAACCCCGTAGCCTAATTAGTCGACACAAACACCAGTTTTAATCCATGCACACCATGATACAGGTAAGCGATAAAGCAAAAGAACGAATCATCCAGCTGCGTAAGCAGGAAGGGTACTCTGAGATCCACAACATCAGGGTATCGGTGAAAGGCGGTGGCTGTTCAGGTCTGATGTATGATCTGGGCTTTGATGATCATACTACCCCCGGAGATCAGGTTTTTGAAGACAAGGGAGTGAAAATTCTGGTAGATAAAAAAAGCTTGCTTTACCTGCTGGGTACTACACTCGAGTTTTCTGACGGGCTCAATGGCAAGGGTTTCCAGTTCATCAATCCCAATGCTACCCGCACCTGCGGCTGTGGGGAGAGTTTTGCGGTTTGAGGATCAGTTTTTTCCCTTTCAATTACGATATTAAAAGATCAGATAAGGCTCCAGCCTTTTCGCTTCTTCAGCACTTAGAGCTTTAGATAAAATCAGGTCATTCCCATTTTTAATACCCCTCTGCCTCCTCCAGGCCAACAGAATTCCGGCTTGTCTGCGGCTGATGTAGGGGTGGAGTGATAAGGCATCCAGCTCTACCTCGGACATAGAAATTTTTCTTATTGGGGAGGTAACCGTATCCACTTCACACTGTGTTCTAATGGCTGAAAACATCGTAGAGTCGATGCCAAAAATTTCTTTTAACTGGTTCAAGTTGTGAAAGCCGCCCAACCGGTCACGGTATCGAACGATGCGTGAGGCGGTCTTGGCTCCGACGCCTCTGAGTGACTCTAACAGGATAGTATCTGCCATGTTTAAATTGACCAAAGGAATTGGTTTAGCTGGCATGGCCTTGGCTGACTTCAACTCTGGCTTGGCAGAAACAGTATCGGGAGTTTCCAGCCTGATAAAAGGCTTAAGCTGAGCAAAAAGACCCGGGCTCATGCCATAGAGTTTTCCAAGGTCATCGGCTTTTTTGAATTTGCCTCCCTTTTCCCGGTACTTTAAGATACGTTCAGCAAGGTAGGTTGGTAGTCCGGCATTGACCAAAGCATCACGGCTATCTCGATTGGGGTTGAAAGGGTAGAACTTTTTCTGCTCCTTCTCATTACGAAAGTTATCAGGCTTGCCAGATTTGTATGCACCGCTCTCTTTAAAAAAAGCCTCCAAAGCTTGCCTGTCACCTTCAATCAGTTTCTTTTCCGATTCGTGATAGACCAGTTTTGGCTTTATCAGGCTCCAGGCGGCCGGTATGAGTAAAATGATGATTATAAGCCCAAAAAGGGCAATGACACCCCTTGCCTGTGAGGCAGAGTAGCCATATTCATCCCGCAGCAGGTTGATCAGCTTACGCCACACCTTTAATCAAGTTTACTCTTCCGGTGGTTTATGAAACAGAACCCTGTAGAAAAAATAAAGGGTAAAGCCGGTCACCACCAGTTGGGTACTCAGCATCATGATCAGAGCGTTGGTTTCCATTCTTTCTAAACTTAGTTAATTCGGCCACTGGCCACTCTGCGTTGGTAAGCAATGTACACCAGATAGGTAGTACCCAGGAATACAGCAAGTAAAATCGTTCTGGACAGGTTGATGTAAAAGCGTTTATTCTCAAGGGCTTGTATCATCAACGGATCAGTTGCAGCGGCTATTTGCTGATTTAAGCCCATGTTGCTGATTTGTGCGATGATAGAGCCATGATCAAATGGCCATCCCTGACCAGCCAAGAGGCTTTGAAAAGCTCCTGCCCAGTCACCTCCTGCCGGATTGCATAGCGATCCGATAAATACAAACAGAAGCAATGAGGTGGTGATGTACTTTATAACGAACTTGTAAAAGATAGGAACCTTGATTTCTGCGCCATCGGTAATCTCTTTCCAGCCTTTGTCCATCCCAAAGATCCAGGCAAACAGAATGGTTTCAGCCAAGGCAAAAACGACCAGCGAAACTGTTCCAGCCCAGTAATCATATTCATCAAAAACGCCTTCGTTAAAAAAGATAACGGTAGGTAGACCTAATGCCAAAACGATCAATCCAAAAGACCATGCACCTTTTTGCCTGTTCCAGTTGAATTCATCTTTCATAAAACCCATCCAGGGTGTACCCATAGCAAGAGAGGATGTAATACCCGCAAAAAACAGCAAGCCAAAAAATGAGACACCGGCTACGGTACCCAATACAACGCCCCACTGCTGAAACAAAAAAGGCATGGTACGGAAGCCAAGGCCCAGACCACCGGAGGCAGTCAGTTCTACTACTTTATCTATTCCAAGATAGCCAACCGCAATCGGGATGAGGATCGAAGAGCCCAATACCACTTCAACAAACTCATTCATCCATCCTGCCGACATGGCATTCAGAGCGATGTCGTCTTTCTGGCGGACATAGGAGGCATAGCACTGTATGGTTCCCATGCCTACGGAGAGGGTAAAGAAAATTTGTCCTGCTGCAGCAAGCCACACTTTCGGGTTCCATAATGTGTCAAAATTTGGTGACCAGAGAAAATTCAACCCCAAAGTGCCATCATAGATTGCACCCTCTTTTCCTGCGGTAAGGGTGATCCCTTTATAGGCCAGAAACAAACCGAAGATGATTAAAAGAGGCATCCCTATTTTGGCTGCTTTCTCTACCCCGCCACTCAGGCCTTTGGATAGGATGTAGGTGTTTAAAAACAAACAAAGCAGGAAAAACCATATAGCCTCATAGGGTATTCCAGAGGTAGTGGTTTCGATATTGACATAGTCGGCAAAAAAATTGGCTACAGAGCCCTGGTCCATGCCTCTGAAAGTGCCGATCATTGAATGATAAATGTAGGATAAGGTCCAACTCTCCAGATAGCAATAGTAGGCAGCTACAGCCACATTGGTAAAAATCCCAAAAACACCGATGTATTTCCAAAAACTCCTTTTATCCATGCCATCGAGGATAAATGGAGTCGAGTGATTTCCTTTTCTTCCACCAAACCGGCCCATGGACCATTCGATCCAGAGCAGAGGAATACCCATGAGTAAAAAGCAGATGATGTAAGGTATGATGAATGCACCCCCACCATTTTGGACTGCCTGTACCGGAAATCTCAGAAAGTTACCCAACCCTACTGCATTTCCCGCCATCGCCAGGATCAGTCCTATTCGTGACCCCCAGTTTTCGGTTTGATTGTTCGACATCGTTAGTTTAGGTTCATTGTGTGATGCAATCTATTTATTGTTTTTTGTACCTGGGGCCTAATTGTTTTAGCATATCACGTGTCATGGCATCTAAATCAAACTCTGCTTTCCAGTCCCAGTCTTGTTGTGCTTTGCTGTCGTCAATACTTGCAGGCCATGAGTCTGCAATGGACTGGCGAAAGTCAGGTTCATAGGAGATGCTGAAGTCAGGTATTTCTTTTCGTATGGACTGGGCCACTTCTTCGGGGCTAAAACTCATGCCTCCCAGGTTGTAACTGGTTCTGATCTTTATTCTGCTGCCATCTGCATGCATGAGGTCGAGCGTGGCTTTAAGCGCATCAGGCATATACATCATGGGCAGGTAGGTGTCCTTTTTCAGAAAACAGGCGTACTTCCCCTCTGTCAGTGCTTTATGATAAATATCCACTGCGTAGTCCGTGGTACCCCCGCCAGGCAAGCTTTTGTAACCTATCAGTCCAGGGTAACGAAGGCTGCGCACGTCGACACCCATTTTCTGGCAATAGTAGGAGCACCATTGCTCACCTGCCTGCTTGCTGATGCCATAGACTGTGGTAGGTTCCATGATGGTGTGCTGGGGCGTTTGGTGCCTGGGCGTGGTAGGTCCAAAGGCAGCAATGGAGCTTGGCCAGAATACCCTTCCTACTGAAAATTGAAGTGCCCCGTCCAGTACATGAAACAAGCCTTCCATATTGAGCTTCCAGGCATAATCTCTTTGCTGCTCCCCACGTGCGGATAGCAGTGCTGCAAGGTGATATACTTGTGTAAACTGGCCCTGCTTCATGATCTCAAAAAGCCGATCCTTATCCAAAACATCCAGTTGCTTGTAGGGCCCCTGATAATCCGTTTTTGAGCTGGGGCTTACATCACAAGCCAAGACAGCGGCTTCTCCATACCTTCCGGCCAGAGCTTCAACCAGTTCGGTACCCAACTGACCGTTTGCTCCAATCACCAATATTCTTTCACCATGGAAATTCATCTTCCAATACCTTTTTTAATACACCTTCAAACATCGACAGAATATCCTTGTTTTCAAAAGGGCTTATTCAGCTGTTAGCGGATACGTCTGGCCCTTAAAGCAAAATCTCCTGATAAGAGGTGCTTTCGATTTCCCAGAGCTTGGGAAAATTCTATCAGAGCGATCTTCTTTGGACAGAAGCAATTATTGAATAATCAGATCAATTGAAATGAAACCGATGTGATTTAAAGATGAAGTATGCGGCTGGAAAAGCCTGTTTTATGTGATCAGCGGTAGCTTCATGGCCTTATGATTTGTTTAATTTGCAATTGAATAGAGTCTACTTGTCGAATGAAAGCGGTAACACTACACGCTAAGTCTGTTATTTACACCCTTCTGGTACTGATTCCAGGTCTATGTTTTTCTCAGGAGGCCAAAGTGACATTGGGTAACCGAAACATTGCCTTGAACGATGTGTTTACCATCACCCTGACCGTGAGCAACGAGAGCATCAAAAGTTACTCTGGTTTTCCAGAAATCCGCTCTTTTAATAAAGTGGGTACCTCATCACAGACCTCAACCAACATCATGAATAACAAGGTGAGTGTGACCCAAAGCATCATTCAAAACTACCAACCGACGAAGGAGGGCACATTTACCATACCTGACTTCAGTATCACAGTTAATGATAAGACCCTGAAGATTACCGGGATGAGTGTAACGGTTGGCCCTCCCAGACAGAGAAATGCCAATAACCCTTTTGGCGATGATATTTTCGAAGAGTTTTTTGGTCGAAAAACAGCCCCGACAGAGTTTGTTGAGGTTAAGGATGACGCTTTTTTCTCATTGAGCACGAGTAAAGACCAGGTCTATGTAGGAGAAGGGTTTCATGTTGAATTGGCCTTTTATGTGTCGGAAACGAACCGAGCAGAAATGCAGTTTTATGACCTGACCACACAACTGGGGGATATCCTCAAAAAGGTAAAACCTAAAAATTGCTGGGAAGAAAACTTTAATATTTCTGAAATCACCAGGGTGCCTGTCGTAATGAATGGTAAGCCTTATGTGCAGTATAAAATCTACGAGGCCGATTTTTTTCCTTTAAGCGTAGAGGATGTTCGCTTTCCTGCTGTTGGGCTAAACATGATTAAGTACAAAGTGGCTAAAAACCCCTCTTTTTTCAGCACCAACCGGCAGCAGGATTTCAAAATGTTCAATACCAGAACCAAAGTTGTCAGGGTGAAAGCCTTGCCTCCTCACCCACTTAAAGATCAGGTTGCCGTTGGAGTTTTCAAGCTGGAAGATGCCGGCGTAAGTTCCTCTGCTACAGCTGGTAAAGCACTCCCTTTCACCATTAAAATTACCGGAATTGGTAACATCTCCAGCCTTCCGGAACCTCAGATCATCAATCAGGATCTTTTTGAAGTTTACCCTCCCAACATCCGGCAAAACATCAACCGGAATCAGGGCTATGTGTCCGGTTCTAAGGCCTTTGACTATTTTATTGCTCCCAAAGAGCCAGGAACCATACCGCTTTCATCGGCCTTTAGCTGGATTTACTTCAACACTTCCAAAAACCGATACGATACATTGCAGCCTAAATCAGTTTTGCAGGTAGGTGGCCAAAGCCAAAGAGACAAAGCCATTCAGAACAGCGACCTAGGCCCTTTTTATGGACGCATCGATAAAGAAAGTAATACCCTGGTGAGTTTGAAGAAGCCCAAAGAGTATAAAGTCTGGTACAACATCGCTCTGGGTCTGGCTGTTTTTCTGGTACTCGGAATGATGATCAAACGGGCAAACAAACCACATGGCTTCTAACAGTTTCGGTCTACATTGGAGGATTACCACTTTTGGGGAGTCCCATGGACCGGGCATAGGGGTAGTGATCGATGGCTGCCCTTCTGGCTTGGCTATCAGCATCGAAGAAATACAAGCAGAGCTTGACCGCCGCCGACCCGGGCAAAGCAGGCTGAGTAGTCCCCGGTCTGAGAAAGATCAGGTGCAAATTCTTTCAGGCTGGTTTGAGGGAAAAACAACCGGTGCTCCTTTGACGCTTTTTGTACCCAACGAAGACTCCAGACCGGCAGATTATGACTACTTGAAATCCGCCTTTCGGCCTTCGCATGCAGACTATACCTATGACCTTAAGTATGGCCACAGAGATCACAGAGGAGGAGGCCGTAGTTCAGCAAGGGAAACAGTGGCCAGGGTATCGTCAGGGGCTGTCGCTAAAAAGTTTCTGGCCTTACAAGGTATTCGGATCTTCAGCTATGTGAGTAAGGTAGGGAGCATAAGCCTGCCGGAAAGTTTGGATAATCTAGACCTAAGCCGAATTGATGATTTTGCCATCAGGTGTCCTCATGAGGAAACAGCTATAGCAATGGAAGCCCTGATTGACGAAGTAAGGGTACAGGGGGATACACTTGGCGGCGTGATCAGCACGGTAGTCAAAGGGGTGCCGGTTGGACTAGGTGAGCCGGTGTATGAAAAATTGTCCGCCAGACTGGGGTTTGCCATGATGAGCATCAATGCTAGTAAAGGTTTTGAAATGGGCTCTGGCTTTGCCGGGGCAGAGAAAAAGGGAAGTGAGGAAAATGATCGGTTTATCACTACTGAGGAGGGAAAAATAGTTACATCTACAAACCACTCAGGTGGCATTCAGGGAGGGATCAGCAATGGAGCAGACATTCTGTTTAAGGTAGCCTTTAAGCCGGTTGCCACCTTGCTACAGCCACAGCAGAGTGTCAACAAAGAGGCCGCAGAGGTCACCATCACCGGAAAAGGCCGACATGATCCCTGCGTACTACCTCGGGCTGTACCTATAGTGGAGGCGATGACTGCTCATGTGCTGATGGATTTTTGGGCCATGAGCAAGGCAAATCAGCTCATCGATTGAAATCCACTTACCTTTAGGCCTTATGAAGACTAAAATACCGCTCCATTCGAAGATATTAATCGGATTGGCATTAGGCGTTGCCTGGGGTTTTATCTCTGCCTGGCAAGGTTGGCCACCTTCTTTTACATCTAATTATATTGAGCCTTTTGGGACCATCTTTGTCCGATTGCTCAAAATGATTGCCCTCCCATTGGTGCTTGCCTCGCTTATCGTAGGTGTTTCCAGCCTGAGCGATGTCAAAAAGCTATCCAGAATGGGTGGTAAAACCATTTTCATTTATCTGGCTACAACGGTACTCGCCATCACCATTGGTCTGGTCATAGGGAACTTAATTCGACCAGGCGAAACCTTGCCCCAGAAAACAAGGGATCAGCTCATGGCCACATTCGGGGAAAATACAAGCAAGGCATTGGAAGGGGCTGAGTCGCTGAAGGACATTTCACCGCTGCAGCCATTAGTTGACATGGTCCCTGACAACATTGTATCTGCAGCTAGCAATAATACAGCCATGCTACAGGTAGTACTCTTTGCTGTGCTTGCCGGGGTAGCTTTGATCAGCATTCCAAGAGAAAAGGCAGCTCCGGTCATCGCTTTTTTTGACGGACTTAATGAGCTTACCATCAAACTGGTTGATTTTATCATGGTAATTGCTCCAATTGGGGTTTTTGCTTTGATGGGTTCTCTGATCGTTGACATAGCAGGCGATGACCCGGGCTCAGCTTTTGAGCTATTGGCTGCCCTGTTTTGGTATAGTCTCACAGTCGTTTCAGGCTTGGCCATCATGGTTTTTGTTGTTTACCCTATTTTGTTGAGGCTGTTTACTAAACTTCCCGTAGGGCGTTACTTCAGAGCCATCAGACCGGTGCAGTTACTTGCATTTAGCACATCGTCCTCCAATGCCACTTTGCCACTGACCATGGAGCGATGTGAAAAAAACATGGGTGCCTCAGAGGAGGTTTGCAGCTTTGTTTTGCCGCTTGGGGCTACAGTTAACATGGATGGTACCAGCCTCTATCAGGGCGTAGCTGCTTTGTTCATCGCTCAGGCATTAAATATCCCATTGGATTTTACAGATCAGTTAATGATCGTTCTCACAGCCACCTTGGCATCCATTGGTTCTGCTGGTGTGCCTGGGGCTGGTTTGGTCATGCTGGTGATTGTTTTGGAAAGCATCGGAGTCCCCACCAGTGGAATTGCGTTGATTTTGGCAGTAGATCGAATTTTGGATATGTGCCGCACTGTCGTCAATGTGACGGGCGATACAATGGTATGCGCTATCATCGCTCAAAGTGAAAACGCTCTGCATCCCCCGGCAGAAGTCGATTGAACAAAGAGGATTTATCCTTAGTTTTGTAGAAACAGTCTAAATAACATGGAGAAGACCAAGCGTTACGTTAATTTATATACCGAGTCCAACCCCAATCCGAATTCCATGAAGTTCGTAGTGAATTTCATGCTTACCCCTGAGGCTGAGGCAGTTGATTATCCAAGTATGGAAAGTGCCCAGAGTTCTCCTCTTGCTCTTGCCCTTTTTACCTATCCTTTTGTCGAGCGAGTTTTTATAGCAGCAAATTTCATCACCATCACTAAGGCTGCGGACGAGGAATGGGTGAATATCTTATCAAAACTCAAGCAATTCATTCGTGAATACCTTGAGGAAGGGTCACCAGTTTTTGATGTCAGGCTTTTGGCCTCTCAGCCGGAAATGAACGAGCAGGACGATGAGTTAGTTACCAGAATCAAGGGAATTTTGGATGAATACGTAAGGCCTGCTGTTGAAAGTGACGGAGGAGCGATCAGCTTTCACTCTTTCGACAGTGGTCGTGTAAAAGTAAAATTGCAGGGAAGTTGCAGCGGATGCCCCTCTTCAACCATCACGCTAAAGGCAGGAATTGAAAACCTTTTGAAGCGAATGGTTCCGGAAGTAACAGAAGTGGTTGCGGAAGGAGCTTAAATCTTAAAAATGAGACATAAAAAAAGCGGCCAGGCCGCTTTTTTTATGGGTTTCAAGGCATATCGAGCAGTTCCGTTTTCTTTTTCTCCTCGCTTAGCACATAAATGATCACTTTGGATTGATTGGTCTTGGAATACATGGTTGTGTAATAACCAAGTGCCCTTTCACGACTGGAAACCAAAGGGTAGTTCACTCCACGAACTACATGGGTATTTGAAGCAACATCAGCCACTTTAGCAGGGTTGACATATCTGATTTCGAGCTGAGGGCCGGCAGCAAATGCCAGTACCACAGCCATTGAAAAGATTGCGGTAAGTAAGAGGGTTCTCATAAACGATTGTTTTCCGAAGTTGTCAATAAATCAGAACATTTCCAAACCTGAAAAAAAGAAGGAAGCTTCGATCAAAGCGTTTTCGTCGCTATCAGAGCCATGAACGGCATTTGCTTCAATAGATTTTGCGAAAATTTTTCTGATGGTTCCTTCTTCAGCTTGTGCCGGATTGGTAGCACCGATCAGTTTTCTGAAAGCGGCAACTGCATCTTGTTTTTCAAGTACGAGCGCCATGATAGGTCCTGAAGACATGTAGCTGCAAAGGTCTTTGTAGAAAGGCCTCTCTCGATGAACTTCATAGAATTTTCCGGCATTCTGCTCACTCAGTTGGGTAAGCTTCAAAGCTTTGATTTTAAAACCGGCTTTTTCAATCATTTGTAAAATAGCACCACTGTTTCCATCAGCATAAGCATCAGGTTTGATCATCGAAAAGGTTACGTTGCCTGCCATAAATTGAGATTTTTGCATTTTAATTGCAACGCAAAATTAAGGGAATGCCTGTCCGTTCCAAATCTTAGCGATTAATGTGAACGTCCGTTTGTTTTTGCCTAGCTTATTTTCATTTTTGTACCGCTTTTTTCAGCGTAGGGGCAAACCTCAAGATGTCGTCAGGCAATTCACTAAAGGCTTTTTTGGGAAGCCCAACTCAAGTAGTTATTACCACCCATCACAAACCAGACGCTGATGCATTGGGTTCAAGTCTTGCCATGCAGGCTTATCTTGAAAAATTGGGACATAGCTGCCAGGTCATTACTCCTTCCGATTACCCTTCTTTTTTGCATTGGATGCCGGGTCATGAGCGAGTGATTGATTTTACCCATCCCAAGAAGCAAGAAGAAGCCCTTAGGCTTATTCGTAGCGCTGATGTCATCTTTTGCCTTGACTTTTCCCGTACCGACAGGCTCTATGATATGGAGCCCCATTTGATTGAAAGCAAAGCCCGCAAAGTACTTATTGACCATCACCTTGATAAGCAGGACTTTGCAGACTTCGAAGTTTATGACGTGAAGGCAGCTGCTACTTGTGAGTTGATCTTCCGGATCATGCAGCGGGAAAATGATCTGGATTTGTTGGACACAGAGATCGGCTCTTGTCTCTATGCCGGCATCATGACGGATACCGGTTCATTCAGGCATTCAAATACGACCGTTGAGGTTCATTTGATCGCTGCTGAATTGATTAAACGAGGTGTCAACACCACAAGAGTTCATCGGTTGATCTATGACAACAATACAGAGGAACGCATGCACTTTCTCGGTCATATCCTTCGAGACAAACTAAAAGTACTGCCGGGCTACGCAACGGCCTATATCACGGTTAGTTCAGGCGAATTACATCGCTATCATTCGCAGACCGGTGATACCGAAGGGTTTGTCAACTATGCCTTAAGTATTCAGGGAGTACGTATGGCAGTGGTCATGATCGACCGGGGTGATATGATCAAAATGTCTTTTCGCTCAGTTGACGGTGTGAATGTCAATCGTTTTGCAAGAGAACATTTTCAGGGGGGTGGCCATCAAAATGCTGCAGGTGGCAAAAGCATACAAACTTTGGAACAAACAGAACAGCGTTTGCTGTCTTTACTTCCGGGCTTCAGTGAACTGTTGGTCCGATAATATTTCCTTCAATTAACTCTAAAACACACAAAATGAACACAAAAAAATGGGTTGCCGCCTTTATGCTTGTCATGGGTGGATTTTATCAAATGGCCTGTTCAGGTAGCAAAAATGGCTTCAAGGTCGCTGAGAACGGTGCAGAATACAAGATCCTCAAGGATGAAAAAGGCAATAATGCTGTCCTGGGCGACATGCTCAGTCTTCATCTGATTTTGTACAACAGCAAAGACTCTATCCTGCGTAACAGCTACACCGAAGGCAGTCCTTTGAATTACAAAGTATCCCCCTCGCCATTTAAAGGTGGAGTTGATGATGCCATGACTCTCCTTTCCGTAGGCGATAGTGCCATGTTTTTGGTGCCGGTGGACAGCCTGTTCAAAGATGCTCCCGGTGGCTTACCTCCTGGTGTGGAGAAAGGCAGCAAACTGAAGTTTTTGGTTAAAATTCTTACTCTCAAAACAGAAGCGGAACAAAAAGCCGAAATGGAGAAAGCCATGAAAGATCAGGCGGCAGCTTCTGAAAAACAAGTGGAGACGGATGAACAAGCCATAAAGGACTGGCTAGCGAAGTCAAAAATAAAAGCCACACGCTCTGCTACTGGGGTATACTACGAGCAGCAGAAAGCAGGTAGTGGCAATGTGCCAAATGTGGGTGACACGGTATATGTTCACTACACCGGTATGTTGCTGAATGGTAGCGTTTTCCAGAGTTCTGTTCAAAGTGGTCAGCCCATTTCATTCCCGATTGGTACCGGTTATGTGATCCCTGGATGGGATGAAACGCTGCTGAAAATGAAAAAAGGAGAAAAAGGCAGGGTGTTGATTCCTTCAGGTCTCGCTTATGGCCAAGGAGGAAATGGAAGCTCTATTCCTCCTAATGCTGTGCTCTTGTTTGAGCTGGAAATGGTTGACATCAGAAAATAATCAATTCATGAAGTTTAGTGTAACGCTGCTGGGGATTTTGCTTTTGGCCTGTTCGGCTCAAGGGCAGTCTCCGGCAGATACACTTACTTTATCAGAGGGAATACGGTACGTCTGGATCAGCCCGGGTAAAGGCCCTGCTCCAAAAGCCGGACAAACACTTTTAATTAGATATACCGCTGGAATTGGACAAGATGAAGTGGTGGATCAGTCTCCTGAGGAAGGCTATGTGGTCAAGTTGGCCGAAGATCCGCTAATCCCTGGATGGAACGAACTGTTGCCCATCTTGAAGAAGGGCAGCACGATTAAAGCCTGGGTGAAATCAGCAAAAGCCTACGGACAGGAAGGGCAACGAAGTCCTCAGAATTTCGAGCAGTTCATCATCCCGCCCAACACCGATATGTGGTTTGAGATCACTTTACTTGCGATCCGTTAATCCACGGATTTGGCAATCCATTTTTTATAGTCTTTCAGGGTAATTCTGAAGGCTTCCTTCTCAGCTTCCTGCTCAAATATCTTTAGGCTATCCCCATTTGGATAAATCAAATAGAGAGGACTTTCCTCTTTGAAGGAAGAAACAACAAAGTCAGCAAAGCGTAGAAACTCAGGCTTGTGGTACCTGACAGCTTTAAACGAATGATAGCTGCTATCCTTCCTTGAGCTGTAGGCATACCTGTTCTCCACAAAATCGCCAAATGCCTCATTGGACTCAAGCATGAGATAGGCCTCCTGAAATCGCCAGTTTTCAGCCATATAAGCCCAAACCTGCGGCTTGTCTTTTAGCTGCGGCAGCTCTTTATGGGTGTAAATGGTCATGTTGAGGTTCTTGGGTTGGCTTCGGTGGTAGGCGATTTGACGTACATTTTTAAAATAAAGTGTGCCATCGGAGGATGCCAAAAAGTCAGGGTTGGGATTGTCTTTTCGGACAATGGTACGCTTTTCGCAAGCAAGCAGTAGCCATAAGGCCATCAAAAGGTATCGAAGTCGATGCATGAAGAGCAAACGATGACTGATGCTGAATGGTTTGAGGAGGACTTACCTTTCTAGACCCCACTCTGTCCACAAGATAGGTGAAGGATGTTGGGAATACTCCTCGAATGGAATTAGGTTTGTACATCAGAGATCCACAACAACAAAACAACAACAGAAATGAGAACATTATTAATCGTGCTGGGAGTTATTTTTGGAATAGGCATTCTGCTCTATTTATTGATTGCCGGCCCCTATAACAACATGGTTTCAAAAGAAGAAACAGTTTCAACCAGCTGGGCACAAGTACAAAACGTCTATCAACGACGTATGGATCTGATCCCCAACCTTGTAAACACCGTTAGGGGTGCCGCCAATTTTGAAAAAGAGACTTTGGCTCAAGTGATTGAGGCTCGTGCCAATGCCACCAAAGTTAATATCAGTGCTGATAAACTGACCCCTGAGAACATTAAGGCGTTTCAGGCTTCTCAGGATGGTCTTTCCTCTGCCTTATCGAGATTAATGGTCGTAGTCGAAAAATACCCAGATTTGAAGGCGACTGCCAACTTTACGGAGTTGCAAAGCCAACTTGAAGGTACCGAGAATCGGATCAATGTAGAGCGTAACAAGTTCAACGAAACGGTTAAAGACTACAACAGTTATATCCGTAAGTTCCCCAACAATCTTACCGCCGGAATTTTTGGTTTTGAGAAAAAGGCGTACTTTGAAGCCGCTGCAGGAGCAGAAAAAGCGCCTGAAGTGAAATTCTAAGTCGCACATGGCCAAAGAACTCTTCACAGACGAACAACGCAAGCTAATCGAAGACTCCATTCGGGAAGCTGAGTTGGCTACCTCAGGTGAGATACAGGTACACATTGAGTATACCTGCAAGATTGACCCACTCGATCGTGCCGCTCAGGTTTTTAAAACCTTGAAGATGCACCGCACTAAGTTGCGCAATGGGGTACTTTTCTACCTTGCTTACGAAGACCACAAATTTGCTATTTTAGGAGATGCCGGGATCAACTCCAGAGTGCCCAAGGGCTACTGGGATGAAATAAAAGACATTATGTTACCCATGTTCAAGAATGGTGATTTTGCCGGTGGATTAAGCAAAGGAGTATTGATGGCTGGACAACAACTGAAGGCACATTTTCCGTACAAAGACGGAGACATCAACGAATTGCCTGACGGTATATCATTTGGCAGCCAATAAAATGAAAAGAATACTCTCTCTATTTGTCGTTTGTTTTGGGTTCATTGCTGTACTATCAGCGCAGGACTTCCCGGAGCAGCCCAATCCACCAAGGCTGGTAAATGATTTTGCCAATGTCCTGAGCCCTGAAGAGGAGCAAAGCCTGGAGCGTAAATTGGTGGCATTCGATGATACTACCTCAACTCAGATTGCGATTGTTACCATAACTGACCTTGGTCCTTACGAGATTGCAGACTATAGCTATCGCCTCTTTGAAAAATGGGGTATTGGCCGGGCGGAGAAAAACAACGGTGCCCTGATATTGGTCGCAATAGAAAACCGGAAAGTCTGGATCACAACTGGTTATGGTCTGGAGGCTACACTCACGGATGCTCTTTCAAAACGAATTGTTGAAAATAGCTTAAAACCTGCTTTTAAGGCTGGAGCCTATGCGGCTGGTCTTGAAGCTGCCAGCAACGATATCATGATGGTAGTGACGGGTGAGTATAAAGCAGAGCCCAAGAAAAAAAGAGGACGGGGGATTTCAGCTGGATTGATTGTGGTCTTCATCATTTTCGTTCTGATCATGCTCAGCCGAATAAATCAGATCAAGCGAAACCACATGGGTAGCAGCCTTGATCTTTTCACCTTGCTCATGCTGCTGAATTCAGGTGGCAGAGGAGGCGGCGGCGGCGGCGGTTTCGGAGACTTCAGCAGTGGAGGCGGCGGCTTTGGCGGCTTTGGTGGTGGATCCAGCGGTGGTGGTGGAGCAGGGGGTAGCTGGTAACACCAGTTTACTGACTGATCCGATAGCGTAGGTCTCCTTTACGGTCAAGGTACAGGATGTAATAGTTTCCGTTCAGCTCTGTCCACTCCATGTGCACAGGAGCTTCATGTTCCTTAAGCCATTCCTGAGTTTCCATAAACCTCCTTCTGCTGTCGGTTTTCTCAGATTTTATAATGGAGAGTTTATTCTTCAGGAGTTGCACCTTTAAGTGATCATACAGAAAGTAACTGCTAAGGCGTGTGGGTCTGTTGTAGCTGTACCAGGGGTCATATCCAAAATCGAAAAGCTGTAAGCTGTTGCCCCTGCCTAAACCGGTAAAGTAGCTCTCCATAAAACGAAAGGAGCCTATGTCGAACAGCAAAGTGTCGGGAGGAGATTGCTCATCAATCCTTAGCAGGCAGGTGCCATCATTGAGTAAGCGACGCAGATGTCTCAACTTGTGGTTTCGGTCATTGAGCTCTCGCTCCTTGCCATTTTCCAGACTTTCGGTGTAAAAATAAGCTCGCTCATTCAGCATACCGCCTTCGGCAAAAAGGGGCATGGCCTTGCTCACGCTATCCCCGTCAATACGATGCAACCAGTAATTTCGATTATACCGGCTCAGTCGGTACAAAGCGGAGCCCGGTCCCGGCAAAGAATGCATAAAGTAGGGCTGGTTGGGCTTCATTCCTTCCAGTCTGATCAGGTGCCGTTTAACCTCAGCCTCCTGACTTAATTCATGGATCCTTTGCACATGCAAGGCATCCTTATCATCGGCCATCAGTATGATTTCCGGCCCACGAAAGTAAAGTTTGACTTTGAATGCCAAAGAGACAAGCGGGTCGTGCATAGTGGAGCGTATTTCCGAAACATAGAGCCTATCGTAATACCGGGTCTCTGTAAATGGATCCTCTGAGGCTCTCCGGTAAAAGCCGGGTATTTGGATTCGGTATTCGCTGAGGTCAAAACGTGCTCCGTTTGAAGTTGCATAAATCAATAGCCTGTTCTGATCATTTGGCACAAAGTAAAAATGTAGCCGGCCTTCCAAAATTCGGGCAGCGATGTACTTCATGTTCGAACCAAAATAATGTTCAATGCTTTTGGTTTCGTAAAGGCTGTCTGACACCAGAGTGTAGGTATACAGTTTGTTGTTTTCCTTGCTAAACAAGAACAAGGTCAGGGTATCTTCACCAACAAGGGAAAGCAGCCTAAACCCTTCCAGACTGTTCATCTTGGCAGTAAATTTCCGGTTCTGAACAAGTTGCAATTGCTCATCAAACACCAGAGCTTCGTATGCGCCTGCACGACCGCTTATGATGATTAATTCTTGGGCAGGCGACCGGTAGTGAAGAAATCGGTTTACTTTTTTACCGGCATGGTGGAGCAGCAGGTCAGGCTGAGCATAAAGTACCGTTCCCTTTAGGCAAAGAAGTAGCAGTAGCAGCCATCGACCCATAGGCAATCTTACGTTAGTGAGCTTCTAGCCAATTGAGACCAATCCCCACGCTCACTTCTAGCGGTACTTTTAAGTTCATGGCTGAACCCATTTCCTCAATGGCCAGGCTTTTTAGTTGATCAATTTCAGATCGGTGAACATCAAAGACCAATTCATCGTGCACCTGAAGCAACATTTTTGACTTTAATCCTTCTTTATGAATGCGATCATGAAGTCGGATCATGGCAATTTTGATCATATCGGCTGCGCTACCTTGTATCGGAGCATTGATGGCATTTCGCTCAGCAAAACCTCTCATGGTCTGATTGCGTGAGTCAATATCTCTAAGATACCTCCTGCGCCCTAGCAAGGTTTCGACATACTTTTGTTCACGAGCCTTGTTGATGATTGAGTCCATATAGGTTTTAATGGCCGGGAACTCCCTGAAGTAGGCATCAATGATGGATGCGGCTTCTTTTCGGGGAATGTCGAGGCGCTGAGCCAACCCAAAAGCTGAAATGCCATAAATGATCCCGAAGTTCACCATTTTCGCTTTGCGTCGCATATCGCTGTTCACCTGATCTAAGGAAACCCCGTATACTTTTGAAGCCGTGAGGCTGTGGATGTCCTTACCCTCTTTAAATGCCTGAATCATACTGGTATCTCCTGAAAAATCGGCAATGATTCTTAACTCGATCTGAGAATAATCGGCAGAGAGCAGCAGGTAGTCATCATTTCTGGGTACAAATGCCTTGCGAATTTCCCTACCCTTGTCGGTACGAATGGGAATATTCTGCAAGTTAGGATTGGTGCTGCTCAGCCTTCCTGTGGCTGCTACCGCCTGATTATATGACGTATGCACCCTTCCATCAGAGGAATGGATTAACAAAGGCAAGGCATCGACATAAGTGGACTTAAGCTTTTGAAATTCCCTGTAGTCAAGTATGTGGCTAACAATAGCATGCTCTGACCCCAGTCTGGACAATACCTCTTCTCCTGTGGCATATTGCCCTGTTTTTGTCTTTTTGGCCTGAGGGTCGAGTTTAAGATGTTCGAAAAGCACTTCGCCCAACTGCTTTGGAGAGCTTAGATTAAAAGCCATTCCGGCCAATTCAAATACTTTGGCCTCACTTACTTTGATTTCCTTTTCCAGGCTTTGTGAAATCTCTTTCAGGGCTTCCACATCAATTCTTATCCCCTCTCGCTCCATATCAGCTAAGACTTGGATCAACGGTGCTTCCACTTCGGAGTAGAGCTTGTTTAGACCTTGTTTCTCAACTGCTGGGGCAAAAAGCTTGCTTAGTTGAAAGGTGATATCTGCATCCTCAGCGGCATAGTCTGCAATTTCTTCTACTGCCACTTCCCGCATATTCCCTTGTAAGGTCCCTTTTTTACCGATAAGTGTGGTAATTGAAACCGGGGAGTAGTTCAGGTAGTGCTCTGACATGGAGTCCATATTATGCCTCATGTCAGGTTCCAGCAGGTAATGCATCAGCATGGTATCCTGCAAGGAGCCTTCCAGTTGCAGCCCATAGTTTTTGAGTACCTGAAAATCGTATTTGATGTTTTGGCCGATTTTCCCGATGTCAGGATGGCAAAGGGCAGGCTTAAGCCAGCTCAGAATTTCCAGCGCTTTGGAATGATCCGCTGGCACCGGGATATAGTAAGCCTCATGTGCCCGATAGCAAAAGGACAGCCCTACCAATTGAGCCTTGAGCGGATCGAGTTCATCTGTTTCTGTATCGAAGCAAAAGGATTTTTGAGCCAAAAGGAATTCCGTCAGAGAGCGGATCTCTTCTTCATCTTTGAGGATAATGTAGTTATGCGCCGTGTTATCGATTCTCTTCTTAGGCAAAGCGACTTCCTCTTCTGCCCCTTCCTCAGTAGGACTGGCAACGAATACATTTGCTGCTGGGCTATCGAAAAGTGAAATTTGTCCGGTTTGTGTATCCACTTTTTGAGCATCGGCCGCCACAGGGCTGCTTCCCAAAATGCGGCTGGCAAGGGTACGAAACTCAAGCTCCTCGAAAAGTGGCTTGAGTAAAGAGGCATCAGGGCCGGTATAGAGGAGGTTTTCAGGCTCGAAAGGAACAGGCACTGTGGTGCAGATCACTGCAAGTTGTTTTGATAATATTCCCTGTTCCGCAAAGTTTCGGATGTTTTCACCCATTTTCCCGGGGATGTCTCCCGCATGGGTGATCAGGTTTTCTACACTGCCATATTCCTTGAGCAGCTTTGTGGCTGTTTTTTCACCTACTCCTGGTATACCCGGGATATTATCAACTTTATCTCCCATCAGCCCGAGCATATCCGTTACCTGATCGATCCGATCGATTTCCCATTTCTGCAAAACCTCTTTTACGCCCATGACTTCGATCTCTTTACCCATAAAGGATGGCTTGTACAGGTACACATGTTCCCGCACCAGTTGCCCATAGTCTTTGTCGGGGGTCATCATGAATACTTCAAAACCCTGATCAGCGGCTTGCCAGGCAATGGTGCCTATGATATCATCAGCCTCATAGCCATCCAGTTCAAGGATGGGGATATGAAAGCCGGCAGCTAGTTTTTTTACCAGTGGAATAGCAACCGTGATATCCTCCGGTTGTGCCTGCCTTTGTGCTTTGTATGCCTCAAACTGGGTATGTCTGAAGGTCGGAGCCGAAGTGTCAAATGCAATACCCAGGTGGCTTGGTTTTTCTTTCTGAATGATTTCCAGCAAGGTATTGGTAAATCCGAACACTGCACCCGTATTCAGGCCTTTTGAGGTAATCCTTGGGTTTTTGGAAAACGCAAAATGAGCCCGGTAGATCAGGGCCATGGCATCCAATAAAAAAAGCTTTCGAGAAGGGCTTGACATAAATACAGTTGGTCAAAGCGAAAGTAAGGAAAAACGGTGGCTTATTAGGTCAGCTGGTTTGTCCTAATTATAGTCAAGAGCATAAGCGCAATGGTATAAACCAATTGAATCAAGAACCTGATCGAAAAAATCATGTTATTGAGTTATCAGTAGTTAATAGTACTGACTTTAAAGTGGTTTCTCAATGCAACTTACATACTGGAGATAGGAACAACTCAAGGCCTGTACACGTCCATCCAAACTTATTATTTCCTAATTTTGACAACAACTGTCAACACCTCATATGTCAACAGAGAAAATCGGGGAAAGGCTTCGTCGGTTAAGAGAAGAAAAAGGATGGTCCTTACGCAAAGTAGCTGCAATCGTGGATATAGATGTAGCTATTTTAAGTAAAATGGAACGAGGTGAAAGAAGACTATCCAAAGATATGATTCAGAAATTAGCCAGGCTTTATGAACAGGACACAGATGAATTGATGGTGCTGTTTTTAAGTGAAAAGGTGATTTTTGAAATTGGAGATGATGAATTGGCCATTAAGGCTCTGCAAGTTGCAGAAGAAAGAGTTGCGTATTCCATTCAAAAGAACAATCAAATACAATCAATTCTTCACATTCTCATTGATTTTTTTAAAGAGGATAAGAGAGTTGAACAGGCATGGTTGTTTGGTTCATTTGCAAGGAATGATCAAAATTCGAAGAGTGATATTGATTTGATGGTTAGATTCAATCCTCAAATGAAAATAAGTTTGTTTGACTATGCAGATATCGCCCATTTGTTGGAGAGTAAAACAAATAGAAGAATTGATTTGGTAGAAGAGGGATGTCTTCAGCCTTTTGTGCTTGAAACTGTAAAGAAGGATTTAGTAAAGATATATGGATAAACCAACCCCAAAAGAAAGAGTTGAACATATATTAAATGCAATAGTTTGCATTCGTGAGTTTGTTTCCGGTGTAGATGAAGACAGTTTTGCGAGAGATATCAAAGTACAAAGTGCTGTACAATATCAGTTTCTCATTATTGGTGAAGCCATTCGGTACATTGACCCTTCTATTTTAGAAAAGTATCAATTTCCATGGCATATACCACGTTCATTTCGCAACTTCATCATTCACGAGTATCATGGCGTTAAAATGCAAAGGATCTTTTACGCTACTCAGGATTTGGATAAACTGGAGTCACAAATCAAACACATTCTTGAAAATGAATTTTAGGTTGCTCCTATCTCCATTTCAAAGGAAAGAATTGATGCAGTAATATCCTCTCAGCTATTGATCACAACGGAATATTCCCGTGTTTCTTTCTTGGCAGATTGGCCACCTTATTCTCCAGCATCGCAAAAGCGGTAATCAGCTTCTTTCTCGTTTCTGAGGGCAAGATCACCTCATCCACATAGCCTCTGTGAGCTGCCCGGTAGGGGTTCGCAAACTTGTGGGTGTATTCATCCACCTTTTCTTTCAGCTTGGCAGCCGGGTCAGGCGCTTCGGCAATTTCTTTTTTGAAAATAATTTCGGCAGCGCCGGAGGCACCCATCACGGCTATTTCTGCCATCGGCCAGGCATAATTCATGTCAGCACCGATATGCTTGGAGTTCATCACATCATACGCTCCTCCATAGGCTTTTCGGGTGATAACCGTAACACGAGGCACTGTTGCTTCACAAAAGGCATAGAGCAGCTTGGCTCCATTGGTGATGATTCCGTTCCATTCCTGGTCTGTGCCGGGGAGAAAGCCGGGTACATCTTCAAGCACCAGCAGAGGCACATTGAACGAGTCACAGAAGCGA
Source organism: Cytophagaceae bacterium (assembly GCA_027488815.1). Lineage (GTDB taxonomy): Bacteria > Bacteroidota > Bacteroidia > Cytophagales > JAIYAX01 > JAIYAX01. The sequence continues at coordinate 14,489 of JAIYAX010000019.1, read as the reverse complement.
ACAAAACGTGCAGCCTTGGCACTGGCATTGATGTCCAATACCCCTGCAAGTACAGCAGGCTGATTGGCTACGATACCGATGGAGCGGCCACCCAAACGTGCAAAACCTACGATGAGGTTTTCAGCGAAATCTTTGTGCACAGGCATGAATGTACCCTCATCGACGATCTGCTCGATCACCTCATGCATGTCATAGGGTTGATTGGGGTTTTCGGGAATAATGGTGTTTAGAACCGTCCTGCCCTCGTCCTGAGCTGGAGTATAGTGGTATTTCGGGGCTGTCTCTTCACAGTTTTGTGGCATGTAACTCAGCAGTTGCTTGATGTTATCGATGCATACAGCCTCATTGGCACAGGCAAAGTGGGTCACACCACTTTTGGTCGCATGGGTCATGGCTCCTCCCAGTTCTTCGGAAGTGACTTCTTCATGCGTTACTGTTTTGACTACGTTAGGACCTGTCACAAACATATACGATGTCTGCTCGACCATTAAGATGAAATCTGTAATGGCGGGTGAGTATACCGCTCCACCGGCACAAGGCCCCATGATGGCTGACAATTGAGGAATGACCCCGGAGGCAAGTGTATTGCGGTAGAAAATATCTGCATAGCCAGCCAGAGAAAGCACACCCTCCTGAATTCTGGCTCCTCCACTGTCATTTAGGCCAATCACGGGAGCGCCGTTTTTCATGGCCAAATCCATGATGCGGCAAATTTTTTGGGCATTCGTTTCGGAAAGTGATCCACCGAAAACAGTAAAATCCTGAGAAAAGACATAAACCAGACGTCCATTCACTTTGCCATAGCCAGTGACAACCCCATCGCCCAGAAAGTGCTCCTTGTCCATCCCAAAATCCTTCGCCCGGTGCATAACGAAGCTGCCTATTTCTTCAAAAGTGCCCTCGTCGATCAGTAAATCAATTCGTTCTCTGGCGCTGAGCTTGCCTTTTTTATGTTGAGCCTCCAGTCGGGCTTCTCCGCCCCCAAGCTGGGTTTCTGCTTTTTTATTGGCTAATACCCTGTAACGATCCTCATGATTTTTTACCGGCTCCTTCATGCAAGTAGATTTTAATGGCTCAAATATAGAAACAGTAGCTTTCCTTTTTCTTTGCCTTAGCTGGAGTTGATTGTATTCCTGAATAAAGCCTCATATACCATTCATAATCCCTATTTTTGCAGGCTTTTATTCCCCCATGATTGACAAACTGGAAGAACTTAGTCGTCGTTTTATCGAGGTAGGAAACCTAATCGTACAGCCGGAAGCCATGGCTGATATGAAAAACTACTCTAAACTCAGCAAAGAATACAAGGATCTGGAGAAGATCGTGCAGCTTTATAAACGTTATCAGGAAGTGCTGAGTAACATTGACACCTCCAAAAAAATCATTGAACGGGAAAAGGATGAAGAGTTTAGGGAAATGGCCAAAATGGAACTGGACGAGCTTCAGCCACAGGCCGATACCCTTGAAGAAGAGCTTAAGGAACTGCTGATCCCTAAAGACCCCAACGATGGTAAGAATGCCATCTTGGAGATCCGTGCCGGTACAGGTGGAGATGAAGCCGCCATTTTTGCCGGAGATTTGTTCCGGATGTACCAGCGCTTCGCAGAGACCCAGGGCTGGAAAATGGAAATCATGGACTATACCGAAGGAACGGCCGGAGGGTACAAAGAGATCATTTCCATGCTCAGCGGTGATGATGTCTATGGCAAGATGAAGTATGAAAGCGGTGTTCACCGGGTACAGCGTGTGCCTCAGACCGAGACACAAGGCAGGGTGCATACTTCAGCTGCTACAGTGGCCGTTTTGCCGGAGATGGAAGAAGTGGAAGTCGAGATCAATATGAATGATGTCCGCAAGGATACCTTTTGCTCTTCCGGTCCGGGTGGGCAGTCAGTGAATACCACCTATTCTGCCGTGAGGCTGACCCATATTCCTTCGGGGCTGGTGGTAAGCTGTCAGGATGAAAAGTCACAGATCAAGAATTTTGATAAGGCCCTCAAAGTGCTCAGATCCAGGCTTTACGAAATTGAGTTGCAAAAGCATAACGATGCTGTAGGAGCACAACGCAAATCGATGGTAGGGAGCGGCGATCGCTCCGACAAAATACGTACCTACAACTATCCACAAAGCCGGATAACAGACCATAGGATTGGTCATACTGTGTACAACCTGCCAACGGTGATGGACGGAGAAATAGGAGATTTCATCGAGAGGCTGCGCCTGGCTGACCGTAATGGTGAAATGGGCTCTGGAGCAGGAGATTAATGAGGTACGCAAAGCTTTACCCTAGACAGTACCTCACGCTTCTGATCAGTAGCCTCTTGCTGCTGAGTCTCATACTTTACCGTTGCCGACCCAAAGAGGAAATTTTTACGGATTCCCCCATCGAGCTTCGGTTTAGCGATGACACGGTCCTTTTCGATACGGTATTCAGCGGTTCGCCAACCGTGGTTCGAAACGTGACCAAAAGGCTGTACATCTACAATACATCGGTGAATGCACTCCGATTGGCCATGGTAAGGCTTGGCGGAGGGACAGGCTCAGCCTACAAAATCACCGTAGATGGGATCAACGGAGCAGCTGTAAGCGATTTGGAAATTTTAGGGAAGGATAGCCTGCTGGTGCTGATTACCGTTTTCATTCTACCTGCCAATCAGAACCTGCCCTTTATCGTGACCGACAGCCTGATTGTGGAGCATCTGGGTCGTTCTCAGCAAGTACAACTGGTAAGCTGGGGCCAGGATGCCTTGTTTTTGAACGGGGAGGTCATTGGTTGTGATACGACCTGGGCACCCAACCGACCGGTGGTGATCTACAACTCTGCCTTGGTGGACAGTGCCTGTTCACTTACCATATTGCCGGGCACACAGGTGTATATGCACAATGGCTCAAACCTGTTTGTAGCAGGTACACTTTTGGTACAGGGTGAAGCGGAGAACAAAGTTCATTTCAGAGGTACAAGGCTGGAGCAACGATTTATCAACGTACCTGGACAGTGGGGCGGGATTATCTTTCTGGAGATGGCCACTTCCAATTCAGTAGTCGACCATGCCATTATCCGAAATGCCACCAATGGCATTCGCTTTGGTAAGCCTGATGACGGCAATGATGACCCGGACCTCCTCATCAGCAACACTCTTATTCGCAACTGCACAGGTTCCGGACTACTTTTCATCTCTACAGATGTTGATCTCATCAATACGGTCGTGGGGAACTGTCAAATAAGTACCATCAGCGTCTTGGCAGGGGGAGCCGTTAGGCTTTTTCATTGCAGTCTTGCGGATTTCGCCAGCTTGTTTCAACGGGAAGATCCTTCGCTGGTGCTTTCAAACAATCTGGTTCTCGCTGACAATTCGGTGCTTAGAGCAGGGCTTAACCTGACTGCAATCAATAGCATCCTGTATGGCAGCGAGGAAGAGGAGTTGTTGCTGAGCAATGACCCGGGCGCTGCTTTTGTTTTGGACATTAGGGCCAGCATCCTGAGAACTCAACTTAACACCCTAAACATCAATGGGAATAAGATCAATCAAAATCCAAAGTTTAAAAACCAGGCCGAGGTAGACTATCAATTGGATACCCTTTCACCTGCCCGCAATGCAGGAATACCGATACTGGGCTTACCGGCAGTCTTGATCGATTTTAAAGGCATTTCAAGGCCACAGGCAGATACAGTGGATATTGGAGCGTTTGAGAGGGTGGAGTGAGTTAGTGGCGGGCTGATTCCTTTCGTCTTTTTAAAGTTAAGCTTTAGTCCAATCTTATTTTGATGATATAAATAAGCATTTTCTATGAATGTTAGACCTTGTATAAAAATCAGAATCACTCTATTTGATGCATTTATTCATCTCGTATGCGTCTTTGTTTTGCTTTTTCATTGGTTGTTTTTTTATCAGCTTCAACTTGACATAGATAAATTAGTATCTGATGATTTCATTTCCACTTTACCTGGAATAGGGCTGGAAGATTATTTTAGTGAATTCTCGCCACTCTTTTCTTCTTTATTTTTTATATTGACCTATATCTTGAATAAATTCCCATATGTCTTAAACTATCCCTTCAAAATAACTTTAGATAATGCTGAAAGGCAATATTCAAATGTGACTAGAATGTCTAGACTGTTAACACTTTTTTTCTTATGCATCATGTTTTTGCTTTTTGTTATAGTTTCAAACCTTATTGCAATTGATTTTCAATGGATTATTTTAGCAATATTAGTTGCGCTATTATTTGGTGTGTTCTCAACAATGGTATATTATTTAAAAAGATCGTATAAATTAAAATGATGTACGTACTAAATATGATTATTACACCTTCATCTCCTTCCAGCTACCCTTTTTAAACAGCCAAAGGGTAAACAGGCCCACAGAGGTTTCGGAGAAAAAGACACCCCAGAAAACGCCTGACTCAGCCCAACCCAGCCCAAGAGCGAGGTAATAAGACAAAGGGATTTGGATCAACCAAAAGAAGACGAGATTGATAAGTGTTGGAGTTCGGGTATCACCTGCACCATTGAAAGCCTGAACAGAGACCATCCACCAGCCGTACACGATGAAGGATACCGCCAGAATACCCAACCACTCGCTGCCGATGGCGATCACCCTTGGGTCTTGTGTGAAAAGCCCCATAAGTTCGGCTCTGAACAGAAAATACAGCACAGAAACCAGCAGAAGGAATCCCATATTGTAAACACCGATCTTCCACACGGATTGCTCTGCTCTGTCAGGCTGCCCTGCTCCAAGGTTTTGGCCCACAAGGGTTGCTGCTGCATTCGATAGTCCCCAGGCAGGCATAAGGGTAAACATCATGATCCTGAGGGCAATGGTTGCCCCTGCTACAGCCTCACTGCCTACATTGGAAAGGATGCGCATGAGGAAAATCCAGGCGGTCATAGCCACAATCATTTGACCTATGCCTCCCAGACTGGTTTTGAAAATGTGAACCATCAGATCTAGTTCTACTTTCCATTGCTTCCAGACCAGTTGTATATGCTTACCTGCCTGCATAAGTGTCCAAAGCTGCATCAGCACCCCTGATCCACGGCCGATTGTGGTGGCAATGGCGGCACCCTCTATGCCCATGGCCGGAACAGGCCCCCAACCAAAGATGAGGATGGGGTCCAGTATGATATTGATCAGATTGCTCACCCAAAGCACCCTCATGGCAATGGCGGCATCTCCTGCACCCCTGAAAACGGCATTGATTACAAACAGCAGCATGATGACCACATCGCCACCCAACATCCATTGGGTGTAGGCATAGCCCTCTTTCATTGCCCATTCATCAGCGCCCATCAGGCCAAGGAGCTCAGGAGCGAAAAACATTCCGGCAACCATGAAAGGAATTGAAAACATGATGGCCAGTAAAATGGATTGGACGGCCGATCGACCAGCCGCTTGGGGGTCATGCTCTCCGACCCTGCGGGCAACAATGGCCGTCACGGCGGTAGCCAGACCCATGGCCAGAGAGTAAAGCAGAAACAAATAAGTCTCTGTAAGTCCTACGGTTGCAACAGCTGAGGCGCCCAGCCTGCCGACAAAGTAGATATCAACGATAGCAAAAGTGGACTCCATCACCAGCTCTAGGATCATGGGTACAGCCAATAAAAATATTGCTCTTTTTAGGCTGATTTTGGTGTAATCAGCCTCCGTGCCACGCAAGGCAGACTTCAACGATTGCCATAGGTTTTCCCTGATGGCTGGCGCCTCTTTCATTTCAGTTAAGGTTTTAAGGCTGCAAAAATCAGTATTTTATGGCAGTTTCCCTTACTTTGATCCGGTCTTTCAGGCTGAGACCTTCCAGTATTTCGATGTTTATTCCATCTGATAGGCCGGTTTTTATGCTTACTTTTTCAAAAGTCTGGGGCTTGCGTTCTACTTCTACAAAGGCTTTCTCCCCCTCAAAAAGGATGAGACTTTCTCTTATGGCCATGACTGAGTCCCGACGATCCAGCACAATATCTGCATTGGCACTATATCCTGCACGAATAAAAACTCCTTTTTTAAGCTCCACTTCAGCTTTGATCTGGAACTGAATGGCTCCTTCCTCGGTCTTTCCTTTGGGTGAAATAAACTCAAGCCGGGCATTGAACGTGTCTTTTTCCAAAGCCCCAATTTTCATGAGCAGAGGCAACCCTTCACGTATTTTGCCTACTTCAGACTCATCAACCTTGCCTTCAAAAATCATTTGTTGCATATCAGCAATGCTGGCGATGGTGGTTCCTTCATTGAACGTGTTTGACTCAATGATAAAGCTTCCCTCCTTCAGAGGTACATCCAGTACCAGGCCGCTAGCGGTTGATCTTACCAGATTGGAGACAGTCCCTGCCTTGACACTCGACCCCTTTTTGACCAATTCCAGGTTATTTTCTGCTGCTTCCAGTTCTTGTTTTCGCAGGTTAAACTGAAGCTGTTGCTGGTTGAAATCAAACTCGGGAATGACTTTTTGATCAAAGAGTTTTTTCTGGCGCTCAAATTCACGTTCTGCATTTTTAAAATTGATCAAGGCGGTCTTGACCTGGTTTTCGGCATTGTTGAGGTTAACCACATTGGGAATAATCCGGATACGTGCGATCAATTGACCGTTGCTGACTTTTTCTCCCGGTGTGACATACAACTCTTCCAGCACTCCTGAAACCTGAGATTTGATGTTAACCTCTCGACGGGGTACGATACTGCCTGTGGCAACCGTCTTTTTGATGATGTCGGTGTAGAAGGCACTGTCAAGCGCAAAAATCACCGGCTTTTCTTCAGATTTTTGGTAGAGGTAGTACCCTGTACCTCCAAGGCTGGAAAGGACGAGTAAAATGATCAAAATTGGAACGATGCGTTTCATGATGTTTGGTTGTGTTTGATTATTCGTTTCTTAAGGCTTCGATAGGGGTGATCGAGGCTGCTTTTCGGGCAGGAATGAGCCCGGCAAGAAGCCCCCCGAAGACGATCACGACAAGACTTGCAAAAGCTATTTGAAGATTGATTTCCGGTCGTTTGAACATTTCCGTTTCCTGACCCTGAAGCATGATGTTGAGCCCTTCCATTAGCCCGATACCCAACACCAGTCCGGTGTAGCCGGCCAGTGTGGTGATCACCACCGCCTCTTGCAAAATAAGACTGGTGATACTCCAGGGTGTTGCGCCAAGTGCTTTTCTGATGCCTATCTCACGGGTGCGCTCTTTCACTACAATCAACATGATATTGCTTACTCCTATGATGCCAGCCAGCAGTGTGCCAATACCCACCACCCATACAAAGGCGCCGATACCCGAGAAAAGTCCATTGAGTTTGTTAAACTCTTTTTCTGTGTTCCATGCTCCTATGGCATTGCTGTCATCGGGGTGTATTCTCAACCGACTGCTAAGCATTGCTTTTACTTCTGACTCAAGTGCTTCAGCGGAGTAGCCTTCTTTAGGAGTCATACAAAACCAACTCACGTCATCGCCATAGTTAAAGGCTTTTTGAAAAGTGGTAAAAGGCACATAAATGCTATTTGACTCCCGCTCGGCATCTCCTCCTTGCTGCAGTGTTTTAAATGTGCCGATCACTTGAAAGTAAACCCCCTTGATGTATATGTAATCGCCGATGGGCACTTCTGTACTGTCAAATAAGATTTTAGCAACCTGATCACCTATCACGGCTACTTTTCGGTTTTCAGAAAGGTCGAATGGGTTGAGAAAACGGCCGGAGGTGATCTTAAAAGATTGGATGAAGGCGATTTCTGAGTAGTCGCCATAGACTGTAAATGGACTTGTTTTGCCCTTGCGGGTCACCAGGTTGCCTCCCCTCCAGCCGCCCAATTGGTTGCGGGGACTTAAGATATCCAGATTCTTGCAACCTGCCTTGATGGCTGCCACATCGGCATTGCTCATCTCCACAAAGCGGCCGGGCAGCAAGCCGCCATAAGCCATCGTTGTAGTTTGGCCCCAAACAAAGACTGCATTTTTAGAAACTCCATTAAATCCATCCATCACTCCATTTTCCAGTCCTTTACCTGAGCCCAACATGATCATGAGCATGAAGATGCCCCAAAAAACCCCAAACATGGTTAAGAAAGTGCGGAGCTTATTGCGGGTAATGGTACCCCAGATTTCCTGCCATTTATCAAGCTCAAACATGGGCTATTCTTCTTTTAGAGCTTCTATGGGTACAATCTGTGCCGCTCGCCTGGCCGGGAAAAATCCTGCCAAAGTGCCTGAAAAAACAAGGATCAGCAAGGCATAAAGTGCTGTCGAGATGTTTACCTGTGGATTGCGAAAAAATTCCGGCTGCTCTCCGGCCTGCGCCAACCCCCACTGGATCAACTCTACCAAGCCAATACCTGACAGCAACCCAAGGTACCCGGCCCCTGCGGTAATGATGATGGACTCGAGTAAAATCAAACTAACAATCGACGATGGGGTCGCTCCAAGGGCTTTGCGAATGCCAATCTCACGGGTACGTTCCTTTACACTGATCAACATGATGTTGCTGACGCCAACTATACCTGCCACGATCGTACCCAGGCCCACAACCCAAAGAAAAATACCAATCGCATCAAACACACCTGTAATGCGCTTGAAATCTTCAATATTGTTCCAAATGCTTAATGCTCTGGGGTCATTGGGGTCAAACCTATGCCGCTCCGCTATGTTTTTCTTCACTTCATTCAGTATGGCATCGTTTTCCTTCGGGCTTGCATCACCAACGGTATACATCAGGTGGTGGATGCGATTACCTCCGTTATAGGCCATTTGTGCAGTACTGATCGGTATGTAAAGTTGCCGTACCTCTTGCTCCCCTCCTTCGTCATCAAAAACGCCAACTACCTTATATTGTATGTTATTAATGGTGATGTACTTATCAAGCGGCTCCACTCCTTTGAACAGTATCTCTTCTACCTTAGTACCGATCACTGCAACTTTACGTTTCTCTAACTGATCCTTATCGTTCAGAAAACGTCCTTTGGTGATGAGGGTCTTTTCAAGGTACCGGTGATCAGGATGGCAGGAGCGTACATCAAATGCAGAATAGTTCTGCTTGTAGCGTATGGTAAACTCACCCCACAAATAAAAGCGGGCGGTCACATGCTCTACTCCTTTGACATTGTTTTTAACATAATCATAGTCCTCATTGGTAAACCTCAATTGCCTGCCGGGCTGCATGCCTCCATAGGCTAAGCTGGTACGTTGTGGTCTGATCCAGATGGAATTGATCGCACCATCTCGGAACTGGTAAATGATTCCGTTGAGCAGCCCTGAGCCTGCACCCAGCAAAATGATCAGAATAAAAATTCCCCAGCCCACGCTGAAGGCCGTCAAAAAGGTACGCAGTTTGTTTTTGCGTATGCCATAGCCGATTTCTTGTAGCAGGTCAATCATTCGTTGAGGAGGATTTGACCGTCTTTCAAACGGATGATTCGGTCTGTTTGAGCCGCTACTTCGTTTTCATGGGTCACGACCAACATGGTTAGTTTTTCGTCCCGGTTGATTTGACGAAATAAGTTAATCACCTCCTGTGAAGTGACTGAGTCAAGGGCGCCGGTAGGCTCATCAGCTAATACAACTCTTGGCTTGGATATGAGTGCACGTGCAATGGCTACTCTTTGCTTTTGCCCACCTGAAAGCTCGGCAGGAAGGTGATGCGCCCAATCCCTGATCCCAACTTTGTCAAGGTACTCCAGTGCGATCTGGTTACGCTTGCTACGAGATACCTTTTGGTAGTACAAAGGCAAAGCTACATTCTCCTGTGCTGTTTTGAAGGGCAAAAGGTTAAATGATTGAAAAACAAAACCAAGAAAGCGATTCCTATACCGGGCCGCTGTCGTTTGACTTAGGTTTTTTACCAGCGTGCCGGCCAGCTCATAGCTACCACTGTCGTAGTCGTCAAGGATCCCTAGAATGTTGAGCAAGGTTGATTTGCCGCTGCCGGAGGAGCCCATGATGGAAACAAACTCACCCTCAGCCACATGCATATCAATGCCTTTGAGCACCTGTAAAGGGGTTGCTGTGTTGAAATAGCTTTTTTGAACTTGTTTCAATGTAATCATACCAATCAATTAAAAGGGAACCCCTACCCTTATCCCCTGAAAGCGCCGACCTTCAAAAGGAGTGGAAACAAAGTATTCGACGCTGATGATCTTCAAAAAGTTTTCTATTCCGGCCGACCATTCAAAATAGGGCTCCTTCATGCCATCCACAAACAAGACATTTGCCCCAAGCCTTTCCCTGAGTTTGAGTTTTCGTAGGTAAGGTAGCTTATTCATCAGTAAGCCTTGCAGCTGGTAGCGCACATGGGCCTGGGCATAGCTTCTGGTGTTGTTAAAGGCATAGTAGGGCAGAAGGTTGAAACTGTTGATCTGCGAACGAAGTAAAAAAGTACGGTTGCCACTTAAAACAAAGCGGTCAGGATAGTCGGTGCGATAGGCGGAAAGGAAAGTCCCTCCCAGCACATGGTAGTCAATGGCACCAGCCATACCAAGGGAAAATTCATCGTAAACTCCTGTGATCACATGATCGAAATCCGTCTGCGAGCTGAAAAGCCCGGGTATCCCTCGGCGGTAGTTGAGGTACACCGTGGGGTAGTCTGTTCCCAGATTAACCTTTCGGTTAGGAAGGCTGATGTAGCTTTGCCTGAAACGAATTGTGAGCAAAAGGTCTAGGGTTAGGGCCTGATGCTTGCCCAACAATAGTGCAAGATTTTCATTGTAAGTCCTTTGAGGATTGTCCCGATACACATAATCTGAGTTGTTTTTTAGCGTGTTTCTTTCTTCCCATTCAATACTGCCCCTCAGCCTGAGCCCATTGTCGAGCTCGGTGCCATAGCCCACTTTGGCAAAGGTTTTATCGTACAGTTGCATGAAATTCTCTTCGGCAAACAAGGTATAAGAGCTGTTGATGATGGGAGAAATTGGATCATTTCTGTCCAATTGCTGAACAAAGCGCCCTCCCTCCACCGAGAAAACCGTTCGCTTTACCGGGTCGATCAGATTACGAAAGCCAAGCGTGCCGTACGCCTGCTCGCTGCTGAAGCCATAGCGGGCCCGGCCTTCGATGGTATAGCCTTTGGAGGTTTTTGGGTTCCGTCGATTGTATGACAATGAGGTGTTGGCTACCCAACCTTCGACGGTGTTGAATTGTATATTACTTAGCACGGACTCCCAGGTGTAGCTCCTGCCTTTGAAGCTGTTGCTGTAGGTATAGCCTGAAAGCACATTCAAAATTTTGGGCTTGTTGCGAATGCGATCAATGCTGTCTTTGTATGTTTTGCTTTCCCAGATGGCTGAGAGGCTGTCTTTTTTGGTGTAATCTGTTCGTTCCTCCTCCGTCAAGGTCATGGGGCGGATTGCATCCCAGTAGCTGCTGTCTTTTTCTTTGGCCTCTTCGGTGATTTTCAGGATCTCATTATTGAAGAACCCTTTCGCAAAATCGGGGCTGATTTTATACTGGTCAAAAGAACCCAAAAAGTACCCATTGCCCTTGAACGCCAATACCTGAAAGGAGAAATCATAACGCATGGTGCTGATGAGCCACAAACTATCGTTTACAGGACTATAGATTTGGCTGATCATCAGAGAGTCAACAAACTCAATGTTTGATCGCTTATCAAGGTAAACCTCGGCAGCGTGTACCCTCCAGCTACTATCCTGTATGTAAATGATACCTCTAAAGGAGGGATCGATGCTACGCCTTGGCTGTATGGCGATCTTATGGATTTTTAACCCATTCTCTTCGATGATACCCAGCCATTCAAATACGTAGTAGGTAAATGACTGGTCTGCCAGTGGCGAAACGATTCCACGGGGAGTAATCTGACCTGAGGCGATCAGTTCATCATAAAGGCTGAGTTGAAAATCACTGGCACTGTTAAAACTAAAGCCATTATTGTTCCCGCTTACTTTGGAGGCCATCATGACTTCTTTCTCCTTTTCACCTTCTTTATGGTACTCAGAAACCGACTCGGAGAGGTATACAATGCCCGTTCCTGTGCTATCCAGCCCCGGTAACGTGATGTCTATTCCCATAAATTTTTTAGGGGCATTGACCAATCGTTGTAAGCCTTTGATGTAGCTCCGGCAACTGAAACTGCTCATTTGTTTTTTGTAGAACGCTCGTTTTTCAATGGCCTTGCGCATGTAGCCGTAGGCCGGATCATCGTATTTCCCCTTTTTTGACTTGATCGTAACCTCCCGAAGCATCACCTGCTCAATTTTCAGCACCGGGTTAAGATTGATGTCCTCAGCACCCGTACTTAATTCATAGTAGGAAGGTGCATATCCGACAAAGCGAACCACCAATTTGCCAACACTATCGACTGGGATAGGCAGGCTGAAATAGCCTTCGGCGTTGGAGGTGGTGCCTACTCGTGTGCGCTCCAGATATAGCGTGGCAAAAGGCATGGCATGGCCGTCTTGATCTAGCACTTTGCCCAGTACTTTTCGGTTGTACTTTTGCTGTGCATGGGCACTTACCAGGCTACATAAAAAGAAAATATAAATAAGGTATCTGTGCTTCATAGGGTATATGGGTTGAAAAGCTAGTTTGAAATCTGTTTAGCAGACTCAATTTTTAGATGACAAGGCTGCAATCTGGGATGAGTGGACGGAATTCAGGGTAAAGGTGCCTTCCCTGATTTTGGAGCGTTCTAAATGCAGATCAGGCAAGTTGGTTTGCCCATTCAGTCGCTCGGCTGTGCCGAGTGACCCCTATATCATCTAGCTTCTGGCTGAGTTTGCCTATCTTCTAGTGGTAAATCCGGGGAAGCAATGCCATGTGTAAAAAACCAATACATCGGCAAGATGCCCGTTTGATAGTCGTCACTCAGCACAGCCGAGCGACAGAGGGGGTTTAAAGAGAAAGCACCAGGCAGTAGGCCATCAGAATTGACTGGAAATAATTAAATTTGACATTATGAAATCAGGAACATACAGCATTGACCTGGAATTTAACCAGATTTTGGATTTGGTTAGGCAACTACCGAAAAAAGAGAAAATACGACTTTCAAGAGAACTTGAAAGAGAGATTATTGACACTAAACTGACTGCATTATTAGAGGCTTTTAAAACTGACGAATTAGACCAAAGCACAATTGACAATGAGGTAGAAATCGTAAGGATAGAGCTATATGCCAAGTCAAAAGCCAAGTAAGGTAATTATTGACACCAATCTTTGGATTAGTTTTTTAATTGGCAAGGAACTCCATTCAGTCGCTCGGCTGTGCCGAGTGACCCATATATCATCTAGCCTCCGGCTGAGTTTGCGTATCTTGTAGTGGTAAGTCCGGGGAAGCAATGCCATGTGTAAAAAACCAATACACCTGCAAGATGCCCGTTTGATAGTCGTCACTCAGCACAGCCGAGCGACAGAGGGAGATATTGTTACTTTATTACTTTGGTTGAATAATGCACCGTATTGGAATGGATTGACACGTAATACATGCCTTCTGACCAGCCGGATAGGTTGATATAGGTCTCTCCTTTGTCAACTGGAACGAAATCAGCCTTTAAAAGCCTTCCTTGCATATCCATTAAATTGATTTCAAAAGGTTCTAAGCCGGGCTTAAATTGAACCAGATATCCATCATCCTGCCGTATTAGTCTGATACTTTCCTGAACCTGATTACTTTCCAGACCCACTACAGTACAGCTGCCATTTAAAACGGTATTGGCATATTCCTGTACATTATCTTTTGATTTACAAAGGAGGATCGGAAACAAATTAAATGTTTGAGGTTGATACCAGAAACCGAAATTCGGCCCGACACCCTCTATAAACATCAGCTTGAAAGGAAAATTACTATTAGGATTAAAGTAATTGAAGCGGATATGTTTTTTGCCTGATATAATGTATACCGAATCAACAATGGCTGTTTCAATGGACGGTAAATAGTAAGGTCTGTACACCAAAAAAGCATCTCCAAGTGATAAAGAAAAATCTGCAATTAGATACTCCTGAGTAAAGTTTGAAGATATACTAAGACTCCATACTTTTCCGGTAGTTGTGTCTTCTCTTAAAAGTAATGGTAACGCAATGAAATTCATTAACGATGCCGTCTTGTATGGCAACCCATTTACCATAGTGTCCCCTGATACAGTAAAATGCTCGGAAAAAGACCAGCCTAAATTTGTATTAAGCTCACTCCATTCCGTAGAGTTCTGTCCAAAGATGGATTGGTATTGGGCTTTAGAAGAAGCAGCTAAAAACAATACGAGAAGTGTAGCGATTGCTTTCATGTTGTTCAAATATACACATTTGAATAGGAAACCTGGGTTGTTGGTTTGTCGATAGCCGGGTTTTTGAGGTACCCAGGAAACCCTCCTGTTCCTTAATGACGTAACCTACTTATTTCCATGATTTACATGGCTCAACCTGAGGGGTATGCAGCATGCTCACGATACGTTGGGATTGCGCCAACACAAAATAGTACGCAATGTCCAACATTACCCTTGCTCACATCGAATGGAAAGGCCGGAGCTTTATCCAAATAAAAAACCATGGCTACATCGACCGCTTGTATGGCCTC
>JAIYAX010000017.1 GCA_027488815.1 Cytophagaceae bacterium | reverse complement strand
TGACAGGCAGGCAGGTTAACCCTGAACTGATTGAAGTTAAAGTTATTGTTGGGCGGGGTATTCGGGGGTGGGCCAATGAAGTTTCCGTTACGGTCAGAGATCTGGGGTAAGCCATTGGTCCCGGGAGGGGGAGCTCCGGCAACAGAGTTCACTGTTAACATCTGCACATCTCGCCTTACATAACCTACACGTGTTGCCACACCTGCAACCCTTCGCCACTCATTGCACTGAATAACGTAAACATAGTTTGTCAATGGAGTTGGAGTTGGTACAAATGAGAAAGTTCCAGTAAAAGGGTCAATTTTTGCCGGACCAATTCCAGTAGCCCCACCTACAACATTAGCTGGAGGTATCGGTGATGCAGTTGTTGCACCATTTATGTAGGTTTCAATATCATTAGGATCGTTATTCTTTGGCTGTGCAAACTGAAAATGAAGTGAGTCCCCATCAACTTCTTCTACACCGGTTGCCTGAAAATAACGTTGGTTTATAGGCACATTAGGTACCGGAGCAATACTGAAAAAAGGGCTATTCTGTCTTACTCCTGCTGTAACATCAGCGGGTGACATGAATAAATTATTCACCATAGCTTCAAAACACATGCTTCCCCCAGCATCTGTAATGTTAGTAATACCAGGGTTCCTGCAACATTCTGAAAACCAGAACAACCATTGAGCACATCTTTGAGTGCTAGGAATATTTACGAAAGTCTCATAGCCATGCACCTGAGAAGCTGCAAATGGACCAGGAGGGTTTCCGCAGTTTGTGCCAAAATTGGGACATTTCGAAGGAGCAGGTCCTTGGTTTGCAATCGGAACCGGAAAAAACCTCAAAGGTATGCCTGCCGGGATCTGAGTCATGTTTTGAGTTGGCAGGTTGTTCGCACCTGCACAAGGCTGAACAGGTTGTATATTAAGTGTTGGGTTTCCCGGTGCCGGAATACCAGCACACCATCGATAGAAATACAATACGACCCGAAACCGATAAGGCTGACCTGCTAAAGGCTCATGAAAGTACCCTAAATCCCCTCCCATGGCATGAGAAGCTTTTGCTTCAGGAGCAGATGAAAAAATAGCAAAAAGCGCAAATGCCAAGCTAGCAAAAAGTAAATGATGTCGCAGAATTAGAAAGTTTTTCATTGGTGATTTGGTGTGTGCAAAAACTAAATCGATCGGCTAAGATAGATCAAATTTTTATTTTGATGCTTATCCTAAACAGTAAATGATGGCCATTGAGGCAAATGACCTTCATAAAAATTGGAAATCTTATGTAAGTACGGAATAAACTAAATGTGAATAACCTCCCCATATGCGGCCGCAGCGGCCTCCATAATCGCTTCAGACATGGTAGGGTGTGGGTGAACTGATTTGATGATCTCGACACCTGTTGTCTCCAGATTTCTGGCTACCACCACCTCAGCAATCATCTCGGTGACATTCGCCCCGATCATGTGTGCTCCCAGCCATTCTCCGTATTTCGCATCAAATATCACTTTCACAAAGCCATCTTTTGCCCCTGCGGCACTTGCCTTGCCTGAAGCAGAAAACGGGAACTTGCCTACCTTAATCTCATAACCCGCTGCTTTGGCTGCTTTTTCAGTATAACCAACAGAGGCAATCTCCGGTTGGCAATAGGTACATCCAGGTATATTGTTGTAGTTCAGTGGCTGAGGATGGTGACCTGCAATCTTTTCAACACAAATAATTCCCTCGGCAGAGGCAACGTGTGCTAGTGCCGGACCTTTTACAATGTCTCCGATGGCATACACTCCCGGCACATTGGTTTGATAGAAATCATCCACCACTACTCGGCCTTGTTCCACCTTAACTCCCGTTTCTTCAAGCCCGATGCCCTCCAGATTGGTGCTTACACCTACTGCCGAAAGCACAATTTCACACTCGATCACTTGCTCTCCGGTGGGTGTCTTCACTTTTACCTTGCAACTCTTCCCTGAAGTATCAACCGAATCCACACTGGAATTGGTCATGATATCAATACCGGCTTTACGGTATGATTTCTCCAATTGCTTCGACACCTCTTCGTCCTCATTGGGAACGATGTTGGGCAGAAACTCTACTATGGTCACCTTGGTGCCCACACTGTTGTAAACATAAGCAAACTCTACTCCTATGGCTCCGGAGCCTACAATCACCATGCTTTCCGGTTTTTTCTCCAGAACCATGGCTTTGCGGTATTCGATTACTTTCTGACCATCAATTTTAAGATTTGGTAGTTCCCTTGCACGTCCTCCGGTTGCCAGAATAATATGCTTTGCAGAGTAGTCAGCTTTCTTACCATCAGCTGATGTGACCTCTACCAGGTTACCTTTTTTTAATTTGCCAAAACCGGCGATCTGTTCAATTTTATTCTTCTTGAATAGAAACTGAATGCCCTTGCTCATCCCACCGGCAACGTTTCTGCTTCTGGCGATCATCTCGGTAAAGTTCATTTTGGCATCACTTACCGTAATGCCATAGTCTGCTGCATGCTTTATATAATCATACACTTGAGCAGATTTCAGCAAAGCTTTGGTAGGGATGCAACCCCAATTCAAACAGATACCTCCTAATTCGGAGCGCTCCACAACGGCTACTTTCATGCCTAACTGAGAAGCTCTAATGGCAGCGACATAGCCACCTGGCCCACTACCGATCACGATTAAATCAAATGTTGCTGCCATAGCTTTATTGAATGCACAGGGTTGAGTATGCCGCAAAAATAGGGGTTCCAAGCTTTTTTCCTATCTTTTGTCAACTCTGCTCCTGAAAGCCTTTGAAAACGATTTCCTATACTTGCAGTTCAGTAGATCGAGGTAAAAGCAAATTTACGATATGCAATTATTAAAAGGTAAAACAGCTCTGATCACAGGAGCATCCAAAGGAATCGGCCGTGAAATCGCTAGGCTATTGGCGGAACAGGGTGCTGATGTCGCATTTACATACCTTAGTAGCATAGAAAAAGGTCAACAACTGGAACAGGAATTATCAGCCTATGGTACCCGCATTAATGGCTATCGGTCAGATGCCTCTGACTACACAGCAGCTGAGCAATTGGTTGAACAGGTGCTTAAAGATTTCGGTAGACTTGATATTCTCATCAACAATGCCGGCATCACCAAAGATGGCCTCCTCATGCGCATGGGTGAAGAGCAGTGGGACGAGGTGATCCGCATCAACCTGAAATCCGTTTTTAACCTCACCAAGGCAGCAACTAAACCAATGATGAAGCAAAGGTCAGGCAGCATCATCAATATGACTTCTATCGTGGGAATCAAAGGCAACGGGGGGCAGGCCAATTACTCCGCTTCAAAAGCCGGTATCATAGGATTTACCAAATCGGTAGCGCTTGAACTTGGCTCAAGAAACATTCGCTGCAATGCCATTGCTCCCGGTTTTATTGAAACAGAAATGACAGCGGAGCTCAATCAGGAAGTCGTGGAAGGATGGAAAAGTGCCATTCCTCTGAAAAGAGGAGGCACTCCTTTGGATGTAGCTCATGCAACTCTTTTTCTGGCTTCCGATCTTTCCTCCTACATTACCGGACAGGTTTTGCAAGTTGATGGAGGCTTATTGACCTGATCTATCTTTTGATGAACCCCAAACTCTGTTGTTCCTATACCTTTTAAGCCGGATCTGTGTTTGATCAGCGCCTTATTCTGGCAGGACACCCTGCCCTGCTGCTGCTGGCCGCAATGGTTGGAATTCTGATTTCGTTCTGGCTTTACTATAAAAGTACAAGGTGGGGTAAGAAACTTAAAATCTTTTTAGGCTTTTTGAGGTTTGCCTCTGTTTTCCTGATTTGTTGTCTTTTACTTGATCCTCGTCTTATTCAAACCAAAAGCCGGGAAGAAAAACCCTTGGTGACCTTTGTCATCGACCAAAGTAAATCCATGAGCTTGCAATTGGATAGCCCTGCCACCTTAGCGTTTTGGCAAAGGGTAAATCAACTAAAAACTGATCTGGAAATAAGGGGCGTACAGGTCGATTTTCTCAATCTGGAAGGCAAGTCGCCTGAAACAACTTTCTCAGGCTTCAAAGCTGCAAGCAGTGATCTGGACCAGGCACTAAAGTCAGGCATTCAAAAGAAATCCACTGAAAACCTTCAGCATCTTATTCTTTTTTCTGATGGTGTTTTTAACAAGGGCTATAATCCTGCTGATCGGATATACTCGGTTCCCGTGTCTTGCATAGGCATCGGCGATACCACCCCTATCGTGGACTCTTATATTGATGAACTGACCTATAACCGTCAGGTGTACAGTAAAAATGAGTTTGAAGTAAGTGCTTACGTGAGCTCGATGGGCTTGAGTAAGGAAGAAGTGTTACCCTTACAAGTGCGTCTCAATGGTCAGTTGATAAAGGAAAGCATGGTCAGACTTGCACCTAATGCACCGGCTTCACGGCTCGATTTTACTTTGCCCGGGCAAAACCCGGGAGTTTATCTGTATGAATTAAGTCTTGGAAGAGTAGCGGGTGAAAAAATACCTCAAAACAATTTCAGCAATCTTTATGTGGAGGTGGTTGAAAGTAAAACCAGAATTCTACTGGCAGCGGCCAGCCCTCATCCTGATTTGCAAGCCATCAGGTCTGCAGCAGAAGAGCTCGATCAGGTCGAACTAAAAGTCGTGATTGCCGGGGTTAACCCTATTCCAAACGGACCTTTTGACCTTGTCATCTATCATCAGATACCTCATACAAGCGGTGTGGGTAATGATTTGATGAGGAAAGAACAATGGGATCAACAAGCCTTGTGGTTTATCACCGGTGCCGCCACCCAATTCAATGCCTTGCAAAACACCCCTGCTCCTGCCCTGGTCAAAATCAAAGGATTGAACGCTGACCTTGCCAGACTTATCCCCAATCCTTCCTTTCGGCAAATCGATATAAACTCTGTCTTTTTAGAACGGCTTCCGGAACTACCTCCTATCGCAGTTCCTTTTGCAGACCAACAGTTAAAACCCAATGCTGAAGTCGTCTTTTATCAAAAAATCGGGCTGATTGAAACGGAGCGTCCTCTCCTGAGCATAAGCCAAAGCTACCCCAAACGTGCTCTATGGACCGGTGATGGGCTTTGGAGTCTCAGAATGCAGGAATATTCCACTTTTGGCTCTACTGAAGGGTTTGATAGCTGGATGGCGCAATGGCTGCAACTACTTGCTGCTAAAGAAGATAAGCGAAAACTGCGCCTTTATCCTTCAAAATCCGAATACCAGGAAGGCGATGAAATCAAAGTAAAGATTGAAGCCTTCAATGACATCCTGGAGCCTATGTTTGGCACCACAGTAGCATTGGAACTGAGCCGAAAAGAAAGCGGCTGGAGCAACAATTATCAATTTACTTTATCTCCCGGTCAGGATGACTTCAATCCTGGACCTCTTTCTCAAGGCATTTACATCTTAAAGGCTGAAAGCATGTTAAATGGCAAGCTTGAAAAAGCCACGGCAAAATTCATAGTTAAAGACCTTCAAACGGAATTGAGTAACCGTGTAGCCGATTATGAGAATTTGAGAGCAACGGCTTTAGGCAATGGAGGCATTTTTTACCCTTATAGCCGTTGGGATAAGGCCAGCGATGAAATTAAAAAGTTAGAATTGCTGCCCTTGCTGCATACAGAAGAAACAGAAACCCGGCTGATTGAAGAACTTTGGCTGCTTCTGCTCATTATTGGCTTGATTTCCACTGAGTGGTTGATACGAAAATTAAAAGGAATTTATTAAGCTTATCACATGATAGATCTACTCCATTTTATTCGCTGGGAAGTATCTCCCGATATAGTGCAGTTAGGCCCGTTTACGCTCCGGTGGTACGGTTTGTTGTTTGCAAGCGGCTTTTTGCTAGGCCAGCAGATCATGATGTATATTTTCAAGAAAGAGGGCAAACCTATCGCCAATGTCGAGTCTCTTACGCTTTACATGGTAGCCGCCACCGTACTGGGTGCGAGGCTTGGGCATTGCCTCTTTTATGATCCTGAATACTATTTGAGCAATCCCATAGAAATCCTGAAAGTATGGGAAGGCGGTCTTGCCAGCCACGGGGCTACCATTGGTATCCTTATCGGTTTGTATCTCTATTCCAGAAAGCATCCTGACCAACCCTGGCTGTGGATACTTGATCGTGTCGTGATTACCGTAGCTTTAGGTGGTGCCCTTATACGTATGGGTAATCTTTTTAACTCGGAGATTTATGGAGTAGAAACCGACCTACCCTGGGGATTTATATTCGTTTTGGATGGTGAAACAGTCCCCAGACATCCTACTCAAATTTATGAAGCTTTGTTCTGCATCGTTCTGCTCATCATCACGTACCTGATGTGGAGTAAATACAGAGGAAAGCTAAGGAATGGTGTCATTTTATCAGTTTTTGTGGTCTTGCTGTTTACCTTCCGGTTCTTTATCGAATTCTTGAAAATGGATCAAGTGGCTTTTGAAGAAAACATGACTTTGAACATGGGACAATGGCTCAGTATACCGGCTGTTGCATTCGGGCTAGCCTTGTACCAATACATCCAATGGACCGGAAGACGAGCACAGGGTGATTAAATACAATCCAAAGGACTGGCTTAACTTAATTTTTGCATTTCACCGGAGCGATACCTCCAGGGTACTCTTGCCGGCTATGCTCGGGGTGGCTATTTTCACCATCCTTGTCGAAATTGTATTGATTGATCTGGTCGACCTTCGGTACAAAGGGAGCTATGCCGTTCACTCCTTGCTGGGCTTTGTTATTTCCTTGTTACTGGTTTTCCGAACCAATACGGCCTATGAGCGCTGGTGGGAAGGCCGTAAACTTTGGGGCAACATGGTCAACAACTCCAGAAACCTGGTGATGGAACTTAATGCCTATCTGCCCGAAAACGAAAAAAACGATCGTGAAGACCTCTGGCTCTTGATCTCAAACTATGTTTTATCTGCCAAAGAACATTTGCGTAACTCTTCTGCCTTGCTTCAGCTTACGACGAATGAGCGGCACCCTCTGAGTGCATTTACAGGGACTTCTCATTTACCGGCCAGAATCCTCTCACGGCTTTATGATTTGGTCTCCAAAATGTATCGAGAAAAACGAATCAATGACTACGAGTTCCTTAACCTTAACCATGAGCTTCAGGAATTTACAAATATTATTGGAGCATGTGAACGAATTAAAAACACACCTATCCCTTACGCTTACAGTATTTTCATCAAGAAGTTCATCTTCATTTATGTCATGACAATGCCTTTTGCCTTTGTCTCTGACTTTGGCTACTGGGCCATACCCATTGTGGTATTCGTTTTTTATGTACTTTCCTCACTGGAGTTAATTGCTGAAGAGATCGAGGACCCTTTCGGCAGGGATGATAACGACCTCTCAACAGATGAGCTTTGTGTAACCATTTCAAAAAATACCAGAGAAATATTGCAGCTGGACCAAGCCAGTTGAACCCCTTGCTACATTGCCTTTGGGCATTGTTGGTGCTAAGCCTTGGCTTAGGTTGTTCAACATCGTTTGCCCAACTGGTAAGCGACTCTTCTGAGTTTGAATTTCTAAATGAGGGGCAACAATACAAAATAGAAGAGATATCCTTCGTCGGACACAAAAGAACTCGCACCTCAATAGTTTCAAGGGAGATTGACCTTAAACCCGGACAAATCTGGCGGGGGGACTCCTTAAAACTTCAACTGCAGCTCGACAAAAACAAGCTTTTCAACACCTTATTGTTTGTGACCGTTGAAAGCCGAATTCAGGTGGATAGCTTGCAAGGCATTAAAGTGACATTTTTATTGAAAGAACGATGGTACACATTCCCGGTACCTATTCTTGAATTTGCAGATCGAAACATCAATGAATGGTGGTCTGACCGCAACCGGGATTTGCGCAGGATTGATTATGGTATTCGTTTCGTTCAATACAATTTCACAGGGCGCAACGATGAGTTAAGATTGGTTGCTCAAGGCGGCTTTACCCAAAAGTACGAGGCCTATTACCGCTTGCCCTATCTCGACCGGAAACAAAAAAACGGTTTGGCTGCCGTTGCCTCTTATTCTACCAATAAAAATGTAGCCTATGCGACAGGGGACAACAAGCTTTTGTTTACCGGAAATCTTGATGAGGTCATAAGGTCAAGGTTTTACAGTGGGTTACAATTCACACACCGTCAAAAGTACTATGCCTTTCATCGGGTTGAGCTACGCTACCATCAAAACTGGATTGATGATACTCTTGCCGTCTTGAATGCCAACTACCTGGGCGATGGCAGGCAAAAGCAACAATACCTGGCACTCGCAGTTAGCTTTGTCTCTGACCGCCGTGATATTGCCCCTTATCCATTGCAAGGCTATTACACCCAGGTAAAGGTGGAAGGACTGGGTCTGGGGATGAGCTCAGAGGTCTCACTTTATAGTTTAGCAGCAGAGTATTCGCTTTACAAGCCGATCAATGAACATTGGTTTTGGGCAGGAAAACTGGAAGGTAAGGCCTCTACTCCCTACCGACAAGCCTATTTGCTGCAAAGGGGTCTGGGTTATGGACAAGACTTTGTAAGAGGTTTCGAGAGACAAGTTGTTGATGGGCAGCAGTTTATTTTTAAGCGGCAAAGCCTCAGGTACAGAATGCTTAACAAAACCATCAAGTGGCGTGAAAATATGCCCATCGAACAATTCCGAACAATGCCTGTAGCGATGTTTCTGAAATTCTTTACGGATGCCGGCTATGTTTGGGACATGATGCGACAGACTGGCAACACTCCTTTGGCAGATACTATACTTTTATCCGCTGGAGTTGGACTCGACCTCGTTACGTATTACGATATGGTCTTCAGACTCGAGTATTCTGTGAATTCGCTTGGTAGAACGGGAATCTATTTTCATTTTTCAAGCGATATTTAATTTTGCCACCCATTACAACCCCTTTCAAAACGACAACGATATGAGCAATAAGCTAAAAAGTCTGGCAATTCTGGTCTTTGCCGGCCTTCAATTAAGTAGTAGTTCCGCCAAAGCGGATGAAGGCATGTGGCTACCTATGCTGATTTCCAGATTGAACATGGAAGACATGCAGAAAAAAGGCCTGAAGTTAACGGCAGATGAAATTTACAGTGTCAACAATGCAAGTCTGAAAGATGCCATTGTATCATTCGGAGGATTCTGTACCGGTGAAATCATCTCAAGTGAAGGCTTGGTATTGACCAACCACCATTGCGGTTTTGGAAATATTCAGGCATTAAGTACACCTGCTGATAATATTCTGGCAAATGGTTTTTGGGCTAAAACGAAAAAAGACGAGCGTCCTTCCCAAGGCCTTTTTGTCAATATTCTGCAGCGTATGGAAGATGTAAGCGACAAAGTGCTGGAAGGTATCACCCTCAAAACTCCTGAAGCTGAGCGTAGTGCAAAAATCAAATCGGTCATTGATAAGCTGATCGCAGAAAACAAAAAAGAAAGCTATCAGGAAGTAATTGTGAGAGAAATGTTTGATGGCAATGCTTATTACCTGTTTGTCTATAACACCTACAAAGACATTCGTCTGGTAGGCACCCCGCCTGAGTCCATTGGCAAATTTGGTGGAGATACCGACAATTGGATGTGGCCAAGACATACAGCTGACTTTAGCCTGTTCAGGATCTATGCAGCGGCTGACGGCACACCGGCAGCGTATTCCGAAAGCAATATTCCATTCAAACCCAAGCATTTCTTACCGATCAGCCTCAAAGGAATTAAAGAGAATGACTTTGCTATGGTGATGGGCTTCCCAGGCCGTACTAACCGGTATCTAAGCTCATTCGGTGTTGACTTTGCAGTTCAATCAGCGAACCCTTTGGTGGTAAAACTACGTGACGCACGCCTCAGTACCTGGCTGGCGGATATGAACAAAGACCCTAAAGTTGATTTGCAATACGCTTCCAAGTATGCACGAATTGCGAATTATTGGAAATATTTTCAGGGACAAACCGAGCAATTGCAGAGACTTAAAGTAGCAGATCTCAAAAGAGCAGAAGAGAAAGCTTTTCGTGATTGGGTAGCTGCTGACGCATCCCGCCAATCGCTTTACGGTGACCCATTGGCAACATTGGAGAAAAATTTTGCTTCCCAAAAAGAGTTTGTAAAGCCTGTTACCTATTATGGAGAATGCGCCATGGCTGTAGAAATCATTGCCAACTCAATGGCTCTGGGCATGATGGAGAAAGCACTTATCGCCAAAGAGGATGTTTCGAAGTTTACCGGCATGATGACTAAAAACATAAGCGGCATTTACAAAGATTACAACCGCCCAACTGACCAAAAGCTTTTTGCCGTGATGATGCAACGCTATGCAGAAGATGTACCCGCCAATCAGCAACCGGAATACTTCAAGGCTCAGGTTAAGAAATACAAAAACAACTACGAGAAGTGGGCTGCTGACCTTTTTAACAAAAGCATGCTTGCTGATCAGGCGAAATTCGAAGCCTTCCTGAAAAACCCAAGCCTTAAAGCCTTACAAAGTGACCCTGCCTTTTTGCTTTCCAAGAGTTTTGCGGATGCCATAAAGCCACTTAGGGAAAAAAGTGAAGCTCTTGCTGCCGAATCCAGAGTTGCCAATCGACTGTACATGGCCGGCCAGCTGGAAATGAAAAAAGACAAGAAGTTTTACCCCAATGCCAACTCGACGTTAAGGCTTACCTATGGCTCCGTTTTGCCTTATGAAGCTAAAGATGCCGTTAACTACCACTACCTCACCACAGAAAAAGGTATTCTCCAAAAAGAAAAACCCGGTGACCGTGAGTTTGATTTACCTGCCAATATGAAGCAATTGCTGGTAAACAAGGATTTTGGGCAGTATGGTGAAAACGGTAAGTTGCCCATCAACTTTCTTTCAAACAACGATATCACAGGAGGCAACTCCGGTAGCCCGGTAATCAACGCTGAAGGACATTTGATTGGAACAGCATTCGATGGCAACTGGGAAGCCATGAGCGGGGATATCTCCTTCGAGCATCAGGTACAACGTACCATCAGTCTGGATATTCGATACACTTTATTCATTATCGATAAGCTTTCAGGAGCCAGCCATCTGGTTGATGAAATGAAGATCATTAAATAAGCCTAGCTATTGATTAAACAAAAAAGCCATCCCTCACAGGATGGTTTTTTTATTTTGTTGCTGGCAGGCTTACACCTCGTGCATCCAGGCTTTTTTGGCTAGCAGTGTTTCCTTGTCTTCTACATGGTCTGGATCGGGGACACAGCAATCCACCGGGCAAACGGCAGCGCACTGTGGCTCCTCATGAAAACCCATGCACTCGGTACACTTATTTGAAACGATATAGTAAAACTCATTGGAAACCGGCTCCTGAGGCAATTTTGCGTCCATCACACTTCCATCTTCCATCTCAACAGAGGTGAGTTTGGTGCCACCCGCCCAGGTCCATTCGGCGCCTCCTTCATAAATCGCAGTGTTCGGGCACTCCGGCTCGCATGCTCCGCAATTTATGCACTCGTCTGTGATCATTATGGCCATAGCTCGTACTTTTGGTTCTTAGTCAAATTTTTTAACAAAGTTAAGACGCAAAAGTTTGTTGCTGCATTTAAATTCCCGGCTTTTTAGCAAAATATGAGCACCTTCAGTAAAAGTGAATTGATCAGGATATGGACTCTTGTCGGGCAGGAGATGCTTAAGTGGACTCATGATGAGCCTTTGCTGCTATGTGTGGCCAATGAAAACGCCTGGTTTCAGCCCAATCAAACTCAACAGGCGCTTCGCTTCCTGGCAACGATGCTGCAGCCTGCGGCCCTGGAAAAATGGCTTGACCTATATCCCCGCTTACCGGTTTCTCAGGAAAAGACTGTTGGCGTGGTGATGGCGGGCAACCTGCCTTTGGTAGGGTTCCATGACTGGTTATGTGTACTTAGCTCAGGTCATCGCCTTCAGGTAAAACTGAGCCGACAGGACACTGTTCTTTTTTTGCTGTTGCACGAGTTTCTGGCTGACATCGCCCCTCTTCTACGAAAAAAAATAGAAGTTGTGGAACAGCTAAATAAGCCTGATGCCGTCATTGCCACCGGTTCTGACAATACTTCCAGGTACTTTGATTACTACTTCCGCTCCTACCCCAGCATTATTCGAAAAAACAGAACCGGAGTTGCTGTTCTTACCGGCAATGAAAGCAGGGAAGAATTAATTGACCTTGGTCGGGACATCTTTGATTACTTCGGCCTGGGCTGCCGAAATGTTTCATTTCTTCTGGTTCCTGAAGGCTATGACTGGCAACCCTTTTGGTTGGCTATGGAGGAGTACCAATCATGGGGTAGTTTTTACAAGTTTCGTAACAACTACGACTATCAAAAAGCCATCTTGTTGGTCAATCAGGAAGCCCACATGGACAACGGGTTCTTGCTGCTTCGTCCGGAGACTAAACTGGCCTCTTCGATAGGTGTATTGCATTACCAGACTTATCAGCAGGAGGAAGAAGTAAAGCAATTGTTGTTGCTGCAACAGGACAAAATCCAATGTGTCGTATCTTCATTGAACTGGCCGGTTGCTACCTTTCCTTTTGGGCAAGCTCAGTGCCCCGGCCTGAGTGACTATGCCGATGGGGTGGATGTCATGAAATTTCTTTCGGACCTCTAACGCTTGATCTCAACCCAGCCTGCAAAATCACCCAGGTTAGGTATCGTCATCGAGTAGAAATATACTCCATTTGGCCAGCCTTCTCCATCCCAATCATTGGTGTAGTCCTCACTGCTATACACCAGGCGTCCATTTCGGGCAAAAATTTTCAACTTGGAGTTAGAAGGCAGTCGGTTGATCACAAAGGTTTCGTTGAAACCATCACCGTTGGGCGTGAACACATTTGGAATTTCAAACCTGCTGGCAAACTGGTAAGGTTGAACACTCACTCGTGCGGCATTGGTACATCCATTGGTATCCTGAACAAACACGGTGTAGTTTCCGACCCTTAGGTTTTTAATCATCGCTGTATACTCAAAGGTGCTCAGACTATACTCAAATGGCAGGTAGTTGATGCCATCGATCGAGTATCGGTAAGGCTCAGCACCACCGTTGATGTCGAAAACATAAAGGATACCTTCCGCACTGTCTCTTCGGCTTAACTGAACGTTTCTCACCATAAAGCCAATGGAGTCAGGGGCACCCACTTCAATCGGAGGAAGCTTATAGGTACATCCATCCTCGTCTCTGATCTGATAGTTGTAGCTGCCTGGCAATAGGTTGCTGAACGTAACGGAGTTGGTCTGATCCACTACCAGGTAATTCTGAGAAGTGTCAAGTCCTGCACGGTAGGGCGGCAAGCCTCCCTGAATATTGAATAGCTTTAGCTCACCATCATTGCCTCCGAAACAAAGGGCGTCGGTCACTTCAAAGTCAAACGTAATTCCGGGGTTACCCGCTACCACCACCAGCTTGGTGACTTCACAAAGGCCGGTAGCGTCTTGAACCGTTACCTGATAGTTCCCTCCCGGTATACCGGTAAATATAGGGCTGGGCTGGAACGTTGACCCATTGTAGTCGATCCTGTAACTGTAAGGTGTAATGCCACCGACCACATTGGTCACGATCACGGATCCATTGGATGAGTCACAGGTAGCCGGTTGTTGCTGATTTACATTGAAATTGATGTTGGAGGGCTGACCAAGGTTATAGATGTAGGTATAGGTACAGTTGTTTGCATCCCGGATCACTACGGTATACACAAAGCTGATCAGATTGGTTAATACCGAGTCGTTTCCAAAAGAAAGACCTCCGTCGATGCTAAACTGGTACGGCCTGGCTCCTCCGGTAATGTTTCCTATGCGTATTTCCCCATTGTTTGAACCAAAGCAAGTGGGTTGGATCATCTGGCTTATACCCAGTTGAAGCCCGCCGGGTACAGCGATGGTAAACTGAGAAGTATACAAACAACCTACTGAGTCACGGATGATGAGGGTATAATTGCCATTGGTCAATCCGGCAAATGTGGTCGTGTCACTAAAAGTGCTTCCACCATTGATGCTCAACTGGTAAGGTGCCTGGCCTCCGGTGATATTGGAAATAACAGCCGTTCCGGTTGCTGCATTGCAGGTGTTGGCCGGGGTTACCGTCACGACATAGCCTACTGAGTCAGGCTGTCCGATGATAAACGGCACTTCTACGATACATCCAGCACTATCCTGAACAAAAGCAGTATCAACTCTGGGGCTAAGGCCGATAAACAAGTCAGAAGAGACATAACTAACCCCATCCAATGAGAAACGGTATCCGGGGGTACCTCCGGAGGCATTCAGATCCAGAATACCATCATTGGCTTCCCGGCAACTTACATCTTTAACAAAGTTGACTGCGGCCACCAGGGAGTCTGCATCCTGAATCGCCACTTGCAAGATCACCTGACATGAGTCTGCTGACCTTACCACTACCCTGTAGTTGCCGGCAGTCAATCCGGTGAATACTGAGTCAGGTTGGAAATTAACACTATCGAGGCTAAACTGGTATGGGGCAAGTCCACCTGAGAACTGAGTAACTCTGATGCTGCCTGTGGAGGTTCCTCTGCAACTGGTTCTTTGTGAATTGGCCTGAGCGGCTAAACCACTTCCGGAGGGAAGCACCAGGGAATAATTCCTGCTGCAATTATTCGTATCCAAGACCGTGAGTTGGTAATTTCCAGCCGCCAGCCCGTTGAATAGGGTCTGACCTGAAGCTGCACCCCCATTGATGGCAAACCGATAGGGAGCTGTTCCACCTGAAACGGATTGGATTTGAATGAAGGCATCATTGGTATTGCAAGTGCTGGCTCCTGAACTTGTGAACTGAACTTGCAGGGTATCAGATGGGTTCAACGTCAAGACAACGGAGTCGGTACAATTCAAGCTATCAGAAACCCAAAGGGTGTAGCTGCCCGCAGCCAAACCGCTAAACAGAGTGTCTGAAGACCAGACTTCGTTATTGATCCTGTACTGATAGCTCCCAATACCTCCCACAGCCTGCACGGAAATTAAGCCATTGCTTGCTCCTGCGCAACCCGCCTGACTTAACACCTGAGCCTGAATTTCAAGTAATGCAGGACCATTGATCAGCAATGTGTCTGTGGCAATGCAACCTGAGCCAATATCCTGAACACGTAGCACAAGGGTATCCGCCGAAAGTCCGGTGAATACATTTGAGGATACAAAGTTGACCCCATCAATTGAGTAAAGGAAAGGCCCTACCGATCCAGAAACACTGTCCACCCGAACAACTCCATTGGGTTGGCCCGCACAGGTAACCTGGCTGATAACAGATGCAAATGGTTGAATCACAGGAGCGCCCGGTAAAACAACCGTACGGTTAAACGTGCAATTATTGGCATCTCTCACCACTAAATGGTAAGTGCCTGCTGCAAGTCCGGTAAAGATATTTCCAGCTACAAAACTAAGCCCTGAGTCCACGCTGTATTGATAAGGGGCTGTACCTCCTGAGATGGAGAACTCAATCTGGCCATCAGCAGCGGTGCAGGAAGACCCGGTCACTACCACCAGACCACTGACGGTAAACTGAGCGGCTACCGTGATCGGGAAAGTTGAAACACAAAGGGTATCATTGGCATCTCTTACGTAAACCAGATAAGGTCCTAAAGCCAGGCTGCTGAACAATGGTGAGGTTTGGAAACTGGTTCCATTGATGGAGTACTGGTAATTTCCTGAACCACCTGTTACGTTGAATACCAAGGCTTGCCCATTGGCTACTCCGTTGCAAAGCACAGGAGTCTGGAATACCGTTCCGCTAATCGTTCCTGTTGCATTGATGACAAAGCTGCGGGTGTTGGAGCAATTGAGACTATCAACAACCTGAACTGTGTAAAAACCCGGAGCAAGGGCATTAAAGGTATCGTTGCTCACCAATGGCCCCCCATTTAGAGAATACCGATATGGAGCTGTTCCTCCACTTGCATTTACCACTACCCTACCGCTGCTGCTTCCACAACCTACAGCATTGCTGATTTGCGGAAATATCGAAATGCTGTCAGGTTGGCTAAGGATATCGGTTCTGCCCAGCAAGCAATTATTGCTGTCCATGACGGTAAGGATAAACATGCCTGCAGAAAGTCCATTGAAACTGCTTTGGCTTGAATAAGCACTGCCATTCAATGAAAACTGGTAGGGTGTCGCTGTTCCGGTAACGGTATAGCTCAAAGCTCCGTCAGAAGCCCCAAGACAGCTTGGCCTCAAAAGGCTCGCCAAACTCACTGCACCTGAAGCCGGTTGATTTTGTATACTGATGTTTAGGTTTTGGGTACATCCCAGACTGTCCGTTACTGTAACAAGGTAGACTCCTGCAGCCAGCCCGCTGAAGCTTCCACTTACTTGAGCAGAGCCTCCGTTCAGTGCGTAGCTATATGGAGCTCTTCCTCCATTGGCAAGTACAGAGAAACTTCCACTGCTGTCACCTGTACACCTTGCGTTCTGCTGAGCAACCAATGTGATGCTAATGCTGTCAGGGTTAACGAGGATCACATTAAAGGTAGAACTACAGGATGCCGGAGTATCAGTAACGACTAGCGTATAACTTCCTGCAACCAAATTGTTGAACGTGCTATCTGTGCTTGGAGCAGAGCCATTAAGTGAGAAACGGTATTGACCCGACCCGCCGCTGATATTTCTAATCCGAATCTGTCCATTAGCCTGTCCAAAACAAGTTGGATTATTGCTGGTCACCTGAGCCGAAAGCCCGCCCGGTGCTGCAATTGAGACAAGGTCTGGACCTGCAACACAACCATTTGCATCTCTGGCAAATAGCGCATAGGTTCCACTTGTCAAGCCTGTGAAATTACTATCACTCTGGTAGCTTACTCCTCCCAGACTGTATTGGTACGGAGGTACACCCCCACTAATGCTGGCAACCCTTACACTTCCATTGTTAACAGAGCAAGAGGCAGGATTTAACCCAAGACTCGTAAATACCACTCCTGAACCGGGGCCTGAAATGGTTAGGCTACTATCCGCAACACAGCCTGAAGCATCTCTTACCGTAAGCAGATAGGTACCAGCGGGAAGGCTACTAAAATTACCATTGGGAACAAAAGAGCCTCCATTCAAACGAAACTCATACGGGGCAGTGCCTCCCAGGCCTGATGCCGTGATTGCTCCTGAATTGGCTCCAAAGCAAAGCACCTGAGCCGAAACCGATGCTGCTAATTGTAAAGGAGTTGCAGGCTGGCTGATGGTAAGCGCTAAAGTGGAGGTGCACAGGTTTGAATCTCTTACCACAAACATGTAACTACCCGATGCCAAACTCGAAAATACAGGAGAGGTCTGGAATGTGATTCCGTTGGAAGAGAAGGTATAGGGTGCGGTTCCACCGGAAGTACTCAGGCTCACCTGGGCGCTGCTGTCTCCAAAGCAGGTAACCGGTGTGATGGTGCTGGCCGTTAACACAAGACCTGAAGGTGCTGTGAGCGATCTGCTTAACGTCGTTTCACAAGCATTGCTGTCTCTTACCACAATGGTGTAGTTTCCTGCGGTCAGTGAGTTGAAAAGACCGGAGCTCTGGAAGGTTCCCCCATTAACAGAGTACCGGTAACCCGGGGTACCACCTATGGCTTGTATTTCCAGCCTTCCGTTGGCTGCTCCTGTACAAGATGGGTTCACCTGCTGTAGCACATTTGTCGATAGAGCGGATGGCTGGGTAAGAGTAGCATTGAGCGTAATGGTACAGCTTACCGGCTGGTCTCTTACCTGAATCAGATAAGCCCCTGCTGTCAGCCCGGTAAAATTTGGACTGGTCTGGAAAGTGCCTCCGTTAATGGAATACTGATAGTTTCCGTTTCCACCGCTTACTCCACTGATGTTAATGGTTCCGGTTGCAGTTCCATTACAAGTTACCTGACTTACGTTGGCAGTTGCCGTTATGGCTCCCGGACCATTTAAAATGGCTACCTGCCCATTGCTACAGGCATTGGAATCCCTTACCTGAAGGAAATAAGTTCCATTACCCAGTCCGGTGAACCCGGAACTTGCCACAAAACTTGAACCTCCGTCGATGCTAAAGAGGTAAGGAGCTGTGCCACCGCTCAAGCCTGTGAACGAAATACTTCCATCATTAACTGAGCAACTGCTGGGAGAAACAGAGGTTACTGAATAGTTGATTGGGGCCGTAGGACCGGGAACAAGCACCACAAGTGTGTCTGTGCAAGCATTGGCATCTCTCACAATGGCGACATAGGTACCGGCTGTCAGGCTGCCAAAGGTAGTCAGACTGCCAAAGGAACTTCCATTGAAGGCAAACTGGTAAGGTGCTGTTCCACCGGAGGCTGCAAGGCTTACTGAACCATTGGTATCACCAAAACAATTCACTCTGCTCACAGAACCCACTGAAAGACTCAAGGCCTGTGCTGGTGCTGTGATACTGAAATTAACGGTAGTATCACAGTTGTTGGAGTCTCTAACTGTAAGGGTGTAATTGCCGGCTGCAAGCCCATTGAAGGTATTACTTGCTACAAATGGCCCGCCATGCAGGCTGTACATGTAGGGGGCTGAGCCTCCGCTTGCACTTATGCTCAGGGATCCTGATGAGTCACCAAAACAGGCCACCTGACTTATGCTGGCGATAGTTGCGTTAAGTGCTGAGCCAGGCTGGTTAATGAGTACCACTTGCTGAACTTCGCAGCTGTTGGCATCCCTGAGGGCAAGGGTATACGTTCCTGCCGCTAGTCCGTTGAAACTTGGTACGGACAAAAATGGGCCTGCATTCAAACTGAAAGTATAGGGCCCAATGCCTCCAGTAGCTGATGCATTAAGTTGACCACTTGGCTCGCCAAAGCAAAGCACATCTGTCGTGTTAATGCTCAGGTTCAGACTATCCGGCTGGGTGATATTGGCATTGAAGGTGATCTCACAAGTGAATGGAGAGTCTCTGACTACAACAGTATAGACACCTGCCGTGAGTCCTGTAAAGCTTGATGAACCACCAAAAGGCCCTCCATTTAAAGAATATTGAAAATTGCCATTCCCTCCGGCTACAGCACTGACGCTAACACTACCATTGTTACCTCCAAAACAGCTCACGTTACTGCTGCTGATGGTTGCCGATAAGCCTCCGGGAGAGCTTAGGATTACAGTATCTGCCGCTGTAGTACAGGAGTTTGCATCTCTTACAAACAACAAATAGCTGCCATTACCAAGCCCGTTAAATGTTGAGCCGGCAACATAAGTACCTCCTCCCAAACTGTAACTATATGGAGAAACTCCCCCATTCAAGTTAATAAGGCTGATGCTGCCATCATTGCTGCTACAGGTGCTTGGATTGCTGAAGACTACGTCAAATGAAACAGGTGCTAATGGCTGGTTTATGTTTACAACAGTTTGAGCTGTACAGCCAAATGAGTCTCTGGCCGCCAGATTGTAAGTACCCGCAGGAAGCTGCGTAAACATTCCTGAGGGTTGAAAAATGCCTCCATTGATCGAAAACTGATAGCCTCCTACACCCCCACTAGCATTTACCGAAATCGAACCGCTTGAGTCTCCATGACAGATTACCTGAGTTGTGCCCACAACATTAATGTTAATTTGGGTATATGGGTTTGGTAAGATAAGTGGGCTGGTCAGCTCACAAGCGTTGCTGTCTCGGATTGTCACAAAGTAAAATCCGGGTAAAACACTTGTAAAGCTGGTTTGCGCAGAAAAAGCAGTATCTAAAAAACGAAAAGTATAGGGTGCCGTACCTCCAAATGGACTAAAACTCACTGACCATACACTTTCTCCAAAACAACCGGGGTTGACATTGGCATTTACAAGAAATGCCAGGGCAGCAGGCTGGCTGATGCTCACATTTTGGATAGCTTCACAGTTATTTGCATCCCTCACCCTGATTTGATAGTTGGCGGCAGTCAATCCATTGAAAACAGAAACTGAGGCAAATGCACTTGCATTAATTGAATAAGTATAAGGTGCCGTGCCACCGAATGCAGCTACTTCAATCCGTCCATTGCCCCCCCCAAAGCAGGTCACTTGTGTGGTAGCGACTACATTCAGCAGCAGAGGAGAAGGGGCACTGATTGAAACATTTAGGCTGGTATCACATCCGTTTACATCTCTAACGGTTAGGGTGTAATTTCCTGCTGTTAACTGACTGAAACTATTGGAAGCGGCAAAAGGACCTCCGTTGATCGAAAAAGAATAAGGCGATGTTCCACCTGAGGCGGCTACTGTGATCGCTCCTGTGCTATCACCCTGGCAGCTCAATTGCTGCACTGAACTGACCGCCAAAGAAACTCCACTAGCAGGCTGAGAAATGCTCACCGCCAGGCTATCCACGCAAGCTCTGCTGTCTCTGATACGAATCACATAGTTACCCGCCGGAAGGCTGTCAAACATGGAAGATGTGGAAAACGAAGAGCCATTGATGGAATAGCTGTATGGACTTGTGCCACCATTTCCATTCACCTGAATAACCCCCTCCTGACCACCACGACAGGTGTTATTCGTTTGTGAAACCAGAGCGATCGTCAAATCAAGAGGCTGATTTACCTGCACATTCAGGTTAATGGTACAGGATACAGGGTTGTCTCTGACGGCTACCGTGTAAAGGCCTGATGTAAGTCCGGCAAACACTGCACTGGTTTGGAAAGGCCCGCCATTGAGTGAAAAACTGTAGTTGCCATTGCCTCCGGATAGTCCGCTGAGGCTGATGGATCCATCATTACCGCCAAAGCAATCTACTGAGTCTGCTGTGGCCAAAGCCGATAAAGTGCCGGGGCTGGAAATGCTTACTGTTGTGTTAACCGTACAGTTATTGGCATCTCGTACAAACACGAAATAGGTTCCGTTCCCCAGTCCGGTAAAAGTACTCACCGGCCCAAAGGAGGTTCCGTCAATGCTGTAGCTGTAAGGAGCTGTTCCTCCGGTTGTACCGCTGATCACGATTTGCCCGTCAGATGAAGTACAGCTGCTTGGGTTAATACCAATGGCATTAAAAGTCACTGCTGAAGCCGGCTGAGAAATATTGACATTGACCGTGCTCAGGCAATTGTTTGCATCTCGTACTCTGAACGTATAGGCTCCAAATGATAATGCAGTGAATGTCGCCCCGGGCACAAAATTGACCCCATCAATGGAATAAGTATAAGGTGCTGTTCCGCCAAGTGCAGAAAGTGTCACGGCTCCGGTGGAGGCTCCATTGCAGAGCACGTTGGTCTGTGAAGCAACTGACAAACTCAAAGCACTTGCCGGTTGGGTAATGTTGACCGTTTGGCTAACCTGGCAGTTATTAGCATCTCTGAGCACCAGGTTGTAGGTTCCCGCCGAAAGCCCTGTGAAACTGGATGAGGCTCCGAAAGCAGAGCCATTGAATGAGTATTGATAAGGTGCAGTACCGCCCGATGCACTTGCATTGATACTACCGGTAGAGGCCCCAAAACAAGCTACATTAACCTGTGAAGCGATGGAAAGATTAAGTGCTGATGGCTCAGTGATGATGGCCGTGGCTCCTGAAATACAGTTGTTTGCATCACGGATAGCTAAATTGTAGGTCCCGGCACTCAAGCCGGCAAAGGTACCTGAGCTCTGAAAGGTGCCTCCATTGATGCTAAATTGATAAGGCGCAGTACCTCCGCTTCCACTAAGGTTTAACAACCCTGAATTTCCTCCGGAACAGGTCACATTTACCTGAGTACCAATGGAAATATTCAAAGCCAGACCAGGCTGGGTGATGTTGATATCTAATGTGTCAGTACACCCATTGGCATCTCGAAGTACTACACTGTAATTCCCGGCAGGTCTGTTGGTATAGGTCGTAACGGACGAAAAAGCTCCACCGTTGACACTAAACTGGTAAGGGGCTGTTCCCCCGGCAGCTGCAACAGTAAAGGTTCCGGTACTATCCCCAAAACAAAGCACCTGTGTCTGAGAAACCAGACTAATGGCCAGGGGCGTAGAAGGTTGTAAAATGATGACTTCAAGGGTATCTCTACAAGCGTTTGCATCTCTTACCACGATGGAATAGGTACCTGAAGTCAATGAACTAAAAACACTTAAAGGCTGGAATGCGGCACCGTTTATAGAGAAAGAGTAGGGAGAAACTCCTCCTGTTGCGTTTACATTGATGGATCCAGTGTTTTGACCAAAGCAGGCAACATCTGTTTTACTTGTAAGGCTCAGACTTACAGCAGAGGCCGGCTGAGTGATTGTGGCAGAAACAGTGTCGGTACAGTTATTGGCATCTCTCACGATAACCTGA
Source organism: Cytophagaceae bacterium (assembly GCA_027488815.1). Lineage (GTDB taxonomy): Bacteria > Bacteroidota > Bacteroidia > Cytophagales > JAIYAX01 > JAIYAX01. Next base: position 44,111 of record JAIYAX010000017.1, on the reverse strand, counting down.
TAAAGCCCGGCACTCAGGCTGCTAAAAGCGGATGTTCCTGAAAAGGCTGCTCCATTTAGGCTGTAGCTGTAAGGCGCCTGGCCTCCTGTAGCACTTACAGTAAGAGTTCCTCCTGCCTCCCCAAAACAGGCTACATTGGTTTGCGAACCAATACTTGCCACAATTGCCGGAGGAGCCGTCAGAGTGATGCTGATGGAGTCCCTGCATCCGTTGGTGTCTTGTACTCTTCCGATATAGCTTCCTGAAGTTAGAGAATTGAATACCACTGATGGCCCAAAGGCTCCGGAGTTAAGAGCAAAGGTGTAGGGCAATGTCCCACCAGATGCTGTTAAGGTGATGCTGCCAGTGTTGTCATTGAAGCAAAGGTTATTGGTCTGGCTCAACACCTGCACATCTATCGCAGCCGGCTGACTTAACACCGCTTGAACAGTATCGGTGCAATTGTTCGCATCCCGTACAACGATGCTGTAGTTTCCGGCTGAAAGACCGGTGAAATTTCCTGAGGCAATAAAAGTGCCCCCGTTCAGGCTAAAGAGATAAGGGGATGTTCCTCCTGATCCTGCAACGCTCAGACTACCATTAGTAGAACCATTACAACTTGGGTTTGTCTGACTGCTCAGGCTGATGTCCAGTGCAGAAGCCGGCTGGCTGATGGTCACCTGTACTGAATCACGGCAATTGTTTGCATCTCTGATCACCACTCGGTAGTTACCGGCAACTAATCCACTGAAGCTGGTAAAGGAAGCAAATGCACCACCATTGAAGCTGAACTGATAGGGGCTTGTTCCTCCTGAACCTGACACTGTAAAGGCACCGGTTGCCGAACCAAAACATGAAACCGGAGTAATCGTACCGGCAGTGACATTCAGGTCTGAGGGCTGAGTGATGGTGACCAATAACGAATCCGTGCAAAGTTGGGCATCCCTGACTCTGGCCATGTAGCTTCCTGCTGCAAGGCCTGTGAAACCCGCCGATGCTCCAAAACCGGAGCCTCCCAAAGCATATTGATAAGGACCTGTGCCTCCTGTAGCTGCTAAGGTTATCGATCCGTTGCTTTCACCAAAGCATAGGTTATTGATCTGGCTACTGAGGCTTAGGTCCAACACTGCAGGCTGGGTAATGATGGCCATAACTGTATCCTGGCAACCGTTTGCATCTCTGGCAATAAGCTGAAACGTACCTGCTGACAATGAGTTAAATACTCCCGTAGGCTGAAAAGCTCCCCCGTTCAGCGAATAGGTATAGGGCCCCACACCTCCGGAGGCATTTGCCGTAATGGAACCGTTTCCTGCACCATTGCACGTGAGGTTTGATTGTGTAGTGATGGCTATGTCAAGCGCAGTGGCAGGCTGGGTAATGGTAGCGATGACACTGTCCAGACAAAGGTTAGCGTCTCTTACCCTCAAGGTATAGGAACCAGCAGCCAATCCATTGTAAACTGTTATGGCAGAGAATGCTCCCCCATTGATGGAGTACTGATAGGGTGCTGTACCCCCGCTACCGGAAACGCTTAGGCTGCCGGTGCCTGAACCAAAACAACTCACATTGGTCTGGCTGCTAATGCTGATGTCCAGGGCTGAGGCGGGTTGGGTGATGTTCACGCTCACGGTGTCACTGCACAAGTTCGCATCTCTGACAATTACGTTATATAAACCGGCCGTCAGGCTAGTAAAACTTAATGTCGGGCCAAACGGAGAGCCGTTGATGGAATAACTATAAGGACTTTGCCCCCCGCTTGCAACCACAGAAAAAGCTCCTGTAGCAGAACCAAAGCAGGCCACTTGTGTTACCGGGCCGGAGGCAAGATTAAGAGCGGGTGGAGCGGTGATGCTAAATACAAGGGTGTCGGCACATCCGTTGACATCCTGAATGCGTGCTGTGTAGCTTCCGGCAGCAAGTCCGGTGAAACTGCCGCTCGCTTGAAACGGGCCGGCATTCAATGCAAAAGAATAAGCTGCTGTGCCACCGGTGCCGGAAAGCTGCACCGACCCATTGCTCTCTCCAAAACAGGCCACATTGGTCTGTGAGCTGATGCTGATGTCCAGCAAAGTTGGTTGGCTTAGGGTTACGCTCACACTGTCGGTACAGTTGTTGGCATCACGGGTTCTGATCAGATAGTTTCCGGCTATCAAGCCTGTAAAATTCCCGCCTGCTGCAAAAGCTCCTCCATTGATGCTGAACTGATAAGGTGCAGTTCCACCACTTGCATTGACCTGAATGCTTCCATTGTTGGCTCCAAAGCAATTGGGATTAACCTGAGTGCTTACTGAAATGTCCAATGCTGATGCCGGCTGGGTAATGTTCACAAAAATGCTATCCTGGCAAAGATTTGAATCTCTTATCCTGATCCTGTAAGAGCCTGCTGCCAAGCCGCTAAATGAATTGGTTGCACTAAATGCTCCGCTCTGGAATGCAAATTGATAAGGTGCTGTTCCTCCTAAACCTGTCACACTGAAGGAGCCTGAGTTTTGTCCAAAACAGGCCACATTCACCACTGCCCCTGTGATGACTTGCAGATCCGCAGGGGGATTGATGTTCACCACCAAAGTATCTGTACATCCATTGGCATCTCGCACTCTGGCCACATAACTACCGCTGCCTAGTGCAGTAAATGAGTTTCCGGGCCCAAATGCTCCTGCATTCAGGGCATAAGTGTAGGCAGGTGTTCCACCCGTAGCCGCCAGATTGATCGCCCCTGAATTGTCACCAAAACAAAGATTATCTACCACAGAAGTTGTGCTGAGGTCTAGTACCGGCGGTTGACTTAGGGTAGCTTGAAGCGTATCTGTACAGTTGCCATTGTCCCTGACAATGATGGTGTAAGTACCTGGAGCCAGCCCAGTAAAGCTTCCTGATGGACCAAAAGCGCCACCGTTCAGTGAAAATTGATAGGGTACAGCGCCATTGCTTGCACTTAGGATCAGACGACCGTCAGCAGCGCCATTGCAACTGATGTTCCGGGTGGAGTCTAGCGAAAGGGTCACTCCACTCAGGGGCTGGGTGATGGTGGCCATTACGGTGTCACGGCAGCCTGCACTGTCCCTGACAATGACGGTGTAATTACCCGCTGCGAGGTTGTTAAAAGTTGAGGTTGGAGCAAATGCCGCTCCATTCAACGAATAAGCATAAGGCAAAGCACCGCCTGTGGTACTTACCGAAAAAGATCCTGTTGCTGCGTTGAAACAGGAGATGTTGCTTTGAGCACTGATGCTCAGGTTTACTGCTGTCGGCTGCGTGATGTTTACCGGCAGATTGCGGGTACAGTTGTTCTGATCTCTCACCGTAAGGGTGTAACTGCCTGCGGCCAGGTTGCTGAACGTGTTGGAGGGCCCAAAAGCTCCTCCGTTGATGCTGTACTGATAAGGTGCTGTGCCTCCGGTAGCTGTAACGGTAATGGAACCGGTACTATCCCCAAAGCAGCCATTCACATTGATGCGACTGCTGAGCGTTAAAACAAGATTAGGTGGTTGGGTGATATTGAAAAACGCAGAAATGACGGCAGAACATCCCGGATCATCATCGGCAACGGTGACAAAGTAATTGTTTCCGGCAACCAATCCTGTGAAGGTGTGGGTAGTACTTGGGTTTCCAAAACTGGTTCCTGCCAAAACAAAACCTGTACCGGTGAGTCGCTGCAACAAATAAGTGTAAGGTGGCGTACCCGTGCTGGCATATACGGTCACCGTTCCAGTAGCAGTACCGAAACAGGTTACATTGGTAAACCTCACCGAGTCAATACCTGCGCATTGGGCTTTGGCCTCCGTCTGAAAAAATACCAAGGAGAAAAACAGGCCCAGGATCATCATCAAGACCCTCGTTACAGGCTGCGCTCTCTTTGTGTTCTCTATAAGGTGTGAAATGATCATATCTTCTTGCAAAAAGTTTAGCTGTTCAGGTCTGTGGTGTTCAATACGTGAGACATTTTGTTTGTGCTCAGGGATCTGCTTAGGGCAGGTGTAGGATTAGCACCGGGTTCATGCTTCAGCCCCTTGTAAGGATGTGGCAATACCAGTCCTTTTTCGCCAAAAAACATCCCAAACGGAAAAGTTTGCAGCTTGTGGCAGGCAGAAGAAAAAGCCAAAAGCAAGGCTTTGCGATCAGAGCTCTGGGCTTTTACGTTTCCTGCTGCTGAAACGGAGGAATAATTAAACTCGTTCAACGTGTTGTTATTCAGCATATTATGACTTCTGTTGTTCATCTTTCAAGGGCTTCACTCATCTTGATATATTCACATACAATGATATATGCTCCCTTTTGCCCCTATGGGTAGATTGATGGGCTTATCTCACCCATGTAATAAATCCGGTCTATTTGGTCAGCGCCTGCACCCGTCTTAAGCTGTTTATCAGAACGGCCTTGCCGTTTGGCAGTAATTCGTATTTTTGACCTGACATAAACCCTTACATTCAATCCAGTCCAGCTATGGTATTTGATTTAGACATGATTAAAAAAGTCTACGCTGAGTTGCCCGGCAAAATCGCCGCAGCCCGTAACGTCGTAGGCCGCCCTCTGACCCTTACAGAAAAGATTTTATACTCCCATTTGTGGGACAATCCCGCCACTGAAGCCTATGAGCGTGGCCAATCCTATGTGGACTTCGCCCCTGACCGTGTTGCGATGCAGGATGCAACGGCCCAAATGGCGCTCCTTCAGTTCATGCAGGCTGGCAGACCTCAGGTTGCTGTGCCCTCTACTGTCCATTGCGACCACCTGATTCAGGCCAAGGACGGCGCTGTGGCCGACCTGAAAACGGCGCTTAATAAAAATGAAGAAGTGTTTGATTTCCTGGCCTCAGTGTCCAATAAATATGGCATCGGCTTCTGGAAGCCAGGTGCTGGGATCATCCACCAGGTGATCCTGGAAAACTACGCCTTCCCCGGAGGTATGATGATCGGCACGGACAGCCATACGGTAAATGCAGGCGGCTTGGGCATGGTCGCCATCGGAGTAGGTGGTGCGGATGCCTGCGATGTGATGGCCGGACTGGCCTGGGAGCTGAAGTTCCCTAAACTGATTGGTGTAAAGCTGACCGGCAAACTCAGCGGCTGGACCTCCGCCAAAGATGTGATCCTCAAAGTGGCGGGTATCCTTACCGTAAAAGGTGGTACCGATGCCATCCTGGAATATTTCGGAGAAGGAGCCAACTCCCTTTCCTGCACCGGCAAAGGCACCATCTGCAACATGGGTGCTGAGATCGGAGCGACCACCTCTATTTTTGGCTATGATGAGAAAATGGCCAGCTACCTGCGTGGCACTTCAAGACCTGAAGTAGCTGACCTTGCCAATGCCGTGGCAGCGCACCTTACCGGCGACCCTGAGGTCTATGCCAACCCGGAGAAATACTTCGATCAGGTGATCGAAATCAACCTGAGCGAGCTGGAGCCGCATATCAACGGACCTTTCACCCCGGATCTGGCATGGCCACTCAGCAAGTTTGCTGCTGCCGTGAAGGAAAACAACTGGCCAGCCACCCTTGAGGTAGGCTTGATCGGATCCTGCACCAACTCCAGCTACGAAGACATCAGCCGTGCAGCCTCTCTTGCCAAGCAGGCGGTAGACAAAGGCCTAAAAGCCAAAAGTGAGTTCACCATTACGCCAGGATCAGAAATGGTGCGCTTCACCGTGGAGCGTGACGGCTACCTCAACACGTTCGACCAGATGGGTGGCGTGGTACTGGCCAATGCCTGCGGGCCTTGTATTGGTCAGTGGGCCAGACATACCACCGATCCCAACCGCAAAAACAGCATCATCACCTCCTTTAACCGTAACTTCTCCAAGCGTAACGATGGCAACCCCAACACCCATGCCTTTGTAGCCTCTCCGGAGATCGTGACCGCTTTGGCCATTGCTGGTGACCTCACCTTTAACCCGGTGACCGACTACCTCACCAATGCCCAGGGAGAAAAAGTAAAGCTGGACGAGCCTCAGGGCATAGAGCTGCCGATCAAAGGCTTTGCCGTAGAAGATGCCGGCTACCAGGCCCCCGCAGCGGATGGATCAAAAGTAGAAGTGAAGGTATCCCCTACCAGCGACCGCCTGCAATTGCTTGAGCCTTTTGCCGCATGGGAAGGCACCGATATCAAAGGACTGAGGCTGCTGATCAAAGCGAAGGGTAAGTGTACGACCGACCATATCTCCATGGCAGGGCCCTGGCTGAAGTACAGGGGCCACCTGGACAACATCTCCAACAACATGCTGATCGGTGCGCTGAACGCCTTCAATGAAAAGACCGACAACGTGAAGAACCAACTCACGGGAGCCTACGAAGGAGTGCCTGTGGTGCAACGCCAATACAAAGCCAAGAGCATCGGCACTATTGTAGTTGGTGATGAAAACTACGGAGAAGGCAGCAGCCGTGAGCATGCGGCTATGGAGCCACGCCACCTGGGTGTGAGGGCCATTTTGGTGAAAAGCTTTGCCCGTATCCATGAGACCAACCTGAAGAAGCAGGGCATGCTGGCGCTCACCTTTGCCAACAAGGCCGACTACGACAAGGTGCAGGAAGACGATACCATTGACATCCTTAGCCTGACCGGCTTTGCGCCAGGTAAGCCCTTGACGCTGGTGCTACACCATGCCAACGGCAGCAAGGACGAGATCACCGTAAACCACAGCTACAATGCCCAGCAGATCGAGTGGTTCAAAGCAGGTGGGGCTTTGAATATTATTAGGAGATCGGTGGGGAAGTGAGGTAGAGAGTAACCCCCTGTCGAAAGAAAACGGCAGGGGGATTATAAATTTCAATCAACAAATAAAACTAAATAAATGAGTATCCCACGTTTAACCAATCTGACTCTTGTATTCATTTTAATGCTGTTTACAGCAAAGTGCTCTATAGTTAAAAATGACAATGCTGAAAAAGAAGTGCGAAATTTTCTTTCAAGATTTGAGAAAGACATTTTTGCATCCGATGAAAATGTAATCAAGTATTTTCGTGTAACTCAAAGTAAAAAAGCTATTCTATCAGTTATTGAAGTATTACGAAATAATGACCCAATCATAAAATGCATACCTGAATTCTCAAATGCTAAAATTTTGTTCAGAAGTGAGCATATTTATATTGACATTCCAGTTACATTCAAACTGGATGCTAAAAATGAAAATGATGAATTGAATTTTATTTTAAATTTGACTTTATTCTCAATAGAGGAGAGTTTTATAATATCTGAGATAAATGGAGAAGATTTTTATCAATCATATTTAACGATAAAGAATAGAAACGAGTGGTTAGCTGAGAGAAAATTGGCTTTACAGGAACGTGTAGAGATGTATGAGTATGCAAACATCCTAGAAAAAGTTTACGATTCTGTAATCTGGGCTGTAAGGGATCAAGGTAATCTTTACTACTATGTAACTAGTGGACCTTGGGTTAACACTTTTTTAAATAATCATAATCAAGATACATCAAAAGTCCCACCGGGCACCAAAATGGGTCTAATTTCCAAGTCAGGAAAAAATATAATTCCAATTGCTTTTGACCTTATTGGGACTTTATCATTTGTTGAAAAACATATGGTCGAAGTAAAAAGTAATAACAAAATAGGATATTTCAATTTAAATTCGAATACACTAGTAATCGATACTATATATGATTTTGTTGTACCTTATTTAAAAGACAATATTTGGGCGATAGTGAAAAAAGATACAATGTATGGATGGTATGATTATGAATTTAATTACCATCCCGGGTTTGCAACAGAAGATAATGAAAAGTGGCTCAGTGATTTTATCTATCTTAAAAAAAATATTCAATTAAACTCAAAAAACTACATTCTGTGCGAAATTCCTAATGAGAATTTTCTGTGTAATGGAATTATTATTCCCCCTAATTATTTGGTGAGAAATAAAATATTCAATGAGATAGAGGGTGATATTTCAAATTCCAATAGTTTCTGGGGAGGATCCATTGAGTATAAAGAAACTACTGGCTCTTTGGTAGAACAGGTAACCAATAATCTTCGACTACTTATTACATCCATTAAAAGTAGATATATAGAAGGAAGAGAAGAATTTTACTCATACAATCAAATTAGTTTCATTGGAAACACAAAAACCTCATTTTTTGACGATTTTAATGGAAGCAATTTAAAGTTGAATCTAATTGATAGTTCTATGCTTGAAGTAAGTAGAACTGTGGATTATTGGAATTATGATAGTGATGTAGTTCAAGAAAATTATTTGTCATACTATACATATTTTTCAGTAACTAACGAAGAGGAAATTGTCATGATGAAATCCGATAGAATGTTCCCACAAACTGAGTTTGTTAAATTGGACAGCACCTATTTAAAAGGAGAATTTGAAATTTACAATGAGGAACTGAAAGATTATGCAAAAACATACTATCTATCTAAAAACACTTTGTTGTTTATGAGAGATGAAATACTTGCACTTAGAGGATATAACTTCTCAGATGATCCTGACAGAAGGAAATTTTTTGAATCATTTTTGAAAGAAAAGTATCAACCTAAATTTTCCTCGCAAGAAGAAATGCAATCTCAGTTGAGTGATATTGATCGTCATAACATTCAATTCATAAGTAAACAAATTACAAATCATCCAAATAATAAGGCTATTTAAAATGCTTTGACGTGAAATTTAAACCATCCAGAGACAGTCTTTACCTTGTGCTTTTATTATTGTCTCTTCCTCTTTCTATAAACGCATTAACCTATATGAATTTTAACTCTGTTTATGGATTTCTTACACATAAACAGGAGGCAATTAAAAGCGGTTTCTATTTACCAGCATACTATTCACATGTTTTACCTGCTTCCATAATATTGCTGATTGGCATTTTTCAATTACATCCATATTCTAGAATCAAATGGTATAAAGCACATAAATTTCTTGGCAAAATATATATAAGCTGCATACTATTCGTTTCGGCCCCAGGAGCATTAATTATGAGCTTTTATATACAAAGAGGTATATCGGTACAAATTAGCTTTCTTTTTCAATGTGTCTTATGGTTTATATTTACATGGATTGCCTACAAGGCCATAACAAAGGGAGACATCCAAAGTCATATAAGATGGATGCTAAGAAGCTATTCTCTAACACTTGCTGCGATTACCTTAAGACTTTATGTTTTCGTTGGTTCCTATTTCTTTGATCTAGCTAATTCAATTTCTTACTCAGTTATCGCATGGCTAAGTTGGTTACCCAATTTATTAATTTGTGAATTACTAATAACGCAATATAAAAGCACAAGCCAAAGCTATATTAACAATTAAATCCCCAACTGGTCTTAGCGTCTCACTGAGACCTTACAGCCATTTGCTGATGTAAGTCTACACATCTGGCTGTACATTGATGAACAAAATATTGGGACGACTTTCAACTCAAAAGGCCCTTCTTATCTCAACACAATGAATTACCTTTGCTCAAGTAATCCTATAGTAATGCTACGACTTCTTAAATCAATTACCTGTTCAACTCTACTTATCATTTCTTTTTCAATCAAAATATCTGCCCAGGAAAATATAAAAAAGGAAATCATTGGGATATGGAAGCCAGTAAGGCCATATGACATAGGTGCAGTCATCCCAGATGAAGCTAAACAACTAATAGGCCAGGCCCGAGAAATTCTATCAAAAACTACATTCTACTTTAATGCTGATCAAAAGTTTACACTTGAGTCAAACAATAGCGACTTATCCTTAAAAAATGGACACTGGAAGTTAGACCCTTTCAGCGGTGAAGTAATTATTCAAGAATGGAAAGACAGAAAAGAAGATAAACCTGTTTTTATGAGTATAAGACTTTTAAAAAAAGATGCAAAATTGATATTTGTAATTGAGGAGTTTTTTTTAGCATTTGAAATGTCAAAAATTGAGCAGAATTAAGAAAGTAAAGTAATAATCACGTTTCCTCTATTTGGCAAACGTCCACACCATACATGTCATCTCTTTCAACGCCTGTTTTTAGTTTCCTCACCTGATCTTAGCAACTCAAAAATAAAGAATGATGTTGGTATCGGCAAACAGTCTTTCTCCCCATTGGTTGGTGTTCCGCCAATAAGCTATACTAATCCGAGCCTTGGCGGAATTAGCTTAGGGTAGTATCCTCTACTCGTGGATGATCTAGATTGCTTACATTTGTATGTGTGACACAACACCTTAAAGATAAACTATATGATATCCTTTCAGGAAAGAGCCAAGTTAGGCATGGAGAAGCTATCCAGGCAATCACCGGCTACCTTAGAAAATGCCAAAAAGCAAGTACAACTCTTAAAGGAACAAAGCAATTCAAACAATAAGAAAGGGAGAAATTAGAGTTTTTATGAAACATTATTCTGAAAGAATAACCATTAATGCCCAGATCAGGTTTGGCCGTCCAATCATTCGTGGGCTAAGAATAAGTGTATATGACATACTTGGTTGGTTTGCCAGTGGCATGACAGTAGAGGAAATACTCAATGACTATCCAGAGCTCACAAAAGAAGACATTCAGGCGGCACTTTCCTATGCTGCTGATCGAGAGCACAAAATTCTAATTGCTTTGTGAGGCTGCTATTTGACCAGAATATTTCCTATAAAGTCCCCCGTAAGCTTAGTAAAGCGTTTCCAGGTTGTACTCAAGTACGAGATTTAGAACTTGAAAACAAAAGCGACAAAGAGCTATGGGAATTTGCGAAAAAGGAGGGTTTCGCAATAGTTACTTTTGATTCTGACTTCTATGACTTGGCAACACTTTATGGTCATCCGCCAAAAGTAATATGGTTGAGAACAGGCAACACAAATACAGATAACCTTATAAAGGTACTTGAATACCACACTACTTTGATTGAGGCTTTCCTAGTTGATAAGCAATATGAGGCCATTGGATGCCTGGAGATAAACGTCAACTATCCTTAATATCGCAATCCACTGCTATTCTTAGTAAAATCATTATCGCTATTCTGAGATCAAGACCCCGTATGGTCTTTCCGTCTCGCTGAGACCTTAGGTACTGTTAAAAGAACCTTCCTTTCAGCTTGTTTATAATGATTTCAAAAACTCAGGCCGTTTTCATCGCTGAATTTCACATTTGTATCCTTGATCTTTGAAATTTGTATAGGTCTCAGCGAGAAGCTAAATCAATAAGAGCGGTTGGATACACCAAAAAGGACAAAGAACGCTGTTTCATCACTCTTTGATAAATTTTTGAACAGAGATACCCTCACTTGTTACTACTCTCAACAAATAGGTGCCTGAACGGTAGGCGTTCGTATGCAGAGTCACTTCAGGCTCATTGGATACTCCTTGATCTAGTAAAACACCATGTATTGAGTGTAAAGTGTAAGAAAAGGATCTGCCTACCTTAACTTGGATGAAAGCTTGCGTAGGGTTAGGATACACAAATGGGATATTGTTGGTTAACGTTTCTGCTCCTACTCCTGCTACAGTATTTCCTCCCCAAATTCTTGCAATGCGGTTTCGTCCAATGCCGTTGTAGCTGGTGAAATCTCCTCCTATGATCAAGTTGCCGTCTGGCTGAAATGAAGCCGCCACAACAGTACTATTTGCTGCAACTCCAGGGTTGAAGGTCATATCCAAACTTCCATCAGAATTGATGCGGGCAATTCTATTAATTGGGATACCGTTATAGCTTGTGAACGTTCCACCTATTATAATCTTCCCATCAGGTTGAAGTAAGATACAAAATACACGATTGTTTGGCCCCGTTCCATTGTTAAAAGTTGTATCTAAGCTACCATTTGAATTTAAACGAGCGAAATGATTGGTCGGTGTTCCATTATAACTTGTAAAGTTACCCCCAATTAACAACTTACCGTTTGTTAGTAGTTTAATTGTTGCAACTTCATTAAAGGAAGTTCCAGTTGCACCTAGGCCAGAATTAAACGTTGTATCCAAACTTCCATTAGAATTAACCCTTGCTATTCGAATTCTTGGAGTCCCACTGTATTCAGTAAATCTACCACCAATTACAATCTTTCCATCAGGTTGACTGGCAACAGTTAATATCCTAAAATTAGGTCCAACTCCTGAGTTAAAACTTAAATCTACACTTCCATTGGTGTCAAGCCTTGCAATTCGTCTACGGGATATTGAGTTAATATTAAAAAAATCGCCCCCAACAACTACTTTTCCATTTGGCTGAATATCAATTGCAAATACATGATAGTCAGCACTTAATACTAAACTAGCGGTAGTATCTAAGCTGCCATTAGAATTAAGCTGAGTTAGATAATTTCTAGTTTGGTTATTGTATCTTGTGAAATGTCCACCAATTAATATCTTCCCATCAGTCTTCTGAGCAATGCAACGAACCGAATTATTTGCTCCAATACCTTGTTGAAATGAAGTATCTAAGCTGCCATTAGAATTTAACCTTGAGAAAAATCCTTGAAAAGTTCCGTTAACTCCTCTAAAATCTCCCCCAATTAATGTTTTACCATCTGATTGTATACCAATTGAGTAAATCAAGGCGTTTACTCCATTGCCAGGATTGAAAGTATTGTCTAAAGTACCATTTGAGTTTAAACGAGCAATTACATTTCGGAAACTACCCCTGTAAGAAGCGAAATTGCCAGTTATAACTAGTTTTCCATCTGCTTGAAGAGAAGCACTATAAAGCAGGTCATCTGTTCCTGTACCTGTTTCAAAACTTGGATCTAAGCTTCCATTTGAATTTAATCTAGCGATATTATTTCTAGGAGTGTTATCAAAGCTCGTGAAAGTTCCACCAATGATCACTTTGCCATCTGGCTGAATAGTAGTAGCATAAACAGTTAAAATAGGCCATCCAGATAGCCCAATTCCTTGATTAAATGTTGTATCAATACTACCATTAATATTTATGCGAGCAATACAGGAACGAATTGTATTGTTGTAGCTATAAAAATCTCCACCTATTACTGACTTGCCATCAGGCTGAAGTGTAATAGAATGAACAGTACCACTCGCCCCGCTACCAGGGTTAAAGCTAGTATCAAGGCTGCCATTAGAGTTTATCCTAGTAATTCGACTTCTAGGTATGGAATTGTAGCTTGTAAAAAAACCACCTATAATCATCTTCCCATCAGGTTGAATCGCAATACTCTTGATTCCATTATTTGTCCCAAGCCCGGGATTGAAAGTGGTGTCCAAGCTTCCATCACTGTTAATTCTCGCTATGCTGTTACGAAAAACACCGTTGTAAGATGAAAAAAAACCGCCAATAACAATCTTTCCATCAGTTTGGAGAGCCGTATAAGTGACTGTATTGTTTGCACCAATTGTAGAATTAAAGGCTGAGTCAATGCTGCCGTTAGAGTTCAATCTTGCTACTCTGTTTCGGGCTGTTCCATTAAAGCTTATGAAGTTGCCTCCGATAATAATCTTTCCATCAGTTTGAAGAGCAACGCTATACATAATCGGTATTTCAGTACCCGTTCCAATCATACCACTTCCCGGATTAAAACTTGTATCCAGACTACCATCGATATTCAAACGTGCAATCCCGTTTCGACTTATCCCATTATACCGGGTAAAAGCACCCACAATTATCAATTTACCATCTTGTTGAAATATAGATTTAAAGACAGATGTATTTGGTCCATCACCCTTTCCAAAACCTTTGTCAGCTGAATTGAAGGTTGTATCCAATTGGCCTTGTTGGGAAAACTGAGCCTTTAGGTTTGCGTTGGCAAACAGAAAAATTAAAGTAAACAGCTTCACTTTATGCATGTCGACTAACTATTTCTACAAAAATATAAAATAGTCGCTCAACCAATTGTATAAACATGCTGAATACCTAATTCATCCTTAATCCATTATTAGCGTTACGAAATGGCTGGGAGTTAATGTTTAGCACCAGCTGGGGCAAGTTTGGTACTTATACATAAAACAATAAACCAACCTGCTATTCGACATTTGCATTGTTGATCCAGCTGGCGCAAGTCTGTGACTTGTGCCATAAAACACACCTGGACTTAGCGTCTCGCTGAGCCCAAGTGAAAATATCCTCTAACTATTGGACTGGTTGGTTGTCTACCCACTTGGCATTGCACAACACCAATGAGGGCAGCTTCAAAGTTAGCTTTCATTCAACTCTATTTCACATCACTTAATCATACACTTCTTTTCTGTGCCCCACTTTTCTAACATCAACTACCAAGATCACATCATCAATGCTATATACCACTCGATAGTCCCCCACCCGAATTCTCCATAAATTCTTTGATCCAACAAGCTTTTTAACTCCATTTGGCCTTGGATCAACGGCTAATGTTTCTATTGCTTCAACCACTTTTAAAACTGCTTTCGAGGGTAATGCATACACCTCTTTCGCTGCTGACTTAGCGAAAACGATCGTATACATCAGGAAGACTTTCGTTTGCCCTTTAGGTTTTCCTTTAAGTCTTTCAAACTCACACGCTCTTCGTTTTTTCTGGAATCGGCTACAATAGAATCGTAGATGTCTTCCCATAAATCCCCGTGCTTCTTCAAATCGATCTGAACGGCAACACGCTCGTCCTTATCATTTAATACGTACTGAATACCTTTCATGTGCCTAAGTTTGCTCTGTTAAAGTTAGGCTATCATCCTAAAACATACAAGAGCCAGTGCAAGCATCTCCGAACCCCACCTGGTCTAACCATCTTACTGAGACCTTAGGCGAAAATGGACTCAAGCTATTGGACTGGTTGGTGACGGAAGACCAACCAGAGGGGAAATACTTCTTTACAACACTCTCTTACTGGCTAAGTTTCTATTGCCAGAAAATCAGCAATAGTTAAGATTTTTGTATTGCCAAATTTCTTAAGGTCTAGTAAATCTTTGTCGCCTGTCAATAGATGAGTGGCTTCACCATCTATTGCTAAAGACAGTAAAAAGTCATCTTTTATATCTCTGCATGCCTTTACAACTGATCGAACGTCAACAAATTCAGCCTTAGCCTGAATACTTTCAGCGAGAAATAACAAATCTTCACTGGAGATATATTGCTTAAACTTTGGTCTTTGAGCTACTTCTATAAATTCATCAAAAAGTTCCTTGCTAAACAGTACGATTGTAGTAGTGCTAAAAAGGATTGTATCGAGCTTTTGGAATCTATTTGAAAGCAAAATACTAATCCACAAATTAGTATCGATAATTAATCTAATTTTTTCGTTTGGCATAGCGTTTTGATCTTACCAATTCCACTTCTTCGGTTATTTCTTCGAAAGAAGGTGAATGAGCAGATACTTTCTTTCTCAACTGATCTACTATTTCTTTAAATCCGGACTCAGGCTGCTCAGTGATTGATATGAGCTTAAGTTCTGCGAGTGACTTTAGTAACTTAGTCGCCTTAGGGTTGAGAATACTTACCTTAAAAGTTTGCATAGTACAAAGTTAGTTAAACTATCCTGGTATCTTGAGTTTGCAGCTCAGGATACTCCCCCCGGTGGCAGATGTCCCCACCTGACACGATCTATTCTATACTCCAACTGGTCCTTGCTTATCACTGAGACATCAGACGAAAATGGACTCATACAATCGCACTGGTTGGTGACGGAACACCAAAAGGGGTCAATTGGACTGGTTGGTGACGGAACACCAACCAGAGGGGTTGATTTACTCAATTTGAGGAATAGGCCAAATTCAATAACTTTGATGTATGCCTACCGTGTTGTACATATTTGGCTGGCGCTTGTTCTTTTATTCCTATGAGGGTACCGAACCTATGCATATACATGCTCAGAAAGGAGATCAAGAATGCAAATAGTGGATACTTGCTGAGGAAGTAGAAATTAAAGAAGCCTTTGCATACAACATGACACCTGCTGCGACTAAAGAGATCAAGAAAATCATTTACCAGCATTTTGAACTTATTGTTAGCTCCTGGAACCTATATTTCAATTCAATATGATCGCTACACACATTATTCAATGTATTTCATTCGGAAAGGACACCATTTTGATCGTGATCGATGGCAGAAGCATCGAATTGCCCCTTGAAAAAATCTCCAAAAAGCTTATGAATGCTTCAGATATACAGCGCAAATTGTATAAAGTATCCCCTTCGGGCTATGGCATTCATTGGCCTTTACTTGATGAAGACATTTCGGTTGAAGCAATACTCAAAAAGACATAGAAATAAAAAGCTACCCACGACCTATTTCATACTCTACCCCAGGTGGCAGATGTCCCCACCTGACACGATCTATTCTATACTCCAACTGGTCCTTGCTTATCACTGAGACATCAGACAAAAATGGACTCATACAATCGCACTGGTTGGTGACGGAACACCAAAAGGGGTCAATTGGACTGGTTGGTGACGCAACACCAACCAGAGGGAAAACCTGCGATACTTGAATCTAACGCCGGCCTTCCTTCGAAAAGAACCACTCCGGTTGTATAAGGTGTTATCACCTGAAAGTTACTACCCAAGCCCCATATTAATTTGATCGGAGAAGCTAAATTTGGCTTTCTTTACACTTTTAGATCTAGGTTAAGCAGAAAAGTACGTTGTTGGCAACTACAATAGGGTGCAGTTTTGCCAGGTGAGGTGACATGGCAGAGTAAAAGTCGAATTAATAATTCCAAATTATTGTTCAATAGAAACAAATTGTATTCTAAACAACCGCCCTCCATCTTTTCCTGTAGCCCCTACTAAAAGGACAGAAAAAAACCAGTTCTCCATGACACAAATGAATTCTTTGCGTTTCTCAAGTATCCAAAATGGATTCTTTTCAACATTGAACAAACGTGTAAATGAATACTTCAAAACCAATGGGATAAGCAAGCAAGCCAATCTCACAATGGTGCTTAAGACCATTTTTATGCTTTGCTTGTACTTAATTCCTTACACCTTGATCATCACAGGAGTCTTTAATTCTCTTGGAGCTCTTTTTATTCTTTGTGTTTTGATGGGCCTTGGTGTAGCCGGGATTGGCTTATCAGTGATGCATGACGCTAATCATGGAGCGTATTCAAATAAACTTTGGGTAAATAATGCCTTAGGCTTTACATTAAATTTGATTGGTGGCAACTCATTTAACTGGAAAGTGCAACACAATGTACTACATCACACATTTACCAATGTACATGATGCAGATGAAGATATTGCCCCTAGCCCAATTTTTAGAATGTCACCGGATGCCAAGCTCTATCCCATTCATCGTTTTCAACACATCTATGCATGGTTTTTCTACGGACTTCTTACTATGATCTGGGTCTTTAGAAAGGATTTTGTAAAGCTTTCACGCTATCAAAAGGACGGATTGGTGAAGCGCCAAAAAACAACTGCTACCAAAGAATGGATCGTTTTGATAGGTACTAAACTTGTGTACTTGGCCTATACTGTTGCTTTACCAATGATTGTACTTGATGTTTTGTGGTGGCAAGTGTTGATTGGTTTTTTTACTATGCACTTTATAGCAGGATTTATTCTAGCCATTATTTTCCAACCCGCCCATGTAATTGAAAGTGCAGAATATCCTGCACCCGATACTGCCGGTAGTCTCAAGGATGTGTGGGCTGTACATCAATTACGAACCACATCTAATTTTGCAAAAAATGACCGTCTACTAACTTGGTACGTGGGTGGCCTGAATTACCAAGTAGAGCATCATTTATTTCCTCATATCTGCCATGTTCATTATGAGAAAATTTCAAAAATAGTGGAAGAAACTGCTTTAGAATTTGGCCTTCCTTATAATAATGAGGATAGCTTTTTGGATGCATTGAAAAGTCATGGCAGACAACTCAAAGTGCTTGGGCGGCCTTTAAGAATTGCCTAAATCAAGTAAAGCAGAATTACTCTTTTTAGGAGCTGCGTCTTTTCTTTAAGAAGAAACCTCCCTGCTTTTACACCACTTCTAAATTGTTCTTGGCAAGAGCAAAATCAGGAAAAATTAAATCTCCATTATAGGCTTTCGTAACTAAACCTATTGGTAGCTCTGACAGACATTCCCTTCTGCAGTTGATAACCTAGCGCCAGCTATATTTGCTGTGAATACTGATAGATTTGGAATATGAATAGAGAATAGGTTTTTGATCGTTTTACATTTTATTGAAGCAAATACACCCGGTTGCATAAAGAGAAATGATAAATGGCGCAAAAAGTAAGCTGTTAGCTCCCAATATTTCACTATGATGTCATTGATAAAGAGGCTGATGGGGACTTAGAAACCAATTTATTTATCGCTGTTTTGAGTATAACTCCAATCATTTTTTTTATCGGGCTTGCACTTTCACCAGCTAAAACATTTTTACCTAGCAACCCAATTGTTAGATCAATCAGCTTATTTATGATCATAATTTTAATGCCAGCTATTTCCGTTACTTCCTGGAAAGTGCTTTTAATTAAATTAATCGGTTTTAAGCTTTCGTAAGTAATCAGAAATTGCTCCTTTAGTATTCCGAGTTCAATGTGTTGCTTTCTTTGCAATATCAGAATAGCTTCATTTAATTCTTCTGTGGCCGACTTTTTCATGTATTTTTTTGTTTCATCATTTGAGAAATCAAGGAATTGTGTAGAGGGCCTTTTATCCAAGAATTTTTGAAAGAATAAAGCAGGAGTGCTACAATTGTATAAAATAACCCGACAACATAAAACCCGTAGAATGAGTTCCCTAGTAGTTTTCCAATCCATAAAGCTATGCCGATATTGATTGCAAATGTTGCCAATAATGCCACAATAATGATGGCGATTTGCGCAACAAGAGATGAAATAAGGTCAGCAGACTTTTCAATTGCTTTTAACTGCACTATCTCTAAAGTCGTATTGCTATAACTTTCTACCTTTTGAAAAAGTAATTCTATGGGAGTTACATTGTCATTCATAACTTGTTCTTAAAAATTAAAGCCTATTGAATAAACTTACGAAACAATAATTCAAGCTGTTACGTGATCAGTTTCCTTTTTTGATTCATTATAATTTTTTTGGGCTTTTGAGGCAAATTCTGTTGCTTCTTCTTTTGCCTTTTCAAATCTACTTGTGATTGAACTAATAAAGTCGTCAAGTTTCTCTTTGACATCATCTGCATAACCTTCTCCTCTGTCAACGATTTTCTGCCTTGTTGTTGAACCTTTATCTGGTGCAAATAAGATTCCTAGGGTCGCTCCCACCGTAACTCCTATCAATACACCTAATACCAATTTTCCTGAATCCATGATTGTTTGTTTTTAAAGTTAAATTTTAATTGTTAGTCCTATTTTTCCACCAGAGAAGGCATTGCCACCTCCAATTTCTAAATTTATTCCTGCTTTGGGACTGAAGAAATATCTTCCACCCACTTGAGCTCCCAGACTTAATCCGGAACTATTCTTACCGTTGTAGCTATTTGGTGAAGACCATACATAGAAACCGAGATTTAGCCCCGCATAAAAGTCAAAATCACTTGGGATTTCAAGAAGTCTATTGAAATGGTAGTTTCCGTTCCCAGAAAATCCTATGATGCTGTGATTGTATTTGAAATCTCCGTAATTTTCGCTGTAAGAACGAAAGGATGCTTCAAGTCCAAATGTCACATCATTGTTTACTCCATGGTCATAACCGATATAAACCGGCAAGCCCCAACTAGAGAAGCCAAATCCTACATTTATTTGATCGACTTCATTTTGCAAATACGACTGTGCCGATGAAATAGAGCAAATAAATAAAAGAGTTGCTCCCAAGATAAAATGTTTCATTTTTTTTAAATCCTACTTTTACTTCCAGAGATAACCCTGAGTAGAACTGCGATTACAGCTATGACTAGAAGTAGGTGTATGATGCCCGTTTGACTGTAGGCAAAAAATCCTATTGCCCAACTAATGACAAGTAAAACTGCGATAATGTAAAGTAAGTTTCCCATGATTGTGAGGTTTAATTGTTTTTGTTGTTTATTGTGAAATCTTTAATTGATTTTCCAAGTTTTTCCATGTCACGATTAAACTCTTCTTTGAATGAATTCCAATTGTCCTTTCCTTCACCCTTGAACTCTTCTATTCTTTCTTTCAATTCAGTGTTTTTTTCTTCTAGTGCAGCAATGTCTCTTTCATAAGATTCTTTTAAATCTTTTTTGACATTTGACATTGACGATTTAATCTCTGCTATTGCTTTCTCGTTTTCAGTGATCTTTTCAGCTGATTCTCGCTTAAAGTTCGCCATTTCTGTTTGGTAGTCTTCTTCGGCATTTTCTAAGTCCTCTTGTGCCTCAGCTACATTTTCCTTAGCATTTTCTGCTTTTTGCATTGAGCGATCACAACCGGTTGTGACTACGGAAGCAATAAAAAAGAGAGACGTAAAAATTAAGTTGGCACTTGTTTGAAGCTTTTTCATAATTGTTTTGTGTTTAGGAGTTAATGGTTGATAAAATCGTCAAGCCTTTGGCTTGACGATTGGTTTGCTTTGTTTGAATCAAAGGGCGGCCATTATTGCTTTCAGTTCTTCCTTGGTTTTTCCAAGTTTTTTCTGAATTTTTCCTAGCATTTCATCCTTCTTACCTTCTGCGAACATTAAATCATTATCGGTGAGGATAGAAAATTTTTGCTTTAATTTTCCTTTTTGCTCGTTCCAGTTTCCTTTTGCTTCTGTTGAGTTCATGATGATTTGATTTATTAATTTATAACTGAATTATTACCTTACAAAGGTGGGTTGTTAATCCACCTGAAGTGTTACATAATTAATTTATCGTGTTATAAGATTCAGGCTTACGAGGATGATAAAATAAATGATTGTCCGCATGAATTCACCAAGCTAAGTTAAGATAAGTAGAAACTGAGGATTTTTAACAAAAGCACTCATTAGTAGCGTATTATTCATTCTTAGCATTGGTTGACTTACAGAAAGATCCAGTTATAAGGGACTTGGCAACGTAATAGTACAACCAGGCAGACAATTACTTTATTCTAAACTCCTTAAATCAATCCTCGGTCGAAAGTGTTTAGAAGGTAGATTTTGTATTTGCACCTGCCCAACCATATGAAGTTGCAAAGTGATTTATGAATAAAACCACAATAGTTACTTGTCCTGTTTTTATAAGTGCAGATCACGCTTACTATATAGCCTCCTATGCCATGATGCATCCTCTCCACCTGGTATTAGGTACTGTTAAAAGAACCTTCTTTTCAGCTTACTTTATAATGATTTCAAAAAATCAGGCCGTTTTCATCGCTGAATTCACATTTGTATTCTTGGTCATTGAAATGTGTACAGTTTCAGCGAGACACAAAGACCAGAAGTAGTATAAGAAGTGAGATTACTGAAGCATTCAGGTATAGGCAAAAAAAGAGAGGTTGGTTTTACCCTTCCTCTCTTTGATCCTACAGTCATTCAAGATGTTTTGGTGAGTTTCTCTATGACTTTTCGGATGTCTCTACTTACCTATTGGCTGCACTACTATGTATGATTACATATTCTTTCAATCTATGGCCTCAATCATTTGCCAGGAACCCTATAGCTAGATGCACTCCTGTAAGCAATCATCTCAAATATTCCTTATTGGAGGATGGTTTTTATTGTTTTATGATTTTATTATTCTTGATCGTTCCGTTTGAGTATGTTTCCAGAAAATAAACACCGGAACTTAAATCAGTCATATCAATTGATACGTCATTTAGCATCAATGCTCTTTCTGATTTGACTATTTTCCCTTCAACAGAAAATAGCGAATAGGAATCAATTACAGCACTGCTCTTTATTTGAACATAATTGCTTGTTGGGTTTGGAAATATTTTCACAAAATCAGTTCTATCTTGATTGCCAATGTTAAGAATTGAAGTATTTTCAAAAACACGTACTTGACCTGCGTTATTTCCTCCAGCATCATTATTTGTAGCACCAACAACTACTTTAGACCCGTCCCCAGTAATGGCAATAGAAATCCCGAACAGATCGTCATTAAAAACTCCAAAGATGGGATTATTAATTAGTGTCCAGATACCACTTTGGTTTTCATATACATAAGCACGTCCCATGTTGCTTAAGTTTGTATAGAATCTCGCACCTATTGCAATTCTAGTTCCACTATCTGATAAACTAATTGAGGAACCAAAACCATCTCCAATGTTCTCTCCGCTCATTAAATTTCCCAATTGCGTCCAAACTCCTCCGTTGAGTTGGTAAACGAGCACTACATTTGAACTGAATGTTGATATAGCTAACATGTTTCCTAATGCAGACAAGCTAACTTTATTACCAAATTCGTCACGATTTACTAGACCAAAAATTGTATTTCCAATTTGAGTCCATTGATTGTTTATAAATTGGTACACTTTTACTCGTCCAAATTGTGGACTGTTCATGTTGCCAGGGTCGCCTGTATGGCCTATAGCAACAATATTACCGTCATTAGACAAACTCACGCTTGTTCCAAATTTTATTATTGAGCCATCACCATTAATATCACTCCCCTTTTGCACCCAGGAGCTGCCTTGTAATTGATAAACTTCTACATTTCCTGTAAAACCGGAAAATCCACTTACAGTAGTGTTGGGTGCGCCAAAGGCTAAAGTATTTCCATCTGCTGACAAGCTAACCATTGTGCCGGCTCCGGCTAATGCATTCTGCCCATACAAATCTTGACCAATTTGAGTCCAAGTGTTGTTGATATTTCGAAAAACCCTAACCTGCCCAGATGTAAATCCTAAATCATTGTTAAAAGGTTCACCAATTGCCAGAGTTAAACCATCTTCAGATAGACTAACAGACTGCCCAGTTTGGTCTCCCCCGCTTTCAGCATCAATAGGAACTCCAATCTGAGACCAGCTACCATTTGACAAACCGTAAGCAGTAACCTGGCCACCTGGAGATGCGAAAATTGCACCAGTTGCAACTACGCTGCCATTGCCTGATATTGCAGTTGACCATCCAAATCTTCCATTGGCTTGTGTTCCGCTGATGGAATTACCTACTTGATTCCATTGCCCAAAACTGAACAATGGGAAAAAAATTAAGATTGAGATTGCTTTTTTCATTGTGTGAGTATTTGAGTTTGATTGAACACAAAAGTGGCCCACAAGCACATAATGAGCTTCACGGCTAGTTGTGAAAATACATGTACGCTGATGTTTCTATGCGAAATCATCATGAAATCAGCGTCAGGCAAAAGAAAACAAAAGAAGGTTGACTGGAAACCAAGGAGAAGAATCGTTTTGATTCTACTACGTTCAAAAAGGATGATGGCAAACGACGAGGAACTCTTTGGTTGACTTGGGCCTTCTGAAACAAGCTCTGTATACAATTGGACCAACTTTAACGAAACTGGCGATCACCTACACGTAGGACTTAAAAGCAGTCTATCCAACCACATCACAAGAACAAGCTGAATGACAAGTAGACCAACTCCAAACAAATTGCCGAGGCCAACAACCCAAAGCAATCGTGTCTTGACGTTAACATAGCCTTGGATGACAAGCTACTTCAAGCAAAGCAATCAGGTGTATTCCTTGCTTCCAACCATATAGAAGATTGTAATAAGCTGCAAACTAATGCAGATCAAACCAAAAGAATTTTCTCTTGAGAGAATGGATTCTTGAACAATACCATTCTTGCTATTACTATTCTTTACTTGACAACTGTATAACCTTTCTGATCAAGTCCGTCTTCTTGTACTTTGAATCTTCAATTTCAAAATAGTCATACATTCTTCGCAAAGATGAGCCAATACCATCAACACTTAAAAAAACCTTTTCTGCAATTTCTTTATTGGAAATAACAGGATTTTGTAACAGAACATTCAAAACATTCCAATCGGTATCATTGAGTTTGCGATTTATGTAATTCTCTATCTTTGAGCGATCAAGGGCAAATTCATTTGTAGTAGTAGAATTTATCGCTGAGGTGCTTTTCTTAAGTTTTTCAATCTCTTCAATCAATTCTTGCCTTTTTATTCTTTCAGCATAATTTTTTTTCTTAAAATAAAGAAATATAGCGATAAATAAAAATATAAAACCGCTAACAATGAAACCTACTTTAATGGCCTGACTCCATTTCAAGTCTCTTTCTATTTTCTCATAAGACTGTTTGTTTTCTGATAACTTAATAATATATTCCTGATTTACAGCTTCTTTGATTAACTCCAAATTACTTTGTTCTTTAACAATACTGTCATTATAAACAACATAGTTTTCATACATTCTGTGTGAAAGCTCCATTTCTTTTTTTTCCTTATAGCATTTATATAATAAGTAGTAAAGACTTGATTTTGCATTTTTATCTGAAGTGGAATCAATTACTTTTAAAACCTCTTCCCCAATTCTTGTAGCTGTAGGTACATCATACTCCAAATAGTGCTCGGCCAAAAAGACTTTATTTTGTATTATTTTTGTTATATTATTCAATTGTTTATTAATTTCTATACTTTTTCTTATTTCTGAAATTATTCTGTCTCTATCATCTTGCTTCTGGTATGACTTAGCTAGTAAAGCATGGCAATCTGCTTTAGAAAAAAAGTTATTGTTTTTTTCAAAAATTTTAAGAGCCTTATAAGCAAGCTCAATAGACTTTGCATAATTTCCCTTTTCATATTCAATAGCACCTATA
This sequence comes from Cytophagaceae bacterium, assembly GCA_027488815.1. GTDB lineage: Bacteria > Bacteroidota > Bacteroidia > Cytophagales > JAIYAX01 > JAIYAX01. The sequence goes on along the minus strand of JAIYAX010000017.1, from coordinate 19,671 downwards.
TACAAACTAATATAACCCACTTTATCTTGAAGATTTAATTCTTTATAAATGGATAGTGATCTTTCAAAATAATTCTCAGCTATTTCGTAATTCCTTAAGTCGTAATATACTAATCCTAAATTGCCTAGAACTGCTGCTTCAATTTTTCGCTCATGTCTGTCCTCAAATATTCTCAAAGAATAATTGTAGTATTTTATGGTTTCTATAAAATTACTTTGTGCTCTATAAATAGAAGCTAAGTTTGTATATAATCTGGCCAGTGATATGCTATCGTCAAGGGTAGCTTGAATTTTTATCGCTTCCTTCAATATTTCTTCAGACTTTTTAGCATTATCCTTAACAAAATAGGCATAACTCTTTTCGCTCAGAGCTTTTACCTTCTCAAGCGTATTCGATTTCCTTGTAGCTAACTCAAAATGAAAATCTGTTACAGGAATTACAGAATCTGGTTGAGAGAGAGTGGTTCTTTGATAAAACTCACTTATTGCATTATATCTTAGCGAATCAGCTATTCTGGAATTCTCCCAAATAGCTCTTAAATCAATGGCCTTATTTTGGGCAAAAGTACTTGCCGCTGAAAAAATGAAAAGAAGTAAGACCTTAAGAAAGCTACCTTGACCCATATTTCATTATAAATACTGCTTATACTTTCAAACATTAATTGAAGTATGAAAATCGGATCAGACAAGGAAATACACCCCTACCCGACCACAAAACCAGAGACGAGCCTCTCAATTCGCCTGGTTCTTCATACCCATAACCGCTTAAAGGTAATGCGCTAATTTATTCAATTAACGCTCATTCTGTTACTTCTCCCTAAATCCTCATTTGATTAAACAAGGTTGCAAATGAAGGTAAGGCATAGTATACACTAGCCTTCGAATGGCACTACTACAGGTAGTTCATCACTGCAAGGCTTAAGTCTGCCCAACTATCCTTATTATCGCTATCCACCTGGTTTTTCCCTCTTGCTGAGACCTTAGGTATTGATAAAAAAAACCTTCTTTGAAGCTTGTTTTACCATGATTTTAAAAACTCAGGCCGTTTTCATCGCTGAATTTCACATTTGTATCTTTGATTTTTTGAATTTGTATAGGCCTCAGCTAGAGGCTAAGACTTGAAGTTACAATCATTGGCTAAAAGAGTGTCTCAACGAGATGCTAAGAACTGGAGCAGGATAGAAAACTCAACTCAACTAAAAAACAACCTGCGGGCCATGCTTAATACCATGACCCACAGGTTCTGTGTTCTTGTCTTACTGCTTGATCAGTTTTTTAACCTGAATACCTTCCCCATAAACCAATCTCAAGAAGTAGGTGCCTGATGCCAATTCGCCAAGGTACAACTCAGATTGTTGATCTTCAGATCGGCCATTTAGCAAAACCGCTCCGGTGATGTCCAACAAGCTGTATTCAAATTGGGTACCGGCTTCTATCCTTACCTGGTTTATAAAGGGATTAGGATATACTTTGAGGCTCTCAGCAATTGAATGGCCTGCCTGTAGGCCTGTTACGATGAATGAAACGGCCGGAGAAGTACCTGTGCACCCTTGGGCATTTGTTACCTGAACAGTATAGCTACCGGACTGGGTGGGCACCAAAATGGCTGAAATAGCACCTGAAACCGGCAGACTATTTCGGAACCACTGGTAACTGCTGCCCAAAGTCGTTGTACGAAGTGTATCTCCCGACTGGGTGATCGCCACGGAAGGATTGGGATTAACAGTTGCAGTCACTGCTGTTCTGATGCTGCTCTCGCATGCTGCTGCACTTACCGAAGCCACATGGTAGGTGGTGGTAGTGGAAAGTGTTGGTGTGGTAAAGCTGGCTACTCCGTTCCCACCTGCCAAAGGGCTGCCACCTGAACTCGCAGCATAAAACCTGTAATTCGCTCCGCCAGCCGAAGGGGCAATGGTAACGGTGTTTCCTGCGCAGATCGCTGCCGGAGCAGGGGCTGTCGGGGCTGAAGGCAATGGGTTCACGGTTACTGCCACTGCTGTTCTGGTGCTGCTCTCACAACCTGCTGCACTTACTGAAGAAACATGGTAAATGGTTGTAGTGGAAAGTGTTGGTGTGGTAAAGCTGGCTACTCCGTTCCCACCTGCCAAAGGGCTGCCACCTGAACTCGCAGCATAAAACCTGTAATTCGCTCCGCCAGCCGTTGGGGTGATGGTACTGGTGTTTCCTGTGCAGATCGCTGAAGGGGCAGGTGTTGTAGGAGCAGAAGGCAATGGGTTAACGGTTGCAGTCACGGCTGTTCTCGTGCTGCTCTCGCATCCTGCTGCACTTACCGAAGCCACATGGTAGGTGGTGGTAGTGGTTAGTGTTGGCGTAGTAAAGCTGGCTACTCCGTTCCCACCTGTCAAAGGACTACCTCCGGAAGAAGCTGCATAGAAATTATAGTTTGCACCACCTGCCGTGGGGGTGATGGTACTGGTGTTGCCTGCGCAGATCGCTGAAGGGGTAGGCGTAGTAGGAGCGCCCGGCAATGGATTGACCGTTACTGTAACAGCCGTTCTTGTGTTGCTTTCACAACCTAAGGCATGTGAAGCTACATAATAAGTAGTGGTTGCTGTAAGGCTTGGGGTTGTATAACTGGTTACCGGATTGGAAAGGGCGTTGAAGCCTGTACTCGTATCATAAAACCGATAAAAAGGAGCACCTGCGGTTGGGGTGATCGTAGCGGTATTTCCTGCACATATGGCTGAAGGTGTAGGTACAGTTGGGGCAGAAGGTCTTGGGTTGACAGAAAAAGTAACCGTAGGACTGGTGCAACCCCCAAGTTCATTGTAAATCGTAACTGAACCTGATCCACCGGAGGCGGTGTATACGTTACCGCTGATGCTGCCCGACCCGGAAAGGATCACCCATGTGCCAGTACTGGTACCTGTCAAAAGCTTTTGAGATCCCTGACAAATGGAACTGCTGGTGGTGGTATTGTTGATGGTAGCGCAATTTGGCGCCAGCACCCGTGCAACTCTCGATCTGTAAATGTTATCGTAGGTTTCGAAAGTACCTCCGATCAAGAGTTTGCCAGAACGTAATGAGGTGCTGTAAACATTTCCACTTGCTCCTGTTCCCGGATCAAAACTTTGGTCCAGAGTTCCAAAAGCATTCAGCCTGGCTATGCCAATGCGGTTAACCCCATTAAAGGTGCCGAAAGTCCCACCAATAAGGACCTTGCCATCCGGCTGGATTTTACAGGTGTAAACTTCGTCACTTGTTCCGGAGCCCGGATTGAAAGTGGTATCTAAGCTCCCATTGGTATTTAATCGGGCAATGTCATTTCGGGAGATGCCATTAAACGTAAAGAATCCACCTCCGATAACAATTCGTCCGTCTGCCTGAACCACAATGGATCTTACCGTAGACCCAGCGCCTGTGCCAGTTCCAATGTTAAAAGAGGTATCAAGTGACCCATTAGAGTTAAGTCGGGCGACTCGGCTGATGGAGGTACCGTTGAATGTAGAAAAAGCTCCTCCGATTAAAATCTTACCATCTGATTGAACCGCAATGGTATGAATGGTACTGCTTGCACCTGTGCCAATGCTAAAGGATGCATCCAAACTTCCATCTGTATTCAAGCGAGCTATCCTATTTCGTGCGTTACCGGCATATTGCGTAAATGAACCACCAATTAGTATTCTACCATCCGGTTGTACTGCAATGGCTTGTACCGTGCCATTGGCACCTAAACCCGGATTAAAGGTGTTGTCGATGTCCCCATTGATGTTCAAACGGGCTATTCGGTTACGGGCAGTGATGTTGTAAGCAAGAAAATCACCTCCAATAAGTATCCGATCGTCTGTTAAAACCACCAGGCTCCGAATGGTGTTATCTGCTCCGCTTCCTGAAATGAATGAAGCGTCCAGTTGGCCATTAGAAAAAGTCCTGAGGATGTTGTTCTTTAAAGTACCGTTGTAACTTGTAAACTGTCCACCCAGGATGATTCGTGTTGTAGATTGTTCATCAACTGCATAAACAGTTGAATTGGCTAATCTGCCAACACCCGTAATTGGGTTAAAGGTCAAATCCAATGACCCATTGGTGTTTATTCGTGGCAATCTAATGGGAAGATTCTTGAAAGAGGAAAAGTTACCAGCTGCAAGTGCTTTTCCGTCCGATTGCACGGCAAGGCAATTCACCGAAAAGTCAGCTCCTCCTCCAGCGGAAAACATAGGATCTTCAGAGCCAGCATAATCAATGGCTATGAAGTTGTTGATTGTAACCCCTTTATAGGAAGTAAAGCTTCCACCTACTATAATTCTGCCAATTGAGAAGTTTTCTTTAACCGTTTTGATATCTATAAATGATCCCCCAAACCCGGTTCCAAAGCTAAAACCGGAAGTAATTAAAGGACCGTTTGTACTAATATTAGCTATACCGTTTCGTGAGGTTCCGTTGTAGTTTGAGAAATTACCTACCACAAGCATTGCACTGGAGCCGTAAATTTCAATGTCGTTTATAGTCCCATCAAAGCCTGTTCCTGTTGTGTTAAAAGTAGTTAGTCCACCTGTATTGTTGACTCGTGCGATATTGTTTCTTGCTGTACCATTGTAGTCTGAAAAACTTCCGGCAAAAATGACATCGTTAATATAAAGTGCAAGGGTATAAACCACCCCACCTCCTAGACCTGTACCACTTGGATTAAAGGTCGCATCCTTGAGGCCGATAGCTGTTAGTCGTGTAAGACCTTCCACCGTTGTTCCGTTATAGCTTCCAAATTGTCCACCAATATAAATCAGGCCATCTGACCGAACCTCTATGTCCCATATTGTGCCATTAGCTCCTGAGCCCGGGTTAAAAGTTAAGTCAAGGCTTCCGTCGGTATTTATTCGGGCGATCCGGTTACGTGCAGTGCCATTGTAGTTGGTAAAGTTCCCCCCAATAAGGATTTTCCCGTCCGATTGAAGCGCCATGGTTTCTATCGCACCACTTGCTCCCCCAAAAGGATTGAAGCTGCCATCGACACTGCCGTCATCGTTTAACCGGGCTATCCTGTTGCGGGTCAAGCCATTGTAAGTCGTGAAAAAGCCGGCAATCAGAATTTTACCATCCGGTTGAATCAAGATATCTCGAATCCCGCTGGCACCTACGCTGGGCAGGGGGTTATTAGGGTCGGAAAAGAAATTGTGTGGTCTTCCAAAATTAAATGAGGTATCCAGCTCACCGGGTAGTGAAAACTGTGCATTTGCATAAGGAACACTGATAAGCATTATTAAACCAATGACCATCAGCCATTGTTTGCATACGATTTGGTAATTTTTCATGGCAAATTTTTTCTGTTTAGTTTGTTCATGTTAGTCCTTGGAAGCATTACTGTTTTTACAACCCAAACCAGGTCGAAACACAGTGCCCTTTAGTTATTCAAAGGTCAGTGTGCCGAAGCCCTCACACAATCGTTGTTCTCAATGAATATGTGGCCTGGCTAAGGCACCCGGGTAATTGATTCTAATGCTATTTGGGCCCAGGATAGGTTTTCAATATTTTATATCCGACTTTTAATTTTCATGAAGGCCTTCTATTTCTCCCACATTTTTCAAGTCTTGACCATCTGCTTGGGTGCCGCTCAAAGCCTTCCTTCCTATGTTTCTGACTCCCTGGAAGTAACCGTTTCAAACATAGGAACCCGGCAGGGGCTTTCTCAGGGAATGGTCTACAGCATGGCTCAGGACAAAACCGGCTACATCTGGATTGCAACCAAGGATGGTCTAAACAGATTTGATGGACGAAATTTTAAAGTATACCGCAATGTAAATGGTGACCCACATTCCATCAGCGGAAGTCATGTGGTGGACGTGTATGTCGACTCAAGAGGATTGGTTTGGTCGAGCAGCTATGGGGCAGGTTTGAACTTGTACAACCCTGCAACCAATGGATTTATCAGGTTCAATCGTCATCAGGGCAAGGGAATAGTGTCAGCCTACCCAAAAAGAATTTTTGAAGACGCAGAGGGGAACATCATCGTAAAAACCAATGAAAAATTGGCGTACCATGTCCTTATGAAGAACAAACGTTTCCCTGATTCGCTCATTTTCGATGTGTATGACCTGAAAGATGTCTACCCAAATCTGTCCTTTATCGTGGAGGATACCTGCTGCACCAAGTTTCTTCATTTTACAAAAAACGGAACCATTTGGTATCTAAACAGGAATAAACTGACGGTTTTAAAAAAAGCTGCAAAAGGCAACTATTTTCCCTCTCAAAGTTTTTATTTCAACAACGTAGAAAAAATGGCAAATCCTGAGTCCAGACTTGTCTTTGATCCCAAATCTGAACATGTTTATGCCTTCTTCGATGAACATGTGCTGTCAAAATATGACAGCAATACCAATTCATTCAAACCCTATATCAAACTCCCCCCCAACCTGCACTTCTTCTACTCAGCTAGAATTGATCAGCATGATCGGATTTGGCTTAATACAGAGGATGGAGGACTGCTACAAATTGATTTAAAAAATGCAGCAGCTACGGTTTACACATCTGATCAGCGGTTTTATCAAAAGAATGATCTAAATGATAAGACCATCTCTTTGTTTGATGCGGACGGTAACCTTTGGCTAAGTTCTCTTGGGTATGGAGTTTATAAGCTAAGTGCCCGGGTAGATTTATTCAAGAAAATAAACCTAAGCCCTACAGAGGGTAACTATTCATTGCATCATTACAGAGTGGACAGGCAAGATGCCAAAGCCTTGTATGATGAAGGTTGGAGAAAAAAATGGATCCGGTTTCAGGATAAAATCAAAGCAGAACAGCAGATCAAAATGCCTAACAGGATATGGAACAACCTGGCTCAGGATAAAGAAGGCCACACCTACTTTTGGGCACGGGATCGGGCAGAAAATTCTCTGCTGATCAAGGCAGATTTGACAAACAACTCGTATCGGATTTTAAGCCTCGTAAAGGCCATTGAAAGTACAGGTTATGCCTATCCGATTTTTATAGGTCCCAACTCCGATATCTGGTATGGAGAACAGCACTCCGACCTGGGCATTAGGTTGTTCAGGATAAAAAATAAGTCAACCGAAATAGAAGAATTCTTCTTCCCCGGCAAGCTTAACCGACTGAACACCAGATTTATCACCGATTGGTATTTTGGTGATGGCAATTACCTTTGGTTGGCCACAACTCAGGGTTTGTTTTCATTTGATACAGAGCGAAAACGATGGAAAAAATTCATTAACAACCCTGATGATCCGAACAGCATCTCAGCCAATTCTATATTGGTGATACACCTGGATAGCAAATCTAAAAACATACTCTGGATTGGAACGGAGGGTCAAGGTCTGATGCTGTTTGACACCCAAAAGGGCGAATTCAGGCATTTTGATAGCAAGGCCGGCATACCAAGTAATGTCATTTACAGCATTCAGGAAGATCAAAAGGGGAATTTTTGGATCGGCACAAACAACGGGCTCTATCAGTTCAATCCTAAAACACTTATCGGATTTCAATTTACCACGGAAGACGGCTTGCCGGGAAATGAATTCAATAGATTTCAGGCAAGTAAATCTTCCTCTGGTCATTTCTATTTCGGAGGGCCCGAGGGAGTCACCATTTTTAATCCTGATCACTTCTACCTCAATCAGACTCCCTCCAGGCTAGTGATCAATGAGCTGAAGCTGCAAAACAAGGTGGTCAGTTACACTCATGGCATTAATACAGCAAAAGGAGAATACAGCTTAACTAAACCACTGGAGCAGTGCACAGAGCTGGTTTTCAATCAGGATCAGCGGATGATCAGCTTATCGTTTGCCTTGTTGGACCATATCGTACCCACACAAAATCGTTTCAAATACAAACTTGATGGCTATGACCTGGATTGGATCGATGTCGGCACCGGGAACGAAGCCATCTACACCAATCTTGATCCGGGTGAATATGTCTTCAAGGTAATTGGCCTCAACAGTAAAAACGTATGGAGTACAGAGCCGACCCAACTAAATGTGACCATACTGCCCTATTGGTGGAATACGGTTTGGTTTAAAGCGTTGATCGTCCTCAGCTTTTTTGGCCTACTCTATTATTTGTACCGCATCAGGGTTTCCAGAATTTTTGAACTTGAAAAAATCAGAAATCGCATCGCCCAGGACTTGCACGATGAGATCGGCTCTACCCTCAGCAGCATCTCTCTGTACAGTGCCACCCTGCAAAAGACAGCTCAAAAACTTAATGAAAAGGAACATTCCATTCTCGACAAAATCATCAACAGCACTTCCCAGATGATGGAGAGCATCAACGACATGGTTTGGACCGTCAAAACCGATAATGATAGCTTTGACCATGTGATTGACCGCATCAGAGCCTATGCGGTAAGTGTGGCAGAAGTCAGGCTGATCGATCTGAGTTTTGAAGTGGATTTCAATGCCGAGAAGCTAAACTTGAGTATGGAGCAAAGGAAAAATGTGTACTTCATCTGCAAGGAAGCCATCAACAATGCCATCAAGTATTCAGGATGCGATCAGATCAAAATCAGCATCAGGCAGCATAAGAAGAAAAACATGACGATTATCGTTGCAGACAATGGGAGAGGTTTTGATCTTGCCCTTGACTCAAATGACCGACCTATTCTTGGCGGGAACGGGCTAAAAGGGATAAAATGGAGGGCAGAAACCATGGGTGGGGAGCTTTTTATCAACTCCACACTGGGGAAAGGAACTGAAATCAAATTGCTTTTCAAGCTGTAAAATCATTGATTACATTGACTTAATAAAAAAAGATTAGGCATAGCTTTGAAATCACATCATCTCAAAGAATAAACTACATGGACAGGAAGGTAAGGGTAATCATTTTCGATGATAACAGCCACCGAAGAGATGGTCTTAAAATGCTCATCGATGCCATGGAGACCATGGAATGTGTCGGATGCCATGAAGATTGCAGAAAGGTGCTGGAAGATATTGAACAAGCCAAACCGGATGTAGTGCTTATGGATATCGATATGCCCCATGTGAATGGGGTGGAAGCTGTCGAAAAAATTCGGACCAAATACACGGATCTGAAGGTTTTGATGCAGACCGTTTTTGAAGACGACAATAAGATTTTCTCTGCCATCTGTGCCGGTGCGGATGGCTACATACTGAAGCAAAGAAACCCTTCCGAACTGATTGATGCCATATTTGAAGTAATGACAGGAGGAGCTCCCATGACCCCGATTGTGGCTCGAAAGGCATTGCAGCTGTTCAGAAAATCGAATACCATCAGGCACTCACAAGAGTTTAACCTCTCCAATCGGGAGCTTGAGATTTTGGAATTATTGACCAAAGGCTACAGTTACAAAATGATTGCAGACAAATGCTTCATCTCTTATGCTACGGTCAATTCACATATTTCCAAAATCTACCAAAAACTCCAGGTTGAGTCTTCGGCAGGTGCTGTATCCCTTGCCATTCGGGAGGGATTGGTGAAGTAACCATTAAACAAATCATCTATCTAAAGGCTAAGCACCTGCTCTCCATGCGTCTTTGAACTATTTTCCAGAAGAAGATGCCCCTTAGCAGTAATTTAAACAAAATATTTTCTACTCTTACTCTATTTGAATATAATTGTAACCTAAATAACTATGATATGAAAAACCTGTTCTTTACCCTAAGTCTCTGCTTTTTATTTGCTGCGAAAAGCGGCTTTGCTCAAACCCTCAACGAAGAGAAAGTGCCCATTAAGGTGAGCAGGGTGTTGATTGATATTGAGGAGGGAAAAATTATTGGGGTTGTGAATAGAACAAAACAAGGAGATATAATTAAGGCTCCTTCAGACAAAATGGGCTTTAGATATACAAGAGATTTCAGAATCGGTTCTTCATTTTATGAAGAAAATTTTAAAGAAACACTAGAAAAAGAATTTACGAAAAAAGGATTTGATGTTGAGGGTTGGGGCAGCTTATTTACTGAAACAAATAAATCAATTAAACCAAAATTAGCTTTAGCATTTCGGATAAATGATTTTCAATTCAATTATGCATTTTCTGGATTAGCTAGTTTCATCGATAATTTTAATTCAAATATGAGTATAGAAATGTCAATACTTAGCATGAATAGCTACACAGTTGTTTTAAAAAAATCTTTTTTAAGCAAATTCTATTCAGAAGATATTGGGCCACCATTATCTAAAGACGATGTTAATCAGTTTGTAATTAAAGCCCTAGCTCAATTCGTTTCTGAGCTAGTAGCAGACCCCGACTTCAAAAAAGCTGTGGAAGATGCCAAAACTAAATCCGCTTACACTACTACTTATGATAAACTAACGATCACAAAAACTGCCCCTAAGGCTGATCGACCTGCGGCACTTAAATCAGCTCTTGATGGCTCGGTGACCATCGTGACAGGAGGAAAATATGGTAGTGGGGTCATCATCTCCAAAGATGGGCTGGTGCTTACTTGCAGTCATGTAGTGGGAGGCAATGATGTAACCGAGGTAATTCTCAGCAATCAGGTAAAATTGAAAGCAAAAGTACTTCGTAACTTGCCCGAATACGATGCAGCCCTTCTACAACTGGAAGGAGCATCGGCCAACCCTCTCCCGATCGGAAATTCAACTAAAGCTGAAATTGGAGAAGAATTGTGGGTTATTGGTACTCCAAGCGCTACAGAATTAGGCCAAAGTGTTAGCAAAGGTATTCTAAGTGGAAAGCGAGTGATGGAAGAAAAATCTTATCTGCAAACCGATGCGAGTGTAAGCCCTGGTAATAGTGGAGGCCCTTTGATCAATCAAAAAGGCGAAATCCTTGGACTGGTAAACGCCAAAGTAATTTCCCGAGGTACAGAAGGTGTTGGCTTTGCCATTCCGATTGATGTGGTGCTGGAGAAGCTTAGTTTAGTAATCGTTGAGTAGCTCTAAGCCAGCTTAAAAGCCTCCATGGCTTTTATGTGATTTATTGAAATTCATAAAAAACCATGCAGCACCAGACGTTTTCGATTTAATACCCTGATCCATACAAACAGTTCTAACCTAGAGTTTTGATACTAAAATGAGTTGATATGTGGAAGGAGCTTCTTTATACAGAATAAATCCGCTCTTCGGGATTTGTAATTCCGAAGCCATATCGTAGGATTTGCAATCCGTCTAACCAAAATAAGAGAGCTAAACTTACAATTTTCTTCAGTATCTTGAGATTGGACCAAAAATGAATTTTCAGCAGTGCCAGAGATATACAGATGGGAGGGGGCTGGTTAAAGTTACAGTATTGTGAAAGGAATAAAGCTGCATTCGCTGAAAGCGAATAACTCACTCACCCCTATTGCAAACGAGGGCGAGTTGAGAAGGGCTGAGGTGGTGTGTTGTACTTCAAAGGCCTCAGTGAGACGCAAAGTCGAGAGGGGTGGTCATGTGCTAAAACATGTTGCATATTGCTGAAAGCATACTTAACTTTACATTCCATGCGACAGATCACCATTAACATACCTGAAAACAAGTATTCTTTCTTTCTGGAACTGGTCAAAAACCTTGGGCTGGAAAAGGTGAAAGAGAGTCCCACAGGAAGTACTGGTGAAGGCAAGGGACGAAAAACTGTAGGCAATTCTGTAGCTTCCTTGCGTGGAAGGCTGCATTTAACCAAAGAGCAGTACAAAAATTTTCACCTTTATATAAACGATAGCCGTAACGAATGGAACAGGGGTATTTAATTGATACCAATGTTGTCATTGATTATCTGGATAGTAAGTTACCGGAAGCGGGTTACGACTTGATTGAAAGCAATTGCCCCTCAGATATCTGTGATTAGCAGAATGGAGCTTCTTGGCTGGACAAATGCCGAACATGAACAGCTAATGATCCTGCAAGAGTTTGTCAGCGCCTCAGCTATCTATAACCTAGATGAAGACGTAATTGTAAAAGCTATTGACCTCCGAAAAGTACACAAAATAAAACTCCCCGATGCTATCATTGCAGCTACGGCCCTAGTTTATGACCTTACTTCGATTACTCGGAATGTTGCTGACTTTAAATATATTTTCGATCTAAAAACAATTGATCCCCATAAAGTATAAAAGCAAATAGGTCATTCAAACTCAGGGTCCCCCTAAGTCGCTCAGCTGTGCCGAGTGACCCATATGTTACCTAGCCTCCGGCTCCATTTTGCATTACTTTTAGTGGTATGTTCGGGCAAGCACTGCAATGTGCCAACTGCTTCATATTTCAGCAAGATACCCGTTTGATAGTCGTCACTCGGCAGAGCCGAGCGACTGAGTGGGTGTTTTTCATCGTAGAAAGAACAGAATCATAAAGGTCTGTACAGGGACAATTCTTACAAAATACAATTTTCCCATTCCAAGGAGTGGCTTACTCTTTTCTCAAGGAGGGATCGACTGCATCGATAAATCCCTTTAATTCCTTACCTTTGCACTTCACTTACCGGGGAGCTGATCTGTTTTCAAATTTTCCGGCATCCCCCATTTTCATGAATTTTACTGATTTACAATTGATTGAGCCTTTGCTTCGTGCATTGCAAGAGGAAGGCTATACCCAACCCACACCCATTCAGGCACAAGCGATCCCTCCTATCCTCGAGGGTCGTGACCTACTGGGCTGCGCCCAAACCGGCACGGGCAAGACAGCAGCATTTACCTTGCCTATGCTACAGATGCTCTCTGCCAGCGGAGCAGCGAAAAACAACCGCTTGCCCAGAGCCCTGATCCTTACCCCTACCCGTGAGCTTGCCATACAGATTGCAGACAATCTGAAAGCCTACGGGCGACACCTGTCAATACGCCAAACAGTGGTGTTTGGTGGTGTGGGTCAACAACCTCAGGTAAATGCTTTACGACAAGGCATAGACGTATTGATCGCCACACCGGGCAGGCTGCTGGACCTGATGAACCAGGGCTTTATACAACTGTCGCATATCGAGTTTTTTGTGCTGGACGAGGCCGACCGTATGCTGGACATGGGCTTTGTGCACGATGTCAAAAAGGTGATCAGCAAACTACCCTCCCAAAGGCAGTCACTGTTCTTCTCGGCCACCATGCCCCCTGAGATCGTACAATTGGCAGGCACCATTCTTAAAAACCCGCAAAAGGTAACCGTTACTCCCATTTCCTCCACAGTGGAAATCATTGACCAATCGGTTTGTTTTGTAGAAAAGTCACAAAAACCCATTTTACTGGTGCACCTGCTGAGAGACCCTGCCATCGATCGGATGCTGGTATTCACCCGCACCAAACATGGAGCAGATAAAGTCACTAAGGTGCTGATCAAGAATGGGATCAGCTCTGAGGCCATTCACGGTAACAAAGCCCAGAACGCCCGTCAAAGAGCCCTGACCAATTTCAAAGCGGGAACTACCCGGGTATTGGTAGCAACCGATATTGCTGCCCGAGGCATCGATGTAGACGATCTTGCCTGTGTACTGAACTATGAGCTTCCCAATGTGCCAGAAACCTATGTGCACAGGATCGGAAGAACAGGCAGAGCCGGTGCATGCGGTACAGCCATCGCCTTTTGCGATACGGAAGAAAAGCCTTTGCTAAGAGATATTGAAAAGCTTATTCGCAAAAGTATTCCTGTAAGAGCTCATACATTCACGCAAACTACTGAAGCACAGCCGCAGGCAAGTCAAACTGACAACAATAATCAAAGAAGGCCACAGGCAAGCCAAAACGCAGGCAACAGAAAACCCTCAGGCTTCAACAGAAGAAGGTACTAGGATTAAGTGTCATGAGATCTTGGTAAACAAGATCAATTCATGTCACTTTTTGTGTCATACTTTTTGTGTCATACTAAAAGTGACTTATATTTGTCCTCGATATACTTGAACTGATGGCACAAACAGACAATACGTCCAACCCTTTTAAACTAACAGGTTATTGGGGCAGAGAATACTTCTGTGATCGTGAGCATGAAACAGGGAAGTTACTTGAAGCCATTTACGCTCAGAGGCCTATAGCGATTTACGCTCCTAGAAAAATGGGGAAGTCAGGGTTGATCCAACATGTTTTTCAACAAAAAGAATTAAAGAACTTTAGCACCTTATATGTTGATCTTTTCGAGACCACGAGTCTGGAAGGGCTTCTGAAGTTACTGAGCCTTGAGATTTTAAATCGATTTGAACAAAAGCAAGAGAAAGTCATCCGACAGTTAATGACCTGGTTTTCTGCTTTAAGACCGCAACTGAGTATCAATCCTCAAAATGGGCAACCCGAAATTGGCATAAGTCTGAGCAAAACAGAAGAGGGTTACCCTTCTTTAAAGGCTCTTGCAGATTACCTTGAAAAGCAAAAACAGCCTGTTGTACTTGCGCTTGATGAGTTTCAGCAGATAAGTACCTACGGTGGGCACGAACTTGAAGCAGAGTTTAGAGGAATTTTTCAAAACATGAAAAACACACGCCTCATCATCAGCGGTAGTACACAGAATTTGTTGGTACCCATGTTTACCGACCCGGGCAGGCCACTTTATCAGGCGGTAGATTACCTCAAACTTGACTATCTAAAAAGAGAAGATTATGCTCAATTTATTCTTCAACACTTTGAAAAATCAGGTAAGAATATCTCCGAAGAGACGATATACTTTATACTTGACTGGAGCAGAAGCCATACCTACTATACGCAGTTGCTGTGCAACAGGCTTTATTCATCGGGCTACCAACATCCTGGGATCAGAGAAGTCAACCTGGTCATTGAAGAACTGTTCGATGAGAGACAAATGATCTTTCAACAAATCAGAAACAGCCTTACAAAAGCTCAATTCTCATTGTTACAGGCCATTGCTGCTGCTGACCATGCAGAGCAGATCAGCAGTAGTGACTTTGTACAAAAATACCAGCTCGGAGCACATTCGACGGTGCTTAAAAACTTGCATAACCTGATCAGGGATGAATATGTGCTTGAAGAAGCAAACCCTGAAAAAAGCTTTTACCGTGTGTACGATGTGCTCCTTGGCCGCTGGCTTCAGAAACTCTATCAGCTAAACAAGAAGAACTGAGGAATTTCAAGAGAGGAAATAAACCCTATTTTGGTTTACTCCTTCACCAACTTCCTAACCGATACCCCCTCTTCTGTGATGATGCGAAGGATATAGGTGCCGGATGGCCATGCAGAGGTGGAGAGGCTTAGCTCAGGGCTGCTGGAAAAGCCAGTAGTATATCTTTTCCCTTCAATGGTGTAAAGTTCGTATTGGAATGGCTCAGAGGCAGTAATTTGAAATTGACTGGTAAATGGGCTTGGAAATGCTTGCACGCTACTTTTCCTCAACAATTCACTTCCTATACCCACAGTTGCAGCACCGGTATGAACACGAGCAATACGATTTCTATGAACTCCCCTGTACTTTGTAAAACTCCCAACTATTAAAAGTTTGCCATCAGCCTGCAATTCGGACGAGTTGATGCCAGAATTAGCACCTGAGTCAATATAAAATAAAGAACTAAATGTTCCATTAACATTTATTTTAGTAACTAAATTCTTGGGGGAATTTGGGTTACTATTATCAACTACTGTAGCAATAAGGCTTCCATTCGAAAGAGGTACCAAAGATGAAAAACTACCATAAAATGTTGAACCATTATCAAAAGTAGTATCAAGCACACCATCTAAATGTAACCTTGCAATATAATTTCTGTTGAAATTATTAATATTTGTAAAACTTCCTGATATAACTAATTTTCCATCACTCATAATAGAAAGATTGTATATTGAGCCTTCTGCAGAGCTTATATTAGCATTGAAAGATGCATCTATAGTACCATTAGAATTTAACCGTGCAATTCTCGGCCTAGAGAACCCATTGTATGTATCAAAATTTCCTCCAATTAAAAACTTATTATTCGGCAAAAGTTCTAATTTATTTATTGAAGAGCTAGGACTACCGGCTATGCCTACTCCAGAATTAAAAGTATAATCAATGGATCCATTTGGGTTCAAACGAACTATTCCATTGTGAAAAAGACTGAAGTACTCGTTAAATCTTCCAGCAATTACAATTTTGCCATCACTCTGTAAAACCATAGACCGGATTGTTGCTGAAGAATTATTACTAAATCCTGACATGAATGAATTATCTAGAGTTCCATTGGGATTTAATCTTGCAATTCTATTAATGGAGACTCCATTGACTGAAGAAAAAGATCCAGCAATTAATATCTTATCATCAGGTTGGAGCAAAATAGAATGAATTGAATACCCATTAACAGATGTATTAAAACTAGTATCTAACAAACCATCTGAATTAATCCTAACTAGGCCTGAAACTAATTGATCGTTGTACAAACTAAGATTTCCTGATATGAGTATTTTGCCATTTGCTTGAATCTTTAAAACTCTTAATTCCCCATTGGACCCAGTTCCCAAATTAAAATTCACATCAAGTGATCCGTTAAGCTTCAACTTAGCAATCCTACTTCTTGGAATACTTTGATACAAGCTAAACTCTCCTGAAATTAAAATCTCTCCATTAGATAAACTTCTAATGCATAATACAGTTCCTCCAAAACCTGTATTCCCTGATTGAAATGTATTATCTAATGCACCTAAGGAATTAAGTCTTCTAATGCTAAATCCATTTGATGCAAATCCTACAAGTCCACCTATCAGTATATTTCCATTTGATTGAATACTAATTGCTTTTACAAAATTTAAAGAAAGACTTGTTGGCACAAAGCTCGTGTCTAAACTACCATTGGAGTGTATTCTGGCGATGTAGTTTCTTGCTACTCCATTATATGTAGTAAAGCTACCTCCAATCAATATCTTACCATCTGATTGAAGTTCTGTAGCCTCAATAGTACCATTTGCCCCTGAACCTATATTAAACAACGTGTCAAGATTGCCATTCGAATTCAAAAGCGCCAGCCGATTTCTTGTAATTCCATTGAAGTTGGTGAAATCGCCTCCAATAAGTATTTTACCGTTGGGTAGAAGATAAATATTGTCAATAGCATTATTAGCTCCTTGTACAAGGTTAAATGAAGCATCAACTGAGCCATTGGAGTTTAATCGAACAATCCTGTTCCATGTTGAACCATTAAAGCTTGTAAACTCACCAGCTACCAAAACTTTCCCATCCGGCTGTAGGGCAATTGATTTCACGATATCATTAAAACCTGTACCAACAGTAAAGCTCTGGTCTATTGAACCATCCGTATTTAACCGGACGATTCTGTTTCGGTTGGCCCCACTAAACGAAGTGAAAGCACCTCCTACTAAATACTTACCATTGGACTGTAAAGCAGCAGTATAAACTATGTTGTTTGCACCTGTACCTGGCAAGAAAGAACCATCCAGTGAGCCATCAGGATTAAGCCTTGCCGTGCGATTTACTACGATCCCATTGTAGGTTTGAAAATCGCCTACAATGAAACTCTTCCCTCCAGATAATTCAATGATTTGCTCTACTGTTGAACTTGCTCCCCCACCCGGAGTGGGATTCCAAGCATCGCTAAAATATTGGTGGGCTTTACCAAAATTAAAAGTGGTATCCAGTTCCCCCGGCTGAGAAAACTGAGCTACGGAAACATTAAAAAAAAGAAGTACGAATACAGAGGTCAGGAAGAAGGGAGCAGATTTCATGTCCTTGGGGTTTTTAACAAATCTACCGATTATATATTACCGGAATGTTATGATTTACATTACGTGCTCCTCTTGAGTTCAAAAAAGGTCAGAAAATCAGACTGCTCAGTCCTCTACTCAATGAAGAATTGGTAAACGCCTTGCACACAAAAGGACAGATGTTGACTTCTTACTCCTTCACCAGCTTCCTGACCGATACCCCCTCTTCTGTGATGATGCGAAGGATATAAGTGCCGGATAGCCATGCAGAAGTGGAGAGGCTTAGCTCGGGACTGCTGGAAAAGCCAGTGGTATGTATTTTCCCTTCGATGTTGTAGAGTTCGTATTGGAATGGCTCAGAGGCAGTAATTTGAAATTGACTGGTAAATGGGCTTGGGAATGCTTGTACGCTACTTTTCTTCAACAATTCACTTCCTATACCCACAGTTACAGCACCGGTATGTACACGAGCGATACGATTTCTGTGGACACCCCTGTATTTTGTAAAGCTTCCGGCAATAATAAGTTTTCCGTCGGTTTGCAATTCTGATGCATAAATGTTGTTGTTAGCACCAGAGTCAAGATAAAAAGTAGGATCTAATGTACCGTTACCATTAATTTTTATAACCAAATATTTAAAATTACTAACTGTTCCATAATCAAAAAAAGCAGCTAATAAACTACCATTAGAAAGTGGATGTAGTGTAGAAATATCCCCATAAAGGGTGTTATTAAAATTAAATGTATTATCAAGTGTCCCGTCTGATTGCAAACGAGCTATTGAATTTTGAGTGACTCCATTTATAGAAGAAAAGCCACCTGCAATTACTATTCTGCCATCATTCATAACGCATAGTTCACTAATCTCGTTGGTGTTTGCTCCTATGTTTGCATTAAACGACAAATCAACCGTGCCATTGGAGTTTAATCTTGCAATATATGATCTTTGTGTTCCGTTGAAAGAGGAAAAGTTGCCAGAAATCAATATTTTACCATTAGGTAGAGTTCTAATTTGGGTTACTAGAGAACCCGGGTTTGAAACACCTGTTCCAGGATTAAATGTCAAATCAATTGTTCCATCAGGATTTAATCGAGCTATTCCGTGACGAAACTGATTCATATATGAAAAAAATGAACCTCCAATAATAATCTTACCATCATTTTGTAATGCTAATGAGTATATTAATCCAACTGAACCACTTGCAATGCCTGAAATAAATGTAGTATCAACTGAACCATTACTATTTACACGAGCTATATAATTAATAAAAGTATTGTTCACCTTTATAAAAGATCCAGCGATAACAATCTTTCCATCAGGTTGTATCATAATTCGTCTAATACTACCTGAAACGTCCACAGAAAAACTTGTATCTACCAAACCATTGGCATCAACTCTAACCATTCTGTTAGCCGGAGAGTCATTAAATAAACTAAAACTCCCACCTAACAAAATTTTACCATCAGGTTGAATAGCAACTGCATAAACTTCACCATTTGCCGCTGTACCGAGGTTGTAAGAAACATCAAGTACCCCATTTGACTTTAATTTTGCTATTCTATTCCTTGGGATTCCCTGGAAAAAATTGAATTCTCCACCAATTAGCAATTCTCCTCCAGAGGTAACATTGATGGCGTGAATGGTACCTAAACCGATGCTCCCTCCTTGAAAAGCAATATCACTACTTCCATTTGAGTTTAACCTAACTATTGACTTTAAAAAGGGAGAGTTAGTTGATAGCCCTCCAACAAGAATTTGTCCATTGGACTGAATACTTATCGTTTTTACTAGGCTTCCAATCACTGGTGATGGCACAAAACCGGTGTCCAATGAACCATTTGGCAGTAATCGGGATATATAATTCCTTGTTATTCCATTATATGTAGTAAAGCTACCTCCAATCAATATCTTACCATCTGATTGAAGTTCTGTAGCCTCAATAGTACCATTTGCCCCTGAACCTATATTAAACAGCGTGTCAAGACTGCCATTCGAATTCAAAAGCGCCAGTCGATTTCTTATAAATCCATTGAAGTTGGTGAAATCGCCTCCAATAAGTATTTTACCGTTAGGTAGAAGATAAATATTGTCAATTGCATTATTAGCTCCTTGTACAAGGTTAAATGAAGCATCAACTGAGCCATTGGAGTTTAATCGAACAATCCTGTTCCATGTTGAACCATTAAAGCTTGTA
>JAIYAX010000025.1 GCA_027488815.1 Cytophagaceae bacterium | reverse complement strand
CCTGCACCGTATCGGCATTCCTACAACTGTTACTGTCTGTGACTTGCAGGCGATACGTAAAGGTTTGGGGATTGGTGGCCGTAGCCGGAGGCACTAAGGTAAACAGCGGCTGGGCGGTGTTGGGGTTTTGCAGGCCGGTGGGCAGACCGGAAGGGATCAAAGCCCAGACATAGCCAAGGTTAGGCACAGGCGCAGTGCCGAGTTGAATAGGTGCTGTGCTGCATTTGCTGGTATCCGGGCCGGCGAGGTTGAGGGCGGAGGGGAGGTTGTTGAGATTGACCGTGACCGTATCGGTTCTGGTGCATCCCGCATTGCGGGATTGAAGCACGAAGGTGAACTGGGTTTGGCTTGGACTGGCAAAACCCGAACGGAAAAAAGGCCTCTGCACCGTGCTATCATTGAGTAGATTTCCTACCGGAGCAGCGGGCAGCCTGGCCCAGCGGTAGGTTCCCGTACTGGCGGTGGTTCCAATTTGTACCGTATCTCCCCTACAAACTGTTTGATTAGGCCCTGCATTGGCCACAGGGCTTGGCACCACCACCAGCCGTACCGTGGCCGTATCGGGTGCGCCGCAGGTTTTGAAGCCCACTGCCCGATACACATGCGTACCCACCTGAGGACTGGCCTTGATCAGCCCACCCGTCGTAGCCGACAGCCCCGATGGCCCCGGACCACTGATCTTTACCCATTGAAAAGCATCTGCCCCTGCCCCAAAGGCACTCAGGTTGATGCTATCCCCCAGGCAGATCGTATCCTTATCTGCCTGTGCCTGTAAGATATTGGCATTGACGAAGAGGGTTTGGTTTTGAAGTGGAAAATAGACAAAAGTATTATTGAAACTATCTAAAGACAGTATAAATTTGTCTAAATTCGAATTTAACCCCTGATTTTCCGGACAGTTAATAACAGCTAGATTAATTTTAGAACCAGACACTCCGTCAAAGCAATCATACTTTATATATATTTTTCCATTTATCGCTATCTGCATATCACCAATAACTGTATCTCCAGTAAAATTATAAACAGAATAATCGTCAATAATTATTTTGTTTTGATTAGTTAAATTTAGTTGAATTAAACGATTAGTATCAGAATAATAAAAATAATTCTCTTGCGGTGAATATGTACCACCTATGGCAGATAAATTCATGATAGTGTCACTAAATATCGCAGAACTTAGTAGTCCATTTGATTTATCAAATGAGTAGATAAAAAGCGGCATTGGTTGCAAGTTTATTGCATTATGATAGAGAACACTTAAATAGTTAGATTTGGGCGAAGATTTCAAACAAGGAATTATAAAATTATTATTACTCCAGGTAGAGCTAGGTCCTAAAAAACTGGATACATAACTTGTACTTAGTCCATTTGAATCCAGTTTAAATGTTCTAAACTCATTGCCGTTTTTAGTTTTAAAAACTACCCAATAATAATCCCCTGTGCTCTGAAAAATGGCTGCATCTAAAGCGGTGTCAGTAGCCTGAGTAATATCCATATAGGTGTTCTGAAGTAAACTTCCTGCACCGTTATTTCCCTCCATATCTACCTCAAAATAAAAGCCAACGCCCCAGGAAAGTACTGAGTATATTTTTCCGGGACCCGGTTTCTTTACAATAAGCGATGTTGCGGAAGTAATTTGACCTGGATTAAGCGCAGGTTGAATTACCTGATTATTCTTATTCTGAGCAGGAAGTGCAAAAAGTAAAAGATCTCCAGAAGGAGTGGAGATACATGCTGGCCTAACATTGCTTATTACAGAACCGCCTAATAAATCATAATTCGGTGTGGTGTTCCCGCTGTTAAAATTGATTCTCAATCCAAAGGGACAAAGCCACCATGCACCCTCTTTTTGCTGGGCAAGAAGAAACAAAGGCAAAAAGAATAAAGCAGAAATTAGTGTAAAACTTTTCATAGAAAGAAAAGGAGAGTAAGAAAATTTTCTCTTACTCTCCTTCAACAATTTATTTATTCAGTATCATTCTTTTAGTCACACTCTCTGCGCCATCTACTACCAGGCTATAGTAATACATACCTGATGCAAGTCTGGACAGCTCTAGGGCTATTTCATGGTCTCCAGTCTCCAGGTTTTCAACTTTATGAACGGTTGTTCCATTCATGTCGAAAATCATCAATGAAGCACGGTTGCCTTCTACAAAAGAATAACGTATGACTGTGCTTCCTGAAAATGGATTAGGTATGTTTTGCTCCAGCTTATTCTTTGTCAAAGGTCTTACAAACTCCACCTGATCGGTTTTCTTAAGGTTGTTATACTCGGTTTTAGGAGCATTCATTTGTTGTTGGAGTTGTTCAATTACCTTTTGTTGTTCTTTCAGAGCCTCTACCAATACAGGAATAACTCCATCGTAATCGACAGCATAGTACCCGTCATTGGCCAATAAAGCTAATTCGGGCAAAACTTCCTTGATCTCTTGAGCAATAAAACCCATGGATTTGAATGAGGTTCTCTCCTCAGGGTTATCATTCATGGTCGTTTGAAGATAACTTACTCCTCTAAGAGCTTTAATTTTCTCCAAGCTCCCCTGAATAATATTTACTTCTGACTTAAGTCTTGCGTCAGAAAGTCTTCCAAAATTTATTCCCCTTATTCCACCAGCAACATCCAATGAAATGTTAACTGTATTAATCGGAGTAACTGTCCCACTAACAAGTACGTCACCTGCTTGGAAAGTAGTTGCTGGAGTTGTTGTTCCGATACCAACTACCCTACCGAAATAACCTCTTCCTCTGAAATAGCCGGCCCATGTGTTAGCTGAAGATGACATTGCGGCATTTCCATAAATGGCATAATTCTCATTCGTTGGGCTTGGTGAAATAATGTCACCATAGACTGCATAGTTCTTGGTTGACCCGGTATTCTGAATTCCCGAATAAGTGCCATAATTAAATTGTGAGAAGCATAAGGTATCACTATATGAATAAAGCCCATAATAGTACGTCGAAGGCCCTGTCCCATTCAAGACGGCTGAAACTCCATAACCATTGGTGACCCCGGAAGTAATTCCTGTTGCCCTTACGTCAACTCCGTAAGCTAAAGCTCCAGAGCTTGCAGAAGGAGAAAATAATCCGGCAGTTGTATTACCTTGAACATGTAGTCTTGCTGTTGGGCTATTGGTTCCAATCCCTACATTTCCAATACTTTGCCCAGCAGAAGGTGTTCCAACAAACAAAGTAGGCGTGTTTACTGTATTGTTAAAACCAACCATTAAACTATTGCTGATCGAATTGTTGAGTGTTCCTATCCCAACAGCCATTGAATTAATTCCAGAAGCAGTGATCCCGCCACTGCCAATTGCCACAGAACCATCTCCTGTTGCCTTTGTGCCTAGTGCTTGATCCCCGCCAAGTGCTACAGAATATCTGCCTGAGGCCAAGGTATTTCCACCAAAAGCCAAGGCACCAGCACCACTTGCAGAAGATCCATCACCACCAACCAAAGAGTTAACTCCTGCCACAAGATTATTCGCATTACCAGCTGCAACTGAACCCGATATCCTTCCATTGCCGACTACATGAAATTTAGAGGTTGGTGCAGTTATTCCTATTCCCACATTCTCAGTTGAAGTTATCCTCATTACTTCTTTAGCACCAGGATTTGAAACACCAAAAAGGATATCTTTTCCTTGACGCTCGTTTGCAATAATCAAGTTATTGGTACCAGCACCATAGTTTTTTATTATTATATCACGACTTTGGGAAATGCCGAAATACTGAGCAGCTCCAGCAGAAACACCTACCAATAGCGTACTTTCATCAGAAGTTCCACTTAACAATCTAAAGAAAGGATTACTACCATTTGTTGGATTTTCCATTTCCAAAAGACCGACCTGTCCTATCGTACCTATGCTAATAGAACCCTGTACTGCAAGCGAATTATTAGCAACAGGAATAAAATTAGACGAAAATGTGCTCCCAATCGCCACACCACCATTTACTGATAGTGTTGATGTTGGATTAATTTGGTTTAAACCAATGCCTCCTGCGCCCCTAATTGTCATTACTTCTGCTCCACCTGTTGCTGAACTTAAAAAAGAAAATCTTGCACTTGAATTGCCAACATGAAAACGCAATTGTGAACCTAGAAGTCCTATTCCATAAACATCTGTTGCGTTATTTTCATAAAGTGCAATTTTGGTATTTGCCACACCAGTTCCAAATGACAAAGGAAAATTTGGGGTTGTAGTTCCAATCCCTACGTTTCCTGTTCTATAAATATTATTTATATCAGTTGACGACCCGAGCCACTGTGTCTACGCCTCGGCATTCAACGAATAAAACATGACTGCTGCACAAACGATCATTTTGCTGTGTTTGCTAATGACACTTAGGTCAATTGTTCCGGCAGTTTTGCCGAAAAATCTGAAAATGGGGGGGGGGTTGGGTACTTAACTTGTTCATTTTGAAGTGTTTATGTTTAAAAGTTGATGAAAATTCTTCAAGGGTTTACAACCGGAACGTCTTTCCGGAGGGAGAGAAACAGAATTAGTAGTGTGTAACTTATGATGCTAAATAAATGGATAGACAGATCAAAGACAAATTATCAAATTGTTAACAACAACTTTTCAGCACAATAACTTATAATATGATATTTTTATTTACTTATATTCTATACCTGCATTTATCACAAAATTTTGAATTAATGCCTTTCCAGTTCCCAAACACTAAACAAGGTGCAGAGGAGCTTTGAATATCTTGTAGGCATATCGAATAAATTCTATTTGTCTATATTTTACTGTTCGAAATGTACTCTAGCAGTCATAAAGCAGTGTCAAGCACCCGTGATGTTGTGCTTGGGCTAAATAAAAATTTAAGTAGGCAAGAAGGACTTATTCGTCACTCGGCACAGCCGTGCTGCTTAGGAAGACTTAGCAAAAACTAAAAAAGCCCCAATTCGGGGCTTTGCATACACTATACCTATCGCATTTGTCTTCAGTCTACTCCTTCAGCAAACGGATGCTTTGGCTTTGACCTCCGTTTTGTACCCTGATGAGGTAAAGCCCCGCAGGCAAATGGCTAAGGTCAAGCTTAGGGTCCTCACCTATGGACAAATGTTCTTTCAACACCTGTCCGCCGGCATTGAGTACTGTCGCACTGGCTTTTGGCTCCAGTTCTCCCTCAAGATGCACCATTCCGCTCGTTGGGTTTGGGTAGAGACTTACGTGCAACTTATTGATTACAGGTGTTTCGAGCCCCAAAGGGAAAACATAGAGGTACTCCGTCTCATCAATCCAGGCGTCGTTGCCCATATCGACCAGTCTTATGATGGGCAACTGAAAGCCCGGAGTGTAAAATTCAAACGTCAGGGCTTCAGCTTCACTGCTTTCTGCATTATTTACCCAGACACCTAAATCTGCCCGATAGAAATCTGCGCTATCTACCTCATAGGTCCAAAGTCGTTTGCGCAGTGCTGTAAATGTTCCCAGCGGTGTAGTCACTGAGCCGTAAGCATCAAACGTATACTGATAATGGGTTACAGTTCGTCGCCTTACCGAGTCTACGACATAAGGTGTTCCCAAAGGAATCCCAATATAAAAAGCCGTTACGGTTGCATACTGGCCTGAATTGCTTTGTCCAAACGTCAATGGAAATTGCATCTGTGGCATGCCATGCAGTCTTGGCAATTGGCTACTTGAACCTGCGTCGCCGTGATGCAGAAGGGTGTTTCCACTTATTCCCAAATAAGCAGCATTGATATTACCACTGTTTCTCAGCAGTACCCTGTCTCCGGGCAGTACCTGTCCCAAAGGGGATTGAGCAATGGTGACAATATCCAACGTGTCAATCAAGGTAAAGACGGTCTGAGCAAAGTTCCAGTTTTGATTGGCTCCGGCATTGCCGGTATCTAATGGAAACAAATTCCAGGTATGCAGCCTCGTGACATAGTGGGTACCCGTGCTGTAAAGATCCTGCATGTTAAATACAGGTTGTGACCAAAGCCTGCCTTGAAGCAAGAGGATAAAAAGTAGCGTAGAAAAGGTTTTCATGAGAGGGGTTGATTTTGTTGGTGAGCCAAAATTGCCGGGTGTTGCCCGGGGCCATCTCATGAAATGGAATGAAAGGGTGTATTCAGGTCATGAGCCTGAATTTATTCCTGTTTCTGCATATTCAGAAGCAGTACATACCTGGTTTTCAAGGTCTTTGCACGGGTTGCAGGATTCAAGAACGGAAGCGTAAGCTGTGTGACATGATAATGCTGGTAGTTCTGATAATCCTGTATTTTGAAACGGCCTGATGTCTCCATTTCCTCCTTACCGGCTTCATTGGTGTACACCCAAAGGGCTCCCCTGCTCAGTCTTTCCCCCAGTTGATCCAGGTCTTGGATATTTACAATGATTGCTCTGCTGTAAAAATCCAGGCTATGCATCCCTTCTTTAAACGTCACAATATCCTCAGGAGCAATCCCTTTGGACCTCAGATCGAGGGCTGCTTTTTTATAACTCTGATACTGAAGCAGCTTAGGATATACATGTCCATTCAATGCCAGATTTGCAGCCAAAATCATCAGAAACGAAGGCCAGATAGTATGATTCCTGACCTTGGTCCCCCTGAAGAGCAGCCATAGAGCAGAAAGCGCCAGACCTGTAAAGCCAATCCATATCCACCAGGCCATTCCTGGAAAGCAATAAAGGACGAGGAGCAGAACTAAAAGCAACAGCACAAACACAATAAGCCCTTGAACCCATCGAAATACCGTGCTCATACGATCATTGGGTTCGGCACGATCAAGCAAACGATCAACAAAAGCTCCTGTGCTGACCGCAGCCAAGGGAAAAACCACATAGATGTAGTGAGGCAGCTTAAACTTGGACAATGAGAATGCAATAAATGGCAGTACAAAGCCTCCTAAAGTGATCCATTCCTGAAGCTTTGGCTTCTTTAAGGCAGCTTTGACCTGCTCCCAAAATCCGATGAGAAACAAAATAGACCAAGGGAGAAAAGACCAAAGAAAGGTATGGGTAAAGAAGAGCACAGAGGAGTCATCTTTCCAGGAATTCTCACCTGTGAGGCGGCCAAAACTTTGAGTCCATAAGTAAAACTTGATCCCGGAACTAATCACCATGCTGTTGATGACTTTACCCGGTTCTAAATCGTACTGAAGATAAAGCCCATACAAAAAAGGACTGATGAGCAAGGCTACGATGGCCAACATACACAGCCATTGCCATTTAAAGACCTGCCTCCACTCCTGCCTGATTAGAAAATGGGTACCAAGCGCCAGGGCTGGCACCATCAGCCCGATGGGCCCTTTGGTGAGCATGGCCCCAGCTATGCCAAATGCCGCCCCGATGAGATAGCCTAATCTGTTGGTCTGGGTATAGGCCATCAACTGCCAAATGGCAAAAATGGTGCTCCCTGCAAGTATGGTATCGGTTCGCACATCATGATTGATTAAAAACCAGGCCTGACATGATCCCAACACCAAAGCAGCATAATACCCGGCTCTTCTGTTGTAAAGAAGCTCACCTAACCTGAACGTAGACCAAAGGCCAAGAAGGGTAAACAGCACCGAAGGCAGTTTGTAGCTAAAATTGGAGATGCCGAAAAGTTTATTGCTCAGTGCAGCCGTCCAGAAAAGCAAAGGCGGCTTATCCAAATAATCTTCATACCGGTTGTACAATTTGAGGTACTCACCTGACTCCAGCATTTCTCTTGAAATGGAGGCATATTGTGACGCATCCACATCCATCACATCGATAAACATACCGATGATGTAAATGAGTAACAGAGCAATAAACGGGAGGTAACTTTCTCTTCCTGACAGCATAAAGGGTTTTAAAAAGTTTTAAAATCGGGTAAGTCTTGAAGCTGACTGTATTGCCCTGTTTCGTTTTTCTGAAAGATCAAATGATGCAAACCATTGGTCAACAAGAGTACCGTAGCATGAAAATGTTGATTGTAGACCATCACCTGCCTTAGGCTTAGGCTGTTGAGGGGCAGGTGTGAGGCCTTGCATTCAGCAAGCAACCAGGGGAGGCCTTGCCGGTCAAGCACCAGCAAGTCACTTCTTTTTTCCATACCTCTGTGCCGATGGTGCCATTCAAGCCTGAACAAAGCTCTTGGATAACCTTTGAATACGATTAACCAATTGATGAGATGTTGCCTGACCCATTCTTCCGGACTGAGGGAAACAAACTTTCGGCGCACGGGGTCAAAAATAAACTCCTTCTCCCCTACACGTTTTATCTTGCAGTCAAAAGCTGGGAAATTCAAAGTTGCCATCGGGTAAAAATAGGGTTTCCATATGGATCAAGGTATGCTAAGCAAAGAAGAAATCGTCAAAAACTGGTTGCCTCGTTACACAGGCATGCCGATCGAGCAATTTGGCCAATATGTGCTGCTCACCAATTTTATTAACTATGTGGACATGTTTGCCCAGAGATATGATGTGCAGGTCTTTGGCAAGGATAAACCCATGCAATCGGCAACCTACGGAAACATAACCATCATCAATTTTGGGATGGGTAGTGCCATGGCAGCAACTGTGATGGACCTTTTATCTGCTGTGAAACCCAAGGCGGTTTTGTTTTTGGGCAAATGCGGAGGACTCAAAAAGAAAAACAAATTGGGGGATTTGATCCTTCCCATCGCCGCCATTCGTGGTGAAGGTACATCGAATGACTACTTACCCCCGGAAATTCCTGCGCTTCCCTCCTTTCAGTTGCAAAGAGCCGTTTCCTCAATGATCAAAAAACATGAGTTGGACTACTGGACAGGTACGGTTTACACCACAAACCGTCGGGTATGGGAGCATGACCAGGATTTCAAAGCTTACCTGACAAAAATAAGGGCGATGGGGATCGATATGGAGACAGCGACCCTATTTGTGGTGGGTTTTATCAATGAGATTCCCCATGGTGCCTTGTTGCTGGTTTCGGATAACCCTATGGTTCCTGAAGGCATCAAAACAGCTGCGAGCGATTTGAATGTGACTCAAAACTTTGCTGCGAAACACCTGGAAATTGGCATCGATGCCCTGCTTGAGCTAGAAAACTCTGGAGAGTCGGTTAAACATTTGAGATTTGATTAAGAAAACGGAGATGAAATATCGATTAGTTCTGCTAATACATCTGGTAGCTTTTCATGCTTTTGGTCAGGTGAGGCTGCTTCACAATGGAACCATTTATTCCTTTCAGAAAGGGCAATGGAAGAGTTATGAAGCCATGGCAATCCATAAAGAAATGGTCTTGGCTCTTGGATCGCTGGCTGACCTCAGTCAACGCTTTCCAAAGGCAACAAAAGTCAACTTAGAGGGCGGAATTGCCTATCCGGGTTTTCATGACGCACACTGCCATTTTCTGGGATATGCCCTCACCCTCAGGCAAGCCAATCTGGTCGGCACCAAAAGCACCGATGAAATTATCGAAAAGCTGATGGAGCATAAAGCGAAATTCCCCAAACAAGCCTGGCTCACCGGCCGTGGATGGGACCAAAATGATTGGGAAAACAAAGCCTATCCAAGCAGAGACTTGCTTGATAAGTTTTTTCCTGATGTCCCTGTTTATCTGACCCGTGTCGATGGGCATGCAGCCTGGGCCAACACGCTGGCCTTGAAGCAAGCCGGGATCAATCCTTCTACACAAGTTGATGGTGGTGAGTTTTTAAAAGATGATGCTGGTCAACCCACAGGGATTCTTATCGATAATGCCATGGAACTGGTGGAAAAGGTGATTCCACCGGTGAGCAAAGAGGAGAAGATCAGTCTACTGCTGAAAGCCGAGCAGGATTTGCTTGCCGTTGGGCTGACTTACCTGACAGATGCCGGCCTTGATTTAGCTGATCTTCAGCTTTTGGAAGAGCTTTATCGAACAGGTAAACTAAAGATTCGGGTAAACGCTATGGCATCTGCCAATGAAGAAAACCTGAATTATTTTGCTAAAAAGGGAAAAGTAAAGTTGGATCGATTCAGAATCCAGTCCTATAAACTATACGCAGATGGGGCATTGGGTTCAAGAGGGGCATGCCTGCTTCACCCTTACCACGATCAGCCACTGGCCATGGGCTTTTTGCTTAGCCCGCCCAAGAAACTGGAAAACATTGCAGGTCGGGTGGCAGGTCAGAATTTTCAGCTCAACACGCACTGCATTGGCGACTCTGCCAATCGCCTGATGCTTCAAATTTACAGCAGGTATCTGGTTGAAGACAACCGTCAACGCTGGAGAATTGAACATGCTCAGGTACTTCATCCCGGCGATTTGATTTTTTATGAAAAATACAAAGTCATTCCCTCGGTACAGCCTACCCATGCCACCTCAGATATGTACTGGGCACCTGAACGGCTTGGGCCTGTACGTGTGAAAACTGCCTATACCTATCGCTCATTGCTTCAAAGTGCAGGGCTTTTGGCTCTTGGCTCCGACTTTCCGGTAGAAGACATCAGGCCGATGTATGGCTTTCATGCGGCTGTCACCCGACAGGATGCGAATAACTTTCCGATAGATGGTTTTCAATCCGAGGAAGCCATTAGCCGGGAAGATGCCCTTTCCGGAATGACCTGGCAAGCTGCTTTTTCGATTTTTGAAGAGGACCGCCTTGGCAATCTGGATCAGGGTAGAAAAGCCGATCTGGTGGTATTGGACAGAGATATCCTCCAAAGTCCGGCTGACGAACTCAGAACCACTCAGATTTGGAAGGTAATGATCAACGGTGAATGGGTCTACTCAAAACCCTGATGTTTACTTTTTTGGATTTGAACTGATAAATCGACAGATTTGACCCCACAAAAGCATACATTGAAAAAAGCGCTTCTATTCATCAGTCTGATTGGCATGCTCGCAACTGCATGCGACATGCGGTACTACAGAGCCCGTAAGGCCAAAAAATCAAGAGTGATGAAAGCCGCTATGGCTAAGAAGAAGCCTACTTCATCTAACTTTTTCCAGGAGAAATCCATCAATCAGCCCTCCAGTGTTGCCAGCAGTAAGACAGCACAGAAAGAGTCAAAAAAGCGGGTGAGTCAGGATGTTGAAAACCTCAAAAAGTTAAATGATAAAAAAGTCAACACCGTGATTGAGATACATCCCGGCCGTTTTAACTTCTATTGATCCAATAAATTAACGTTTTATTGTTCGGCTCCCGGAGGGCAGGGCAGCGTTTTCCTCATTTTGCGCTTGTTTGGTTTTGGCTTATGAAAATAGGCCAGGGTGATCTCATGTGAACCACCAGTGCGCACTTCTGTTAGTTTAGAAACGGTTGCATCATAGCTGTAGCCCAAACGAAAACGCTTGTAGTTTAAACCAGCAATAAATACCACAGACTCATTGTTCCGGATGTCTGCTGCAATCTTTTTAAAGGGAATACCCCGGTACCAAATTCCGCCAAAAAATTGAAAATAGGTTCCATAGAGGCCGACATCCAACTGATCGGAATTCCCTTGAAACTTATAATGCACGGTTGGTGTAATTGAAATTTCACTGTAAGCCCTGCGTTTTGCCAGAGAACTTCCGGAGCTATTATCAAGATAAATTTTATACCCGGCTACAGCTGCCATTTTCATTGGAAGGCGGGATACTCCACCTAGAAACGATTGGTTGGGTTGATTCATGTGGTGAGCGCTAAAGCCAACCCAAAGGCGCTCACTGTACAAAAGCCCCCCTGATGAAACATCGAAAAAGTTAACTCTTTCTTCACCCAAATTGGCTGAAACATCGCCACCCTGAAAACCCTGATTATTAAACTGACTAGGAAACAGTAGCTTATTGTAATTGATTTGACGGGACATAATACCTCCCTGAAAACCGGCCCGAAAGCTAAATGTGCGACTTAAATTTAGTTCATAAGCATATTGCAAGTAAGCCTCCGTAGAGCTGATGTTATTTGCACCTTGAAAGTCCTGAATGGCCATAAAACCTACTCCGCTGTTATAACGGTCGATGTAGTTGTCGTAGGCAAACAGTGAGGTGATGTATTTTGACTCTAGCTGAGGCCATTGAATTCGCTGATGCATGTGGACTCTGCTTTGGTGAAGAGAACCTGCAAAGGCCGGATTGAGATAGGTAGCCGCAGCATAAAACTGAGAAAACTGAATGTCCTGAGACCAAGCCTTAAAACTGAAAAAGCATGAAAAAATAAAGCATACAACCAAAAAACGCATGGTTTTGATGGGTTGCAAGAGAGATGGATTAGTAGGCATTCAGGATAAAATAGCAGGCCAAGATACAAATGATTCAACACACCCAAAAAAGGTCACCGCACTTCTGTCTAATTGAATGCCGCATTTATGATTTCAAAAACCTTTTTTTGTACCTTGTGAAGCCGTTTTAACAGAACTGAACCAAATTCAGAATAATGATACTAAACCAGCTAGTAATCAAACAATTGCATGAAATTCTTGAGATGCCTTTAAAGCAATCTTTTTTCGAATACACTTTTTGCCTCCCCTTTTTTTCAACTCAATCAGACAAGGTTAATCTTGCTTGAAACAATCCGTTCATCTCAACCCTACACTGCTTCGTCACGTAAACATGCCAAATCGATTTACTAAATTCCTCAAGGAGGCATTAAAAGAAACGATTAGTAAACGCTTAATCAAGTTCTTCCTTAACGTTTGTCCAATGGATCCTGATACCAGACCCATTCCTTCACTCAGATCGCTACTTCTTCTTTTTATCATCCTGTTGGCTTGCATACAAGCAAAAGCAGAGGGTACACGTGAACTAAGGCCTTTGGCTACCGATGCCGGATTTATGCAAATCTGGGATCCCTCCGTGCAGCCTACCCGAATCTTCATGACCTATGCAGCAGACTCCAACCGCCGTTTGTATATTAACATCTGTCGCCCTGGGGAGCGAATGTATTTTGGCTTCCGCACATCCAATATCGCCCAGGTTACCTTTTTCAGGGTTCGAGATCCACTTGGCAACATCGTATTTGGACCTGTGCAAATCCCTACAGCCGCTGCACCTGGACTTATCAACACTTATGCTCAAGCTGTAGCTGGGCCATCTGCTTTGGTAGCTGGGGGTTACAATGCACTCAGTTATACCCCAACAATGACTGGTAATTACTACATAGAGTTCAATGCTAACAGTCCAACAGTAAACACCATAGGGGCTCGGAGATTTGACCTTTTTGATATTACTGTAGCTGATATTGCCACAAGCACCATCAGAAGGGGGCGTCTTTGGGCCAAAGCCTGGGATTTGACATTAGGTTCATTTACAGCAAGATACAATGCCCGGATGTTCATGTATGCTCCAGACGGAGTAGTTACGGAGTTGGATTTCAATGGCATTCAACCTTTTGGATTTATTATTTCAGCCAATGGCAGAGGCTGTACGAATACTGGAAATACGACCAATGACCGCCGTTCAAGATCCGGTAATTTTACCTTCCCCGATTATCCCATCTTCCTGAATAATCCGGACAGCACCTGTTTTCCTACCGGGGTGCTTGGAGATATTACGGCTCCTCCTAGCATCAGTGGATGTAACCCGGCAAGTCGCTGCATAAATATTTTCGTGAACAAAGCGGGTACAGTTGATATCATTCTTGAACTGAATGGAATACCTGGCTATCAGGAAAACTCTGCGGACGTCATCATCAATGCACAAGTCGACAGCGGCGCCAACTGCGTCCCCTGGAATAGTCGAAATGGCCTAGGTGTGCTCATCACACCGGGCACGGTGATACCCATTACCGTAGATTATTACAACGGTCTTACCCACCTACCCCTATTTGACGTAGAGAACCATCAATTTGGCTACCGGGTGTTTTTGACTAGGCCGCTCGGGCCGCAGCCCAGACTTTATTGGGATGATACCCTTATTGCCGGAGGTACCCGAAACCCGTTTATAGGTTGCAATAACCCCGGAGGCTGCCACAATTGGAGTGGAAATATTGCACCAAACGGTGTTACACCGGCCTCCAACTGGGGAGATGTGCGCTCGATTAATACCTGGTGGTTTGCATCCATAAGATCTACCAATGCATCAATACCCAATTTTATCACACTTGTTGATGCCAATGTTTTCAATCCGCCATTGGTTCCCAACGATACGGTCATCTGCTCCTCAAGTGCAACAATACCTCTCAATGGATCTGTTACAATAGGTGCGACTACGGGTCGATGGACTTCATCAACTACAGGTGGTGTATTTAGCCCAAATGACAGTAGCTTAACTGCCACTTACCAGTTTTCCCCAACTGATATTGCGAATGGGTTTGCCCGGGTTGTCCTTACCTCAACCAACACCGGTGGCTGCCCAGCTCAGTCAGATACCATGAGGGTAACTTTAGCTCCAAGGCCAAATTCAAATGCAGGTCCAGGAGATACAGTTTGTTTTAACAATCCAAATGTTCAATTATCAGGATCTTTCACAGGTGGAAGCCGTGCTTATTGGGCGGGCGGTACTGGGTCTTTCCTACCGGACAGCTCTGCTGCAAATGCCATTTTTGTACCCGGACAGGCAGACATCAATGCAGGAGGGGTGTACATAAGGTACGTCACCAGAGGAATAGCGCCTTGTTTAGCTCCTGATATTGATAGTGTTTTTATCGACATCATTGATCCTGTTGCCGTAATTGCCGGTTCTGATATTGCAGCTTGTAAGAACAATCCTCAAGTTCAACTAAACGGGCAAGTATCAGTTACAGGTGCACCTTCCTCAACTGCAGTTGGAGGCAGATGGTCAGGTGGTGCGGGCACATTTACACCCAATGACAGTACGCTAAATGCAATCTACACTCCAACAGTAGCCGAGCTGGCTTTGGGATCGGCTCGTTTAATTCTAACGAGCATAGGAAATGGCTTTTGCGTTCCAGAAAGAGATACCGTTCTGGTTACTTTTTCTGATCCACCAAGTGTAAACACAGGTCCAGATGCTTTGATATGTGACTTTCAGGACACGCTTAACTTAACAGCTATTGTAAGTCCGGGCTTTACCGGAGCCTGGTCGGGTGGTATAAGCGGCAGCTTTTTTCCAAATAACACACAGCCATCTACACAGTATCTAATTTCAAATCAAGATAGTATTAACGGGTTTGTTACCCTTGTTTATACCACTAATGCCGGTAATGGCTGCTTGGCAGTAAGAGATACAGTAGTCTATGCCATCACGGCAGCACCAAGACCTGAGGCAGGCCCTGCTGTCAACGTCTGCGAAACAAATGCGACTGTCAATCTAAACGGAAGTGTGACTTTAGGCGGAAGTGCATTTTGGAGCACCCTCGGTGACGGAACTTTTGTTCCAAGTGTGAATGCGCTGAATGCCACTTATGAACCTGGCCCTAATGACATCGCTTCAACCATTATCTTTTTGTACCTGACCACTACTGGATCGGCCTGTACTCCGCAAGTAGATAGTGTGCAGGTGATTATTGGAAGTGCCCCTAGAGCTGAAGCAGGCCCACATCAGAATGTCTGTAAGAATAACCCTGTCGTAAGCTTAACTGGCTCCTCCCTGAGCGGAACGACCGCATCAAGACTATGGTCTGGAGGTACAGGAACTTTTAATCCCAATCCCCCTAATCAGTTCGCAGCTACCTATACTCCAAGTCCTGCTGAACTAATAGCTGGCTCTGTAAAACTGTATTTCAGAGTGAATACCGTCACCTGTAACGGATTAAACGATTCTTTGACCATTACTTTTACCGAGCCACCAACGGTAAATGCTGGTCCCGCTATCATTGATGTCTGCACCAACTTACCTGTCGCAACCCTTAATGGAACCATATCCGGAGGTATCGGAGGATCCTGGTCAAATGGAACGGGTACATTTAACCCAAGTGCTGACTCATTAAGCACCCAATACACGGCTTCGGCCTCAGAGATATTAGCCGGAGGAGTAACTCTAGCCCTTACTACTTCGTCTATTGGTAATAACTGTTTACCTGTAAATGACAGTATCCGGATCAGAATTGTGCCTGGTCCCGAAGCAACTGCAGGACCTGACCAAACGCTG
This sequence comes from Cytophagaceae bacterium, assembly GCA_027488815.1. GTDB lineage: Bacteria > Bacteroidota > Bacteroidia > Cytophagales > JAIYAX01 > JAIYAX01. The sequence goes on along the minus strand of JAIYAX010000025.1, from coordinate 189,457 downwards.
TGTAAAAACAACCCTGTTGTTTCTTTATCAGGAAGTGTGCTCAACGCAGGAAGTGGTCGCTGGATCGGAGGTATTGGCACTTTCACCCCTTCAAGAAACACCCTTAGCCCAACTTATACACCGGACTCAAATGAAATCAATGCGGGTTTTGTAAGACTAGTTCTTCGTACTACAGGAAATGGATTTTGTAGCCCTGATTTTGATACCGTTAGAATTAACTTCTCAAATGGTCCTTCTTTAAGCGTAAATGCTCCCGCCCAGGTCTGCATCGATAATCCTAATGTATCACTTCAGGCATCTTTCACGATTGCCGGGGGAGTTACCTGGACTGGAAACGGAGGACTTTTCGTTCCTAGTCCTGATAGTGCGAATGTTACTTACCTTCCTACTCTGGCAGAACTAACTGCCGGAAGTTTTACTCTTGGTGTGACTACCAGGCAAAACGGAAGTTGCTTTGCCACCTCCACTTCCCGCACCGTTCAAGTACTTAACCGCCCAGATGCCAATGCTGGCCCGAATCAAACAGTCTGTGGAGGGGTTGCCAATGTGGTGCTAAATGGTACTGTCACTGGAGCTACGGGAGGCACTTGGAAAACTTCAGGTACCGGAAGCTTCAGCCCCAATGTGAATGTTTTGAATGCCACCTACAGCCCTAGTGCAGCTGATGTAAATAGCGGGTTTGTTGTACTCACCCTCACCAGCACAGGTAATGGGCTTTGCAATGCTGACTCATCAACTATGGTGATCAGCTTTACTGCGAATCCAAGTGTAAATGCAGGACCGGATAAAGTTGTCTGCAGCAATGATTTTCCTGTTCAACTGCAAGGTTCTGGATCAGTTGCTACCTGGTTTGGAGGAAACGGAACTTTTTTACCTAATTCTTCAACTCTGAACGCCACCTATCAACCTTCTCCGGGTGAGATTTTAAATGGCTTCGTAAGGTTGAGGCTGATCACTAATCCCAATCCAAATTGTATTCAGGTAGCCGACACCGTTTTAATCACACTTCGAACAGGACCTACCGTTAATGCCGGAGCCAACCAAACCGTTTGCGGAGATCGTGATAGTATTCAATTGAACGGTTCTGTTAACAATGCACCATTTAGTGCCTGGACTTCTTTAGGAACAGGAAATTTTTCAAACCCTAACGCTCCCAACAGCTTTTACCGATTCTCGGCAACTGACAAACTAAACGGATTTGTTGATCTTGTACTTGGAGTGCCTGCAGGAAACGGATGTAGTGATGTGACCGATACCATGAGGGTAGTGGTGACAACGGCGGTGCAAGCCAATGCTGGCACCGATCAGGAATTATGTGAAGATGTAGCAAATCTTCAATTGAATGGATCGGTAATAGTTGCTTCAGGAGGAAGCTGGTCAAGCCCTGGCGCTGGTACTTTTAGCCCTTCGATCAACTCGCTCAACGGAACCTACACCCCGACAGCGGCGGAGAGACTTGCACAAAGGGTTGTTTTGGTGCTAACCACAACCGGAAATGGAACTTGCCAGCCGTCAAGAGACACTGTAGTTTTTGACTTGGCTGATGCTCCGACGGTAGATGCGGGAACCAATCAAATCCTTTGTTCGGCAAACCCTCAGGTATTGTTAAATGGCGCAGTAACTGTTGCACTTGGAGGTCAATGGAGTAGTGCAGGGTCTGGCATTTTTTCTCCTAACAACAATGCCCTTACCGGAATGTATATCCCTTCAGCGGCTGATATTGACACCGGTTCCGTAAAACTTTATTTATCAACCATTGGGAATGGTGTTTGTGCGGCAAGGACTGATTCAGTGGTTATCACCTTACAACCTTTGCCATCTGCCAATCCGGGTATAGGAGACACCGTATGTACTGATGTTGACACCATTCAACTTGCAGGATCTGTTCAAAACGCTACCGGAGGTAGATGGACTAGTAGTGGTTCAGGGCAATTTGTCCCCAATATCAACACCCTCAATGCAGCATATCTCCCAAGCCTTGCCGATCGGCAGGCACAATTTGTTTCTTTGAGGTTGACCACTACAGGTGTAGGTATTTGCCCAGCAGACTCCAATGCCATCAGCATCCGTTTTGCTGAGGAGCCTACCATTTCCGTTGGTCTGGATGTTGAAATTTGCGAAACAAACACAACTCTTGCTCTGAATGCAGTTTTCACCCAGGCAGGAGGGGTTTTGTGGAGAACAAATGGCACAGGAACCTTCAGCCCTGACAGTCTTGACCCCAATGCTGTGTATGTGCTATCAACTGCCGACCGTGCCAGAGATAGCCTATTTGTTTGGGCTGCTACACGAAATTCTCCCAATTGTGCACCGGCAATAGACACCATGAAAGTCCGGATTTTGAGAGCACCCATTGTAAATGCAGGAACAAACATCACGATATGTGCCTCAACGTTGGGTATACCACTTTCCGGTACCGTTGCTAATGCGGGCGGAGGGGTGTGGAACAGCACAGGAGGCGGCAATTTCTTCCCGAATGCTTTTGACCTCAATGCCACGTATGTACCAACCCTTACCGAAAGACAAAGTGGTTTTGCACGCCTCATCCTAACCAGCACAGCAAATGGACCTTGTACACCTCCACCATCCGACACTTTGCTGATTACCATTACGCCAATACCAACCGTTAATTTAGGAGGTAACAAAGAAGTATGTAGCGATACCAATGCAGTACCGTTAACAGCATTAGTTAGCGTTGCCTCAAGCGGGATTTGGAGAAGTTCAGGAACAGGTGTTTTCTCACCTGCTGATACCGGCTTTTTCACCACTTATATACCTTCTGCACTTGATATCGCCAGCGGAATTGTGCGAATCACATTCTTCACAACCGGTAACGGCCTTTGCGACACCGTAAGTCAGTTTATTGATGTCAGTATCAGAAGGGCACCTATCGTAAATGCAGGATCTGATCAAACCATCTGTCGCTCCACTGCAGCTGTAAACCTTAATGGGTCTGTAACCAATGCAAACGGTGGTGTTTGGTCAACACTTGGTTCAGGTGGCTTTGATCCCTTCAACACAACATTAAATGGTCAATACTTCCCATCACCTACAGACAGAGCAGCGGGTCAGGTTCGATTGATTCTAAGCTCTGATGGTTCTGGAATTTGCAAAACCAGAAGGGACACCATGCAGATCATTATCCAGCCTTTACCCACTTTGGAAATTGGTAATGACACCTCAATTTGCCGCAACTCCGGTGGAGTTAGAATTCGGGCTCAGTATGCTCAGGCTGGTGGGGTGCAATGGTCTTTTACAGGAACTGGAAGCATGTTCCCAAATACACTAGCAGATACTGTATTTTTCGTTCCTGCAGCGAATGACACTTTGGTGAGGATACGAGCCACCACCACACTCAATGGGGCTTGTAGCGCCGTGTCGGATAGTTTGCTGGTGCGGATTGCAAACTTAGCGACCGTGAGTGCTGGCCCTGCCAAAGAAATGTGCTCTAACGGGGAGTCGGTCGACCTGAATGGTAGCTTCACGAATGCCCAAAGGATCCGCTGGACGACCAATGGTACAGGGGTAATCAGCGATACTGCAAGTGCAGTCATGTTTTACCAGCCTTCAACGTCAGACAGAACCCAAAGCAGCCTTTTGTTTACTATTACAGCCATCACTGATGGTACTTGTCCAAACATCTCACAAACCACTACGGTGAGTTTGACAAGGGCACCTACCGTAAATACTGGCTTTGACTTTCAGGTTTGTAAAAGTCTGGACAGCATCAATATCAATGCTGTTGTAAGCAATACCTCAGGAGGATTATGGAGCACTCTTGGCGGTGGATTTTTCATTCCAAATGATACCGCCAGAAGTGTCTTTTACAAGCCGGTAACAGCTGATACCAGCGCCGGATTTGTTAGATTAAGTTATCAAACTCAGGGACTGGGATCCTGTCTAGCCTCCACTGATACTGTTGTCATTTCATTTAGCTCAGCTCTTGCCATCAATGCCGGACCAGCAATAGATACAATTTGCACGAGCAGTTTGCCTGCTCAACTCAATGGAGCCGGAACCTCAGGAACCTGGAGTGGTGGAGCAGGTACTTTTAGCCCATCAGCCACAGTATTGAATGCAACCTATCAACCAACTCCTGCCGAACTTACAGCTGGTCAGATTCGATTAAGGCTTACATCACCAAGTTCGGGAGCATGTCCTTCGGTAGTAGATAGTATTCTCTTACGATTTGTACCAGGACCAACGGTAAATTTGGGACCTGATAGAACCATTTGTTCTGACACTTCGGGTATTTCAATTTCACCAAGTACCACCAATGCCAGTGGATTTACCTGGACAAGTACAGGCACAGGGTCTTTTGCTCCTGGAAGTACAGTCGCCAATATCACCTACCTGCCATCAGCAGATGACATAGCAGACTCAATAGTTATTTTAAGCTTAACTGTGGGAAGTAATTTTGGTTGTACGGCAGCTTCTGATCAGTTGAACCTCTACATCAACCCGGCTCCCACACTTTCAGCAGGCTTTGATGTCACTGTTTGTAGAGATGTTGACAGTGTTCTCTTTTCAGCTACAACAACCCGTGCAACTGGTGCAAGCTGGAGGACAGCTGCCGGAGTAGCCTTGCCTAATAACGGCCCGAATGCTTTTTCTATCTGGTATAGACCAACAGCAGCTAACATTGCAGCTGGGTTTGTTGATCTGATTGCAACCACAACAGGCGTTGGTATTTGCAGACCTCTTTCAGATACGGTAAGACTCAACTTAACTCCTACTGTTACCAAATCGATCATTCCTTTACAAACAGTTTGTGCTAACTCAAATACTGTAAGCCTTTCTGCTACTTTCACTGTTGCTCAAGGAATTCAATGGTCAAGCACAGGAACTGGGATATTCAGTACTAGCCCTTTTATTAGTAACCTTGTTTATCAATTCTCAACTGCGGATAAAGCAAGAGACTCGTTGATTTTCAGAATGGTTACTCTGGGTAATGGAACCTGTAGGCCTGCACTTGATAGTACCGTTGTACGGATCAGACGCCTTCCAACTGTCTCAACAGTGAATTTCACAGACATTTGTAAAAATACGACGTCCATTTTGTTGAGCTCTACTTTCACTAATGCAAGCGGCGTAAAGTGGATCAGCAGCGGCACGGGCACCTTTAGTAACCCCAATATTTCGAACCCATTGTACTTCCCTTCTCAAGCTGATTACGATGCAAATGCAGTGAGTCTGATGGTGATTACAACAGGAAATGGCGCATGTGACTCTGCCTTTGCCATCTCAACGATTTTGTTCAATAGTCAACCCGTTGCTCAGGTAAACGCAGGTTTTGATGTTGAAATCTGTAAAGATGCCAGCCTGGTTCCTTTGAGTGGATTGATCTTAAATGCAGGAGGCGGATTCTGGTCTACTACAGGTACAGGAACCTTTTTGCCAACGATTAACTCTCTTAACGGCTTTTACCAGCCAACTGCGGGTGATAAGGCTCAGGACTCTATTTTTATCAGGCTCACCTCATTTACTACAAATGTGTGTGCCTCTGTAACAGACTCGATTAAGGTGATCTTCACTCCTACCCCAACGGTTAACGCAGGTCCAGACGATACCATTTGTGCTGATCAGCCAAATGTTCAACTGAGTGGATTGATAACCGTTGCAACAGGTGGTATCTGGACTTCAAGTGGTACGGGCACGTTTTCACCAAACGCCTTTGACCGAAATGCGATTTACCAGCTCTCTGCTCAAGACATAGCAAACGGGTTTGTTGGACTTACCCTCACAACAGATGGCAACGGAACATGTAACTCTGTAAATGATGGCTTGGTAATTACCATTTTAGGTGCACCACTAATCACCACAGACAGTCTGAGATTGATTTGTTCTGATGTCGACTCGATAGCCATTACGGCTCAAATTACTAGAGCCGCCGGGTTAATTTGGACTAGCACAGGAACTGGAATCTTCTTGCCTAGTGTGACTTCGACCAATGCTCACTATTACCCAAGTGCTGCCGACAAGAGTGCAGGCAATGTAGTGCTAACTGCAACTACGAGCGGAAATGGATTGTGCCAGGCAGTGACAACTACGCAACTCATTCAGTTTATTTCAGCTCCAGTGGTAAATGCAGGGCCTGATCAAACGATCTGTGAAGATGCTGTCTCCATCAGTTTAGCAGGATCTGTAAATCAAGCCATAGGAACTTTGTGGAGCTCAAATGGGACTGGCACTTATTTACCAGGCGAAGATTCGTTAATTTCAAATTATCAGCTAACACTGGCAGATCGTGCAAGAAGCAGCATCACCTTTACGTTAAGCACACTTCCAGGTCAATGCAAAGCGCAAACGGATCAGGTAACATATACTTTACAAAGATTGCCCGTAGTAAGTACCGGCCCATCTGACCTTTGTCTTCAGGAGGGTGCTTACCAACTAAGCGGAAGCATTCTCAATTCACCCGGAGGAGTATGGACAACCACAGGATCCGGTCAGTTCTCTACCAGCAACACCTTGCTTGATCCTCTTTATGTTCCTTCAGCTAATGATTTTGCATTAAGAAAGATCAAATTCACTTTAACAAGTGTCGCTTCAGGCTCTTGCCCTACAAGCTTAGGAGAAATGGAGGTAGACATCGTACCTCCTCCATTTGCGGATGCAGGTCTGGATCAAATTGTTTGCCGTGGTGATGATGTGTTACTTGCTTCATTCAGAACAACCAACGTGAGCTACCGCTGGAAGACCATTTCAGGATTTGTTATCGCTCAGGGCCCGCTCGTATCTGTCAGAGCGAATAATGACACAGCATTTGTAGTGGAGGCCATTGACAATTTGGGTTGTAGTTCTCAGGATACGGTTGGCATTCGGGTGATCGATGCTCCTTCGTTCACATTGGATCCACATTTCTGCTTTGACACCTCTGTGGTGATCAACTCATTCCCGATCAATATTCCGCCGGTGGCAGGAGTGTTTCAGTGGTTTAGAAACGATACCATATTGTTTGGAGCAAATAACTCAACCTATAAACTTGAAAAGCCGGGTGAGCATAGAATCCTCTATTTCTTCTCCTCTTGTTCCAATGAAGCCTTTACAGATGTGACTTTACCTCCAGTGCTTGTGGGAGAGGACAAAACAGTTTGTTTTGGTGATACGGTGAGCTTGCAGGTCAACCCGATATTAGGTGCAACTTATTTGTGGACTACAAACAATCTGTTTATCATCAATAGTGATTTTCAGTTTGACACCATTGCAGATAGTGATCCAACAGTGGATCAGGTGTTTGTTGTAACTGTGACGGATGTGCTTGGCTGTACTGGTAGAGATACTTTAGTGCTAAAATCTACTGTAAAACCTATCCTTAATGCTACAGACACTTCCGGATGTCAAGGTTTAGGTTTGCCGGTAACTGTGATACCTACCAATAGGGACAGCCTCTCTGGAACCGGAGTTTACACTTGGTTTAGAGATGGATTGTTGATAGAAAATGAAAGAGACAGCATCTTAAATGCTACTCAACCGGGTAGTTATACGGTTCGGTTCGGCATAGGGCAGTGTTTTGCCAACGATACTTTTAATTTGGTATTCAACCCTTTACCACAATTGATTTTACCGGAGAAACTGAAGTATTGTAAAGATGACGAAGACTCTTTGGCCATAACCGTACCCGGTTTCAGCAGCTATCTATGGGAAGGTGCAGGAGCCGACTCTTTTGATACTTTATCTACCTTCTATGCAACTGACTCGGGCTATTACAGGCTAACTGTTTTCAACCAGTTTAATTGTCCTACGATGGATAGCTTATTTGTTCAGGATTTGTGTAACCCAAGGGTCTTTTTGCCTACTGGGTTTACACCAAATGGCGATGGTAAGGATGACACTTTCAGGGTCTTTGGAAATTACTTCAGAGATTTCTCGATCACTATATTTAACCGTTGGGGTGAGGCCATTTTCCATGCTACTGATATAACAGAGGGCTGGGATGGCAACTATAAGGGAGAACCTATGCCCGTAGGCACTTATCCTTACATCGTTATTTATAGTGGATTGGACGGGGAATTTACTGGTCCGTTTAAAAAGCAGGGAAGCGTTACCCTGATTAGGTAATTAAACTGCATCAAATAGGGAATCTTATGTACTGCATAGGATTCGCTAACTTGCACACAAAATGAGCAGGATTTTCAGGGTACTGTTGTTGACATTGATCTGTTTCTACTTTTCAAAGGAGGCTAGTGCTCAATTGTTTATTCTTAATGGAAACAATGCCCAAACCTTCTGTAATGGTGATACATTAACTTTAACCTGCACTCAGGGCTTGAGCAATTACCGTTGGTTTATAGAGTTTGATTCTGTTACGACCTTAAGCACTACCACTTCTTATTCTCTGACTACTGAACTAAATGGTTTTTTCTATTTTGTAACAGCCACTGGACCGGGTAATGCCTACTTGAGGGATAGTGTGTTCGTGAAATCCTTCGAAAAGCCTGTATTTTCATTAGGAGTAGACAAATTTTTATGCCCGGGCGATGTTGCAACGCTTTCTCAGCCAATTGGTATACCAGGAACGGGTGCTATCAGCCGATTATGGAACACCGGATCTACCGCAAACAGTATTATAGCCAGCACTGCGGGAACTTATTGGTTGAGGATATCCCGTACTGCAGCGACACTGGTATGTTCCTTTACCGATACTATTCAGGTAATTACCACTTCAGGGCCGGTAGTTTCGATTACCAATGATACGACCATCTGCAACGGGACTTCTTTAACTTTAAATGCCACTTTGATTTCTGCTAATCTGCCTGTAACCTATAGCTGGACACCTATAGCCTCTTTATCAAACCCATTTATTGCCAATCCGGTTGCAACTCCCAGCAGTACCACTACCTACCGATTGATTGTAGCAGACCAGTCCATCGTTCAATGTAATACAGATACCACTTTTGTGACTGTTACCGTAACTCCTCCCATCAATGTGTCAATCAGCCCATCCATCGCTAATGTTTGTCCTGACTCTGTTATACAGGTCAATGCGACAGCAACCGGCAGCAACCCACCATTTACTTATCGTTGGATACCAGGCACAGGGGTGTTTGATTCCTTGAGCAACAACACAAGCATTTTAGCTGTCAGCTCAAGAACATACCAATTGAGAGCGACTAATGCTCTGGGTTGTTTTGGAACAGCAAGCTTTCCGATCACTGTAAATTCACTTAATGTAATTATTCCCCAACCAGATACAGTCCTTTGTGAAGGTCGAACCTATGCGCTCAACACAAATGTATTTGGAGGGATTGCTCCTTATCAGTTTAGCTGGAACAGAAACGCACCCTTACTAAGCAATCCCAACTTGTCAAATCCTATAGCCAGCCCAGCAGCCTCAGCTCTGCCTTTGATCTACCGGGTAACAGTAAGAGATGGAGCAGGCTGCAGCCGATCCGACTCAGTTAGTATTGGCACAAGATCCAATCCGGTGGTCACAGTTAATCCAAAATTTGATAGTGTAAGGGTTTTCAATTCGCTTCCAATTACCGCAGAAGGCAGTGGAGGCACAGGCAGTGTTTATCTGTATGAATGGTCTCCAAATAATGTCAACATTTCAAACAATGACAGTGCTCAAATCATTTTTACAGGGAGCATAGCCTCTCTTGGCTTGAAACAGTACACAGTGATCGTGATTGACGAAAAAGGCTGTATCAGTCTTCCGGATACAGCTACAATCGTCACCTTTGCACTTCCGGGAGATAGCGTAAATCTTGTTAGTCGTAATATCTTGTACATACCCAGGTATTTCCGTCCCTCCTCTACTATTACTGAAAATGCTGCTCTCAAAATTTTCGGTACCAAGATAGATACTGAGGATCTCAGCTTTAATGTGTACAGTAAATGGGGGAATGTCGTTTTTCAATCAACAAGTCTTGATCAAATGCAAACTGAAGGCTGGAATGGCAAGTTGAATAATGCCGGAGAAGAATTACCTCAAGGTGTTTATAGCTTCACATTTGAAGGAAGATTTGAAGACGGCAGCTCAATTAAAAAGTCAGGTACCGTCATTTTGATTCGATAACTGCTCATGAAACCTGCCTTTATTCTGCGTCCTATTTTTTTGGCAGCTTTAATAAGCCTTGGAAGTCAGGCATTTGGTCAAAACTTTGAGTTCTCTCAATTTTTTGCCTCCAGACTGTATTTAAACCCAACATTTGCAGCAGCAGAGCCTCATACTTCATTTAGCGGAGTTCACCGTACACAATGGACAGCCCTTGGCGACCCATTTGTTTCTACGCAGTTTTCTGTTATCCATCCTCTATTTAGTAAAGCAAAAAAAGAAGAAAACTGGGGCGGTGTTGGTTTCTCTCTAGTTAGAGATGCCGCTGCAGATGGAGAGCTAATCAATACTGGCTTCAATGGAAACTTTGGCTATATTTTAAACTTAAAGAGCAAATTGCCTCAGCATTTCACCTTTGGAATGCAACTAGGGGCGGTTCAGAAAACGTCTTCATTTGCAGCCGGCTGGGGAAATCAATACCGTATTGGAGTTGGTCTTGACCCCAATCAACCTAGTGGAGAGTCTGATTTTTTAGAAAACAAGTTAGTCGCTGATGTAGGTATCGGAGGTAGCTGGAATGCTCAATTTGGTAAAAAAGCCAGGATCAAACATTTGCAGCTAGGCATTGCAGGATTTCACCTCAACCGACCTAATCAGTCATTTTTAGAAGGCAACAAATTACCTTTGCCCCCAGTTTACAAACTTCATGGCAGGCTTGATGTTCCTAGTCACAGGGGAGTAGTTTTTTCTCCAAACTTTATCATCATTCAACAAGCCGGACTTGTTCAAATCAATACAGGTGTATCGTTTTTAATCAGTCAAAACAAACATACCGGAGGGCATCATCATCAGGCCAAAGGGATTTGGGCAAAAACCGACTTCATTTGCGGGGCATGGTATAGATTCTCAGATGCCTTTATTTTCGCAGCCGGAATTAACACAGAGCATGTCACAGCTATCCTGAGTTTTGACCTCAACAATTCATCTCTTCAAAAGTACACCAACGGCAGAGGAGCAACTGAGATATCGATTGCTTACAGGTATATCAAGAAAAACAAGGTTCAGGTCGAGCGTAAACGATTTGATACGCCAAGGATGTAATCAGATGTCCATAATTGGGTGGGTGATCCTTTCCTGATCGAATTGGATTACTTTCCAACTTTGAAGCAAAGGTTGCTTAAACTCATACCTGAGCACAGCTCTGTAAGGCACCCACCCCTTGTCAACTAAGATCATCACCAGAAAAGAAACTGTTGAGTCCTGTTTGTGCTCAGAGCTTAACACTTTAAAATCATTGATAGCCTTATTAACATCAAGCTGAGTTTTAGCGTTTGTTTGAAGTTCAGAATCAGGATACTCTGATCCAGGCCTTTTGAACTGTTCGAGCCAATGACTCAAATACTCAACAGCATCAACAAACTCGTCTTGCATTTTTAAAATAAAGCTGTTAGTTGAACTTTGAATGGTTTTCTTCTATTGAGAACAAAGAGCAGCCCGAAAGATAGAATGAAATAGAACCCCAGAAAGAGTGCGCTGTTTCGCATTGATCCACTCAATTGTTCAATCAGGCCGTAAGAGGCTGTTCCGATGACGATGGCCAATTTTTCTACCAGCTCATAAAAACTGAAATACGAGGCGTGATCTTTTAATCCGCTTATAAACAAAGAGAAAGTACTTCTCGCAATGCTTTGTAAACCACCCATGATTAATCCTACAGCAAGTGCCAGGAAATAAAACTGTAGAGCAGAATCAATGAAGTAGGCGGCAAAGCAAAACAGCAGGCAAGCAATACTCAGTATTTGCATGACCATCAAATTACCTATTCGCTCCCCAATTCTGGCGATCAGATAAGCCCCTACAATGGCAATCAATTGTATAATCAGTACAACTCCAATTAGGCCGCTTTCAGGTATTCTAAGCTCTTTGGAACCAAAAATCGTTGCCAGGTACATGATGGTTTGGAAGCCCATACTAAGGAAGAAAAAACCTGCCAGGTACAACAATATGTTCCCTTCATTGATTAATGCCTTACTTACCTTTTGAATTTCCTTGTAACCCTGTGCCAATTGAGCAAAACGGAATGACTTCTTCTGGTCTTTCGGAAGGCCAAGAATCGCCCACCAACCGAAAACTAACCACCAAATACCCACCATTAAAAAACTGATTCGTGCAGCTAAAGTGCCTTGAGGGATACCAAACCAAGCCGGAAACTGAATAATCAACAAGTTCACAATCAGCAAGATAACACTTCCGATATACCCCCAGGCAAAGCCTTTTGCACTCACTCTGTTCATTTCAGATGCAGAAGCAATTTCTGGCAGGTAAGCATTGTAAAACACTAGTGAACCAGCGTATCCAAAAGTTGCAAAGGCAAAAAAGCAAAGGCCAAATCCAACATTAGCCCCTGTGAAGAGAAATAATCCGCAACAAGACAATGACCCAACACCCGCAAAAAAGTAAAGAAACCTTTTACGTTTACCGGAGTAGTCTGAAACACCTGCGAGCAGTGGATTGAGCAATACAGTTATGAGGAACGCCAGTGAAAGTGTATAGCTATACCAAACTGTATTCTGGAGGCTTATACCAAAAAAATCTAGCATACCTGAGCCATCTTCTTTTGTGGTCACTGCCGCATAATAAATCGGGAATACAGCCGTAGTGATGGTCAGTGAATACACAGAATTCGCCCAATCATACAGGCACCAACTGTTAATGGTCTTTAAGTTCGACTTCATGGTCATAAAAAAAGGGCCCTGGGGCCCTCCAAATTACAATTCAAACTTCTTTGAGGCAGAATAATTGATCTTCCTCGCATTGGCTTCCCTTAGCTTTTCCTTAAGGTCGGTGATGATCCCCATCTTTGCCTCCCGGTCAATTTTGAGAGAAATGGTGATAAGATCACGTTCAGCTTCTGACAATTTAGATTTCTCTTGTTCAACCCAGTTGACAATTGCATCAGGCTGTATGAGAACATCATTTACCTGGATTCTAGGCTCTTTACCATATAGATCGACCTGTTTAGGCTTTCCTACATAGATGTAACTTACCAGAGATTTGTTTTCCAACTTTTGTAGTTGATCAGCCATAGGAATGCGTTGCTCCACCATGATCGTGGTTTCTCTAAGTACGGTTGTCACCATAAAAAAGAATAGGAGCATGAATACGATGTCAGGAAGAGATGCAGTAGAAATAGCCTGCTGTGCTGGTGCTTTCTTTTTTCTGATTTTCATAATTATCCTCCGATCTTAGTAGGTTCTGCTTCGGACAAACGATATGGATAGATTTCTCTGGCCTTTTCATATAGTGCATTTTGCTCAGGCTTTTTCTTGTCCAGATTTGTGTAATCATCAATGGAAAGCCCCACGCTCTCAGCTCTCAGCTCATTGTAAGCCGCTGTGAGTTCATCAAGAACCAAAAGGTAAATGGCATAAGAAGTACCTCTGTCTGCTTTAAGAGAAACCACTGCTTCAGAAGGGCTGTCTGACATACTCGGATCTTTGCCGTTGTTAGAAAGAAACTTCTTGCACTTTTCTTTAATCTCCGATGGCTCGATGGGCTCCTTTTCAACAAGCAATTTGTCTTTGGAGTTGATCAGCACGGTGAACACATTTCGCTCATTCATTTCTACCTGTTGCTGTTGGTCTTTCTCTTTTTTCGGAGGCAACAACATTGGGAGACCTTTGTCTGAAGCAATGGTAGTGGTCACAAGGAAGAAAATCAATAGCAGAAAGGCAATGTCTGCCATTGATCCTGCATTGACCTCTTCAGTTTTTCTTGCTTTTTTCTTCTTCATTATTTCAATGCTTTTGACACCTCAGCGTAGATCACTGCAGCAATGGCTGCAATTGAAAGGATGTAAAAACTAATGATACCTGTGCTCACCCACTTTGATGTGGTTTCAGTAACGCTGGCAGGGTATGCCGGATCCAAATCAGATGGAGCAAGGAGGTAAGAGATCAAAATCAAAGCGGCTAGGCCACCTAGTCCGATGATTACTCCTTTAGCCTGCCTTGGATCATCAATAATATGAATGATGGGGAAAACAAGTGCAAGTATGGTGGGGATAACAAACGCCACATAGCTCACGGAGAAAAAAGGAGATAGCCAGGTATCTTGAATATTCTGATCTGCTGCAAACTCTTTATCACCATAGTAGATGATGGCTGCTTCGAATACAATCGCCAAAAACATAAATACATATGTTGAATAGCGTGCAATCATGTTAATTCTATCTGCATTCATGATGGTTGGGGATTAATGAATGGAGTGAATTATTTAACTGCGTGGTATTTGATAAGCATATCGATAAACGAAATGGAAGCGTCTTCCATACTGTTAACGATGCTGTCGATTTTGCCAATAATGTAGTTGTAGAAAATTTGAAGGATCATGGCGACAATAAGACCAAATACAGTAGTCAAAAGGGCCACTTTGATACCACCTGCTACCAGTGAAGGTGAAATGTCACCTGCTGCCTGAATGGCATCGAAAGCTTCAATCATACCAATTACCGTACCCATGAAACCTAGCATAGGGGCAAGAGCGATAAAGAGGTTAATCCAGCTAAGTCCTTTTTCAAGCTGACCCATCTGAACGCTTCCATAAGAAACTACTGATTTTTCAACCATATCAATTCCTTCTTTGCTACGCTCCAGACCTTGGTAGAAGATACTTGCAACAGGTCCCGCTGTGTTTCTGCATACTTCTTTCGCAGCATCGACTCCACCAGATTTAAGTGCATCTTCAATCTTGTTGAGCAATTTATCGGTGTTTGTGGTTGCAAGGTTAAGGTAAATGATACGCTCAATTGCCAGGGCTAGACCCAGAATGAGTGATACCAATACCACACCCATAAATGCAGGACCACCTTCGATGAACTGCTGCTTCAATACTTGGTTGAAAGACTTTTCTTCAATTACTTCTTCTGTAGAAGTTGCAGTTTCTTCAGCAGCAGGTTCAGCTGGCTTGTTGGCTGCAGAGTCAGTCGTGGGTGCAGCTGTTGAAACCGTTGTATCGGCAGCTTTTTGCTCAGACTGGGCATAGGTGTTCAGATTACCCAGGCTAAAGAGAAACACGATGAGCGATAAAGCAATGGACTTTTTCATAAGTGATAGTGGGTTGTACTTCTTTGTTTGAGTGTTTATTCGTTTTGTTTTTGTTTTCTTTTCGTTTGATATGCGGAGAGAGAGGGATTCGAACCCTCGATACCCTTTAGGGGTATACACACTTTCCAGGCGTGCTCCTTCAACCACTCGGACACCTCTCCTTCGCAAAAATCCCCCAAAGAAATGGAGAAAAATAGGTTTATGCAAATGACTTTTCAGGGTAAAAAGAGCTTAGCTCTCCCCGGAGGTTTTCGCCCAGCATTTGGATTGCTTTCATCTTTGATTCTGAGTTGGCTAAAACAAACATCAACTTGCTAAGTGCTGACTCAGTGGTCATGTCATTTCCGCTCACAACGCCAAGGTCAAGCAAGTGCTTGCTGGTCGCATACTTGCCTTGAATCACCCTTCCACCGGGGCATTGGCTCACATTTAATACAATTCCTCCCTCCTTGATGTACCCTTGCAGACATGCTGAAAACCACAATGAAGTTGGCGTATTGCCTGCCCCGTAGGTTTCCATGAGGACAGCTTTGTAAAATGAATCTTCAAATAGTGAACGGCACTGCCGCTCATTGATACCTGGGTAAATTTTAAGTAAGGCAATAGAAGTCTCAAGTTTATCATAGACTTTAAACTCGGTATGCTTGAAACGAAGCAAAGCAGACGTATTAAAATTGATTTGCACACCGGCCTCTGCCAATAGTGGATAGTTTTCGCTTTGAAAAGCATCAAAAAGATTGCTTTCTACTTTTTTACTTCGATTGCCTCGGATCAGTTTCCCTCCAAAATAAAGGGCCACTTCTTGTAAAATGGGCTTATTGTGTTCTCTGGCTACTGCTATTTCTAAGGCCGTCATTAGATTTTCCTTACCATCTGAACGCCTGAGGCTGATCGGAAGCTGTGCCCCGGTAAAAACGATTGGTTTAGACAAACCTTCCAGCAGGTAGCTCATGGCAGAAGCTGTGTAGGCCATAGTATCTGTACCATGTAGAACTACAAAAGCGTGGTACTGCTCAAAATATTGTTTGATGGTTTGGGCAAGGGTAATCCAGTCTGCCGGGCTCACATTACTAGAGTCAATAGGTTGCCTTGCTACCAAAAGGTCAAGTGTAATTCCCATATCCAATAAATCGGGAAGACGGGAAAGCATTCTTTCAAATGAAAAGGGTACCAGATAACCTGTTGTAGGATCCTGCTCCATTCCTATAGTTCCACCGGTGTAAATCATTAAAACCCGGGAGGAGTTTTCATCAAGGGAGGCCGTTAAGGGTAAAAAATCAAACTCCATTTCCAGATATCAACTGATAAGCATTTTTTGAGGTGAGATGAGCCACTTCTTCCAGACTTAATCCTTTTACCTCAGCGAGTTGTGTAGCAATATAGTGCAAATAAGAAGGTTCATTTCGTTTTCCTCTAAATGGAACAGGACTTAGATAAGGAGCATCTGTTTCAAGCACCAGATACTTGATATCAATCTGTTTGAGCACTTCTCTTAATGAACTGTTTTTATAAGTTAGCACCCCTCCTATCCCAAGTAAATACCCGGCATCAATGGCTTTTTTAGCTTCATCCGTCGATCCTGTGAAACAATGAAAAATGCCAGGTACTGTCGGAAATTGAAGTGCTACCTGTAGAGTTTCATCAAATGCTTCTCTGCTGTGAAGAATTACCGGAAGTTTCAGGTCCTTTGCCCATTCATATTGTCTCTGCAAGGCCTCTTTTTGTGGTGCAAGGGTGGATTTGTCCCAATAAAGATCAAGGCCAATCTCTCCTATTGCTATGGGTTTTACTTTTTGAATGTATGCATAGATAAGTTCTAGCTGCTCCGTAAAGCCTTCCTTCTTTACATAGCAAGGGTGCAGCCCAAGCATTGGCCTGAACTTTTTCGGGTGGCGATCTGAAACAGCGAGTAATTTATCAAGGCTGTGCTCATCGATATTTGGGAGCCAAATTTCTTCAACACCGACTTTTTGTGCCCTGCTGAGCACCTCATCAATATCATCAGACAACTCTTCAGCATACAAGTGACAATGAGTATCAATCATGCATGGGAAGTGCTACAAATTCATATCCTTTATCAGACATTGATTTCATGTAGGCCGGGAGCATTACTTTGGTCTTTTTAAACGATTTCTGGCTATCGTGAAAAAGTACAATTGAGCCTGACTCCGAAGCTGCTACCATAGATTTCACAGCAGATTTTGCATGCGTTGTGCGTTCGTAGTCCCAACTCAATACATCCCACATGATCATCTGGTAGGCTTGTATGAGTGCGGTTCTTTGCTTTGGAGTGGTTTTGCCATAAGGTGGCCTGAACAGATGAGTAACCACACCCATTTTTTCAATTTCTGCCTGGGCTTGACGTACATCTTGTAAATATTCCTGATCACCAATATTCCATCCGTTAAGGTGAGAATAGGTATGATTACCAATGGAGTGTCCTTCGGCAATGGTACGCTTGAATATCTCAGGATGCTTTCGGATGTTGTCGCCAACGCAAAAAAAAGTAGCCTTTGCCTTGTAACTTTTTAAAGTGTCCAATACCCAATCAGTAACCTCCGGGATTGGCCCATCATCAAAAGTCAGGTAAATTTTGTTTTGACTCATCGGTACCTTCCATAAAAGTCCGGGATAAAATACTCTGACGAGAAAAGGGGTTTTGTAAAACAGGTTCAATCCTGAAAGGCTTTAAAGGAAATAAATGTGATATCGTCGTGGTAAGGATGATTATCTCTGTGACTTTCAATTAACTGAACGATATGAGGTTGAATGCTTTTCTCTTGAACCTCAAACAATTGAGCAAGTATTTTGACCAAGGGCTCATGACCCATCTCGTCCCCTGCCGGGTTTCTCAGTTCACTCAGGCCATCGGTATAGGCAAACAGCATAAACCTCCGACCTGTGTCAATCTCTCCAAACTCTATGGCCGGGAGTTTGTCAAACATCCCTAAAATCGTACATCCTTTTTCCAAAAACTGAGGAGAGGTTTCCACATCCGTGATCATAACAGGTGGATTATGACCGGCATTGATATAGGTTAACTTCTGAGATTGTTGGTCATAGATCGCTATGAAGGCTGTGATGAAGTAATCTCCCTTTCTGGATTTTCCAGTCAGGAAGTTCAGTTCATTCACGATAGTTACTAAATCAGAACTTTGCCTTACGAGGGTATTCAATGACGCATGGAAATTAGCCATGAGCAAGGATGCCGGTATGCCTTTACCAGAAATATCAGCGATAGCAATCAGGTACTTATCCTCGCTTAGTTGAATAAACTCATAAAAATCTCCTCCAACTGACTGATGAGGAAGATAGTAGGCTTCTACCCTCATTCGATCGGAAGAGGGTAACCAGGCCGGAAACAAATTCTGCTGGACGGATCGGGCAATTTCGAGTTCTTTCTTTATTGCCTCCTGATAAATTTGCTGCCTTACCAAACGCTTATTCTCAAGAGCAACCACCAGCACGTTTGTAAATGCATTGATAAATGCCAGTCTGTTTAGTGTTTCAGAGGTGTCCATTTGTAAGCCTCCTAAAAACAAATAGGCTAAAATAGATGATTTATGGCTAACCGGGATGACGAGATTAAACTCTTGAAAACCATATGACTCATCAGCTATTTCAGTCATGGTTTTCAAAGACGTAAACTTATCCGGTAGGGTGACTTTAAAATAATCTTTGGCTGTCGCATGCTTAAGTTTACACTTCCAGGCAGAGCCGTCCAATGCAAAAAGTGCAAACCTCTCCGCTGTATCAAGCCCCAAAAAAGTGAAAGTATAAATCTGAAAAAGCTTTGATTCTGCGTAATTCTCCTGTATGGCTCTGGTGAGCTCAAGGAGTGCGTTTACTTCAAGTTGCTTACGCTCCAGTTTGGCAGAGAGCTCAAGATGAGCTGCCTCAAAGCTTATTTGCTCCTTGGGGGTCATAAGCATCTCTAAGTCCGTTACCAAAAAGGTTAAATGCCAGCACCAAAAGGCTTATCAGGACACTTGGCAAAACCACCAAATGCCAGCTGTTCTTCGTTCCTATCGATTGAAACCCTTCATTTACCATCATGCCCCAGCTTGGCATTGGGGGCTGCACGCCCAGACCCAAAAAGCTCAGACCAGCCTCCATTAAAATTGCATTAGCAAAATTAGAAGTGGACACAACGATAATGGTTCCTAACAAGTTGGGGAGGATATGTCTCAAAATAATTCGTTGGTTCTTTAAGCCTAAAGCTTTAGCTGCTTCTACATAAGTTTTTTCTTTGATGGACATGATTTGCCCACGTATTACCCTTGCAATTTCAACCCAGGTTGTAAGCCCTACTGCTACAAAGGCAACCCAAATTCCTTTGCTGCCCAGTGCCAGGCTTATGGCAATGACCAACATAATTCCAGGGATCGACCAAACCACAGTCATTAACCACATTACCACAGTATCGATCCAGCCGCCAAAATACCCGGCCAGAGATCCCAAAATCCCTCCAACAAAAAGAGAAATCACAACGGCAATAAAACCTATGGCTAGTGAAATTCTGGCTCCAAAGAGCAAACGGCTAAGCATGTCTCTACCTGCTTTGTCGGTCCCTAACAGGTACACTCTTTTCTCCACCTGCTTTTTAACAAACTGATCCTTTATTTCGGTTAATGTGGTTTCCTCGATCTTTTCGTTAAGGTTTAGAAACTTCACCTTCTCTCCCTGAACTTCATAGTTCATACCATTAGCAAAGCTAGCCTGTGTGCTGTTGCCCATGTAAACAGGCATGACAGCTGTAATCAAATCCAGTTTATTGATATAACCAGGTCTCCCGTATTCTTCATATTCCACAACAGCGCCATTTACTTTATAGCTTTCAACTGGAATAATGGTGTATACTGACTCCTGACCTGTAAACATCCACACAAATGGGTTCAGGTGTACAACATCGATTGACTTACGAACCTTGATAAGCTTAACCGAAAATCCCGGTAGCTTTTTCTGAATCTGAACCGAACCATCATTTGCATTAGGAGTGTTGTCTGGCATTATCAGATAGCCAAGCAATGCAATGATCAGAGATAATAAAATGATCACCATACCAAAAATGGCAGGTTTATTGGCTAAAAGCCTTTTCTTAATGTAGTAACCTGGCCTTTTACTTTCTTCAGCCTGATTCATCGTCATTGTATTTTACCGTTGATTGTGAGCCATAAGCCCTGCTTTGGTGGCAAGAAAGGACAAAGATTGAAAGTTTTCCTCAATTTGTTTGTCTGTCATGTTGATCAATTCATGATCAAGATTAAAGCACTTCACCCATCCTTTTTTGTACATACCCATAATGGTTTTTCTCAAATCGAACTCATTGAGCAGCAAAGACTTCTGCAACTCTTCATAAGAGGTCACAAAGTAGAGCTGGTCAAGGGTTTCAAATTCTTCCTCAGTCATATTCGCAAGTGTTGACGCCCTTTCCACTTGATCTCCGGGGACAGCGATAAGCCAAACATTAGGATGCAGTAAAAGGGATAGATGCAAAAAAGAAGAACGAATGAGGACAACGACAGGTTCTTCCTTATTATGGAAGCCGTTTCTGTTAACAACAAATACTCCGATATGGCTTTCATGCCAAGCAGCACAATAGAAAAATAGATAAGCTCTTGCTTTAAAAAGACAAGTATCAAAAGCGACAACACACTAATGTTTATGAACAAGACAATCAGTCCGGTAAAAATATAAAATGGGTTGCTCAAATTCTTCCATTTCGATGCCCACCGAATACGTTGCTGGATAAGTTCAGGGACTTTGCCGACTGCGTTTGTTTGTACTACCGACCCCGGTCCGACTAAACACTTTACAAGTCCCGCATTAAGAATAACTTCATTTAGAAGAAACATATCATCTCCACTGGGAGAAATGGATGCCCCAAATATATCCTCTTTAGGCTCGAGAATTTCTAAAAATGCCCTTCTCAAACACATGTTAGCTGCTGAAATCATGACTGGTTTTTTAAACAAAGCCATTCCAAAAGAAACACCACTGAGAGCGTAATGCTCAGCTTGCTGGAACTTTGCCAACCAACCCTTTCCCTTGATGTGAACCGCTCCAAAAGAGAGGTCAAACGGAGTTTTTGAAAAAGCTTCGGCGTAAGACTCAAGCCAGACCGACTCAAAGATGCAATCGGCATCTGTAAACACGACTAAATCTCCTTTGCAATATCCTAACCCAAAACTAAGTGCCTGCTTTTTTCCTTCAAAGTGCTGTGGTAGATCAAGAAATTGTAGCTGAAAAGGGAATTGTTTCAATAAAGCAGTCAAATTAGTTTGGTATCCATCCTCACTATGATCGTTTACTAAAATCACGCTAAGCTTGTCTTTAGGGTAGCTTAAACCTGCTATGGATTTTAGAAGAACAGGCAGGTTGTCTCTTTCATTGCGAAAGGGTATAAGCAAATCAATTTGAGGATACTGAGTTGATTCTACATTTAAACTATTGAGCTGAACAATTCTAATTTTTACGGTCAGGGCAAGTAGCCAAAAACAATATAAGAGAAAGAAGAAGCCTAGAATTGAAGCCAGAATCAAAACCATCTGAACACTTACCTTCGATCGAAAAATGAAAACAGCTCAAAGAGGCATGTAATTGAAATCGGCACCACTTGATTTATAATCAGCACCATACTTGTGAGCAACAAGCTTTCATGGTAGGTCAGGCCGATGGTGGCTAAAATGGCATTGGCAATGGCATACCTCGAAAAATAATCAAACATCCAACCCAACGAAGGCAAAAAAGAGCGCAAGAAGAACACAAGAGCCATAGAAGCCATGATTGACAAAGCATCAGGTGGGGCCATGCAAACAACATTAGCCACAATGATATATTGCAAAAGTATCAGGAAGGTTTTAGCAATTCCAATAGATGTTAAGGTTGGAAAGGTTTTCCAGGAGGCTGTGTGAAACACCAAGGATACAGAAAACCATTTCAGGAAAAACGGCATCCAGATTTTTCTAAAAAGCCAGATCAAGCAAGCCGCCATGATCAATATTGGTATTCCAAACAAAATCCATTGTTTATAAATTTCGATGCCAGCCTGATCCCAAAACAGCCCTAAGCCCAGCAGCCCTATGATCATGGTTGATATCCATTGTGTCCATTTCAAATAAATACTACTGTAGAACAATTTTCCAAAAGGTATTTGCTTCAATATTAGGCCTTTACCAACTAAATCCATCAACCAGGCTGGGCCCAAGGCTGAACAAGTGTGCCCATATGAAACAGATTGCATACTACTGACTTTATCTAGCTCCGGAATGGTTAGTTTAAGCTTGTAAGCTTCCAGTAGTATTTGAAAAACGGAAAGAACACTCAATAAAAAGAATGAAGGTGCAGCATCTGAAAAACCAATTGCCATAAGCGGTATACTGCCCTGCTGTTGAGACACATAATAAAGCAGGATCGATACGGGAATGAAAAGTTGGCCCAACCTCACCCATTTATGGTCAAAAAAAGCATGGAGGTTTTTCACATTCAGCTTAACTTGTGGAGTTGGCAAATATTGGGAAAATAAAAGAAAAGATCATTCTCGGAATCGATCCGGGTACTTCTGTTACAGGTTATGGATTGATTTGCGAGCGGTCTTCGGGACCCGAGCTTATTCAATACGGTGTTATTCATCTGAGTAAATACAAGGACCCTTATATCAAGTTGAGTAAAATTTATGAGCGTGTTACACAATTGATTGATGAGTATCTACCTGATGAGCTGGCTATCGAGGCTCCTTTTTTTGGAAAAAATGTTCAATCCATGCTAAAACTTGGACGTGCACAGGGTGTCGCCATAGCAGCAGCCATAAATCGTCAATTGCCTATTGCTGAATATGCCCCTAAACTAGTAAAACAAGCCGTAACCGGTAATGGCAATGCTTCCAAGGAACAGGTTGCCGCCATGTTAATTCAGGTATTAAAGATCAAAGAAGCCCCTAAACTACTCGATGCAACAGATGCTCTTGCTGTTTGCCTTTGTCATTTACATCGGTCAGGAAAGCAGTCAGTTAAAACAAAAGATTGGGGGCAATTTTTAAAAGAAAATCCAGGGAAGCTTAAGCATTCATAAACTGCCTGATCTTTTGACTTAATTGGGAAAGTTCCTCTTGAGCTACTGTGAGTTTGGGTTGGCTAAAATCCATATCAGAAACCTTTTGGATTGGGATCAGATGAACATGAGCATGAGGCACTTCCAGCCCAATTACGGCTACTCCAATTTTTTTACATTCAACCGCTTTCTCTAAAGCATAGGAAACCTGCTGAGCAAAGCGCATCAAGTGAGCTAACAACTCAGGGTCAAGATCAAAAAAACGATCAATTTCCAGTTTAGGAATTACAAGCGTATGTCCGGGCCTTAATGGATTAACGTCTAAAAAAGCAATGCACTTTTCATCTTCTGCAATGATTTGAGCAGGAATTTCCCGCTGAATGATTTTAGTGAAGATGGATGGCATGCTACCTGGCAATTTCCTCTATCTGAAAAGAAATTTTACCAGCTGGTACGTTGATTTCGGCCTTCTCACCCACTTTTTTACCCAATAAACCCTGGCCTATAGGTGAGCGCACGGATATCTTTCCCGTTTTCAAATCGGCTTCTTCCTCAGAAACCAAAGTGTAAATAATGGAAGCCCCGTTGGAGAGATTTTTAATCTTAACTCTTGACAGGATAGAAACTTTCGACGTATCAACGCTTGACTCATCGAGAATTCTTGCATTTGAAACAATCTCCTCCAGCTTACTTATCTTAAGTTCGAGTAGGCCCTGTGCATCCTTTGCTGCATCATATTCAGCATTTTCGCTCAAATCTCCTTTGTCTCTTGCTTCAGCAATCTGTCTGGCGATCTCTGCCCTTCCCTTGGTTTTCAGTTCACTGAGTTCTTGCTTCAGCTTATTAAGCCCTTCTTCCGTGTAGTATGAAACTCCGGCCATGGCAATCAAATCTATTAGATGGATATAAAATAAAAGAACGGCTTATTGCTAAACCGTTCTTCAAAGGTAGTGAAAACGTTTTACAGAGTCACGGTGAGACCTATACTGTGGGTACCACCAAATGGATTTGAGCTTCTGTAGGAATAATCAAGTGCTACTTTACCTAGTTTCTCTTCACCTATAGGCAACTGTAGTGAAAAGCCACCGGTGAAAGGTCTGTGAACGTCGGTTCTCTCTGTTACATCAGAAAAAACATTCTGATAGTAGGCTATGCCCGCTCTTAATGCTGCATAGCTTCTAAACCGGTACTCTACTCCACCCTGTATTTGATCATAAGTATATGTATGTGATTGAAAATTAGCACTTACAGTCAAATTATGATCCGTTGAAAGGGTATTGATATCATAAGAAGCTCCAACGTTAAGCAATGAGGGCATTTGAAGAGAGGCAGACTTCTGGCTCACAGAGTTCTGGAAACGGGCTCCGGGTGAGTTTCCCCTAAAGGTTAAACCCTCCCCCCTATAGCTTACATTAGGACCAACATTTCTCAAGGAAACTCCAAACTTGAACTCCTCACGCTCTCCAGTCTTGTATTGAACACCTGCATCAAATAAAACACCTGTTGCATTTATGTTCGGAGTTGACTCATTAACAACTCTAAGCGTAATACCTCCAGAGATGCTGTTTGAGAAAATTCTAGAGTATGAAAAGGCGCCATTAAATATCTGAGGGGTAAATGTCCTTCCGGTACCTTCCGGCTGATCCTCAGTTGTCTCAAACAAATTTCCAAGACCAACTGACATTACAGACAATCCTATCACGCCCGATCCTCCACCTACAGATTGAGCAAAACCCAAAGCATTAATTCTAGTATCGGAGCCTTGCAGCCAAGTCGTATTTGAAAAAACAAATTCGCTAGAACGAATTTGCGAAAGCCCAGCAACATTAAAGTTCATCGACTCAACACCTCTTATGTTCGCAGTATTAGATCCTGCCAAGGCTGAAGATCTTGCCCAGGGGTTCATAAGTAGCTGGCCAAATCCTGCCTGCCCTCTTTTCTCATCGTTTCCGGCTTGTGCCAAGGTAGCAGCCAGAACCCCGGCTGCTACTATTGACATAAAATGTAGTTTCCTCATCACTTAATTCTTTTTAATTAAAGCAGTTCTTATGTTATTAGAAAGTATCCAGATCAAGCGGTCTGGTTACCCCGAACCACTTGATGGTTTTCTCACCTACTCCAGGCACATTGAAGTGCATGATGTAGACACCACCAGCAACAGGAATTCCTTCCTGATTTCTCAAATCCCAATCAACCCAGGTTGCAGGATCATCTTTCTCAAATCTACGTACCAAAGTTCCGTTAATTGTAAAGATGTTTATACTCACCCTAGGTGGAAGATTGAGCATTTTCACCCTATTGTCCACTTGATTCCTTTCATACTGTGAATAGGAATAATAAGGGTTAGGAGCCACTCTTATGATCTCCAATTGCTCTTTCAATAGGCTATTGACACTTAACTGCGGAGCCTTGTTCTTAATCTCAAATGTGTACACTCCACCTTTACCCCCCTCTGCAGATGCAAAGGTCTTTTGGAATCTGAGTTTGACGGTTGCTTCAGATTCCAAAGGAAGAAAGCCTGGTTTTGCACGGAATAAACAAGCATAATCAATCCTGTTCATGTAATAGTTAAACTGATTTAACTGATTGACACTTGCAGAATTGGATGGAGCAAGGCTATCCAATTCACGCTCGATGTTTATCCCTCCATCATAAGGGGTGTTGAAGATGTAAATAAAATTGTTGTCACCATCACGAGCCTCAGATGGGTCCCATTTGAGATCATTTCCTATCCCCAGAGTAGTATTTCTGTTTCTATCCTCAGCAAATGCAATATTCAATCTAATACCCCGATCCAAATCAATAGCATAACCCGGGAACCAAGACATACCACGACTTCTCAAATTAGAGTTAAAGGGTGAGAAGATTGTTGAGTCGGTAACGAGATTTCTATCAAGAGAAACTTTATTACTCTTCAGCAATCTGAACCTGTTCTGATTTAAACCCTGCGCAGAACCCGGGCCTTCGGATCTTCTGAATTGATGTTGAAGTACAGCAGCTCTTGTCCATTTAGTTTGATCAGGAGTAATCACAATATCAATATTTCCTATTCGGGTTGTTTGTGACATTCTAAACCTGAAGTTTGGCTGAGCACCTTCAGCATAGCTAGCTGCAAACTGGTCAGTAACACTAACATTCTGATTGCCGACAGGAGTTCTATTGATAGGCTCAGCAAACATATAGGGGATAATGGAGCCATTTAGCATTTGTCTTCTAATGAACTGAATGGGGTCTTGTCGTTGAACATTGAGCTCTGCATCAGAAAGTGCGCCATCTCTAAAAGCAAAGGTTGTATCTACAATAGTGGTTAGCCATTGCTTTGTACTGTCTGGAAATACAAGCGATGCTCTTAGCAATCCACTGGTCACATTGCCCTCTGAGGCTTTCTCGGTAGGATTAAGTGTTCTCCGAAGAGTAATCTGCAATCCCAATTCCGGTATCAACTGATCATTCCCTCTGGAAATTGGTGTATTGTTATTTATTATTCCCAAGTCGGGTCCATTTATAACCTCAGTCTCGAAATAATCACTTAACTCAAATTGAGTTACTTCTGCGGTATCCAGTTTCCTTGTTTTCAAGAAAGTTAACGGCGTTTCAACAGTTCTTAAAAATCCACCATCCTGTAAGATGTCATCTAATCTCTTAAATGTACCCCCAAGATGATCGTTAAGCATTTGAACTTGTAAAACCGCTACAGGAAACCCTGTTTTTACGTCAACTTTTCTTGCCACAACTCTTCGCACTACAGCAATGCCTGGAATCTGCCTAATACTTACAGATGTCCTTGGAGAAACTCCACCGGCAGGAACTGTAAAACTACCAGTACAAACCAGTGTATCACCAACAGAAATTGTATCTTCTGTAGAAAGTAAATTGTATTCTAGCCTTGAAAACAAAGCTAGTTTCAACTTTGCATCACGGGCTCGAATAGGATCATAGATTTTTACAGAGAATGGCCCTTTTGAATAATCGACTTTCGAAACTTTCCAATTGTTAACAATGGAATCTCTGGTCTCTTTCGTGATTTCAATTTCAGAACCATCATTTCCAACTCCTGCAAATCTAGAAATGGCAACAGGATCCCCTGGCTTAGAATTCAGTATTGTTCCAATTCGCTTAGATGGAACAGCCGTATAAATTCTAGTGTTCTTGCTTCCTAGTATATAAGGTTCAGTAGTTTTAGAATTGGCTACATATCCGTATGCAACAACAGCGAAATAATACGTTTTGTAGTTAATAAGCCTTCTATCACTCAGAGTTGAGAATTGATCATTGATAACTCTTATTGAGTTCACAACACCCTTATCAGCTCCTTGAACCATTAATGTCGGAACAAGAAGGTCAGCATCCCATGAAGAAGGTAGCTGGTTTATAATCGTTCCAACTCCATCCTGAATGTCACTTTGTGAAATTAACCTAGCTTTTGAGGGATCGTTGAATTCTGAAAAGGTTACGGTATTGTCAATAACCTGATAAACTTTGTAACCCTGAAAGCGATAAGCAACATCACCATCCACAGTGCTTAAAGACTTATCGACTTCCTCATATGTGAGTGTATTTTGTCTCACTCCCTCTTCAGTAAAGAATTCATCAGGGATAAGCGATAGAATCACCTCACGATCCAACTCCGTTACCACCATATCCGGGGAATTGGGTCCTTCCAAATTATCGAAGCAACGGTCAAACAATTTTTGTGCTTTATCAGAGGCTGCTAATAACGCTGCAATATTTCCTTGCGTCCATACAACGGCAGTCGTTACTTCATTTTTTGCACCTGGTTCTAAGGTAAATGGTCCGGCAGACTGCAGGAAACGACGGTCTCCAGGGGCATTACCTGCTATTCTCTCATTCCATAGAAATGTATTAGGTGAGGGATAATTAAATGGACCTCCAGGATCCTGAACGCTACCGTTGCAGGACCAAAAGAATTGAGCATCACTATGGTATTGCTCATCTGAGTTAGGATCTGAAAATCCCGGGAAAATGAAATTAGTCTGACACAAAACAGCACTGTTGGGGTGTATTGCCGGATCCCAGGTGGTTCTACCAGCAATAAAGTCATAGGTTACACGCTCTCCTGTTCTCCATCTGTTTCTCAAATAATTGTAATAATCAGATACGGAGTTTGGGTTTCCATTGACAGGATCGCCAGTATTGTTGTAATAAAGGAAATTTGACATGATGATTGGCTCTCCAAAGCGTATCTCACCTGAGCAACCCAAATCAACTGGTTCTGACTCATCAATTCTACCATCTTTATTATTATCAATTAAGTCGATAGGATCGGCAATTGGCCCGATAAAGAAGTCAATTCCCACTAGAGGCAAGTTAGTTCCATAACCTACTACCCCATCATCAAAGCCATCGCCATTGTAACATACACCTAGCCCTCTGGGAACATCACAACCTACATAGTCATCCCCTGCAAAGCCTAAATCAGGATCTGCCCATTGTCCCATATGGGTATTCAACATAATGTCTACACCTCGATTGTATAGTCTGTTACGGTAAAAGGTCATGTCATTTCGATCGTCAGCAGCCTGGTATCCAAAAGCTTCGACCCGAATTTCCATCCCAATTGCCTGTGATGAAGGACCCGCACCAAATGTCTTCAGGTTACCTACATCATTCATGATCCACCAAACCATTTGCTGGCCACGTACATCAGGGCGATCACCTTCGAGAGGATTGTACTGATTTGGATTACCATCGAAATCCTTGAAGGGTGCCAGGTCTCTATTTACATTGATCCCGTTAAAATTGGGGTCTTGTGAAAGAAATGGATTGTTCTTAGCCGGCCAGAATTTGATAACATCCGGGATATCATTGTCGCTGCTAATTCTGCCTTCAATGAAATCTGAAAAGAACTCATCTACCTCTGATACATTAACTTTAAAGTGGCGATTGAAAGCAAGACACTCTGCAGCGGTGACATCTCTCGTTTGTGCATCTACAGGGCCAGGCCAGAAGGTATAGATCCCTTGACGGTAAGTTTGCGCAGCGACTAAAAGGTTTCCGCTTGGTGACTGTCCTCCAATCCATAAGGACCCTGCGAACAAAGAGTGCCTTTTGGTCTGAGTCACATCATCCTGCTTTGGTACTTCATACTGTGGGTTACTATTCAAGTCCCACCACATATCACCTCCGTTAAGCATTAGTGCTCTGACATTGTTAATGTCCATAAAGACTCTGGAAGAAGACTGTAAACAATTTGATGAGATTCTTCCCGAACCCGGCGTTGTTCCAGATGTGTTGCGCCTTGCATTCACATCTTCACGTGCCCAAACCATCTGATAAAATACCAGAAGTAGGGCGGTTGCAATGATTTTAGACATTCTGTTCATGATAGAATTGATTAAAATGTGAAGGTTAGACCAAGTCTGATCCTTCTGGGAAGTGAAAATACGTCTGGGTTTTGTAAGGCCATATTATAAACATCAATAAATGATGCGGTGTTGGATACGTTTTGAGTAGCATACTGTACTCCAAATGCAGAGTCAAGGAAACCATCATCGGTTGGGCTTCCTGTGAAAGCATATACAGCTTGAACATTACGGGTATCGAGCAGATTTTGTATGTACAGATATGCATTGATGGACTTCATTCTTCCGGTATTTTCTGATTTGATATTCCAACTCTTATCTACTCTGAAGCCGAAGCGATAATTCCATGGTAACCTGGAACTATTGATTTGTCCACTGATGAGTGGATTACCAACATTGGCTACTCTGGCAGATGGGACTCCTGCATTTCGGGTATAAGGTGTACCTGAACCAATATCAGAAGTTAGGTTAAAGCCAACATTTTCCAGAGGTTTGATGCCAAAAATCTCAAAGCCTTCATTATCCTTAAATCTATAGTCCATATTTAGCTTAAATGCATGGCGACGATCAAAGCTTAGAGGAACCAGAATTCTAAGATTCTGCTGACCAATCTGTGAAAGGGTACGATTAATACCAGCATTTGAAACTTCACCTGAACCAGTGCCTTCAGCAAATGAAAGGGTATAAGAAGCAAACATCGTTAGGTTCTTCGTTCTTCTCAATTCATAGTCAAACGTTAAGCCTTTAGAGGTTCCGTAATCTATATTATCAAATGTAAAATAGGTCTCTAAAATATCGTTACCTAAGTAGGCACCAACTCTTGGTACTTGCTGGATCTGATTCCTAAAGTCTTTGTAGAAAGCTGCAATCTTCAAAGATGAAGAGTTTGATAGTCTTTGTTGGAAGCCTAGTTGGTAGTCTATTGTAACCTGTGGAATAAGGTTAGGATTTGAAATGGCTCCACTTAGATTTTGTCTTAGAACAAAATAATCCAGGGGAGTTACTGCCAGATTAGTAGGTCTTCTCGTCAACACATCATAGTGAGCATAAAATAGAGCATCCTCAGAAATTGGGAAAGAAAAAGATAGTCTGGGCATCAAATTGTAAATTGGAGTGTAGTCCCTAAAGGCATTCATATCTCCACTGTAGGTAATTCCAGATTGCCTCCATACCCTTGCTTCATTTGCTCTTATGCCATCGTTTAGAATAGTATAGATGTTGGAAAAAGGTAGAGCTCCCTGATCAATTAAGGTCTGTGGATTGACCAATTCAGTTCCATTAGCATCATACCATCTGCTTCCATTTCTAAATCCAAGAACTGTAAAGTCATTGTAATTCGAACCTGTAAACTCCTGCGGTTTTGAACCTCTTTGGCCATCTACATAGATATTCCAATTATTACCCACCACTTCTGGCAAAACAAAACCACCTCCAAATTGTGACAAGTTATCTCTGCCTAAATCACCTACAGTTGCAAGACGGGTCAATGAAAACTCATCTCTGAGCACGGTAGTGTTTGCATCAAATCGATCTAATCGTACTCCAGCCCTGATAATCAGATCATTAATTTCAAATTTATCTTCAACAAAAAGTGAGGCGTAATTAGGTCGGAAGGCCCCTATTGGTCTACCTACAGGATCGTTAAAGAAATCACTAAACCCAACTCTGGAATTATTCCTTTTACCATCATACGTAAATCCTTGAAAATCTAGAAGTCGTCCACCATCCTGCGATATAATTTCATCAGCAGTAAACATATCTAACGAAAGACCAGAAGGATCAACTTGATCTACATTCGTTGTTCCAAAGCGATTCCAAAGATTTGTTGCGAAATTCCCTCCGTTGATCGGACCGTCTATCCTTCTTATCACACCTTGCTGAATTGATGAAGCCCAATTACCAGCAGTCAGGGTATCTAAATCTCCAAATTCATCCTGATCGATAACAAAAGAGCCTAGCTGTCCTTGTCTTGCAAAGCCTTGTGCTATACTCCAAAGACTAGCGCCACCTGGCCTGGAAACGTTCAAACCAAATCCTCTAATATCTCTTTGCTCATATTCGAAACCTACCTTCACAGAGTGCTTCTTAATTTGAGCAACAAACAATCCAGACAACCTGTACTGGTCTGTGATGTTACGGGAATATGCACTAAACGGAGTAGAAACATTATTAAACAAACCGAAAACTGAGGGAGGTAAATCTCCATTGTTCAAGGCTCCGGGAACAGAAATTTGAGCCAGATCAAAAACCGTTGTGCCTTGAGATCTTAGAAAATCGAAGTAATTAGACGTGTATACTCCCAATTGAGGATTTAAAGTTGACGGAGAGAAAGTAAATGTATCCGTTGGGAAAAGTACATTGATTCCATTGGTGAATGGATCTGATCTTCTCAATGTATCATTTCCGAGAATATAAACCTGCGCAGATGCGTTTGGATCTTGACTTAACAATCTAGACTGAAAATCAAGAAAATCCCACAGCCCGATAGTATCCTCTAAGCGGTTTCTGTTGAAAGTTCCAACGTGATTGTATTTAAAAAATTCATCTTGATACTCACGGTTTTGTACTGTTTGAGCAGTACGGGCATAGTCAAATTGCAACTGATAATATGCGTTTTTAATCAATGCATTTTCATCTCTTGAATTATTCCTAAAAAACTGTGTAAATCTTGCAAAGGCGTTCATATTGGTACCTATAACTTGTGGATTGCCTTGGGAATTCATCAAGGTCCTTCCAAAAGCATAAGCATCACTGTTGCTGTATTCATAAGTACCTCCAATTGAAACACTTATATCTTCTGTTGGCTGAAAGTCCAAAGTTGTGTTGAAAACAACATTATGGGAGTTGGTATTTGGTCTGTACTTTAACTTTCTGGTGTCGTTGAAAGAAATATTTTCCGCTGCGAAGCGTGAAGTACCTGGAGCAATGTCTCCAAAATTCACTGGGTTAGATTCTAGTCTTTGTTGAGCCTCATCGGTAAGTACATTTAATGATGTTGCGGGTGGATTACCATCTCTTTGATACGTATACTGCAATGCTGTAAAAAAGCCAACAGTTGTCAGGTCTTTGGTGGTAGCCCCGGTTGTATCATTACGGTCTATTATTCTTTTCTTCAGAATGGGTCCTGACAAATTGAAACTTCCGAAATTGTAATGCCATTGATCGAAAGGAGAAGATGTCTCAGTTGCGACACCTCCGAAAAACCTGCTGGAAGGACCTTTAGTGGTAATATTTATAACACCACCGGCCACATCTCCAAATTGTGCAGGTACACCGCCGTTAATTACAGACAATTCGGAAATAGCTTCAACAGGTATGTTGGGCGTTCCAAACACCTTTACTCCATTAACGAAATACTGGTTTGTATTTGATCGGGCGCCTTTTATATTGATTTCACCATTATCATCAGATGAAAATACTCCCGAGGAAGTATTGATAATGGATGTAACGCTACGTGTAGGTAGTTTCTCGATATCCTTTGAGGAGAATGTTTTACCGGTCGAAGTATTATCCGGGTCTATCAGCTTTTGAGCATAAATTTCTACTATCTCAGTCATTTTGACATCAGCAGAGAGCTCAATGGGCAATCGGGTGGTTTTCTCGAAATTAATGACTACCCCTGCGATTGTCTTTTCAGCATAGCCGACAAAAGAAACCTTAACATTATATGAGCCAGGGACAAGGGCGTAGAATTCATAATTCCCTTCAAAATCGGATGAAGTACCACCTTTCTGAACACCATCTTTCAGAATGATGATGCTGGCAAATGGGATGGCCTCTTTGGTTTCTTTGTCAGTAATTCGTCCGGATAATTTTCCGGTTTGTGCGAGAGCGACACCAGTCAATGATAGACAGAGTATTCCACTCAAAAGTAATTTTCTCAACATACAGCAATGGTTAAAATTGAGTTTACACTTCAATTCGAAGTATAAAATTCCGTAAAGATTAGCAGGCCTGCAATAACATTTGGGTAATGTAGGTCACTTTTTTTTAACATCTGGTACAAATTATTGGAATAGTGCCAGTTCAACTATCTTTTGTCCAATTACTTCGCTCAGTTTTTGGTACGACTCAACCGTCCATCCTGCTACATGTGGTGTAAGCACCACCTTTTCTTGAGAAATCAACCACTCAAACCATTGTTGCTCCGTTGGTCTAAGGACAGCTAAATTTTCGTCGGGAAGCACATCAAGTGCCATCCCTAAAATCTTGCCTGACTCAATACCGGACTTAACGGCCTCCGGATCCACAACCTGCCCCCGGGAGGTATTGATCAAATAAAAGGGATAGGAATTGTCTTCTATGAAAGTAGAGTTTATCATACCCATAGTCTCATTAGTCAATGGAATGTGTAGGCTGATAATCTGGCAATGGCTCTGTAAAGTTGCTAAATCAACTTCTTTCACAAACTCGTCTCCAAATCCTGTTTTGTACTTGTCATATACATAGAGGTAAACACCGAACCCCTTCAATCGGTTGGCAAAGGCCTTTCCCATATGGCCATAGCCAATAATTCCCAGATTCTTCCCTTTTAACTCTGTACCCCTTGCGTGTTTTCGGGGCCAATTCCCTTTTCTTACCTCAGCGTCCGCCCAAACCATACGATTCATCAAGGACAATAACATCCCCATGGTATGTTCAGCGACTGCATCAGCATTTCCTTCCGGTGCATTGACCAAAACCACTCCTTTATTTCTAGCCGCTTGCTCATCAATATTATCTAGCCCTGCACCTACTCTGGCTATCACCTTCAACTCCGGACATAAGCTCAGGATTTCCTGGTCAAGTTTTATCTTGCTCCTTACAACCAAAATCTCAGTGCCTCTTAACTTTAAGAGGCATTCTTCCAAACTGGCCTCTGGCACATAATCAATGCTAAAATCTGATGGTCTTAGAATTTGAAACAAAATGGGATGAACATCATCTACGATCAAAACCTTAGCCGGCTTTGTAAACGTCACTTGTGGAGTCATCAAAGCAATAAATCGGCTATTGAAAAATAAACTGCCAGACCCAATAAATCATTCGCTGTCGTGATGAATGGCCCGGAAGCTACGGCTGGGTTGATACCAAATCTGTGTAAAATAATGGGAGTAATTGTACCAAATAGTGAAGACAACAAAACTACGCTTAGTAATGAACAGGAGACAATAATGCTCAAAGTCGCTGGATGGCCTAAAATCAAATTGAAGACACCGGCAATTAAGGAAAGTACAAGCCCGTTGATGGAAGCGACTGTAAACAATTTAACAAAGCGGTTCCAGGCACTTCCGGTAAAAGCTGTTTTATCTGCTAAACTTTGAACCACAATAGATGAGGATTGAATTCCAACGTTACCTCCGGTCGCTGTAATTAAAGGAATAAAGAATGCCATCGCCGGTAATAGGACCAGATCATCCTCAAACACTGAAATAAACCTTGCACCCATAAGGCCTCCAAACATCCCGATTACAAGCCAGGGCAATCTGGCCCTAGACAATATCCAAATACTATCGTCTTCTTCGACATTCTCTGAAATACCGCTCATGAGCTGCCGTTCTTTCTCTGCCTGGTCAGTGATCACATCGACGATGTCATCGATTGTAATACGTCCAAGCAGCTTACCTTGTATATTCAGTACGGGTACCGATTCTAAGTCGTACTGACGCATTAATGAGGCGACTTCCTCCTCCGTTTGGTAGGTATGTACTGAATACACTTCCTCCTCATATATCTCACTGATACGGGTATTGTCTCTTGCCAGGATGATACGCTTTAATGCCACCCTGCCTTGGAGCAAATCCTGATCATCAACTACGTATACGGAATAGATCTTTTCAACATTCTCTGCCTGCCTACGAATCTCTTCGATACACTGCTTTACTGTCCAATTTAGGTTAGCTTTAATCAATTCCTTAGCCATAAGGCCGCCTGCCGATGATTTATCATAGACCAGAAGATCAAGAATCGCCCTGGCTTGCTCTAAATCACCCATCTGAGCAATGCTCTCTTCTCTGAATTTTAATGGAAGGTCTTGAACAATATCAACAGCATCATCCGAATCCAACTCTTCCAAGAGACCTGCCAGCTCACGTGGTGTCATCAAAGTGACCACTTCTAGCCTGTCCTCCGGGTCATGGTTGCTTAGAATTTCAGCTGAAAATGCTTTTGGGAGATTTAGATAAATGTAGCAAACCTCATCTTTATTAAGGGCATAGAAATACGGCAGGATTTCTGTTGGGTGAAGTTCCAGCAGAATGGAAGAAATACCTTCCACATCGGTCTGATCCACCTTGCTTTTCAGGTTTTCCAGCAAATCTTCAATGGCTAGATTGGTCATGAAGTGGTGTGTTTTCTATGGCTTGAGTGAGCAAGATAAATTCGTCGCAATTTAGCTGCTCTGCCCGTTTATCGAGATACGGAATGCGATCATAATTATGGCCAAGCAGAGGCTTCAATGCGTTGCGTAGTGTCTTTCTTCGGTTATTGAAACCTTGCTTGATCACCTTTAGTAAAAAGGCTTCATTACAATCAAGCTCAATTCGGTTATTTCTGATGCAGGAGATCACGGCAGACCTCACTTTGGGGGGAGGGAAAAATGCGCCTGGCTCAACGATCAGTTCTCTTTTTACAGTAAAATACAACTGCAACCAAACACTTAAAATTCCATACTCTTTGCTCCCGCTACTTCCGGCCAACCGATCTGCAACTTCTTTCTGAAGCATGGCAACTATGCCTTTCACACGGTGCCGATTAGAAATCAGATGAAAGAAAATCTGGGAGGATATGTTGTAGGGAAAGTTTCCAATTACAAAGATGTCGTCGCCAAAGCTTGAAAAGTCGGTTTTCAGAACATCACCTTCAATGATCGTAAAGGCTCCTTTCGGATAATTCTCACGAAGAAACCGAATACTCTCTTGGTCAATCTCGATAAGATTTAGACGGCTGGAGCAACTTTCAATTAAATAATTGGTCAAAACGCCTGTTCCCGGCCCTATTTCAACTACACTTCCTTTAAAATCAGCGGGGATCAGATCCACAATTCGTCTAGCTGCTTGCAGATCTTTCAGAAAATGTTGTCCAAGGTGCTTTTTAGGCTTTACGCTGCGGGTGTCCATCTAATTCGTATAACTTGCGAGCCGCTATGCCAAAGATGATTACATACAAAGAGGGCAATCAGGTGTCCAAAGATGGGTACAATTTGTTGGTTTTCCCCTACGAAAGTGAGGAAATTCAAGACTGCCCGGATGAGTTGAAGAAAATCGCTTTGGATCATCATCATTTATATGAAGAGGATATCGTAATCAATACCGGCACCGCTCTTAACCCTGTTTTTCTCATCCTTTTTAAAAAGCAAACTGCCCAATCTGATGAGCTGGAATACTTAAGAAGAGTTACCGTAAGTCTACAGAAACAATTAGGCGACCTTCGGATACAAGAGTTAAGACCTTTTTTCTGTATGGGATCGGAACATATTTATGCTTTTGTTGAAGGGCTGTTCCTGAGTTCTTACCTGTTCGAAAAGTACCTTAGTAAACAAAAGAAGAAAAAAGACCTCCAAATCGTAATGCAGCAGCAGGATCTTTTGATATGTAAAAATATTCCATTGCTCGCTGGAGCCGTCGCCTACGCCAAAGACTGGGTAAATGAGCCAGCTAATGTGATGAACAGTCAGGCAGTTGCAAATGCTTGTGAAAAATTGGCTCAGACTTACCCTTTTAATGTTGAGGTGCTAAGCAAGAAGAAAATCGAAAGCCTCAAAATGGGAGGTCTTATGGCCGTCAATGCCGGTAGCGATACCCCTCCTGTTTTCGTTGTGTTAAGTTACAAGCCTGGCAAAGCAGTAAACAAAAGGCCGGTGGTGCTCATAGGAAAAGGAGTCACCTATGATACCGGGGGCTTAAGCCTGAAACCTACGCCCAACAGCATGGACCAGATGAAAAGTGATCTGGCGGGTGCAGCTACGGTTGTTGGAGCTCTGCAGGCTATAGCCGACTTAAAAACCCAACTTGAGGTGATTGTATTGCTTCCGGTGACAGACAACCGACTATCATCAAAATCAATTGCACCTGGTGATGTCATTGAAATGGCAGACCATACTACAGTGGAAGTAGTCAATACAGATGCAGAAGGTAGGCTTATTCTGGCAGATGCCTTGATTTATGCAAGGAGATTTGATCCCGAACTGGTGATTGACATGGCTACTCTTACCGGATCCGCATCAAGAGCCATTGGCAGAGAAGGAATGGTCATGATGGGCACTGCTCATGAAAACCACAAGCAAGTAGTAAAAGAACTTGGCCTTCAATTGGGCGAACGGGTGGTTGAGTTTCCACTTTGGGAAGACTATGCTTCGCAAATTCGTTCTTCAATAGCTGACCTAAAAAATCTGGGAGGTGACGAAGCCGGTGCTATTACGGCTGGAAAGTTTCTCGAGCATTTTGCTCATTTCCCCTGGTTGCATTTTGATATTGCCGGTGTTGCATTCAGCAAAACCTCCTTTTATTATCATGGAGAAGGCGGGACCGGTATTGGAGTAAGGCTGCTGACTTCGTTTTTAATACAGTATTGCGCAAACTATGGAGCATCAAAACCCAAAAAGCTTAAGTAAGAAACCGGTTATTGGTATTACCACCGGAGATTATAACGGAATAGGCCCTGAAATCATCATCAGAGCTTTGACAGATAGTCGAATTACACGCTTTTGTACTCCGGTAGTTTATGGCTCGAGCAAAGTGAATTCAAAATACAGGAAACTGATGAATTTTGAAGATTCTACTTTTCATATTGTAAGAAATACAGACCAGCTCAATCCAAAACGGGCAAACATTATCAACTGTTGGGAGCATGAGGGTGACATTCAGCCAGGCTATCCAACAACTCATTCAGGAGCTATGGCTGCACTTTGTCTGGAAAGAGCAGTGGTAGATCTTAAAGAAAAAAGGATCGATGCGGTTGTTACTGCGCCCATAGACAAATCAAATATTCAAAGTGATCGTTTCAAATATCCGGGACATACTGAGTTTCTTGCCGATCGGTTTGAAGTCAAAAACTACCTGATGCTGATGGTTTCTCCACTACTCAGGCTAGGGCTAGTGACCGGGCACCTGCCACTGAAGGAGGTCTCTCAAAAGCTCTCCAAAGAACTAATCGAAACCAAAATCAAAAGCCTTATCAGCTCTCTCAAAGCAGACTTTGGGATTAGTAAGCCAAAAATCGCCATTCTGGGCCTCAATCCGCATGCCGGTGACCAAGGCTTGATCGGCCAGGAAGAAAAGACCATCCTTCTTCCTTTGATTGAAGAACTCAGGCAAAAAGGGCATTTGATACATGGCCCCTACCCAGCAGATGGTTTTTTCGCTATGCAGCAATACCTAAAATTTGATTCAGTGCTGGCGATGTACCATGATCAGGGGCTCATTCCCTTTAAGATGTTGGCTTTTGAAGATGGTGTGAATTTCACCGCCGGATTACCGGTGATCCGTACTTCTCCCGACCATGGTACAGCCTTTGACATTGCAGGCAAAAACAAGGCTAACGAGCAATCCCTGCGACAAGCGATTTACCTTGCAGTGGAGATTTGTCAAAACAGAAGTCTCTCAGCAGGCAGCAAAATCTCCACTTAATTATCCATCAGGTTTTTAAGTTAAAGGTAAACCGATTAAATTTGCGGCTTGCTTTAAGAAACCCTTGGCTACAAAAAGCAAATATTTCATTGATATTCAGAGTCTTAAAGAAGGAACTCACCATTTCAACTTTGAGATAGATGAGCTATTTTTTAGTCAACGACCTAATAGTCTTTTGCAAAAGGCTGAAGTTACTGTTGGGTTAACGCTAAAGAAGACAAGTACTATGCTTGAGGCCAGATTTGATTTAAGCGGGTGGTTTGAACTTGAGTGCGACCGATCTTTGAAACTATTCAGAGAGCCTTTCAATACCCAGGAGCAAATTGTGTTTAAGTTGGGTGATGAGTATAAAGAATTGAGTGAAGATGTGGTCGTAATCCCTCGTGAATCACAAGGAATCGACCTCGATCCTTTGTTTTATGATTTTGTAAGTCTGCAGGTGCCTATGAAAAAAATTCACCCGGATTTACGAAAGGAAGAAGCAAATGAACAAGAAAACCTGGTCTTTTTTCGCTCAGAAGAAGAAGCGGAAAAAGACGAAAATGAAAATAAAGAGGTTGACCCCAGATGGGCCAAACTCCAATTGTTGAATCAAAAGTAAGTACAAATAAAATGGCACATCCTAAACGGAAGATTTCCAAAACAAGAAGAGACAAAAGAAGGACCCATTACAAGGCAACTGCTAAAAATGTGGCCATTTGCCCCACTACAGGGGAGCCGCATCTCTTTCACAGAGCCTATGTAGTTGAGGGAAATCTCTACTATAAAGGCAAAGTGATCATAGAGAACTACGCACCAGTCGCTTAATCGTCCCCATTCCATAAGGATTGATGAAAGTCGCATTGGATGCTATGGGGGGCGATTTTGCGCCAAAGGCTGCAGTAGAAGGAGCTATACTGGCGCTTGATAGCCTTC
Organism: Cytophagaceae bacterium; assembly: GCA_027488815.1. Lineage (GTDB taxonomy): Bacteria > Bacteroidota > Bacteroidia > Cytophagales > JAIYAX01 > JAIYAX01. The sequence continues at coordinate 149,460 of JAIYAX010000025.1, read as the reverse complement.
AGCCGGACACGAACTTACTGTTGTTTGGGCCTGAGCAAATCATTAAGCCCCTTATACCTTCAGAATTGCTTCAAAGTGGGAAACTGATTCTTGTCGATTGCCTGGAGGTGATCGAGATGGGCGAGCATCCTACAAAAGCACTTCAGGCGAAACCAAATTCCAGTATTGTAAAGGGCTTTGGAGCCTTGGCTATGGGTAAGATCGATGTCTTTGCCAGTGCCGGAAATACAGGAGCCATGATGGTTGGAGCACTTTTTAGTGTCAAAGCAACTCCCGGAATTCCACGCCCGGCCATAGCAGGCTTCACGCCCCGACCTGATGGAGGCTTTGGAGTACTGCTGGACATTGGTGCTAATGCTGACTGTAAGCCGGAAATGTTGCTGCAGTTTGCTGTAATGGGTAGCCTATATGCACAACATGTGCTAAAAATAGAAAAGCCTAAGGTAGCCTTGATCAACATTGGTGAAGAGGAGCAAAAAGGCTCAATGCTTACACAAAATGCGTATCAACTGCTCAAAACCTGTAGTACCATCGATTTTATTGGCAACATAGAAGGAAGAGACATCTTCACTGATAAAGCTGATGTGATGGTATGCGATGGCTTTACAGGGAATGTCATCTTGAAAATGGCCGAATCCTTTTATGATAGCCTGCTGGAAAATATGTTGATGAACCCTTATTTCAGTCAATTCAATTACGAAGAGGTTGGAGGAAGCCCTATTTTAGGTGTAAATGGAAATGTCATCATTGGACACGGGATTTCTTCACCAAAAGCCATCAAGAACATGCTGATGCAGGCAGAAAGTGTAGCCCTTTCCGGAATTCATAAAATCATAGCAGCATCGCTAAACAACAACGAAGCTTAATCGCATGGCGAAAATAACAGCAGCCATTACAGGTGTGCAGGGTTTTGTGCCCGACTACATACTTACCAATAAGGAACTGGAAAACCTTGTAGAAACCACTGATGAGTGGATTTCGTCCAGAACTGGAATCAAAGAACGTAGAATTTTGAAAGGTGATGGCCAGGGATCATCCGTGATGGCCGTGGGTGCGATTTTACCCCTTCTCGAGAAAACGAATACCAAACCGGAAGAGATTGATCTGATAATCTGCGCTACCGTTACTCCTGACATGGTGTTTCCGGCGACAGCAAACATCATTGGAGCAGAAATAGGAGCTATAAATGCCTTTGGTTATGATCTGAACGCAGCTTGCTCCGGCTTTTTATACGCCATAGCTACAGGATCTCAGTTTATCGAAACTGGCAAATACAAAAAAGTGCTTGTTGTCGGAGTTGATAAAATGTCCTCTATCATAGATTACACTGACCGGGCAACCTGTATCATTTTTGGCGATGGTGCCGGAGCAGTAATGCTCGAACCCAATAATGAAGGCCTTGGCATTCAAGACTTTATTCTTAAGTCAGACGGAACAGGTATGCAATACCTCCATCAAAAAGCAGGTGGCTCCAGGAAGCCGGCATCCATGGAGACTGTTCAAAACAAAGAACACTACGTTTACCAGGAAGGAGCTGCGGTTTTCAAGTTTGCAGTAACCAATATGGCAGATGCAGCAGCCCAAATCATGCAAAAAAATAACCTTAAAAGTGAAGATGTGGCTTGGCTTGTGCCCCATCAGGCAAATAAGAGGATTATCGATGCTACTGCCAATCGTATGGGACTGGACTCTTCAAGAGTAATGCTGAACATTGACCATTTTGGTAACACCACCAACGGTACCATTCCACTCTGCCTATGGGAGTATGAGTCACAATTAAACAAAGGGGACAATATCGTCCTGGCCGCTTTTGGGGGCGGATTTACCTGGGGAGCACTTTATTTGAAATGGGCTTACTAAGAATTCAAATCTTGTAACATGACAACTGCAGATTTATACAATGGTGCTTTCATCCGACACAATGGTGAGCTCTGTCAGATTTTGGAGTATCAGCACCGCACACCCGGCAACCTGCGGGCATTTGTACAGGTTAGAATGAGGGTTGTAAAGTCAGGTAAACAACTCGAAAACAGATACAGAGCAGGAGAAGACATTGAATTTGTGCGGGTTGAATTCAGCGAATTTCAATACCTGTACAAAGACGGTGAAAGTCTTGTCGTGATGGACCCAAGCACTTTTGATCAGATTTATATCCCTGAGTCACTTCTGGGAGAGTCGCTCCAGTTTTTAAAGGAAGAGATGTTGCTTAAAGTTGCTTTTGAGGAAGACAAACCTATCTCAGCTGAGTTGCCAACATTCATCAACCTTATGGTCACCTATACTGAACCAGGTATAAAGGGTGATACCGCCACCAACACGCTTAAGCCAGCAACATTGGAAACCGGAGCCGTGATTCAGGTTCCATTGTTTGTTGATCAGGACACCTTGATCAAAATTGACACCCGTACAAGTGCCTATGTAGAACGTGTTAAACAATAATAAACAATTTGAGCAAGAATTTCCTTTATTTGGATAACATTGCCGATTGATTGCTGTGAGAAAAAACAATTGCTAAACCATTTCCCTTTTCAGAATCGATACTGAACCCATTATGAAAGCAAAAGAAATACAAGAGTTGCTTGATTTCATCGCCAACTCAGGCTTAGATGAGGTAAACGTAGAAACAGAGGCCTTCAAAATCTCCGTAAAGAAAAACACAGGAGTGGTTCGCTTGGTGGAGCCAACCGTCATCCCTTCCATGCCAATTGCAGCTGCACCAACTTTTGCTGCTCCTCCTGTCGCTGCTCCTGCACCTGCTGTAGAAGCAAAATCATCAGGTGATAGCAGCAATTTAGTGACCGTTAAATCGCCTATGATCGGCACTTTTTATCGCTCATCAAATCCGGAAACACCTCCTTTTGTGAATGTAGGTGACAGCATCAAAAAGGGAAAGACGATCTGCATTATTGAAGCCATGAAACTTTTTAATGAGATCGAATCAGAAATCAGTGGCAAGATCGTAAAAGTGCTTGTTGAAAACGCAAGCCCGGTAGAATACGACCAGCCCCTTTTCCTCGTACAGCCTGAGTAGTTTGCTCAGGCGTTTTTTTACGAACGCTAAACTAACTTACTGTGTTTAAAAAGATACTCATCGCCAACAGAGGGGAGATTGCGCTTAGAATAATGCGCACCTGTCGTGAAATGAACATCAAGACGGTTGCTGTCTATTCAACTGCCGACAAAGAAAGTCTCCATGTGCGCTTTGCAGATGAGTCAGTTTGCATTGGCCCTGCCCCTAGCAAGCTCTCTTACCTGAACATTAAAAACATTATTTCGGCTGCCGAAATCACCAACTGCGATGCCATTCACCCTGGCTATGGCTTTCTTTCCGAGAACGCTGAGTTTAGCCAGATATGCAAGGACTATGGCATCAAATTCATCGGCCCCACTCCTGAAATGATCAATGCTATGGGCGATAAGGCCTCTGCTAAGGCCACCATGAAAAAAGCAGGTGTACCCACCATCCCAGGATCAGACGGGCTTTTGAAAAACATCAAAGAAGGCATCAAAATCGCCAACAAAATAAAGTATCCGGTCATCCTGAAGGCAACTGCAGGTGGTGGCGGTAAGGGAATGCGCATTGTGAATAACGATGAGGATTTTGAAAAGGCCTGGAACGATGCCCGTAATGAGGCAGGCGCAGCTTTTGGCAATGATGGTCTCTACCTTGAAAAATTTGTTGAAGAGCCCAGGCATATCGAGATACAAATCGTTGGTGACCAATATGGAAAGGTGTGCCACTTGTCAGAGCGTGATTGCTCCATCCAACGCCGGCACCAAAAACTGGTAGAGGAAACCCCTTCGCCATTTATCACAGAGGAACTACGAGAGCGCATGGGTCAAGCGGCGATTTCAGGAGCTCAGTCCATCAATTACGAAGGCGCAGGCACGATTGAATTTTTGGTTGATAAACATGGTGAATTCTACTTCATGGAAATGAATACACGTATTCAGGTAGAGCACCCCATCACAGAAGAAGTAACCGATTATGACCTTATCAAGGAGCAAATAAAAGTGGCCGCCGGCATCCCTATTTCCGGAAAAAACTATTACCCCAACCTGTATTCCATGGAGTGCAGGATCAATGCTGAAGACCCGGCCAATGGCTTCAGACCCAGCCCTGGCAGAATCACTACCCTGCACATCCCGGGTGGGCATGGCGTCAGAATTGACTCACATGTTTACTCAGGCTATACCATCCCTTCCAATTATGACTCAATGATCGGTAAGCTGATCGTCAGCGCTCAGTCAAGAGAAGAGGTGATTGTGAGGATGAAAAGGGCATTGAATGAATTCGTAATCGAAGGGGTGAAAACCACCATTCCATTCCACATTAAACTAATGGATGACCCAGGTTTTAAGTCTGGAAAATTCACCACCAAATACCTCGATACCTTCGATTTTAGCGACCTTTAATCGCTTCCTTTTGACTGCTTGCTTTTTGAAGAAGCTTCGATAGTCTCACAAAGGCGGCCATACCAGGGCTCTCCATATTTTCTGATTAAGGCTTCTTTTAAAAACCGATAAAGGGGCACTTTCAACGATGTACCAAGGCTACAGGCAGGGCTGCATATTTGCCATCTGTGATAGTTCACCGCTTCGAATTCATCATACCTGTTGATTCGGATAGGATACAGATGGCAAGAAACTGGCTTACGAAAAAGACTTTTGCCCTCTTTCCAGGCCCGTTCTATGCCACAGCCTAAAACTCCATTTTCCCGATAACTGTAGGCACATGCCTTACCCTTAATAGTTGGTGTGCTGATATCACCCTCATGATCGTTCACAAAAAGTCCCTGTTCATTGATAACCTTTCTACCCTCAGGGCTCAAGTAAGGCAATATGCTAGATAGGTTATGACTGATTTCTTTAACCTCTTCCGGCTCAAGTGGAGCGCCCAAATCACCCTCTTCGCAGCAGGCTCCTTTGCAGCGCTGAAGGTCACAAACAAAAAACTCTTCAGCGATTTCATCGCTAAGTATCACGTGATCAACTACTATCATGAAAAATCAGCTGTGGAAAACCCTTTCGGAAAGGGCCATTAGAATGGCTAAATTGCTTACAAAATTAATTCCCTGAATGGATTATTTATCAGGACTGAATGAAGCTCAAAAGGCGGCAGTCATGCAGACGGAGGGGCCGGTGATGATTATCGCAGGTGCAGGCTCCGGCAAAACCCGTGTTCTAACTTACCGCATAGCCCATTTGCTTGAAAAAGGGGTGGACCCCTTTTCAATTCTGGCCCTAACTTTTACCAACAAAGCGGCCAGGGAGATGAGAAAACGTATCGAGCAATTGGTAGGTCCTGATGCACGGGGGCTTATGATGGGCACCTTCCACTCGGTGTTTGCCCGAATTTTAAGGGTGGAAGCGCATCATTTAGGCTTCCCGGCCAATTTTACCATTTACGACACGGATGACTCCAAATCATTGATCAAGTCCATTGTTAAAGAACAGGATCTTGATGACAAACTGTATAAGCCTTCACTGGTGCTCAACCGCATTTCAAGTGCCAAAAACAGGTTGATCACCTATGCTCAGTATCTAGCTGATCCGAGCTTTGCAGATTATGACAAAGAAACCGGTCGACCGCAGATCGGTAACTTGTACAAAATATACCAGGAACGTTGCTTCAAAGCATCTGCTATGGATTTTGATGACCTCCTGTTGAACACCAACATATTGTTCAAAAACAATCTGGACGTGCTTTACAAATACCAGGCAAGGTTCAGATACAGCATGGTTGATGAATTTCAGGACACCAATGTTTCTCAATACCTCATTACACGCAAGCTTTCAGCCAAGGAGCAGAATATTTGTGTTGTAGGTGATGATGCCCAAAGCATTTATGCTTTCAGAGGTGCTGACATTCAGAACATCCTGAACTTTGAAAAAGACTATCCTGACCTGAAGGTCTTTAAACTAGAGCAAAACTATCGCTCAACCGGAAACATCGTAGAGGCTGCCAACTCGATCATTCGAAAAAACAAAGCCCAGCTGCGCAAAGAGGTCTGGACCGGAAACGAACTAGGTACGCTCATTGATCTTTTGAAGGCCAACTCAGATAATGAAGAAGGCAAACTTGTGGCTACCAGCATTTTTGAGGAAAAGATGAGGGAGAATCTCCGCAACAAGGACTTCGCCATTCTTTACAGAACCAACGCCCAGTCAAGAGCCATGGAAGAGGCCCTGAGGCGGCTCAACATTCGTTACAAAATTGTGGGCGGGGTATCCTTTTACCAGAGAAAAGAAATTAAAGACCTCCTCTCCTACCTTCGCTTTATCATCAACTCCAACGATGAGGAAGCCCTCAAGCGTATCATCAACTTACCCAAAAGAGGCATTGGTGACAGCACAGTCAGCCGGCTTATCGTATTTGCCGATGAGCAGGGGATCAGCTTATGGGAGGCACTTGAACACGCTGATAAGGCCATAAGCGGTCGTTCGGCTGCACCTGTCCAGGAGTTTGTAAATATGATCAAACGGTTTAAGATCAGTGTTGCCCAAAAAGATGCTTTCGACTCAGCCATGGAGATAGCCAAAACCTCCGGCTTGCTGAAAGAACTGTATGACGATAAAACAGTGGAGGGAGTAGCCCGCTATGAAAACGTTCAGGAATTATTGAACGGTATCAAAGAATTTGTGGTGAACCCTGAAGTTGAAGATCATAGCCTGGGTGCTTATTTGCAGGAAATTGCCCTGATCACCGACGCAGACCGTGCCGAACAACAGGATGATGATACGGTCACGCTGATGACCATTCACTCTGCCAAAGGATTGGAATTCAAGCATGTGTTTGTGGTTGGCCTGGAGGAAGACCTCTTCCCATCGCAAATGATGATCACCAGCCGTGCTGATTTGGAAGAAGAACGACGGCTGTTTTACGTAGCAGTTACCCGTGCAGAAAAAAAGTTAACGCTTTCCTATGCCATCACCAGGTACCATTTTGGAAGACTAAAAAGCTGCGAACCCAGCAGGTTTCTGAGTGAAATAGACCCCAAATTCCTGCGTTCTACCAAAGCCTTTATAAAAAATCCGGAGGTAGAGCAATTTGAAAAAGTTTTCAGGATCAAAGCCAGCCCTGCAAAGACAGTACAGCGGGTGGTTCATACACCCTCTGCCGATTTTGTCCCCAGTGATAACAACGAACTGAGACAAGGGATGCGCATTGAACACCCAAAGTTTGGCTTCGGCCAGGTGATAGAAGTCGATAATAATGGAGCAGACCGAAAGGCCCGCATCTTATTTGATGCAGTCGGAGAGAAAACTTTATTACTTAGTTTTGCTAAATTAAAAATACTGACCCCTCAGCCCTGATATTGTGGAGCAAGAAGTGATAGTGCCGGTACGCTTAGAAAGTACCAAGAGACCTGTAAAACTGAAAGAGTACGGAAGCAACGTACAAAACCTGATCGACTACCTTATGACAATAGAAGACCGACAGAAGAGAACTGACGGAGCCTTTGTATTGGTAGAGCTGATGAGGCAACTCAACCCAAACATGAAAGACGGGCAGGACCATAGCCAAAAGCTTTGGGACCACCTCTTTTATATCTCAGACTTTAAGCTCGATGTTGATGGCCCGTATCCTGTGCCTGACCCGGCGGTTTTTCAGCGTAAGCCAGACCACATCTCCTACAAGCAAACCGGTATTCGTTACAAATACTATGGCAAGTCGCTTCAGGGGATGGTCGATGCCATCAGCAAACTGGAAGATCCTGAGGAGAGAGAAGGTGGTATCATCTATCTGGGTAAGCTCATGAAAAGCTTCTACACCACCTGGAACAAAGACAATGTGGACGACAAAGTCATTCTCAAACACATACTTGAACTTTCAGACGGTAATCTAAGTCTGCCATTGGAGAAAGTCACAGAGGGTAATTTGTTTGACTCTGTCATCCCAATCCGTGAATGGACGCCACGTAACCAAAGCGGAGGCCAGGGACATCACCGTAAGCCATTTAAGAAAAAGAACAGAAACCGCTAATGTCGAGTTTCATCATCGAAGGCGGCCGCAAGCTGAGTGGTCAGATCGAACCTCAGGGAGCCAAAAATGAGGCCCTACAAATTCTTTGTGCGGTATTGCTCACCGAAGAGCCTGTTCTCATCGAGAACATTCCGGACATCGTCGATGTAAATAAACTCATTGAGCTGATTGCTGATTTGGGTGTAAAGGTCGAACGATTAAGTCCGGACAGTTGTAGGTTCACAGCCAGTCAGGTCAATCTTGAGTACCAATTCAGTGAACAATATGCCCGTAAAGCTGCAGCACTCAGGGGAAGCATAATGTTGCTTGGCCCCTTGCTGGCCAGATTTGGCAAGAGCCGGATACCAAGCCCCGGTGGAGATAAAATTGGAAGAAGAAGATTAGATACACACTTTATCGGCTTTGAAAAGCTTGGTGCCAAATTCCACTACGATGCCGAAAGTAGCTCCTACGAAGTAGATGCCACCCAACTGCAAGGCACCTACATGCTGTTGGATGAAGCTTCTGTCACTGGAACAGCTAACCTGTTAATGGCAGCAGTCCTGGCAAAAGGACGCACGACCCTGTTTAACGCTGCATGTGAGCCCTACATTCAGCAATTATGCCTGATGCTTAACCGTATGGGAGCAAAGATTTCAGGAATAGGCTCCAACCTGCTCCAAATTGAGGGAGTTCAGCAACTGGGAGGAGCCAGCCATAGGATGTTGCCGGATATGATCGAGATCGGTAGCTTCATTGGCCTCGCTGCTATGACTGCCTCTGATCTTACCATTAAAAATGTCGGAGTTGACCATCTTGGGCTTATCCCTCAGGTTTTTCAACGCATGGGGATAGACATTCAAGTCAAAGGAGATGATCTTTATGTCATGGGAAGCAAACCCTATGAAATTGACACCTTCATCGATGGCTCCATACTTACCATAGCTGATGCTCCCTGGCCGGGCTTCACTCCTGACTTGCTTAGTATCGTGCTGGTTGTAGCCACTCAGGCAAGGGGTACGGTATTGATACACCAAAAGATGTTTGAGAGCAGGTTGTTCTTCGTAGACAAACTCATCGACATGGGTGCTAAAATCATTCTGTGTGATCCTCACAGAGCCACGGTCATAGGTCTTGACCGATCTATTGCTCTCAAAGGTATCACCATGACCTCTCCGGATATCCGGGCTGGAGTAGCCTTACTTATTGCTGCCCTTTCAGCCAAAGGAAAAAGCACCATACTTAATGTGGAGCAGATTGACCGTGGATATCAGCAAATTGATGTCCGGCTTAACGCACTGGGAGCAAGCATACAACGGGTTTCTTAATGTGGTTCAGTCGAAGGAAGCCGGTTCGCTTTAAACTGTTCGCTTCTTCTGAGGAAGCCTGCGCCCAAATCGCCTTACATAGGCCTGCCAAAGTATTGGCCGGACAAAAGGAAATCTGCCTGGTAAGGCTTTCTGATGGTTTTTATGCAGTAGATAATGCCTGCCCTCATCAGGGGGCTCCCCTCTCAGAAGGAAAATGCCTGCAAGACGATCGAATAGAATGTCCCTTTCACCGGTATACTTTTGACCTTCGCAGCGGAAAGGATCTCAAGGGAATGTGCAACGACTTAAAGGCCTACCCTGTAGAGCTCAGGCCTGAGGGGTTGTTTATTGACCTAAATGATCAGGCGTAGTTGGTCAACATAACCGGCATCACGAGCATGAGGATATCCTCATTGGTTGCCTGCTCGGCAGGGGTGATCAGACCGGCCCGGTTAGGGGCAGATAAGTGCATGCAAACCCTTTTTGCTTCCAGATTGCTCAGCATCTCCACCAGGAACTTAGCATTAAATCCAATCTCCATGTCCTGACCTTCGTATTCACAAGCCAATCGTTCGTTGGCTTCATTCGAAAAGTCAAGGTCTTCCGCAGAGATTTGCAACTCACTACCAGCAATCTTTAGCCTTACTTGATGGGTGGTTTTATTGGCATAGATTGATATCCTCTTAAGAGAATTGAGCAGTTCAGCCCTGTCAATAAACAACTGATTGGGATTGTTTACCGGTATTGCGTTCTGGTAATCAGGGAAGCGCTCATCGATGAGCCTGCAAATCATTTGAATATTGGCAAAAGAGATGAAGGCATTGGAACCGTTAAACTCAAGCCTCGCCATCGTTTGATCCGTTGGGATGCTGCTTTTCAACAGGTTAAGTGATTTTTTAGGGATAATGATTGAAGTGTTTGCATCAGAAGCCAGGTCAACCCTGCGGTAGCGGATAAGCCTGTGGCCGTCAGTAGCTACAAAAGTGGTTGAGGTTTCACTCAAATCAACAAAAACGCCCATCATGGAAGGCCTAAGCTCATCGTTTGAAGCGGCAATAATGGTATTGGAAATGGCCTTCTCCAGAATAGCGGCAGGCATTTCAATGCTGAAGTTTGAACTGGCGGTAGGCACCTTGGGAAAATCAGTGGCATTTTCACCTGCAAGTTTATACCTTCCGTTATCTGAGCTGATTTCTATGGTGTAGGTGTCTTCGTCGACAGAAAAATTTACGGGTTGTTCTGGTAAATTCCTTAAGGTGTCGATCAATATGCGTGCAGGAACGGCGATTTTGCCTTTGTCTTTGCTCTCTACCGGCATTTCTGTAATCATTGACGTCTGCAAATCTGATGCAGTAATGGTCAATACACCGTCATTAATCTCAAAAAGGAAATTTTCCAAAATAGGAACTACAGGACTTGAGGTGATCACCCCACTGACGGCATTGAGCTGCTTCAGTAATGCGTTTGAGGAAACTAGAAACTTCATACGTTAATGATACTGTTTTTGAAATGTCCTGCTGCTGATTATCAATAAGTTATATTCAAAGCAGCTTGAATTTTACTACCCTGCAAAACTAACAATAATTTACACTAATCGAGCGTATGCACGTATTTTGGTCAGGTATCCGGCCGCTTACTTTTTAAAAAAGGCCTTACGCTGATACAAGAGCGGATCAAAGACAAAATGTTGAATTTTCAAGAGGTCTTTTTGCCTGTTGTCAAACCCAAACAAAATATCCGGATTTTCCGGGTTGATGTAAAAAGTGACTTTACGACTTCTGGCTGTGTCGGTATCCTGAAGGTCAATAAACCCGGTTGGTTGCAGCAAACGGATACTGTCCGCCATTGCCTCGTGGCCTTCTCCAAGTATATTTTCGGCATAAACTTTACCGAATTTGTACAGGTATCCGACCAAAGCCGCAGTGTCAAAATCTCCACGGCCATTTACTCTAAAACTCGAATAGGTCTGATCAATCACATAGCTATTGGCTGTATCGTTGAAGTAAAACACTTCCAGCCGTTTTATGGATCGGCTTGGTGAGTTGAATAGCTTGGTATCTCTCCACGATGCCTCTGACACGTTGAACCGTACATTGATCACGCCATTAAGCCCGGGCAAATGAACAAGGTATGGATCTTCAAATCCATCGATAATGCAGTAGTTAGCATCAGAGTAATTGTTTTCAACACCCACGTAATAGGCCTTTACCAACTCATCATTCTGGTACACTTCCACTTTGGTGGCATCAGTTGCAAGTGAGGTGATGGCACTTTCACGCTCTTTCTCAGCAACCGGTCGCCTTACTTTGATCCCATGAATGGTGCGCAACAGCATTTTCATTCTGGTGTCCAAAACATCAAACCGGTCATTGATCCTCCAGCCTGTTCCATCGGCTTTGCGGGTGAGAGTAGAGGGTGGCCTATTGTCCTTAAAGGCAATGAAGATTTTGTCAACACTTGCAGTATCCGTTACAGCAAACTCTGTGTCTGTGCCTCCAAAAGTGGATTTGGTACTTTTCTTCCAAACGGCATAGATGGTAAGACCTGTAAACAGCAACAGCGTGGAAATGGCCAACAGGGTTTTCTTATTCTTTGAGTTCATGAAGTGGTTCATAGAAGTTCGTATTTCTTTTTTCTCATTCGGTACCTCAGCCCTCCATAGATCAGCAGCAGCAGTACCGGAAGACCTACGTTAATGATTTGAAGGAGGGTCTGATGGTCTTTAACTTTGACTTTGTCCAAAGGACGAAAAGTTACCTGACGATTTCGGGAGAGGATCACGCCTGTATCGTCCAGAAGGTAATCCATCGCATTGAGCAAAAAGTCACGATTGGCAAAGGTGGCATTGGTAAAACGGTCGTAACCCAAGGGCTTGGCTTGTCCTTGCCTACTTACATCATTGGCAATCACATCAGCATCGCTCACCACGATCACTTTTGAGGCTTTGTCTTCAGATAAAAACTCCAGCTCCTTGGTGGCTTCCGGGCTTAGCCGGCCGGTAAAACTGGACTGGAATTTTCCTTCCAGTAAATAAGCCACAGCAAAGGGTCCCTTGTCATACATTTTAGGGTCGACCGGGATTTTGATTTCTGAAAAATTGACCCTTACAGGTGCAGGCAAAATGCGGCTGTTTCTGGAGCTGAACAATAAAGGAGTTTTCGTAATGCCAGGTGCTTTCACCGTGTCAATCGACCCAATAAACCTGGAGTAAATCGCATCCAGGTTGCGTGTGATGGGGTGGTTAGCATGGTTGTTTATCAAGGGGTAAAACTTCCAAGGTACCATTTTGGTCACCGGTTTATCTCCTTCGTACCCGACAAACAAAGGGATAGCCGAGCAATACAAATCCTGAATAAGGTCGGGATTGAATCGTACCCCCATGGCATAAAAAAGCTCGTCGCTTTTCAGATTTTTTGCAAAGGCATAGGTTCCTTGCTCTCCGATACTATCGATGTTGATCGAGACCATGTCCATAAGGAACAGCGCCCTCCCCCCTTTGACCACAAACTGATCCAGTTTGTACTTAGCAGCCTCGGTAAGTGCAGAGTCAGGGCCGGCTACAATGACCGCATCATATCCTTTGATGTGAACTTTCTCATACAAATTCAAGCGTTCAACATCATACGACTCTTTCAATGCCGAGGTAATGGATGCAAGTCTGGATTCAGGTAGCTCGCCGTTGGAATAGGTAACTGCGATTTTCTTCTTCTCGGTGGTCGATAACTTTTTGATGGCTTTCGCTATTTCAAACTCCAGACCTTCAATGGATTGATTGATACGAACCTCCGGAGGGGCGGAGAAATTTCCTTTCAGGAACAACACAGCCAGATCTCTGCCCTTGTAATTGACCAGTGCTCCGGGGAAGATGATCTTATCGGTTCTCTGATCCCCTTCGTTGATGGTTAAGTTGGTAGGGGTAAGTCCTTTTTCTGCCAGAGCCAGGTAGGCATTGTTTAGATTTTGACCGGATAGTCCCTCTCCCGGATCTGTGAATTGATACTGTATGTTATCACCTGCATAGATGCGAAACTCTTCCAAAGTCTCCCTGATGGATTGCTGGAAGCGCTTGAAACCACTTGGCATCTCTCCTTCTAAATACACCTCGACAGTAACCACATCGTCCAGATTTCGCAATAACTGACGGGTAGGCTCTGTAATGGAGTAGCGTTTCTCTTCTGTCAAATCAAGCCTGAAAAAGAATATGGTACTGATAAAATTGAATTGAATCAACATCAGCACGATGAAAAAGTATCTCCTTAGGTCTCCTTTTCTACGATCAATCTTCTTTTCCATGCCCTTACCAGTTTCTTGTGCTTAGAACTAATCTGGTAGTGGCCAGCATGAAAGCCAGCAGGCTAAAAAAGTAAACCACATCTCTGCTGTCAATCACCCCTTTGCTCAAAGCCTGATAATGATGGGCCATACCCAAAGCACTTAAGTACTCTGACCAGGTGCCCCATACATTAATGCCGGCCAACAAGTCAAAACCATAATACAGCAAAAAGCAAAATACCAGCGCCAAAAGAAATGCGATGATTTGGCTGTCGGTCAATGAAGAAGCCAGTAAGCCAATGGATACAAAAACCGCTGCCAGTAAAAATAAACCCAGGTAGGAGCCTGCGACCCCTGCGCTGTCGATGTTGCCTATCGGTAATCCGAGCCAATACACAGTGCCATAGTAAACCAAAGTAGGGAGGAGGGAAAACACCACTAAGGCAAAGGCTGCAAAAAATTTACCCAGAATAAGGTCAAGATCAGATAATGGGCGAGTGAGCAGAAGCTCAATGGTGCCGGCTTTCTTTTCCTCAGCAAAACTGCGCATGGTGACGGCAGGGATCAAAAACAAAAACAAGGTAGGAGCAGTCGCAAACAGGGAACCCAAATCTGCGATCATGTAGCTTAAAATACTGGAACTTGGAATGATCCATAAAAACACTCCTGTCGTTACCAAAAACACAGAGATGACCAGATAGGCAATCAGGCTGTTTAGAAAGGCATTTACCTCTTTGATAAAAATCTGCTTCATGCTTTGGGAGCTTGTGTGAGTTGCTGAAAAATGGATTCGAGAGATTGCTCCTCCTCTTTGAGACCGATCAGGTTAAGTTGCTGTGAAGCGGCCTTGCTGAAAATACGTGCACGGGCCTGAACAGGGTCAGTACTCTCCATGCTCCATTTGCCTGGTGCAGTCTTAACCGGCTTGCCAAGTCCTTCAATACCTTGAAAAAATGAGGCTGGCACCTGATCATCTGCAAACTCAACTGACAGCACTGATTTTCCCAAACCGGCGCTTAGCTCCTTTAGCGATCGGTCTGCAACTATTTCACCCAGATGAATTACAATAGCTCTGTTGCAGATGGCCTTTACCTCCTGCATGATATGTGTAGAAAGGATCACTGTTTTTGACTCGCTTACCCTTTTGATCAGTTCCCGTATCTCAACTATTTGGTTGGGGTCCAGTCCTGATGTGGGCTCATCAAGAATAAGAACTTCAGGATCGTGCAGCAATGCCTGCGCCAGGCCAACCCTTTGTCTGTAACCTTTTGATAATGCGCCAATCAGTTTGTGTTGCTCCCTGTCCAGTCCGGTAAGCCTCACCATATCCTCAACTCTGTCGTTGAGCATTGCTCCTTTAAATCCATGAAGGCCACCAATAAAGTGCAGGTATTCCTTTACATACATGTCCAGGTACAGCGGATTATGTTCAGGCAGGTAGCCAATCCTTCGCTTTACTTCAAGAGGCTCTTTCTGTACATCTAAGCCTGAAACAGATACCCGCCCGGAAGTGGGAGGCATAAACCCGGAGGCAATCTTCATAGTAGTAGATTTTCCTGCTCCGTTGGGTCCTAAAAAACCAAGAATATCTCCTTTATGAACCTCAAAGCTGATGTCATGTACAGCATGTTGGGTTCCAAAAGTTTTTGTCAAACGTTTGACCTCAATCGACATAGTTCAGATGTTACCAGCAAAAATAGCAATTGCAATAATACGCTTTTGCAGCAGAAAGCGCTGCATACACAGTTCGCAGCTCCTAAATTCTTCGCTTTCAGGGCTTCTGATGCGCAGCAAATTGGGAAACCTTACAAGCCGCAATCTGAGCTAAAACTTACACCGCCATCCTGTTTTCACGATATGGGCTCATGGCCATTGCGAGTTCAGCTAAGTTATTACCTCTGCTTGCCTCAGGTTAGCAAACTGTTCAATTTTACCTAAAAAAAATCTCATGGAGCAAGTATTAAACAACGCTTATGTCAACATCGACTTTCATCCCGAAAAAAAGGTGATCAGTTGCATTTGGAAAACCAGTCCGACCAGTTCAGAACTGCATGAAGCCATGCATAAAGAACTCGAGTATGTACGCAAGCATAAAACAGGCCGCTTGTTTTTTGACCCAACCCACTTAGGTGCAGTAAGTCCTGAAGATCAGGCCTGGCTGTTTGGCACTTTCATACAAGAGGTGGTAGGAGCTGCAGGAAGTTGTAAAATCGCCAACGTGGTACCCAATGATATTTTCACCAAGATGTCTCTTGATGAGGTTTTGAAGGAAGGGCCTGATACCGCTTTTCAGTTTTTTGATGACAAAGAAAAAGCCATGAACTGGTTGGCGAATTGATCTCCAATTGCATTTATACGCAAACCCCGAATCAGATCGGGGTTTATTTTTTCCCCATCGGCCTCAATGGCTGCACTTCCCCATCCCCCATTGGTTGACGTTCTGCCACTGACCAATCATAAAGTTCTGTCGGGTGTCCCCACCCAACAGAACTTTATTCCACTACATCCTATTCCCTCACTACTTTCCTCACATGGCTTTTTCCATTCACTGTAATCTTTACTAGATACATGCCAATGGCCAGATTTTCCGAATGGCAAGTGGCTTCAGTACTTTCGCTGATGCCTGATAGGTGCACCAAGCCCTTTAAATCCATTATTTCATAACGGAAGGGAGCTTCTGTCTGGATCGTGAATTGGCTACTAAAGGGTACCGGGTAGATGGAAAACTCTTGTTCGGTTATAAATCCCTCATCACTCCATCCAGTGACAGCTCCTGTGGAAAGTACTCTTGCAAGTCGAGGACGATAAATGCCATAATAAGTAGTAAAATCTCCTCCGATCAATATCTTGCCATCGGGTTGAAGGGCAAGTGAAGAAACGAAACTACTTGCCCCGGTTCCCGGATTGAAGGTAGCATCCAGGCTGCCGTCAGCATTCAAGCGTGCAATCCTCCTGCGGGATGTGCCATTGTAAGAAGTGAAATCTCCCACAATCAAAGCCTTGCCATCGGGTTGAAGGGCGACGGAACTTACTCTTGCATTCATTCCAACTCCTATTACCCCAGTACCTATGTTGAAGGTTGTATCCAGACTTCCGTTCGAAATCAAGCGGGCAATCAGGTTATGGGATGTGCCGTTGTAGCTGGTGAAATCTCCTCCGATCAACACCTTTCCATCGGGTTGAAGGGCCAGGGACTGGACGATACTACTCGCCCCTGCGCCAGGGTTGAAGGTGGTATCCAGACTGCCGTTGGCATTCAGGCGGGCGATCCGGTTACGGGATGTGCCGTTGTAAGAAGTGAACTCTCCCCCAATCAACACCCTGCCATCCTGTTGAAGAGCAATGGAACCGACATATGGAGTTGATCCACCTGATACCCCAATGCCCGGATTGAAAGTAGTATCAAGACTGCCGTTGGCATTCAGGCGGGCGATCCGGTTGCGGGATGTGCCGTTGTAAGTGGTGAAATCTCCTCCAACCATCACCTTGCCATCGGGTTGAAGGAAGAGAGACCAGACGCTACTACTCGCCCCTGTGCCCGGGTTGAAGGTGGCATCAAGGCTGCCGTCAGCATTCAAGCGTGCGATCCGGTTACGGGGCGTACCGTTGTAGCCAGTGAAACCTCCCCCGATCAAAAGCTTGCCATCGGGTTGAAGTGCCAGAGAAGAAACTCCACCATTCGCCCCTGTACCTGGGTTGAAGGTGGTGTCCAAGCTGCCATCGACATTCAGGCGGGCTATCCCGTTGCGGGCTATCCCGTTGTAGCTAGTAAAACCACCTCCGATTACCACCTTGCCATCGGGTTGAATGAGAAGATCCCCAACGAAATTGTTCGCCCCGGTGACCGGGTTGAAGGTGGCATCCAGACTGGCGTCTGCATTTAGACGGACAATACGATTACGAGGCATCCCGTTGAAGGTTGTGAAACCTCCTCCGATCAATATCTTGCCATCAGGCTGAAGAGCTAGGGACCTTACCCAACCACCCGCCCCGGTACCAGGGTTGAAGGTAGAATCAAGGCTTCCATTGGCATTAAGGCGGGCGATCCGGTTGCGGGGCGTGCCGTTGCAGTTGGTGAAAGCTCCCCCGATCAATACCTTGCCATCCGGTTGAAGTGCTAGGGAGAAGATGGTACTATTCACCCCAGTGCCGGGGTTGAAGGTGGCATCCAGGCTACCGTTGGCATTCAGGCGGGAGATCCGGTTGTGGGGTGTGCCGTTATAACTGGTGAAGCTACCTCCTATTAACACCTTGCCACTGGGTTGAAGGACTAGAGAATAGATTGTAAAGTCCGCTCCGACGCCTGGGTTGAAAGAAGTATCCAGGTTGCCGTCTGCATTAAGACGTGCGATCCGGTTGCGGAAAGTGCCGTTGTAGAAGTTGAAATCTCCCCCTATCAATATCTTGCCATCGGGTTGAAGGGCGAGAGACCAGACTATATTATTCGCTCCGGTACCTGGGTTGAAAGTCGAATCCAATCTGCCATCTAAATTCAGGCGGGCAATGTAGTTTCGAGATGTGCCGTTGTAGCTGGTGAAATCTCCTCCAACCACCACCTTGCCATCGGGTTGAAGGGCGATGGAACGGACTGATGGATAGATTCCTCCTCCTAATACCCCAGAACCTATGCTAAAAGTGGTATCCAGGCTGCCATCTGAATTTAGACGGACGATCCCGTTGCGGGGGTTGCCGTTATAACTGGTGAAATCTCCCCCGATCAGCAACTTGCCATCGGGTTGCAGGGCGAGAGAATAGACTTCTCCATTAGGCCCAGCACCCGGGTTGAAAGAGGCATCCTGACTGCCATTGGGACTCAGGCGGGCAATGAGTTGGCCTAAGGTGCCGTTGTAGCTACCGAAGACACCCCCGATCAATATCTTTCCATCGGGTTGAAGTAATGTTGTATAGATAGCGCTATTTGCCCCTGCACCGGGTACAGGATTGGCAGGATCGGCGAAAAAACTATGCTGTTGCCCAAAGTTAAATGTAGTATCCAACTCCCCAGGCTGAGAGAACTGGGCCTGAACTGTGAAGCACAGCAGGGTGCAGAGAGAGAGGAAGAGGATCAAGGTATTAGCTTTCATGATCTAAATTTATATATGCAAGAATAATAACAATTAAGACATGTGTCAAAAGACAAAGCGCTGAACTTCTTGGCAAATTAATTGAAATCAGAAAATAATTAACTAATTATCATAAAAAAGAAGGTCATAGAGTGAAAATGACCTTGTTATTTTCTTTTTCCTCTACCCATTGGTTGGTGTTCCACCACCAAGCAATCGAAAGAGTTCTTTCGGGTGTTCCCACCCGAAAGAACTCTTAATTTATATTCAAACCCCGAGTTACATCGGGGTTTACTTTTTCCCCATCGGCCTCAGCGGCCGCACTTCGATATCGATATGGTGGTAATTGGGTGGTGACTTCAGGCAATGCAGGATGGTAGAGGCGATATCTTCCGGCATCATCATATTGTCATTCACAGTCACTGAGGGGATCTTATCAAAAAAGTTAGTCTTGACTGAACCCGGATAAATGCAGCTTACTTTGATCCCAAAATTCCTAAGTTCTTTGTACAACGATTGTGAGATCCCCCTTACGGCAAACTTGGTACCGCAGTAGCCGGCCATGCTTTCAATCCCGGTATTTCCGGCGATGGAGGAGATATTGATGATATGCCCCTCATCTTGAGCTTTCATGTCAGAGATTACTTCACGGGTGCAGAAAAAGATGCCATGCACATTGGTATTGAACATCTCCAGCCATTGATCGGTTGGGGTTTCTTCAAACAATGCTGAATAGCCTAGTCCTGCGTTGTTGATCAAAACAGATACCGGACCGCTAAACCAGGTTGAACTGAGTTTACAGGCAGTTTTAACCTCTTGCTCATTGCCCACATCCACTTTGAAAAACCGGAACTCCGGATGTTTGAAATCGGGAGCTGTCCTCCCCCAGCCAGCTACTTTCATGCCTTGCTCTAAAAGCAACTGTACTGTTGCCAGACCAATTCCTTTGCTTACCCCGGTAACAATGGCGTTTTTTCCTTTCAGGTTCATCTTTTAGATTTTCTATTTTTGCGGAAGGTAATCTCCTCCTGTACTTGTGTTTTTTACCCGACTCCTCTTCGCAATATTCGGCATTTATCTGCTCAGCCATGAGGTGCATGCACAGAAAATTCCGAAAGCGGGAGTAAGGGTATTCGGGGCCGAGGCCAATTACAATTTCATCTTCGCTCATACCAGCGACGTAAAACAATCGGCATGGAGCAACCCGCTACGACTTGAGCTTAACTACTCCATTCAAACCCTTGGAGATAAAGCCTGGCACAAAGCTTACCGCTTCCCCAGGTATGGGTTTAGCCTGAATTACCTCAACTTTTACCAACCTCAGGTTTTGGGAAGGGGCTATTCAGCTCTGGGTTTTATGGAGGTAATCAACCGTCGAAAGGGAAATCTGGGCTTTTACTTCAGGATTGCCACCGGACTTACCTATTTAAGCCAAAAGTTTGACATCGAAAAAAACCGGGATAACCTCTTCTATGGACAGGCCCTAAACCCCAGCATGCAAGGGACTTGGAACCTAAGCTATCAAATGAGCCCAAAGGTTCAATGCCTTACCGGTTTGTCGCTTACGCATTTTTCCAATGGCTCCTATTCTCACCCGAACAAAGGCATCAACGTGATTGGCTGGCATGCCGGAATCAAATACAGCCCACATGACTGGCTCAAAGCACGTGCAGAGGCAGAGGCGAATAAAGCAGAGGAGGAGAAACCCAAGTCCTGGACACATGCCATCCGTTTGGGGGGAGCAGCTAAACGGGTCAATTTGAATGGACAATTACATGGAGTACAAGTGCTAGGATTCCACAGCCGATACCAATACAGCTTCAAAGGGGGAGTGATTGGGGGTATTGAAATGACCCGCAGCGAGGGTATTCGTGAGGATTATCAAGCAAGAGAAGTCCGAGAAAATCAGTTGTACCGGGCAGCCCTTACAGTGGGGCATGAAACCATGGTCAACAGGCTCTCTATGCTCAACTATGCCGGCGTTTACCTCTACACAGGCCTGCCTGCCCCCTCTTTTTTATACCTCAGCAATGGGCTAAAATACAGAGTAACCGATCACTTTTGCCTTACTTGGCTGCTGAGGATACATGCAGGGGTAGCTGATTTTATTGAATATGGTCTGGTATATGAATGGTAGACCTTTTCTTCTGATTTTACCGCTAATCGGACTTTTGTTTCAGTCTTGCTCAGAGAGCCCATGCCTGAAATCTACAGGGGAGGAAAGTACCCAATGGCGCACAGTGCCTGAATATCACCGGCTTTCACTAAGCGATGGCTTTGACTTTGTGCTCCTCAACGACAGCAGCACTGAAATCAAATTGGAGGGAGGTAAAAACCTGCTCTCATTTGTGTCTCTCGAAGTGAAACAAGGGCAACTGGAAGTGAAAGATGACAATACCTGCCGTTTTCTCCGGAACAACCGCAAAAGAATAAAGGTCTATATCCCTGCAAGCAAAGTGAACTTTCTGTTTTACAACGGATTCGGTCAAATCAGCACCTCAGGTACTTTGCCTATGGATCGGCTTAGCATTGACATCAAAGAGACAGGTGATTTACGGCTTTCGCTGCATGCCAGGCGCCTCACGATCCTTCACCGGGGATTTGGAGATGTTTATCTGGCAGGCAAAACAGAAAATCTAAACATGACCTACGAGAACTTTTGCCGTACAGAGGCTCAGGACATGGTCTGTGACACCTTGTATGTCAATACCAATTCCTTTGCTGACGGCTTCTTTTTCAGTGATCAATCAGCCGATATTCTCCTCCGAAGCAAAGGAAACCTATACCTTAGGGGCCCGGCCATGAACCTGCGCCTCAGGCAGGAAGGACAAGGGCAATTGATCAGACAATGAAGGTAACTCAACACATTTCTTTACAACCTTACAACACGTTCGGATTAAATGAATTTGCCGATACCCTGATCGTTTTAGAAAAACCATCTGACTTACCTCAGCTAAGAGAACTAATTTCCGAACACAAAGAACTACCACTCGTGCTTGGTAGTGGTAGCAATATGCTTTTGGGTGGACCAATCCGCAGGCCGGTGATCAAAGTGGAGCTCAAAGGGATGGCCATAGTGGAGGAAGATGCTTACACTGCACTGGTCTTCTGTGCGGCAGGTGTCAACTGGCATGACCTCGTTCTTTTTGCGCTTGATCATCAGTTAGGAGGGATCGAAAACCTGTCATTGATACCGGGAACTGCAGGTGCAGCCCCCATGCAAAACATCGGTGCTTATGGCGTGGAACTGAAAGACACCTTCAGCCATCTCGAAGCAGTGCATCTGGTAACTGGAGAGCATCGCATTTTTAACAAAGCGGACTGCGAGTTTGGCTACCGGGAAAGCGTTTTCAAACACAGAGAAGCAGGCCAATGGCTCATCACCGGTATTTTTTTGCTTCTTCAAAAACAGGCTGAGTTGAAGACCAGCTATGGCACCATTCGTGAAGAACTAGAAAAACGAGGGATCACACAACCCGGAATCCGTGACATCAGTGAAGTGGTTTGTGCCATTCGTCGAAGCAAGTTGCCTGATCCGGCTCAGATCGGCAATGCCGGAAGTTTTTTCAAAAATCCTGAAATTCCAATTGAGCAGTTTGCCGCATTGCAGATGCAGTTTCCGGAATTAGTGGCTTTTCCGGCCGGGCCGGGCAAAATGAAACTGGCGGCAGCCTGGCTGATTGAGCAGTGCGGGTGGAAAGGCTGCGACCTGGGAGGTTATGGTGTTCATGACCGGCAGGCCCTGGTGTTGGTCAACCGAGGAGGAGCAAGCGGAGCCAAGCTGGCGGCTCTTGCTCAAGACATCATTCAAAGCGTTCAGGACAGGTTTCAGATAAAACTTCATGCAGAAGTAAACCTTATTTCTTGCTGAAGAGTCACATATTTGTTTAGGTTTGAAATCCCATTTTATCAATATGAAAACAAAAACCATTATTCTTTCCTTCCTCCTCCTTTTCTCGGTTGCACGGGCACCGGCTTTAGCGCAAAAGAAAAGTGAGCCCAAGCCCAGCCCATTGGCGATGGCTACCTACAAGTACAAAGACACTTATATCAAAGTAACCTATGGTGCCCCTTCAAAAAAAGGAAGGCAAATTTTCGGCAACCTGGTGCCTTTGGGCAAAGTATGGAGAACCGGAGCCAACGAGGCCACAGAAATCACATTTACTCAGAATGTACAAATCGCAGGAAATCTGGTACCTGCCGGTACTTACACGCTGTTTACCATACCCAACGCTCAAAAATGGACCCTCCTCCTCAACAAAGAACTGGGACAGTGGGGGGCTTACAAGTATGATGAAAAGAAAGATGTTATTAGTTCGCTCGGTATTCCGGTACCCACTGAGGAAACAGAAGTGTTCACCATAAACTTCGAACCTAAAGATGGTATCGTAAACCTTTCCATGAGTTGGGACCGCACCAAAGTGAGCTTCCCGATCACTCTAATTGAACCAGCCTCTTCAGCACAACAAGACTAACACTTATGAAAAAAGCCATCATCGACACGGTTCGTGGAGCCATGACCGTTGAATTCTTTGAGAAAGACACCCCCATTACCGTTAAAAATTTTACTGACCTTGCCTCGAAAGGCTTTTACGATGGACTGAAATTTCATCGTGTAATTCCTGACTTTGTTCTTCAAGCTGGCTGTCCTCAGGGCACCGGTGTAGGAGGCCCGGGCTACACCATTCCTTGTGAAACGAGTGGGGAAAACCAGGTGCATGACAAAGGGGTGCTTTCCATGGCTCACAGGGGCAAGGACACCGGCGGATCTCAGTTTTTCATCTGCCATAACCGAAGCAATACCCGACATCTGGACCGTGTGCATACTGCCTTCGGTAAAGTAGTTTCAGGTTTGGAGGTTTTGGATGAGATCAAACAAGGCGATGTGATCAATTCCATCAAAATCATAGAAAGTTAAGTAAGTGGCCGGGCATCCGGCCATTTTTATGTTGAAGATGAAGATCAATACCAATCGTTGGAATCGTATCCGATACACCCTTTATACTCCTATTTATGATGGGGTGGCGGGACTGTTTTCCGGTTCCAGAAAGCGTTCGATTGATCAACTGAATCTTAAAAAAGGAATGAAGGTGCTGATCCCCGGCGCTGGTACCGGCCTTGACCTTTCTTTCCTACCGAAAGAGGTATCCATTGTGGCAACAGACCTAACTCCGGCTATGGTCAATAAGCTGCGCAAGCGTGCCAGTCGATTGGGCCTGCAAGTAGATGCGCAGGTAATGGATGCACAGGCGATGCCTTTGAAAGATGAACAATTCGATGCCGTAGTGCTTCACCTGATCCTGGCCGTAATCCCCGATCCTGTGGCTTGCATCAAAGAGGTGGAGCGAGTGTTAAAACCGGGTGGAGAAGTGGTCATATTTGATAAGTTTGTTCCCGGAAATCAGAAACTTTCCATCTGGAGAAAAATGCTCAACCCTGTCACCAACCTGCTTTTCTCTGATATCACCAGAAACCTGGAGGAAATCATCCGTCACAGTTCCCTGCAATTGATAAGCAAAGAGACTGCGGATTTCAGAGGCACTTTTTTGCTTGTCAAATTGCGTAAACCCCTGCAATGACCATGTTTTTCAAGGATCTACCCACCCTTTACAAAAAGGCCTGCCACTCAGCATTTTATAGAAAAGCACTTGGCTGGGGCCTAGGCTGGATGGTTCCGTTCAACCGTGCCCATGGCTTCCAGGTCATACAGGTAAGTGAAAACAGCCTGAGCTTATCATTGCCCTATAAAAGAGGTAATTTAAACCATATCCAGGGCTTACATGCCTGTGCTCTGGCCACACTTGCCGAGCTATGCAGCGGGGTTCTTCTGCTGTCCAAACTTGACCCCGCCCGCTATAGGATCATATTGAAAAGCCTTCATATGGATTATTTTTACCAGGCCAAAGAGTCAGCATTTGCGACCTTTTCCCTGTCAGATGATTGGATGAAATCCGAGATATTTATGCCTCTGGAGAATACTGACAGTGTTTTGATCAAGCCTGAAGTGATCATCAAAGATAAAGAAGGACGTCACCTCTGTACAGGAACTGTTGAGTGGCAAATCAAAAGCTGGCAAAAAGTAAAAACAAAATCTTAAGACGTATGGCAAATAAGAAAAGCGCACAGCAGTGGTTTGATGAGTATGCCGAAAGCCATCAAAACCCTACCAACAAACTGATCCATTGGATTTGTGTGCCCATCCTCATGCTTAGCCTGTTGGGTTTGGTTTATGCCATACCTGTTCAAACGGATTTGGGATTTGTGCAGATCAGGCCTGTGCATCTGTTGTTAGCCTTGGCTTTGGTGTTTTATTTTTCTCTTTCCACTTCCATTTTCCTGGGTATGCTGGTGGTGAGCCTGTTGATGTATTTAGCTGTATTGGGCTTGGCCTCTATGGATGTACCTTTGTGGGCAAGCAGTCTGGCACTGTTCATCGCTGCCTGGTTGGGACAGTTTTATGGGCATCGGGTTGAAGGCAAAAAACCTAGCTTTCTAAAAGACCTTCAGTTCCTTCTCGTTGGCCCTGCCTGGCTTTTGCATTTCATCTATAAACAACTGGGAATCGCTTATTGATGAGCTCTGTTTCCGTTCGATTCCTTGATCGCCCCTATCCGGTTAAAGAGCCTGATCAGTCCTACTGGACGCCTCCGCTGACAGGTCTCTTTGTTTATCTTTTTCTGGCATTTTTTGAGCCCTTTGGCATTGATGAGATCCCTGCCAGCTGGATCAAGCAGGGCTATTTGCTGGGCTATGGCCTGATCACCGGAGGGATCATGTTCATCAGCACACTCGTATTGCCGGGTATAAAAGCCTTTAACTCCTATTTTGATGAATCACGCTGGACCCTGGGACGGCATCTTGCCTTTTCCAGCTTGAATATCTTGTGCATTGCCGTTGCTAATTTCATTTACTCCATAGCGGTTTTTGGCTTTGAACTATCATGGGAAAGCCTGATCTTCTTCCTTATCGCCACCGGAGCACTGGGTATCTTCCCGGTAACGATGATGGTGTTGGTAAAGCATAACCATTTATTGAGAAAGAACTTGGAAGAGGCGAAGCAATTGCAAGCAGACTTAAAAATCCATGAGCAACATCAGGAGTTGTCACAAATTCATCAGGAGGCTTTAAAGTTAATGGATGAAAACGGTCAATTGCTGATTGCCATTGACCCTGAGCAACTTCTTTGTGTCATTGCTGATGACAACTACCTTGATCTGTATTTGACAGAGGGTCAAAAAACGAAAAAACATACCCTTCGCTACACCCTAAGCAAGCTGGAGCAAAACTGCTCGACCTGGCCAAACCTGGTGAGATGCCACCGAAAATACCTGATCAACCTCAACCAACTGGAGGAAGTAAGTGGCAATGCCCAAGGCCTCCGGCTAAGGCTGAAAAATCTATCTTCAGAAGTCCCTGTTTCTAGGGCAATGGTACCCTTGATTCGCCAGCATCTGCAAGCTTAGCTTTGTCATTCACCCTTCCGGCTTTGCCATTCGCCACAAAGCTTGTCATCAACCACAAAAACACTCTGTTTACCCCATTTAACCCGTCGGTAAATTCTTGACCCTCTACGTTTGTGTCGGTTATCACACCCAAAAAAAACGAACATGACACAGACCATTTTCCTCATCATTCACATTGCTGCAGGCTCCATAGCGCTGGCAGCAGGTATACCGGCTATGCTGGCAAAAAAAGGTTCTGCCCTACATAGCAACAGTGGGCGGGTTTATCTCTACTGCATGTATGTCGTAGGGTTTACAGCCCTGATCCTATCCTTTATCAATCCCAGCCCATTTCTTTTCTCGATAGGGCTTTTCGCCTTATACCTCGCTTTTGGTGGTTGGCAGAGCATCCGGTTTTGGACTTTGAGAAAACCAATGCTGCTGAGTTGGAGAGAAAAACTGCCCCATGTACTGGCCTGGGTCACATCCATCTTTATGCTGGCACAACCGGTGGCTGATATGGTGGATCGAAAGATGTTCTATGTGCCGGTACTTTCTGTTTTTGGTCTGGTCATGTTCATACTAAGCTCCCGAACCCTACGGACTATGTATGTTTCCAAAGAGATTCAGGTTAAAGACCGTTCTTACCTGTTCAGGCATATCAATTACATGGGAGGGTCTTACATCTCAGCCTTCACAGCTTTCGCAGTCACCAACTTAGCTTTTGGCCCTTCCTGGCTCCCCTGGTTGATGCCAACCCTGATAGGTACCCTTATCATCACACTGGCCAATATCAAGTGGCAAAAAAAGATAAAACCGAAAGCGACTAAAGCAGCACTTCTGATTTTGATCTTGACGGCTATGAGCGGCCAAATACAGGCTAAGGATCAGCAGGCGATGATCACAGGGCAAACAGTTGATCAGGAGATGCAACCTATACCCTATGTCTCTATTGGACTGCCGGGAAGCAGTATCGGGACCGTAAGTAACGAGGAAGGTCAGTTTATTCTGGATGCTTCCGAACTTAAACCGAATGACTCCATTCTGTTTAGCTGCCTGGGCTACACTCCCGTATGGAAAACGCAAAAGGCGCTTTCTCCTGGCGCTCGAATTCGTCTGATCAGTCAGTCCACATCACTGCCTGAAGTAGTGGTAAGACCCGGAAAGCTAAGAGCCAAAAGCCTGGGGATGACCAAGAGCAATGCCTTCATGACCACCAACCTTGCCATTTCCAAAAAACCATCCATGAATTTAGGTGCATCTATCGGTAAAAAATTCTTTCCAGGAAGCAAGCCGTTTTATCTTGACAGTTTTGCTTTCTACCTACAATACAACACGTTCGATACGGTTGTTTTTAGGGTTCAGGTATACGAAGCAGAGTGGGGCAAGCCAGGCAAAACGTTGTTGCCACAAGGCAAGGTTTTCTCATTGGTTGGAGTCAAAAAAGGCTGGGTCAAAGTAGACTTGAGCAGCTATCAACTGGCACTGGAAGATAACTTTATCGTAGCTGTTGAGTGGGTAGGACAATCGGTTAAAGGGAATTATCTGGGTTTACCGATCAAAATGCCTGTACCGGGTTCAGAGCATTTTTACCGCTATGGCAGCCAGAATAAATGGAAACGTTTTGTATCGATGAGCACTTCAATGTACGTCACCGGTAAGCAATAGTTTACTGCCCTTTCAATAAAGTGATCAGTCGATTAGTCAAGCGAATCAACTGCCAGATTCCGGTGATGAGTCCAAAAATCAAGCTCAGGTAAATGACAAAGGGTATCCAATTGCCAGCTCGCTTCATCCAGCGAAAGTCATAGTAACCCTCGTCAATGAAGAAAAGAAACATAGTGATCGAAAGTGAGGCAAGAAATATACGCCCAAAGGCCGATCTGAAAATGCTGAGCATCGTCTTCATATGGCAAAGTTTTGACCTGAAAACGAAGGCTATCCACTGATATTGCTCAGCTCTCCAACAAGATGCGGCCTTGAAGTATTAACTTGCAGCGTGATATCCATTAACAACATTTCATTTCATTTTGGTGGTCGAACATTGTATGAGGACGCCAGCCTGCATATCAAACCCAAGTCCAGAATAGGGCTCATTGGCCAAAACGGGACAGGCAAATCAACCCTGCTCAGAATCATCGATGGAGAATACCGGGTAGATGGCGGGGAAGTAAGTATGTCAAATGAGGTAAGCATAGGTTTCCTTAACCAGGACCTGCTTTCCTATGAGTCGGACGAAAGCATTGTGCATGTGGCCATGATGGCTTTTGCCGAGGCTTTGAAAATCCAACATGAATTAGAGGAAGTGCTTCATCAGATGGAGCATGAATATACCGATGCCCTGCTGGACCGTATGACCAAACTACAAGAGCGATTTGAAGCTCTCGATGGCTATAGCCTTCAAGCAAAAGCGGAAGAAATTCTAGAAGGTCTGGGCTTCAGCACGGCAGAGTTGCAGCGGCCTTTGCGTACCTTTTCAGGAGGTTGGCGCATGAGGGTGATGCTGGCCAAGTTGCTGCTGCAAAAGCCTTCCCTGCTTATGCTTGATGAGCCGACCAACCACCTTGACCTGCCCTCCATCAAATGGGTGGAGTCGTATCTCCAAAGCTATGAAGGGGCAATCATCGTTGTGTCACACGACCGCTATTTCCTTGACCGGGTAGTGACCAGCATTGTGGAAGTTAGCGGCATGCAACTCAATTTGTACAGTGGCAACTACAGCTTTTACGAAGAAGAAAAAGCCCTACGCTCTTCCATTCAAAAAGGTGCATTTGAGAACCAGCAGGCCAAAATCAGGCAAACAGAGCGGTTTATTGAGCGTTTCAAAGCCAAAGCCTCCAAAGCCCGTCAGGTACAATCAAGGGTAAAAGCCTTGGAAAAACTTGATCTGATTGATGATGTAGTGGATGAGACCGCCCGGATCAATTTTAAGTTTAACTTCAAAACCCAACCCGGCAGGCATGTCCTTCATCTGGACCATATCAGCAAGGCTTATGGGAGTCTGCAAATTTTAAAATCCACCACAGCCCGGATCGAACGAGGTGATAAAATCGCACTGATCGGAGCTAACGGAAAAGGAAAATCAACCCTCTTGAGGATTACGGCCGGCACAGAATCCCTGGATGGTAAGCGTGAACTCGGACATAACGTACGCATGTCATTTTATGCTCAGCACCAGCTTGAGTCACTTGATGTGAATGCGGACATGCTGGAAGAGCTCAAAAGCAGCGGTACCGATAAAAATGAAATGGAATTGCGCAGTATCCTAGGCTGTTTCCTGTTTTCGAATGAGGATGTTTTCAAAAAGATTAAAGTGCTCTCAGGTGGTGAAAAGTCCAGGGTAGCTTTGGCCAAGGTACTGATTTCGGAGGCTAACTTTCTCCTGCTGGATGAACCTACCAACCACCTGGACTACGTGTCGGTGAATATCCTCATTCAGGCCTTGCAACAATATGAAGGCACTTACCTCGTTGTTTCTCACGACCGTCACTTTATCAGCCAGATCGCCAATAAAATATGGTACATCGAAGATCAGGAAGTCAAAGAATATCCGGGTACTTACGATGAATACGATCTTTGGATGAGCCGCAGGGAAAAGGAAGAAAAAGCTAACCCCGGCTCGCCCAAGCCGAAATCTGAACCGGTCCAGACAAAGGAGCAACCTGCAGTAGCTTCTCAGGAACTACAAAAAGCGAAGAAGCAATTGGAGCAATTGGAACTGCAAATTCAAAAACAGGAGGACCAACTGAAGTCCATAGAAAAGGAACTTTCTGAACAAGGCTTGAAAAACGATCGGAACAGTCTGGAAACACTTTCAAAGAAACACTCCACCTTGCAAAAAGAAGTGCAGCAACTTCACAAAAACTGGGAAGAGCTGGCCGAAACGATCATGACCCTCGAAGAAGGCCATTCATGAGAAAAGTAGCATTCATCCTTATCCTTCTAGGTTTTCATCATGGCTTTGGCAAAGGTCCGGATGAAAAAGTGCTCCGTCTTGATGACCATGTTTATGAGTACCAGTTCAAAACGGTCTTGTTTTACCAGGAAAAGGAGAATGCCAACACCGACATGATCTACCCTCCCATTATTCCTTTGGGTTCAGCCAACCCATTGGTGCTGGAGTTTGATGAACTGGTGACGGAGTACCATAATTATTACCTCAAAATCATCCATTGCAATGCCGACTGGAGTAAATCGATGTTGGCTGATATGGAATTTTTGTTTGAATACAATGAATACCTGACCGATCGCTATAACATCGCCTCGGCGACCAATGTGCCCTACATACACTATCGTTTTGTGTTGCCTCCTGTAAAAGTCAGTGGGAATTTTATCGCCAAGGTCTACCGTGAAGGCAACGAAAAGGACGTGG
Organism: Cytophagaceae bacterium; assembly: GCA_027488815.1. Classification (GTDB taxonomy): domain Bacteria; phylum Bacteroidota; class Bacteroidia; order Cytophagales; family JAIYAX01; genus JAIYAX01. Next base: position 119,035 of record JAIYAX010000025.1, on the reverse strand, counting down.
TCATCACCCGTAAATTCATGGTTTACAGCAGCCTGGTCAACATCAACGCCAACATTAACTTTTCAGATGTGGTGCAATACCGCAATGAAGACCAGCAGTTGAACATGGCCATTAGGTATTCAGGCCTCACCATCTATAATCCCAGAGATGAGCTAAAAGTACTCATACGGCAAAACTACCGGACAGAAACCCAGAAAAGCCTGAAGCCTTTGTTTATCAACGAATCGGATCAGATACTGGAGTACAATTACTTTGACGGAGAAAACACCTTCATGGGTTGGAATGAGTTCCGCACCTTTGATGCCCGCAGCCTGCTGTACCTTGGCCTGCATGTGGCTCAGGTCAACCTGAAAGGCTCTCAACCTCAATTGATTTTAGAGGAGGACCAGCCTCGCTGGGGTGCTCCTTACACCCAATTGCCCGACATCAACGGAGCTTTTGCCATAGAAAGCAGCGATACCAAGCGCACTAGCCTTGACCCGGATTACGTTTGGGTTACTTTTACCTTGTTGGCAGAGAAACCTTATGAAGGGAAAGTGTACATTTTTGGTGGGCTTTCGGATTGGAGACAAGACCTTAACTGCCGTATGAGTTATCTGCCTGAATCCAAGCGATATACTGCCACTCTTCAATTGAAACAGGGATTTTACAACTACAACTACCTGCTTGACCCGTTTGCTGCTGACAAAAGAGCACCTCATATCATCGAGGGCAACCATAGCCAAACCACCAATAACTACGAGATTTTTGTCTACACCCGATTTTTAGGTAAACGCAATGATGAACTCATTGGCTACAGGCTGATCAGTCATTTGGGAAGAAACTGAGGAACAGTAACATGTACAGCGGGTGCTGTCTGTTGCTTCAGAGATTTGATGGGTATATTTGTATTAGCAAAGTCCATCATACCGAATCCACGTCCTGATAATGCCCCAAGACCTGCCTTTGTAACGAACTGATGTACTTGTGGGGCAGCATGTAATTCAAACGGAAACGTATACCCTCTTACCTCCTGCTTCAATCCATCGGTCATGATCGGGTAAATGCGGGAAAATTTCTTTTCCTCTTCCTTCATTCGATGAAGATAAACCTTGTCCGGCACCAGTTGAAAACGGGTGAACCGCTCCAGTTCATGATGTGAAAACTTACCACTTGCCTCCATACGCTTGATGGTAGCATCAAAAACCAGATCTGAAAACTCATCGGTCTCAGGACTTATGAAGCGTTTATGGGCATCTCCTGACTCCGGCAAATTGAGGACGATGGGCGAAAGGCTTAGGTACTTGTTACTCTCCTTAAGTTCAGGAAGCATTTCTTCTTCGATGGACTCCGGACTTAGGTGCAAATTGCCTATCGTGACCTGCTGATGCGCAAATATCTTATCGACCAATTGCCTGATCAGAAAATCATTGGTACTGGAAAATACGATGGTGATCTTAGATGAGAAGTACTGCAATCCAAACTTGGAAACCCTGGTCTGCCCTTTGATCCCTGAAAAGCAAAAATCATGGGTCAGGCTGTCCTGCTGCCCAAAATCATAAATCCATTCACGCAGCTTCTCATAAATCAAGTACTGGTGATGAAAAGGAACAACCGCTCCCCGGTTATTCAGCAAAAAAACAGCACGTATCCTCAAAATTGCAGTGTCTTGAGAGTGAAACTACAGGGCTTTTGAATTGTTTGAAGCCTGCCAGTTTTTTTTAAGAATTCCTCTGAGGAGGGCTGCTGATCAACAACACCTGTTCAGAAAAACCCATCACACATTAAACCTGAAATGCATAATATCTCCATCCTGCACCAGGTAATCCTTCCCTTCCACTGCAATTTTACCAGCCTCACGGCAAGCCGCTTCCGTTTTGTATTTGAGGTAGTTTTCCAGCTTGATGACCTCAGCCCGTATAAATCCTTTCTCAAAATCGGTATGGATCACTCCTGCGGCCTGTGGTGCTTTCCATCCTCGTGTGATCGTCCAGGCCTTGACTTCTTTTTCACCGGCGGTGAAGTAGGTGATCAGGCTCAGGAGCGAGTAGCATGCCCGGATGAGCTTATCCAGGCCACTTTCTACCAGTCCATACTCAGCAAGGAACATGGTTTTTTCCTCAGGATCGCTAAACTCGGCTATCTGAGCTTCCAGAGCGGCACAAATCACCACTACTTCGGCACGCTCGGCCGCTACTGATTTCTTGAAGGTCTCCACCAGCGCATTACCTCCTTGCTGCATCGACTTTTCATCCACATTAGCTGCATAGATGACAGGCTTTACCGTGAGCAAATGGATGTCCAGAATGGCTTCCATGGCTTCTTCATCCAGGCTCAGGCTGCGTATATTTTTGCCCTCTTCGAGGCATCGCTTGCAATCCTGAAGCACCATCAGGTCTTTCTTGGCCTTGGAATCCCCCGATTTGGCTGTTTTCTCCAGCCTGGAGATTTTCTTATCCACGCTTTCAAGGTCTTTGAGCTGCAATTCGGTATCAATGATTTCCTTGTCCGAAACTGGATCGACTGAGCCATTTACGTGGATGATGTTGCCATCTTCAAAGCACCTCACCACATGCACGATGGCATCTACCTCCCTGATGTTGGCCAAAAACTGATTACCCAGGCCCTGCCCCTGACTGGCACCTTTCACCAGCCCGGCGATATCCACAAACTCAATCACGGTAGGGATCAGTTTCTGAGGCTTCACCAGCTCATCCAGTTGGTCGAGCCGCTTGTCCGGCACGGTGACCACACCTACATTGGGCTCGATCGTGCAAAAAGGATAATTGGCTGCCTCTGCCTTGGCACTTGAAATGGCATTAAAGAGGGTTGATTTTCCCACATTGGGCAAGCCCACTATTCCACATTGTAAACTCATTCTTCAATAGGCTTCTATAGCCGGTTTTGTTTTGGTTTTAAACACATGGTACTCTTTCAGACCCATGCGAAATTCAATTACTGAGACCCTGAGCACCGTATAGGCCGGCACAGCGGAAACCATGCCCAGCACACCACCAAGAGCTCCTCCCATAAAAATCACGGTGAATATCTCCAAAGGGTGAGCCTTGACACTACGGCTGTAAATCAGCGGCTGCAAAACTACATTATCAACCAATTGGGTAAACAGGAACACCGATAAAACCTTGCTGCCATACCATAAAAATTCCTGGGTATCCACTAATTCGGTAGGCGCATTGGCCAAACAGACCACCACACCGAATACCGTCCCTACCAATGGACCCAAATAAGGCACCAGGTTCGTAAGCCCGGCAAAAACCGCCAATGTAAAAGCATACTCCACGTTCAATAGGTTGAGCCCAATCGCAACCAGGATGAAGACGATGGATACCTCGATCATCAGGCCACGCAGGTAATTTCCCAGAAGGCGTTCTATTTTGTAAACAGCCGAGGCTGAAACTTCAAAATAGGCGTTGGGAACCAGCATAAGGAGCAGGTTTTTGAGCAAGCCATTCTCCAGCAAAAGAAAAAAAGTGATAAATCCGACCGACAATACGGCCACAAAAGCATCTCCGGTGATGGAAATCAAATTTCCGATAAGGGCATCAAACTGGATATTTTTGGTGAAATCAATCAGAGCCTTCAGCAATTCACCTTTCAAAAAGCCGTAGTTATTATCCGTGAGGCCATAGCTGATCATGAAATTCTCCAAACGGTAGATTGGGCGGTCAGCCAGGGCCAGCAGCTCGTTAAAATTTGACTGGCTGATCAAATCAATCTGATCACTGACCAAAGGGACAAACACCATGATGACCAGCAGGATCAGGCTCAGGAAAATTAACAAAGTAAGTATCACCCCCAGGCTGCGTGGTAAAACGAGGCCCCAAATGCTAAATCGGTGAAACAAGCGGCTAATGGGGGACAATAGGGAGGAAATCACCAGCGCCAAAATCACATAAGCAACGAAATCGCCAAAGAACAAAGCCATGAAGGCAATGGCTGCCAACAGGATGGCCAGAAATACGAAAAGGCGATTTCTCACGGAGTAAAAATAAAAAATCCTACCTGCTCAGGTAGGATTCTGAAAATCCCTTAAATAGGAACATTACCAGCGGTTACCGATGTTCTGCCCATCTTCACCTTCTTCAGCCACCGGGCTGGCGTTGAAGTCATAGCCCGGCATGAGTTCATTCTTCATGTGGTCTACGGTGTCGTTCAGCCCTTGGATAAACTTCATCATATCTTCCTTGTAAAGGAAAATTTTATGCTTCTCATACACAAACCCTTCACCATCAGGATTATACCTTCTTTTACTTTCCGTAATGGTAAGGTAGTAATCGTTGGAGCGGGTGGATTTTATGTCAAAAAAATAAGTTCTTTTTCCTGCCCTGACTTTGTTGGAGTAAATCTCGGAGTTTTCGTTTTCCTGATCTCTGTCTCTGTAATTTCCTTTCACAAGCTGTTCGTTTTTATCGCTTTATCCTGTAAAAATGAATAGTTTTCAAAAACAAAAAAAATTTCAGGGCTAAAAAACATCGTCCACCCCAAAAACCTTCCAATTTTGTCGAATGAAATTTGACATGGCCCAGATACGGCGCTTTGGCAGCCTGGAGTTGCTTGCAAGGCAGTTGGTAGAGGGATTTATTACCGGTATTCACCGCTCGCCCTACCATGGCTTTTCTGTGGAGTTTGCCGAGCATAAGCAGTACAATTTTGGTGAGAGCATCAGGCATGTGGACTGGAAAGTATATGGCCGGACTGAAAAGCTGTACACCAAAAGGTACGAGGAGGAAACCAACCTTCGCTGCATGATCGTGCTGGATACTTCTTCGTCCATGTATTATCCCAAGCCCGGTTTTGAAAAACTTGGATTTTCCATCACTGCTGCTGCCTGCCTCGCTTATCTGCTTCAGCGGCAACGAGATGCCATTGGGCTTTGTACTTTTTCAGATCATATCAGGTACAAATCAGCCATACGGTCCACTCCCGCACATTTGCAATCGATCTTGCAAGAACTTGGCAGGCTGACGGATCAACCAGCGCAATTGGAAAAGACCTCATCCGCTCAGGTGTTGCACGAGGTCGCTGACCTGATGAAACGCAGGGCATTGATCGTGATTTTTTCCGATTTGTTTGAAAGCAGTCAAAATCAGGAGGCCCTTTTCTCAGCCCTTCAACACCTGAAGCACAACAAGCATGAAGTAATTGTGTTTCATACCACCGACTTTAAGACCGAACGGGACTTTGATTTTGAGGACCGGCCTTATGAATTTGTTGACAGCGAGACAGGTGAGCGTGTGAAACTAAGGCCTTCTGACTTCCGTGACATGTACCGGGAAGCGATGGGTTCGTTTTACCATGAATTAAAACTTCGCTGTGCCCAATACAAAATCAGTCTCGTAGAAGCTGATGTGGCTCAGGGAATGGATCAGATCCTGCTCCCTTTTCTGGTAAAGCGTAACCGAATGCATTAGCAGACTGTTTACCAAAGCTAATCATCCTAAAATCAGCCCATCAGATCGGTTCAGAGAGCGGATCAGCGGGTGCTTTTGAGGTATTTCTTAGGGGTTACGCCAAATTTCTTTTTGTAGGCAGCAATAAAATGGCTGGTGTTGGTGTAGCCCACCTGATGGGCCACTTCCTGTATCTGGAGCTTTTTCACCTCCAGCAATTCCCTTGCTTTTTGCATCCGCAAATCGCTTACGTAGCCAAACACGGTGGTACCATACTGGTTTTTAAACCCAACTTTCAGTTTAAATTCATTCGTCCCCACCATACGGGCCAACTCTTTAAGGCCGGGGGGTTGCTCCAGTTGTTCCTCTATAATTTCTCTGGCTTTTTTGATCCTGGCGATCTCATCTTCATCGTTCACAAAAGGGCAGGCTGCTTCTAGCTCATTGTCTTTTTTGGGTTTGTTGAGGTAGAGCGTCAGAAACTCCATCACCTTGCTTTTTTGGTAAAACTTCCTCAAACCCTCAGTGATGGGATTGTTGAACAGTTGATAGATGCATACACTCAAAGCGGGTGTCATTTCCGAAAGGCTGAAATGCTTTTTCAATCGGTAGCTTTTTAGCAGTACCTCAAAACTCTCCCTATTCGTAGCGAAACTGCTTCCAAAGAGCGCATGGAGTTTTTCCAGACTGAACCAAACAAAAAACAAGGAGGCCGCAGGTGCAGGTTTCAGTTCCAGTTCCCAGATCTCAAATGGATAGGAAACCATCATCAGGTTGCGGGTATCCAGCAGGCCATGCTCCTCCCCTCCTGCCTGCCGATAGCTGACTGACCCTTCCATGCAAAATAGAAACAATACCACTTCCCTTGCCATTGGCAAGACAATGGTTTCTTCTACTTTATCGGGCCTGTAATGCATAACAATCAGCCCTTCCTCCAAACGGGTGAGCTCATGTGGCAATTGAGCACATAGCGAACTTAAGTGTGATTGCAGGAGTTGATCAAGGATAAGATCGCCCTGACCGGGTACTCCATGAGCATGAGTGTTCTGCATGATTGGTATATAACTGACAAAAGTCATAAAAATACCGAAACTCAGGGCAAAAATACAGATCAGGGCATTTTTAATACTTACCCCGATACTTCAAACAAGGTACAGAACCCTAGATTTGCCACGTGAATTGCAGCATTGCGTTTTTACGCCCTACCCTCTTGCTCGTTACCGCATTTTTGTTTTGCGGTATTTTCTCCATGGCTCAGCCCATGTTGTTCATCAGCGATGGACAGCATCCGGTTGAAGGGGTTTTGGTGGAGATCAGGTCAGAAAACGGATCAAGCAGTACCGCCATCAGTGGTGCCTCAGGAGAGTTGCAATTGCCGGCACAAAAAGGGCCTTTGTTGCTAAAACTCTCCCATCTGTCATTTGAACCCCGCTTCGATACGCTGGATGATCTGAGCAAAAATCACTATGTCACCCTTCAGGAGAAATCCAAACAACTGAAAGATGTGGTGGTGACCGGGCAATACGAAGCAGCCTCAGCCCATAATTCTGTTTACAGGGTCAAATCGATACAGGAAGATCGCATCAGGGCTTTGGGAGCCGTTAATCTACAGCAGGTCCTAAGTCAGGAATTGAACATCAGGCTGAGCTATGATGGTGCACTGGGAGAAAGTGGCATGAGCCTACAAGGCATCAGCGGACAGAACGTGAAAATACTGCTGGACGGAGTGCCCATGACCGGGCGGGAAGGCAACAACGTAGACCTCAATCAGATCAATCTGAACAATATTGAGCGCATTGAGATTGTGGAAGGGCCTATGGCCATCAATTTTGGGGCAAATGCACTGGCCGGGGTCATTAACTTGATCACAAAGAAATCCATCCCCAACAAATGGAGTGTAAGGGCTGATCTTCAGACCGAAAGCGTTGGCAAAAGCTATGGTCGCTCGGAGGGTATCCATAACCAAAGTCTGCTTGCCGGCTATCAGATCAATCCACGCTGGTATGTGCAGGGGAGCATGAACCACCATTTTTTTGGAGGCTACAAAGGGCTACGCACAGACCGTACCTTCGAATGGCAACCTAAAAATCAATGGGTAGGCAACGGACTGCTTCGTTACAATCAGGGGAGTCGCAGCCTGCATTACCTTGTCGATGTGATGGATGAAAAAATCAGAGTAAACGGGCCTCAGGAGTTCAACCAGACCTACGCATTTGATACCCGTTACCACAGCAAGCGACTGATGCAGCAGTTGGTCAGCGAAGGTAAAATCTTTGAAAATCATCGCTATCAGGTTCTGGCAGGTTACACTAGATTCAAAAGAGAAACTGATTTTTACAGAAACGATCTGTTTGACCGAAGCAAGGAAATTCTGAACGAAGAAGACCCCCAGCGATTGGTTGAATTTAATACCCTCAACTTAAGAGGTACCCTCACCCGGCTGAAACACAGCCGTTGGATCAACTATGAGGCAGGCTATGACATACAAATGGAAGAGCGTGGGGGTGGACGTATCTCAGGCGGCTTAAAAGAGATGTCGGACTATGCCTTTTTCACCTCTGCAGAAATCAAGTTAAGCCCGGCCATCAAAATCAAGCCGGGGATCAGGATAGCGTATAACAACCGCTTCAGCAGCCCACCCTGGGTACCAGCCCTTCATACCCGCATCGCTCTGGATGACCGCTCAGACCTCCGTTTTGGCATCGCCAGAGGCTACCGTGCCCCCAGCCTCAGGGAGTTGTATTTTGTATTTTTTGATGCCAACCACAGCATCAGGGGCAATGAGAACCTGAAACCTGAGCAAAGTACCCACCTGAGTGGTAGCATCAACCGCAATTGGACACCTCACAGCAGCCGAAACTTCAGACTGGAGCTGAGTGGATTTTACAACCGCATACAGGACAGGATCGGCTTTGCCACCGACCCTCGGCAGGCTTCTGTGCTTACCTTCAGCAACATAGACCAGCTGAGCACCCAGGGCCTCAGCCTCCAAAGTCAGATGAATTACAAATCCATCGGCCTGAATATCGGTGCCATGGTCATTGGCTTGAACAACAGTATTCAGGGAAATGCACATCCGCAAAACAATAAAATGCTGTACAGCCCTGAACTCAACTCCAGCCTGAGTTACCGCTGGCAGAAGCATCAGTTATCGGTTCAATTGTTTTACAAATTCACAGGAAAGGCTCCCTACCTGGTCAGCAACCCTGACGGTAGTTTTGAAACCAGGCGCTCAGGGGACTGGCATCAATCCGACCTGAGCATCAGCAAAGGATTCATGAAAAATAGGTTGCAGCTTACGGCAGGCCTTCGCAATCTGTTCAATGTCACACAAGTAGCCAGCGGACTACTTGCCGGGGCCATCCATAGTGCAGGCCCCAATATGCTAATCGGCTACGGACGCTCCGCTTTTGTCCGGGCCAGCTTTCAGTTACATCCTTAATAATCTACAAGATGAATTTTAAATTGATCAGAAAGAACACCTTACTGACCGGAATTTTAGGACTTTGCATCCTGAGTGCTTGTGAAGAGTCTAAAGAAGACCCCATTCCGGTTACCCCTCCCCCACCGGGAACAACAGAGTTCAGCCCCAATGTTGGAGGCCCACAACAACCCAACCATGCATTTATTGACCTGAATACCAAAAGCCAGTTTTCTTCTGCCCGAAACAGTTGGGATATCGCTCTCAGCAATGGACCGGAGTTCAGGGTGACACTGAACTTTAGTAATGGAGTACTCGTTCGTCGACTTAATCAATCCTTGCTGGATAGTGTTAAGCGAGGCGATTGGACAGCCTTTAGCTCCCAACTGGATATCAGTGCGTTGCTGAATGCCGGTATTCAAAACCCTACACCTCCCTGGTTGAATGGCTCACCGGCCTGGATTGACAATCCAAATGGTAGACTTGACTCTACCGCCATTCCTGAAATATCTCCGGCCAATGCAAACAATTTCGTTTTTCTAATGAACAGAGGCAGTAACCCTGATGGCACTTCAAGAGGAATGGTATTGATCAAAATCAACAGGGAGAGCAATGGCTATATCGTTCAGGTTGCCGATACGGCTGCAACAGTTTCCGGCATCAGAACCTACACCTACACCAAGCAAGGAAGCAGTGGGTTTGGCTACATGAACCTGAGCAATGGAAATACCAGCAGTGTTTTTCCAGCTACCTGGCATCTTTGCTTTACCTTTTTCACTACCCTCTCAGGCCCACAGGGACCCGGCTCTCTACCTGTGATTCCTTATCGCTTTTCAGACTATGTGATATTGAATACAGCAGAAACCCAAGGTTATCAACAAGATACTTCTGTGATCAAGTATGCTGACTTTGACTACAGCGATATTGAAAACAACCGTTTGGTCAATAACCGTCTGCTGATTGGCAGCGGTTGGAGGTCTATTTCTCAGTTTGGCAGCACGCCTCCTTCCATACGGGCCAATCGCTATTGGATTATCCGCAGCAACGATGCCTCTTCTTCTGCGGGAGCGAGGTATTTCAAGCTTAGGTTTATCCGCCTCTTGAATACCCAAGGCGAGCGGGGCTATCCCAAGTTCGAGCTGATTGAACTAAAACCCTGATCCATCAACATCAAAAGGCCGGTTTATCCGGCTTTTTTTTGGTTAAAGTGCATGTCTGGTTTTGTGTGAAAATCTAGTTAGGAGGCTTCTAGAACTCCCTATGTCAGTCTGAGCCTGTCGAAGACTGATACTGTTGCTAGACTCCATCAATCGCATCATTTAATTTTACTTGCATCAAATATAAATTTGGATGGTGTAGTGCTCTTCATAAATATAATGGCATCAAAGGCCTTCTTAATATCCATTTTTACAAATGTGAAATGCTCCCCCGAAAAACCTACTCCAGAACCTCTCATATACTTGCTGTTTTCTAATTTCTTGTAATAGTCTGTATTTTGGATTGAATAAAAGTCAATGAAATAGCAGGGAGAATTAACATCTCTGAATTGTGCTGAAAATGAATTAGCATTCTCATTTGAAACAGTGCAAGCTTGCATTATTGCTCCATTTAGATAATTGACGGCATTAAATGAACCCTTATCAAAGTCAAAACCTATTGCATAATATTTATCTCCAAATCTCTTTTGAAGTTCCATACCCATGCGATAATAATCTCTCCTCGTCTTATCAAACTTGGTTTTTTGAATATGAGCATTATGGGCCCATAAAATTATTTTACTCTCTTCACCCTCGTAGTCGAGCAACCAGTTCACATTTTCGGCCATAGCGACGTCCCTGATTGTACCTGATTTATTACTATATTTATTAATAACAGCATTTTCTCTTACAGCATCGTTCATAACACGTACTGACTTTAGCGCAAGATCAAATTCCTTACTGGATGAGAGCGCAGTATATTTTTCTCTTGAAGCCTCAATATGCTTTTCTATCTTTTTTAAATTTCTTAGATACCCTAGCCTTTTATAAAACCTCATTTTCCCTTTCAAGGACTTTAGTCGTTTCTCAAGTTCCGTTGAATATTTCTGATCAACTTTTTGAATGTACCCGGTCAATTCAGGAATGAGATATGTAAAAAACTGGCTATCAATTCCATAAAAAATAATCTTTTTATCTGCTTCAACTGAGTCATTATACTCCCGCATCCAATTGATCATATCTAGAACTTCCTGGGTATGGTAGATAAGGTATATATGCTTCATCGCTTTAGACGTATCACTTTCTCTTCTGTTTATATAGTCATTGATGAGGTATGCACTAAAGACTGTCTCCATACCAAAAAGTCTGAAACCATGTTCTTTCACCAGGTACTTGATGAAAGTATGCTTCATCTTAAAAAACTCATGAGTACCATGTGTTGCCTCGCCAAGAGCAATAATTCTTTTTCCGTTCAGGTAACTTTTTAACAATGCTTGTTCCTCTAAAGTAAAATCACCTTCGCAATTAATGGGCACTATCGGTTTAATGCTTTCTTGTGCTGCACAATTAAAATGCATTATCACTAAAAAGAAAAGCAATCTTTTCCTAAAAATTCTTGAAAATGAGAGTTTGTAGATCGTGGCTCCATTTATACATACTTGTTCTTGCATTTTCACAACTTTCAATGATTGAGCTCCTATATTTTCTGACAAATTACAAGAAAACTTCTTGATTTGAGCTATAATCATATCCATCTTTTCTTTCTTCCAAAATCTACATCCTAAGCTGGTGCGAGCTTGTAGTGGCTGTTGCACAACTGTCTTTCTTCTGCGTTGAATTTCTTGTTCATTACTTCATGTTTTTAGTTCAAGGTCTAATCGTAGTTTAAAAAGATTCTAGTGAACGAATGTTTATTAATAAGCTATATCTTAAGGCTATAGCCTCTCTGCTCAAGGTGTTGGTTCCCCAATTTGGCAAAGGCGGCATCTTGAATTTGACAAGTTTTTTAAGGTTGTAAGCTATTGCAGCCATGAGCAAACTCTTTGTAGCACTGTGTAACCCTCTAGTATTTAACTTTTTCAGGTTTAAATGATTAACGAGAGTGCCTATAACCGGCTCAACAGTGCTGTGGCGTAGGTTTTTCATCCTTTGACCTATTTTACTTTTAACCCGTTTTTCCATTTGCATAAACAATGGCCTTGACAGGGTTTCGGTAATCATCTTTTGGCTTGACTTGCCAATACAAGAAACCCGTATCGGACAATTTTTACAGTCAGCTCCGTTACTCAAGTATTGCTTACTTAATGAATGATTGTTCTTTAATCCTTTGTATTTCAGATATTTACCCTGGGAGCATACATAGTGGTCATGTTCTTGATTGTAGGTAAACCCCTCTCTATCTGCTTTGAAGCCTCCAAAGTTGGGAATAAGCCCTTGAGCTTCATCCTTTCCAACATCTCGAGCGTCTCTGTACTGCTGTAGTTAGTATCTGCTAAAACTTCTTCCATTTTCAAGTCCTCCCTACCAAGGTTGTTTTTGGTCTGTCTAAGCATTTCCCCTAAGCATTGGCTATCCCTTTTATCAGCGTGAAACGCCTGCGCATGTGTAATGATATGGCTACCTGTATCGACACTAACCTGTCCTAAATAGCTCAACATAAAGGGTTTGCCCGGCTTTGTTGCTATTCGAGAATCAGGATCAGAGGGGCTGTAATGCGTTATGTTATTCCGTTTTTGTCCTTTACCAAAGCGTTCTTGTTTTGACTTTTCAATGGGTAATCTTCGGGTTTTTGCCTCATTGTCATCTTCATTTTCCTTTAATTCGGCACTGTAGGCGATAGCATCTGAAAGGATTTCCTTTTCACATAAGCTCTCCATAGAAGCATTTGCCTTGATAAGCATACTGTCTACTGCTTGTCGCCTTCCTGATAGCATCCCTTTTTGGATACACTGTTTTAATACTTGCTGAAACAGGCTCAGGAAAACGTCCTCACCGTATAATTTTCTTGTTCTGCTTAAAGTACTATGCCACGGCAAAGGCTCATCAATGTCATACCCGATAAAAAACAATAAATCCATCCTCATAGATGCAGAATGGATGATCTTACGGTCTGAGGGTATATTCTCTAGATACCCAAAAAGCATCAATTTGAAAAAGACAACTGGGTCAACACTAGATTGCCCTTCTCTGCCGTAGTATGCCAATGTTGCCGGATATAAAAACTGAAAATCTATCAGATTTAAGATTTGGCGATAGATGTTTTCTTCCGGCACCCTGTCGGATAATTGAAAGGAAGTGAATAATTTCTCTTGATAGTTTTTTCTGCCTTGCATACCTGAAAATAGCAATCAAAATAAATATACACAACTGATATACTGATATTTACAAATACTTTATCAACAATCAGCTCATTCTTAATAAACTGAGATTGAGTTGTGCAACAGCCACTTGTAGCTCGTACCTAGGCTTGTCAATCTGAGCCTGTCCCCTTCGACAAGCTCAGGGTGACATCGACTACTTCATCACCTATCCCACCCTTTTTTATCTCAGATAGTTACTACCCAACAGAAAGTCCGCTTCCTGTGCATTTCATCTTAATGCTTACCGGAAAATGTCAATCCAAAGCCTAGGGCACCACCACGTGCAGGCATGAGGGTAAGCAGTGTACATGTACCTCTTCTCCGGCCATGCCCGGCTCACCGTCCAGGTGGATGACCTCCGGTGCTTTTCTTTGAACGGTTACCTCATTTAACTTCATACCTCTCCACCAGGGCAACTTATGGGCAGTTCGGTTAAACACCCTCAGCGCAATCAGTGGCACCGCCCAAAGGGGAAAAGGCTTGAGCACGCATAGGTCAAAATAGCCGTCCTGCACATCGGCCTGCGGGGCGATCCAGGCATTGTTGCCATACTGACCCGCATTGGCAAAAGTCATCATAAAGGCTTCGACCTCCTCTGCTTCCTTGCCCGGCACCAAAATGCGGTAGGGAGAGGGCTTAAAGCTGGCAAACTCTTTCAAGGTCGTTTTGGCATAGGTGCTAAATCCTCTGTTCACCGCCTCGGCAAACAGCTTACCGATATGGGCATCAAATCCCATCCCTGAGGTACAAAAAAACAGTTGATCATCGATGGTACATGCGTCCATGAGAATGCTTTTCATGCCATTGATCACTTTAATCGCTGCTGCCGGCTGCATGGGGATCCCCAGGTGGCGGGCGAGCCCGTTTCCTGATCCAAAAGGCACAATACACATGCGGGTATGGGTGTTGACCAAAGCTTGCGCCACCTCATTCATCGTACCGTCTCCCCCGACTGCCGCTACAAATCGATAACCCTTTTCGACGGCCTCCGCTGCCAGGGCGGTAGCATGGCCCATGTGCATGGAGGTGACGATCTCAATGTCAAACTTACCGGGCTCAAGGCCGGCACGGATCAGGTCGGGGATACGGTGCTTGCTTCGGGTACCTGCTACAGGGTTGATGATAAATCGAATGGGCTGCTTCAAGGGATAAGCATGGGTTTGGGAGCGTGAAAATGCAGAAAGGGAACGTTTGAAGGGGCCCTGTTTACAATTTGTTAACATTGAACTACCTTGAGCCAACATAAACTTAACATAGCATCCCTTTTGGGAAACGTACTTTTGTACTCATGTCCGACAAACAGCACCATAAAACCATAGTGATTTCGGATGTGCATTTGGGCACGAGCGGATCCAAGGTCAAGGAACTCATCCGCTTTCTACGTCACAATACATGCGATACGCTCATCCTGAACGGGGATATCATCGATGGCTGGCAGTTACGCAAATCCGGCAGGTGGAAAAAAAAGCATACCCGTTTTTTCAGGCTGGTGATGAAGCTGATGGCCCATTACGATACGGAGGTGATCTACCTTCGGGGCAACCACGATGACTTTCTGGACCAGGTACTGCCCATCACCTTCGGGCGCTTCAGCCTTCTGAGGGATTATGTTTATGAAAGTAAGGGCAAAAAGTTCTATGTGGTGCACGGGGATGTTTTTGATAGCATCACAACCAACCTACGCTGGGTGGCACTTCTCGGCGATGTGGGATATACTTTTTTGCTGTGGATCAACAAACACTACAACAACCAACGTATCAAAAGAGGGTTACCCTACTACTCTCTTTCTCAGGCGGTAAAGGCAAAAGTGAAATCAGCGGTAAGCTACATTTCAAAATACGAAGAGGAACTGTCCCGCCTGGCCAAACTCAAAAACTTCGATGGGGTGATTTGCGGGCATATCCATCAGCCGGCCATCGCCAACTATGACGGGGTGATGTACCTCAACTCCGGTGACTGGGTAGAGTCACTTAGCGCTTTGGTGGAAGACTATGCCGGCAACTGGGAGCTTAAGTTCTACACTGATCTGCAAAAGGACAAATACCTGCAAACCGAGGATATTGAGCTTAAACTCAAGCGGGCGAAAAAGCTAAAACTTAAGGATCATAGCGGTTCAGCCTCCAATCCCCCTGTCTAAGCCATGAGATTTGTGTTTATCATTCAAGGGGAAGGTCGTGGGCATATGACTCAGGCCATCTCTCTTCACGACATGCTCAAAGCAGCCGGACATGAGGTAGCACTTGTGTTGGTTGGAAAAAGTGCCCGACGGGAAATTCCTGCCTTTCTGTATGAAAAGTTAAAAGCTCCCATTGAGGTATTTGAAAGCCCCAACTTTGTCACGGACAGTAAAAATAAATCCATACGACTGGGGGCCACCCTTTGGCAAAACCTGTTGAAAAGCCCGGGGTTCTTTAAGCAAATGGCCCACATGCACCGACGCATTAAATCGGCTGAGGCAGATGTGGTGGTCAATTTTTATGATTTGCTGGGAGGCCTTTACTTCCTGTTCTATGCTCCGGGCATCCCTTATGTTTGCATTGGCCATCAATATTTGCTGTTGCACCCGGAGTTTACCTGGCCCAGAGGAAGGGCAATGGAGCGCTTTTTCTTAAACACAAATACAAAGATTACAGCCTCCAGAGCTACTTTGTTGCTTGGGCTCTCGTTTCGACCTATGTCCGATCAACCGGGCATTAAGTTGGCTGTGGTGCCTCCCCTTCTCCGTAAAGAGGTGGCTGAGCTACAGCCTAAGGAAGGGGATTACTTGCTGGGCTATATGGTCAACGATGGCTACAGCGAGGAGATCACCCATTGGCATCTGAACAGACAGGAGGTTCCGATGCACTGCTTCTACGACAAAAAAGGCATGCCTGAAAGCCATGAGCTGCATCCCAACCTTACTTTTCATCAGCTAAACGACCGTAAGTTTTTGGAGAAAATGGAAGGCTGCATGGGCTATGCCAGCACGGCCGGTTTTGAGAGTATTTGCGAGGCCATGTATCTGGGCAAGCCTGTATGCCTGGTGCCTACCGAAAACCAGTTTGAGCAGGCCTGCAATGCTTTGGATGCCGTGGCCTCAGGAGCGGGCATCACAAGAGAAAATTTTAATCTGGATGAATTTCTGGACTACATCCCCAAACATCAACCAACGGGAGCATGGTTCAGAGAATGGGCAGACAGTGCCCCCAACCGCTTTCTCAGGCTGCTCGAAGGCCTGAGGGCGGCAAGGAAGGTCAAGGCCTGACTTGCTAATGATTTCACAAAAAACCTATGTTTGTGTCTTATGATCCGCACATACCGGGGTTTCCCTGTCTTTTTTCTGGTGCCTTATTTTCTGGTTTTTTCAGTGGCGGGATGGGTGATTTTACAGGCTGGGAAAACCGACTCTTTTCTTTGGGTCAACAGCCATCGGCAATCCTGGGCAGATGTACTTTTCCCCTATTTCACACATGTAGGGGACGGATTGTTTAATCTCGGAATCACCTTGCTTTTTCTGGCGATCTCTTACCGATGGGCTTTGCATTTCCTGGGTGGATTTGCCTTAAGTTCATTGCTCTCGGTGCTCTGTAAGGAGTGGTGGTTTAAGGGCTGGCCCCGGCCAAAGCTCTATTTTGAACAGGCCGGCATTCCCATTCAGTTCATCGAGGGGGTTACGGTGCATTCTTACAACAGCTTCCCTTCCGGCCATACACTCACGGCTTTTTCAGTGTTTGCTTTGCTTGCCGCCTGGAGGCCCCAGCCCTTATGGAGTATCGCTATGCTGATCCTTGCCCTTTTGGCTGCCTACTCCAGGGTATATCTGGCACAGCACTTCCCGGTTGATGTTTGGGTTGGTTCTTTCGCCGGTCTGGGCTGCTCCTTCCTGAGCTATCAATTGATTGAAGCTACCTTTAGCAAACACCAGCCTCATTGGGCTGATCGTTCTCTTTTATCCGGCATGAAATGACCTATATCCCACCTCTTCGTTACCCTGCCCTATTGATCCTGCTTGGACTGGTTTGCTTTTTCCCCATGTTGGGCAGTGCTCCTTTATTTGACTGGGATGAGATCAATTTTGCCGAAAGTGCCCGGGAAATGCTGATCACCAAAGATTATTTCCGGGTGTATATTGACTTTGTACCCTTCACCGAAAAGCCACCTTTGTTTTTTTGGTTACAAGCGCTGAGCATGCAACTTTGGGGGGTTAATGAATTTGCTGCACGTTTCCCCAATGCAGTTTTCGGCATATTGGTTCTGCTCAGCCTGTACTACACCGGTAAGCGCCTAATGGATGAGCGGTTTGGGCTGATCTGGGCCTTGGCCTACCTGGGCTCTATCCTCCCTCATTTGTATTTCCGAAGTGGGATTATCGATCCGGTATTCAATTTTTTCATGTTTCTGGGGGTTGGCTTTCTGGCCCGAACGGTTTACCTCCATAAAATGAGAGGTCGGTTCACGGCTGCTGCGCTGGCTGGACTTTTTACAGGGCTGGCGGTGTTGACCAAAGGGCCTGTGGGTTTTTTACTGGTTTTTCTCAGCTTCCTGGGCTATTGGGCCTACAGAAGATTTAATCGCCTGAGCGGATGGAAAGAAGTAGTGCTCTATGCCGTTAGCACATTGCTGGTCACTATGGCCTGGTATGGAGTTGAGACCTATAAACATGGCTTCACCTTTCTTGAGCAGTTTGTGATACGCCAGGTTGAGATTTTCAGCACCAGCGATGCAGGTCATGGCAAACCCTTTTATTATCATTTTGTGGTCTTGCTCATCGGCTGTTTTCCTATTTCAGTGCTCTCCTTAAAAGGCTTTTTCGCCAAAAGTCCCTTCCCCGGCTCAGAGATCGCTTTGTTTCGTCATTGGATGATTTCGCTGTTTATCGTCGTGCTTACGGTATTCAGCATCAGTACGACCAAAATCGTTCATTACTCCAGCATGGCCTATTACCCATTGTCTTTTTTAGCGGCCTACCATGTCTACAACCTTAGCAAAGGTCGTTGGCTCTGGCACAAAGCCTTTGCCTGGCTGGGGATAGGACTGGGACTTGTGTTGGGCATTTTGCTCACCGCTCTTCCGTTGGTACCCATGTTCAAACAGCAATTGATCCCTTATATCAAAGATGCGTTTGCAGTAGGTAATCTTCAGGCAAACCCGGAATGGGGTGGTTGGGAATGGAGCATAGGGCTGATGTTCATCGGACTTAGTTGCCTGGGCTGGTACTACTTCAGCAAAGGGGCTTACCTTAAAGGATCTTATTGGCTCTTTGGGGCGGTTGCTGCCACCATGGTCTTGTATACTTCTGCTGTAGTTCCCAAAATTTCTGAATATACACAGGGGGCTAATGTGCGCTTTTTTAAGTCTCTGGCAGGCAAAGAAGTGTATTGCGGATCGCTATGGTACAAAAGCTATGCCCCCTATTTTTATGGCCTTCGTCAGCCGGGTTTAAGACAAGAAAGCAGGCAGGAGGCTTGGCTGCTTTATGGTGAAATTGACAGGCCGGTATACCTCTCAGTCAAGATCAACGACCGAAAGCGAATGGAAGAGCTTCACCAGTTTGTATTACTCAGGGAAGAAAACGGGTTTTTGTACTACCTCAGGGAGCCTATCAGGTGAAAATACGGTGCTTGTAAAGGCCAAAGCGCAGCAGCATGTAATAAAAACTGACGCTTAAAACCCCAAGGCCATAAGTGACCGAGCGGGAAAAATTAATCGAACTTGCCTCTTCAAAATACTTGGTGGGGCAGGTGACTTCTGCAATGTCGAACCCTTTGTAAAAGATCTGAGCGATCATTTCATTGTCAAATACAAAATCATCTGAATTAGGGCTAAGGTCAATGGCATGAAGCACTTCTGCAGAGAATGCCCTGTAGCCGGTATGGTACTCCGATAGTTTCTGACCCATCATAAGGTTTTGTGCGAGGGTGAGAAACCTATTGGCGATGTATTTGTACATCGGCATTCCACCTTTGAGCGCTCCTTTTCCCAAAATTCTGGAACCAAAAACCACAGGATACAGCCCTTCTCCAATGATGGAAATCATAGCCCGGAGCAGCTTGGGGGTGTACTGATAGTCCGGATGAAGCATTACAACAATGTCTCCTTTGATCTCCAGCGCTTTGGCATAGCAGGTTTTTTGGTTTCCTCCATAGCCTTTATTGGCCTCATGCCGGATGACATGGTGTATCCCCAGGGAGCGAGCCAAATCAGCAGTATCATCTTTCGAAGCATCATCCACCAGCACCACTTCATCGACGATGTCCATTGGGATTTCCCGATACGTTTGCTCCAGTGTGCGTGAGGCATTGTAGGCCGGCAATACCACCACGACTTTCTTTGCATTGTACATAAGCCAAATCTATATTCCGGCAAAGAACGGGAAAATCAGCTGATTCTCATCGAGAGGCGAACAGAGAAACCTGGATGAGGTGCATCTCGAATTTAAGGTTAATTTAGCTTTTGAAAACTTATCTTCAGTTGATAAACACCATTTCATAGTGTTCAATGGCATATTTCTTTTTTATCGATGAAAGCGGGACGGATAGGCAAGACTCTCTTTATGAAGTGCTTTGCGGAGTTGCGATAAAGGATAGCGATTTGTGGAATATTGTTTCGCAGTTAAAAACCATTGAGTTACAATTGTTTGGTATAAGATATAGCGGCCATGATAGAGAAATAAAGGGACGAAAGTTCTTAAAGAAGAAGGTCTTCAAACAGGCTGCTCTTGAAGAGCCAATACCAGAAGGTGAAAGAACGCAACTCTCAAAAGAATGCATAGTAAATGGCTCTCAAGCAACACCTAGACATATGATAGCCCTATCACAATCGAAATTGGAATATGTAAGAAAACTGCTTGAACTCTGCTCACAATTCAGGATTAAAATATTTGCTACCATATCAACAGAACCAATACGAGAGACAGATGATGAGGCGGATGGATTGCTAAGAAGGGATTATGTTTATGCATTCGAGAGAATGTATTACTACCTTGAGGATAAGAAAAATGATGAGCAGGGAATTATCGTATTCGATGAACTTGAAAAGTCAAAAAGTCATGTCCTTATTTCTCAACTTGAAAACTATTTTAAGCGAACATCTAAAGGGCGTCAAAGGTCAGGTTTAGTCATTCCTGAGCCCTTCTTCGTGCATAGTGACTTAACAACTGGTATTCAGATTGCAGATATAGTTGCTTACATCATTTCCTGGGGACTACGTTTAAAAGGAATGACGAAACCGGGCAGAGCCGAATTAAATGAGTTTGTAGAATTAATCAAACCTCTTAGGTATCTCACAACAAGAGATATTCGGGATATACCTGAAATGAAAATCTGGAGTGTGACTTATGTAAAATAAAAAAAGGCAATGCCGATTTCTCAACAAAGCCTCCGGTGCAAATATACATAAATTCTTAAAATTCCCTTTCCTAAGTTTGCAATAGAAAACCTACTTTGGCTTTACAACGATAGATTCCTTGAGGTCAGTTTTAATTCTCTATATCCTATTAAATTGTTTTGGTCTATTAGCTCAGCAAAACCCTGACCTGGGGCGGTTTATTCAACCTGTTCAGCCTGCTAAATCTGCTAAAGAGATGTATCTCAACCGCAATCTATCTCCGGATGATGTTGAGGCCCAATTAAAAGTGATAGAAGAATGGTTAAGAGAAGGCGAATATGCCCTTGCACTCAAGAAAAGTGAGGAACTTCTAAAGCTGGACAGCACTCTGGAGCAGCCTCTGACATTTGCAGCGGAGGCCTCCCGGTTATTAAATGACTTCGGGAAAGCCGCACAGTACATTGAGCAGATCAAAAGATCAAACCCCTTATCAGCTGCTCCCTACCTGATCGAGGCATTGATTGCGTACCACTCGGGTCGGCTTGAAGAGATGGTTGTCTATTTGGATCAGGCTAAAAAAAGAGAGCCTCAAAGCAGTTATCTTTATCATTATTACGCTCTGTATCACTTTGGAATGGGCAACATAAATAAAGCAAAACGGCTAGGAAAGAGCATGTTGAAGCAAAGTAAAGATCATTTGGCAGAAGCTTACAGACTCAATGGTCTATTAGAAATAAACTCCCCAAACCCAAACTGGAAAAAAGCTTTCAAACTGCTCAAAGTTGCAGCTGAGCTTGCTCCAACATATGATCTTACGATCCCACTGGCCTATGCTGCCTATGAGGTTAAGGAATACCATACTTGCCTGAACTACCTCGATCAGTTTCATAAACAGCCAGCTACACATATCGGCCCGCTTGCTTTAAAGGCAATGGCTCACTTTCAATTAAACCAGTTAGAGCAAGCCTCTCAATCTCTTCATTTGGCAGATTCTCTTTTGAATACAATTCAAGATCTCAATCTCCGAATTGTCGGCCTTAAAGAGTTATACAAAGAAGTAAAGGACTTACCGATCGCAGAGGCTAAACCTTTTCTTTTCGTTTGGGCACAAACCATGTATTATGACCATGAAGTACAGTACCCATTTGCAAGACGCAGTCTGCGAGATAGGGACTATTGTGACAAATCGAAATGGTTCCTGTTAACAGCTGCCAATCACTCGATGAAGAAAAACAGACATGCCCTTTTTCACTTGCAATGGGCTTACAAATGCGACACTTTATCGCCCTTTCTCAACTTCTTCGTAATGACCATTTACAATCTAAAAGAGGACCATGAGTCGGCTCATTATTTCTTGAAAAGATCTATTGAGTATGGACTAAATTACGGAGAAGCTTATTACCTGAATGCGCAGTATTACAAAATGGAAGAGGATACAGCAGAGGTATTGTCCAACTTCAAAAAAGCCTTAGAACTGAGCCCTTATATGGGTCTTATATGGTATGAGTATGGGGCTTATCTGCTAAGCATAGGAGATAGCGTAGCTGGTATTGAGGCTTTGGAGAAATGCTTGAGTTTTAATCCGGCAAATGCTAATCCTTATCGCCTGCTGTCTCAAGCCCTTTTCAATAGATCTTCTTTCAACCGCTCTCTTACAGCCATTGATGATGCCATTCGACGGGAGCCTCAGGCAGAAGATTATCTGCTTAGAGCCAAACTGCGAGACACCCTTGGTTTTGACTCGAATATCGAAGAAGATCTCAAGGAAGCCCTCAACAAAAACGCAGACCTTGTTGAGCTTCAGGAATTCTACATTCGATGGCTGGCAGACCAAAATCGTAAGCCTGAAGCCATCACACTAATGGCTCAAACATGCAATCAGGTGTTAGCCTGGGAGGAAATCATGCCCAGCTGCGCAAGCTCAGACACCGCCCTGGAGCAATTAGAAGTTTTCATTCAGGCCTGCGGAAAAGTCGATACCGAAGCCGCCCGAATGGCTGATTTCTTTTGGGACCAACATAATCTTCTCAAAGCCGGTGAATGGTTCAATCAAAGCAAACTGAGACAAAACAAGCTCAAGGCAGCCCTTTGCTTTATTCATGAAGGTGCTGTTGACAAAGCCAGAGCCATCGCCGACTTGAGTTTTGAGTTGAAGCCCGAAGAAAAAATCTGGCTTCGAAACATCATTCAACTCAAGGAAAAGGGTCTCAACGGTCTGGAGCGGATGAAGTGGAACCTCAGCATGAGCCTCCATGACAAAGTAACTGAACAACTTGTTCAAATGGTCTTCAACCAATTGGGGCTCAGTCCTGAACGGGCAGATCAACTAAACCCTTTCAAATAGCTTATCAGGCAGCAGGCTCACGATAGCCCACCCAGGTAAACCTTTTGCTGATAAATTCTGAGTTGGTGAAAGAAGCGTTTGCAGCCGGATTTCCTCCTGTGCCATGAAAATCAGAGAAAGCCGCATTCTGGTTTACATACACTCCTCCCAATAAGTTGAAGGACAAGGTAGTGCCTGCATCTGTCATGGCTTCAATAATGGCTTCTTTGGTCTCGGGATTAGTGGTATATGCCCCGCAGGAAAGTGCTCCGTGCTGCTCTGCCAGTTCAGAGGCTAGTCGGATTGACTCATTCGTATCCTTCGTCTTAACGATAAACACGATGGGCCCAAAACATTCAGCAGAATACATCTGTTTTTCGCTGCTTGACAGCTCCAGGATCAATGGACTGGCTGTGCGTGCCTGAGGGAACTGCGGGTTTACAATGCCTACAGAAGGCAAAATGACTTTCGCTCCAGCAGCTGCCGTTGCCTGAATTCGCTGATGGGTCGCTTCACTTTGGATAGCTCCCAACACAAATGGTCCTGCTTTGGGATTTTCATACAAACCTTTGACAGCAGCAGCAAAGCGATTGACCACTTCATCAAAAGGTACTGTTCCGCCCGGCGTTCCAACACCAGCAGCAGGAATGTAGATATTTTGTGGAGCGGTGCACATCTGGCCCGAATAGAGACTGACCGAAAATGCCAGATTTCCCAATGCTTTATCGAGGTCCTCTGTTGAGTCTAAAATAATCGAGTTTACCCCAGTCTTTTCTGTAAAGACGGTTTTTCCAGCAATGCCCTCCAGGTAATTACCAAATACAGCATTCCCGGTAAAATCAATAATTTTTACAGACTTATGTTCAGCCAACTGCTTGCTTATCAGTTGCTGAGGGGTATCAATCGCCAGTTGGACAATATTAGAAGGCAATCCTGCGGCCTTGAAGGTCTGTTGAAGCTCCTCTACAAAGATAGCAATCGGTAAGATCGCCATTGGATGTGGCTTCACGATCACCGGATTACCTGTGATGAGGCCTGCATATATTCCCGGAACTGAATTCCAGGTCGGGAATGTCGAGCATCCGATGACCAGGTTGATGCCTTTGGGTACTGCTCTCCAGTATTTATTCATTTGAAGGTTGATCTTCCCGGCTGGCTTGTTCCACAATACCTGTTGGGGTACGGAGCTTAGTTGCTCATATCCTTCAGCAATTGCTTCTAATGCCCGGTCAGCAGCATGTGGACCGCTGGCTTGAAAGGCCATCATGTACCCCTGACCTGTGGTATGCATGGTGGCATAAGCGACTTCAAAAAAACGCTTGCTTACCCGCTCTAGGCTTTCTACCAGCAAGGCAGCACGGTCAGCAGTAGAAACTTTTTTCCATATTTTTCCCGCTGCACCTGCCTCGTCGATAAGGGTTTCTAACGAAAAAACTGGGTATGTCACTCCCAAAGCTTGTCGGCTGTAGGGACTCTCCTCAGCACCAGCCCATCCGGTAGCTTTGCTATGCTCAAGGCCTTTGTAGGCCTGGTTCAATCGGCTTTCGAAGGCATTTAAGCCATCAGCATCGGCAGTCTCGCCATAAACTGCCGGGGAGGGATGCTCCGGAAACTGTGCAAAAAATCCCCTGTGGTGGTTGGCTTCGATGGCCTTCTGAAGGGTCTGCTCGTGCTTTTTGAATAACTCCATGTTTTCTCCGTATTTTTAGCGAAATAAGGCTAAGCACCCTTAAAAACCAAAACTCTCCCATACATGTTCAGCAGTAAATCACTTGCCTCCATGCGTTTTGTTTTTGTTCTGCTGGCTTATTACGGCTGCACAAGCTACTCAGGCTATACTCAGTCGGCTGAGCTGTCTTTGTACACCGGTGAAATCATCTTAAAAATGAAACCCGATGCCCGTCACATTTGCCTGCCTGATCAGGTAAATGACGCACAGCTGAAAGACATCCTTCAAGCCAAAGGAGCCTCCTGGCTGGGCCGATGGTTTCCCAGGCACCTACCCCCTAATCAAGAGTTTATCAGTCGGTCCGGCTTGCCTCCGGTCGACCTGAGCCTGATGTACCAGATCAAAGTGACAAGTGTTGCTGAGATACCCGCTCTTTGTGCTGCATTAAAAAAGCATAAGTTGGTTGCTTATGCCGAGCCTAAAATTCTTCATCCTCCACTTTACAATCCCAGCGATACCCTCGCTGACAGCCTGAACGGGCTACAGTGGCAGTTGAGAGCGGTAAGGGCCTATCAGGCATGGAATATTCATCAGGGTGACTCAAACTTGTTTGGAGGCATACTGGATACGGGCACTTTCTTTGACCATATCGACCTGAAAGGAAATGAAAAGTACAATGAGCTGGATACCCTTGATGGCCTGGACAATGACGGAAATGGCTTTGTTGATGATTTCAGGGGCTGGAATTACTCTGAAAACAACAACAACCCCAGTTGGAACTGGAACTCACATGGGGTTAGGGTGATTGGGGCTGCTTTTGCCAAAACGGACAACGTAACCCTTATGGCCGGCAATGCCTTTAAGTGCAAGTACCTGCCGGTAAAGATCTACGGACCCTTCAACGGTGCTCCGTTTACAGGTTTCGAGTCAATCGTTTATGCTGCTGACCGTGGTGCAAAAGTCATCAACCTTTCCTGGGGTTCTGAGCTGGTCGGTTTCCTTCAGTATGAGCAGGATATCATCAATTATGCCGCTATCAATCGAGATGTAGTGGTGGTTGCAGCTGCCGGCAATACCGCTGCTGAACTCGATTTTTACCCTGCCGCTTATCAACATGTGCTGTCTGTTGGCCAAACGAATTTTCAGGATCACATCGCTCCCTTTTCTACCTGGAGCACTTCGATAGACCTTTCCGCTCCCTCTTTTGGCCTCCCGGTGCTTTCAGCAAACGGAAGCTTTCAATACGATCAGGGTTCTTCTTTCGGTGCACCACAAGTGGCAGCAGCAGCCCTCCTCCTTCGCTCTTACCGACCACATCTTAATGCACTTCAGGCAGCGGCTCAGGTTCGAATTACAGCTGATGTCATTGACACCATTACTGCCAATCAAGCCTACCGTGGCAAACTGGGCAAGGGCCGGCTCAATATGTTCAAGGCTTTGGCAGATAGCAGCCTGCCGGGGTATGAACTTTTGGAAGTCAGCTTAAAAAATCCTCAAGGCTCGCCTTCTGATTTGCAAGCAGGCGATACGGTTCTCATTTTCACCCGATGGATCAATCGGCTCAAGGCCAGCGGAGCGCTAAGTCTAAAGCTGAGCACAGCATCCCCAAGGCTTCAGTTATTACACGATAGCGTGACCTTAAACCCTACAGCAACGGGCGGAACGGCTCAACACAGCGGACAAGCCTTGCGAATGGTGGTCTTGTCCAATACTCCCACCAATGAACCTGCAATTCTCCGATTTGACCTCACAGGCCCGGGCTATGCTGATTTTGCGCATCATAAACTCTTTCTTCATCCCGATTTTATACGGTTTGACGCCGGAAGGCTACAGGTGACCCTTACTTCAAGAGGGAGAAATGGTCATAATGATCGTTTGAATACACAAGGCTGGGGGATCAGTTTTGACGATAACCAACTGGCCTATGAATCAGGTTTGATGATCGGGAGCAGTGCCGTCAAAACGAGTGATGTGATAAGGATTGACTTTTTTAACCGTTCCAACGATTTCAATACTACCCATAGAATCAGGCGCATAGCCCAGCCAATCGCCGACGAAGAAGCGATTTGCAGGTTTGAAGACAGCAGTCTCTCCGCCCAGTCACTCAAATTGGCCGTTACTCAGAGAGCTATGAGGTGGGATACTGCCGATCAGGTCATTGTTATGGAGTTTACCCTGGAAAACATCGGAAATGACACTCTGAGTTCTTTGTACCTGGGGCAATTCAACGATTGGGACATCTACAACTATTATGACAATTCGACCTTTTGGGATAGTGCTTATCGATTGGCCTATGCACGGCACAATCAGATTGCTGGCCGTTTAGCCGGTATATCATGGCTGTATGGCGGCAATCCCGGTTTTTATGGGATTGATGGATTCAACCAAACTCCCGGTGGGCTCAATCTGACCGATCAGTTCAGCAAATCAGAAAAGTTTCAATCCTTGTCCTCCGGTATTGCTTTTTCCGGAATGGGCAGCAATTTGGTCACAGATATTCAACAAGTCACCTCCATCAACGTAGGCTCTCTTGCTCCCGGAAGCAGGAAGAGGGTAGCCTTCGCCTACCTCGCAGATACTTCTTTAGCGGCCTTAAGGCAGGCGGCCACACATGCCAATTCGCTTTACCGAAAGGTCAGGCAAGGGCCTGTTCCTCAGGTTTCGGATATTCTCTTGTGTCAAACAGATAGCAGTTTCACAATCTCTTCGACAAACACCCAGCAATTGGCTGTTTACCAGGATAGTCTGGGGCAACAGCTGATTTATCTGGGCCCTTCGTTTGCTTCCACAGGAGGCCCTTTTCCCAAACGCTTCTGGATTTCAAATCAGGACAGCATTTTCCCTAGCCCTCTCCTGTCGGTCAGGGTCGATCGAAAGGGACCATTTGCGTTTATTTTCTCGTCAAAAGACACCCTCATTGAAGGTGCAGATACTTTGCTCATTCTTCAAAGTCAATCGGTCTACAATCGTTGGACCTTGCCGTCAGGTGATACCCTTTCAGGCAGTCCGGTGCAAATCAGCTATTCGCAACTGGCAGACTCTTCTATGACCAACAGTGCCCGGATAACCCTTTTTGCAGTAGATAGCCTGGGTTGCTATGACACAACCTCCGTTAGCATCACCTTGATAAAATTGTTGGGATGGAAGGGTTTAGAGGACACAGAAACCATTAAGATTTACCCAAATCCTTTTGAAAACCGGCTTTATGTGGATGGGTTACCCCCCGAAGAGCTTCAGCGATTGATTTTGGTCAATACTTCCGGAACAACGTGGAACCTGAGGGCCTCAGAACAGAGTGGGAATCGCCTCATCATCCATTTGCCAACAGACCTTATTCCCGGCTTGTACCTACTTCGTCTGGAAGGAAAACAGCTAAAAATGATGTATAAATTGATCAAGTCTGCTCCATGATCAGGGCTGAAATCCTGACCATAGGGGATGAAATTCTTTATGGCCAAATTCTGGACACCAACAGTCAATGGATCAGCGCAAAACTGACTGAAATAGGCGTACAGGTAATCCGCAAAACCTCCATAGCCGACCGTTCAGAAGACCTGAGAAAGGCATTAGATGAGGGCTTGAGTAGGGCCTCGCTGATGATCCTGACAGGAGGCCTCGGCCCCACCCTGGATGACATCACCAAACCCGTTCTTGCTGAGTATTTTGATAGTGAAATGGCCATCAATGAAGATGCATTGGGCTTGATCAAAGGGTTCTTTGAAAAGCGGGGAAGGGTACTTCTGGAAGTCAATCGACTACAGGCCATGATTCCGCTCAAAGCGGAGTACCTCCAAAACAAAATGGGCACAGCACCGGGAATGTGGTTTGATGCCGGGAATCAACGGGCCGTCGTCTCATTGCCGGGTGTTCCATATGAAATGAAGTACCTCATGGAACAGCATGTGATGCCCAGAATAAAAGAGCGGTTCTCCTTGCCTGTGATCCTTCACCGATATATGCGCACCATTGGGCTTGGCGAAAGTTTTATTGCCGATAAAATTAAAGACTGGGAAGAGCAATTGCCTGCACACATCAGGTTGGCTTATTTGCCTTCTGTATTTATGGTAAAAATGCGGCTGACCGCTATGGGACAAAACCCTGAGGCTTTGGCAAGAGAGCTCGATGCACAAATAGCACTTGTCAAAGAGCGGCTGGGCGACCATGTCTATGCCCTTGAAGATGTGGAACCCATAGAAATCGTTTACCGCTTGCTGAAGGAGCAAGGCAAAACCATTGGCAGTGCTGAAAGTTGCACCGGTGGACATATTGCAGCGCAACTGAGTAGTCTGCCCGGCAGCAGTAGTTTTTTCATGGGAAGTGTGGTAGCCTATTCGAATGAGGTTAAAAAAAATCAACTGGGTGTCTCAGATCAAACGCTGTCTGATCATGGCGCTGTGAGTGAGGCGTGTATAGGTGAAATGGCCAAAGGACTGCGACGGCGATTAGGAACAGACCTTGCACTTGCCAGCAGTGGTATCGCCGGACCGGAAGGAGGCTCTGATGAAAAGCCGGTAGGAACCGTGTGGATCGCCTTAGCTGATGAAAAAGCTGTATATCCTAGAAAACTAAATCTAAGTGGTGCGAGCCGGGAAAACATCATCAGGGCGACGACACTCGCTGCCCTCAACCTTGTTCGGCTGCACCTGACCGGCAAACTTGAATCAAGACCTTGATTAACTAAATTGCGCCCTCATAAAACGAATTAAATAAAGCTGCTATGGCATTAGTGGAAATGGTGATGCCCAAAATGGGTGAGAGTATCATGGAGGGGACCATCCTCAACTGGCTTAAAAAAGTCGGTGACCGCATCGAGCAAGATGAAAGTGTGTTGGAAGTAGCCACTGATAAGGTTGATACTGAGGTACCTGCTACTCATGCCGGAGTGCTAAAAGAAATCCTGGCTAAAGAGGGAGAGGTAATTGGTGTGGGCAAAACCATCGCCATTATTCAAACGGGTGCAGAAGAAAGCACTCCCGCTCCTGCAACAACAGCTTTGATAGAAGAAACCGTTGCCAAAGCAGTTGCTACTGTAGCCTCAGCAGCTCCCATGGCTCAGGCTGCCCCTGCTGCCAAGCCGGAAGCAGGCAGATTCTACTCTCCCCTGGTACTCAATATCGCCAGAGAAGAAGGCATCGCAATGGCTGAGCTTGAAAACCTGCCCGGCACAGGACAAGAAGGCCGTGTCACCAAAAAAGACATTCTGGCTTACGTTGAGCAAAAGAAATCCGGTAAAGTGGCTCCAATTGT
Organism: Cytophagaceae bacterium; assembly: GCA_027488815.1. Classification (GTDB taxonomy): domain Bacteria; phylum Bacteroidota; class Bacteroidia; order Cytophagales; family JAIYAX01; genus JAIYAX01. Next base: position 89,344 of record JAIYAX010000025.1, on the reverse strand, counting down.
AACTCAGGCTGCTGCACCAGTTCTTGCTGTTTCTCAGGCCCCTGTTGCATCCAGCCCTACACCAAGCCCTACACCTGCAGCGGTATCCTATTCTGGCAAAGCGGACATCATCGAAATGGACCGTATGCGTAAGATGATCGCCCAGCGGATGGTGGAATCCAAGCGCATTTCTCCTCATGTGACCTCCTTTGTAGAAGCTGACGTCACGAACATTGTCCTTTGGAGAAACAAAGTAAAAGATGCTTTCAAAAAGCGAGAAGGTGAAAATCTGACCTATACTCCCGTATTTATCCAGGCCATTGTCAAAGCCATCAAAGATTTTCCCATGATCAATATCTCTGTAGATGGAGATAACATCATTGTGAAAAAAGACATCAATATCGGTATGGCGGTCGCTTTGCCTACCGGCAACCTGATCGTGCCGGTGATACGGAATGCCGACACCCTCAATCTGGTGGGTCTGAGCAAAAAAGTAAATGAACTGGCAAATAAGGCGAGGATCAACAAACTCAGCCCGGATGATCTGGCTGACGGCACATTTACGATTTCCAATGTAGGTTCATTTGGCAACGTGATGGGCACCCCGATCATCGTGCAACCTCAGGTCGGCATTTTAGCCACCGGATCCATCAATAAAAAGCCAGCGGTCCTCGAAACGCCTACAGGTGATGTCATTGCCATCCGTCATATGATGTTCCTCAGCCACAGTTACGACCACAGGGTAGTGGATGGCGCTTTGGGAGGTAGCTTTGTTCGCAGGGTTGCTGATTACCTGGAGCAGTTTGACATGGATACGGAGGTTTAATCCTCAGACTTTTCTTCTTAGGGAAGGGATTTGAGCTTTTCCCAGGCTTCATCCAGCTCAGCATGATCAGCAACCTGGTAGTTGCTTCGTTTGATTTCCTTTTTCAGATAATCAATTCGTTCTGTGCTTACCGGATGGGTACTGAGAAATTCAGGAATAGATCCGGTGAACTCGTCTTCTTTCTCTAGCATGTTTTTGAACAAATCAGGCATTCCCATAGGATCAAACCGGTTGTGAATCATTAACTCAAGACCTTCCAGATCGGCCTCTTTTTCAAGCTCCCGGGAGTAGGAAAGGGATTGTAGCTGCTGAGCCTGATCCACTACAATGGAACTAACGGCGCTCAGGTCATTGAAAATCAAAGACACAAAAAGGTAAGTCGATAGCTGCCTGAAGATCGCTCTGAGGGAATGGCGATGGTTGACATGTGACACCTCATGAGAAAGCAATCCCATGAGTTCAGCATGATCGTTCATGACTTCGAGTATGCCACTGTAAACAACAATTCGGCCACCAGGTAAAGCAAAGGCGTTCTTTTGCTCATCTTTTACGACCACAAAGCGAAGGGGATAACCACTCTTAAAATCAGCCCGGCTGACCATTTGCTCCAGAAGTTCAGTTCGTTGGCTATCAACCTCCATGCCCGGCAGCATGGCCTCATAAATGGATTCTCCCAGATCTTCTTCATAAGACTGAGGCACATATCCCGCTGCCTGCTCACCCATCCAGGGGATTACTGTCCAGGCGAGTAAAAATACCGCCACCCCTACGATGACCACAATGGAAACCATGGTTTGCCACTTCATGGCAGAAAGCCGGTCAGCAATGGATTGTCCGGCTTGTTCGGGGAATGTAATCCTGATGGTTTTAAGAAAGTCGGGGTCTTCTACTTCAAGCAATGCACCGTCCCGATGATGAATACGGTTGACCGAACTGGAGTTGGCCATCACCTCTCTGATGGATTCCTGTTCCCAAAAAACCACCTGCTGATCATCCTCAAGATGGATGTTCAGGCCCTGACGGGTGACTTCAACTTGTACCTGTTGAGGGCGGGCTGATTTACCGTCAAAATAGCGGGCAGGGTATTTCATGTCACTCCGTTATCAGAAGGCGATATCCAGATCAAAAATATCTGCCATATCTTCTCCGGTTGCGTCGGTATAGCTGCCCTCCGTTTGGATCAGCGCATCGAAATCCACATCTCCGGTAGGCTCAATATTGCTCGTTACGAACTCCATCGTACGTGTTACCACCCAGGGCGTAGCTAGGCCAAGGGTAAAAATAATCAACAGAAGGTTGATGAAAATCAGGTTGAAAAATCCTCCGCCGGTGGCCTTTGACTTGAAGCTCAACTCCTGATCTCCATATTTCATTTTCAGGTTGTTTACAAAAAACTCAAAAAGGTCCTTCTGCCACCAGAAAAAATAAATACCCAACGAGACTAGCGTGAGCAAATAGCCTAGAAAATTAACCAGGAAAAAATCAGTGCCTTTTCCTTTGAACTGAAAGGTTGAATTTCCCAGTCGTAGGTTTCCAATGATGTAGGTACGTAAATCGTTTACAAACCAGGCTCCGTAGATGCCCAGCGTGACTATCGTTAAGAAAAAGCCGGTGATGAAGAGTTTAAACAACTCACCACGGTCTCCTCGGTAGCCTGCCCGAATTCCTCTCCATGAAGTGCGTGACATCCTATATTTAAACGTGCCATGCAAGGCCAATGGAATCAACAATGCAAAACCGGTCAAAAACACTAAAAAGGCATAAATGGGCATTTGCAAAAAGGCTAAATAAAAAAATGCACCATAAAGAGCTCCGACCAACAAGATGGCTTTGATAAAACCAATGAAGAGCTCCCTGCCCGTACCTAAAAACTGAAAAGGGCTGCCCTCCCACTCTGTCTGGCTGTACAGGTACTTTAGATTGGCCACTTTGGCCCAGGGGTAGTATAGACCCAATGTGATCACCTGAATGAAGGCATTCACAAACCAGATCTTAAAAAAGTCACCACCATTGCCGGTGTATCTCAGGGAATAACTTCTTTTCTCCATAGTGAAGGGTTTTGGGTAGAGGCATGAGTTAGCGTTTAAATATAGCAGCTGATTCTTTCAGTACACTGCTAATCACATTGATTCATAAAAAATTAGATGTTGACTTGGTGTAAGTCTTGCGACCTCTTGCCGAAGGGACTTCGGCAGGCTTTTCCCTTTTTTGCTCGGCTTAAAAAGATGATAAAAATGATCTTTGCAGGCTCCTTAGGCCCTTTTCCCAATAATCGCTAAGTGCGTTTTCTACAAACTAACCCGGCGATGAAAAAAAATGGAAGGTTTATCGTGGGATTACTTTTTCGGTGTTGAAGGAGCAGGCATGTCTTTGTAAATAAACATCACTTCCGTGATTTTGCCCCCATGCGCACGGTACACGGCAATGGCTTCAACGATTGGGGCATCCTTCGAAAAAGTAACTCTTTCCTGATCAATAACCACATTTCCTTCAACCATCCGGTTGATCACTTTGCAATGAAGCTCAGGATAGGTTTTGAAAAGATATTCATAGGTATCCGACATGCGCTTTTTCCCCTGATACATCAGCTTATTGGGAGCCAGATATACCTTCACGGTATCGCTGTAGGGAGCCAAAAAAGCTTCCAGGTTTCTGCTGTTGTAAGCTTTGAGTTGTGCCTCCGCCAGGAAACTGGCAGATGTGGTATCGATTTGCGCAAGCGTGACCAAAGTGCTCAACGAAAATAGAAAAGCGAGGATCGTTCTCATGGAGAGATGTAGAGGGTATGCTCATGCAAGTTGATGCTTTTTGGCTTAATTTGCATTTCTTTTTAAAACCACCACCCACCCATGCTGAGTACCTCCAATGTAAGCCTACGCTATGGCAAGCGTATCCTTTTTGAAGATGTCAACATTAAGTTTGTCCCCGGCAACTGCTATGGACTAATTGGAGCCAATGGTGCCGGCAAATCCACTTTTTTGAAAATACTTTCAGGTGAAATTGACCCCAACACCGGCTCAGTAAGCATCGCAACAGGAGCCCGCATGGCGGTCTTGAAGCAAAATCACTTCGCCTTCGATGATTTTCCTGTTTTACAAACCGTCATCATGGGCCATAAGCGCCTCTATGACCTCATTCAGGAAAAAGATGCGATTTATGCCAAGCCGGATTTCTCAGAAGAAGACGGAGTGAAGGCTTCAGAGTTGGAGGCTGAGTTTGCTGAACTCAACGGTTGGGATGCCGAGTCCGAAGCCTCTGCCCTGCTAAGTGCTTTGGGCATCAGGGAAGAGCTGCATCACCAGCTGATGAAAGATCAGGGCGGCTCTGAAAAAGTAAAAATTCTCCTTGCTCAGGCTCTTTTTGGTAACCCCGATATTTTGCTGCTCGATGAGCCTACCAACCACCTTGACGCTGAGAGTATCTTGTGGCTGGAAGATTTTCTCGCTGAGTTTAAAAATCTGGTGCTTGTCGTGTCTCACGATCGTCACTTTTTAGATACCGTTTGCACCCATATTGCCGACATTGATTTTGGCAAAATAAACCAGTACACCGGCAACTACACCTTTTGGTACGAGAGCTCGCAGCTGGCACTCAAGCAAAGAGCCGATCAAAACAAAAAAATAGAGGATAAGCGTAAAGAGCTTGAAAACTTTGTGGCCCGATTCAGCGCCAATGCCTCCAAATCAAGACAGGCCACTTCACGAAAAAAACTTCTTGAAAAACTCACTATCGAGGAGATCAGACCTTCCAACCGAAAGTACCCTTTCATCCATTTCAAACCGGAGCGTGAGCCCGGCGATCAATTGCTGGAGGTGGATGGACTTGGCTTGAGCCTGGATGGTGTCACCCTTTTCGACAAGCTCAGCTTCAGGATTAACAAGGGTGATAAAATTGCATTTATCGGGAGAGACGATGTGGCCGTTTCTGCTTTGTTCAGTGTGTTAAGCGATGAATTAAAGCCAGATAAGGGAAGCTATAGATGGGGCACCACCATCACCAGAGCGATGTTGCCAAACGATAATGCTAGCTTTTTCAGCGAAGACCTCAACCTGGTGGACTGGCTCAGACAATATTCCACAGAGAAAGATGAAAGCTTCATTCGTGGCTTCCTGGGCAGAATGCTTTTCAGTGGCGATGAAGCACTCAAAAGTGCCCGTGTACTGAGCGGGGGTGAAAAAGTGCGCTGCATGTTCAGCCGAATGATGTTGACCAATGCGAATGCTTTGCTGCTGGATGAACCCACCAATCACCTTGATATGGAGTCGATCATTGCCCTGAACAATGCCCTTAGCGAATTCAAAGGCATCGTGTTGCTCAAGTCACACGATATCCAACTGAACCAAACCGTTGCCAACAGGGTCATTGAAATCACCCCTGTGGGCTTCATCGACAAGTCCATGACCTATGAAGAATACCTGGCGAATGATGCGGTGAAAAAGCAACGTGAAGACTTGTACTCCCGCTATACCCCGGTCAAAAGGGAGTTGGAAGAGCTTCACTCTTGATCCATGCGTATCCTTTTCATTTGCTGGCTGATGCTTTCTTCTTCTGTTGAGACATTTGCCCAACCACCCGCCTATGCGATTGCCATACACGGTGGAGCAGGTACCATTTCCAGAAAAATGCTCAGCAAGGCACAGGAACAGGCCTATAGGGCTTCACTTGAAAGGGCTCTCCTGCTTGGAGACTCCTTACTCTCCGCAGGACATGAGGCACTGGACGTAGCCATACAGGTAGTGGCGTTAATGGAGGACGATTCGCTTTTTAATGCCGGTAAAGGCTCTGTATTTACGTTTGATGGTGGGCATGAACTCGATGCAGCCGTTATGGAAGGCCATACCCTCAGGGCAGGTGCTGTTGCCGGGCTCAAACGAATTAAAAACCCTGTGCGTCTGGCGAGAGAGGTCATGGAGCAAAGCCCTCATGTGTTTTTGTATGGTGAAGGTGCTGAGCAATTCGCCTGGGAACGATCCTTCGAGCCCATCGAGCCATCCTACTTTGACACAGAGCGGCGCAGAAATCAGTTACGTAACTATTTGAAGCCTACAGGCAACCGGTCAGCTGACTCTTTGCCCAAAGGTACTGTTGGGGCAGTGGTGCTTGACTCAAAGGGAAATCTGGCAGTCGCCACCAGCACAGGAGGAATGACCGGAAAGCGATGGAACCGGATCGGCGATAGCCCCATCATCGGCTCGGGCACGTATGCCGACAATGAAGCCTGCGCAGTTTCATGCACGGGTCATGGAGAATTGTTCATCCGTAAAGCAGCAGCCCACGATCTGGCAGCTAAAGTGAAGTATGCCAAAATGCCCCTGATTCAAGCGGCAGAGCTTCTGGTCATGAAAGAGCTTCAGCAATTCGGTGCAGAAGGTGGCTTGGTTGCCATCGACCGAAATGGACACATTGCCATGCCCTTTAACTCAGAGGGGATGTATAGGGGTTATAAATACCCTTCAAAGCCGCCTGTCACCGCCATTTATGCTGATGAACCGGCCTCAGCCAGGCCCTGATCGAAAAATGGGATCAGCAACTCCAGATCAACCCGATCTAGCGGATGTGGCTGGCCCGGCAGTTCAACAAAGTGTCCATTTGGAATAGCTTCTGCCATCATTTGACTTTCTTCGGCACTTACCATTCGGTCTTTTTCGCCTCTTAATACTGTTACCGGACAAGACAAAGATTTCAGAATTTCTGCTCCGAGTAAAGGGTGCTTTCCCAAGTCTTTCATCATCGAGGCTGTTTGATCAAGCAGATCAGCCCATTGGTCACCATGGGCCTTTTTTAGTTGCATTGCCCAATCCGGGTATTGGGAAATAATGCGTTCAGCATTCAGTAGGGCTGTCTCTTTTTCTGCGGTAGGGATATCCCATGCGTACTTGGTGCCCAAGGTAATGACCCCCTTCATAGGGGTTTTCAGATAAGCCTTGGCGTAAAGCGCCACATAGCCTCCCATGCTGTAGCCAAAGACCATCGGGGCCTGACCTACATCTTTGCAATAGTGGTCTAGCGAATGGGCAAAAGCAGGGATCCCAAACTCTGTATCGGAGCTTGAAAAGTCACCATGACCTGGAAAATCAAACACATGTAAGATATACCTGTCTTGCAGCCGGTCTTTCAAGGGCTGAAGGTCTTTTGCACAACCCAGTGCGCCATGAAGTAGTATCAAATGCTTGGTGCTGCTTGCCATTTAAGTCCGGTTTATGCTCATCAACAACTATTCAAGTCTTGAAATTATGAAAATTCCTCTTCCTCAATCTCCGGCATGAGACTTAGTCAAAAATTTGATTATTTCAATATGTTTTATGTTCAAGTAGGATATAAAATACCAGCTTTGTCTTCAAGACATGTAAGTGAAGAAGGTAAACTGGAATAGTATTTGGCATATAACATCGCTAACTACCCGACTACTACATATCAATAAGAAGCCAGAAACAACTCCAATACCTTGGCTGCGTTTATCGGACGACATAGAATGATGAGTGAGATTTTTTTAATGAAGAACGAGGAAGATATTCGGGTCCATGAGCTCGATTACCTGGACATTATGGATACTGGCCCTGAGCTGGAGTTTGATGAACTCACTCAGTTGATGGCTGAAATAGCAGAGGTGCCTACCTGTTTGATTTCTCTGTTGGACAATAGACGCCAATGGTTTAAATCAACAGTGGGTTTGGATGTTGAAGAGACACCCATTGAGTGGTCATTTTGCCAATACACCATCCGGCAAGATGATATTTTTGAAATTGAAGACTCCTTGCTGAGCAGTCTGGTCAGATACAGCCCTTTGGTGACCGGTCCGCCCCATATCCGTTTTTATGCAGGAGCACCTCTGATTACCAGCCGTGGAGTATCTATAGGTTCCATTTGTCTGATCGACTACAAACCTAACAAGCTAAACGCACTAAAGCGAAAGGCACTTTTAGCCCTTTCACATCAAGTCGTTAAGCTGATTGAAAGCAGGGTGATGAGCCGTAACTATAAGAAGGAATTTGCCTACTCTCTGGAGCAAAAACAAAAACTTGATAAACTTAACAGTGTTAAGGACAAGCTTATTTCCATCATTACGCATGACTTCAGAAGCCCGCTAACGCAGCTTAAAAGTTATGTAAGCCTGCTAAACGCTGATATGCTCGATGAGAAAGAGCGCAAACAGGTCATCTCCAGCCTTGACGATCACCTGAGCCATACGCTTGCCTTGCTCGACAATCTGCTTTATTGGAGCCGGATGCAGATGGAAGGCTTCAAGGTTTACCCTCGCAAAGTTATGATACGGGAGATGCTTGAAGAGGTGTATCATCTGTTCCATATTCAGGTATTGGAAAAAGGAATTCACTATGAAGTACATGTTGCTCAGGATTTGATCGCCTATGCCGATGCAGATATGTTGCGCATCATCTTGAGAAATTTACTCTCCAATGCCATCAAGTTCACCCGACCCGGAGGAAGCATACTTCTTCAAGCCAGACAAACTGAGGGTCAAATTGAACTGGTGATTAAAGACGATGGTGTAGGGGTTTCAAGTGATGTGTTAAACCAACTGATGCAGGAAGGGGTGAGCATCACTACTCCGGGCACCCAGTTGGAAAAAGGTACCGGCATTGGCCTGAGCCTGAGCAGAGAGTTTGCGAAAGCCAACAATGGCTCATTGGATATCGAAAGTGAAGCGGGTAAAGGAACAAGAGTAAGATTAGTACTAAAGCATCAGCAAGGATAAGACCTTTGCACAATGGGTTAAATTCCGATATTTGCGCTGCAAAATCGAGACCCATGTCGAAAAAAAAGGTACAAGTAGGCCAGGTAAATTGCGGCGCTGACCAGCTCTTTCTCATTTCAGGACCTTGTGTGGTGGAAGAAGAGCAGGTGATGATGCGTACTGCTGAAACACTTGCAGAGGTCTCTCTAAAACTAGGCATCCCGGTCATTTACAAATCATCTTTTCAAAAAGATAACCGTAGCTCCGTGAAGTACTACGATGGGCCGGGATTGGACGAAGGTTTGAAGATGCTGGAGAAGGTCAAGAAACAATTTGGCTTCCCTTTACTTACAGATATTCACTATCCCGATCAGGCAGCAGCAGCGGCTGAGGTGGTTGATGTTTTGCAGATCCCTGCCTACCTATGCATGCAAACGACACTGGTGGTTGCAGCCGGAAACACCGGTAAGGTAGTCAACCTGAAACATGGTCAGTTCCTCGCTCCGGAAAACATGAAACACCCGGTGCAAAAGTTGCTGGAAACCAGCGCTAACGAAAATATTATCCTGACTGAACGTGGCTACACTTTTGGATACAACGACCTGATTGTTGACCCTAGAAGTTTTTACCATCTTCAAAACATAGGCTACCCTGTGGTGTTTGACATTACCCACTCCATCCGTAAGTATGGGATACCCTCCGCCGATGCCAAAGGTGGGGCCAGAGAATTCCTTCCGGCCATCTCCAAAGCAGGAGTTGCAGCAGGTGTGGACGGAGTGTTCATCGAAACGCATCCTGAACCCGCAAAAGCACTATGCGATGCGGCAAGTCAGTTGTGCGTCTATGACCTGGAAGAATTTTTAAAACCCCTGATTGAAATTCATCAGGTAGAAGTAAAATACAGAGCTTAATTCAACCGCAAAACCCTTCTTATGGAGTTATATCTTGACTCAGCCGACCTCAAAGAAATCGAAGAGGCCTTTCAACTCGGTTTTTTAGCCGGACTTACAACTACTCCCACATTCATGCATCGCCAAGGAGTGACTGATGTGGACTCACTTATCCTCAAGCTGGCTGGAATTGTACCCGTTTTGCAGGTCGAAGCCCTTGGAGAAACAGCCGATGAAATCTACAAAGAAGCCCATCGGCAAATCCAAATGGGTCTTGACATTAAAAAGTCCGTTTTTAAAATCCCCGTTTCCCTAGAAGGAGTAAAGGCTTGCAAAAAGCTCACGGATGAAGGGATCATGGTCAATGTGCACCTGGTTTACACGCTTCAACAAGCGTACATGGCGATGGCAGCGGGAGCTACCTACGTTTGTCCATTGGTAGGCAGACTACAAGATCAGGGTCATGATGCCCTTACGCTGGTAGAGCAGTGTGTTCAGGCAGTCAACTATTATGGTTACAATACCAAAATCATGTTCTCTTCCGTGAGAAATGTGGAGCATGTGCGCAATGCCATCAACATAGGAGTGCATACCATAACAGCACCCTACAAAATTATTCGTCAGTTGACCGAAAACAATTTCACTACCCTCGGTACTGAGCAGTTCTTTGAGCATACCAAGCTGATGACCGTAAAAGTGAAGCAGGTGATGGGCAAAGGCAATCCAACTGTTGGGGTACAGCAAACCTTAACAGATGCGATCATCAAAATGACGGAGGGTGGCTTTGGCTGCGTTACTGTTCTCAACGAAAATGGCGAGGTCATGGGTGTGTTTACCGATGGAGACCTCAGGAGAGCAATCCAGGAATCCGGTAAAGAGGCCTTGTCCAGAAAAATGACCGAATTCAACTACCGCACACCGGTAACCATCGACTCCGATGCCTTGCTTTATGAAGCTCAGCAGGCTTTCAAAACACATCAGATTGACAATATCCTCGTGATGGAACACGGCAAGCTTGCCGGAGTATTGGATATTCAGGACATGAACAAGACCTCGGTGTGACTTCAGCCCATCTGTTTGAGATCGAACAGGTCTTTAAAAACGTAGGAGGGGAATGGGTCAACTCTCCTTCTGTGATTTTGGAGAAACTGTCAGAAGTTAAGGCCTACGTCTTTGACTGGGACGGTGTATTTAATGCCGGGTTTAAGGGTGGAGAAGAGGGCAGTCCATTTTCAGAAGTGGACAGTATGGGAACCAATATGCTTCGGTTTGGGCATTGGCTCAAATATGGAGAACTTCCGGTAACGGCCATCATCACCGGTGAGCGTAACCCTTCAGCCATTCATTGGGCCAACAGAGAAAACCTGAATTCGATTTATGTTCGTTGTGCCGATAAAATGCAGGCGATCCACCACCTCTGTTACCATTACAAAATAGAGCCTCGTCATGTGGCCTACTTCTTTGACGATATTCTTGACTTGAGAGTAGCTTCGATGGTTGGAGTAAGAGTCATGATCGGAAGAGGCGGCAGCCCCTTGCTTAGCCGAAAAGTCAGGCAAAGCGGATGGGCAGACTATATCACCGGCTTCAGCGGCTACCATGGTGGCCTGCGTGAAGGCTGTGAAATGTTGCTGGGAGTAGCCGGGCAATACGATCGTGCCATCAGCTCACGCATGAATTTGGATACAGACTTTAAAGACTACTTCAGCAGGAGAAAACAAGTTGCCTGTACCCTTCATCAAGTCACCGAAGAAGGCCTGATTCAGGTACCTGAAGAACAATAATCCCCCTTTTGCTGTTCTACTGGCTATGACAGAGCAGTTGGAAGAACTCCATAATCCTATAGATGCCAGTAAAATCACCGACATGCCGGGGCTTTTGCCCTATGCACATACCGTAGGTGGTGTCGTAATCCGCCCTGAAGATACCGGTAAGATCAAAGGCCGAGCGGTGAAGGCTATGGAGCAGCAAACGGATATGCAACTGCTTCAAATCCAGCAACAGATTGAGCTATTGGCCTCTCAGGCCAGAGCTATTCAAAGGCGTACGGCCCTCTCCTACCGGATTTATGAAGCTGCGATTGGTTTTGAACCACTTATTGGACAGGTATATCATCTTTATTCCAGATCCGAAGGGAGCTATTTTCTATCGCTGATTGGGCCCGGTGAATGGGGACGAAGCAAAGGTGACAGGCATTTTATGGCAACCGTAAAACTACTTGCTGACCATACCTGGGATGTGTTGCAAGCTGACGAAGACCTGACTATTTAAGCAGCTTTACCCACCCCCAAACGCTCCCCAAGCCAGCGTAATGGAGTGAACCTTCCGCTACGGCCAAGCTGGAACTTGTTTACCGAATGTTCCCTAAGATATTGCAGAGCTTCCTCTTCACTGTCCGTAAACAACAACAGTGACAAATCCTGTTTGGAAATAGTCCCTACCTGTACCATTCTGTCCAGAAACAACTTCAGCTCTTGCCAATATTCCCCTCCCATGACAATCACAGGAAAGCCGGATATTTTGCCGGTCTGGATCAGGGTTAATGCTTCAAACATCTCATCCATAGTTCCCATCCCTCCTGGGAAAATGACAAAAGCATAGGAATACTTAAACATGATTACTTTCCGTACAAAAAAGTAGTGAAATGTGGTGAAGTGATCCATGTAGGCATTATGTCCCTGCTCTTGAGGCAGTATAATGTTGCAGCCAACTGAAAGTCCTCCTGCCTCTTTGGCCCCCCGGTTAGCGGCTTCCATGATACCCGGCCCACCACCTGTCATCACGGTATAGCCCAATTCGCTGATCCCGGCACCCATCCTGCGTGCCTTTTGATAGTAGTCATGTTCACCAGCAAATCGTGCTGAGCCAAAGACGGTCACACAGGGGGGCAGAAAATGAAATGCCCGAAAGCCCTTGATAAACTCCCTCATCACCTGAAGGGTAAATACAAATTCTTTCCACCTTGATTTGGGACCTTCGAGGGCCTTGGCATCCCAGCCGTTTTTCTGCTCCATACTCATGTACTTAGAGGCAAGTTAACGTTAGTGGCCGACTATTGCTATAAAAAAAGAAGCCCCGGACACGGCCGGGGCTTACTTTTAGGCTGTTTCGATTTAATTTTTCAAAACACGCAGGTAAGAGGAGCGCTTGCTGCCCTGCACCCGCATGATGTAGCTGCCCTTCGGTAATTCATACATGGGCATTAGAATTTCATGTACACCCTTCTCAAAACTATTTTCTGAACGCTGATAAATGACCCGGCCATTCATATCGATCAGCATGATTTGCAAAAGCTCTTTTTGAGGTACCTTCAAGCGCAGGGTAGTAAATTCAGAAGTAGGATTTGGGAAAGCTTCGATTTTAACCTCCTGAGCCTCAAACCCGGGCTCTAGGCCCTGTACGATTCCGGGTACAAAATCTTTTCTGGTTTCATTGATATAAGCAGCTAACTGAGCGTCATAATACCGACTGATGATCTCTTCTACCTGGCCCTGAGTATTGTAAGTATACTGCAGTTCATCATGAGAGTCCAACTGCCAGGCATTGTTTTGCCAGCTTTCACTTTTCTCGCCTTCAAAATCACCTTGAGCATTTACAATAAAGCTGTACCTCATATCGGGCTCAAAAGTGGGACTGAAAAAGGCAGATGAGTCGATCTGCACAAATCCGCCGTTGGCATTGTAAGTAGTGCGGGTCCTTTGTGTAGGTATCCAGCTGTTATTGAAGAATATCGAAGTCAGATAAAAGGTGGTTTGGGAGTTGTCAAAGGTACCGTTCCAGGTCTGATATTGTATTCCATTCAACCGCAGGTACTGCTCATGGCCAATGATGGTATCATAAAGGCTCAGAATGAAAGAACTGATGCGGTTGTTTGCTGACCATGTATTGACAATCTGTCCAATGGTATCCCATTTATTAAATCCCCAGTTGGACTCAACTGAACGTCGAACAAGTCCATTGGCGTTGTATTCAAATACTACTTCTGATACGTTCTCCCAACTGTCTGTCATGGTGTTATAACTTTGAGTGGTTTTTTTGGCAGGCTTGTTCAACATTGGATTCATCGTTGTGACCAAGCGGGAGGCAAAAGTTGTATCCACTACCTGCCCGGCATTGTAGCCCAGTTCAAGTAAAAGCTCCACCTCTCCATCGGCATTGTAAACTGTACTGGCTTTCTGAGTGACTTGCCATCCGGTTGGAACAGGTGAATAATAAGATTCATCAGTTATTCTGCCCTGAGCATCGTACAAATAGGTAATTCTCAGATTGCTAAATCCATTAAAAGTAACTTCTTCAATTACTCTTCCTTGAGCATCGTATTGATAATCTGTGGTATCCGTTACCTGCCAGTTGATGAGTGCCGGATCCCAATAGTAGTTGATGGAACGTGGCAAGGGTGAAGTCATGGCAATACGGGGGCTCTGCTCACTGGGGATTATTCTTCTTCTTTTCTCAAAGAGTTTATCCACCATGGGATGCTTGCGAAACGATGGTTGGGCAAGTGCGAAATCCATAAATCCCAAATACAGGAACGTAAGGAAAAAGAGGTAATGGTTTGTTTTCATGTTTCTGATTTTTTTGTTGACCAAAACTAGAAACACAGCTAGCCACTTATAAATGATCTGGCATGAACCCGAAGACGAATGTCATGAACCGGAAATTAGGATGCATGAATGAAAATGGACCTGTCTTTGGTGAATCAGTCACAGTAAATTAACTTTGCAATCCCATTTGAGCGCAGGTGGTGGAATTGGTAGACACGCTACTTTGAGGGGGTAGTGCCGTTTTGGTGTGGGGGTTCGAGTCCCCCTCTGCGCACAACAATTTTTCAGGTTACTTTTTTAGTCTTTATCCGTAGTTGCCGGCAGGCATACTCACTTAAATGCTGATTTCCCCTTGAATTTTTCAGCAATCGGCATCAATTGTTGATTTCCAACTGTTTCTGAAAGTTTATTCAGATTTTGATTTTTCTGGATACAAGTAAGTTTTACTGTTTTATTCATCCAAGGCTGGCTTTTCAAATCATTATCTTTCGGCATGTTTTTAAAGAGGGTGTGCAGTCATTTGCGGGCCATTTTTTGTATAGGAAGGTTTCTGCTTTTAGTGTTTTTTTTGCTCGGCGGGGAGTTATCCGCTCAGGGTAAAAGTGACAGTTTGTGGCTTTTTATTCATTCTGACCGTCATCCGGATACGGTTTCGGTCAATTGGCTGAACAAGACCGCAGCTTCCTTGTTTTTGAGGGCACCGGACAGTACCCGCAAATTGGCAGAGGTAGCGCTACGGCAATCGATCCGGCTAAGCTACCTCAAGGGCATGGCCTACTCAACAAAGCTTGTCGGCAACTTTTTCCTGATGCAGGGAAAGATTGACTCTGCCAACATTTTCTTCGACCGAGCCACTAACCTCGCTCTACAAATCGAAGACCGTTCACTTCTCGCAAAACTGTACAATGACAAGGCCATATGCAATGCCCGCAGCAGCCAGTTTATCAATTCGATGGACTATTTCCTCCAAAGTCTCAAAATCAACAGGGAGTTAGGGGATACCGTCTTGATGAGCAAATGCCTGAGCAATATCGGATTGATCTTTACCAAGCTGGAGCTTTATGAACCTGCCATACCCTATTTTCAAGAAGCCTTGCAATTGGCACGACAGTCAGGGAACAAGGAAATCCTCGCAGGATCCTTGTTGTCCATTGGCACGGTATACTTTGGTTCAGGTGAATTTGCCAATGCCTTGAGGGTTTTTGACGAGGGTATGAGAATCAAGCAGGAGATAGGTGATAAAAAAGGAATTAGTATATGCCTGAATTACAAGGGGCTCATTGCTCTTTCCAACGATTCCGTTGATCAGGCGGAGGCCTACTTTTACCAGTCTATGACTCATTTGAAAGAGTTAGGGGATCAGGAAGGGCTCATTACCATTTATTCTGGATTGGCATCGGTCAGCCTTAGAAAAAAACAAATAGCCTACGCTGTGAAATACAACCGGATGGCAGAAGACCTGGTGATGGAGCTGGGCATTTCGGATGGCTACTTCAAAATCCTGGAACTGTATGCACAAATCTATGAGCAGTCCGGTGACTATGTGAAGGCTTACGGCTACCTCGTTCAAGCTCGTCAGTTTAATGACAGTATCAACAATCTCCAAAGCAAGCAGGAAGTGGTTCAGAAAAGCCTAAGCTACCAGTTGGAAAACAAAGAACTGCAAAGAAACATCGAGCAAAAACGAAAGGAGTTGGTGCTACAGGACAAACGATTCAGCACTCAACTGTTACTGTTGGCGGTTGTGATCATCCTGCTTCTTTTGTTGCTAGTGCTATTTTTATTGAAAATCAATCGAATACGCCGCAAGTCACAAGAAGAGCTTCAGATCCAGCAACGGGAAACTGACTATGCCAGAAAGCGGCTTGAAAATATTTTTAGCGAGATGTCCGATGTAGTATGGTCTGAACGGCTACCTGATCATCAAACCCTATTTTTTACTCCTTCTGCCAAAGTGATGCTGGAAAGCGATGAGGAAGACCTGATGAAAATTCCCGGCTTTTGGAGGAACTTTATTTTGGCGGAGGACAAAGTCCTTATAGCTC
Source organism: Cytophagaceae bacterium (assembly GCA_027488815.1). Taxonomy (GTDB): domain Bacteria; phylum Bacteroidota; class Bacteroidia; order Cytophagales; family JAIYAX01; genus JAIYAX01. The sequence goes on along the minus strand of JAIYAX010000025.1, from coordinate 73,367 downwards.
AAATGAACCGAGACATTGAACAAGGAAAAGGCTTTGACCGTTCGTTTAGGATACAGACCCGGAAAGGAAGGTTTAAGTGGGTGAACAACAAGGCAAAAGTGATACGAGATGAGTTTGGGGCTCCTCTCCGGGTCGATGGCATTTTGCGTGACATCACCCGGCAAAAGCTGGACGAAGCCGCATTTGTGGCTGCCCGTGAGCAGGCGGAGGAAGCTAGCCGAATCAAGTCGAGCTTCCTTGCCAACATGAGCCATGAAATTCGGACTCCACTAAACTCCGTGATGGGCTTCAGTGAGTTGATGGGACAAAGTCCTTTGAACGAGAAACAGAAAGAATACATGGCAGCCATTCTCAGTTCATCAAGAAGCCTGATGGAACTGCTGAACGATGTTCTTGATTTTTCAAAAATCGAAGCCGGAAAGCTGGAGCTTCACCCCGTCCGACTTGACTTGCGGGACTTCTGCTCCCGATTGTTGGAAGATGTGCGCCTCAAGGCTTCTGAAAAAGGTTTGACATGCCACCTGACCTTGCCCGAAACAGGTTCACTTCAAGTATTTGCAGATGAGATGAGGCTTCAGCAGATCTTGATGAACCTTTTGATCAATGCGACCAAATTTACCGCTGAAGGTGCCATACAACTCGAACTGATCTCTGAACAAATGGATAACTACCTGCATGTTACTTTCAAGGTGCGTGATACAGGTATTGGCATCGCAAAGGAGAACCATGAGAAAATATTTCAGGCCTTTGTTCAAGCTGACAATTCCACAACTCGGCAATACGGAGGGACAGGTCTGGGACTGGCGATCGCTTCCAGCCTGCTTCTGTTGATGGGAAGCAAACTGGAACTGGAAAGCGAAGAAGGAAAAGGCAGTTGTTTTTATTTTCAACTCAAGTTGCTCGGGCTTCTGTCAACATCAAAAATAGAGGAAATCAAACCCAAATGGAACAAGCTGGCAGTCGGAAGGCTGCTCAAGGTAATCGTTGCTGACGATCATTCTCTAAACCGAAGCCTGGCCAGACATATGCTGACCGAGTTATTTGAAAAAGTTGAGATCAGAGAGGTGGAAAATGGCCCTCATGCACTGGACGAATTCATTAAGGAATGCCCGGACCTTTTACTTCTTGATCTTCAAATGCCCCTCTGGAGTGGTTATGAGACAGCGCAACGCATTCGTATGCTCGAAAAAAACAAGACTCAAAAATGCGTTATGATCGCCATCACCGCAGGAGCCCTTTCAGGTGAACGGGAAAAATGCCTTCGGGCTGGGATGGACGGCTACCTTGCCAAGCCTGTCTCGATTGAGTTCTTACATGCTATACTGCTGCCCTTTTTTGAAGAGAAAAAAAGCGTTTCCACTTCTTTGCAAAGTACGGGTACCCAAGGACTGAACACTTATCACCGGGAGCGACTGTTTAGCCTGTTTTCAGGAAATGAAGAGTTGATTGCAGAAGTTGAACGCCTGATTTGCTCGGGCGTTTTTGAAAAGTACTTAAGTCAACTATCCGATCTGCTCAGCTCCAATGATTCTCCTGGTCAGGTACAAAAACTGGCGCACACCATCAAAGGAACCTCTCTCAATGCCGGCCTGGAACGTATGGCGGCGCTGGCTGCCGAGTTGGACCAACAAAACCTGCCTGATCTGGAAGAAGGGAAAAAAGTGCTCCAACACCTTCGTGAAGAGCTTGAAAACGTGTTGAAGGAAATCAAAAAAGATACTACCCTTAGCTGAACTTCCAGCCGGTTTCTATAACTGCTCGGATAAATGGCGCAGAGGGTACACTGTTCATGATCAGCAAATCCTCGAAATACCCGGTTTCCTCATTCAGAAAGGATAAGACCCGGTGGATAGGGTTGTTTTCAAAAAGCTCCTGAAAAATCTTCCAGGTATCGTTACCTTCCTTGAGCATCAGGTGAAGCATCAGCTTATCCATTTTCAACTTCCAGGAAGATTGCTGCTGGGCCAGAGCTGGAGATTGACCTCGCTCCAACTGATGCACTATGTTTCTGCTGTGTTTCTGAATCCGGTAGAACGTATATCCCGTACTTGCTTTGGACATGCCCGCCGCTGTTCCGATATTCACCACCGCTTGGTCATCACCTGAAGGAAAGGCATAATCCGTCATAGGTATGGCCCCTCTTTCCTCGTGAAGGACTTCATATTCCTCCAGTGCATAATACGTTTTCAAATAGGCTCTTATGGCTTCTTCATAAGCTGAGGGCTCAAGTGTCTGAGGAGAGAAAAGGGTGTATTCCACCAAAGCCTCATGTGCAGAAAAAGGCATCAGGTACATGAACGTGGGGTGATTCAACTGAGGGACCCGGAAATCCATCATGACGGGGCGGTGTATGTCAAAAACTGCCTCTTTGCTGCGAACTACATGCCCTACAAAATGCTGAAGCAGGTAAATATGACCTTTCAGACGTTCCGCCGAAGGCTTTTCATAAAGGGAAGAAAATACATAAGAAGAAGTGTAAGTCTTTGCCTCTGACTTTACCCAGCCACCCTGCGCATCAGATCCCAGGTCTTCAATCCGAGCCTGTCGAAACACAAAGCGCTCCTCCTGGCCTAACTTTTCCCTTAACTGACGATGATAATCCTCTCCCCTGATCAAATGGTAGCGGTAGTTGCCCATGTGCAGGTTCAGGTTTCTTTCCGGCGTCAAAAATTGTATTTGATCCCAACTGCGGTACAGCAGATCAGGAAAAATCTCCATTCCCTTTTCAGCCCAGAAACTCCAGGTTCGATCATTTTTTACTTTCTGCTCCTGATCCAGCAACAAAACGGTTTTATCTGCAAGTTGAGGAGACTGGCTGATCTGCCAGGCAAGGCTCAGCCCTGCAGCCCCTGCACCTGCGATGATGTAATCAAAGTGATCCACAGCAACTAAACCCAAAGCAGAGGCAGAGGGTTTAAAATTCATTGGATACCCCCATAGTAAACAGGGCGAAATCATACTTCACAGGATCAGCCGGATCAAACTCCCTCAGGCGGCTTGTCAGCTCAAGGGCAGTTTGCCAATCGTTTTGATGTCGGCTGATCAGGCCCAGCTTTCGGGCCACCCTACCCACATGCAGGTCACAAGGACAGATCAGCTGGGAGGGACGAATGCTGTTCCAAAGGCCAAAGTCAACTCCTGCGTTGTCCTTTCTTACCATCCAGCGAAGGAACATGTTCAGCCGCTTACAGGCACTTTTCCGCTCCGGAGTTGCCACATGCTTTCGGGTACGTTCAGGTGCGTAGGGCAGTGAGAAAAACAAACGGTGAAAACCAATAAGGCCCTTCGCTACCGCCTCCTCTTCCGGCCTTATCCATCGGCTGAAGGCCTGCTCCAGGCTGTGGTGTTCACTATAGTATTGCTTGAAGAACGCTATGAAATACAACAAATCGGTGGCCTGAAAGGTCCGGTGCACAAAGCTTTCCAGAGAGCGCAGGTCCTGCTCCCGGTGCTCCAGCACAAAACGATAGGGCTCCCCGGCAAACAGCTCATGCAGACGTTCCCCGCTTCGCAGGATGGACTTGCGATGACCCCAGGCCAGAGTAGCAGATAGCAGTCCCATGATCTCACGGTCTTGCAGGGCAGTGTAGCGGTGTGGCAGGCGGATAGGGTCGCTCTCAATAAACTCCGGACTGTTGTATCGGGCTACTCGGTCGTCTAGAAGGGCTTTAATAGAATCCGGATCGTATGGCATGCGGGGCGAAGTACGGGAAATAAAAGGAAGGTGGTATGAGTTGACCCCTCCCCATCCAAACAACTCTTTCATTTGTATGTTTGATGGTATATGATCACCCTGATCTCTTCGACCAACAGGCCCAACTCAGTAAGCCTCATGGTCACCCAACAATACGCCCACATGCTTGAACAGCGGGGCGAAAGCACCCAGATCATTAGCCTTGAAGCGATGCCGGATGATTTTCTGGGAACGGCCTTGTATCATAATAGCGGTAAAAATGAGCACTTTAACCTCCTGCGCAGCCAAGTGGAGGAAGCGCAGAAATTTGCCTTTATCATACCGGAGTACAACGGATCATTCCCAGGAGTACTGAAGCTGTTTATCGATGGGCTGAAGTTTCCAGGCACGCTCAGAAACAAAAAAGCCGGCTTGATCGGGGTATCTTCCGGCATACAGGGAGGAGCTCTGGCGCTCAGTCATATCAATGATGTGTTTAACTACCTGGGCATGCATGTGATGGCCAACAGGGTAAAACTGTACAAGATTGAAGACAAGCTGCAGGACGGCAAGGTGGCCGACCCGCAGTTTGTGCAATTGCTCGAGCGGCATGCCGACCAACTGATCCAGTTTTAATCAGTCAACGTTGTCGTGCAGGAAGCGGTTGTTTCCCAGCAGTCCTTTGTCCTCGTTCAGGTTGTAACGGGAAGTCTCATGGTCGTCCGGGTTGGGCACATCGTCCAGGCTGGTTTGGTTGCGCTGGTAGGCCGGCACTTTGTACAACTCATCAAGGGCTCCCTCGTGACTGGCACTTAACTGATACAGCTTACGGATGCGGTCACTATACTCCTTTGACATTTTGATCCGCTGCTGACGCAGGTCTTCGGCTTTGTCTTTCTCGACATGTGGTTCTTTCTTTTCTACCACAGGTTTAGGTTCTTCGGCCTTGTTCACATAAGTAACCTCATACTTACCTTCCAGAGGGATAAGCTCAGGGGCAAGGCTTGGGGTTCTTAGTTTCTCCTGCTCTTTGGCAGGTCCCGGGTTGGTTGGGAACAGATCCATCGTCCGTGTACCGGGAGCTGCGGGCTCAACAGATGGGAACAGGGAAGTCTGTTTGCCTGAGTTTAGGGCAATATGAACTTTCTCCTGTCTGCTTCCGGCACTTAGCTGAAAACCGGTTGCAATCAGGGTGACACGTACATGACTGCCAAGTGTGCTGTCGCAGCCGGAACCGAAAATAATGTCAGCATCTCCACCAGACTGCTCCTCGATGTATTGGGTGATCTGGTTAAGCTCATCCATGCGCAGTTGCTCATCCTCACCATACATGATCGAGAGTAGAATTTTCTGAGCTCCGTTGATGTCCGTGTTGTTCAGCAAAGGTGAAGAAAGTACTTCTTGTGCGGCACGTAATGCCCTACCCTCTCCGGAGGTACTGGCTGAGCCCATCACAGCAGCACCTGAATCTTTCATGACCGTCTTCACATCTTCAAAGTCAACGTTCACATCGGTGTTCACTGTAATGATTTCGGCGATACTTTTGGCTGCTGTGGTCAAAATGTTATCAGCCTCAGCGAAGGCCTGGCGCAGAGTAAGCTGCCCAAATATTTCAAAAAGCCTGTCATTTAGAATGACCAACACAGTATCGCAGTTGGCTTTCAGTTCTTCAAGTCCGATATCCGCCTGTGCTTTCTTCTTTTTACCTTCCCATTCGAATGGTGTAGTTACAATACCTACGGTTAAGACGCCCAGGTCTTTGGCGATGCGTGCGATCACTGGTGCTGCCCCTGTACCGGTTCCTCCGCCCATCCCAGCGGTGATGAAGACCATCTTGGTATTGTGGCTAAGTAGTTCTCTGATTTCTTCCTTGCTTTCAATGGCGGCATTGCGACCACGCTCAGGGTTGGCTCCAGCTCCTAGACCTTCGGTAAGGTTCACCCCGATCTGTAGCTTACTCGGTACCGGTGAGCTTTGTAGGGCTTGAGAGTCCGTGTTCACCACGATGAATTCTACATCTTTGATGCCCTCATTGTACATGTGGTTGACGGCATTGCTTCCTCCCCCACCGACTCCGATCACCTTGATGATGGATTGGTTGGCCTTGGGGAGGTTAAAAGCGTATCCTCTTTCAAATTCCATGTTCCTTCGTTTTGATTTCGTTGTTAATATCCTTTCTTATCGTCAAGATCATCGGTCAGGATGCTTTTGGTCTTGGCCAACAGCTTGGAGAAAAAATCACCTGATGTCTCACGCACTCCGCTTTTGCGGTTCATACGCTGGCTGTTGTTAGCATTAATTTCAGCGTAGGCATTCTCACGGTAGTCAAGTGCCCGAAATCCGGAGAGCACCAGCCCTACGGAAGTGGCATACATCGCACTTTTGATTTCCTCCACCTTTGATTTACCCAAGTGCTCATTGGGCAATCCGATGCGGGTCTCCATACCGGTTTGATGTTCAATTTTTTGCTTGAGGAATTGCAACTGTGAGCCTCCGCCGGTGATCACCAGCCCTGCTGACAACTTTTTGGAGAAACGGCAGTTCAGTATTTCGGCATAGGCCAGCTCGATGATTTCCTCCATTCGTGCCTCAATGATATGGGCCAGGTTTTTCACAGAGATATGCTTCTGTGCCCTGTTACGAAAGCCATCAATCACAATTACTTTGTTGTGATCGGCTTCTTCAGCGATGGCCATTCCAAACTTCACTTTTAGCTGCTCAGCCTGATTGAGCATGACATTGCAGCCTTCTTTAATATCTTCGGTTATTACATTGCCCCCGAACGGAATCACGGCGGTATGTCGAATGATATTGTCGTAGAAAATAGCAATATCCGTAGTACCTCCTCCAATGTCGATAAGTGCTACACCGGCTTCTTTTTCTTCCTCAGTAAGCACGGATAGGCTGCTGGCCAGAGGCTCAAGAATGAGGTTATCCACTTCGAGGCCAGCATAGTTTACGCAGCGTCTGATGTTGTCAATGGCAGTGGTGTGAGCGGTGATGACATGAAAATCTGCCTCCAGCTTGGTGCCTTGCATGCCTACCGGATCTTTGATGCCGGGCTCAAAATCAATGATATAATCCTGTGGCATCACATGAATGATCTTGGAACCGGGAGGGGTTACGGATTTGTAGGTATCGTTGGTCAGGTTATTGACATCCTCAACAGAAATGAGGCCTTCATGTGATTGGCGGGTGATGCTGTTGTGGTAAATGGAGCTACGGATATGCTGTCCTGCAATACCCACGTTTACCACTCCAATATTGATGTTGGCCATTTCTTCCGCTTCTGCAATGGCTTTCTTAATGGCGTTGGTTGTCTTGTCAATATTGATGACCATACCATGACGTACACCATCTGATGGAGCTTTGCCCATACCGATAACTTCGAGTTTGCCAAACTGATTTTTCACCCCTACAATAGCGCAAATCTTGGTGGTCCCGATGTCAAGGCCTACAACTATTTTTTGCTGTTCCATATTCTTTTTTTGATTCAGTTAAGCTTAGTTACAGATGATTTGGTCTTTAAACTTCACATTGACTCTTTGATAGGCATTCCATCCTTTTTGAGGCAAAATTTGCTTGTAGAAGACTTTCAATCTCTTGAATTTGTCATCAAAATTACCTGCATCACCAAACTCAATGATTTGAGCGGTGACCTGAGGAGTTAAGAATAAATTTTTGTTCCTATCCATTTCTATCTCTGCAATTTGCGCATTCCAAAACTTATCTTTTTTAATAAATATCAACATCTGTACTAAATCGCTGAAAATCGTATCACTTGTTTTCAAATTGTTATTCTCATCCCATGGAAGTGAGCCAAAAAACAAGGGAACCCTGGCACTGTACCGTTCGGACAATGGTATTTTTTCACCCCTCATGGAGAGGTATCCCTGGCGTCCTCCGGGTTCAATCCAACGGACCAAGGGTTCAGGTTGAGTAACGGCTACGACAAGGTTTCCGGCAAGGTCAAGAGAGACCTGTGCATCTTCAATAAATGGGGACTTCAAAAGGCGTTTTTCCAATTGGATGAGGTCAAATTCCGGCCTTAGCTTACCGGTAATCGGGTCGGCTCCTCCTTGTGTCAACTGGTCAATAATATCGGACTCCGTGATGAAATAAATACCCGGTTTTTGCTCAATCTGTACCTGTATTTTAGTGCAAATCCGGGCATCCTGACGATGGCTTACGAATGCAAAAAGAATCAGAATAAGTACCAGACTGAATCCATAAATGAGTATTGCTTTGAGGTAAGGAATCTTTTTCATTTGTACGATTCTTTTAAAAATCCGGTAATGGGATTAACCCATTTGTCAATATCTCCGGCGCCCATGGTCAGTAAGACACCGCCTTGAAAAAAACGAATCTGATCCATCACTTTTTCATGATTGATCCTGATTTTATCCTTTAATTGAATCTGATCGAAAATAATACCGCTATCTATTCCGGGTATGGGCAGCTCCCTGGCCGGATAAATTTCCATTAGCCAAACCTCATCAGCTAGGCTAAGTGCCTTTGAAAAACCAGAGGAAAAATCTCGGGTACGGGTAAACAAATGGGGCTGAAAAATAAGGGTCAGCTTCTGCCCCGGGAACATGAACCGGACTGATTGGATGCATGCTTCTATCTCTGTGGGATGATGCGCATAATCATCAATGTAAACGACATCTTTGCTTCGGAAACGGATGTCAAACCTGCGCTGAACACCAGTAAAACCTGACAGTGCTTTGCGAAGCGCCTCATGATCAGCTCCTTGAGCCAGGGATACTGTGAGTGCAGCCAAAGCGTTTTCAATATTATGAAGACCGGGCATGCCTAGTCGAAGCCCTCGAATTTGACTATCCGCAGCTTCATAGTCAAAAGTGAAGAAGCCTTCTTCCACTCTGATATGCGTTGCCCTGACCATAGCCTCCGGGCCAAATCCATAGGTGATGGTCTGCACTCCTTCAGGAGCTTTCAAGGGCAAACCACTTCTCATCACCAGGCTGCCACCCGATCTGATCTGGCTGACAAACTGATTGAAACCCGACAAAACCTGATCATGGTCTCCGTAAATATCAAGATGATCAGCATCGGTTGACGTAACAATGGCGGTATTGGGATAAAGGCTTAGAAAAGAGCGATCAAACTCATCGGCCTCAACGACCAATCGGCTGTTTTCCCTTGAGTCCGGTGCTAGCAAGTTGGAGCCAAAGTTGTTGGCAATGCCGCCCAAAAATGCACCTGTTGGTATACCGGAGGCATGCAATAACCAGGAAAGCATGGCACTGGTAGTGGTTTTACCATGAGTGCCGGCTACCGCTAATGTCTGATACTCTGCGGCGATACGGCCTAGAAGCTGTGATCTTTTAAGTATCTCAAATCCATTCTGTCTGAAATAAGCAAGCCCTTGATGATCAGCAGGTATGGCGGGGGTATACACCACTATCGTTTGTGGATGAGCTACCCGAAAGTTAGCTGGAATCCGATCCGGATGTTCGTCAAAACTGATCACCATACCTTCTTGCTGAAGTTGGTCTGTCAAAGGGCTGGGAGTACGGTCGTAGCCTGCCACCTGCACTCCTGTGGTTCGGAGCCAGCGGGCAAGGGCACTCATTCCAATGCCTCCAATCCCAACAAAGTAGGCTTTAAGGATGGGCTTGCTCATTTCCTTGAAGGGTTTGGATCATGTCATCCGCAATGGAAACAGCCGCATCGGGTAGGGCAAGTCTGGTAGCTGCATGGGCAAGTTTTTGACGTAATTCCGGGTCTGTCAGCAACCGATGAACTTCTTTCTCAAAACTTTTAGAGAGATGTGACTCTGCCAACACGACTGCTGCCCCGTGTTTTTCGAGATTTCTGGCATTGACTGTTTGATGGTCTTCAGCAACAAAGGGGGAAGGAATAAGCAGAGCGGTTTTATGCTGAGCGCAAATCTCTGAACAAGCCAATGCACCGGCCCTTGAGACCACTACATCGGCAGAAGCATACGCCTGAGGCATCTCTCTGATGAAGGCCTTGACTACCACACCACTTAATTCTTGTGTTTTTTGAATGGCCAGATCAATGCCTCCCTTTCCTGTTTGCCAAATGACCTGGATCCCCGTTTTTGACAAGCCTGTAATCGCATCCCCCATTGCCCTGTTGATGGCAGGTGCCCCCAGGCTACCACCGACAACGAGTAGCGTAGGTTTGTCAACAGCTAAACCAAAATGTGCCAGGGATTGTACCCGATCAGCCAATGGTTTCATAAGTTCTTTGCGAATAGGATTGCCTTTTAAGGACAGCTTTGATGCTGGAAAAAACCGAGACATGCCATCAAAAGCGACATAAATACGGCGTGCAAACCGTCCTAAAGCCTTATTGGTAAGTCCTGCAAATGCATTCTGCTCCTGAATAAAAACAGGAACCCCTGTAAAAACACCTGCAATCATCACCGGAGCTGATACATATCCTCCCACTCCTACAACAGCATGGGGCTTAAATTCCCGGATTGTTTTTACAGCTTTCCATACTGCGATCATCAATAAAAATGGAAGTTTGAGGTTTTTCCAATCGAGCTTACGTTGCAGCCCTGCCATTCGCAAACCGATGATGGGGTAGCCAGCTTCCGGGACACGATCCATTTCCATGCGACCCTCTGCACCGATAAACAAAATTTCAGCTTTGTACTTTTCCCGCAATGCATCGGCAATAGCTACGGCCGGGAAAATATGACCTCCGGTACCTCCCCCTGATAAAATAAAGCGATAGTTCTCCCGGGCCTGCATCTTATCCTTTGGAAGTGTCAAGATCTTCCTGGTCTCCACGGCTTACCGATAGAATAATGCCCAGGGTGAGACAAGTGAACAGAATTGAAGTGCCTCCCATGCTAAGCAGTGGAAGGGAAAGACCGGTGATCGGTCCTAATCCAACGGCAACTCCCATGTTGATAAATGCCTGCACGACCAAGGCAAAGCTAAGCCCGGCTGAAAGCAGGCCACCAAATGCACGGTCACTGTTGGCAACGGTAACCATGCCCCGGTAGAGCAGGGCGAGGTATAGAAAAACAACCAAAACTCCTCCTACCATTCCATACTCTTCAATAATGGTGGCATAGATAAAGTCAGAATGTGGGTAGGGTAAAAAGTTCCTTAGTTCGCTTTGACCGGGACCTTTACCTACGACACCGCCTGTTGCCATGGCGATGTAGCCTTGTTGCAGTTGGTAGGGCAACTGGTCTTTATCCAGAAAAGCTGTCACCCTGGAGATGGCAGTATTTAATCTTTGGCCTATGCTTAGTGCAACACTTCCTGAGAGCAAACCGACCAATACCAACATGGCCAGATAACGAACAGGCACCCTTCCGATAAACATCAGCAGCATGCAGGTGGCAAAAAGCAATACGGCCGTAGAAATGTTTGTCAGTGCAATCAATCCGCAGATAAGTCCGCACCATACCAATACAGGGATCAGGCTCTCTTTAAAATCCTCAATGTTTTGCTGTCGCTTGGCGAGCATACTGGCCAGATTTGCGATCAGGGCCAGTTTTGCAAGATCCGAAGGCTGAAAGGACTGATTGATGAAGGGAATGTTAATCCAACGGGAGGCTTCGTTCACACTGGTACCAAAGAGCCAGGCATACAATAACAATGGCACAGAAGCGATCAAAGCATATCGACTAAGCTTTGAATAGTATTTGTAGTCAATCTTATGTGCCGCCCACATCAGCACTATGCCCAGGAAGATAAGCGTACTGTGTTTGAGGAGGTAATACTCTGTATTTCCACCTTTCATTTTAAAAGCCAGCGGGCCGGTGGCACTGTATACCACTAAAATGCTGAGTATAGAAAGTGCAAAACAGATGAACCAGATCACCGGATCTCCTTTTAGATTTTTTGATGCCCATTCTTTGATTTCATCTGTTCTCATGGTGCTGATTGTATCATAGATTGAACCGCTGCTCTGAACTGATCGCCCCGGTCTTCATAATTTTTAAACAAATCGAAACTGGCGCAGGCCGGAGATAAAAGTACTATGTCGCCAGGGGCAGCGAGAGCATGAGCATTAGTCAAGGCTTCGGCCAATGATGCTGTGCTTTTGATCGTGGGTACTTTTCCGCTGAAATAGGAGATTAGGGGCTCATTCTTGGTTCCCATGCATACAAGGGCCTTGACCTTGTCTTTCACCAATGCTTCGATTTGGCTGTAATCATTGCCTTTGTCAACCCCTCCGGCAATCCATACCACCGGCTTCTTCATACTTCCCAGGGCATAAAACACTGAGTCGACATTTGTTGCTTTAGAGTCGTTCACATAACTAACCCCATTCAGCTCACCTACTGGCTCCATTCGATGGGGTGCATTTTTGAAATTCTTAAGACCAAACTTTAACTGATCTGGGTTCAGTCCGCTGAGTAAGGCGGCCAGTCCTGCGGCCATCATATTCAACTGGTTGTGCTGACCCTCCAATGGCAATCCCTCGTAGGGGATAGAAATCAATCCTCCTGGCAATGAGTCCAATTGAAAATGCAAATGACTGTGGTCACACCAGGCCCCTTCCCCTTCCAATGGAAAAAGACTCAATGGCAAATGCCGAGCTTTTACCTGGTGCCTTTTTAATCCCTCCTTAATACCCGGATTCTCTTTATGATAAATAAAGTAATCCTCCTCATTGCTGTTCTGGACAATGCGGAACTTGGCATCAGCGTACCGTTCAAATACATAGCCATATCTATCCAGATGATCAGGGGTAATGTTGAGGATCATGGCGATATGAGGATGAAAGGTATAGCAGTCATCCAACTGAAAACTACTGACCTCCAATACATAAATGGGTTCCGAGCCTCCTTCAGCAATGGCGGCGGCAAAACTTTTACCTACGTTTCCGGCAAGTCCGGCAGAAATACCGGCTTCACTCAACAGGTGATGAGTGAGTAAGGTGGTGGTCGTTTTTCCGTTTGAACCGGTGATTCCAATGCTTTTGCCTTGGAACTGGGTAGCTGCAAATTCAATTTCCGATATAACAGGTATTCCTTTTTGTTTTAGTGCTGTTATGACTTCTGCCTCATTTGCCACCCCTGGAGATTTGATACATAAACTTGCTTCGCCCAGCCGATGGAGGCTATGCCCTGATTCTTCAAAATCAATTCCTTGAGATTGCAGGAGCTCCCGATAATCGGTCTTGATTTTACCTCCATCAGATACAAACACCTGATGTCCCAGCCTTTTTGCAAGCAGCACTGCACCTATTCCACTTTCTGCAGCACCAATGATAACAACTGATGGACTGATCATCATGCCTCCTGAAGAATGGTCTTTCTGATTTTGATGGCAATAAACAATGCTGCTGCAAGCCAGACCAGGGTAATTAAAATCTGCAAAATCCAGGTAATCGGACCTTCTTTGATTTTTACCAGCCTTGCCGTTCTGCGAGCTTCTTCCATGATATCTGCCGGAACCATTTTAAGGGCAATCCATGTACCCAATGGCACAATCAGCATGTCATCGAGGTATCCGATATAGGGGATGAAATCCGGGATAACATCTATGGGACTAAGTACATACATCACCACCAACCAAATGATGGCTTTGGGAAACCAATGAACTCTAGGGTCACGGGTGCAAACGTAAAGGGCTAACGCTTCAAGCCTTGCTTCTTTGATTCTTGCCTCGAGCTTCTTACGCTTACTCATGTCTATCGTAGTTTAAGGGTGGCGAGCGTGACGATGGCCAGTAAAATACCAACTATCCAAAATCGGGTGACAATCTTGGCCTCATGATAGCCAAGCTTTTGGTAATGGTGGTGCAGGGGCGACATCTTGAAAATTCTTCTGCCCTCCCCGTACTTTTTCTTAGTGTATTTGAAATAGTACACTTGAATAATAACTGACAGATTTTCAACCAAAAAGATACCGCATAAAATAGGGATCAGTAATTCCTTCCTCAAGGAGATCGCCATAACAGCTAGTGATCCACCCAATACCAAACTGCCTGTATCCCCCATAAAAACCTGTGCAGGGAAAGAGTTGTACCACAAAAAACCAATACAGGCTCCTACAAAAGCTGCACAAAAAATCACCAGTTCTCCGGAGTTGGGGATGTACATAATGTTCAGGTAATCAGCGAAAATGGCGTTGCCCGACACATAAGCAAGGATAGCCAGAGTAAGGGCAATGATGGCTGATGTACCTGCTGCCAAACCATCAATTCCATCGGTGATATTGGCCCCATTGCTGACAGCGGTAATAATAAAGATGACTAGTAATACATATACTGCAGCCGTTGATGCTTCTCCCAGCCCCAAATTAAGAGCACTATAATCAAATTCATTGTTTTTCATGAAAGGGATGGTGGTCACTGGTGACTTTACGTCAACATAGGTTGGTGTGACATAATCCACCGGTTCATGCTCGGGACTGAGGTATTGCCTCACCACCACATGGCTATTGAAGTACAGCATTAAGCCTACAAATAAACCCAGCCCAACCTGACCCACTACCTTAAACTTTCCTGCCAGACCCTCTTTGTTCTTTTTGAAAACTTTGATGTAATCATCTAAAAAGCCGATGATTCCCAGCCATACGACAGTCACTACCAGCACGATGATGTAAATGCTTTGCAGGCGTGCAAAAAGCAAGGTTGGAATAAGAATACCGGCAATCATGATCAGGCCTCCCATGGTTGGTGTCCCTTTCTTTTCCAACTGACCGGCAAGGCCCAGATCACGGATGCTTTCACCCACTTGCCTTCGGCGAAGCATGGCGATGAGTGACTTCCCAAAGATCAGACAGATGACCAATGATAAAACTGCCGCCATAGTAGCCCGGAAAGAAATATACTGGAATACCCCTGCTCCGGGCAGGTCAAAATGCTGATCTAAAAATCGAAACAAGTAGTAGAGCATATCAGTTGGTTTCAGTTTCGTTCATCAATTCTCTGGCAAAAGCCCTATCATCAAAAGGATGTTTGACCCCTTTAACTTCCTGGTAGTTTTCATGACCCTTTCCGGCAATCAGGATAATGTCTCCTTTGCCTGACATCATAAAAGCGGTGCGGATGGCTTCTCTTCTGTCACTGACTCTAAGCACCTTGCGGTATTCCGTTGCTGATACCCCTGCCATCATTTCATCAAGGATCTCATCCGGGTTTTCGTCTCTGGGGTTATCGCTGGTGAAGATCACTTTATCAGAAAAGGCGCAGGCAATGGAAGCCATCACCGGCCGCTTGGCTTTGTCCCGGTTTCCTCCACAGCCAACTACGGTAATCACTTGCTCATTTCGGGTGCGAAGCTCTGCAATGGTTTCAAGCACATTTTGAAGAGCATCGGGAGTGTGAGCATAATCAACGATCGCAAATCGCTGCATGGCCCGATCCGTGATCAGTTCAAATCTGCCGGGTGCTGGCTTCACGATGGAAAGTTGAGTCAATGTGTCCTCTGCCTCAAGGCCTAGAAGCCTGGCAACAGCATACACACATAGCAAGTTGTAAGCGTTGAATTTACCGGTAAGCGTAAACCAGACCGGCTGCCCCTCTATCTCCAGCTCCATGCCTTGTAGCGTATGTGAAAGAAATCGGGTTCTGAAGGCGGCATCCTTCAAAAGAGCATAGGTATGTAGGCTTGCTTTACAGTTTTGCACCATCACCATTCCTCTTTTATCGTCAATATTCGTCAGTGCAAATGCTTTGGAAGGCAAGTGATCAAACAAGAGCTTTTTCGCTGCAATGTACTTGTCAAATGTTTGATGAAAATCAAGATGATCGTGACTGATATTTGTGAATACCGCCCCGGCGAATTTGATCCCTGCTACCCTTTGCTGGACCAATGCATGAGAGCTTACCTCCATGAAACAATGGGTACAACCGGCGAGAAGCATCTGCGCCATCATGGATTGCAGTTGTATGGGGTCAGGGGTGGTATGCGTGCTGGGGTAAGCAGTCTCATTAATCCAGTTTTGAACGGTGGACAACATGCCTGTTCCATACCCCATCTTACGAAAAAGCTGGTAAAGCAAAGTAACCGTTGTGGTTTTACCATTGGTACCTGTGACCCCAACGACAATAAGTTTCTCAGAAGGGTTGTCAAAAAAATGGGCAGCCATCTGGCCAAGTGCAAAAGCACTGTCTTTCACTCTGATGTAGGTAAGCCCGGGTTGTTTTTCTGGAAGGTCGTTTTGATGTACAATGGCAGTGGCACCGGTGGCAATCGCCTGCCCGATATAGTCATGTCCATCCGTCTGTGTCCCCTGTATGGCAATAAAAACCATCCCAATTGTTGCTTTGCGGCTATCAAAAGTCAATCCTTCGACCAACAGGTTCATGTCTCCGGAGGTTTGTTCCAGAGGTACTTTGTAAAGGAGTTGGGAGAGTATCTTGCTCATATGGAGTTAAATGAGAGATATACACGGCTACCTGAGGAAATCCTTACTCCCGGACGGATGCTTTGTGTTTCTACACGACCTCTTCCTTGGGTTTGAACAATCAGTCCCCTGTTCTCGAGCAGGAAAAGGGCATCTTTCATGTTCATACCGGTCACATCCGGCATAAGCCCTTCGGGAGCATCTCGCACAGACCATTGGATGGCTCGGCTTACTGGCCTGGCCGCTACCCAGTCTGCATCTTTCTTAAGGTGATTGGACACCCCTAGCTCATGACAAAGTTTGTTTAGGTCTTCATAATATCCTGCTCTCACGACGGGAAAGGTGCCATCTGCAGGCTTACGCTCAAATACCATTGGTTGATGTAGTTTTAAATCTACGGCGTAGATCTTATCGGCGATCTCTTTGAAAACAGGGGCTGCCACATCCGTTGCGTATTGTCTAAAGCCTTTGGGACTATCGATGATCACCACACAGCTGTACTTGGGTGCGTCAGCAGGGAAGTAACCTATGAAGGAGGTGTAGTAGGACTTGGTGTAGCGACGGTTTTTAACTTTCTGAGCGGTGCCTGTCTTACCAGCTATCAGGTAAGCTTTGTTTTTCACATTACGTGCAGTACCATTTTCAACCACTGCCAGCAAGGCCTTTCTCACTTCCTGTAGCGTTCGGTCTGAGCATATCTTTCGGTCAATGACCTGAGCCTCAAAACTTTTTACTACCTGGTCGGCCTGCCTTAATTCCTTTACAATGATAGGAGTGATCATTTTACCCTCATTGGCAATGGCGTTATAAAACGTGAGCATTTGGAGGGGTGAAAGCTGTACTTCATAGCCAATTGACATCCAGGGCAGGGTGATGCCACTCCAAGACTTGTCTGAGGGTCGCTTAATATAAGGTCGTATGTCAGCAGCCATTTGGAAGGGTATTGGCTGGGTAAGGTGAAACTGTTCCAAATACTTAAGGTAACGCTCCGGCCGTTCATGAAAGCAGTCATGCACCAATTTGGAAATGCCAATATTGGATGACTTCGAAAAGGCTTCCTTCACTGTGATCTTTCCATAGCCCTCCTCTTTGGCATCGGTCATTTTGCGATCATAGAACAGATACGTTCCCTTGCCGGTCTCAATGCTGTCACTGAGTTTGACATGCTTCTCCTCAAGCAATGCCATTAAGGATGCCAGTTTAAAGGTAGACCCGGGTTCTGTTACTCCCTGATGACCAACGGCATAGTTGTACTTCTCGATATAGGCTCCTTCCTGATTTTTACCTAGATTGGCCATGGCTTTGATATGCCCCGTTTTCACTTCCATAAGGACAACTGCTCCAAAATCAGCTTCATGTTCCATCAGGTGTTTCTTTAAAGCAGCCTGAGCCACATCCTGCAGATTGATATCAAGGGTGGTGACGACATCATATCCCTCTTCGGCCTTCACTTCTGTCCCATCGAGGATGGGTTTCCATGTACTGCCTGACATTCGCTGAAACAAAGCCCTGCCTTGCTGTCCACTGAGTTCTTTGTTAAAACTATACTCGAGCCCTACCCCTTGCTTTAGCTCGTTGACGAAACCTACTGTGCGCAGTCCCAATTCATTGAAAGGTCTGAAACGTTTATCAATCCGATCAAAAATGACTCCTCCTTTCGTTTTCCCGGCTCTGAAAAGAGGCCAGGTGCTTAGCTTTTTCTTTTCCTGATAAGTGATGCTGCGGTTGCTCAGTCTCAGATATTTCTTACCCGAAAGTCGGGCATCGGTTATCTTTCTCTCGTACTCGTTGGCGGATCGTTCTCCAAAAAAACGAGCCAGGTGCCAACTGAGGCTATCTACTTCTGACTTGAACAATTCATCATTGGCAACTGTAGGGTCAATAAGAACCTGATAAAATGGCAATGAAGTTGATAATAAGCTTCCGTCAGCAGCGTAAATGTTTCCTCGGATGGCAGGCACATCAAGGTATCTATAAACCTGTTTTTCTGCCATGGAACGCCATTTTTTGCCTTCCACCATTTGAATGTTGACAATGCGGTACAACACGGCTGCGGCAAAAATCATCACCGCCAAAAAAGCAATCCTTGCCCTAAGAAGAATGGATTTTTTAATGTTCATCTTCCTCGAGTTTGATTTTGACTGGAGGGGACTGGCTTTCTTCAAGACCCATGGAGGCCACCCTTCTGGCTACTTCAGACTGCTTGAGGCCTACCACCAACTCCGACTTTAAAGTGGTGTAATCTGCCCTTAAGTCCTCTACTTCACTTTTCATGCTGTTTAGCATGCGCACGTTACGCTCGGCCATGTGTGTGTTGGCAATGTATACGATGGCAATGACGATCACAAAGAGAATTCGGAACAAATGCTTCTCCGGCAGGCCTGAGTTGACCACAGCCTCCAGATTGAGGAAACGCTCGATGTACGAAAACATAGAGACACCTGCGGAACCTGTGTTGCTTGAGGAGTTTGAAGGTGCCGATTTAAGAGAGTTCTGTGCCATTTCAGTTCTTGATTGCTATTCTCAGTTTGGCACTTCTGGCCCTTGGATTGGCCAATTGCTCCTCATCATCTGGGCTTATGGCACTGCTGTGCATAGGGCTGAAAGGTCGGATCATATTCCCATAGAAGTCCTTTTCAACCTCTCCCTTAAACTTCCCTTTTTGAATAAACTGCTTGACCAGGCGGTCCTCCAAAGAGTGATAGGCAAGTACCACAAGTCTGCCTCCGGGTTTGATCAAGTCAGCCGCCTGAAGCAACAAATCTTCCAAAGCCGTTAACTCCTGATTGACTTCCATTCTAATGGCCTGAAAGACCTGAGCAAAATACTTGTACTCTTTCCCTTTGGGGGCTTTGTACTGAAGTATTTTCACCAATTCGCCGGTGGTCTTTACTTTTTGGCTACTTCGCTCTTTTACGATTAGTTCTGCCAAGGTTTTGGCATTTTGAACTTCCCCATATTGTCCGAGCAGGCGATGAAGTTCTTTTACTGAATAAGTGTTGATGACCTCAGCAGCTGAAATGCTTTGCTGCTTGTCCATTCGCATATCAAGAGGGCCGTCAAAACGGGTAGAAAAACCACGGTCAGCCTCATCAATCTGATGGGAGGAGACTCCTAAATCTGCCAGTAAGCCATCGATCTGACTGTACCCCCTGAACTTCAACTGCTTGGAGATAAACCGAAAGTTGGAAGCGATAAAGCTAAACCGATCAGACGGCCAGCCTTCAGCATTCTTAGCAGCATCAGCATCCTGATCAAAGGCAAATAAATGACCAGTGCTCAAGCCCTCCAGTATGGCTTTGCTATGCCCTCCCCCACCAAAAGTAACATCGACATAAATGCCATCCGGCTTGATACCAAGGCCTTCGATGCATGCCTTAAGCATGACAGGTTTATGATAGACTACCTGGGCCACTGTCATGGGATAAAAACTGCTGTGCCAGTCTTGAAAACTCTTTGCTGTCCTTGATTAATGCGTCCTGATACTTCTTTTCGTCCCACAGCTCCATTCGATTTCCCATCCCTACCACGATCACTTCTTTCTGCAATCCGGCATGGCCTGCCATCGATTTTGGGATGATGAAACGGCCTGCCGAGTCAAGCTCTATTTCGGTATTCCCTCTCAGAAAATTGCGTTGAAAATGCCTGTACTGTTCGTTAAACTCATTCAGAGAAGCTACTTGCTCCAGTATGGTTCTCCATGAAGACATTGGGTAAAGTACCAGACAGGGCTCAAATCCTCGCAGAAGCATCAACCGTCCCTGATCTATTTCCGGCAGGGCAGACTTAAGCCTGGCAGGTAATACCAGTCTGCCTTTTGCATCGAGCTTACATTCGTATTCACTTGAAAACAAAGCCATTCTTAATGTCCTTTAGCAGTTGAACTTCTGCCCTACCCTATGCAAAGGTAACCAGTTGCAGTTAAAAATCAACCACTTTTTCCCACTTTCACCCACAATATTTTGAAAAACACAGGTTTATTATCCACAAGTGAGTCCATAGTACGAGTTGGCCTTAAGCTCAAAAGGCTGGGCATTGGTATTCTAAACATAAAAATTGGCCGTTATCGTTTTTTTACCGTGATTCGAAGCCTGTTTCTGAACCTCTATGAGCCATTCTTCTGACCCTTCTGTTCGAAGCCATTTTCAAAACTTAGTGTTTATTGCAAAGAAAGATGGTCATCTGGATGTAAGAGAGCTGATCTTGCTTCACAGGATCGCAGAACGAAATCACATCCCACTTGAAGAAGCTGACCTCATGATTGAGTCAAAAGGATCTGAGGATTTTAGCCTGCCCGATAACCCAGAATCCAGGCTTCAGCACATGACTAATTGTGTGGCTACCATGTTAGCGGATAAGGTGCTGTTTCAATCTGAATTTAACCTTTGTGTGGATATAGCCCGAAAACTGGGCTTCAGAGATGAAATTATAGGTATGATCGTTAGAGCATTTAAAGACAACCCTACGATCAAAGACATCAAGCCTCTGGTATTAGCTGAATACCAGATTTAACTGGCTGACCTGCTTAGCTCAATAATGGTAATCTCCGGAGGGATACCAATCCTGCCTGGAAAACCGATATATCCATATCCTCTGTTAACGTACAGATTTTGCTTTCCCTCTGTATAAAGTCCGGCCCACTCCGGATACATGTACTGCACAGGGCTCCATTTGAAATCACCTATTTCGATCCCAAACTGCATGCCATGGGTATGTCCACTGAGCGTTAAATCAATGTCCTGAAAGCCAGTCAAAACTTCCGCTCTCCAATGCGAGGGGTCATGCGAAAGCAATATTTTATAATCAGCTTCAGTTTGAGAATGGGCTGCTTTCAGGTTGCCATACTTTGGGAAACGCCCCTTGGCAGACCAGTTTTCAACACCGATCAAGGCAAGGCGATCTCCTTCAATTGTCAGATACTTATGCTCGTTGATTAACAAATTCCAGCCCATGGCCTTATGAGCAGCTTTCAGGTCGTTGAGGTTGGCAGCCTTTGCTTCAGGACTGCTCCAATAGGCATAGTCTCCATAGTCATGGTTACCCAAAATGGAGTACACACCTAATGGGGCTTTGACCTTGTCGAACATTTCAGTCCATCCAATCATTTCATCTGCCTTGTTGTTTACAAGGTCTCCGGTGAAGAAAATTAGATCAGCTTTTTCCCTGGTCAGCATTTCGATGCCTCCCTTTACTGCTGTTTTGGAGAAAAAGCTGCCGCTATGAATGTCAGACAACTGAGCAATGCGTATCCCATCAAATGCCTTAGGTAACTGTGGTACCCGAAGCCTAACCCTGTGAACATGGTAATCATGTGCTCCTGACACTATGCCATAAGTCATAGCAACCAAAGGCACTGTGGCGGTCACCATACCAGCCTTGGCCAAAAACTCAGACCTTGAAAGATCAACCGGAGGCTCGGGTTTGGCGATCAGGGAATAGAACCATTTCAACACCCTGCCCGAATCATCAATCAACAGGAATACAACAACAAACAGTTTGGAGAATGTGACCATAAAAACTCCAGTCGCCAAAAAGCCACGTATGGAGGTTGGCAGCTTGCCTGAAGGTGCCAATTGAAACACCAAAATGGCCGCAATGACCAAGGCCGAAATCAACCAAAAAAGGGCATAAACCAACCTTTTTCTTGGCAGGCTATGTTCTGAAAAGACTGTTCTGACCGATTGAAAAACGTAAAAATCAATCAACAGAACCAATAGGAGACTGATGATGATAATCAGGAATTTAGAAGACATGTTGCGAGTTGAGAAACGTTAAAAAAAAAGTTCAGGGAAGACCCTGAACCTTTTTTATACAAACTAAACCTTAACCAAATATGAAAATTAACTATTCACCCTATTTCTTTGTTTCGAAAATTTCATTCCGATGTATTCTGCCAGGATATACATCACCGGCACAATAACTAACGTTAGGAAGGTAGCAAAAGTCAAGCCAAAAATGATGATCAAGGACATTGGGGCCCAAAAAATGGCATTGTCTCCGCCTATGTAAAACGTTGGATTATAGGTTTAAAAGAAGCCGATGAAATCGATGTTACGGCTGACTGCAAGTGGGATCAAGCCCAGAACTGTCGTTCTGGCAGTTTGAAATGTTGAGTGTAAATGTGCCTTTACTCCTGCAAGAATGGCCTATTTCATCTCATGAAATGTTAGATCTTCACCAAACTCTTCTATCTTTTCGCTTGCGACTTATATCTATAAAGTCAACAAATAAGATGGCATTGTTCAACAAAATTCCGGCAAGTGATGCGATACCGATCGAAGTGATGATGATTTCAAAGTCCATTCTAAAGAAGGCTTATCCCAGAATGAGAACAATAGTTGCGAATAAAACTGATTCAATAATGATGAAAGACCCCGTAATCATGTTGAACTGAGCAACCTTAATAAATAAGATCTAAAATACGACGAATAAAAGTACTGAGCTCAAAAAGGCCAATTCTTTTGCCTGCATATACTACTCTGACAGACACATTGTTTTCAGCTAAAAGTAGCTGATTTCATCAAAATCTTGGCTAGGTAATAACCCCTAAGTGAGTTAGAAAGATGGTAGTCAATCCCCTTTAGGTTTTTTCGCTTCACTAATCCACAGATGGAGCTGGACATCTCATACTCCTTATTTACCTCCTCCAACCATTTGGATAACAAGGCTCACGCTAACCTCCTTGACCCGTATTCTTTAGAGTTTCTTTAGGTGATGTCTGGACGGTAAAATCCTTTATTGGACTTCACTCAGTTTGGCAAAAACGGAACTGGTATGTTGGGAGACCAGAATAAGTTCATGAATTGGATCATTCGCCTCATGATGAAACTCGCACATCCGACCATGCGTTTGGGAGATATGATAATGCGCCGTTTTTAGTACAATGTCATTCTTATCTTTGAAAAGCAGATAAAGGGTCTTTTTTGAAATACCTAATTGAAATGCGATTTCAACCATCGTGATGCTCTTTGTACCATACCGCCAAAAAGCAATGCTACCCCTTCTTATGTCCTTTGCTCTTGTTTCAACTTTGGCAACTCTTCATTTAGCCGTCTTAATACGACGGAAACTTTTTAAACTTCCTTAGCTTCCGCAGTCTGCATTTATAAAAGATGCCAAATTTGTTAACTAGCAAATCAAAATTGGGAACAATGGCAAAGGGTGGGGGTCGTATTCAAAAATCACAACTGACACATGAAAAGCTCCAGGTTGGGTCTTCATTTATGACTTATCAAAAAAAGGGCTCTGGTCCCCGATTGCTTCTATGTTTTCATGGATATGGGTTGGACAAGGCCAATTTCAATTTGCTAGAAGGCCCCCTAGGTGGGCAATTCACTTTGTTCAGTTTTGACCATTTTTTTCATGGTGAAAGTGAATGGAACGAGGCAGATGAGGTGACTATCGATAAAGATGAACTCCTGAATGCACTTATAAACCTGTGTACTGATTTGGGACATCATCGGTTTAGTGTTCTTGCATTTTCTCTTGGTGGTAAAATAGCACTTTCTTTGGCATCAAGTTATCCGGATAGGGTTGAACAAATGATCCTTTTGGCACCTGATGGAATAAAAACCAGCTTTTGGTATAGCCTTGCGACCTACCCGCTGTTTTTCAGAGATGTATTAAAACACATTGTCCTCAAGCCCCGGATCTTTCACCTTCTGGTAGCCGTGTTTAGGTTTTTCCGATTGGTTGATAAAGGCATCATCCGGTTTGCACAAACCCAAATGAATTCAGAAGCCAAGCGATGGCGATTGTACAAAACCTGGGTGTGTTACAAAACCATTTCAGTACCAACGGATAGGTTGATCAGTCAGCTGGCTCAACATCGTGTGCCGATTGACCTTTATCTGGGCCGATTCGATAAAATCATAACAGAGAAAAACCTGAGGTTCTTTATCCGAAAGCTTCCTTGCCTGAGACTAGTCATTTTGCCTGCAGGTCACAATCATCTCATCGAAGCTTTTGCCCGCCTAAAAAACATCAAAAACTAGTTGGGCCTACCCGGCTTAGGGGCTTCACGCATGGGTTGGGGATTGGCTTTATAAACGCTGTCTTTGTTTGTGACACCTCTTCCTCCTTTGATTTCTGTAGGGCTGGCTTTTCCTGTCTCTGTTTTCTGGCCATCTGCCGACTGCCCTGTTTTACATGAGGGCAAAGTCATTGCAAAAGCAATACTAAGGCTCAATAACGATTTTCTCATGATGTAGCATTTTTTGATCACCCTGTATGCTTAGAAAATAAATTCCCGGCTTCAGATCTCCTTTGTGAAAAGAGAAACGGTAGTTGCCGGGCATAGGACTATCCTGAAACAGGAGCTTTATCCTTTTACCCTGCACATCGCTTAAGTAAACTTGTAACTCTACCCTTTCCTTAAGTTCAAACTCCAATTGAAAGAAATCTAAAATCGGGTTGGGGAAAACGCTGGTCTTGCCCTTTTCGATTACCTCATTGCTAACACCAACTGTTGTAGCCCCACCTGTAATTTCAGATACCCAGGTAACAAAAGTATTGTTGCGCTGCCCAACGATATTGGTACCATAGCAGCCCGCTACCCATATGGTTGGGTTGGTGGCGTTGTAGCGCCTTGCTGCTCCTGTATAGTCACCCCATCGCTCATCGTTGCTGGATAAGATGTCCACGAAGGCATTTCCTGCTTTGACCAGAGTAGAGGTTGAAAACTGAAGATTATGGTTTACACTGACCACTCTAAGCTCCGGGAAAATATTAGCAGATGCCCGGGTAAATGCAATCACAACACTTTGGTTGTTGGGATCAGTTGAAACTGAAGCTAAAGCCGGATAAGCGCAGTCAGCAACTCCCTGGAAACCAAAATTGGCTGACTGATGGCTTTGGTTGGCTACCCAAATGCGCCCATACCTTATGCCGTTATAGTTGCCACCGATATCTGTATGAAA
This sequence comes from Cytophagaceae bacterium, assembly GCA_027488815.1. Classification (GTDB taxonomy): domain Bacteria; phylum Bacteroidota; class Bacteroidia; order Cytophagales; family JAIYAX01; genus JAIYAX01. The sequence continues at coordinate 48,460 of JAIYAX010000025.1, read as the reverse complement.
AGTATAATGCACAAATCCGTCCTGGAAAAAAGCATCCTGCATTCTGCAATCTCCGTTATCCAACATATTTGCTGTTCCCGGTTGGGCAGCATCAGACACCGGAGCATAGGTCGGACAATTAATCGTAAAATTGAGCAGTTGAGGACTAGCCGTTCTCACATTGGTCAAATGAAACAATCGTAATGCATTTCCCCCTCCAGAATTGCTTGCCAAAAGGTAGATTCCTGGCCCTACGTTCCCCTGCTTGCCAGAGGAAGCTGGAACCAAAGTAAATGGGGTAAAAGGAGTTGCGTTGATATTGCTCCAGGTGTTCCAATTGATGGTATTTCCCAAATAGCCGGGAGCCTTGTCAATTTGCAAAATCACAGATTGATTAAACTGATTGCTGTTGTTGAAAAGGTTGCCTGTAACGATGACTTCTGAACTAGTGATCCCAATCACCGGAAAATCAAACCAACAGTTATTGTTCAATACATTACCGTTGATCTGATATACCCACCAACCATTTGTAAATGGATCGTTTGATTTGGAATAACACAGCAGCACTTTTGAAGTAGCAAAAGTAAACCCATGAAGGACTACCATGACAAACCGATCAGCGTCACTGTCGTAAATGACCACAGGGTCGTAAAGAGATGAGTTTAAATTGGGATCATTAAAGAAACCACTCCACCCAAGTACCCCTCTAAATGTGCCCGTCTGGGTGTAAAACTCAATACCATCATTATTGCAAGTCACAATCTGCCCACCATTCGAAATGGCCATGGTATTGTCTGGTGGCGTAGAATTAAGTGACCAGTTCGCTTCGAAATTCGTACCAATAATGGGGCTCTGTATGCCTGAGACACGATTTGCCTCTGTGGCTTCATTCTGGTAGGTCTTTGATCTTTTTTTGATCTCTCTGATGAACTCTGCATCTGGGGTCCGGTGTACCCTGGAGTTCATGCTGGTAAGCCTGGGCGTCCAACGGGGTTCTGAATTTGCCAAGCCTGCTGTTCCACTGCAGCTAATTGTTTGTGTTTCTGAAAGTCGGGGCTGAGCCAGAGACACATAAACAGGCAGCTGTAGGAATAAAAACAATGCCACGGCATTAAATAGCGTCTTTTTGGTAATTAGGTTCATAATTTGGTTGTTTTATCTTAATAACAAAATTAAGCAGGAACTCTGAAAATGCTTTTGGCAATAAAAAATAAAAATGCTGGGAAAGCAATAAGCTCTCCCTGCTTAGAGATACGTCTATTGGTTACTCCTTGGCTATTTTAATAGTGTAGACTTCTTCGTCCACTAATATTTTAACAACATACAACCCTGAAGCCAATCTTCGAAGATCTAGTTTGATCTCCTTGTTATTTGGGGCAAGTGTATATACTGGGGTATGAAGTTTCCCACTTAAATCAGTCAAAGTAATTCCAGGGTTGCCAATGAACTCATGAGGGAGACTAATCAATACATCTTCTCGTGCAGGATTAGGGTAAAAGATAACTTTTGAAGATGAAAAATGAACAGAAACTCCGCTAGGTATAACGACATTAACGATCACTGTATCACTTGCAGAACACAAACTATCAGAAACCACTACGATAAATGCGTTTTGACCTGCAATAAGAATAGGGTTTGTCGTCAGGCTTGCAGAGCTACCTATATTCACTCCATTATAAAACCAACTTACAGACAGAGGATTGCTGGTAACAAGGCCAGTGTTAAATGTGCCTAGTGTTCCTGGTGTAACTGCTGTGCCAGACCAATTGGCTGAGCTGTTTTGGTCAGCTCCTAAAAGCTGAGAGCCAGCATTTCCAGAGGGGCTAGGTGCTCCAGGACCATTCCAATTAGCAGATGTCACTCCGGTAATAGCTGTAAAAGTGTATCCATTAAAAGCTACAGCATCAATAACTACTCCGGTTGAATTTTTTAATACTATTCCAGTTGCTCCGCCTGAGGAAATTGCATTTGATGAACCTCCTGTGGTAAAATACAAGTTGGAAGGATTGTCAGTGCCCGTTCCCAAATGAAGTACTAAAACTGATCCAGCAGGAATAATGGCGCTGGACGGGAATGTATAGGGTGGCCTGGCACCTGAGCCATAAATCTCAAATACAAATCCGGAAAGATTGACTGAACCAGTTGAAAGGTTTGAAATCTCAACAAAATCATCAGGACCTGTCGGAATGTAGGCAGGATATGGATTGGTTGCCCCCGTGCCTGTCCTAAACATGACAATTTCAGTAATTTTCAATTGACCCAACAAAGGAGAGAAGACTGAAAGCCTTGCGCTATCTCCCACGTTGATGGTAGGAGTCGTAGTGCTTGCTGCTAAGCCATCACCGATGATCTCATCTTGATACTGCCGACTGGTTGATATGGAGAAGTTTGCAAGCGGCGAACTATCGACAGCTCTAACCCTAAAACTGATCAAAGAACTACCAAGTACTGGAATAGTACCTGCATAGGTATTTAAGCCACTGAGGGTCATTTGCGCAACAATAGGAGCTCCAGCATTTACAGTGTAAATGATTTGAACTGTATCAATACCAGTTAAATCCGTTACCTGTACCGTAACAGTGCGTGCGGTGCCTATACACTGTGAGCCTGTTGGACTAAAGAAAACGGTATCGATCACAGGACCAGCAAAATCACCCAATAGCCCACTAAACTCCAGTGCCCCGATATCGGGTGCTGAGCCTGTGCCTGCCGGTCGGGAAATTCCTCTGAAGTCAATGTTGGGGGTTCCTAATGAAGCGATTGGAGAGCCACCTGATTCAGCGGGGGTTAATGTTCCAGAAGCAAAATCCAGAGAGTCATCCGAAACAAACAAAGGGCTTCCATTATTTCCCGGTTGAGAGTTAACATCATTAAGCGGATTGCCTACCTGAGTCACCAGCCTCCAGGCATTTAGATCTACAGAATTACCTGCTCCCGCTGTTAATCCAACCTTTCCAATGAAATGCTGTATTGAGGAGGAAGGAATAAAATAAGCATTATGATTGAAGTTACTTGTGCCAAAAGTATAACCGGAGGGTAGCCAGACTGACATGAAATTAACAGCACCGGTAGTGTTGCTACTTACGGTCTTATTGGCAAAAATATTATTGCGTACATCGATACCTGTTACAACTGTTGAGGTGATACAAAAGGCCGCATTGCTTGCCCCGCTGGCAGTTGTATTGGAATAGTTGCCATACATATTTACCGAATTATAGTAAATCTGATGGGCTGTTCCAGATGTTATCCTGATTCCAAAACCATTGAAAGTGGTGGAAGTAGTGGAATAGTTAAGCGTATGAACTCCTGATATCATGTTGTTCACCACCAAATGGTTGGACCCTCCGATCAAATTGATCCCATAAGCCCCATAGCCACTTGTTGAAAGTTGTCTTACCCCAATTATCCTGTTTCTGGAAATCGCATTTCCATTTCCTGATCCACCGACTTCAATGGCTGCTATGCTTACAAAAGTAGTCAGCTCCATATTTCGGATCAGGTTGCCAGTAATTAATCCACCTGTTGAGTTTTGCACGTCAATACCTTTAAACGTTACAGAGTTTGCAAGTAAAGTATCTCCGACACTATTGTTTCTGATGATTAAACTATCCAATAGACCTCCAATGGTTCCCCTTGTAAAAATTCCAAAGTAGCTGTTTCGTACCAGGTTGTTTTCGATAAGCAGGAAGTCGTTGTTATCCCCTTGCGAAGTGGTTGAAATTGCAGTACCTCCCGCAATTATCCCAAATGTGGAAGTGGTAACGTTTGATCCTCCTTGTATTTCTACGTTCCTGATTGCTACTCTTTCGCAACCGTTTGCTGGTCCCTGAGAAGAAACAAAAATACCGGCCGAATTAGCAGACGAATTGGTGTTGTTAATGATGAGGCTACGAACTCCACCTATGTTTCCATCTATGGTCACCTGATCTGTGCCGTTCAAGCGTATAAGTGCCCCGGCCACTGACCCTGAAATGGTCCTGACCCCGCCAACCGGCTTTATCGTAATCGGGAAATTTCCAGGTATTGTAGGCAAAATCAACCCAGTGGTTTCAACCGTATTACCGGTGATTTGTATCTCTAATGGCCCACAAAGGCTGGAAGAAGCGATGATGGAACCAAGGCTACCCAACGTAGCGAAATCTGCCCCTGCCCCTCCTATGGTTACAATGCCACTAAGGGCCGCCTGCACATTCAACCTGCTTGTAGTATCATTCAAGTTGGTGATATCAGGTACACCATTTGGAAGGGAAGTGTATGCTATGATGTTATAGTTGGTGTTGTTCAGGAAGTTATAGCTTCCAACTGAAACCAACGTATCCTGTCCGGTAGCTAAACTTCCAATGAAAGTTCCGGATCCTGCTGTTAAGCCATTGATCACAAGAGTTGCTTGTACTGAGGTCAGATTGGCTGTTCCAAAATTCCTAACCCTCACAAACAACGGTGTATTACCGGGGCAGAAGGCAACTGGATGGATAGCGATAGCTCCGGCATCATTTGGAGCAGGTGTAAACTCAAAAGCCCCTGGGTCAGGGTTGGTTGCATTTCGTGGATTGCCAAGGAAATCAGTGCTTACATCTGACTGAGGGATGGCTATATTGTTTCCTAAACCTGCATTCGGGATCAGTAATGGCCCTGCACCAACAAAGGATGGATCCGTAAACACACTGTTCTGATCATAAGCATTGCTGTTGGCTGTCTGCCAATTGGCTAATGTGGCAAAGGATGAGGTAAAAAATCCTACGCTTGCTCCATTTGCTGTAAAATACAGGTTGTTGTTACTAGTGACTGTTGAAGTCGTTGTTCCCAGATATATACAATGGGCTGCGCCTGAACCTCCTCTAGTCACAGAGATGATATTATTTAAAAAGCTGATACCTGTTGCTGTTGTCAACTGGTAAAATCCTCTTGTAATTCCAGAGCTAGGTAATACATTCAGATTTACCGTGTTGTAAACCATCCGGCAATGGTCTGCGCTGCCATTGTACAAGCCATATACAGTTCCTGTTGAATTGATATTATAGATAACATTATTCGCTACAAGGGTTGGTGCTGCAGCAACCGCATCATTTCCAATCCAAATACCATAAGCTACTGAAGTGCTTGAAGGATAACCAGAGAATGGGCTATGTATGGAGTTTCTTTCAATTCTTACGCCTGCTGTATTTGCACCAAAGCAATAAACTCCATAGAAAGTAGTTGAAGTTGTAGTATTAATTGTTGGCTTTGAAATAGAATTACCAAATACCAGGCAGCTATCGGTTTTGTCTAGCAAAATGCCCTGGCCATAAAAATCAACCAGGTTATTATTCAAAATTTTACAATTGGTTGCTGTGACCCCACTGCTCCCAGACCCATTAAGATATATGCCATAAAAAGGCCCTCCAGAAGCACCTCCCCGGATGGTATTATTTTGAATAGTGAGGAAATTGGCGTTGTTGCCATCATCTGTTGTTCCGGCGGTAGAACTACTGCTAACAATACCCGCTGAATTAAGAGTTGAGGTAGATGTTATGGCTGACAGGTTAATGTCACAGTTTTGGATGGTTACGAAGTCTGAGCCGTTCCTCAAGTGAAAGCCAAAACCATTGTTGATGTCTGTGCCAACCAGTCTCAATCGATCGAATGTGAAGTAGTCAGCGTTACTCAAAGAGATGACGGCCTTATTGGTTGTGGTAGGTGCTGCTGAAATCACCGCCCCATTGCCATTGATCGTCACCGTGTTGGTTGCATTTGCCCCTACAATGTTGTTGAAATTAACCTGCCCAAAATAAGGACCTGAAGCACTATCGATATTGACTAACACAGGCCCACAAACTCCACCTGCTGACATCGCTGCAGCCATGTCTGCTAGGCTGGCGTAATTAAACCCTGCCCCAGTGCCTACCGTGATTGTACCTGCCAGGGCTGGTGCTACTACTCTGTAGGCTGTATCGTTGAAAAATACGGTATCAGCGAAGCCATTAGGCAGAGTGGTCCAGGCTGAAATGGTGTAAGGGTTTGTTCCTGTAAATAAAATATTCCCTAATGTCAGAACGGTGTCTTTAGGCCCGGAACCAAGCAGGGTGTCCAGATAGCCGGTGAAAAAGAAAGGATTTTGTGCCAAACCATTCAATGTCCAGTTAATGTTAACTGAAGTAAGCGGGGTCTTTCCGTAATTCCTTAATCTGACATTTACATTGTTGAAGGTATTCGGACAAAAGTTGAGTGGCTGTAAAATGGAAGAAATACCGGCATCATGTTGTGCCTGATTGGGTAAGAGATCGAATCCAAATCGCACCAAACCGGTTCCAGCCCCAGTAGCTGCTGCGTTATTTCCCCAAATTCTTCTTGGTCCTGTTGAGCTATTTTGAGCCATACTGATACCTGAGGTGTATCCGCTCTGAGAAACATCAACAAACAGATTTTGAATTCCACTGTAAAAAATGGGGGTTTGCAATGTAATCTCTATCCAGCCTCCGGAGGTAATATTGTTAAAAACCGTACTTGGAGCCTGATACGCCTGTGTGAGGCCGGTAATAAAAGTTGGGGTGACTGTATCGATACTGGTCTCTCCAATACTTACGGTTAAGTTAGTAAAAGTGGTTGATGACACAGTCGAAAGACTGCCCAGGTAGATTTTGGTGATCAGACCGGGAGTAATTTGTGCCCCAAAGTCTGCTGGTCGGTGCAGCCACTGAACTCTCGTTGAAGTGGTTGAACTTAGTGGGAATGCATTACTGGATGTGAAAGTACCCAGACCTCCATTACTAAATTGGGGCGTTTGTGCTTTTAGTCCAACTAATCCCAAGACCAGAAGGACCAATACGCTTAGTGTCTTTTTCATGAGAACTGACAGTTGGTTTGAGAAATGATTGGCAGTATGTTAAAAAAAGCGGGACAGCAATCTGGCTGTCCCGCATCTTAGGTCTTAACGCTTAACAATCTTGGCTGTGTAAACTCTGCCTTTGAGGTTGATCTGCAGCAGATACATGCCATCGGCTAGTTGGTCAACCGGAAGTAACAGAACATTCGCCTCGGCCTTCACGGCTGAACTTAACCTGACTGACTTACCTGTCAAATCTGTGAGTTGGATTCCCATATCATTCGGAATTTCAAATGGAAGGGTAACATAAACCTCTTTGCTTGAAGGATTAGGATAAACCATCAGTTGGTTGGAAACTGTCTGCTGATCTATACCTGAAGTAAGGGCGATGTTCACTGTGTAGTCTTCCACTTCACCATAAACAAATCCGGTACAAGGTGAAGAAGTTGCACTACCTGATTCATCCAGTAATACCCTCATTCTTGTAAGCCCCAGGGTAGCAGTGGCTGGAATGGTAATCGGCCCAGATACGGTAGGGGCAGTTTGTGTAGTGGGCCCGTTTAACACACGCTCACCCGCATCTGTAAACAATCCGTTTCCATTGTAGTCAATAAACACATTGCAATGTGCATCATAGAAAGTACCTCCGCTTGTAATTTGTGTCATCGACATGGTATATGTCGAATCACGTATCAAAACAGCCGGTGGGAGAGCCGTGAAATCTGTGTATGTACCTGTTGCCCCCGGATTATTCAATGTTGGTGTTCCTGTTCCATTATTCAAATTACTCAATGTTACATTTCCAATGTCTGTGTCAATTGGAGAGCTCGCCCCAATACTACAGTAGCTGATGGTCACGGTCACATAGTTGGTCTTGGTCAATGAGGCAGAGCCTGCAGAGTTTGCAGCCGTTAGCGTCACTGTGTAAACTCCCGGCAGGTTAAACTGCACCTGTGGATTCTTTGAATTTGCAGTGGTGCTGTTCACATAAGTCACATTTGAAGGCGAAAATACCCAGGTCCAACTGCTCGGTAAATTTGTAGAGGAGTCAGTGAAGTTAACTGTTTGTCCTGTTGTCGTAACCGTAGTAGAGGCCACAAAATTTATCACCGGTATGGTTGGGAAAATCACATTGATAAGGACTGTATCTGAAGCTGTACATACACTGTCGGATATCACCACGATAAATGTATTCAAGCCAGGAGTCAAAATCGGATTTGTAGTCAGACTTGCTGTAGTGCCTATTGATACCCCATTATAGAACCATGTCACAGACAATGGATTAGAAGTAACTAAGCCTGGGTTCAGTATGGGAAGAGATGATGTGGCAGTTGTTGCAGGAACCCAGTTGGCATTGCTGTTTTGATCTGCACCGGTAAGTGAAGCTCCAGCTACACCACTAGGACTATTTACTCCCGTACCTGTCCAATCGCTGCTTGAAACCCCATCTGCAGGTACAAAAGTATAGGCATTAACCGCTACCGCATCAATCACACCTCCGGCTGAGGAGCGTAGAACAAAACCATTTGCCGAACCTGAAAACATTCCATCTGTTGGCCCACCAGAGTTGTAGTAATTATTAGCAGGATCATCTGCACCCGTTCCAACATGAAGCAATAATACGCCTGAGGCAGGTACCGTTGTTCCCACAGGGAAGGTATAGGTTGGTCTAACTCCGGTTCCATAAACGTTAAACTGAAACCCACCGATATTCACGGGCCCTGTGCTCAGGTTAGTGATTTCCACAAAATCTTGAGCAGTTGTCGGCACATAGCTTGGGAATGTACTTTGTGTACCTGTTCCTCCTCTAAACAATATAAACTCAGTTATTTTCAATTGTCCGAGTAATGGGGAGAAGACCGAAAGTCTTGCGCTATCTCCAACATTGATGGTTGGCGTAGTGGTACTTGCGCTTAAGCCATCTCCAATAATCTCATCTTGAAAGGTGAATGAGTTGCTGAGGCTAAAGTTGGCACCTGGTGAACTGTCAACTGCCCTTACTCTGAAACTCACTTTACCACTGCCCTGAGCAGGAATTATTCCCTGGTAGGTATTCAAGCCTGAAAAGGTCATAGGAACTACTGATGGTGCACCAGAATTTACTGTGTAAACAATCTGAACTGTATCAACACCAGTAAAATCAAGCACTACTGCTGTGACAATTCTTGCAGCAGCAATACACTGTGCCTGTGGGCCAGGGCTAAAGAATACCGTGTCAATATCAGGACCAACAAAATCACCTACTTGACCATTAAACTCTGCAGCACCGATATCAGGAGCAGTTCCGGTTCCAGCTGGTCTTGGTGTATTGTTAACATCAAGATTAGGGGTTCCTAAAAATGCCACTGTGGATCCTCCTGATTCAATAGGAGTAAAGGTACCATTCGGAATAAACAATGAGTCATCGTTAGCAAAAGGAGCCAGACCATTGTTAGCAGGTTGCGAATTGACATCATTAGTCGCATTGCCTACTTGGGATATAGCTCTCCAGGCATTTAGGTCTGTGAAGTTTCCGCTATTGGCTGTTGTTCCTACTTTGCCTACAAAATGCTGTGTTGATCCTGCCGGAATGAAATAACCATTGTTATTCAGGTTATTGGTTGCAAAGTTATAGCCTGACGTAAACCACATTGCCATGAAATTGACAGCACCAGTGTTATTGGTAGAAGTCGTTTTGATAGCAAATATGTTATTTCGAACATCTATGTTGTTTACTAAAGTGCTGGTTACACTAAAAGCGGCAGCTCCAGCACCACCAGAAGATGTATTGCTATAATTTCCTGTCATGTTAACAGAGTTGTAGTAAACTCTATGTCCCGTTCCAGAGGTAAGTCTGATACCAAAAGCATTGGAGAAAAGTGATGTTCCAAAGGAATTCACCGTGGACACATTTGTAACCATATTATTTACAATAACATGATCATTACCTCCAATCAGATTTATTCCATATGCACCTGCACCTCCTGTGTTCGTTTGCCTCAACCCATTGATTTTGTTTCTTTCAATTCTAATTCCAGGCTGTGAACCTCCCACTTCAATTGCTGCTAAACTGGAGAAGTTAGTCAGCTCCATATTGGTGATTACATTATCTACGATTCGAGCTCCAGGCGCATTCTGTACATCTATACCTCTGAATAAAACTGAAGAAGAAGCTAGGCTATCCCCAATCACATTTCGGCTGATAAGCAAGCTATCATAAAAATCAGCTGTTAAGGCTCTTACGTAAATACCATAGTATGCATTTCTAAAACGGTTATTTTCAATCTTAAGGAAATCGTGATTACTACCGCTTACAAAAGTTCCGATACTTGTACCTGCTGCAATAATTCCAAAGGTGGATGTAACCGTATTTGATCCCGCCTCAATATTTGTGTTCATTACTTTGAAATTGACACAACCATTTAAAGGAGAAGGAGAAGCAATAAAGATTGCTGCTGAGTTTAATGCTGTACTGGTATTCTGAATGGTAAGGGATCTTACTCCACCACTATTTCCATCGATGGTTACACTATCCGTTCCGTTAAATCTCAACAATCCTCCAGCCACATTACCTGAGATCGTATAAGCACCACCTACAGGTCTGATGACGATTGGGAAACCGGAGAGAATGGTTGGGAATACCACTGAACTTGTTTCAAGTGTGTTGCCTGTGATATTGACATCAATCGGACCACAAACCCCGGCAGAAGTAATGGCTGATGCAAAGGCCCCAAGTGTAGGATAATTTGCTCCTGTGCCACCGACTGTGATCACTCCGGAAAGAGCAGTAGTTAAGCCATTTCTGGTAGTGGTATCATTGATAGTTGTTGGATCAGGGCTTCCATTTGGCAAAGCTGTAAATGCCACCAGATTATATACTGTGCCGGTTACAAAATTGAAACTTCCAACTGGAATAAGAGTATCAGAGCCTGTTGGTAAATTCCCAACAAAAAATGCTGATCCGGCATTCGTACCGTTGACTAACAAGTTCACCTGAACAGAGGTCAATGCTGCAGTACCGTAGTTTCTAATTCTTACCGAAAGGTTGGTCAGACCAGGGCAAAATGAAACGGGTAATATTTCAATTGCTCCTGCATCATTTGCCGCTGGAGTAAACTCGAATGCTCCCGGATCAGGGTTAACAGGATCCCTGCTTAGACCCAGATAATCTGTTGAAATACCTGCGATTGGGGCAGCTATGTTATTAGCAGCTCCAGCATTCGGAATTAATAATGGTCCTGTTGAACTGATGAAGGAAGGGTCAGTAAATACAGAGTTTTGGTCATAAGCAGAAGAATTCACTGTCTGCCAATTGGCTAGAGTGGCTTGTGAGGTTGAATAGAATCCAACACTTGCCCCATTGGCAGTATAAAGCAAATTTCGGTTGCTTGTAATTGTTGAGGTTGTTGTATTAAAGTACAAGCAGTGTGCAACTCCTGAACCTCCTCTGGTTACATTAACTATGTTATTTCTAAAGTCAATTCCGGTTGCAAGAGTGGTTTGGAAAAACCCTCTTGTAAGCCCTGTGGAAGGAACCACGTTCAAATTGATCGTATTAAAATACATCTGACAATTGTCACCTCCGGTATTTTGAATGCCATAGGTCGTGCCAATGCCATTCATGTTATAAATCACATTATTTACTACTCTGGTAGGAGCAGCAAACGGCGCATCTACATTTATAAAGATTCCAGCAGCAAAAGAGGTTGAGCCGCTAAACCCTCCAAATGGATTGTGAATGGCATTGCGCTCGATCTGTATACCTGCAGAAGTATTACCAAATACCCAAACACCATAAAAAGTAGCGGTAAAGGTAGACTGGTTATTCAGAGGCTTTGAGATATTATTTCCAATCACCTTTGCACTATCGGTCTTGTCCAACACAACACCCTGAGCAAAGAAATCCCTGATTGTGTTATTTATTACCTGACAATTGGTTGCAGCCGAGCCATTGGTGCCGGAACCATTTAGGTATATGCCATAGTAAGGACCTCCTGAAGCACTTCCCCGAATAGTATTGTTTTGGATGGTAAGGTAATTGGCATTATTTCCGTCATCTATCGAACTTGTAACAGAGGCTGATGAAACTACCCCTCCAGAGGTAACTGAGTTGGTGCTCGTAATGGCTGACAAATTGATATCGCAATTCTGAATTGTAACAAAATCGGAACCTCCTGTTAAATGAAAACCAAAGCCACCATTGATATCAGTCCCTACGATGTTAAGTCGATTGAAGGTGATGTAATCTGCATTGTTCAGGCCGATAATCGCTCGATTGGCAGTAGTGGTGCCGGATGAAATGATCGAACCATTTCCGTTAATTATAATGGTGTTTGTCGGGTTAGTTCCAAGAATATTGGCAAAACTAACCTGGCCTGTATACGGGCCTGAGGCTGAGTCCATATTTAGGGTTACAGGCGCACAAACACCAAATTGACTCAATGTTGAGGCTGCGGCAGCCAGACTTGGGAAATCAAATCCTGCTCCTGTACCTATGGTAAGCGTTCCAGCCAGGGAAGACCTAAGGCTTCTGCTGATGGTATCATTAATGAAAATGGTATCAGCAAAGCCATTGGGATTACTAGTCCATGCAACAAGGTTATAGTTTGTATTTGGCAAAAAGTTAAACTGGCCCAAAGAAACAACTGCATTATTCGATCCTGTTCCTCCAGCGGTGTCAAGCGTACCAGAAAATACCGCAGGTGCCTGAGGAATCCCATTCATGCTCCAGTTTACCGTAGCACTTGTGATCTGAACAGTTCCAAAATTGTTGATCCTTACAGATACGTTTTCTAGGCCTCCACAAAAAGTAGTAGGAGAAACCAATGAAGTAAGACCAATATCGTATGGAGAAAGGCTATTGATGACAACAGTGTAGTCTTCCGTTTCACCCCAAGTATATTGAAAGCATGCATTTCCTGCTACGATGGCTGTTGAAAAATTACCCCTTACACGCAGTCTTTTTGGGCCTGGAGTGGCAGTCAGCGGAATAGTGATAGTACCTGTGGCAGATGCGAAGGAACCAACACTGGTGGTGGTATTCCACAGAAACTCAGAGGCTTCAAAAATCTGGTTATTGTTAAGGTCAATCCAAACAGCGAACTGCTGGCTGCCAAACGGACCTGCACCAACTGTGACAGTGTAAGACTGACCAATGGATACATTTGTACTTAGGTTTGTAAAATCAGAGTATCCACCTGGAGGACAGTTGCTTGTGGGATTGTTAATGGTGTTGAAAGTAAACAAATCTATCCTGTCATCGGCACTACATCCTGTGGAATAAAGGCTTGTGGTACAATATTGTGACTTGGCTGGAAGTGCAAAAAATAGAAAAACAAGCAATAGCTTGGAGAGTAGCAGTTGTTTCATTTAACTGAACAGTTTAAAGTGTTGGACAATGTTTAGCAGTGCAATGTATGGCATCCAAGTTTTTTTTCAAAATTTTATTTGTTTGCATATCCCTTTTAAACCTTAATTAGTCTTGCGTATCCAATACATGTTTTTAACCCCCAAAAAATCATGAAAACAAATCTTATCAAAGTACTTTTTGCTGTAAGCCTTCTGGTTCTGGCTTCTTGTAACCGAGATGATGACAAGGTCAAACCGGAATTGGAAGTTGAATCAATCAACAATGAAAGCCAGGCTCAGGCAGAATATGATGACCTGCTTTCAGTGACCGAAGACGCTATGGAAGAAAAAGGCGGTCAGATGAGGACCGAAAACACCCTCGGTTGTGGCACAGTCACGATAAATACCAATACCAAAGTGATAACCATTGACTTTGGAACTACGGGTACTCTATGCACTGATGGCAGAACACGCAAAGGAATCATCACGATTTCATACACAGGTAAGTACAGAGACTCTGCGACGGTGATTACGACGACCTTAAGCAACTACGAAGTGAAACCTCTAGGTTCAAGTGACTTTGTAAAGGTTGAAGGCACGAAAACCGTGACCAACAAAGGCAAGATAACCAATGGCAAAATCACTTTTGAGGTAATAGTTCAAAACGGTAAACTAACCTTCTCGAACAACTCAGCGATTACGTTCAGTTCAACACGTACCCGTGTTTGGGACAAAGGTTCAGAAACTTCATGGCCTACTTCACCATCCGTTCAGGCTGCTCTTGCTGACGACGAATACATCATCAATGGAAATACCAACGGGGTTTCAAGAGGAGGCAGCAATTTCAGCACTACCCTGAGCAACATCAGGATCAAACTAGGTTGCTGGGTAGGTGCACCGGTGGGTCAGCGTTTCCGTTATCCTGTGAGCGGTACTAAAACCATCACCACCGACGGAGGTACACGCTCCATCAATTTTGGTAATGGCAACTGTGATGCTTCTGTCACTTATACTGGCGTGAATGGCAACTCATTGAACTTAGTCCTACCTACCTGGTAAGCAATCAATAGGAAACAAATGGAGGAACCGGAGCTCAAAAGGCTGCGGTTTTTTTTATGCTCAATCATGTAGCTTTGCCCTAAATTTTTTCCCATTGGAAGACCTACTCCCTACCTCCGAAACTGCCTCTAAGCTTGGTCTGAGGCCAGAAGAATACAATCATATTGTAGAAATACTAGGGCGAAAGCCAAATTTTACTGAGCTATGTATTTATTCAGGCATGTGGAGCGAGCATTGTAGCTACAAAAACTCCATTGTCTGGCTCAAGACACTGCCCAAAGACTCACCCAGAATGCTGGCCAAAGCAGGGGAAGAAAACGCAGGCCTGGTGGACATCGGAGATGATTTAGCCATGAGTTTTAAAATTGAATCACATAATCACCCTTCTGCCATAGAACCTTATCAAGGTGCTGCTACCGGCGTGGGTGGTATCAACCGAGATATATTTACGATGGGTGCAAGACCTATTGCACAACTTAACTCCTTGAGGTTTGGATTGCCCGAAAACGAGAATACCAGGCATCTTATCAAGGGTGTCGTGAAAGGAATTGGTGATTACGGGAACGCTTTCGGGGTGCCTACTGTGGGTGGAGAAGTATTCTTTGATGAGTCATTTCAAACCAATATTCTGGTCAATGCCTTTTCAGCCGGATTGGTGGAAAAAGGAAAGGTGGCCAAAGCCATTTCATACGGTGAAGGAAATCCTGTTTTCATTGTTGGCTCAGCTACCGGAAAAGACGGAATTTTGGGTGCTGCCTTTGCTTCTAAGGATATTTCCAAAGACTCCGCTGAAGACCTCCCGGCAGTTCAGGTTGGTGACCCTTTTCAGGAAAAACTCTTGCTGGAAGCCACCCTTGAGGTGATAGCTACCGGAGATGTCATTGGCATTCAGGATATGGGTGCAGCAGGGATCATTTGCTCGACTTCTGAGATGAGCGCCAAAGGCGAACATGGGATGGATATTTGGCTGGATAAGGTACCTACCCGACAGCCGAATATGAAAGCCTGGGAATTATTGCTAAGTGAGTCTCAGGAAAGGATGCTTTTGGTGGTGAAAAAAGGCAATGAACAAAAGGTCATTTCCATTTTTCAGCGCTGGGACCTCAATTGCAGTCAGATTGGAGTGGTGACCAAGGGTGGCCAGCTTCGTTTTTTCATGAAAGATAAACTTGAAGCCGAGGTACCTGCGCACTCTCTTGTTTTGGGTGGTGGCGCTCCTGTTTACCATAGAGAGTGGAAAGAGCCTGCATACTATCAGGAATACAAGAAGTTTCAAAATAAGCTGGTTCCTGAGCCAACAGACTATGCCGAAGTTGCCCGTTTCATCATTAGTCATCCCAATATCGCTTCAAAAAAATGGGTTTACGAACAGTATGACTCCATGGTAGGCACGATCAACATGAATAGTTCAGAAAGATCAGCTGCCTCCGTTGTCAAGATTAAAGGCACTCAAAAAGCTGTGGCCATGTCTGTTGATTGCAATAGTCGCTATGTGCACGCCGACCCTGAAAAAGGCTGCTCCATCGCTGTGGCAGAAGCCGCAAGAAACATTGTGTGCTCCGGAGGTGTGCCTCTGGCAGTCACCAATTGCCTCAACTTTGGCAACCCTTACAACCCGGAGGTTTATTGGCAATTCGTCGGTGCTATCAAAGGGATGAAAGCGGCTTGCGAAGCCCTTGAAACACCTGTAACCGGGGGTAATGTGAGCTTTTACAATCAGTCTGAAAGTGGGCCTGTATTCCCTACGCCTACCATAGGCATGATCGGACTGTTGGAAAACGATAAAAATTTTACAACCATCAGCTTTAAATCTGATGGGGAACTGATCTACCTGCTAGGTGACCTTAGCGAAGACCTTGCTTGCAGCGAATACCTGTACAGTTGGCATAACATTAAAGGTAGTCCTGCACCTGAATTTGAGCTTGGCAAAGAGATTAAGTTGCAAAAAACCATACTGAGTTTAATTGATCACCGGATGGTATCCAATGCTCAGGATGTTTCCGACGGTGGACTTTGGGCTGCACTTGCGGAGTGTAGTTTTGAAAAAGAAATAGGATTTAAAATAAATGTGCCATCCGGAGTTCGCCCTGATGCCTTTCTTTTCGGTGAAGCACAAAGCCGAGCAATTGTGTCTGTTAAATCGGATCAACAGTTAAAAGTAGAGTCTCATTTGAAGCAGTCTGGACAGGCATTTCATTTAATTGGTCATACTGTATACCATCGAATGGAGGCTGAAGGATTGTTCTCATTTGGCATAGATGAGATCAAATCGATTTATGATCAATCTTTAGAACAAAGGCTTGGATTGGTCAGCACTGTGTAATTGTATAAAAATTTCATCAGCCCTTTTTGCAATCCAAGAGAAGCATTACTTTTGCACTCCGTTTTTAACGGTCATTGTCCGATAGTGTAACTGGCAACACGTCTGATTTTGGTTCAGAAGAGTCTAGGTTCGAGCCCTAGTCGGACAACAAAATTAAATCCCGATCCTTCGTGGTCGGGATAGTTTTTAAAAACCAATGGGAAAGTTCACAGGAGTTGAAGATGTAAAATTGTTTGCCGGAACGGCATCTGAAAATCTCGCTGAGTTAATTGCCAAGCATTATGGTAAGCCCTTGGGAGATTTTACCAGCACCCGTTTTAGCGATGGGGAACTTTCTGTAAGCTACAATGAATCTATCCGGGGGAACGACATCTTTATCATTCAGTCAACCTTCCCTCCTGCTGATAACATCATGGAGCTTCTGCTCATGATTGATGCCGCACGCAGGGCTTCAGCACACTACATCACGGTCATTATCCCATACTTCGGATATGCTCGCCAGGATCGTAAAGACCGGCCCAGAGTGGCTATTGCGGCTAAGTTGGTTGCCAATATGCTTAGTGCAGCAGGAGCAACCCGTTTGATGACCTGCGATCTGCACGCAGGCCAAATTCAAGGTTTTTTTGACTTCCCTGTAGACCACTTATACGGGTCAGGTGTTTTTGTTCCTTATCTAAAAAGTCTGGAGCTTGAAAATGTCGTTTTTGCATCCCCTGATGTGGGTGGCGTGGCACGTGCCAGAAGTTATGCCAAGTATTTCAATTCAGACATTGTGGTCTGCGACAAGCACCGCCCCAGAGCAAATGAAATTGCCAGTATGCAAGTAATAGGTGATGTTGAAGGCTTGAATGTTATTCTGGTTGATGATCTGGCAGATACTGCCGGGACCATCAGCAAGGCCGCACAAATCATCATGGACAAGGGTGCCAAAAGTGTAAGAGCTGTTTGTACTCACCCTGTATTATCCGGAAAAGCGTATGAGAACATTGAAAACAGCCCACTCCTTGAGTTAGTTGTTTCAGATACCATCCCATTGAAAAAAGAAAGCAGCAAAATCAAAGTATTGTCTGTAGCACCCCTGTTTGCTCAGGCCATTGATAAAATTCACAACAGGGAATCCATCAGTTCATTATTCATTTAACAAAAATCAACATGAAAACAGTAGAGATTGTAGGGTTTAAAAGAGCGAATCTCGGTAAATCAGACTCTAAATCCGTAAGAGAAAAGGGTAATGTACCTTGTGTACTTTACGGAGGTAAAGAGCAAGTCCATTTTGAAGTACCTGCTATCCTTTTCCGAGAGGTGGTATACACTCCAAATGCACATCTTGTAGAGGTGAATATCGAAGGCTCAAAGCATATCTCCATCCTACAGGAGGTTCAATTTCATCCGGTTTCAGACATGCTGCTGCATGCTGACTTCATGGAAGTATCAGATAAGAAACCCGTTAAAATGGAAATACCCATAAAGCTCACCGGTAGTGCTGCCGGCGTTTTGAAAGGTGGAAAATTGGTTCAAAAACTTCGCAAAGTGAAAGTTAAGGCATTACCTAAAGATCTGCCTGACTTCGTAGAGCTCAATGTTTCTGATCTTGATCTGGGTAAATCAATCAGAGTGGGTGAAATCCCTCAAAAAGATTTTGTGATCTTGAACAGTAAATTAGTAACGGTGGCTACCATCGAGATTCCAAGAGCTCTCAAAGGCAAAACTGAAGGCGAAGCTTAATCTTATGCATATGTTGTTTCATCAAAGTCCTGTGCAAGCAGGACTTTTTTTTTAAGCAGAAATGACAAAGTATCTCATAGCAGGACTTGGGAACATAGGCCCGGAATACAAGGAGACCAGGCATAATATTGGGTTCAAAGTGGTAGAAGAGTTGGCCCGAAGGCAGGGTATTTCATTTGAAACCGGCCGATTGGCATTTTCCTGCGAACTACGAACCCGAGGTAAAAGCCTTTGGTTGATCAAGCCTACCACCTTTATGAACTTAAGTGGGAAAGCCATTCAGCATTGGCTCAGTCAGGAGAAAATTCCTGTAGAAAACTTATTGGTGATTACTGATGATATCGCCTTACCCTTTGGATCACTCAGGCTTAAAAAGCAGGGAAGCAGCGGAGGTCATAATGGTTTAAAAAGCATCGAAGAACACTTGCAATCCCATCAGTACCATAGGCTGAGGTTTGGAGTGGGGAGTGATTTTGCAAAAGGCAGGCAGGTAGATTATGTTTTGGGAAATTTCAGCCCTGATGAGCAAATAAGCCTGCCTTTATTCATTGAAAAAGCAGCCGACCAAACCCTCAGTTTCGCACTTGAGGGTGCAGATCAGGCCATGAATAAGTACAACGGCTAACTGATCTTGTTACCCGGGCCCAGGCTCCGCTCAGGGCTCATAAAGGCAAGCTTACCATTCTCATCTTCCGCAAGTAACAACATCCCATGGGAAGTAATACCCCGAATATTTCTTGGCTCAAGGTTAGCCAACAGCATCACTTCTTTGCCGATGATTTCTTCAGGAGTATAGGACATTGCAATGCCACTGACTACTGTACGTAGTTCAGTTTCCCCAGCATCCAGGGTGATTTTGAGCAATTTATCGGTCTTTGGAACCCTTTCAGCAGCGATTACTCTTGCGGTCTTTAGTTCCAGCTGGGCAAAATGGTCATACGATATTTGCTTCTTATTGGCTTCCTTATCAGATTTTTCTTCGGTTTTGGATACTTCGCTCATCATTTTCAACTTATCGGTCTGTTGGTTAATTTCCTCATCTTCAATTTTACGGAACAAAATCTCTGCTGTGCCGAGTTGATGTCCTGAGGTAAATAAAGGTTTTCCTATGTTTTCAGTTCTAAGAACCTGACTTTCTAGTGAAAGCATTTGGTTGATTTTAGCACATGTTCTTGGTAAAAAGTGCTCCCCATTGGCAGAAAGAATAGCGGTAATTTCCAGGCATACACATAATATCCCTGCAACTTCAGCATTCTCTTCACCTGCTTTGTACTTTTTCCATGGCTCAAGTTCTGTCAGGTATTTGTTTCCCAGTCTGGCGATGTTCATCCAACATGCCAGTGCATCCCGGAACTTAAAGCCTCTCAGGTTCTTATCCATCGCCTTCAGTTCCTGGTTTACGTTCTGCCACAGTTCTTGAGTGATGGGCATTTCAGCCACAAATTCTCTTTGTTCAACAGGAACTTTACCCTCATAATACTTGTGACAAAGTACCATCACCCTGTTGATAAAATTGCCAAGGATGGCCACCAACTCGCTGTTGTTTCTGGTCTGGAATTCCTTCCAGGTGAAATCATTGTCTTTGGTTTCAGGAGCATTTGCCGTTAGCACATATCGGAGTACATCCTGCATACCAGGGAAATCAGTCAGGTATTCATGAGCCCAAACCGCCCAGTTTCGAGAGGTGGAGATCTTCTGACCTTCCAGGTTCAGAAATTCATTGGCCGGTACCTGATCAGGTAAAATGAAGTCTCCATGTGTCTTTAAAATGACCGGAAAGATGATGCAGTGAAAGACGATATTGTCTTTTCCAATGAAGTGTATCAAACGTGTATCTACTGACTGCCACCAGGGTCTCCAATCTTTACCAGCGTCGATAGCCCACTCTTTCGTGGCGGATATATACCCAATTGGCGCATCAAACCATACATATAACACTTTCCCCTCTGATCCAGAGAGCATAGACGGGACTTTCACACCCCAATCCATATCCCTTGTCATGGATCTTGGCTGAAGGCCTTCTCCACTTTCCAACCAGGATCGGCATTGCCCTAAAACATTGGTTTTCCAATCCGAATGTTGATTGAGCACATAATCTTTCAGCCAATCTGTATACTTATCCAACGCCAGAAACCAATGGCTTGTTTCTTTCCTGACTGGTTTTGTACCTGAAAGTTTCGAAACAGGGTCTATCAAGTCTGATGGACTCAAAGTAGATCCGCAATTTTCACACTGATCACCATAAGCTTTAGGGTAAGCACATACCGGGCAGGTCCCTTCAATGTATCGATCAGCGAGAAATTGTTGCTCCTGCTCATCATAAAACTGCATGGTTTCCTTCTTTACCAACGCATCACTATGGGTAGCGATATGACTAAAAAATTCGGAAGCCGTTTCGTGATGTATAGCTGATGAGGTGCGGGAATACCAATCAAAAGACACATCAAAAGACCGAAAGGTCTCCTTCATCAAACGGTGGTATTGATCGACCAATTGTTGAGGACTCAGCCCCTCTTTCCTGGCCTTGATGGTAATGGCTACACCGTGTTCATCTGACCCGCAAATAAAGAGTACCTCCTCCCCTTGTGAACGAAGGTAGCGTACATAAATATCAGCGGGGATATAGCACCCGGCCAAATGACCGATATGGAGTGGCCCATTTGCATAGGGCAACGCAGCGGTAACCGTAGTGCGTTTAAAGCTCGATGGCATGCTTAAGATTTAGGACGCAAGTTAGGCAATCAAAAGGGATGAAATAATCCCGGCTTATGTGCCAAAGAATGCAACAAATTACCAAGAGGAGCGTTAGCAATTCGTAATTTGCACAGTATTTGAACATTTCAAATCGTTCAAGACAACCAGAACCATGTTTAGCGATCGGATTTTAAGCACCAAGGAAAAAGCCCTGAGAGTCAATTTAGATACTGCGGTGTATGGCTCCTTTGCTGAGATCGGTGCAGGACAGGAAGTAGCAGCTAATTTTTTCAAGGCAGGAGGAGCCTCGGGAACCATTGCCAAAACCATGTCAGCTTATGACATGTCCTTCAGTGATGCCATTTATGGGAAAAGTGAACGATATGTCTGCGAGTCCAGACTTCAACTTATGCTTGATCACGAATATGAGTTGCTTGAAGAACGGCTCGTTCACCGTGCCTCAGCTTCAAAATTCTTTGCTTTTGCCAACACTGTAGAGGCACTTAATTTTCAAAAAACTAATCAGGGGCATGGCTGGATTGGGCTTCGATTCCAACTTCGTTCTCACGGTCCTTGGAATGAGTGCATCTTGCATATCTACCTGCATGACGGCGACAACATACGTCAGCAAGAAGCAATAGGCACAGTAGGGGTTAATCTGATCTATGCCTGCTACTATTTAAATCAGGATGCTGAAACAATGATGAACTCTCTGCTTGACAACCTGTATCCGGGGAGTGTGGAGATCGATATGATGCGCCTGAAAGGGCCTGATTTTGATGAAGTTGACAACAGACTTCTCTCATTGAAGCTGGTTAAAAATGGCCTCACCAAAGCTGCCATGTTTGGCCCGGATGGTAATGTACTCCAGCCATCAGAAGCTCTTTATCGAAAAAATATACTCGTTATCAGAGGTCGGTTCCGACCGGTAACTTTGGTGAATGTAGACATGATCATCAAAGGGTTCAGACAATACAAAAATGAGCCCGATGTGGAGAAAAAAAACATTTCGATCCTAGTAGAGTTAACGCTGCAGGATTTGAAAATTGACAATGACGAAATCAGAGACAAAGACTTTCTAAATCGAGTGGACATCCTTTGCTCCATGGGTCAAAATGTAATGATTTCAAATTATTATGAGTATTACAAGCTGGTCAATTACCTCACTTCCTTTACCCGAAAAAGGAAGATCGGAATTATACTTGGGGTCTTTAACCTGATTAGTATTTTTAACGAAAGCTATTATCAAAATCTAAAAGGAGGCATACTGGAGGCTTTTGGACACTTGTTTGGCCATAACGTGAAGCTGTATGTGTATCCTGCACTTGATCCCAAAACAGGAGCCGTCATTACTTCAAAAACCATGGAAGTCTCTGACAAACTGATCAAGCTTTACGAACATATGCATGCCAACAACAAAATCGAAGATATACAAAATGCAAGACTGGACATACTCTCCATCATCTCAGATGATGTATTAAGCCGAATTCAGCAAGGCAAAGGCGGTTGGGAAGAAAAAGTGCCAGCCAAAGTGAGCAAGGCAATCAAAGAAAAGTGCCTTTTTGACTACAAAATTCCTGAGGGACAGGAAGTTTAATTGTCGATCAAATTCCACATAGCTTATACTAAATTCACTTGGGCTCTACTGGCATTTTTATGCCTTATGCTCCCGGCCCTGGCACAGGAGAGATATAGCGAATGCAATGTGTCCAAATACCGGTCAGGTCAGAAGTCTTTGGAAGTATGCTGGGATAAGAATAAGTACTGGGGAATCGCAGTGGTTTACACGACAAAGGGGGATACCAGCCGATTCTGGGGTCTTAGAAAAGTAGCCGGTCATGCCTCGATTGAGGTGAAATACCATGCAAATGGTGGTGTAAGTGAAGTTTATTTCAGCTCGCATCCCGATGGCGGTATTCAGTGGTTTCAGGAATGGGTAAACTTTGATGAGAATGGGTTTGTGAGCAATAGGCGTGAGATGCAGTATCCTTTTGAAACCCTTACCCTAAAAGACTTTGACCCCTCTGAAGAGCTACGTCATCCAGTCCCTTTCACCCAAATTGTACTTAAAAATACCGGCAAAAAAACAATGTACTTACTGGTAACGGATACGCTCAGCCCGCCCATCAATCAGTACTACCTTACTGTGGAAGCAAGCAAAAGCCTACTCATGCTGAAAGTCAAAGTGCATGGCTCGCATCCGTATCTCTTAAATGGATACCGAATCTTCAGGGTCAAATCAAAAAACAGTCCACAGGGTGCAAGGCTAGTCAAGCCTCAGCAGGTTAATCAAGTAAAAAACGCCGAAAATCTCCTGCAAATCGAGGTAATTCTCAAATGAGTGTCCGCTAGCTTGAGGCTTTCCCCGATAAGCGGTTTAATATTCCTACCTTTGCCCAAATTTTACCAAACACATGACGCAGATACGCAATATCGCCATTATTGCACACGTAGACCATGGAAAAACTACTCTCGTAGATAAAATTATCCATGCCTCCAAGCTTTTTAGAGACAATCAGCAATTCGATGATCTCATCCTTGACAACAATGATCTGGAGCGAGAGCGTGGAATCACCATTGTCTCCAAAAATGTATCTGTAAGGTACAAGGATGTTAAAATCAACATCATCGATACCCCCGGCCACGCCGACTTTGGAGGAGAGGTAGAGCGTGTGCTCAAAATGGCTGATGGTGTCCTTCTTCTTGTAGATGCGTTTGAAGGAGCCATGCCACAAACTCGATTTGTGTTGAGCAAAGCTTTGGCACTTGGCCTTAAGCCCATCCTTGTGATCAACAAAGTAGATAAAGAAAACTGCAGACCTGATGAGGTGCATGAGCAAATCTTCGATTTGTTTTTTAACCTGGGTGCCAACAACGATCAGCTTGACTTCAAAACTCTATACGGCTCCGGCAAAAACGGATGGATGAGCGAGGACTGGAAGGTGAAAACAGAGGATATTCAACCTTTGCTGGATACCATCGTATCCGAAATACCACCGCCAAAAGTGTCAGAAGGTCCACTTCAGATGCAAATCACCTCTTTGGATTACAACTCCTATGTCGGCAGGATCGGTATAGGCCGGGTACACAGAGGCAGCATCAAAGAAAGCAGCATGATTGCCTTATGTAAAGCCGATGGCAGCTTCAAGAAAATGAAGATAAAAGAGGTTCAGGTTTTTGAAGGACTGGGAAAAGTCAAAGTAGAAAAAGTTGATGCTGGTGATATATGCGCTGTGACGGGGCTTGAAGAATTTGAAATTGGTGATACGATTGCAGATGCGGAAAAACCGGAAGCGCTTACCCGAATCGCTGTTGATGAACCCACACTGAGCATGTTGTTTACCATTAACAACTCTCCCTTTTACGGCAGAGATGGCAAGTTTGTCACCTCTCGCCACCTCCGTGACCGCCTGATAAAAGAAACTGAAAAGAACCTGGCCCTGAGAATCCATGAAACGGGCCGTGAAGACAGCTTTTTGGTGTTTGGACGAGGCATTCTGCACCTTTCCATCCTGATTGAAACCATGCGCCGTGAAGGTTATGAACTACAGGTAGGTCAGCCACAAGTAATCTTCAAAGAGATCGATGGACAAAAGAATGAACCAATTGAAACTCTTGTGGTCGATGTGCCAGAAGAGTCGGCAGGCAAGGTCATCGATCTGGTAACTCAAAGAAAAGGAGAACTACAGATCATGGAACCTAAAGGTGACCTTCAGCATTTGGAGTTTATCATCCCATCCAGAGGCCTGATCGGACTAAGGAACCATGTGCTTACCTCTACCGCCGGAGAAGCAGTGATGACTCATCGCTTCAAAGAATACCAACCCTTCAAGGGAAACATCCCAGAACGTATAGCAGGATCATTGATCTCAATGGAAACCGGAGACTCCACTGCCTATGCTATTGATAAGCTTCAAGACAGGGGTATATTTTTTATCGACCCTGGTGATGAGATTTATGAAGGACAAGTAATCGGAGAGCATACCCGAGGGAATGACCTTGTCGTAAACGTTTTAAAGGGTAAAAAACTGACCAATATGCGAGCTTCCGGAACTGACGAAAACGTGATCATCACTCCCAAGAAGCAATTCTCATTGGAAGATTGCCTTGAGTACATACAGAAGGACGAGTATGTGGAAATCACTCCAAAAGCTATCCGAATGCGTAAAATCTACCTCAATGAAAACGAGCGCAAGCGAATGAGTGGCAAAGAACAGTAATGGAGCATATCAGCAGTCTGCAAAACCCAAGGATAAAATTTCTTCAACGTCTGGAGAAATCTTCTGAAAGGAAGCAAACCGGCCAATTCGTTACTGAAGGATTTAGAGAACTTAAACTGGCTGTAGACAATCACTACGAGCTAGCGGAGTTGTACGTCTGCGAGGAAGTTTTCTATAAAAAACACAATGCCAATGAGCTTAGTCAATTTGTTGGCAAAGATCCCATAACTCTTAGTTCTCAGGTTTTTGAGAAACTAGCCTACCGTGAAGGCTCCGATGGTTTAATTGGTCTGATAAAAGCAAAAGAACATAGGCTGCAAGACTTAAGATTGAAAGAGAAGCCTCTGGTTGTCGTACTCGAACAGGTTGAAAAACCAGGGAACGCCGGAGCCATACTTCGTACTTGCGATGCAGCCGGTGTGGATGCAGTATTCCTTGCAGATACGTTAACCGACCTTTACAATCCTAATCTGATTCGAGCTAGTCTGGGTAGTGTCTTTAGCCTTAAGCTTATCGTTGACCGATCAGAAGTCATTAAGCAGTGGCTAACTGATCAGCACTTTCAGATATACCCTGCAATCGTTGAGGCTAAGGAACTTTACTTTCAATCCGACTTCAGATCTTCTACAGCCATCGTGATGGGCTCTGAGGCTCACGGCTTAAGTGGAAAATGGAGAAGCCAGGAGATGAAGCCGGTTCGAATTCCAATGCGAGGTCAGGTTGACTCTTTAAATGTGGCCAACGCTTTAAGCATTCTTGTTTTTGAAGCACTAAGGCAACGATCAATCAGCGTCGGATAACCACTTTACCCCTCTTTTCAACCCCTTCTCTGCTGATCCTGAATAAATAAACACCCTCACCTAATCCTTCAATATCAAGTTCATTGACTAGCTGGTTGATTTGTCTTTCAAAAACCTGTCTTCCACTTAAATCAAACAGGCTGAAATGTGCCTCCTTGATTTGGTCTCCAATCTGATCGATAAACAAACGCCCTGAACTGGGGTTAGGATAGAGCACATAATCATCTGCATATTGTAAATCAGGCTTGGTAGGAGTACCAAGGAGGGCCACGTTGTACAAATCTACCTCCCACATTCCTCTGCCATAAGTTGCAGCTCTAAGCTTTTGCAAACCTTGATGTATTTCGAGTTCGTTGATAATAACATTGGGTAATCCAACAGAGTACTTCTGCCATCCGCTGCTTTGGTTGTCTCTGTAGTATACTCCTACATCCGTACCTACATACATTGCCTGAACAGCATTAGGATCAAATGCAAAAGCATTTGCAGGCAGATTGGGCAGGTTAGATGATAAGTTGGTCCATGAAACGCCCATGTTGGTTGATTGATACACCTTTTGTCCTGAGGTATAACCTGACACAGTTATCCATAAGGTAGCCGAGTCTGTAGGATGAACGGTAATGGAAGAAATTGCCAGATTAGGTAATCCTCCGGAAATGTTTACACTAGTCCCATTCAACACATTATCGTACCTGAGCAAGGTAGATCCTCTCGCAGCATAAGCAAGGTTGCGGCTGGTGGAAGCAAAAACCAAATGATCGAACTTAGTACCAATGGAAAAGTTTGTTGCCTTAAACCAGCTGTTTCCTTTGTCATCTGAGACCCAGAGATTATCGTATCCGGCAATTATCCGGTCAGGATCGACCTTACTCACGTCAATGGGTGTCACCCAAGCACCTGTCTCTGTGATTCCATTGTTCTTAATGTTGAAGAAATTCAGTCCGCCATTGGTTGACCTGCCCAGGTTTCCATACTGAGAGGACACATAGATGTTGGAAGGATTCTGTGCATCGATTGAGTTATCCATTCCATCTCCTCCCCAAACCAATTTCCAGGATCCGTTGGGATCACGCAGGTTGCTTCCATTGTCTTGTGTGCCGGTTGCGATGATGGCTCCGTTTTGTACGCTCTGGCTCATTTTGTAAATCTGTTTGATTGCCAGCCCAGTACTTAAATCAATCCAGCTCCCGGAATTATTCATAAGCTTATATATCCCTCCATCATTTCCACAAATGAGGTTGTTTCCCTGTCCCGGAATGAACTGAAGCCAATGTATATCAGCATGAATATGTGGAGCACCTGACCCTTGCCACTGACCTCTGATGGTCCAGTTAGCCCCACCGTTTGATGAAGACCAAACATTTACCCCACCAGCAAAAATCAGGTTTGCGTTTAATGGAGAGGCAGCCAGTGCAAGGTCAAACCAGCCCTGCCCTCCGATGTCTCCACCCGTAGGGCTCCATCCAAGAATATTTGGGGTAGTCGACATGGTCGTAAAACTTAGGCCCCTGTCTGATGATCTTACCAAAGCTCCAAAGCCGTTGTTGGTACCCGCAAGCAAAGCATACACCACATTGCTATCAGCCGGAGTTACTGCCAGTTCAATACGAGTAGCCCCAATGGCTGGCCATCCTGTTGGTGTTTGAAAGGCTGCTGTCCAATTCAATCCATTATTGACAGATCTTAGAAACTGATTACCTGCTGCATAGATTACATTGGAAGTGTTGGGTGCAAACTCCATATCAAAAACAGCCGTTTGCGATCGCTGCAAAAATGAATTACCCCCGTTTCCTGAATAAAATATTCCTTCACTGGTACCTGCCACAATGATGTTGGGATTAGCCTTATTGATAAGCACTCTTCTTACGGTACGGGTTTGTGTTACTGTCCAGTTTAATCCTGTGGTGTTCCAGGTTTGACCACCATCAGTTGTTTTTAACAAACCAATGCTGTAAGTATCAGTGCTATTGCGGTCTCCGGTTGCGAGGTACATTACCTGTGGGTTGACTGAGTCAATAGCCAAATCAGAGCAACCTATTACACTTAGAAAATCAGTGAGCGGGGTCCAGGTCACACCGGCATTGGTTGATTTCCATAAGCCTCCGGCAGGAGTTCCAATAAAAATAGTGTCCGGGCTGGCAGGGTGAAAAGTGACAAAATTTACCCTTCCCATTCCTCCCTGTTGTGCTATGCCATTGGCAAAAGGAATTTGTGTAGGCCCAATGATATTCCAACTTGGAAAGGTCTGAGAAATTTTTGAAGCTGTTTCTTCCCTTTTGATCATGGCAAGCACCTTGGCTGTTGCCTCTGGATCCGGTCTATTGCCGCTAGGGTACACTCTGGGTGCCATGATCCACTCCCAACGCTTAAACTGTGTGTAGCCTTTTCCCTTGCGTTCAGCCTCCGGGTTTTGCTCCCAATAGCGGTAAAAAGCATTTTGCACTTCATAGAAATTGGTTCTTCCGTCTTGCATTTTGGTGACCCATTCCTGAGCCTGAAGTGATAAAGCAAAGAAAGAACAGAACAGAATTGTGAATAATCGCATAACTGCGGAAGATCTATTTGTCATGGAATGTCGTGGCAGTAGAAAAGACTGTTAAAGTTAATGAGTTTAAGGGATTAAACTGAAAACCGCCTAACAAAGTTCAACCGAAAAATGGCAATTGTCTTTGCTTATGTAAAATTCCGTTATTTTGGCTCTATGCGTCTTTGCATGTTGTGCTGCCTGTTGGCTTTTTCGTTCTCTTCTCTGGGTCAAACCTATTGGGCAACTAAGGTTTTTTCTGCATCCTCTTCTTTCTCCCCAAAGCTTTACAAAGCAACTGAGGCATTAGGAAAACCCAATGTGTTCCCCAACCATCAAGTTAATGGCTGTTCTTGGGCGCCTGCAGGCAATGACCTGAGCCCCTTTATCATCCTGGGTTTTGAAAAAGCTTTAAAGGCTAAACAAATTGCTGTATTTATCAATAGTGGAGCCCATTCTTTCTCAGGCATTCAGGCCATTCTCAGCAATGGAAAAACAATAGAGGTCAATGTAAATGAGGCCTTTCCGATTGCTGATTCTAAAAAAATACTTCGGATCAATTTGAAGCAACCCATAAGTGATCTGCTTGGCCTGAAGCTGCGTTTCAACACCCGATTTTCTAAAAACATCTTACAACTTGATGCTGTCGGGGTAAGTGAAAGTGGGTCACCCATAGAGGCCAAAATATCCCAGCATAATCAGATGGATGCCTATCTGACTGAGCCTTTCATGGTAACGAACACCTCTTGCGATGAGCTAGGGCCAATCTACGACTCAAACACAGGTTCACTTCTGTTTTCTAGAAAAAACTGTAACAGCAATGCCGAAGGATTAAACCCTAACAGCGGGGACCTTTATTACAGTAAATTTCAAGATAGTCAATGGATAGCTGCTAAACCCCTATCGCCAAGATTGAATACCTATGATGATAATGAGCTCTACGGACTTTCATCCGATGGGCAAAGACTTTACCTCAGTGGGAAGTCCAGGTTGGAAGGGGACAGAAAAATAAAATCCATTTTATTAAGTCAAAAACTAGCCACCGGAGAATGGGCAGACCCTAAGCCGGTTTCCATTGCAGACTTTTATAGCCTTGATGAACGAGAAAACACGGTATGGGTCAGCCCGGATGAGCAAGTCATCTTAATGTCACTGTCGAGAGAAGACAGTTATGGTAAAACCGACCTGTACGTTAGCCTCAGGCAGCCCAACGGTCAATATGCTGCGCCTCAGCATATGGGGCCTTCGATCAATTCGGCTGGCTTTGAATTCGCACCTTATCTAAGTAAAGATAAACAGATACTTTACTTTTCATCCTATGGTTTCGCCGGCTATGGAGGAGCCGATGTGTACGTTTCAAAACGCAAAGGACCTACCTGGAAGGAATGGTCAGAGCCAGAAAATTTAGGCCCAAAGGTCAATACAGAATACTTTGAGGGTTATTTCAGGTGGCTGTCGGAGCCGGATTCGTTTATCTTTAGCAGCACACGAAATAGTCGGGTTAATTATGGTGATTTCTACATTTCCAAAGCACCTACATCCCAAGCGATGGAATGCTTGCCGGTTCCCACCGAACTGATCCCGGATAGCCTTAAAACGTACCCGCAAACCTTTCGGTGGAACATGAGGTCCGAAGTAACGCAAGCGGTTAAGTTGAGGATTCGTATTGGTGATTTTATTTTAGCTGAAAACGAGACGTTTGACTCTGTCATATCTGTTCTCTATGCAGCCGGCCACTATTTAGTCATTGAATTACAACATCCTTATATCGGGTTCATTACTGATACCTTATTTACTGACAAACCGGGAGAAAAAGAGCTATACCTAAAATGGTGCCTGCCCGGTGAAAGAGCTATACTCGAAAATCTGCTTTTTGAATATGATAAAGACGAATTGATTTCCGGCTCAGAAAATAACTTATCATTCCTGCTGGACTGGCTTAGGAAGTTTCCGGATTTAAGAATAGCCGTTCACGGCCATACAGAGCCTGGTGGAAATACTGCCTACAACAAACGGCTCTCAACCCAAAGAGCTGCTAAAGTGAAGCAATATTTGGTTGAGCGTGGCATTGCCAAATCACGCATAGAAATCATCGGGCATGGCGGTAAACAGCCCATCTACAATACCAACGATCCTGATGCCCGTCAAAAAAACCGACGGGTTGAATTTGGAATACTTCCCTAGTCAGCTATTTGCCTCTAATTTGCTTTTCGATGGCCTCCCACATGGCATTGGGAATCACATCCAAATGATTGAACTCCCCTCCATTGTAATGCGTTTCGCCACCGTCAATGGTGATTACCTGACCTGTGATATACGCTGCATAATCAGAAACCAGGTAGACTGCCAGGTTGGCCAACTCTTCATGCTTGCCATACCTTTTCAATGGAATTCGTTTCAGTGGATCAATCTTATCAATCAATGCCTGTGGGAATAATCTGCTCCAAGCACCCTCAGTCGGGAATGGACCGGGAGCAATCGCATTACTTCTTATTCCATACTTGGCCCATTCTGAAGCCAAAGACTTCGTCAAGGCAACAACACCTGCCTTGGCACATGCTGAAGGCACCACATAGCCAGAACCTGTGTCCGCATACGTGGTGGCTATACTAAGCAATACACCCGGAGTGGAAGCCGATATCCACTCTTTACCAATGGCAAGTGTGCAATTATAGGTTCCTTTCAAAACAATATCGACAATGATGTCAAACGCCTTGTGGCTGAGGCGTTCCGTTGGGCTGATGAAATTTCCTGCAGCGTTATTCAATAAAATATCCGGCACCTTACCCCATTGAATTTTAACCTGAGCCAGAAGGGCCTCTATTTCTTCGTACTTTCTCACATCGCAGGCAATTGGCAAAACCTCGGCACCATTGATTTGTCTTAGTTCCTCCGCTGTTTGCTCTAACACTTCGATTTTTCTGGAACTGATCACCACCTTAGCTCCTGCCCTCAGAAATCCTTCGGTCATGGATTTGCCCAATCCTGTTCCACCTCCGGTCACCCAGGCGATCTTACCCTTCAAGGCAACCTCTTTAATCATCATTTCATTATTATCCAGCATAATTGTATCAGATGTTTATATCTTACCGCTCGCAAGGTATAGACTTTGCGTTTCAGGAAAAGTAGTTTTACTAAATATTTTCAATACCATCGATCCATTATTATGACAAACCATATCCGGCTTTCAACCTTATCCGCTTTTGCCTTTCTCGTTTTATTGGGCAGTTGTGTATCGGCAAATAAATATGAGCGGCTAAATGCTGAAAAGATAAAATACCAGGGTGAAAGTGAGCAATGTCGAAAAGACATTGACAAGCTTACTGCTGATTTTCAAAAGGCCAATGAAGAATTGGCTGGGCTGAATAAGCGCCTGGGTAGACTTACAAATGACTCTGCAACCATGGCTGTGGATTTTGATCGAGCTCAAAAACTTTACAAAGAACTCAATGCTACATATGAAAGCTTGCTTAAAAACCATGAACGGCTGGCATCTAATAGTACTGCAGAGCAAAGTAAACTATCAAAGGACCTAGCTCTTAGAGAAAAGGAAATTATGGCAATTGAGGCCAATCTTGTTGAAGCACAGCAAAAAGTAAAAAAACTGAATGATGACCTGTTGGCAAGAGAAAAGAAAATGAAAGAGCTTGAAAACATCTTATCAGAAAAAGAAAAATCGGTGAATGCCCTTCGTGCTCAAATATCCGATGCCTTGTTAAGTTTTAAAGAAAGCGACCTTACTGTGCAGATAAAAAATGGGAAGGTATATGTGTCGTTAAGCGAAGATTTACTCTTCAAATCAGGATCATACTCTGTTGACAATAAAGGAAAAGATGCTCTGAAAAAGGTATCCGGCGTGCTAAAAAACCACAAAGAAGTAATTATATTGGTTGAAGGCCATACAGATGATGTTCCGATTACAAAAGGAACAGCAGGGATGCAGGATAACTGGGATTTGAGTGTGCTCAGGGCAAATGCAATCGTGCGAATTCTTCAAAATGAAGGAGTGCCTGCCGAAAACCTGACTGCTGCTGGTCGCTCCCAAT
This sequence comes from Cytophagaceae bacterium, assembly GCA_027488815.1. Classification (GTDB taxonomy): domain Bacteria; phylum Bacteroidota; class Bacteroidia; order Cytophagales; family JAIYAX01; genus JAIYAX01. The sequence continues at coordinate 15,961 of JAIYAX010000025.1, read as the reverse complement.
ACAGCCCCATTGATTCAGCAAAAAATAGCGCAGCACGACAAAAGAACCGCAGAACTGAATTGATCCTGACACCAAGGCTTGACGACCTTTTCAAAATTCTGGAATAAGGTTTAGCTTAAGTTGATTTGCAGAAGTACTGAAGCTTTTAATATGCCTGCAATGCTTAGGCTATCTGTAATCTTCTGGTCCATAACCATTTGCAATGCCTCCGTAAATGGGAGTTTTCGTATTGCCAGGTCTTCAGTTTCTTCGAACTCAGGCCTCCCCTCCCTTAAATCTCTGGCCAAAAAGACAAAACCCTCTTCATCGGTCACTGAATTAGAGGTATGTATCCGCATGATCAGCTCCCAGGAACCTGCTGAAAGACCTGTTTCCTCTTTCAGTTCCCTTTGGGCAGAAAGCAGAATATCCTCCTGCACAGGTCCCCCTCCCATTGGGATTTCCCATGAGTATTCCTTTAATGCATATCGATATTGCCCTACCAGCCATGTATTGCCCTCATGATCAATAGGAATTATCCCGATAGCTTTGTTTTTGAAACTCACCACTCCGTAAATCCCGGGTTTGTTGGAGGGGTTAAGCACTTGATCTTCACGGACCTTGATCCAGGGGTTCTCATATATTGGCTTGCTGGCAAGGGTTTTCCAAGGATTTTTATAGGGATCAGGGGTCATTCCTTTTTTTCGCCAAATTCGTCTATTTAACTGAGAATAGAATGATTTCGAATGTATCTGGTTTGTTACCGGAGGCCGGAATTGATGAGGCCGGAAGAGGATGCCTTGCAGGGCCGGTCGTGGCTGCTGCGGTCATCTTACCTGAAAAATTCAGCCTAAAGGGACTAAACGATAGCAAGCTTTTAAATGCAGGGCAGCGAGAAGAGTTTGGCGCCATCATCAAATCACAGGCAATTTCCTGGGCTATTGGGCAAGCTACAGTAGAAGAAATTGACCGGTACAATATCCTTCAAGCCACATTTATCGCTATGCACAGAGCTGTAAGTGCATTATCAATGTCGCCTGTACATTTAGTTATTGATGGCAACTGGTTTAAACCCTTTCCTTTTATCAACCACACCTGTCTGGTCAAAGGGGATCAAAAGGCTCAGCATGTGGCAGCAGCTTCCATTCTTGCTAAAACCTACCGGGATCAAATCATGAAGGACCTGGACCATGCATATCCGCAGTATGGCTGGCACAGAAACAAAGGGTACGCTACAGCAGAGCATCAAAAAGCCCTTGAAACCCATGGTAGTTGCATCCACCATCGCCTTTCCTTTTCTCCTGTAATAAATTCGTTCTCAAAATCAACTCAACAGGCTAGCAGGCAGGTATAATCTGCTATTTTTGGCCCTTAAATTCAATCTCATATGGAACTAAAAATAGTCGCCTTGAACGACATCCATCAGGCACTGGGTGCTAAAGTGGTACCCTTTGCAGGCTACAACATGCCCGTGCGTTACAGCTCTGATATTGAGGAGCATATGAAGGTGCGCAATAGCGTTGGAGTCTTTGATGTTTCCCATATGGGTGAATTTATTCTGGAAGGACCGGGTTCACTTGACCTGATACAGAAAGTAAGCTCAAACGATGCTTCAAAACTTTATGATGGTAAGGTGCAATACTCCTGTTTGCCTAACCTATCTGGCGGCATTGTTGACGATTTATTGGTCTATCGCCTATCGGAAAACAGTTATTACCTGGTGGTGAATGCCTCCAACATTCAAAAAGATTGGGATTGGATCTCCAAGTTTAACCAGCATGGAGTCAAAATGACCAATGTGTCAGATGAAACCTCCTTGCTTGCAGTACAAGGGCCCAAAGCTACCGCTGCTCTTTCCACTTTAACCTCCGTTGACCTGGCTTCTATGGAATACTATACCTTTAAAATAGGGGAATTTGCCGGGGTTGAGAACGTACTAATTTCTGCAACCGGATATACCGGAGCAGGTGGCTTTGAAATCTATGTAAAAAACAAGGACATCGTTAAAGTATGGAATGCCATTTTTGAAGCTGGAAAAGCCTTTGACATCAAGCCCATCGGACTAGGTGCAAGAGACACTTTGAGGCTAGAAATGGGCTTTTGCCTGTATGGCAATGATATAGACGACAACACCTCTCCCCTTGAGGCAGGACTGGGCTGGATCACCAAATTCAGTAAGGAGTTCAACAATAGTGTATCATTAAAAAAACAAAAAGAAGAAGGAGTTAAACGAAAGCTTGTTGCATTTGAGATGCAGGAAAAGTCAATTCCCAGAGCGCATTACCCCATTTGCGATGCTCAGGGAAATGTGATAGGAAAGGTAACAAGTGGCACCCAATCACCAGTGCTACAAAAAGGGATAGGCATGGGGTATGTGCCAACACCTATGGCTGAGATAGGAAATTCAATTTACATCAGCATAAGAGGACAGTTACAGTCTGCTACTGTGGTCACTTTGCCCTTTATAAAAAAATGAATGCGCAGCCTAACGTAGAAGTTTGCCTTTCTCCGCAGCTTCTACATTTGTATCCTCTTCAGAACAGAGTGGTGGTCATAGTTGATGTTTTGAGGGCAACGTCTACCATTATTACAGCCTTGGCTCATGAGGTTGCTGGTATCATACCAGTGGCTAAACTAGAGCAATGCGAGGCCTACAAAAGGCTTGGGTTCATCACTGCAGCAGAGCGAGATGGCAAAAAAGCAGAGGGATTTGATCTTGGTAACTCTCCATTCAGCTACATGGCAGAGGAGCTTAAAGGAAAAACCATCGTTTTCACCACTACAAATGGAACAGAAGCGATCAGTAAATCTTCAAGTGCTTCATTGATCCTAATCGGGGGCTTTTTAAACATCACTGCTTTAAGCAAATTCCTGATCGAGAAAAATCAAGACACTTTGCTTTTGTGCGCCGCCTGGAAAGGTAAGCCAAACATCGAGGATACGCTTTTTACAGGCGCACTTCTTCATAAACTACTGCCTCATTTCAGCTCATCCACTGACGACAATTTGCTTGCTTTGAGCCTGTATCAACAGTCAATGCTGAACAAATGGGAGCTTATCCAAAAAAGTTCGCATGTGAAAAGGCTACAAGGCCTTGGAATTGAGCGGGATATAGAATTTTGCCTCTCCGAGGATCTTTACCCTGTTGTCCCGTACTTTAATGGGGAGGCTTTAGTTATCTGACTCCTAACCGGTTTTGCCGGCTTTTTTAAGGGCATCTTGCAACAACCATTTCTCAATCACAAAATCAATAGGTTTGAGGAGCAACATGAGTCCAAACTTGGCTGCAAAACCCAGGTAAAAATTACTTGTATGTGTCTCGATGTAAGGCTCTAGCAAGGCCTCAGAGAAAAAGAAAAGAGCTATCGCTACCACAAGAACGATCGTGGTGGCCTTACGGCTTGCCCTTGCCTTGGTTAATTCATCAATGGTTTCCTGAAGCTCAATGTTTTTGACATTAAGTTTGTCATTCAGGTTATTGAGTTTGTGCTGAAGGCGGTCACTTACTTTGGTAATAAGCTGCGCCTGGTTGATGAGCTCTTCATAATGGTTGACAGTCTCAAGAAGCTTGGTCCTCAGTTCGGGTACATTGGCCGATTGCATATCGCAATACTCTCTAAGCTCCTCTACATAATTGCCTTCCTTCTCGAAGATCTCGCTTTTCTTCATCTTACTCCTTTACCTCTATGATCTCAAATGGAACATTTAGTAAGTCGGAGTAATCTTCACCGGCCTCTTGCATATCTTCATCCTCTTCCTCATAATACCACTTTACAATCACGTCATTACCTGCTTTATGCAGATTATTGAAGCTTTTGAAAATATCAAGAAGGCATTTGGATGATGAGGTATTAAAATACTCAAGTTTGATATTGAGTTCCGTTCGCTGACAAGGTCTGCCTGCATACTCGTCAAGCCAGTCCAACATCTGTTTGTAAAACTCGACTGAGTTTTCAGGAGTAGACCTGCCGCTTAGTAGCATAACCCCGGTTGCAGGATCAAACTTAACTTTAGGTGTGGTATTTGATGGTTCTATAATAAGTGGCTCCATGGCAGTATCTATACTACTGTTTAGGTATGTTGATCTGAAAACTAAAAAATGAATACTTGGTATTGACAGGCTGAAAATTGTACAGCAACTTCTGTCCGGATTTACGGGCAATATCAATAAAGCCCAACCCACCTCCACCTTTGGCTGAGAACTGCTCGTTGTTTAGGATTTTCTTGTACAACTCCCTTAGCTCCTCTTTGGTGTTAGAGTTTATCTGATCTAACCAGGAGCGTAATGGTGTCACATTCTCATTCTGGATATAGTTACCCGTAACTACATGATAGGCATGCTCATCACTAAAAATGATAAGTATTGCTGTTCTGTTCATGTTTGCCATGGTCTCATCCATCTCAATTGAGTCAACATGATGGCAAAGATTCTGCAAACACTCAACCAAAATATTGTAGACTTTTTTCATGGTCTTTCGGTCGTCTTCCATTTTGTCCAAACGACCTTCTATAATCTTTAAGATAGAGTCGATCAGATCAAAAGTAACCTCGCCTTTAAAAGACAGCATGATGTTGTTATCATGCATTCTTTCATATAAACTGTATAGGTCAATCATGTGGCTTAGTTTATACGAGTTGGGTTCACCATGTTTATTGGGTAATTGCCAAACTCAAAGTTACAATCTTTCTCTTTCATTGCTTAATTATAGCCTGAAACCAATTACAAGAATATCATCTACCTGATCGTGCTCACCTTTCCACTCCTCCAGAGTTTCATTAAGGATCTGCCTTTGCCTTTCCATACTTTCCATATATATTTCGCAAAGCAGGTTTCTAAAGTTCTTAATGAGGAATTTCTTATTCCTTGGTCCACCGATCTGATCTGCATAGCCATCGGAGAAGATGTAGAAGGAGTCGCCGTCATCAATTTTGATCTGATGATTGGTGAACTGCTCATCTTCCTCCTGCATGTAGATACCAATGGGGAATTTGTTTCCTTTTATCTCCAGTAGTTCATTGCTTTGTGAGGTTTTGATATAAAGCAAGGGGTTGAAAGCACCGGCAAATTCAATCACTTTCTTCTTTTTATCAATTTTACAAAGTGCGATGTCCATTCCATCTTTGGAAGACTCACCATCCTGGGTTTGCCTCAAGGATTGGCTAACCAATGCTTTAAGCCTATTGAGCACTGCTGCTGCAGATACCGAAGGCTTATTCTCAACGATGATCTGGTTAAGTGAATTATAACCAATGATGGACATAAATGCCCCGGGAACACCATGACCTGTGCAGTCAACTGCAGCGATCCAGGTAATATCCTTCATGCTATCATCCATCCAATAAAAATCCCCGGAAACAATATCTTTGGGTTTGTATAGCACAAATGACTCTGGTAACGCCTCTCTGACCACTTCAATCGGAGGAAGAATGGATTGCTGTATTCGCTTGGCATAGCGAATACTATCCGTTACATTTTGATAAAGAACCTGTAAACTCTTATTCTTCTCCTCGATCTCATCTCTCTGCTTCTGTATCTCTTTGTTCTGTTTGATGACCTCCTGAGTACGCTCTAACACTTTAGCTTCCAAGCGCTGTTCACTTTCTTTTAACTGACCACGCATTTTAAGCAAGGCATGTCCTAAAACATCCTGTGCGGAAAGTGGATCATAATGTGCTTTGAAATTGCTATTTCCTATTTCTCTTGAAAAATCTGTTGTTCGCTTTAAGCCATTGATCAGGTTTTCAAGCGCAATCGACATTTCACCAATCTCATCATTGCCTTTGATGATGTTCTCTTTGGGGAAAATACCTTTCCCAAGCAATTGAATAACTCCCTGAAGCTCTTTGATTGGTTTTACAATGGTGCGAATAGTGAAGAAGGCAATCAAAATACCTCCGATAACGAGCAATACTCCTGAGTTCCTTACTACCGTTTGCAGCACGTCAAACGAGTCCACCATTTGATTGCTGGCTTTGTCGGCATTGTTTCGCTCGTACTCTATGATCGCTGAGAGTTCTTTCTGGATTTGCTCAATTTCAACTGGAATGGTTGCTGCGTAGACATAGTCTGACCACATGAACTTAATGATCGGATCCTGATAACTTTCATAGGAGTTCAGGCCATTCATCACTTGTGAATAGTGGTCATGAAAAAGAGCATCAATCTTAATAATAAGCGTATCAACTCTTTTTTGATCCTTCTCAGGCCAATACTTACTCATTTCCCTGATTTGCTTTTTCAGGGCTGGATACTCTACATTGATGATTTTGCGCAGGGGTTCCTTGACAGGTGAAGACGGAGCTTCTACATCTCTTGCCACCCAGTTTTCGATGTACTTATTTGATCTGAGCAGCATGTAATTGAGCCGTTCAAACAACTGCACAGAAGGCGTGTAGATGGTATTGATGCTGTTGTTAAGGTCAGTACTTTTGTTGACCGTATCCAGCGTGAGTACGAAGTTGATGAGAGTCAGGAAGATAAGGATACCAAAACCGATCCCAATTTTCCGTCCTATGGTTAGTCTGTACCTCAATTTCAAAGGTTTATAGACCCAAAAATAAGTTTACTTGGCATATGATGCACAGGAAAAAAAATATTTCCTATCATCTTGTCAGACTACTCAGACTCTTTTTGATAAAGCAGCTTGAACTGATTGGACTTATCGAACTCACCAATGATGTGGTAGATGTTCTCCAATCCCTTGAGGGTTTCCTTGCGCTTGGGATTCAATTCGAAAGCCTTGAGCATGTAGGGTAGTGATTCTTTAAACATTACCAATGCCTTGCCCTGTATTTCTCCAATACCAACGATATCTGTATCAATACTTACGGTATTGATGATATTAACCCCTTGATTATATAACAAGATTCCCAAATTAGAACTGGCCACATCATCATTTGGATTAAGCTCCAGCGCTTTCTTATAGGCAATCTTTGCACTATCCAAAACATTGTTTTTGTCCAAATCAGATTTCAATTCTGCCAGGTCTTCATATGTGATGGCAAGGAGTATCCAATAATCAATATCAGCAGGATTGTTGACGGTTGCCTTCGTCAACACTTGTCTGTTGTTCTCATATCTCTTCAGTTCTTTATTGAACTCATAAAGATTAGAGACTATTTCCTTCATCTTTGGATAGCGCTCAAATCCTTTTTCAAGAGTAAGAACAGCCTCCATTTGTTTATTTTGCAACCACAATACTTTGGCCAGATATACATAAAGTGCTCCGTCAGGATAATTGAGCATAACGGCTTTCGATAAAAAGTTACTTGCTTTCAGAAGTTCATTTGACCTGTAACATGCTACCCCTGCGATAAAATTGGCTTGAGCATCTTCCTGCGTATTGGTAAATGAATTGGTGATTAACATGAACTCTTCAAGCAATCGGATCGCATTCTTATCGTCTTTTGCTTTGAATGAAGTATATCCATCCGAAAGGATTGAACTCCTCAGGAAGTTGATAATCTGGTAACACTCTTTATTGTACTCCTTCTTGGTGTCCAAGTCAATACATTTTCTACCGCTCTCGATAGCGATTTTCCTGTTATTCTCAGCCTCTGCTATTCTTTCTTTAAATCCTTTCGCCTCTTTGAACAGGTCTTTATAGATAAACAATCGTACGTACCAGGTCCTTGGATTGTTCAGGGTTTGACTATTTAGTGCCGCCTCATTTATTGCTGATTTAGCCAACTCAAGTTTCCCTTCAGAATGTAGTTTCTCTGCCAGAGTGAGATTGATCACCTGTGCCTGGCTGTAGGCCACAGTCAGAATAAGAAGGGTCAATATGTAGCTAAGCTTCTTCAATTTACTTCAACTCCTAAAGTGGCTAGCTGAAGGCCTAATTTCAGCCCAAACTTCTCAGCATTACTTTTATTGAATTCGTATTTTAACTTACTTTCCTTGAATATGAAATTAATGGTTGATCCACCTTTCTTTGCCATTCCCTCTTTTTCAGAGATAATCAACACACCTTTACCTGCAAACTTGTTTACCAAAGCAGGAATATCGCTGCTTCGTTCAGGAGTTACATATAGAATTTGAACCTGATCTACTTTAGAAAGGCTCTCAAAAGATTTGACAAGTACCGGTTTAGTTCCAACTTTTCTGGGGCCAATCGCTGTGCTTATTTCAGAGAAAAGCTCTGACTCCCCATATACACCAATAGTGAATTCCGCTGAATTGTTTGACGTTTCGGGCCATTGAACGGCCTGAGTACATGACCAAATATACAACATTCTAATCTTATTGTTGGGGTCAGGCATTCGACTTGGAGCGAATGAAGTTGCGGTTAAGGTGATAAGTACGATCAAAAATAGCGATAAATACCTTCTTAACGAAGGAATTATTCTTTGGGTTCGCTTATTTAGACTAATGTAATTCAGCAATTGGATCGTATTCCGCTATTGAATGGCAAAAGTATTCAATTAAAACAACCTTGCAATATCCCTGCCAGACAATTCATCGCTTTAACTTACGATTAGAGATATGTCTTAAACGATCTCTGCTGCTCTTTTTTTTCATGTTGGCCTCAAGTGCTTCGTTGAGATTTACCCCTGTCTGGTTGGCTAGGCAGGTGACTACAAAGATGACATCAGCAAGTTCATCAGCCAGGGACATTTCGATATCATTCTCTTTTTCAGATTGTTCGCCATAGCGCCTGGCAATGATTCTGGCAACCTCACCCACCTCTTCTGTAAGCAATGCCAAGTTGGTAAGTTCATTGAAATACCTCACTCCAATCGTCTGTATCCATTGGTCAACCTGCTGCTGATACTCTTCGATGCTCATGATTCTTGTGTGTTGATTAAAATCGTAACCGGCCCCTGATTCAGTAATTCTACATTCATGTCAGCACCAAATCGGCCTGTCTGAATGGATTTGCCCAAAAACTCTTCCAGAAACTTACAGAACGACCGATACAATTCAGAGGCTTTCTCGCCCGGTGCTGCCCCGGTAAATGAGGGTCTGTTGCCTTTTCTGGTATCAGCAAATAGCGTAAATTGGCTAATGCATAAAATTTCCCCCTCAACTTCTTTAATGCTTCGATTCATTTTTCCCTGCTCATCGTTGAACAACCTCAACTTAATGATTTTCTCAGCCAGTTTTTTTGCTTCCTGCTCATCATCCTCCACTCCTACCCCAAGTAAAATCATAAATCCCTGATCGATTCTTGCAATTTCCTCTCTTCCAACACTCACTTTAGCCCAAGAAACACGCTGTACTACTGCTTTCATCAAATGCGATTTCCTCTTTCCTTTATACTCCTGCAAATTATCCCTTTTTTTACTGCATGAAGCTACGCTTTGTCTCTATTGCCCTTGTATTCGTCCTCGTCTTATCTGCCGGTTTGTATTTTCTGTATCCCTCTTTTCGGGAAAAAACAATCAGCATTCAAGATTTAGTGCCCTCCCAGGCATTGGTGGTTCTGGATATACGTGCAGGAAAGGTATTGTTCGATTCAACTTCGCAGTCGGCAGCGCAATTATCGATGCGCTTTTTCATGCATTCGACAAATCAGCTAAAGGGTCTCAGGGACTGGTCATTGGCTCAGGGCTATGTTCATTGGGCCAAAGAGCTCAATACACTCGTAGGTGAAAGGTTTTATGTTTCAGCCCACTCTGACCCAAACCAATCCATAGAAGAAGTGTATTACCTTGAGCTGTTGCAGCAAGAACAGTCTGCTTTGGTGAATGAATGGATCAAAAGAGTGCTTGAGGAAAAATCCTTCACCGTATCAAAGCGGAGGTATCAGGATGTGGAAATTCATGAGTTGAAAAAACAAAATCAAAAGATCTTTCACTTCATTTTTCTAAAAAACTGGCTTATTGGCTCCCGTAACTCATTCCATCTTGAAGATATCATCCGAAGTCAAAAGTCTTCCGGGCTTAAAAAATTCCCATTTGGATCCTATCAGGAGCATAATTTAAATCTGAGTCAGGAACTGCCCGTCAGGATGCATGTCAATCTACCAGCATTGCTCTCTCATCTCAGGAAATCGGCTCCTTCAAGCCCTATGAGTTGGTTTGGTTTGGGGCAATATGCTCAACCCCTTGTGTTGGATGCCCAATCCTACAAAAACACAGCTTTCTGGGCAGGCTTCACTTCATCTGTGGGTACCCATACGTTGTCAAAGTACCTCATTGCCAATCGGCCACAGGAACCTCAATTGTGGAATTATTTCCCCATCAATTGCAAGCAGCTCCAGCTATGGATGTTTAATTCAGGAGAAGAATTCTATCAGCAACTTGTTGCTGCTGATTCGGCATCTGTACATCCTGTGCGGTCAAAATGGAATGAGTTAACCCAAACCTACAGGCTATCACCCGGGCTTTTCTTCGAATGCATCAAAAACGAAATCGCATACCTGGAACTAAAACCTGTCGAAGAAAATGATCCTGAATTGGCTGTTTTGATTAAGATAAAACCGGAAGAGATGGCCGGTGCCATGAAAAAACTTGAGGAGTATAGCCCTCTTTCAGAAGGTGATAGTATCCATAATGAACTGTTCAAGAATGAAACCATCCATTTTCTGGACATAAATGAATTGCCCCAAAAACTTTTTGGCCTGCCGATCACCGGTTTTCCAGTGACGTATTGGTGCATAAGTGAGGATGTACTTCTACTGGCAAACAATAGCGAAACGATTAAGGCTTTGCTGGAATGCCATGACTCCGAATTGAACTGGTTCCGTGACACTTATTACAAAAATGAGCTGATCGAGCATGCCGGTTCTTTGAACTACTTCAGTTATTTCAGCGCTTCTTTTCTGGATGATTTGTTTTCACAGGTCTCTGATAGCTCGCTTTTCGGGGTGATTAAACAGTCGGTTCCAGTTGGTTTTGATGTCCCTTACTTTTTCCTTGCCTTTTCCAATGAAACCAAAGAGCACCAATATCTTAGCCTGAATATCCCATTTGAAAAAAGAAGTTCAGTGAGCACTTCAGAGGTGGATCAAGGACCATTGGCTGTTGAGCTTTCTCATCCGCTGATTGCCGGACCTTTTGTGTTTAAAATGAAAAATAAAGCCACTGAAGTGACTATGGTTCAAGACTCTATGCAAACATTCAGGATGCTTGATCCTGCCGGGAAAGTGGTCTGGGAGAAAACGCTTTCAGACCCAATTAGCCTAAAACCTTTCTTGCTTCCCAAAAAACAGCAGGGTGCATTTATGATTCAACTAGGCAAGGGGCTACAATTTCTTGATTGGGATGGAAAAGCCCTTGACTCAGTCATTCAGTTTACAACAGTTCTTCGAAAGAAACCATTGGAACTAATCGATTATGATCAAAGTGGCAATTACCGCATTTCTGCTTCAACTGAGTCGGGTGAGCTTTACCTTTTCGATTTGAATGGACAGGCATTAGAAGGTTGGAACCCTAAAAAACTGGAAGATAAATCTGTCAGTCCGGCAAAAAACATAAGGGTGCGAGGAAAGGACTACCTGGTTTGTCTCGGAGAAAAAGGCCATCTATATGCATTTAACCGAAAAGGAGAGCCCATCAAAGGCTTCCCTGTAAAGCTGGAAGGTCGGTTTTTACAAAGTCCTGTTTTAAGAGCCGGAAGCGATGAAGAGCGATCCAGCATAAACATCATCAGCGAACTGGGCATATTTTACCGTGTAAGCCTGAAAGGACAGGAGCTACTGACCAAAACGTTGCCTCGTCAAGACCGGGATAGTCGTTTTATTCACCTAAGAAATGAGCAGCAAAGCAACTGGGGCTTCCTGCAATTGTCGTCCAAAGGTCTGGAATGGTACGATGAAAAAGGAAATCTTCTATATGCTGAAAGCCTGTTCATCACCGAAACCAATTCGATTCGATTTGAAAAAACCGACAATGTGCATATCCTGATCATCAGCAACACCCTGACCAATGAGACAGAGGTCTTTGTTCACTCAGATAAAAGTAAGGTGACACGAAAGAAGGTGTCTGGGACACATGCGGACATGCTCATCGACCACAAGTCAAAAAATCTCCTGATAAAAACCAGAAGCAATCGCCAAGTGTTGAGTAATAGCCTTCAGCTCCCCTAGAGCCTAAAGCGCAGGAAGCCAAAAGCCACTGAAAGTGTTGGGCCGTCTTGCAAGAAATAGGTAAGTACGTCTCTGGAAGCAATACCGGCTTCATAAGAACCTTGATCTCCCAGAACAAATGTGACACCGATGGGCATGTTCAGACGCTGCTCCAAATTGCCTCCAACGGTAAATCCTGAAGAAAGTCTTAACCAAGGTAAGGCATACAGGTCACCACCTGCAGAGATGATGGCTCTTTCAAAGCTACCCACTTCCTGATTTGCCGGCATCACCACATCTACGCCTACCTCAGCCAGATCATTGATCAGCAAGCTTGCTCCTGCACGAACCAATGTAGGTAGTGCTACGGTTTTAGATGCTGCTGCTGTCCAATTGAAGATGCCTTCATCTCCTGTAAACTCACCGGCCTGTGTAAAGATATTGTAGTTCTCAAAACCATTGGAGGTCACATCAATCACTTGTGAATTTTGGAGATCGTACAAATTGTATTTCCAGGTCATAGAGCCTAAGTTGGTGACCGAGAAACCCATTTTCAGCTTTTCTTTATAAACCAGATTTAACCCAAAGTCAGCACCGAATCCGGTACCTGTGCTTTGTAAGCCTCCGCCGGTCAGTTTGTTAGGGTTATTCTTCTCTGCATCCCCGAAACTCACCCCAAAAGCTGGTGAAAGACTGGCATAACCAAGAGTAGCGGCTCCCGCTTCGCCCCTGATGTCTATCCCGGCAAAGCCTTGGATGTACTTAAAACCAACCCCTGCCATCAATTGAAGGTTATCCGTTTCCAATACTTTATTGGCATAGCTGAAATTGTACTCCCTTACCCATGAAAAATTCACTCTGGCACCATCCAGAATGGTTCCCAGCTGCAAAGGGTTGCCTGTAATTCCTCTGGTTACCTGGTTTCTCAGACTGTCGGCCAGATTGGGATTGTTCAGGATGGCGTTTCCGTTGCTAAGCACAAGGGTATCAAAATACTGGCTGTTGTAGCCGGCAAATACAATATCGGACATTTGGGTACTGAACCTTGAATACCATTGAAACCGATCACGTACTGTAAACCCAAAAGCACCAATCTTTGGCAACTGTATTGAAAAACCCAGAACGGCGGCATCTAAATTGATTGCCAGTGGGTTATCGGCAAACTGTTTGGCGGCTTCAAGTTTTTGCTTGAGGTTAAAATCTGTTTGGTCAAAATCAAATGTGGATTGGGCTAGTTGTGAACGGGTAAGTGCCCTTGAATGAATGGAGGAGCCCACTTCAAGAAAACCAATTGCGATGGACTTCTCTTTATACCGCCCTTTAAACGCCATATTGGCTGGGTTGATCCCGATAGACTGGTAGTCGGTCGTCATCGTGGTGGAGACACCGGCACGTCCTGTGGCCGTAAATGAGCTAAACTCCTGCTGAGCATAAAGCCCAGTAATGGAGCAAATTGTAGCGGTGATGAAGGCAAGTACTTTTTTCATGGGCTTAGTTTGAATGCAAGTTTATACATGAGCCTTGTTATCTCCTATTTCTTTGTTTTAAAATGATGATCATTCCTAAAAATGCAAGACAAAACAAACAGAACAGCCCCAAAGAATACCATTTGTGTGACAGAAAGTAACCCGGATCTTGTTGTGCCTCATAGGCAAGGGCACCAGCCCACACACTCAAGGCCGCTCTTGGAAGCATGCCAACTGCGGAACCCATGTAAAAAGCATTGCCAGGAATTTTTAAAAACACATAGGCCACATTCATCAGGGCAAACGGTAAGACAGGCATCACCCTCGTGGACAGAACCGTCAGGAAGGCGTTGAAATGAAAAAACTTTATCTCACGTTCCAGATTGGGAATCTCTGCCAACAAGGCCTGAAATACAGGCTCCCACCATTTTCCAAAGATCCATCGACCTACAAAGGCAGCTGCCAGATAAGCTGGAAACAAGTAAAAAAGGGCTGTCCAGCCTTGAAGATATCCCATGGCTACACAAAGGCTGGTGGAGACCAATAAGCCGGAAGCTAGCAAGGGAATACTCATAAATAAGAATAGGTAGAGCAAGACCGGCTGATCCAGAGTCAAGGAACGGTATTGGTAAGAAAGGTAAAACAAGGAAGCCGAGGAAAATACCGGACTGAGCCAAACCAATAGGAACCAAAGCCCTTGCAAGGGAGATGTCTTGATAAGCTTTCTGGCAATTCTAACCCCTGCTCTTAAGTCCATTGGCTTTTTATAAATTGCCCCTTCATTGAACCATAGAACGAAGATAACAGAAGCATTTATGAAGTTTGGAACAAAAGCAATTCATGCAGGGGTACATCCTGATCCGGTAACTGGAGCGATCATGACCCCAATCTACCAAACATCTACCTATGTACAGGAGGAACCCGGCGTAAACAAAGGCTATGAATATGCCCGTGGTAAAAATCCAACCCGTAAATGCCTTCAGGACAGCATCGCAGCCCTTGAGAATGCGAACTATGGCATTTGCTTTTCATCCGGCATGGCGGCAGTGGACAGTGTGCTTAAACTCTTCAAACCGGGAGATGAAATCATCGCAACCAAAGACTTATACGGTGGTACTTACCGACTTTTTGTTCGGGTATTTCAAGATTTGGGTCTCAAATTCAAGTTTGTGGATATGCTGGATGCATCAAGTATAAAGGCACATATTACCCCTGCGACTAAAATGCTCTGGGTCGAAAGCCCCACCAACCCACTGATGAATATCGTAGACATCAGGGCAATGGCATCCCTTGCTCAGCAACATAAACTTACTCTTTGTGTCGACAATACGTTTGCAACACCCTATTTACAAAACCCGCTGGACCTGGGAGCCCATATTGTGATGCACTCAGTAACCAAGTACCTGTCAGGACATTCAGATGTGGTGATGGGTGCCTTGGTGATGAATGATAAAGCACTTTTTGACAAGCTTCATTTTATCATGAATTCTACCGGAGGCGTACCGGGGCCTATGGATAGTTTTCTGGTGCTCAGAGGAATCAAAACGCTGCATCTTAGAATGCAACGCCACTGTGAGAACGGAAAGCAAATCGCCCAGTTCCTTAAATCACATCCCGCAGTGGCAAAAGTTTACTGGCCCGGTTTCGACGATCATCCCAACCATCAAATAGCAAAATCTCAAATGAGAGACTTTGGAGGGATGATTTCATTTACCCTCAAAGACGACTCCGAAGCCAATACCAGAAAAGTACTTAAAAGGTTTCAGCTGTTTGCTTTGGCTGAATCGTTGGGCGGTGTAGAATCACTGGTCAGCAACCCGGCCACCATGACTCATGCAAGCATTCCAAAAGCCGAGCGTGAATCCGCCGGGATTATGGACTCCCTCATTAGACTTAGTGTAGGGGTAGAAGATGTGGAAGACTTGATCGAAGACCTTAGCCAGGCTCTTGGAGGTTAAACTACGCCCTTGTTGGTGTTAACTTGGGTTTAGTGCGTTAGTCCCACCAACAAGGTTAGGTTATAATCGAAAGGTTGGTGATAAAACGAATCTTGTTGGTGAGCTGCCCGAAAGGCTTTCCCACAACACCAACAAGGGCAAGCGTATCAGTACCTTGTTGGTGATCCACCCACTTGCCACCCACAACACCAACAATGGCTAGGTTATAATCGAAATGTTGATGATAAAACGAATCTTGTTGGTGAACTCAAGGCCCTTGTTGGTGTTAACTTGGGTTTAGTGCGTTAGCCCCACCAACAAGGGAGGGTAATCGAAAGGTTGGTGATAAAACGAATCTTGTTGGTGAGCTGCCCGCTTACCTCCCGCAACACCAACAAGGGCAAGCGAATCAGTACCTTGTTGGTGATCCACCCACTTGCCACCCGCAACACCAACAAGGGCTAGGTTATAATCGAAATGTTGATGATAAAACGAATCTTGTTGGTGAGCTGCCCGAAAGGCTTGCCCACAACACCAACAAGGGAAAGCGTATCAGTACCTTGTTGGT